>JAFLTT010000003.1 GCA_022509165.1 Muribaculaceae bacterium
GCTTGGCTGGTTCAGAATTCCTTCCATTGACCAATATTCCTCACTGCTGCCTCCCGTAGGAGTCTGGTCCGTGTCTCAGTACCAGTGTGGGGGACCTTCCTCTCAGAACCCCTACGCATCGTCGCCTAGGTGGGCCGTTACCCCGCCTACTAGCTAATGCGCCGCATGCCCATCCCTGTCCGGAAAAATCCTTTCCTCTCCCGGGGATGCCCCCGGGAAATGTACGCGGGATTAGCCCGGCTTTCGCCGGGTTGTCCCCCTGACAGGGGCAGGTTACATACGTGTTACTCACCCGTGCGCCGGTCGCCGGCAGGCTGGCATTGCTGCCAGCCCCCGCTGCCCCTCGACTTGCATGTGTTAAGCCTGCCGCTAGCGTTCATCCTGAGCCAGGATCAAACTCTCCGCTGTTATCTATCTTTTCAGATCTCTTTTTTTCAGTTTGTCTGTCCGGCCGTCTCTCCAGGATATCGACGGGAAACTTGTATTATATACATAACCTTGTTTCCCTATTTCTTGCTGCTCCGGCAATCCCGTTGATTCGGAATCGCCTGTCCTGTGGCATCATTTCATTGTTCTCTTAGTCCGCTAAAAAATCCCGGGACGTTGCGTTCCGGGCGCTTTTAGCAGTGCAAAATTACATCTCTCAACAGCATTTTGCAACATATGGTTCTTCAATTATCCCCCAGACGTTATCTTTGACAACTTAAATACCTGATTATCCGTAGAATCAAAAATTGTTAAAAAATGTATTGAAATATTAAACAACTCATTAATGTATCCTCTTCAGGATGATTAAGAGGTGTAAAATTGGGTGTAAAAAAACAAAGGCCTGATAAACAGGCCTTTGGGTGGAGCATACGAGACTCGAACTCGTCACCTCTTGACTGCCAGTCAAACGCTCTAGCCAGATGAGCTAATGCCCCATGAATTTTCCACAAAATTAATCAATTTTGGTGTTTAACCAAATATTTTCCTGATATTTTATTTGAAATAATTATCTGAAAACTCAGTTTTTACTAAAATCTCAGTAATCATAATCCTCAGTAATCATAATCCAAGGAGAATTCATCCACATAGAGTGTGGCTCCATTTCCACCAGTGAAGAAGTCACCATATTTTGAAGCAGCACATGTTATTTGTATATAGGATGGCTTCGTGAAATAATCCCGGTATTGCAATTCTATTTCAAATGGAGCATAATCTTCCATTGTGCCACTGTAGAGCAATTCACCGTATGCAATGATATAATCTGCATCTTTGTCAAATAATTGTCTTGTATTGGGATTAGTACGGATTTGATAAGGAGCCGTCCAATCGGTCAAGGCAATATAAATATGACACGTATCAGGTTCTCCAATCAGATATTGTAAATCAGGATTGGATTTGCTCGCATAGTCTATTTTGGCTGTCTTATACTGGTAATAGCCTCTTAGTTTGGTTGGTCTCAGATTGAATTGTCTACCAAAATCGAGAATACCGTTGGTACCATCCACTTTAGAAAAGCTACCTGTATATATTGAGCCGGCACCTAATTTTCCGATACCCAAAATACCAACAAACTTGGTGTTAAGTTCGGCTGCCTTTCCGGATCCGGTCACGGTATGGTCTGTAGGCACAACGTTGCTCTGTCCGAGAGTGGCTGCACCGGTGTTACCTGTATCCCAATAGGGAGTACCTCCTTCATTCCAGGGACACCAAACTTTCCCATCCTTTAGCCACCATTGGTCGAAAGAACCATCAGGAAGATCCATCGTGCCTTGAGTAGTCAGCGTAATAATGTTGCCATACTCACCTTCTGAAACCGTACGCACATCATAAGATGTGAGGGGTTCCAGATGAGGAATATAACAAGATAAGGTGCCACCATTCTGAGTGAGCCATGAAGGATCGATATCCTTCCATTCTTCCGAATCTGACGCTTTATATTGGAAGGATCCGGATTTTCCTGCTTCACAGCTGCCGTATACCCAAACCACTTCACTCCAAGCCTCCGCATTATCTGTGCCTACAGTCTGTTCTACAACTTCTGCATAGATAGTCCAATATTCTGTGCGTCCGTGAGCCGTAACTTCCACCCGATAGGGATGATTCAGATCAATTGTACTGCCCGCTTGTATTACAGGCTGATAAGTGGTGATATCTTCAGGGCCCAGTTTTATAGACTCAATCTTTATATCACTTAGATCAATAGATTCCGGCAAATACACGATCACTCTGCAAGCAGCCGGATCTATCACCGTCTCCCCTATTTGCCCTTCAACCGTAAAATATCTCTCAATATTCTGCTCTGCCGTGATTTCCCAGAGGTATGTTTGATATCTTGTAATTTCCACAAACAAAGGCTTTGTCAGATTGTAAGTTCCTTCAGTCAGATCTATATCAGGCACCCCTCCTTCAGAAACCTCAAATTTAGAAAATCTTACATTTTCTATATCTGTAGTTTCTTCGAGATAGAGTGTTACCTTAAGTCCGAGTACATCAATGAATGCAGCACGGCTCTGCCCTACGGCCTCTATTTCGGTTATGGTCTGGGTAATTTTGGGATAAGGCAAATCATTATGGATACAACCAGCCAGACCGGTCGCCACCAAAATCGTGATTATAGTGAATCTGATTATATCTTTCATTACAATTCGATTTTCCAATCGTATGTACTTCCAATTTAGAAGATTTTCCGGTGGATAAGGAATACGCAAATATTCCTTATCCTAATTTAATTTAATTAATTACTCCACCTTATTTCTCCGTATTCCAATTCAAAATCATCCACATACATCACAGAACTTGAGGATCCTGTGAAATAATCTCCATATTTGGATGCGGAACATACTATAATAATATGTGTAGCCGGAGTAGTCTTAGCTTTTTCATTATAAATAATAGGAATGTTGATATCGGCCAATTCATTATCTGAACCTATCTTATTATTCCATGTTACTTCACCATATCCCAATATATTATCCCCTTGCGGTTCAAACATCTTTCCTTGGGCGGTATTCAGATCACACTGACTGCTGGCGATAGCCACAAAAATCTGACCATTGTCGTTATCACCCTTCGAAAAACCACTCACTTTGTCTTTACTTCCCACTTTATCTACAGAACCCGGTTGATAATTAACCTTAACCTTGAGCGCTGAAGGATGAGATCCGTCGAATGGACGACCAAAGGTCAATTGAGCACCTGATGTCCCTTCATTCTTTATATAATTTCCAACAAATAGATTTCCGGCTGCAAGAACTGTCATAATTGTTTGAGATTTCAATTGTGCAACTGTATTGCCGTTTATAAAGGATGAATTACTTGTAGTTAGATTCTTACTTGCAAGTTGTGAGCCGTGGTTACCTGAATCCCAGAATGATGAACTGTTGCCAACACCCGGGAAAGCCGCATTATTACTGAATTTCGACCATGTCTCCATGTTACCGAAAGGAATTTCAAATCGGGTCTCGGTAGTGAAGGAACGTGTTTTTTGCTCTTCATAATCATCACAGAAACCTTTGTATTCGTAGGTCTTACCGGGTTGAAGATTATCAATGGTAACAGAGAACCTGTCGCCTGCTGCACGTGTCAATGATCCGGGGGCATATACTTTTACAAACTCATCATTACTGTTGGCCAATCTATACATGATACCATAATATTGGGCATCATCTGTATTAATTACACCTTCAAGCGTCACTTTATCTGACAAAATAGCCATAGGGCTTGTTTCAGGACTTGGAGGCTCAACACTTGAAATCAATTTATTGTCGAGTGCCTTATCTGTATTGGCTATCCTTATAATAATACTGTTACTTATAGGAAGAGTACGGTTATCGGAAACTTTCACCTCTATCACATATTCAGAATTACTTTGAGGAAGTTGTCTGAAGAAATCCTGATTAAATCTCAACCAACCTTCGTGCACCGAAATCGTCCCGTTGTCATCAGAAATCTGGCTGTCTGTGAGATGTTCGTAAGAGATACCTTTTGTCAAGAGTTGAGCACTTACCTCATCTCCTGTCATTCCGTTATTCCATATATTTTTACCATTTAAGTCGCTCATGTCTTCAAAGGTCTCGTTGAAATTCAATGAAAGACTCTTGAGGCCATAGTAAGCAACTACTCTTAGATAAAAATCATTGAAATTATTATCGGTACAATCTATTTGATTCTGCTCTACATCGAAGTCAGCACCTGCCAATTGAGATTTAAATGAAGGACCGGGATAAATGTAGAAAGTCTGATCCTTCACCGGAATATCAAGCACTTCAATTTTTACCAAGGCACCACCCTTATCGTTGTCTTTCTGTTCCGACAAAAGCTGGAGTTTGTATTCGTGTGATCTTTTCACATCCTTGATGTCATTCTCTTCAGTTACTACTTTCCCGTCAGCTCCGGTTACCTCCACCTTATAATGAAGCACATTGTCACCGTTAGGCATCATGAAGTAACCTTTCTTTCCTTCATCGATTTTATCCTTATCAAAGTCTAAAGATGCTCTTGTATGATTGAATGTAACGTTTACATCCTGAACACTTGGATCCAGATGAGTGATATCAATAGAAGCTATGACATTAGCTATATTCACTTCAAGAGTGACCTGTGTACTTTCTCCTGCCTCAACGCTAAATTTCTGATAACCGCGATAGAATTTCTTATCGTAGTCTGCAGAAACCGAGTCGCCTGTCCATCCTTCGATAGCATATTCCCCAACATTGAGGATCATTGGAGACTCTACAGTGGAGACTCCGGTGTATTTGCGAATCACACCCTTGGAATTTTCAAGATAAATTGTCATCTCGTCTTCCAGTTTCTGTCGGATATCATCATCGATTGCAGCACGAGTTGACACTACCAAATCGCTATACATTTTGGTATTTAGGAACACAGTGCCTTCTCCCTGGGTTGAGAATGGAACCTCATTTGTACATGACTGAGTCCCTATGCCGGCTAAAATAATGACAGCCGAATATATTATACTATTTTTCGTTTTCATAACTGTCATTCACTCCAATCCTGATCAACAATAAATAAAAATTCTATTTCATTTTCGCCTGTGGAATCTCCAAGTTGAATAATAAACTTATGAGTGCCTTCACCTAACATACATAACATGCTCATAAATTTGCTTATATCAAAATGTACGTCCTTCTCTCCCGCTAAAGTATCCTTATCATCCGGCAAAAGGCCCAAAAATCCATGTAAGTCATCAAGCATTTCGGGATTCGGAGAAACGAGATCAATCTCTTTCATATCTGCCAAAGTTTCATCTGATGACACTATGATTATCTTAAATGTTTCAATACCATTTTCGCCGTCAGAATGAATATCCAGTATCACCTTAGTATCAGGTGTTACAATATTTTCTCCAAATTCAACGGTTGATTCACCTAAGTCGACAGAGGGACCTTCGGTTTCCGGATCATCGGGTGTCGGAGGGTTAGGAGTTGGTGTCTGACCGGGATCTGGGCCCTCTTCAGGTTCTTCAGTTGGCCAGGTCACATCATCAAGGGGTTTGTCTTCGTCTTCAGGGACATTAGTGGAAACTTTGTTGACATCAACCTTAGCATCTACCTTAATATCTCCTTCTATATTCCCCTGGTCTTCACCCTGGTAAGAATGACGATAGAAAGTGAGTCGATAGTGGTTACCGGCTTCTACATTATCTAATGTCTTTATCTCTGATATTTGGGATCCATCTACATTACCTCTGAACTGAGCAGTAAGGGTACAGACACCATCCTGCTTAAAAAATCCCGGAATTGGATTAGAACTGTCATAATGTTCCTTCTTGAAAGTAAGAGGTTGTCCCTGATTCACCCATACTTCAATTTCCGGTTCACCTTCAATATGCTTTAGTAGTTCGGAATCAAGCACTACGGAAACCATCACATTTTTTAGGCTACAAGAGATAGTCTCCAAATCAGATGTAATTTCATTGGCCCTTACATCGAAATTCCGTGACACACCCTTGAAATGCGGATTGTTCCAGGCTGCCTCCTGATCTTCGTTGTATGTCACTTCTATACGATAATTACCCGCACTCAATGTTACAATGTCGGGAAGATCGCGAAGCATGAATTGTTTTACCGGTTGATTTGAAGATGTGTTAATGAATTTCACATCAAAATCATCAACGTTTAGATTGCTTAAACCGGCACGGGTAGACTTTATAGTCTCGTCCACCTCCAGTTCTACACCGAGTGCTGACTTGCTGAAGTAACCCTCGCCCTGCAGGCTTGGCCCTTGAAATGGTGTCTCAACCGAGCAAGATGCCAAAATCAAGGAAAGACCACAAATTATATTTATATTTTTTGCCTTCATTTTATTTCAGTCATTTTTTTAATACATGAATTCTAAATCATCCACTACCAAAGTAGCACCATGTTGATAGGATTCATAACGTGAGATATAGATGGTAACTGTTATTGTTTCTCCATTTTCATGATAAGATGAGGAGAAGCTAATTTTTAACAGAGCGGACTTTCCACAATTGAAATTATAATCTAATGGAATAGAAAATTCAGTAAATTGGTCACTCGGGGTAAGATAAGAAGTACCTTTAGATATTTCCTCTCCACTCTCAGAAAGAAGACTTATAGAAACCACACCATATTCATCTAATTCATTCAAATCCGGTGAGTATTTATACCATCCTTTTAAAAATAATGGCCTAGAATTAAATTGGCATCCTTCTTGGGTTACTACAGGATTTGAAGAGTCACTAAATGTAGCTAAAAACATTTTACCTACAGTTTTTTTAGAAATATTAGGAACATCATGATTATAGTAATCGTCAAAACCTATCTTTGTTTTGTACCAATCAGTAAGTTTTTCTCCGGATGGGTCCCACGCCACATTTCTGATAACCATTGACACATCTCCTGAATGAGAACCAAAACCCTGGTACGAGTCTGGAGTAGAATCTCCAGCGCCTATAGGTAAGCTACTAGCTCCTGTACCTCTGTTATGCGAATTATAGGATAAGTTACTATTGAAAACTGAAGGCTGCCTATACCAGGTATTATTTGTACCAGTCATAGTTTCTGTGTTTGTAGACGCCCAGTTTACCGGTTCATGAATTGTATATTTTGCTGTATTTTGATAATAGACTCCCTTTGATACTCCCCATTCTCCACCTTGATTAATACTAGAAATATTATATGTTTCTCTAAGTGTTTCAAAATCTCCATTAGGCACTTTATTAGCCTCTTCTGTCTGGAAGGAAGGTATCTCAGTTCCTTGATACGTGTCAGTCATCTGGAGACCCAGATAGGCTTTCCATCCGGAGTAAGTTTTCTGTTGTTCCAGCCCTGTCACAACTATAATTCCATCTTTAGCCTGACTACGGTCTACATAATTTGATGATAAAGTAGAACGTCCGTCATATATATTGATGTTGTTGGCTATCAATTCTGCCTTCCCTGGTTCAGCGTTCTCAAACTTTATTTTTACTCTCATGGCAAACGGGTCAGTCAGAACTGTGAATTCCGGTAATTTTACATCTACCACCTGAAGTAATTCCTTCAAATCAGCATATTGAACCTGGACAGTCCATTGATTATCGTTGATGGTTGAAGTGGAGATCTCCAATTCATATTTGTATTCTCCTTCGGCATCTCCCGGAGTTGAACTTAAAACCTTACCGACAGTGGCATTTACACCTTCTCCATCAGTGGCATTAAATTTGAAATTTTTCTCAGCCAGTTTTTCACAATTCGATTTGATTGTAATTTTTATCTTGTTATCTAAAAATTCCGGTTTTTCATACCCAACAATTGAATAATCTATTGCCTTAACGATTGCTTTTAACACCTGAAGGTCTTCCTGCACAGCACTTGTGCGTCCAAGTTTGTCTTTCACAATTAGAGAAGCCGAATAGTCTCCCTGATTCAGGTTATTCAGATATTCCTTGAAATTTATTACTCCGAATTCACCTTGATTAGTAAAGAAACCGCTACATTCTACTTTAGCAGATGCCAAAAGAGCCTGATCTGAAGCTGAAGCATTTATAAGTTGCACTGTGTATGAATCAGATCCATTAGTAGGAACCTTTGCTCCATTGGCAGCTGTAAGGGTCAGTTCAGCAGAAGCTAATCCAGCAAGTGCCATAACATGGAATTCCGGAGCCTCATCAATTTCAAGTTCATGGGCCCAGAATTCTATAGGAGTTTCTGAAATAAAACCTTTGGCTACTACTGAAGGGGCTTCAGTTGTGAAGAGTTCATCGGTCAGATTTATCTCTATCGGATCCTCTTCTATAATATTTTCGGAAACATGGATATCCATAGCTTTGTTACCTTTCTCCCCTGTGGTAACACCCACGGTCACAACATAATGATGTTTGGCTGAAAGATTAAGGGATGTCGGATTGACTTTCACTGTCTGGCCTGCGCGGTTAGTAAGGTTGATGTAAAGCTGAGCCATCCCCGGAGCAAAATAAGCGGGCCTTGTCTCTCTGTTTACATATGCTACAGCCGTATGACCTGTGGTTTGCACCTCTGCACTATAACCGTTGGGATATAAAGAAGCAAAGTCTTCTGAATATCTCACACTTACCATGGCATTAGCCAAAGTAGCTGTAAGAGTTTTAGAAGTAGTATCTCCGAGTCTTACACTAACATCAGTTTGTCCCTCATAGTACGGACATTCAAAACCTTCCGTATTAATATTACCATAAAAAGCCGAAAGGGTGTAAACTCCCTGAGGGAATCCATCTGTTTTATTAAAAGCTTCCAAACTTTCCCAGGTTCTGTTGTAACTGTTGTCTGAACTAACCAGACTCACTGAGAAATTAGCCGGATCAACCTGCATCGCATAACTGTCGGCGTCATCATCGGCCCGACTTCCTGATACAACACTTGAATCAGTCACAAGATTCAGGTTGATCTTACCGTCGGCTCGCTCTTGAGAACTCCATGGTGCCTCGTTTGCACAAGATGTCGCCATCAATGTTGCAACAAGGGCAAACATGGATAAGGGTCCGTTAAATTTTTTGAAATTCATAATATTATATGATGTTTGATTTATTTCAAATATTAACTGCTATACCAAAATTGATATTGAAAATATTGAATCGGAAATTGGCCCCCGAGGTAGTACGTTGTCCCAAATCTTCATCATTCACTTTTTGCTTTTCATTCTTTATATTAAGACCGAAAACACCTAAAGAAACATTAAATGAGACTTGATCGAGTACATAAACGCATACTCCCGGTGAGAAATTCAATGCTGCCTGGAAAGTAGTGGTATGTGTCTTACGCATCTCCCCATTGAAGGGACGATGGAAATCTGATGTACCTCCGGAAAGTGCAAGTTCCACTTCATTAAACACTCCAAATCTTCCTTTCCTGGCAATACCTAAATATTGTGAAAAGGTAATAGAGGCTGAATAGCTATTGCTTTTATACATGATATCATGAAGACTGAAGCTCATGTCTTCATCGATGTCTAAATTAAAAGAACCGATTGATGCTTTCCCTTCAGTGTAGCCAAGCCTTAGACCCAAGGAAAGATTACTTTTTATAAAATAAGAGAAATAAGGACGTATTGACCATAATTTTCCACTAAAATCTATATCCGAAATAAGGTCTAATATTTCAAGATTTGCTGTAGAAAATTCACCGTAAGATGCTGTGAGACCTACCTGCCAGATACCTTTGGGTATAAACAAGAAATTAAACAATCCTCGGTCATATCTACCCAGATTCCTGTCCTTAAGAACCATGTTGATGGTATCACCCCTGAAGAGCACTTTCTCATAAGGATTTATTTCCTCTTCATTATTTTTAATTCTCGCTGTCACAGGTATTTCCCCGTAAGTGAGGAGTTCTTGTACTTTACCATCCATTGAATCCGGTACCCATACGTATTTACCCCCGGACTTTACTAAATCCTCGTTCACAATCCGGCTCTCGTCCACCGAAGTTGATTCTATTTCTATCATATCTTCTTCAATAGAAGGAGAAAGTGCGATTCCGGGTATTACGATTTCTGAATTGGACTGAGGATTGGCAGTCCCCGCGTTTTCTATTTCATTGAATGGTTCATCACTGTAATATCTCACTACTCTTTCGGTTCTGTGCACCACGTCATCGCGTGAAATTATTTCCCTTATATGAATAGTGTCGGTACGGTAAATGGTATCTACTCTTAATTTTTGTGGCGAGGCATTTACCACCGTTTCAGCCTCCATGGCTCCTATTGAAACCATGAGGGATATTATTGCAATTATTATCTTCCTCATGACTTTCATAGATAAAAGGTGGCTCCGAATGTAATCGAGAAAAGATTAATCCGGAAATTAGCTGACTGTGAATTTCTGGTAGAGACATATACCTGGTCTTTTACAGCCCGGGTTTCAGTATAATTGAAGCCCAGAAGACCCACATTCACCTCCATAGCAGAATAATTGCTAAGGAAGATACAGATACCGGGCGTGAGACCCACGTTAAGGGAGAAATTCCTTTCATAAGTACCTGTAAGATCATCTCCCACACCGGTAGTGAGTTTCGTCTGGCCTCCTCCCATCTGGAGAGAAACCTCATTAAAAAATCCGAAACGCTTACTCTTTCCGATAGAGAAATAATTTCTCATCAGTGCAGCACCATAATAATTGTGGGATAACCGATAAAGATGATCAAAAGAATAATTTGTTTCTGCATCAAGGACTATATCGGCATTTGCTACCTTAGTCAAGGATCTTGCATAAGAAAACCTCCCGCCTAATGCTAAGTCAGCTTTCACAGCAAACATCACCATAGGTGAAATCTTAAAACTGTAGGTGTCGCCCGATATTCCTTCCAGTATAAGGAACTGATACTTGTCTTGCGAGGATTGGGTATAGGAAACTGACAGACCGAATATCCATTGACCTTTGGGAATGAAGTTCACCGATTCTATGTCTCTCTTGAATTCCTCTAATTTTTCCGGTTCCTGCTCTTTTTCTTTTTTCTCCCGGGTTTCATCTTTAACCGGAGTATTTTCTTCCGATAGCTCTACTTCAGAGATATCAGAATAAATTTCTTTCCCATTATCAAATACAGGTAATGCAGCCTGTGAATAAATACAGGCAGTGAGCATCAGAATTAAGGAAAAATATCTTAAACCCTTTAAGGGGGAATACATGATGAAAAGTTGTTTGATATACCAATTGCCCTTCTTCTCGAAGGATTTATCACGGGTAAAATTACAAATTAACCAATAAAAAGGCAAGAATTTGCACTTTATTGAGCACAAATGTACCAAAAAGAACAAAAAAATAGGCGCAATCTTTATTAATTGCACCTATATTTTACTTTTTATTTTATCAATCGGCGTTGGTGATATCTGTTATCTCTCCACTCTCATTGAAATAGAGACCAAGTCCGTTTTCCCCCTGGTCATTAACAAGTTGCACGTAATATCCCTGCCCGGTAGTATTTATTTCATTCACACCATAACCCGGATATTGTGCATCCAATGTAGCTCTTACAGGTTCCGGTATTGCTCCTGAAGGAAGAGTCATCCCGGTAGGCGCTTCCATTTCAGTCCAATCTCCTAAGCTATTGAAAATTATATCATAGTCATTGGTAAATTCCACTTCATAAAGTACCACTGAGTCAATGGTCTTCTTCTGAATACTTTTAATTTCGTAATCATAAAAGAATTCAGAAATAAATTCCTTAGCCTTTTCGGGTAATTGGTCCTGTGTGACTGTGGTATCGGTTTCCTTTATTCCATCATCATCATTTGAGCATGACGTAAATGAAAGGAATCCTGTAACGAGAAATAAAGTTGCTATAAACTTAAAGGTAGAAGTCTTCATATCATTCGGTTTTACCTTTATAACAGCAGGTACCAATTATGGTTCAATGGAAGATTTCGCTCAACCTCTTCCCGTCCATAATATAGAAAATCACATTGCCGTTGGGAGTATAAGAAGGGTCAGGCAAAGCAAACAGTCGGGTGACTATATGCTCCATTTCTTCAGTATTCAGTTTTCTTCCATAATTAATTGCTCCACCCCTGGCCATATTCAATGCCAGTTTTCGCATAAGGTCGCTCTCTTTACCGGCATTGCCATAATTTGCTCCGGAATCATCTACAGTTTCTAACATTTTCAGAACAATATCCCGTGAGTCCAGATTTTTACTGAAAGTTGGGACTCCCACAATATTCCATCGGTTTTCACTTTCATATTCAATCCGAAATCCGACTTTATTGAGCTCGGGCATAATTTCCACCAGATTGTCTTGTTGCACCGACTCAATTTCTATACTGTCAGGAAACATAAGTCCGATGGAAGAATGTTCCCCTTGGCAAAGGTTCTTATAAAATTCTTCAAATAAAATCTTAATATGCGCCCTTCTTTGGTCAATTATAAGAATTCCATCTCTGGAAGTGGTCACAATATATCTGTCGGCATATTGTACACAGATATTTCCCGGAACCTCTGTACCTTGAAATTCCGAAAGTACAGGCATTTGGTCTTTTCCCTTCTCTTGATTCTCTCCGAAACCATGTGCACCCCTCATAAATTCGGAATAGAGAGTATCCCAATTCGCGGATATCTTTTTATCAGGTTGATATCTGTAGCTTGATGATTGGGAGTTATTTCCCATTCCTGAACCTTGAAAAGGATTGTAATCTTTAGGGATTTCTATTGTAGGTTCTATGGGACTGGTTCCTTTCTCTATTGGTACCACAGGTACTACATCCACGCTGAAATCTATTGAAGGTACTGCCCCAAATTTACCTAATGCTGCTTTTACAGCTGCCTGCAGGATTGGCCAGATATCCTGTTCGTATTCAAATTTTATTTCGTTTTTTGTAGGATGTATATTTACATCGATTGTATCCGGGTCAACATCAAATTTTAGAAAATAACATGGCTGAGTATCTTGTGCTATCAAAGATTCGTAGCATCCCACTACGGCCTTATGGAAATATGGATGCCTCATGTTTCTGCCATTTACTATGAGATATTGAAGCGGATTCCTCCTTCTGGCATACTCAGGCCGGGAAATATAACCTGATATCCGTACCAAAGCGGTATCTACCTCTATTGGTAGGAGATGCAGATCGAGATTATTCTTCCATAGATCCTCTATTCGTTGCCTGAATGTACCGGGTTTGAGGTCAATAGTCCTTGTGCCTGTATCAATGCTCATCCGGATGGAATTATTCACAAGAGCGAGGCGTTCAAACTCCCGCATGATGTTGGAGAGTTCCACATTATCACTTTTAAGGAATTTGCGTCTTGCCGGCACATTAAAGAACAAATTTTTCACCATGATATTAGTGCCTTGTGCACAAGCCACTGACTCTTGGGCTTCAACTTTTGAAGCGTTGATTCTGATATGTGTGCCAATTGGGTCGGAAGAACTTCGTGTCTTCATTTCTATTTGAGAAATGGCACAGACCGATGGCAGAGCCTCTCCCCTGAACCCCATAGTATGCAATGAAAAGAGATCCGCTGCATCTTTTATTTTTGAAGTGGCATGACGTTCGAAAGCCATTCGGGCATCTGTGGCACTCATACCCTTTCCGTTGTCGATTACCTGTATTAAGGTACGGCCTGCATCTTTAATGTATATCTTGATATCCGATGCACCTGCATCTACGGAATTCTCCACAAGTTCTTTAATAACAGATGCGGGTCGCTGTATCACTTCCCCGGCCGCTATCTGGTTGGCTACAGAATCGGGCAAGAGTTTAATAATATCACTCATCTTCCCCCTCCTCCTCTTTTACGGTTTCAGTTTGTAGTTCCTCTTCATCGGGCGATTCCTCTTTTAAAGACTCTGCTTCATCTGTTAATTCTTCCTGAACTTCCTCCTTAATAGCCTCACTTTGTTCCATTGTGATCTCTGCATTCTCTTCCTCTTCTTCATTGTCTTGCATTATATCACCAATGGTGAGTCTTTTTTCAGCTTTCAATAGCCCGGGCGCCTTTTCTCCTATGTTAAGATTTCCGGCATCTCTTAAACGAGGTATACGTCTCGGTATAGAGTCCATCATCTCCGGAGGAAGGTCAATATCAGGCATCACATCGATAGAATCGAGTTCTTCTACCTCGCTTATTCCTTCCCAGATTGGTAAAGATGAAGGAGGAAGAATTACTCTTGTGCCTGTAAATGATTTAGGTTCTCCAAAATCTGATGGTGACATGAAGTATTGTTCCAGTTCATCAGGCACTTCTCCCAGGTTATCGGCCCATCTTACTTTATTGCCATACCATTCCCTCTCAGGACGCAAAAAGCCCCACCATTTGAATTTCTGAAGATACATCTGGTTCCGTTTTATCATAAACAGAGGAGTGACTGTCCCGCTCACTTCGGGCCACATCTTAAGCCAGTCAAGTTTATTGGAGTCAAGATAAACCTCCATATAGGAACTTTCCGCATTTATAAGACGATTGAAGGTGGAGTCGGCCTCCTGGGGAAGAAAAATAGTTTCTACATTACCTGAAACGCTCATCCTTCTTAGACCCTGGTCTTCAAAATAAGTTGTTATTTCTTTTCCGTATATCTGGTTATAGAAATCTTCATCCACATGTTCCGACATCAAACCAAATTCAGGCAAATAAGCCCAATCGGTGGTTGAATCATTAAAATGCACATCGATACGGTTTCCCGTGACTTGCCTCTCCTCACTCCAGATAATAGGCTTACGGAACATATAAAGCATAGAATCTCTCTCCACCATCACCATGGAGTCAGCTACTCCCTGCATATCCTGCTTAAAGAACCTTGCTCGATGATAGGCCAGAATTACATGAGTTTCTTTCGCAATGGAATCAACTATCACTTTTGCTCCGTATTCATCAGTATCGGGCACTTCTTTCGGGGCGGGAGGTACTTCAATTTTTTGTATAGAAGTTTCCGGACCCCCTCCAAGTAAGGTATCCTGCTCTATCACTCCTTCCTCTCCTTCATCAATTCCCATATTGCCCCTTGGAGGAATCTTGGGAAGCTGACCTTTTCGGATTTTATCCCCAATTAATTTTTCCCGGTCTATCAATCGCGACTCTCTATCGGGCGCATTATTTTCCTCATTTTCTTCAGTATCATCCTCTGCATCCATCCCCTTCTCGTCTAAATGATATTCCTTAGTGATACTGTTTGCTACTGCATTGGCAATTGTGTCTAAAGGTACATCTTCATTAGGTCCGATAATTGTATCAAGAATATCCGGGGTGTATGGAGGAGCCTTTTCCAAAAGTAGTTTCAACGGAGTATCCACATAGGGAATCTTTACGGAAAAGAATGAAGTGTCAATCCATAATCCTGTAGAATCACCTGTGACAATAGGCATACCCTTGAATTCTGGATAACCGGATTTAGTGATTGTCCTCTTCCGGTTCGCAATCATGTCGGTGATTATGAAGGTCTTTATGGTATCTGCCCTCAGAAAGAGGGTATCACCCTGAGAGTATTCCATCAAAAGTGGATATATTGTAGCAAGGGCCTCTTTTGTTGAATCGTTATAAATTCCGAATCCTCCTATGAGCGTGGTCTTCTGGGCCGTATCTGTTATAACCATCGGATTGCTTTGTTTGAAGGGATCACGGAACATATAAGCCCGGCTTATTCTTGTAGTATTGTCGTAAATAATACTGTCACCTTCAAGTGTAGTGACATTTCCTGTAGAGTCCCGGTGTATTATAAGTGACCTGGAAAGCAGATCTGCATCTCCCGTATCGGTATAATAAGTTGCCAGATTGGTTATAATAGTATCGTTCTCACTCTGTATTTCCGTACGACTTTCAATATTGGCAATATGGGTTTCAGTGCTGTAATACAAAGTATCGGTGAGCATCGTAAATCCATCCTGATGATTTACAAGCACCACATCAGTGAAAAATTCCGCTCTTTTAGTCTTAGGTGAATACTCTCCATAAAGTGAGGTAAGGGTGTTCACTTGGTCTTCAATGGTACCCCATCTGGTATACCAACCTAAGTCAATTGCCATATCGTAATCAAGACTATCGGTGGTAAGTGTCACATCATTGTTTATGAGTACCACTTTCTCCCTTGTAGGACCATTTTTTAATTTCGCAAGGTGCTCATCCCCGTTATAAAACAATTTGTCGGCATAGACGAAGAGGGTGTCTCCCTGCTCCATTCTTACATTACTGAAGGCATCGAGAGAATTCTGTTCCGGATAATAATAGGCTGAGTCACAGAACATCCATAATCCTGCCTGTCGGAATTTAACATTACCTTTAAGAATCTGTTTTACTATTGTGTCGCGTGAGTCTCGTTTATAGAGGCTGTCGGCATATTCAAGGAAAACTTTATCTTCCTGATACCTGTTGACAGATGGTACCTGAGGAGAAATTGGCTTTGAAGGTTCAGGCCTATGAAAGTTTTCATCCTCTACTATCTCTTGTTTTCGCTGGCTTTGAGCATACGACCTCATTCCCGTATCTATCACAAACACGAGAACAATAATAGAGATAGCCGTGGCTACAAAATTTCCCCGGTATCGGAAAAAATGGCGACTCATTCCTTAGGACCTATTGTTTTATCCAGCCCTGGTATTTGAATTCACAATTCTGCCACGAGGGCTCTATCTTTACGTAGGTTTCTTTTATTTTCTTTTCCAGCCATTCTTTTAATATGGTCTCTTTCTTATGATTCTCATACATTTTTTTCAAGAGATTATAATCATCAGAAAGGTTAGCCCTGTGACCCGGAATTCTTTCCTTTAATTTTACAATGGCAGCTACATCTTTATGGCTACTGTTCTTCATTATAAAAGCTTCGCTTATGTCACCCGGATTCATTTTCTCGATCTGACGTGCCACTTCTGCCGGAAGATCTTGCATTTCAAACTTACTGCTTCTGAAGAGGTCGCTATATTCACTGTTGTTGGTCATTACACCTTTGTTATTTCTGGTATCTTTATCCTGAGAAATATAAGACGCCGCTTCTTCAAAAGTAAAGGCACCGCTCACTATTTCTTTTCTCACTGAATCAAGACGGTTGGTCGCATCTGTAAGGTCTTTCTGACTCACCTTCGGAGTCAGGAGGATATGGCGCACATTCACCTGGTCTCCTCGTTTGTCGATCAATTGAATGATATGATACCCATATTCCGTTTCCACTATTCTACTCACTTTTTTGGGGTCGGTGAGGTTAAATGCTACATTAGCAAATTCAGGCACCCAGGCTGCACGACCATTGTATCCCAGTTCTCCACCCTGCATAGAACTTCCGTCCTCACTATACATGATGGCCAGTGTGGAAAAATCTGCCTCACCCTTGTTGACACGGTCAGCATATTCTCTTAGCCTTGCCTTTACATCTTCTATTTCCTGACGTGGAATATTGGGATTCAGGGTCACAATCTGCACTTCTACCTGCATCGGCACGTAAGGAATACTGTCGGAAGGCAATGAATTGAAATATTTCTTTACTTCATTTGGTGTGGCTGTCACATCCTCTGTCAGACTTCTTTGGACCTGGCCTACTATAGAACTGTTTTTCATCATTTCTATCAGGCTCTCTCGTAAAACCGGCATCGGCTTATGGAAATATTCCTCCACCTTTTCCTTTGAACCTAATTGGTTGATAAAGAAATTCAGCCTTTGATCCACCATGTTTCGTACGCTCGATTCAGGCACCTCGATTGTGTCAATTTTTGCCTGATGGAGATAAAGTTTCTCTACTGCCATCTGTTCGGGTATGAAACAATAGGGATCGCCACTGATAGCTGTGCCCTCCGTACGCAATTGCTGGTATTGTTCCTCTACATCCGATCTGAAAATGGCTTCATCTCCTACAATCCATGCTACCTCATCCACAACATTCTTATCGTTCTGGCTCATTATAGGTATCGCCATGAGCAATAAGGATCCCGGAATCAAAAACCTTGCTATTTTTCTTATCCTATTTCTATGTTTTCTATTCATATAGTGCAGTTTATAAATAGGTTGTGCTTACTCATTAACGTTTATTTCTTTCATTTCGTGCCTTACCGGATCATAACCAACGGCATCGAGTTTCTTCTCTTTAATCGATTTATTAACTAAAGATTCCACTAATACCCTTTCATATTCTGCCAGTTCTCCCTGAGTAAGAATACCTGTTATCCAACTCTTTGCAAATTCATAGGGTTGTTCTTCTCCGGTGGGCAGATATTCAGTGATCACAAGATAATAGGTGCAATCACCATATTCAGTTTCAAAATATTTGTTTTCACTGAGAAATTTATCGGGATCTCCAAATCGGTAAGGTATCATGTTAGTCAGAGTTTCCCAATCTATCCATTTATCTCTGAAATAGTTGTATTCCAAAGATTTATCCAGCCAGTCTCTTTCAAGTTTATCTATCTTTTCGGTATCGTCTGAAGCTATCAGTCTTTTTATCTCTTCTTTATTACGTGCATTGGAATTTACTTTCATGAAAATTCCTTTCACAAGTGGCACCTCCAGCTTTAGTTCTCTCCTATGTTGATCATAATATTCCTTCACCCTGTGCTCCTCAACTTTTGGAGTCTGAGTATCACGCATTTTGCTTAAGTATTCCTGAACTATAAGTTGATTGCGGTATTCTTTCACCTTCTTATCTATATTTTCAATATCATATAGACGTTCTTCAGCAAACTCCGCTAGCACATTATCCTTAATCCAGTTGTCCACCAAAGTTCTGAACATGGCCGCACTATCGGTGCCACTTAAATAAACCGGTATCTGACTTATCACCTCATCATAAGTAAGTGTATTGTCGCCATATTGCAGCAATACATTGTCAGGCCTCTCCACTTTCTTATCACAAGATATATGGAATACCAGGAATGGTAGTAATATAAAAAGCCTCCACATTCTTTTTATTTGATTTTCTTCCGGATCTTATCCAGTTCTTTCTTATTCACCTCCAATTTGTGTCGGCTCCTTAAGTCTTTTACCCAGTCTTTTTCCAATTTATCTTGATAATCATTTATTACACTGCTTTTTACATCTTCAAGATTTTCAGGCTGGTCGATTATTCTTCCCTCTAATATAAAATAAGTTGAAAAATTACGCAGGTTAGGCTTTTCTTTTTCCTCATTAAACATAGCGATGTCGATCAGAGAATTACCCCCCTTTGGAGTATTAAACCGTTCTACACTTGCCACTCTTTTAAACTTACTTCTTATTAGGTCAATCGCCTCGTTACCATTAAGACCGGTTATCTGTTTCTTAATTTCTGCTGCTACTGAATCGTTCTGTGCAAGCACAAGGATTCCCTTTGCATGAGGTTTATCCCAATTATAATTATCAATATGTTTATTATAGAAATTTCTGAGTCCTACACTATCATTTGAAGCCTTGTTCCAGATATTTTCCACACTCACTTCATATAGAAGGCTACCATTAGTATATTCATCTACCAAATTGCGATATTCCGGATTAGACTGATATTGTATCTCTTCTTCAGCTGCCATCAATACGTTATAGGTTTCCTCAGGACTTTTACCTTCCAAGTCGATATTTTTATGACGGTCGCTTAATTTCTTTATCAAATTTTGCCTGATCTGATTGTAACGGGCATCAAACGGAGAAGTTACCTTCTGAGAAACCTCGGCTTTTACTTCATCGTATGATTTTACTTTTCTGTTAAAATCAAGAGAGGGTTTTCTGGCCCCCGGTTTTACTATATGCCATCCCACATGGGATTCCACAATTTCAGAGATTTCCCCTTCCGGCGTTTCGTACACAGCAGTTTCGAATCCATAAGGGTAAGTTCCTGCAGGCGCGAATCCAAGATAACCACCCTTCGCTGCAGAAAACTTATCTTGGGAATATTCCTTTGCCATTTCAATAAAATCGGCCCCATTGAGCAATTCTGTTCTTATACTGTCAAGAAGTGCGCGATTTCGGGCATCTCTTGCTTCATTGTGAGTTCGGATTATCATTATATGACTGGACTCTACTTGAGTATTTTCCCTCTCAAAAGCTTTATCCACCAATTGATTGAAAAATACAGTATCTGTCACATAGGGTTCCAGGAGTTCTCTACGGTAAATATCTATTTCATTTTTAAAAGATGCCGTGGTGTCGATGCCCAGTGATTTAGCCTCCGCTACCTTTAGCCTATAAACTTCAAAAAGTTGTAAATATTCCTCTAAGGTAAGGGGTTGGTTCTGTTGTTGATTGTTTTTATTGTAGAGGTAGAGGAATTCTTCAGTTGGAACTTCTTCGCCATCAATTGTTAAAATCACTCCTTTTTTTTCTTTACCCTGACTTACAAATGTTGTTAAGAAGCCCAGTATAAATATGAATATCGATTTTTTCACTTTCTTTATCTTTATGTTTTTCTGAATCTTAAATTCCCATTTCCGATAGAAACTTAATTCTTACGAGTCTCACTTCCTCTTCAGTAAAATCGGCTCCCAATTCTTCAAGCACTTCGTCGATATCATCCTCTTCACTTTCCCTAAGCACTTCCATGATTTCTTCCTGATGGTCATAATCCATCATTTCCTCAATAAAATAATCTATATTGATTTTGGTGCCGGCTTCCACGATGCTTTCCAGTTCATAGAGGAGTTCTTCAAATTCCAGTCCCTTGCTCTGGGCCACCTCTTCAAGGTCTATTTTTTTATCCACACATTGTATCAATGCCACTTTAAGCTTACTTTTATTAGCCACAGAACGCACCCTCATATCTTCCGGTCGCTCTATTTCATTCTCTTCGACATGACGACATATCAACTGTAGAAATTCCTTTCCGTACCTTTTAGCCTTACCCTCACCCACACCCGGTATCGCGGCAAGTTCCTGCATGGTGACGGGATAAGTAGTGGCCATACATTCCAGTGAATTTTCCTGGAATAATACATAGGGAGGAAGCTTTAGCTTCTTCGCCATATCTTTACGAAGATCCTTGAGGAGGGAGAACAGTTCCTGATCGGCAGCTCCGCCTCCTACTTTTGGCATCACCTCTGAATCGATCTCCACAAATTCTTTGTCCTCCACAATTTTGAAAGAATCTTTTCCTTTAAGAAAATCCTTTCCCTTTTCAGAGACTTCTATGTAACCGTAATTTTCAAGATCTTTTTCAAAATAACCTTCTACTGTAGCCTGACGTAGAAGACTCAATATAAATTTTTCTTCCTTGTAATCAAGTTCCCCGAAATTATCCAATTTATCATGACCATAAGACTTTACCTCATCTGTAGGCCGGCCGATCAAAACATTTACCAGATATTCAGGAGTCACTTTACGTTTTATTGACAACCTGGTTTCTAAGGCAGAACGCAGTTCATCCGAAGCCTCTACCTTTTCTTGCGGATTAAGACAATTGTCGCAATTATTGCATTTAGTTTCGTCACGGTTCTCTCCAAAATAATGAAGCAGTATTCTTCTTCGGCAAAGACTGGATTCGGCATAGGCAGCTGTTTCAGCCAGAAGATGACGTCCTATCTCCTGTTCGGCTGCTGTTTTAGTCTGCATCAGTTTCTCAAGTTTCTGCAGATCCTTATAAGTATAGAAAGCAATACATCTTCCTTCACCACCGTCACGTCCAGCTCTTCCCGTCTCCTGATAATACCCCTCCAGGCTTTTAGGCACATCATAATGTATCACAAATCTAACGTCGGGTTTGTCGATACCCATACCAAATGCTATGGTAGCTACAATCACTTGCACCTCTTCCTGAAGAAATGCATCCTGATTATGCGACCTGGTGGCTGAATCCATTCCGGCATGATAGGGAAGCACGGAAATATCATTGATTCGTAAAGTTTCGGTCAGTTCCTCAACTTTTTTTCTGCTAAGACAATAAATAATGCCTGATTTTCCCGGGTTATTACGAATAAATTTGATTATATCTCTATCTATCTCCTTGGTCTTTGGCCTTACTTCATAATAAAGATTAGGACGGTTGAAGCTTGATTTGTATACCACAGCTCTGAGCATCCCCAGGTTTTTCTGGATATCGTGTTGCACCTTTGGAGTGGCGGTGGCTGTAAGAGCAATTAAGGGACGCGAACCTATGTCGTTGATGATAGAACGGATTCTTCGGTATTCCGGTCGGAAATCATGACCCCATTCAGAAATACAATGGGCTTCATCTACTGCGAAGAATGAAATTTTCATCTGCTTGATGAATTGCATGTTTTCCTCTTTGGTAAATGATTCCGGTGCTACATAGAGAAGTTTGGTTTTCCCATCCATCACATCTTTCTTCACCTTATCGCTCATGGCTTTAGTTAAAGAAGAGTTGAGAAAATGGGCTATGCCATCATCTTCACCGTAATTTCTCATGGAATCCACCTGATTTTTCATCAGGGCAATTAGAGGTGATATTACAATGGCTGTACCCTCTGAAAGCAAAGCCGGCAATTGATAGCAGAGAGATTTACCACCTCCAGTGGGCAAAAGCACAAACACATCCTGACCATCCAGCAAACTTTCTATAATTTCAAGCTGGTTGCCTTTAAAAGTATCGAATCCGAAATTAGTTTTTAATGCTTCGTGGATTGCTTTGCGGTCTGCCATGGAGAGCTTAAAGAGATATTATACAAAGTTAATCCATAATTCCTAATATTACAATATCTCTTTTCTTAAATTAAGGGCTCGTTCCCCAATTTTTGTTAATGCTGAGGCGGGTGAGCGTCATGCAGATTTGTTCGCGAAGTGAGGGCGCAATGGGGCTCCATTGTAACCGATACAAGCGGACAAAGATGCTTGGCGATCGGCCTGGATAAAGTAACTTAAATGACCGGAAAATATTTTCTGGCATCATGTTTAAAGTTACTTCATCCTCGCATCTCTTTGGTGCTTTCTGTGCTGGCTTTCAGTCACAATGGAGCCCCATTGCTCCTTCAATCCAACCCAGAAATCCCTCAAAGATATGCGACCTCAGCGTTAACAAAAATTGGGGAACGAGCCCTAATGGTTTTAAAAATAGGGAAATAAAAAAGCCCGAAAGTTTTTAAACTTCCGGACTCCTGTAAAATTTATCTTAAAAAACTTTGGTTTTATCTCCAGTCTTAGTTTTATCTTCAGTCTTAGTCTTAATCATCAATGGCAGTCTTTACGAAATGTGCCCGTTCAAGTTGTTCGTTCACATATTTCGCATCTACTTTGAATTCCTTTTCTTTCTTTGAAGGAATTTCAAACATTGAATCCACCATTATTGTTTCTACAATCGACCGTAGCCCCCTGGCTCCGAGTTTATACTCTATTGCCTTATCCACTATGAGATCCAGAGCATCTTCCGTAAATTCAAGCTTCACGCCGTCTAATTCAAACAATTTCTTGTATTGACCGATTATTGAATTTTTGGGTTCAGTCAGAATTCTTCGCAAGGCATCTCTGTCAAGAGGGTCAAGACTGGTGAGAATGGGAAGCCTGCCTATGATTTCCGGGATCAGACCGAAGGACTTTAAATCCATCGGGAGAACATATTTCATCAAATTTTCTCTCTTCTTCTTTCTGGTAGATTCATCGTGACCATATCCCACTACATGAGTATTCAGTCTGGAAGCTATTTTTCTTTCTATACCGTCGAAGGCTCCTCCGCAGATAAAGAGTATGTTCTTGGTGTTTACCGCAATCATTTTCTGCTCAGGATGCTTGCGTCCGCCATTCGGTGGAACAAGAACAACACTTCCCTCAAGAAGCTTCAGCAATCCCTGCTGCACACCTTCTCCGCTTACATCTCGTGTGATCGAAGGGTTATCGGATTTCCGGGCTATCTTGTCTATTTCATCTATAAACACGATACCTCTCTCCGCTTTTTCCACATCGTAATCACATGTCTGAAGTAATCGGGTGAGCAAAGATTCTATATCTTCACCTACATAACCGGCCTCAGTCAGTACAGTGGCGTCTACAATGGTAAACGGAACATCCAGAAGTCTTGCTATTGTCTTAGCAAGCAGGGTCTTTCCGGTTCCAGTTGGACCTACCAAAATGATGTTGGATTTCTCTATGTCTACATCATCATCTTCTGCCTGGTTGATTCGCTTATAATGATTGTAAACAGCTACCGAAAGATATTTCTTTGCTTCCTCTTGCCCTATTACATATTTGTCGAGAAAATCTTTTATCTCTTTTGGTTTTGGAATCTCATGTGCCGATTCCTTAGCCTTTGACTTTGCCGGTTTCTTTAATTGAGAATCCCTTGCATTATCAATATAGGTGATACAATCAGTGCAAAGATTTAATCCTTCCAGTACTTTTATTACCGGATTTGCGGCACTGTCATGGGTGCCGCACATCATACATCTCAACCCGGAACGGTTGTTGGCCATACTTTAATCTTTCTTATGACGGGGGTTTACCAAAATTTTATCAATCATGCCATAGTCTTTGGCTTCTGCAGCGGTCATCCAATAATCCCTGTCAGAATCCTTTTCTACCTTATCAAATGGCTGTCCTGAATGTTCAGATATAATACGGTAGAGTTCTTCCTTGAGTTTAAGAATTTCTCTGGCAGTAATTTCAATGTCAGAAGCCTGTCCCTGGATTCCTCCCATCGGCTGGTGTATCATCACACGCGAGTGTGGCAGTGCATACCTTTTACCCTTTTCTCCTGCCACGAGAAGTACGGCTGCCATGGATGCTGCCATTCCTGTACAGATAGTAGATACATCGCTTGATACATACTGCATTGTATCATATATACCAAGACCTGCATATACTGAACCGCCGGGAGAATTGATGTAGATGGAAATATCCTTCTCCGGATCTATTGAATCCAGATACAGCAACTGTGCCTGAATTATATTGGCAGAGGTGTCTGTAACCTGGGTGCCGAGAAAGATTATCCTGTCCATCATCAGACGGGAAAATACATCCATTTGGGTTACATTCAATTGTCTCTCCTCAAGTATATAAGGATTCATATAATCAGCCCTTGGATAACTTGCGGCTACATTGGGGTTAGTAAGATTTACGTGTTTTACATAACTGTCTAATACGCTTGAACTCAGACCTAAATGGTTGACTGCGTAATTTCTGAAATCTTTCTGCATATTATAATATCTTTCTTAAAATTTTCTCTTTTATAAGCAGGACTCTATAAGAATTAATGATTATCTCAAATAATATCCCAATCGGCTTTTGTAGGGACGCAAGGTCTTTGCGTCCTTTGATAATCAATGAATTATCCTTCTTTTAATTCGGACGCACGAGCCGTGCGTCCCTACTTTTGAGGGTAATTTATTAATTGGGGTATTTCTGAGGATAATCATTAAGAGTTATATTTTTATAGAATCTTGACTGAACTTTTATTTTTCAGTAGCAAATTATATGCCAAAGAAAAAAAGTCAATCATTATATTAAACAATGATTGACCCTTCTTTATTGCATTCCCCTCTATGATGCAGCGTCAGGCTGTCTCATAGAGTTTCTTAAATTCCTCGATAGACAGTTCCTTATTATCTAATGTTACATTTTCTTTTATTGTATCATAGATTTTTTTATTCAGAGCATTTCGCTCGAAGGTATCGCGGTTCTTCTGGTCCTTCATCACTTCCTTGGCATAATGTTCGATGATACCCTCTGCCAATGAAGCCGGTCCATATTGGCTCAACTGATGATAAACTGCTACACGCGCCTGATTCATTATGTCTTCTTCAGAAACCTCAATTTTAAATTTGGAAATTATTTCATCCTTAGTGAGATCCCATACAAGTTGTGAACGAATCTTGGTGAATTCTTCATCAATATTTTCATCATTCAGTTGCTGATTCTGAGAAATAAGGAATTTCTTGAGCACCTCTTCCGGAAGCTGTACATTTCCTACTGCTTTCTCAATTACATTGCGTGAATCGATGGTAAATCTGAAATCTGATTCACCTTTAAGCTGGTCCTTGATCAGCTCTTTCACTGCTGCCTTCAGTTCTTCTTCATTATGGGCCTTGTCTTTACCCACTGCATTATCGAAGAATTCCTGATCTAATTCAGCCGGCTTAAGAACTATAATCTCCTTAATTTCGAAATTAAAGTCTCCCTTATGATTTTCTACGTCGCTTTTGTCGATATTCAGCATTGAAGACATTTCTGTCACATTGCTGTTGCAAGAGGCAGCCGGATTAAACACCACGATATCGCCGGGATGTTTTCCTTCGAAAAGTTTCTTCTGCTCTTCATTGGTGAAATGAATTGGAGCCAAAATACCATTGTCAACTACGATTCCATCCTCTTTCACACTTCCGTCGGAATTCAACTCACTTATCACACCCTTTATCACTGCATCAGGCTCAGTTTCTTCTCCGGGACCCTGAACTCCGAATCTCTTTCTGAGAGCTGTGATTTCCTGGTCTACCATATCGTCGGTTACGGTAATAGTGTAATAAGGTACTTTCATATCCTTACCGATATGGGCATCAATTTCAGGAGCTAAACCTACTTTAAATTTGAAAGTAAATTCTGTAGCACCATCTTTAAGTTCATTATCTTTGTCAGGAACAGGCTGACCCAGAACTCGCAACTTATTGTCTCTTATATAGTCGTATACAGCATCTACGATGTCCCTGTTTACAACATCATACTTTACTGCTGTACCATATTTCTTTTCCAATATACCCATAGGTACATGTCCGGCACGGAAACCGGGTTCAGGACGATTCTTGCCGATTTCCTTTAATTGTTTCTTCACCTTATCGGCATAGTCCTTTTCTTCCAATGTCACGGTCAGTTCACCGTTTACATTGTCAAGTTTTTTAAATTCTACGTTCATATATTTCTTGATTTATTTCTATATAATTATAAACGTTCTTTTAAAGATATAGTTCCTTAAAAGCGGTGCAAAGTTATTTAAATTTAAGCGTTTCCACAAGATTATAACTCACTCTACTTCCAGAAGCATTTAAACACTTTCACCATATCCAGATGATCATTTACTCCTGCGGTTTCCACAGCCGAATGCATTGCCCAAATAGCCGAACCCACATCTACTCCATTCAAATCAAGTTGTGAAGTAAGGATATTTCCCAAAGTAGAACCACCGGCCATGTCGGAATGATTTACAAACATTTGCCATTTCACTCCCGCTTCTTGACATAGTTCTTTGAATATGGCTGCTCCATATGAATCAGTCATATATTTACAATTGGAATTGATTTTTATCACCGGTCCTTTCCCTATCACCGGATGATTAGTGGGATCGTATTTTTCATTATAATTTGGATTCCAGGCATGTGCATCATCTGCTGAAATCACAAATGAATTGGCAGCTCCTATATGAAAGTCTTCTTTGGTACCACCCAGTTGAGCACACACCCTTTCCATCAAGTCGCGTAGCACAGGAGAAGCTGCCCCTTGCCTGGTACCTGAGCCGGTTTCTTCGTTATCGAAGATTGCCAGGATTCTCATGTTGTCGCTATCGGTATAGCATGTCGACAGCAACGCCTCTAATCCGGCAAAAGCCATAGAAAGATCGTCAATACGGCCCGATGATATATACTCATTATTGATACCGCATCTCTGCGCACTTATCACCGGATATAGACTGATTTCATAATCCAGAATATCTTCCGATTCCACTCCACATTCTTTTGCAATCATCTCCATCATCACGCCTTTGTGTGATCGGGCTTTTTCTAATGTAGAAGCATCGAAATAACCCACTACGGGTCTCATATCTTTTTGCACTGATAAGTGATTTCCCTCATTCACACCTCTATTGAAATGAATTGCCAGATGTGGGATAATTGCTACAGGGCGTTTAAGATCAAATACTATTTCTCTTGGTTGGAATTTTTTATCTGACTTAACTGTAATTCTTCCTGACATCGACAGAGGACGGTCAAACCATGTATAGAGTATTCCACCTCCATATTTTTCAACATTGAGGCTTACCACTCCTCCGTCACCATAAATTTCCGGATTTGGCTTAAGTCTGAGGCATGGACTGTCGCTATGTGCTGCTATAATCCGGCATCCGTTTCGATATGAGGAAAGACCTTTCCCCGTGGTGAAAGCAAATACCGCACTTCCATTTTTCAGAAGGTAATATCTTCCTCCGGGTTTTATATCCCATTCCTCATTTTGACGCAAGGCTTTAAAGCCTTTTGCATTCAGTTCGTCGGTTATGGTCTTGGCAGCCAAAAAATTACTTGTCGACTGGTTGAGCCATCTTATTAATCTTTCTATCATAATTCCTCTTCCTCCCGTGAGTTATATTTTAAATTATTTAGAGCCCTGAGCACATTGCAAAGTGTCTGGCTCCAATAGGTCTCAAAATCCTCTTTACAAGAGATATAAGCTTCTTCCAATTGCAATCCCTCAGAATCATGCACAATCTGAACGAAATTAAACAGAGGCTGGAAAATATCTGCCATGGATTCTGAAATTGAAGCAGTGATTGGAGTGTCGCTATATTTCATATCTTCCTCAAAAGTTTCAAGAAATGTATCTGCTCCTCCCATTAGAGCCGCTATACCATGTTGAATTTCACCATATAAAGATTCATCCACATATTCTGAGAAATATTCGCTTTCTCCTAAGGATATCCCTGCCGACAAATCAAAGAAATGCCAGTAGAGTCGAGGAAGGAGATTTAAAGCTTGGTCGATAAAACTCTCTTTGGTGTGTTCAAGAGAGCTTTCACATAAGTCACAATATTCTTTAGCCAGTCCTACAATCTCCAACAGGCGTGATGTGTTATCATTCATAGGTATAATCTGTGTTTTTTTATATAGGAAGAAACAGCGAGAGGAACAAAAAAGTTAATGTCCCAACCTGATGCTATATATTCTCTTATCAGAGAACTTGAAATGGAAAATTCAGGAGCGCCATTGAGAAAAGTCATTCCCTCTGGTTCTGTTTCGGGAAGTAAGAATCCCGGACGTGGATATACTATCACCCCGAAATTCTCAAGAATCAGATCATATTTCTTCCATTTATCAAAATTAGCCAGGCTGTCGCTGCCTATTATTAACTTGAAATCCTTTTCAGGGTTTAGCTTTTTTAATTCACAAAGGGTATCATAGGTAAATGATGGCAACGGTCTCCTAATTTCTATATCGCTAACCTTCACATTTTTACAGTTTTGGGCCACCAGTTCTGCCATTTCAAGACGAGCGAGGTCGCCGGCAATGGTGGCATGAGGTTTCAAAGGATTCTGACGGCTCACCATGATCCATACTTCATCCACAACATTACATTGCGACACAAAATTTGCTACCATGGCATGCCCTGTATGTATCGGGTCAAAACTTCCTCCGTAAATACCTATAGTCATTCCTTTTCTCTGATAAACTCCCTTATTCGTTCCTCAGTTTCCTCCACTGCTTCCTCAAGGTTATCATTTACAATGATTGTATCGAATTTTTCTGCAAAACTCATTTCAAATTCCGACTTTTTCAATCGTTTTTCAATGGTCTCTGCGCTATCTGTTCCTCTGTTTCGAAGCCGTTGTTCCAAAATTTCTTTACTCGGAGGCATGATAAATATAGTGAGAACTTCTTCTCCAAACCTTTTCTTAATATTCAGGCCTCCTTTCACATCTACATCCATAATAAGATTGTGACCCTTACCTGTGATTCTGTCAACTTCACTCACCAAGGTACCATAGCATATCCCGGAATAAACCTCTTCCCATTCCACGAAATTTCCTTCATCCACATTCTTCTTGAATTCTTCTTCGCTCATGAAAAAATATTCTTTCCCATGTTGCTCCTCTCCTCTGGGCGCTCGGCTTGTGGCTGATATTGAAAAATCCAGTTTTAATTCCGGTTTTTTCATCAATTCTCCTATAATTGTAGACTTCCCGGTTCCTGAAGGTGCCGATAGCACTATTATCTTCCCTTTCCTCTCGGAATTTTTCATAACACGTTAAGTACTTGCTCTTTTATCTGTTCAAGTTCATCTTTCATCATCACCACCAGTTTCTGCATATCGGCATCATTTGCCTTTGATCCAAGCGTATTTATCTCGCGTCCGATTTCCTGACTGATGAATCCAAGTTTTTTGCCCTTCCCTGAGATGTTTGTTTCGTCAGGTTCCCCTAATGTTTCCTCGAAATAATTAAGATGGCTTCTCAGCCTTGTCTTCTCTTCGGTCACATCCAGTTTCTCTATATAGAAGATAAGTTCCTGTTCGAGCCTGCCGCGATCTATTTCCACACCCTGTAGTCTTGCGAGCTGCTGCTCTAATTTTTCTCTTATTTTACTTACCCTGTCCACTTCATATTTTTCAGTAAGAATAAGATATTCCCTTATCCTTTCAATTTTCTGGAAGAAAAACTCATAAAGGCTCTTTCCTTCCTGTAGTCTGTATTGCATAAAATTGTCTGAAGCTGCCAGTATAGTCCTGATTAGAGCTTCATTTTCATTTTCATCTGCTTCAGGTGTAGAGGTAGTTAAAGAATCCGGCATTCTGAAAAGCACCTGGACCCAGTCTTTGGGGGCTTCAATCTGTAACTCCTCACTTATATCGTCTATTAATCTTTTATATTCTTTTATGATGGCCTTATTAATTTTCACCGGGCTTACGCCTCTAAGGTTTTCATAATTTACGGTAAGTTCTATTTTACCTCTTTCCAAAATCGGGGAAATACGATTGCGTATCGTAGTTTCCTGCTCTCTGAACACAGCCGGCATTCTCATAAGCAAATCCAGTTGCTTGCTATTGACCGATTTGATTTCTACGGTTATCTTAAAATTCGGGTCGGAATAAATAGATTTCCCGTACCCTGTCATAGATGCTATCATTATTTCGGGAATTTCTTCTGCAAAACTAAAAAATTTTCTCCTCTTTTACGATTCCTTTTTCAATCTCTTACTCTTATTTAGTTCTATTATCTGAAAAGCATTCAGATTTATTGGTGACAATTTTCTATGATTTTAACACATTTTAATAAAACTAACTTCCTTAAAGTATGTTATATGATAAAGACAATATCTATTGCATTAAAAAAAGATAATAGGATTAGGCATTATTTTAGGCGTAAAAGCCAAAACATGATTATTGAAAAACAATTCGACGCCTAATCCTAATTATTCGAGGGGGCCGATTTTTCGGCCCTTTTTTCTATGTTTTTTCTTGCTTATATAAACTTATAATTGTATTTTTGCAATTAGTAGGAATCTACTTATAACCGTGAAAACAATGCGGCATAGCAAAATGCCAGCAAATAAACCTTAAACCTTCTAACCGTAAATCTAATCGAAAAACATGAACATTAATTCTATTATGCAGGGGCTGGAAGCAAAGCACCCTGGCGAAAAGGAATATTTACAGGCAGTTAAGGAAGTACTCCTTTCTGTTGAAGAAGTTTACAATCGTCACCCGGAATTCGAAAAAGCTAAAATCATTGAAAGAATGGTTGAGCCCGACAGAATCTTTACTTTCCGCGTTACATGGGTTGACGATAAAGGAGAAGTTCAGAACAATATCGGTTATCGTGTACAGTTCAACAACGCTATCGGTCCCTACAAGGGAGGTATCCGGTTCCACGCTTCTGTTAACCTCTCTATCCTGAAGTTCCTCGGTTTCGAACAGACTTTCAAAAATGCACTCACCACTCTTCCTATGGGAGGTGCTAAAGGAGGCAGCGATTTCAGCCCCAGAGGTAAAAGCGACGCTGAAATAATGCGTTTCTGTCAGGCTTTTATCCTCGAACTTTGGAGAAATCTGGGCCCCGATCGCGACGTTCCCGCCGGTGATATAGGTGTTGGAGGACGCGAAGTAGGTTACATGTACGGAATGTATAAAAAACTTGCACGTGAGAATACCGGTACCTTCACAGGTAAGGGCCTTAGTTTCGGAGGCTCAAGGATTCGCCCGGAAGCCACAGGTTATGGTGCGCTATATTTCGTACAGGATGTGCTCAAAGAAATGGGCCAGGAAATCAAAGGCAAGACTATAGCTATTTCAGGTTTTGGTAACGTAGCATGGGGCGCTGCTCAAAAAGCAACCGAACTGGGTGCAAAAGTTATTACAATTTCCGGTCCCGACGGATATATCCTTGACCCCGACGGTCTGGATAAGGAAAAAATCGAATATATGCTCGAGCTTCGTGCCACCGGTGACGACATCGTAGCTCCATATGCCGAGAAATTCCCCGGTTCTACTTTCTTCCCGGGAAGGAAACCATGGGAACAGAAAGTGGACATTGCATTGCCTTGCGCTACACAAAATGAACTGAATGGTGAAGATGCAAAAATGCTGATTGCCAATAATGTACTCCTTTGTGCCGAAGTAAGTAACATGGGTTGTACTCCCGAAGCTATTGATGAATTCATAGCAGCTAAAATTACTTATTGCCCGGGTAAAGCCGTGAATGCCGGTGGTGTGGCTACTTCAGGTCTGGAAATGACTCAGGATGCTGAACATTTGCAATGGAGTGCAGAAGAAGTAGACAGCAAACTGCATCAGATTATGAGTTCCATACATGAAGCCTGTGTAGAATATGGCAAACAACCCGATGGATATATCAATTATATGAAGGGTGCTAATATTGCCGGATTCATGAAAGTGGCTGATGCCATGATGGGTCAAGGTATTATCTGATAGAATAATTTCCTATAAAAATTCCGGCCTTGATTTCTCAAGGTCGGATTTTTTTATTTAAATTTGCACAGCAGAATTCGTCTGTATCAGCCGCAATAGCTCAGTTGGTAGAGCATTTCATTCGTAACGAAAAGGTCCCGGGTTCGAGCCCCGGTCGCGGCTCATCTGATCCCCTTACTTCGGGGATTTTTTAGTGCTCAGAGAACCGTAATTTAATCCTAAACATCTTATCGGGAAGAAAATTATCTGTATCTTTGCACTACTTTTTCGTAATTCCATATTCTATGGGTGGCTTTTTTGGTGCAGCCTTAAAACATGACTGCCGTAATGATCTTTTTTATGGAGTTGACTATAACTCCCATTTAGGCACAAGACGTGCCGGCATGGTGACCTATGATGCCAAAGACAAAAAGTTTTGCAGGAGTATTCACTCTATCGAAAACACTTATTTCAGGACCAAATTCGAGGATGAACTTGATAAGTTTAAGGGTGATTTAGGTATCGGGGTGATTAGTGATACGGATCCCCAGCCTATAATCATTAATTCTCATCTGGGTAAATTTGCCATTGTCACTGTAGCCAGAATCACAAATATCGACTCTTTAGAAAAAGAATTATTAGAAAGCGGTGCGCATTTTGCAGAATTAAGCTCCGGAAAAACAAATCCCACCGAATTAATAGCATTACTGATCAATCAGGGGAAATCTTTTGAGGAAGGAATTGCCAATCTCTTTGAAAAAATAGAGGGCTCATGCTCTTTACTTATCTTAACTGAAAATGCTATTTATGCCATCCGCGACCAATTGGGGCGTACTCCGGTTATTATAGGAGAAAAAGAAGATGGATCAGGATTTGGTGTATCTTCAGAATCCACAGCTTTCCCTAATCTCGGATATCGGCATTATAGAGATCTCGGACCGGGTGAAATGGTGAAAATCACACCTGATGAAGTCCTGACAATTCTTCCTCCGGGTGAGGAAATGCAGATCTGTTCTTTCCTTTGGGTTTATTATGGATTCCCCACTTCCTCTTACGAAGGCACCAATGTGGAGGAAATGAGATTTAAATCAGGATTTGAAATGGGGAAAAGAGATGACTCGGATGTGGAATGTGCTTCCGGAATTCCGGATTCCGGTGTGGGCATGGCTTTGGGATATGCCTCAGGAAAAGGAGTACCCTATCTGCGTTGTATTTCCAAATACACCCCTACATGGCCAAGAAGCTTCACTCCTTCCGAACAGGAAAGACGCAATCTTGTGGCCAAGATGAAACTCGTTCCAAACGAGAAAATGCTCAAAGATAGAAAAGTGCTTTTATGTGACGATTCTATAGTAAGAGGTACTCAATTAAAAGATAATGTGCAGGATCTTTATGATCTGGGAGCCAAAGAGATACATATCAGAATAGCATGTCCGCCTTTGATTTATGGTTGCCCTTTCATCGGATTTACCTCTTCAAAAAGTGATATGGAGTTGATTACTCGTAGAATAATCAATGAATTGGAGGGAGATCCCAATAAGAATCTTGATGAATATGCCACTACAGGTTCTGAAAAATATAACCTTCTGGTGGATAAAATCCGGGATATTTTTGGACTCACATCTCTAAAATTTAATCCTATCGAGACTCTTGTGGACTCAATAGGACTCCCGAAAGAAAAAATATGCACACACTGTTTCGACGGCTCAAGTAGATTTCATCCCTGTAAAACATGTAGGAAAATTTGAATCTCAAAAAAAAATACAGGCTTACTATAGAAGATGAATCCTCTCTTGAGAAGAGGCTTAATTTCTCTGCCCGATTTCCTTTGCTGATTCTTTTAATAATTGCATTCACAATAATAGCCGGAGCATTCGGAGTTTTCATCCTGGCCTCCACCCCTCTTAAGAATTATCTCCCCGGTTATTTGAAAGATTCCGAACGCACAGCCACGGAAGAGCAACATCTAAGGCTTGATTCCCTGGTGCATGTGTATGAAGTGAATGAAGCATATCTCTCAGGTATTCTAAAAGCACTGAATCCTTCAGAAGAAAATCAACGTGTGCGCACTGAAAGAAAACCTGTGCCTCTTAACGCTGATTCACTTTTACCCGCTTCTGAAGAGGAAAGACGTTTCATGGAGAATATACGCGAACGTGATAAATATAATATCTCCTACTCATCGTCAGCTGCTGCCCAGACCATGATGTTCGGGTCTGTAAATAAATCGGCAATAATAACCGAAGATTCTAAAAACAGTTATCTGGCCGATATAATCTTACCGTTAGGGGCTCCTGTATCTGCAATTACCGAAGGAATGGTAATTTCAGTCGCTTCGTCACCCAGAAGCTCGGGAGGATATGAAGTGATTATCCAACATCCAAAAGGCTTTATGAGTAAGACCGGACGACTTTCAAATGTAATGGTAAGACCGGGCGACCGTGTCACTAACGGACAGATAATTGCTTCCGGTACTACTAAAGCCGGAATGAAATCAAATCACGTTACATTAGAATTATGGCATGATGGCAACCCTCTGATTCCGGCACAATATCTAAACGGAGGTATGGAAAATCCTAAATAATCTTTCAGAGCCTTTATTTCAATTTTTATTTTTCCATGGAGACACCACAAAGAAAAAATATTGCAATACTGGGTAGCACCGGGAGTATCGGGACTCAGGCTTTAGATATCATAGAAAACTATCCTCACCTCTTTCATGCTGCGGTACTCACTGCCAACCACAATTGGGAACTTTTGGCAAAACAGGCTTTAAAATTTAGACCACACTCAGTAGTAATAGCCAATGATTCCAAATATTCTCTCTTGAAAGAGGCATTGCAGGGTTCTGGGATTAATGTGTTGGGAGGCACGGATGCTATAGCCGAAATAGTGAAATTACCCGTCATTGATATGGTCTTGACTGCAATGGTAGGATATAGCGGACTGATTCCGACAGTGAACGCTATTGAAGCCCGTAAAGATATAGCATTGGCAAATAAAGAAACACTTGTGGCTGCCGGAGAAATAATTATTTCTTTGGTGAAAAAACACAATGTGAAAATTCTTCCCGTAGACAGTGAACATTCAGCTATTTTTCAATGTCTTGTGGGAGAAAACCGTAAATCAATGAGGAAAATATTGCTTACCGCCAGTGGGGGACCTTTTCGGGCACTAACTAAAGGTGAACTGGAAAATGTAACTGTAAAAGATGCACTGAACCATCCGAACTGGGATATGGGTAATAAAGTCACTATTGACTCTGCTTCAATGATGAACAAAGGCTTTGAAATGATTGAGGCCAAATGGCTTTTCGATTGTCAGCCCGACGATATCGAAATACTGGTTCACCCACAGAGCATTGTTCATTCCATGGTGGCATTTCAAGATGGGTCGATAAAGGCTCAGCTGGGTATCCCCGATATGCATATTCCTATTCAATATGCGCTCTCTTATCCTCAGAGACTACCGTCAGAAAAATATTTCCTGGATTGGGATAAAGTCATAAACCTCTCTTTCGAACTTCCCGATTATGATAAATTTCCTCTTCTCCGGTATGCCTTCGATGCTATTAAAAAAGGCGGAAATATGCCTTGTATTCTAAATGCTGCGAATGAAGTGGCGGTTAAAGCATTCCTTGAGGAAAAAATCAGATTTACCCGCATGCCGGAACTGGTGAAATACACTATGGGAAATACTCCGTTTGTTGTGGAACCGAATCTTTCTCAAATAATTGAAACCAATTCTGAGGCTGTTAAAATTGCTAAAGAATGGGTGTATACACATTGTTAATAATTATTTTCTCGTTATATAGGATAACCAATTTCTTCTATCTATAAGAAGACTAACTTAAACCAAACAACGAAAACGTAACCACGTGGATACTTTCCTGATTAAAGCAACCCAACTCATCCTCGCTTTCGCGATTCTCGTTATAATTCATGAATTCGGACACTTCCTTTTTGCTCGCATTTTCGGGGTAAAGGTTGAAAAATTCTATATTTTCTTCAATCCGGGTACAGAACTCTTCAAATGGAAACCAAAAAAATATATTGGAGGGTTAGGCAAGAAAAAACATATCTCCGGGAATGTGGAAGATGAAGAAAATTCGGTTGAGTGTACTCCCACAACAGAGCAGCAGACTGTTGTCCCGGAATCAAAAAAGAAAAAATCATTTTGGGGTGACACCGAATATGGTATAGGATGGTTGCCTTTAGGAGGATATTGCAAGATATCGGGAATGATAGATGAGTCGATGGATACAGAGCAGATGAAGAAGGATCCTCAACCATGGGAATTTCGTTCAAAACCTGCCTGGCAAAGACTTCTGATTATGATAGCCGGAGTGCTTTTTAATTTCCTTCTTGCTATCCTGATTTATGCCGGTATCGTTTATGCAACTGGTGAAAAATACGTACCCTTTGAAGATGCAAAATTAGGAATGGCTTATTCACCGGCAGCCCATAAGGTAGGTTTCCAAGATGGTGATGTGCCCCTCTATGCCGATGGAGAAAGGCTCGATAATCCTAATGAAGCCAGAATGAAGATTATTCAGTCATCCACTGTCACAGTTTTAAGAAACGGTAAGGACACTGTAAATATAAATATCCCGGAAAATTTCATCTTTGCTTTAGACCGTGAAGCAAAAAGCGGCGACACTCCTATCGCTCTGATGACTTATAGAATTCCTACCCGCATCACTCAGGTAATGCCGGGAGAAGGAGCTGCCAAAGCCGGTCTTGAAGTTGGCGATGAAATTATTGCGATTGATTCGGTGCCGGTACCTTCTCTCGATTCTTTCCTTGCCACTCTTCCGGGACACGAAAACGGCACAATCGACCTCACAGTTCTTAGAAAGAATAATGAGGCTACCGACACTCTGATCATACCTGTCACTCTTTCCGAATCATCTAAAATGGGAGTGGCTCTGGAAATTGACCCGGCAGCTTTTTATAATTCAAAGGATATAAAATATTCTCTTATTCAGTCTGTACCTAAAGGTATAAGCATGGGTACCGAGCGGCTCTCCTCTTATGCCCAGAGCATGAAACTGGTGTTTACAAAAGAGGGTGCAAAGAGTGTAGGTGGATTCGGTTCGATAGGAGCTATTTTCCCCGAGAAGTGGGACTGGATTGCTTTCTGGAATATAGCGGCTTTTCTTTCTGTGGCCCTGGCCTTTATGAATATTCTTCCGATCCCTGCACTTGACGGGGGCCACGTGCTTTTCCTTTTGTACGAGGTTGTGACTCGCAGAAAACCATCAGAAAAATTCCTTGAATATGCTCAGATGGTGGGAATGAGCCTCCTTATTATCCTGCTTATTTATGCCAACGGTATGGATATCGTAAGGCTCTTCAAATAGTTACGCCCATAAATTCGCTTTTATTATGAAACAGATCATACTTAAGCCCGGTAAAGAAGAGTCTATCTTACGCCATCATCCATGGGTATTTTCCGGTGCTATTTCCTCTCTTCCCGAAGATTTGCAGGAAGGGGAAATGGTAGAAGTGATCTCTTCGAGGAGAAAAAAATTGGCCACCGGTCATTATCAGATCGGAAGTATAGCTGTACGTATTCTTGAATTTGGAGAAACTTCTATTCCTGAAAATTTCTATTCTGAAAGACTTTTTTCGGCTTATCAACTTAGGAAAACACTCAATCTTATCAGGAAAGACAATAATTGCTACCGACTCATTCATGGAGAAGGGGATTTCCTTCCCGGGCTTGTAGTTGATATTTATGGTGACACAGCTGTATTGCAGGCTCATTCTCCAGGGATGCATTTCGACCGTTTTAAAATAGCCGATGCATTGGTCAATTTGCCTCAGGCCCATATCAGAAATGTCTATTATAAAAGCGACACCACTCTCCCGTTCAAAGCCAATTTAGGTGCAATCAACGATTATATAATCGGGAAATATGATGGTTGTCTGGCCATTGAAAACGGTTTGAGTTTCAATATCGACTGGCTTAAGGGTCAGAAGACCGGTTTCTTTATTGATCAAAGGGAAAACCGGATGCTTCTTGAGAAATTTTCTTACGGACGTAATGTGCTCAACATGTTCTGCTACACGGGAGGTTTCTCAGTATATGCAATGAGAGGGGGAGCCGCTAAAGTGATTTCTGTAGACTCATCTTCAAAAGCCATTGAACTTACCGAAGCTAATGTTAATTTAAATTTCCCTTCCGACAACCGACACACTGCAGTGGCTGAAGATGCTTTCAAATTTTTAGACGGTATAAAAAAAGATGAATATGATCTAATTATCCTGGATCCACCGGCATTTGCCAAACATCGAAGTGCCTTAAAAAATGGATTGATCGGGTACCGTAAACTTAATCTTAAGGCCTTTGAAAAGATACGCAAAGGTGGTGTAATTTTTACTTTCTCCTGTTCTCAGGTTGTCACCAAAGAAATGTTTCGTCTTGCAGTATTCACGGCCGCTTCTCAATCCGGAAGGAAAGTAAGAATACTTCATCAACTCACCCAACCGGCCGACCATCCTGTAGATATCTCTCATCCCGAAGGAGAATATCTCAAAGGATTAGTGCTTTATGTAGAATGATTCCCTCTGAGGATTTTACTTTGTTTAAAAATAATCTTTATTTTAAATTTCATAAAGCTCCTTTCATCATATTATTGTTTAATTTAACCTTATGAAATATTTTGCTTCCATCATGTTACTTACAGCAGCCTCTCTCCAAGCTTCTGCCGTTGTAGATAAAAACTTTGATTACCATGTCGACCGTTTTGCAGATATCGAAGTACTAAGGTATGAGGTGCCTGAATTCGACCGTCTCACACCCCAGCAGCGAATTATGGTTTATTATCTTTCACAAGCTGCTCAGGCCGGACGTGACATAATTTGGGATCAGAATGGCAAATACAATCTACAGATACGCAAACTTCTCGAAAACATCTACACAAATTATTCTGGCGACAAAAATTCAAAAGACTATAAGGCTTTTGAAAAATATTTGAAGCAAGTGTGGTTTGGCAATGGAATCCATCATCACTATTCCACCGACAAATTTGTACCGGAATTTTCTATAGAATTCTTCAACACCCAAGTTGCTGCATTACCGGATACAATGTTACCTTTAAATGAGGGTGAAACAAGAGAAGAACTTGTAGCGACCCTTACACCGGTAATTTTCGACCCCACTGTGATGCCTAAGAGAGTTTTCCAGGATGGCTCGGCGGATGTTGTTTTAAATTCTGCTTCCAACCTTTATGGGGATGGAGTCACTCAGGAAGAAGTTGAAGCCTATTATAATGCAATCAAAGTTCCGAATGATCCCGAACCGATTTCTTACGGACTCAACTCGAGAATCGTTAAGGAAGATGGTAAAATCAAAGAAGAGGTTTATCATCTCAATGGTCTTTACGGTCCTGCTATCTCCAAGATTATCTATTGGCTCGACATGGCTAAAAGTTTAGCTGAGAATGATGCTCAGAAAGCTTATATAACCAAGCTTATAGATTTCTATATTACCGGAGATCTAAAACTGTTTGATGAATATTCCATCCTCTGGGCGGAAGAAACAGAAGGTGATGTGGATTTTGTTAATGGTTTTATTGAAAGTTATGGCGACCCGCTCGGAATGACCGGATCATGGGAATCCTATGTTAACTTCAAGAATCAGGCCAGCACAAAAAGAACTGAGACCATTGCAAGCAATGCTCAATGGTTTGAAGATAATTCCCCGGTTGATTCAAGATTTAAAAAAGATAAAGTAAAGGGTGTGTCGGCCAAAGTGATCAATGCTGCGATGCTTGCCGGTGATGCTTTCCCCTCAACCGCTATCGGAATCAACCTTCCTAACGCCAACTGGATCAGAGCTGCCCATGGCTCTAAGTCGGTAACACTGGAAAATATCACGGAAGCTTATGACATGGCTTCTCATGGCAACGGTTTTAATGAAGAGTTCGTGATTGATAATGCGACTTCCAAATTGATGGACGATTACCTTTACATCACCGATATGCTTCACACAGACCTCCATGAATGTCTGGGTCATGCCTCCGGTCAACTTCTTCCCGGAGTAGATCCTGATGCACTGAAGGAAAACGGATCTGCTTTGGAAGAGGCTCGTGCCGACCTTTTTGCTCTGTATTATCTGCCGGATCAAAAACTTATAGAACTTGGCATTCTTGATAATCCCGAAGCCTATAAGGCCGAATATTATAAATATATGCTCAATGGCCTTATGACTCAGCTTAATCGTATCGAACCCGGTAAAGATATAGAAGAGGCTCACATGAGAAACCGTCAACTTATCGCAGCCTGGATTCTTGATAAGGGAAAGAAAGATAAAGTGGTGGAACTTGTGAAGAAAAACGGTAAAACTTACGTTAAGATCAACGACTACAAGAAAATGCGTGACCTCATCGGCCAACTGCTTGCCGAGATTCAAAGAATAAAAAGTGAGGGAGATTATCAGGCAGGGGTGGATCTTATCAATAAGTATGCTGTAAAGGTTGACCCAAAACTGCACAAAGAGGTCCTCGACCGTTTTGCCACTCTTGACATCCCTCCATATCGAGGCTTTATTAATCCGATTCTTCAACCTGTATATGGCGATACCGGAGAGATCATAGATGTCACTCTGGTTTATGACGAAGATTATCCGCAACAGATGTTACGTCTCAGCAACGATTTTAAAACCCTGGGATATTGAGAGAGATAACTCTATTACATCTCCTCCCCAATGTTTTTAAAGGTATGGAGGATACATCCCAAATCCGGGAATCCCGGATTTGGGATGCTCCTCCTTTCACATTTAAAAAGGGGTGCAGGATTTGTATTCATGCAGAATCGGGGGGAGGAAAATCATCTCTTTTAAGTTTCATCTACGGCCAGCGTCACGATTATTCAGGTGAAATACTATTTGATAATCAAAATATCCGATCACTCTCCATTAAAAATTGGTGTGAGATTCGTCGTCACAACATTGCCCTTTTGCCACAGGAAATGAGACTTTTCCCGGAATTAACTGTATGGGAAAATATATCACTGAAAAATAATCTGACTCATTATAGATCAGAAAAAGAATTACTGGAGTTTCTTTCTGTTCTTGGCATTCAAGAGAAAAAAAATACTCCTGTAAATAAATTGAGTATCGGGCAGCAGCAACGGGTAGCTATAATAAGGACCCTTTGTCAGCCTTTTGATTTTATTTTCCTGGATGAACCGGTAAGTCATCTTGATGAACCAAACAATAAGATAGTAGCAGAATTGGTTGAGGAGGAAGCAGGTAAATTGCAGGCAGGTATTATAACCACATCGGTCGGCAACCATCTCCTTCTTTCTCATCCTGAATTCGTGCAATTATGAAGAGAGAAAAGAGAATCGGAATATCCACCCTCCTTAAAAAGAATATATCTAAAGGCCAATTGATTGGGTTTTCAGTAGCCAACCTCATTGGTCTTACTGTAATTCTTTGCGGTATTCTTTTTTATTCCGATAGTCATCACAGGAAGGCTACTGATGATAAATTCTTTTCCGACGACTACATTGTGGTTTCTAAAGAGGTGAAAGGGATTAATCTTGACCCTGTTGCCTTTAATGAAAGTGAAATAGCCGACCTTGCCTCTCAACCTTGGGTAAAGAAATTAGGAAAATTTACCTCGGCTGATTTCCGTGTCAATGCATCAATTGAAATGGGGGGAAGAGGAATGTCTACATATCTCTTCTTTGAATCTGTGCCCGATGAATTCTTCGATTCCGCTCCGGCTGAGTGGAAGTTTGACCCGGATAAAAGGTTTGTGCCGGTCGTTCTTAATAAAGATTACCTTGCCCTTTACAACTTCGGATTTGCCATACCACGGGGAATGCCTCAATTAAGTGAGGAGATGATAGGTTCAGTTCCATTGAAAATATTGATAACCGGAGACAATGGACGTTCGGAAGTGTTTAATGCGGCTGTGGTAGGTTTCTCGTCTCGCCTTAATACAATTGCCGTGCCTCAGGATTTTATGGATTGGGCAAATCAAAGATTTTCCAGGCAACAAGACAAGGATGTTTCAAGATTGATTCTAAAGATTGACCGTTTAAATTCCACTGATTGGGAGAAATATCTTAGAGACCATGGCATGGAACTTGCCGGTGATAAGGAGGGTGACTCGAAAGTATCTCAATTTATGGGATTGGTATCCGGAGTGGTGGCGGCTACAGGTTTTGTAATTTCAGTACTTGCATTATTTATCCTGATTCTTAGCATCTTCCTTTTGATTCAAAAAAGCCGCCCTATGCTCAGAAATCTTATTTTGTTAGGGTATTCTCCCTCTGAGGTCATCAAATTCTATGCAGTTACCATTTTAATTATTAATATAGTTGTCACTCTTTTAGCAGTAGGATTTACATTTATCTGTCGTTTGATTTGGCACGATTCTTTGATTTCTTTAGGATTAGGAAATGGGAATGTGCTCTTTACCTTAGGAGCAGCCCTTCTTTATCTTTTACTTCTTTCCTTAATAAACATAACTGTAATACGCCGACACGTCTATCGTATTTGGCAGTCTGATTAAAAATAAGGTGAGTCAAAATTTACATTTTGACTCACCCCATTCCAGATTATTTTTTCAACTTCTCTGAAGCCTCTTTAAAGGCATTCATGATCTTGGTAGGCATAAAGCTTTCATAGGCTCCTAAGGAATATCCCCCTCCCTCTGGAGTATGGATAGAGGTGGGTTCCCAATAAAACACCCCCGGGCAATTCCCATCTGTATCGTTCATAGCAGCATTTATAAGTCTCGAAAGGAAATCATATCCCTCCTCAGGTAACCATACAGCCACTCCTGTCTCTACAATATACACCTTGCAGTCAAACTCTTTTGAGAGATAATTGATATTGTCTATTATATCTGTCACAGCTTCCTTGGTAGTCTGGTCTCTTTTGCTCCAGTATGGATAAACACTCATACCAATGGCATCAAATTTTCCTCCCATTCTCCTCATGGCATTAAACACATATTCATAAAGAAAACGGTTGTATCCGTCATCAAGATGGGTTATCACCACAGCATCGGGGAATACGCTCTTAACTGCATCATAGCCGGCATTTGAAAGTTCCACATAAGCTTCCATATGATCCGGAATTCTGGCCATAGGCCAGACCATTCCATTGGTGGTTTCATTTCCCACCTGCACCCATTTCACATTGATTCCATTATCTTTCAGAAGTTGCAATGTGCCCGCAGTATGTTCTGCAAGTTTACCTTTCACCACTTCCAGCGGTAAGTCAAGCCATTCCTTCGGGCTATTGTTATGGCCGGGATCAGCCCAGGTATCGCTATAATGGAAGTCAATCATGATCTCCATCCCTTGGTTTTGTGCCCTTCTTGCCATTTCAAGTACATGGCGGGGAGTGTTGAATCCATTTTCACTGTTCACCCATACCTTAAGTCTGATAGCATTCAATCCGAATTCTTTCATAAGGGCTGTATTCTCCATGGGTTGCTTGTCGGTGGTATAATTCACCACTCCGATTGCCTCCTGTTCCGGAGTGCCGCTTATATCGGCACCGAGCCAGAAAACTTCTGCTTCTTGTGCATGTATAGGCAACAAACCTAAAACTGCTAAACATGCAAGTAATTGTTTTTTCATAATGCTGTTTATTGATAAGTATAAATGAATTTTTTCTATCCTAATTCATTCTCAAAGATATAAAAATTTCTTATTTCCCTATATCCTATTATTTTATTAATTTTGCATGTTACCTTAAAATACACATCATGAAACTTTTAATCAAAACTATTTTTGCGTTCCTACTGTCTCTCCCGGTAGCCACAGCAATGGGCCATGTGGGATGGCCCGCTAACTACGATGGAGTAATGCTCCAGGGTTTCTATTGGGATTCTTACAAAGGTTCCAATACTACCAAATGGACAGATTTGACAAAACAGGCCGATGAACTTTCGGAGTTTTTCGACCTGATTTGGGTCCCCAACAGTGGGAAAGCCACTGGAGAAAATGGAGGAGGAAATGGTTATATGCCAATCTATTGGTTCTCTAACCATAATTGTGCTTTTGGCACTGAGGCTGAATTAAAGACAATGATCAGCACTTTTAAGGCAAAAGGTGTAGGATTCATTGAAGATGTTGTAGTGAATCACCGTGCTGGAGCTACCAATTGGTATAATTTCCCCAAAGAAACTTGGAACGGAAAGACATATGAACTTACAAATGGAGCTATTTGTTCCACGGATGAAATGTGGAAGGAAGGTGGTCAAGGTTGTCCATATACCAGAGGTAATGCAGATACCGGAGAAGACTTCAATGGTGCTCGTGATTTAGACCATACTAACGCTACTGTGCAAAGTCATATCAAAGACTATTGTAAATTCCTTCTTGATGATTTGGGTTATGTGGGTTTCCGTCTTGACATGGTGAAAGGTTACGGAGGTCAATACACCAAAATCTACAATGAATACAGCAAACCAAAATTCAGTGTAGGTGAATACTGGGATGGCAACTATGATGCTGTAGCTGCTTGGATTGAAGCAACCGGGAAGTCTTCTGCTGCTTTCGATTTCCCAGGAAAATATCAGCTTAATAAAGCAATGAATGATAACCATGAGAATCTGACTGAACTGGTGTGGAAAGCCAACGGAACTACTGATCAACCTGCCGGTATGATCCACTTTGGTTATCCTCAATTCGCGGTAACTTTCGTTGATAATCATGATACTTACCGTGATGGTAGCAAATTCACAGGAAATGTTTTAGCTGCTAATGCCTTTATCCTCTGTTCACCGGGAACGCCATGTGTTTTCTGGCCTCACTGGTCTCAATATAAGGAACAAATCCAGGCCATGATTAAGGCCCGTAAAGAGGCCGGCATACACAATATGTCAGCTGTGAAAGTTCTTAAGAGTGCCGGTAACATTTACATGGCAGAAGTGACAGGTACTAAAGGTAAACTCGTAGTGAAACTTGGTTCAGAAGACGGTTCGGCTCCTGGTGGTTCTTATCGTCTTGCGACATCAGGTAATGGTTATGCTATATGGATTACGAATTCAGGTGGAACAGGCGAAGTTTCTAAGGAAGCTTTCACAATCTATTTCGACAACACTAACAGCAAATGGGCTACTCCTTATGTTCACTACTGGGGCGCTTCTGAAAGCACCTATCCCGGTGTGGCAATGTCTAAGGTTAACGGAAATGTTTGGAGCTATACAGTTCCTGCAGGTACCATAGGTATTCTTTTCAACGCAGGCGATGGTGACGCCACTAAGACCGTGGATATGAATCCTCAACCAAACCATCTTTATACAACTTCAGGCGACCAAGGAGTTTACAGTGGTTCCGGTGGCAACCAAGGTGGTGGTAACAACCAAGGCGGAAATACAGGAAGCAATTTTGTTATCTACTATAACAATAGCACCAGCAAATGGGCTACTCCTTATGTTCACTACTGGGGTGGCACGGCAAGTACTTATCCCGGTGTGGCTATGAACAGTGTTGGTAACGATGTTTGGAGCTACACAGTTCCGGCTGGTACTACAGGTATTCTTTTCAATGCAGGTGATGGTGACGCCACCAAGACTTCGGATTTTGTGGCCCAACCGAATCATATTTACACTCAATCAGGCGACCAAGGTGTATACGGTGGTGCCGGTGGTAATCAAGGCGGCGGTAACCAGGGTGGTGGAAACGCTCCTGCTACTTTGTATCTGATTGGTAATATGCCTGCTCCTGCCGGATGGGGCGAGACTCCTGGAACAGGCCTCCTCATGACTAAGAACGGTGACGTATTCACTGCAACAAATGTCAACCTTGCCGGTATGACAGATATTGACCCTGCTTACTTCCGTTTCTCTGCCACTATTTCTGACAATTGGGACGACCTTTCAGAACAATACGGTCCTATAGATGGCAATGTGGATATCGTGCTGGGACAACCGGTAGATTTTGCTGGACAGCCTGGAGACAATAGCTATGTGGTCCCAACCGGATTCTATGACATAACTGTGGACTTCTCCTCTAAGAAGGTAACTGTGACCAGTAACGGTCAAGGTGGCGGTAATCAAGGCGGTGGTGACGACAACCAAGGCGGTGGAAACGCTCCTGCTACTTTGTATCTGATTGGTAATATGCCTGCTCCTGCCGGATGGGGCGAGACTCCTGGAACAGGCCTCCTCATGACTAAGAACGGTGACGTATTCACTGCAACAAATGTCAACCTTGCCGGTATGACAGATATTGACCCTGCTTACTTCCGTTTCTCTGCCACTATTTCTGACAATTGGGACGACCTTTCAGAACAATACGGTCCTATAGATGGCAATGTGGATATCGTGCTGGGACAACCGGTAGATTTTGCTGGACAGCCTGGAGACAATAGCTATGTGGTCCCAACCGGATTCTATGACATAACTGTGGACTTCTCCTCTAAGAAGGTAACTGTGACCAGTAACGGTCAAGGTGGCGGTAATCAAGGCGGTGGTGACGACAACCAAGGCGGTGGAAACGCTCCTGCTACTTTGTATCTGATTGGTAATATGCCTGCTCCTGCCGGATGGGGCGAGACTCCTGGAACAGGCCTCCTCATGACTAAGAACGGTGACGTATTCACTGCAACAAATGTCAACCTTGCCGGTATGACAGATATTGACCCTGCTTACTTCCGTTTCTCTGCCACTATTTCTGACAATTGGGACGACCTTTCAGAACAATACGGTCCTATAGATGGCAATGTGGATATCGTGCTGGGACAACCGGTAGATTTTGCTGGACAGCCTGGAGACAACAGTTATGTGGTCCCAACCGGATTCTATGACATAACTGTGGACTTCTCCTCTAAGAAGGTAACTGTGACCAGTAACGGTCAAGGTGGTGGTAACCAAGGCGGTGGTGATGACAACCAGGGCGGTAACGAAGATGATGAGTTCGAAGGTGTTGAACTTTACCTAATCGGTAATGTCAACGGTTTTGATTGGAAAACTGATCAGGGAATACTTATGACTAAGGCTGGAAATGTATACAGCACTACTGCTACAATCGATGATGCAGGTGAAGGATGCGGATACTTCGCATTCGCTACAGTACTCGGTGAAGATTGGGATGCTCTAAACTCAGGTGACCGTTACGGTGCTCCTGCCAAGGACACTCCGGCTTCTGTAGGTGAGATCCATACTGTAACTCATTACCCGGCTATGGTAAATGCTTCAGCAAGCGAGTCTTGGATGATCGAACCGGGGGCATATACTTTCAAAGTAGACCTTAAGCATAAGGAACTCTCAATTGCAAAATCAGGTACTGTCGGTGTTGATTCTTTGGAATCTGAAAATGCTGAAGTAATTTACTTCAACCTCCAGGGTGTGAAAGTAAACAATCCTTCAAAGGGCATATACATTAAAGTGACAGGTAATAAGAGAGAAAAAGTGATGGTAAGATAATTTCAACATCACAGGGAAATTCGTTACCTTTGCGTAACAACTGAATAGCCCGGCGCAACAAGGACAAATTCCGTTGTGCCGGGCTACTCTTTATATTCTCATTCAAAAACTCCTTTTCCCCAGTAATTTTATTATATCATGAATCTAAAATCATTTCTTGGCTTTTCTTTCGCTTTAGCCACAATTACCGGCTATGCTGAAACTCCCAGATGGATTCAATATCCGGCCATTTCACCTGACGGCAACACGATAGCCTTCTCTTATAAAGGAGAAATTTTTACGGTACCTTCTAAGGGAGGTGAAGCCTTTCAGATTACTTCAAATCCCTCTTACGATTCCCGTCCTGTTTGGACTCCGGGTGGTAAACAAATTGTGTTTCAAAGCAACCGGGAAGGCTCGGATGATATTTTTATTACTTCTGCAAAAGGAGGCACACCAAGAAGGCTTACCACTCATAGTGGCAATGAAACTCCCCTCACCTTCCTTAATGATTCAGTACTTTTATTTAATGCAACAGGATTACCTGGAGCAAAAACTGCGAGGGCTCCATTCTTCACGCAGATTTACTCTATAAATGTAGAAGCTGATAAACCTCGTCCCTCTCTTTATCTTTCCTTACCTGTATATGCAGCAGATGTTAATAATCAGGGTGAACTTATTTTCCAAGATAGAAAAAGTTTTGAGGATCCATTGCGTAAACATGAACGTTCGGCAGGAACTTCAGATATCTGGGTGTATGACAATGGAAATTTTACGCAACTCACCCATTTCAATGGCTCTGACCAATCTCCGGTCTGGGGGAAGGCAAATAATTTCTTCTATCTTTCTGAAAAAGATGGTACTCTAAATGTTTTTGAAGGAAACATAGGATCCGGTACTGAAAAACAACTCACAAACTTTGAAAAACACCCTGTGAGATCCCTTTCCGCTTCACAGGATGGTGAATTAGCCTTTTCTTGGGATGGTGACCTCTATACTCTCAAGTCAGGTTCCAATCCTCAGAAAGTTGAGATAGCTATCAATGCCGACCTTTACGACGGCGATCTGGTAAAGAAATATGTCAACAACGGTGTATCCAATATTGCGGTATCACCGGAAGGAAATGAAATAGCGCTAATCATTAGAGGAGATCTTTATGTCACCAATTCAAAATATAAGACCACAAAAAGAATAACCGACACACCGGCTCAAGAACGTTCGGTATCTTTCTCTCCCGACGGAAGATCAATAGTATACGACAGTGACGTGGAAGGTATCTGGCAACTCTTCACTGCCAAGATAAAAAATGAGGATGAAAAGGAATTTGCTTACGCAACAGAAATCGAGATTCAACCCCTTTATAAGCCCGAGACATCTGCAATGCAGCCATTATATTCACCCGATGGTAAAAAAATAGCCTTCTTAGAAGACCGCTCGGCTATTAGAGTGATTGATGTAGATACTAAAGAAGTAAAGACGGTGCTCGATGGCAAATACAATTATTCTTATGCTGATGGTGATATAAGTTTCTCATGGAGCCCCGATAGCGAATGGCTTGTTACAACCTACATGGGGCCATTGGGATGGAATAATATGGATATCGCTATTGTGAAATCTGACGGATCAGAAGTAGTGGACCTTACTGAAAGCGGATTTAATGATTATCAGGCCAAATGGGCACTCGACGGCAAGGCAATAATATATGCCACAGGAAAATATGGAATGAAAGCTTCCGGTTCATGGGGTAACCAGGATGATATCATGTTAATGGTGCTTGATGGTGACGCCTGGGATCAATTTAATTTCACCGCTGAGGAAGCCGACCTCTTTGAAAAAGAAGAGAAAGAAAAAGACGGCGAAAAGGATAAAGAAGATAAAGGCAAAAAGAATTCAAAAGCCAAAAAAGAGGAAAAGAAAAAATCAGAATCTCTCGATCTTAATAATCGTCGTTACCGCACGAAAAGACTCACCGGAACTTCTGCCAATATGGGCGATTTTTACCTCAGTCCTAAAGGAGACAAACTTTATTATTTCGCAGAAAGCCCCAATGGCGACTTCAATCTGATGATGGTGGATCTCAAAAAAGGCAGTAACAAAGTACTTGCCGAAGACCTTTCCGGCTCTTTCGTTCCTGATAAAGATGGCGAAAATATTTTCCTCTTCTCTTATGATGGAGTAAAAAAAATTTCACTGCCCGACGGTGATATCAAGATGGTGGAATTTGAAGCTCCTTACGACCGGCATCCATCTCTTGAACGACAATATATTTTCGATCACATGGCAAAACAGGTTGAAGATAAATTCTACGACAAGAATCTCCATGGGGTTGACTGGAAATATTATACCTCACACTATCGTGAATTCCTTCCATACATTTCTAACAACCGCGATTTTGCCACTCTTCTTAGTGAAACCTTAGGTGAACTCAATGCTTCTCATACAGGAGGGAGCGCCCGCGGTAAGGGAGCCGATCTACCAACAGCTTCTTTAGGTGCCTTCTTCGATGAAACTTACGACGGGCCGGGCCTCAAGATAGAAGAAATCTTCCCTCGTGGTCCTTTAGCCAATAAAAGCGCCGGTGTATCTCCCGGAGACATTATCACCTCTATTGACGGTGTAGAAATCCTTCCGAATCAAGATTATTACCCTCTTCTCGAAGGGAAAGCCGGCAAGAAAGTAAGGCTATCCGTTAAAAAGCCTGACGGCAGTAACACTTTCATTAATGTAAGACCCATTTCCGGTGGGCGACAGTCTGAGATGGCTTACCAAAGATGGGTAGAACGCAACGAACAGATTGCTGATAGTGTTTCCGGTGGTAAGGTGGGTTATGTCCATGTGAAAGGAATGGACACTGAAAGTTATCAGAATGTATACGACCGACTTCTCGGTAAATACCGTAATTATGATGCTGTTGTGGTCGATACACGCTTCAACGGTGGAGGTTGGTTACATAATGACCTTGCTATTCTTCTAAGTGGTAAGAAATATGTCACTTTTAGTCCTCGCGGACAAGAAATCGGCATAGAACCCTTCTCACAATGGACAAAGCCCAGTGTGATGCTGGTGAACGAGTCTAACTATAGTGACGCTCATGGTTCACCTTTCACTTACCAGACTTTGGAAATCGGTGACGTAGTGGGAGCACCCGTTCCGGGCACTATGACTGCCGTGTGGTGGGAACCACAGATTGATCCTTCTATCGTTTTCGGTATCCCGCAGGTGACCAACAAATCTAACGATGGTACCATACTGGAAAATACTCAACTTAATCCCGATATCGTTATATATAATGAACCGGCCGATGTTGAGGCAGGTAAAGATGCCCAGCTCGAAGGAGCAGTAAAGCATCTTCTTGATGTAATCAAAGACAACCAGAATTAAAAAATCCCAGTTTATCGGGTCCTAAACAATTTTTTCATTAATATTTAAAATATGTCGTTCGTACATCTTCACGTACACTCACAATATAGTCTGCTCGATGGCAAAGCCTCTATCCCCGAATTGGTGGATAAGGCTATTGCCAACGGCATGAAAGGTCTTGCCCTGACCGACCATGGAAACATGTTCGGCATAAAAGAATTTTACAATTATGTGAAAAAGAAAAATTCAGGCAAAGATCCCCAAGATAAATTCAAGCCTATTTTAGGTTGTGAGATGTATGTGGCCAGAAATGAAATGACCGACAGGAAGGATAAGACAGCTCACCATCTTATAGTTCTGGCTAAGAATCAGACCGGATACCATAATCTTATCAAACTGGTGAGTAAAGCATGGACCGATGGATTCTATTATCACCCTCGCACTGATAAAAACGAGCTTCTTAAACATAAGGAGGGACTTATAGTTTGCTCAGCTTGTCTTGGTGGAGAGATTCCTCAATTAATAATGCAAGGTGACCTCAAGGGAGCCGAAGAAAGTGTAATGTGGTTTAAAAACACTTTCGGTGAGGATTATTATCTGGAACTGCAGCGGCATGAGACTTTTAAAGAAAATTCCAACCGTGAAGTGTATCCTGAGCAGCAGAAGGTGAACGCCGTATTGCTTGAACTGGCAAAAAAACATGATATCAAGGTTGTGGCTACAAACGACGTGCATTTTGCATATGAAGATGATGCCGAAGCCCACGACCGCCTTATATGCGTCTCCACTCAAAAGAAATTTGATGAGCCCAGGATGCATTACACCAAGCAGGAATGGCTTAAATCTCCGGAAGAAATGTCGCAGATTTTTTCCGATATTCCTGAAGCCTTGACCAACACCTCAGATCTTTTGGATAAGGTGGAATTCTATTCCATCGACCACGCTCCTATTATGCCCGAATTTGAAATACCTGCAGAATTCGGCACTGAAGAAGAATATCGAAACAAGTTTACAGAAGAAGACCTTTTCAATGAGTTCACTCGCGACGAAAATGGCAACGAGATTCTTTCCCCGGAAGAGGCGAAAAAGAAAATAAATACTCTTGGTGGCTATGATAAGCTTTATCGAATCAAACTTGAAGCTGATTATCTGGGTAAACTCACATGGGAAGGTGCCAAACGTCTTTACGGAGAACCACTCAGCGATGAAGTGAGAGAACGTATAAAATTCGAGCTGCATATTATGAAGACAATGGGATTCCCGGGTTACTTTCTCATTGTGCAGGATTTTATCAATGTAGCCAGAAAGCAACTTGGCGTGAGTGTTGGTCCCGGCCGTGGCTCGGCTGCCGGTAGTGCTGCTGCTTATTGCCTGGGAATTACTCAGATTGACCCAATCAAATATGACCTTCTGTTTGAACGTTTTCTGAATCCTGACCGTATTTCAATGCCTGATATAGATGTAGACTTCGATGACGACGGAAGATATGAGGTTTTGAAATATGTCACAAATAAATATGGTGCAGAAAAAGTGGCCCATATCATCACTTATCAGACTATGGCCACTAAGATGGCTATTAAGGATGTGGCAAAAGTGTTGGACCTCCCTCTTGATGAATCTAACAGACTGACACGCCTGGTACCCGACCGCCTTCCGGATGTGAATGGGAAATCTACCAAAATCAACTTTAAAAACTGTCTTGCTTATTGTAAGGAATTTGAAAAGGAAACCAGAAATGAGAATCCCATAGTAAGGGAAGTCATGAAATATGCTGCCCAACTTGAAGGGAATGTGAGAGGAACGGGTATTCACGCCTGTGGTGTGATTATCGGACGTGACGACATTACTGATTGGGTACCTATATCTATGGTGACCGACGCAGATGGAACAAAGGTGATTTCCACACAATATGAAGGTAGTGTAATTGAAGAGACGGGTCTTATAAAAATGGACTTCCTTGGCCTCAAAACTCTTTCTATCATCAAGGAAGCCCTGGCTAATATTAAAAAAACCAGAGGTATTGATCTCGACATTGACAACATACCATTAGACGATCCTGAAACTTTCAAGCTTTATTGTGAAGGCCGTACCACTTCAACTTTCCAGTTTGAATCTGTGGGAATGCAAACCTCCTTACGCGACCTCAAACCTTCAAAGTTTGAAGACCTGATTGCAATGAATGCATTGTACCGTCCCGGTCCGATGGATTATATCCCATCCTTCGTAAAACGTAAACATGGAGAGGAACCTATTACCTATGATATCCCGGTGATGGAAAAATATCTTCATGAAACCTATGGCATCACAGTGTATCAGGAACAGGTGATGCTCTTATCACGTCTTCTTGCCAATTTCACCCGAGGTGAAAGCGATATGCTGCGTAAGGCTATGGGAAAGAAGCAAATCGATAAGATGCTCCTTCTCAAAGAAAAATTCATGAGAGAGGGGCAAAACAATGGTTATAAAGCAGAGGTGTTGGAGAAAATCTGGGGAGACTGGGAGAAATTTGCATCTTATGCTTTCAATAAAAGTCATGCCACCTGCTATACTTGGGTAGCTTATCAGACAGCTTACCTTAAAGCCCACTACCCTGCTGAATATATGGCCGGAGTGCTTAGCCGCAATATCGGTGCAGCCGACAAACTAAAGAAAATCATGGACGAATGTATCAGGATGGGAATTAATGTAAAAGGTCCTGATATTAATGAGTCTGAAGAAAAATTCGCAGTAAATAAGAAAGGAGAAATCCGTTTTGGCCTGGGTGCAGTGAAAGGTGTAGGCATGAACGCCGTGAATGCCATTATCAAAGAACGTGAAAACGGTCAATTTAAGGATATATATGATTTTGTAGAACGTGTTAACCTGAGTAGTTGCAACCGAAGTGCCATAGAAAATCTTGCAATGGCCGGGGCTTTCGATTCAATGGGATACCTTAGGGAGGCATTTGTGGAACCGGTGGCTGACACATCTTTCACGGATGTACTCGTAAAATTCGGGCAGATTATACAAAATGATAAAAATTCACTACAGGCAAGCCTTTTCGGAGACCTCGAGCCCATTGAGACACCAAAACCGCCATTCCCTACTGTGGCACCCTGGAACAGACTTAAACTTCTGGAAGAAGAAAAGAAACTGGTGACCGTATATCTATCAGCTCACCCTCTGGACCCCTATTATATGGAAGTGACTTATGGTTGCAGCTGCAGTTGTGCAGACTTCGATGAAAAGAAGGAAGCCGGGAATGTATATACTTTGGGTGGAATTGTCACTTCTACCGAGATGGGTAACACACAAAAAGGCACCCCTTTCTTCTCCTTCAAGATAGAAGATTTTTCAGGGAGTCAGAATTTTAGAATATTTGGACGGGATGTGCCAAATTTTAAGACACGTATTCAAGTCAATGATTTTGTAAGAATACGCGTTAGAGTTAGTGCAAGCAGTTACCGTCCCGGTGCTCTTGATGTAAAGATTGAAGATGTGCAATATCTTCCGGATATTTCTTCTTCCACTGCCAACGCTGTTAGAATATACCTGAACAGAAATTTCAATAATCCTCAATTCTATAATGAATTGATGAATTTTTCAGTTAAAGAACGCCCCGGCGATCTTTACTTGAAAATCTTCGATCTGGAGAAAAACCAATTGATTAATATTCACTCAAGAAAAAAATTCCCCATAACTAAAGAACTGATTAATTTCTTAGAAGATTGGAACATTAGGTTTGAAGTTTTAAACATTGGTTGAACTTTCCATGCCTCTATAATGTTTTTCTAAAAGACAGGGAGACCAACTTTTGGCTAAGATATAAAAAGTTTAAACTTAAATATATAATTATAAAAACAACGTATTATGGCACTCCAATTCACAGATCAAACTGCTCGCGAGGCTATCGAATCCGGCAAAATCGTAGTGATTGATTTTTGGGCTACTTGGTGCGGCCCTTGTATTAAACTCGGCCCTATCGTGGAAGAATTGGCTGAAAAGTATCCTGATGTTACTATCGGTAAATTGAACATCGATGAAAATGACGAAATAGCCAGCGAACAAAGAGTACGCAACATTCCGACTGTACTTTTCTTCAAAAACGGTGAGTTGAAAGAACGCAGCGTGGGACTGGTTAGTCTTCAAGCCCTCGAGGATAAACTCAATAAAGTGATCGCCGAATAATAATTTCGGTTTTACAATATTAAACTGAAATAAAGGGATGTTTAAACATCCCTTTATTTATTTTTTTACTCTGCCGTATTTTCTGAAAGTTCGCCGATAATAGGGTGTAGTCATTTCTGATAATATCACCCCTTTACTGGCAGAAGCATGTACAAATTTTTCTGAGTCGATCATCACACCTACATGGCTCACTTTCTTTGTATCTTTCCCGGTAGCGAAAAAAACAAGGTCTCCCGGTTTTATCTCTTTTTCGTCAAGACTCTCACAAAAATCTGCTTGTTGTGCAGAATTCCTTGGCAGTTTGATTTCTGCCACTTTCTCATAAACCACTGTCACCAGACCGGAACAATCTGTGGCTATTCCTTTTTCACTTCGGCCGTAACCATAAGGAGTGCCTATCCAGGTAAGGGATTCCTCTGCAATCCTTTCTCCTGTGGTCTTACTCTTTTTTTGCTTCTTCTTTTTCTTTAATTCAATCGTCTCTCCCACATATACACTATCCTCCTTTTTTGCCTTTTTATGGCTTCGGCATGAAGTCATACCTCCGCAGATACTGCATATTAGAATAATTGAAAGGATATGGAGAAGACGAGGTCTCATTCTATTAGATTTTTCAGCTGAATTCATTTAAGGGTTACAAAGATAATCAATATATCATTTTTAAGGCCATATATTCACGAATAAAATGGAGAGGAAGGAATTTGCCTCCCCTTCTCTGAATGGGTATTATTTTATAAATTTTCTTTACCGATTAAAATTTTTATTAAATTAACTTAAAATGGGCAAGGTTTTTGCATATCTGTGTAATAACTTATTCAATTTTGCATTGTCTATATAAATGAAAAGGCACAATGTCGTGCCATCCTAACAACATGGTTATGATAAAAAAGAATTTAATGACTTATTCATTGGCGCTTTTTATAGCCACCATGTCTTTCACATCTTGTGTGAAATCTCACGGCTCTGAAAATGATGCCTCGGCTCAACCTTTGGTTGTGCAACACAATAACGCTAATTCCGACGACAGTAACTTTATCCGTACATCTGTACGTCCAGGATCTTTTGAAACTGATTTTACTGTAGCGGCAGAAAAAACAGTTAATGAAGTAGTATGTATCAAAAGTTTTGCTACCCCAAGGCAAAATCCATATAACGGTGGTGGTTATGACCCCTTCGGTATGTTCGATTTCTTCTTCGGTCCGCAGGAACGTCAGCCACAAAGACGTCAGCAACAGCGTAATTCCGAACCCGTGCAGACAGGATTGGGATCAGGAGTTATTCTTTCGTCGGATGGCTATATCGTAACTAACAATCACGTAATTGATGGCGCAGAGAAACTGGAAGTGCTTCTCAATGATAATTCAACTTACGAGGCCACTGTGGTTGGTACAGATGAAGCAACCGACCTCGCTTTGATAAAAATAGACGCCGAAGGACTTTCAGCTATAGAATTTGGTGACAGTGAAGCTGTAAAGATTGGTGAATGGGTACTCGCTGTAGGTAATCCATTTGGATTTAATTCTACAGTCACAGCCGGTATTGTGAGTGCAAAAGCACGAAGCCTCGGTCAGTCATCAAGAAATGGCAGGATGGGTATTGAATCTTTCATTCAGACAGATGCTGCTCTTAATCCCGGTAACTCGGGCGGTGCATTAGTAAACCTAAAAGGTGAACTAATAGGTATCAATTCTGCTATTTATTCCAATACTGGCAGTTATTCAGGATTCTCATTTGCCATTCCTACTTCTATCGTGAAGAAAGTGATGGTAGACTTGAAGCAATATGGCACTGTTCAGAGAGCTGTACTTGGTTGCAGTGTGACCGAACTCGATGCTAAGATCGCTAAAGAAAAAGATATTACAGCAGTGAAATCCGGTCTTCTCGTACGCGAAGTCACTGACAGGAGCACCGCAATGGAACTCGGACTCAAGGAAAATGATGTGATCACAGCTATAAATGGCGTTGACGTCAACAACTTTGCACAACTTGTGGAGCAACTTAACAAGTATCGTCCGGGAGATCAGATTACCGTGACTTATTACCGCAATAATAAGAAAGAACAGAAAACCGGTACTTTAAGAAATACTCAGGGAAGTACTCAGATCACCAAGAAGGGTGAATTCTCCGACATGGGTTGTGCATTCATGAAAGTAAGTGATGAAACCAAAAAGAAACTCGGAATTTCAGCAGGCGTGAGTGTTGCCGGTGTTAAGAATGGTCCTTTCAAGGATGCAGGAGTGAAAGATGGTTTCGTAATTACTGAGATCAATGGTAAGTCTGTCAATTCCGTAGACGACGTGGAGAAAATATTCAATCAGATCATGAAAAATGATGATGAAGACAAGGTAATGTTCCTGGTAGGATTATATCCCAACGGAAGAAAATACTATTATGCTGTGAATCTACAGCCTGAGTCATGATGATTTTGGTGAAATATTCTGATGCTATATAGTTAATTGGAAGACATCCCGAATTTTTCGGGATGTTTTTTTATTATTTTATAAAATAATACACTAACTTTGTCGTTTAGGTTAAAGCGGTATAACGCATAATTAAGTCTACAGGATTAGGATTAACTACTTTTGCGCAATTTCTAAGTAATCTATGAGACAACTTAAAATTACTCCGGGTAATATTACAGCCCGTGGTACAAGATCTATAGAAAAATACCTTCAGGAAATAGGACACTGCGATCTTATCAGTGCCAATGAAGAGGTAGAACTTACACAAAAAATTAAAAAAGGAGACGTAGAAGCTCGCAACAAATTGGTAATGGCCAATTTGCGTTTCGTCGTTTCTGTAGCTAAACAATATCAGAACCAGGGCCTTAGTCTGGAAGATCTGATCGATGAAGGTAACATCGGGCTTATCAGAGCTGCAGAAAAATTTGACGAAACAAGAGGTTTCAAATTTATCTCATATGCCGTTTGGTGGATTCGCCAAAGCATCCTCTCTGCCCTTGAAGAGCAGACACGTATTGTAAGGTTACCTCAAAACCAGGTGGGTATCCAGAAAAAGATTTCTCAGGCTAACATGGAATTCGAACAGAAACATGGACGCCTCCCTTCTTCTGAAGAACTTTCTGAGATACTTGACCTTCCTGCCAACAAAATTGAAGAACTCATAAAAGTTTCCGGAAAACACATCTCAATGGATGCTCCTTTTGCTGACGGGGAAGACGGTTCTTTGCTCGATGTACTGCCTAATAACGACAGTCCCAGAGCTGACTCCGTGCTTAATAAAGAGAGCCTCAGTAAAGAAATAGACCGGGCCCTTATGCAGCTTTACGACCGTGAACGCGAAATCCTTAAGATGTTTTTTGGAATCGGTTGTCAGGAAATGTCTCTCGAAGAGATCGGGGATAAGTTCGACCTTACAAGGGAGCGTGTGCGCCAGATTAAAGAGAAGGCTATCAAAAGACTCAAAGGTCAGAAAAGCCGCCTTCTCAGAAGTTACCTTGGCGAATAAATTCTGTTTCCGGAATGCGGCAATTAAAAATCACCAAATCAATTACTAATCGCGAAAGCGCTTCTCTTGATACCTATCTTTCGGAAATAGGACGTGAAGAACTTATTTCTCCGGCTGAAGAAGTAGAACTGGCTCAAAGAATCAAAAAAGGGGATCATGCGGCTCTTGAAAAACTCACAAGAGCCAACCTTCGTTTTGTCGTTTCTGTAGCCAAGCAATATCAAAACCAAGGCCTTAGTCTTCCCGACCTTATTAATGAGGGGAATCTGGGACTTATTCGTGCTGCAAAAAAATTTGATGAGACGCGTGGGTTCAAATTCATCTCTTATGCAGTATGGTGGATCCGCCAAAGCATATTGCAGGCCCTTGCAGAACAAAGTCGTATCGTAAGGTTGCCATTAAATCAGGTAGGCTCTCTAAACAAAATTACTAAGGAGCTTTCTAAATTTGAACAAGAAAATCAGCGCCGTCCCTCTCCGGAAGAATTGGCTGATAGGCTCGGAATGCCGGTAGACAAGGTTGCTGACGCTTTAAAAGTTTCCGGCCGCCATATTTCGGTCGACGCCCCGTTTACCGATGGTGAAGACAATTCCCTCCTTGATGTGTTGCCGAATGAAAACAGCCCTATGGCCGACAGAACGCTCAATCAAGAAAGCCTTTCTCGTGAAATTGACAGAGCTCTCAAGCAACTATACGACCGAGAGAGGGATATTATCAAAATGTTTTTTGGTATTGGATATCCCGAAATGTCGCTTGAAGAAATAGGTGATAAATTCGGCCTTACCCGTGAAAGAGTGCGCCAGATTAAAGAGAAGGCTATAAAAAGGCTAAAAGGACAGAAAAGCAAACTCCTTAAATCTTATCTCGGAGAATAATCTATCTATAATCTCACTATAAACAATATTAACTAAAGATAAAATTATGGATCCCCAATATAATCCCGAACATGTAGAGAATAAATGGTATGCATATTGGATGGAAAATGGTTTGTTTCATTCCACTCCTGACGACCGGGAGCCTTTCTGCATAGTGATTCCACCTCCAAATGTTACGGGTGTTCTCCACATGGGCCACATGTTGAATAATACCATTCAGGACATTCTTACACGTAGAGCAAGAATGTTAGGTAAAAATGCATTATGGGTTCCGGGTACAGATCATGCCGCTATTTCAACAGAAGCAAAAGTAGTGGCAAAACTTGCCGAACAAGGTATAAAAAAGAATTCTCTTACTCGTGAAGAATTTTTGACACATGCCTGGGATTGGACTGATAAATATGGTGGCATCATCCTGAAGCAATTACGGAAATTAGGGGCTTCTTGTGATTGGGAACGTACTGCATTCACCATGGATGAAATTCGTTCCAAAAGTGTGATTCATGTTTTCTGTGACTTGTTTGACCGTGGACTCATTTACCGGGGAGTAAGAATGGTCAACTGGGATCCTAAAGCCCTCACAGCTCTTTCTGACGAAGAAGTAATTTATAAGGAAGAAAACAGTAAACTCTTCTATCTAAAATACATGGTAGAAGATGAGCCTGACAAATATATTGTCGTGGCAACTACCCGCCCTGAAACCATACTCGGCGATACCGCCGTTTGCGTCAACCCCAATGATGAAAGATATCAGTGGCTGAAAGGAAAGAGAGTGATCGTGCCTCTTGTAGGTCGTGCTGTACCCGTAATTATGGATGATTACGTGGAAATGGATTTCGGCACCGGATGTCTAAAAGTAACTCCGGCTCACGACGTCAACGACTATATGCTCGGGGATAAATATAATCTTGATAGCATCGATATCTTCAACGACAACGGCACTATTTCTGAAAAAGGTGGAATGTATGTCGGGATGGACCGTTTCGATGTAAGGAAACAGATTTCCAAAGACCTTGATGAGAAAGGTCTCCTGGAAAAAACTGAAGATTACGTCAATAAAGTGGGCCATTCAGAAAGAACTGATGCCGTGATTGAACCCAAACTTTCCATGCAATGGTTTGTAAAAATGGAAGGTCTGGCAAAGCCGGCATTGGAAGCCGTAGAGAATGGCGACATTAAATTTGTACCGGATAAGTTCCGTAATACCTACCGTTATTGGATGTCGAATATAAAAGACTGGTGTATATCGCGCCAGTTATGGTGGGGTCATCAGATACCTGCCTGGTATCTTCCTAACGGAGGCTTCGTGGTAGCGGAAAATGAGGAAGAAGCTTTGTTAAAGGCCATTGAAAAGACAGGAAATCCTGAACTTACTTTAAGTGACCTTCATCGCGACCCGGATTGTCTTGACACATGGTTCTCTTCATGGTTGTGGCCTATTTCTCTTTTCAATGGTATCCTTGATCCCGAGAATAAAGATTTCAAGTATTATTATCCCACTACCGATCTTGTCACCGCACCCGATATCATATTTTTCTGGGTTGCCAGAATGATTATTGCCGGATATGCCTTCTGCAATGAAAAACCATTCTCCAACGTATATTTTACAGGCATTGTCAGGGACAAAATCGGACGGAAAATGTCTAAGTCTTTGGGTAATTCACCTGACCCGTTAGACTTGATTGATAAATTCGGAGCCGATGGTGTCAGAATGGGACTCATGCTGGGAGCACCTGCCGGTCACGACATAATGTATGATGATTCTTTATGCGAACAGGGTCGTAATTTCTGTAATAAGATCTGGAATGCCTTCCGCCTTGTGAAGGGATGGGAAGTAGATGGAGAAAAACCTCAACCGGAGGCTTCTAAAGTAGCAGTAGAGTGGTTTGACAGTGTGCTGGCTAAAGCCATTGATGAAACTGACGACCTTATGGGTAAGTTCCGTATTTCGGAAGCCCTGATGGTCACTTATAAACTTTTCTGGGATGAATTCTCTGCCTGGTATCTGGAAATTATAAAGCCTGCTTATGGTTCTCCTATTGACAAAGCGACTTATGACGCCACATTGAAATTTTTCGATGTACTCCTTAAGCTCCTGCACCCATTCATGCCTTTTATTACGGAGGAACTATGGCAGAATCTCGAACCTCGAAAGGAGGGCGAAAGCATAATGGTGGCTTTGCTTCCGAAAGCCAAAACCTTCGAGACAAAAATTATTTCTGAATTCGATATTTTAAAAGAAACTGTTGCCGGTATTCGTACTATCCGCAAACAGAAGAACATTCCTCAGAAAGAAGCACTCGAGCTTCTTGTAAAGGGAGAATATAACGGAAATATGAATTCAGTGCTGGAAAAAATTGCTAATATATCATCCATCACAGAAAGCGATGATAAACCTGCAGGCGCAATTTCATTCATTGTAGGAGCAACTGAATACAGTATTCCGGTGCAACAATCAATCAATATTGACGAAGAACTTAAAAAACTTGAAACAGACCTGGAATATTATAATAAATTCTTGCAATCAGTGAGAAAAAAACTGAGCAATGAAAAATTTGTGGCTAACGCCCCTGAACAAGTAGTGGCATTGGAACGCAAAAAAGAATCGGATGCTTTGGAGAAAATCAATACAATTAATGCATCTATTCTTTCATTAAAAGGCATGGCCTGAAAGATAAAATAGATATTTGAAAACCAAAGACCTGATGATTTCAGGTCTGCACTAAAGAAATCCCGGATCCTCACGGACCCGGGTTTCCTATTCATGATGTTGGTTAATTAATTCTTTATAGGTTGAGAGGTGTATATTGTAGATCCCAGGCTTCTGCCACCGCTTTATAAGTGACTTTACCATCTACTATATTTACACCTTCAGCCAGACCCGCATCACGCTTGCATGCTTCGATCCATCCCAAATCTGCCAGTTTCAATGCATATGGCAAAGTGGCGTTGGTAAGTGCCAGTGTTGAAGTGAAAGGCACTGCACCCGGGATATTGGCTACGGCATAATGTATCACGCCATCTACTTCGTATGTAGGCTCGCTATGGGTAGTGGCTTTTGAGGTATCCAGGCTTCCGCCTTGGTCGATTGCTACGTCTACTATCACGCTTCCCTTCTTCATCTGAGGCAGCATATCTCTTGTGATGAGATGAGGAGCTTTGGCTCCCGGTATAAGCACAGAACTTATCACAAGATCAGTCGTAGGCAATTCTGATTCTATATTATGTCTGTTGCTATATAAAGTCTTCACGTTCTTAGGCATCACTTCTGCAAGATGGCGTAATGTGGGAAGGGAGATATCACAGATTGTAACGTCTGCTCCTAATCCGGCTGCCATAAGAGCTGCATTGCGACCTACTACACCTGCTCCGAGCACAAGAACTTTAGCCGGTTTCACTCCCGGTACACCTCCCAGAAGTATACCTCTTCCTCCTTGGGGTTTCTCAAGAAAACGAGCTCCTTCCTGAACTGACATTCTTCCGGCCACTTCACTCATCGGGATGAGCAATGGCAAACTACCATCTTTACCTTTAACAGTTTCGTAGGCTATACATACAGCACCACTTTTAATCATAGCTTCTGTCAAGGCCAGCTCACTTGCAAAATGAAAATATGTGAAAAGAACCTGACCTTTTTTCACTAATTTATATTCCGGTTCAATAGGTTCTTTTACCTTGATTATCATTTCCCCTATGGAGTATACGTCTTCAATGGTAGGAAGTATTTTGGCTCCTGCTTTTTCATATTCATCATCAGCGAATCCACTGCCTTCTCCGGCACTTTTCTGAACAAATACTTCATGTCCATGCCTCACCAGTTCACTCACTCCTGCCGGGGTGGCACCTACTCGGTTTTCATTATTCTTAATTTCTTTGGGAATTCCGATTTTCATGGTAGATTTTCTTAAGGTTAAATTCTTTTGGTATTAGATATCGCTAAATTAATCAATAATCTTATAATGTAAAATTTTTAAAATAAAAAATTAAATCAGTCTTCCAATTGAAATTTTTTTATATCTATCGGTGCTCCTAATGGAAGAAAAAATAACTTACAACTACGGCTGCTACGGCTCCTACAATATCGGCAAAGATAGCATAACCGGCTGCATATCGGGTTTTATATACACCTACGCTACCAAAATATACAGCAAGTATATAGAAAGTAGTGTCAGTGGAACCCCTTACGGCAGCCGCAACCCTACTTACAAAGGCATCGGCTCCGTTTGTATTCATCACATCAAGCATCATTGCACATGAACCGCTTCCGCTCAAAGGTTTCATTAGCATTGTAGGCAGGGCTCCAACCCAATCGGCATCTATTCCCATATAGGTAACCCCTTTTTCTACCCATAAAGTGAAGGCATCTAAGGCTCCCGAGGCCCTGAACATGCCTATCGCCACTAATATAGCTACAAGATAGGGTATGATGGTTACAGCCGTCTTAAAACCCTCTTTCGCTCCTTCTATAAAAGTATCATATACATTGATTCTTTTACTCACACCGGCCACTAAGAAAGAAATGATAATACTGAAAAGGATGGCATTTGCTGCAAAAGTAGAGTAAGTTTCCACCTTATCTGCCGGTAATTCCGAAAAAAACCATACTATTAAGGCCACTATCGCAGCTATTCCTAAAAGCCAGCTCCATATAACACCATCCATGCGAATCTTCTGCTTCAGGCACAACGCTATGAGACCTGCAAGAGTAGCAATTGCTGTGGCTATCAGTATCGGAAGAAAAACATCTGTAGGATTGCTGGCACCCCCTTGTGCCCTGTACATCATCACGCTGATGGGAATAAGACAAAGCCCGGAGGAGTTCAATACAAGAAACATTATCATGGCATCCGTGGCCCGCTCTTTTTCTTTATTGAGAGTCTGCATTTCTTGCATCGCTCTGAGTCCCATAGGTGTGGCGGCATTGTCAAGGCCAAGCATATTTGCTGAAATATTCATAAATATGGCGCCCATCGCAGGATGCCCTTTTGGTATCCCCGGGAAGAGACGTGAGAAAAATGGATTAATAAGTCGGGCGAAAAAGTCAATCACACCTCCCTTCTCACCTATTTTCATAATTCCGAGCCATAGGGTCAACACTCCTGTAAGGCCTAAAGAAATTTCAAATGCAAAGGCTGCCTGGGAAAAAGAACTGTTTATTATTTCTGACCAAATTCCCAGTTCTCCCTGAAAAACAGTTCGGGCCACTGCCATGAGAAATGCCACGGCAAGCAGCCCGATCCATATCCAATTTAGCACCATCTCAGATTCTGCGGATGCCCATTATTTCACGTACTTCCTTAAGTGTTTTAGAAGCAGTTTCGCGTGCTCTCTCTGCTCCTTGTTTCACTATTTTATTCAGATATTCATCGTTACCCTTAATATCAAGAATCCTTTCGCGTATCGGCAAGGTTACTTTAAGCATATCTTCCGCAAGTTGTTTCTTGAGGTCTCCGTATCTGATTGAGCAGTCGGCATAGGCATCTTTATAATGCTGCAGAACTTCGGGAGACGAAACAAGCTCCATAAGGGTAAATAAATTCTGGATGGGCTGGCTTACCTCTGAATTAGGCACTTTCGGCCCTTCATCAGTCACAGCTCTCATCACTTTCTTTCTCAGCGTTTTTTCATCATCTATAAGATAAATGCAGTTGCCTTCGCTTTTGCCCATTTTGCCGCTTCCATCAAGTCCGGGCACTTTAAGTGCTCCTCCTCCGAAATTAAAATTCACAGGCTCTCCAAAATATTCTGTTTTATAAAAAGAATTGAATCTTCTGGCAAATCTACGTGTGAGTTCCAGATGCTGTTCCTGATCTTTTCCCACCGGTACAAAATCAGCCTTATGAATTAAGATATCCACTGCCATTAGGGTAGGATAAGTAAGAAGACCGGCATTTACTCTCTGATTGCTCTGATTCCCTATTATTTCTTTTTCTATTTCATCACTGTCAGAAACTATTCCCAAGGCCTTTCTGGCTTTTTCCTTAAAAGAGGCTGTGCGCATAAGTTCCCCGATTCCTACATGCATATTCATCAGAAGATACATCTCTGAAATCTCCGGAATATCGCTCTGCACATATATGATATTTTTTTCAGGATCCAAACCGGCTGCAATATATTCTGCCAGTATATCCTTAACACTTGCATGAAGTTGCGCAGGGTCAGGGTTGGTAGTGAGGGCATGCAGGTCGGCTATGAAATACCTGCAGTCATAATCATCCTGCAACTTAACAAACTTACTTAATGCACCGAAATAATTTCCCAGATGCAGATTGCCTGTGCTACGTATGCCACTTACTACAACCTTCTTTTTATTGTCTTGGCTTTCGGTTTTGTTTTGAGATGCGGTTTCTTTTGTATCCATGTACCTGTTTTTTCAATGCGAAGATGTATGACTTATGCCATTCCTTATATTTACAAAAGCTGTATTTCTTAAAGAATATGAACAGATTTTATTTATAGATATTTCCTCAATATTTGAGTAATATGTTTCAACTTTAATAAGGATGTGCAACTTAAGTCTTTTTATTTAAAATGGACTTTTAGGCCTTTATGCAAAGTTAAAGAAAAAACTAATCCTTAACAAAAGTGTATCATTACAATACCGGTCATTCCTTCTAATCAGATGAAGGTGAATCTTTTAAATTTCAAAACCTTAAAATCCTATAAGTTAGTATTCATTAAGGGTTTCTTATAGCTTCCTAAAGTATAACTCCATAAACATATCCCAATTTGAAGTGTTATTATAATATAAACTCTTTTGGAATAATATTAATTAACACATATAAAAACAAAATTATGGCTATTGTATTTGAAAAACTTAAAATGGAGGATTATCCGAATTTTTTAGCCCTCTATAATGAATCTTTCCCCCATGATCAGCGACGTCTTTATGAAGATGAAAAGCATCTTGACAATTATATCAAGATGAAAGGTGGCAAATTCAACGCTTTTTCAGCAGTGGATGGTGACCTATATCTTGCTTTCCTTTCTTACTGGACCTTTGAAGGCTACACTTATATTGAACATTTTGCTGTGGCTCCCGAGCAACGTGGCAAGAACCTCGGTAGATTGATGCTCGAACACCTATTCAAGGAAGTAAGCCCGAATGTGCTTCTTGAAACTGAACCGGGCGACACGCCTGAAGCTCAGAAAAGAATAGAATTCTATGAAAAAAATGGTTTTAAAATAAGGGAAGAGATCAATTATACTCAACCTTCCTATGGTGGAAAGGGTCAGCAAGCTGTACCGATGTTGCTAATGACTCACGGAAATGTAGACCTCCATAATATCGATTCTATAAAAGATATGCTCAGAGAAGTCTACAATGTCAATCATCCTGAACAGTAAGTTCATTTGACTGTCGGTGTTTTTTAAATGGCATTCGTATCTTCATAGTATCGAATCCCTTACCATAGACGCCATTTACATTGGCCTGTGTTATAAATGCGTTATCATCCACGCTCTTTACGATGCGGAAGATGGTGACGCTTTCTATTTTTCTACACCATACCATGAGCACCTTGATCTGTTGTTTGGAATACCATCCTTCAGCATCAAGGACAGTGACTCCTCGATGAGCCTCCATATTGACCATATCGGCTATCTCTGCCCATTTTGATGAGAAAATCATAAACTGTGTAGCCTGCCGGTTGGTATTGATTATCATATCACACATATAGGCCACCAGGAAGGAAACTACCCATCCATATACTATGATAGGTACTCTTTCGGTGATTCTCTCTTGTATAGTACCATCGAACGGGAGGAAGATAGAACAGACCACGATAAACATATCGGTGAAAATCATGGTACGTCCGATACTTACATTACTCACTTTCGACACCATGGCAGCCACTATATCTGTTCCTCCGGAAGAACCGTTGTGCACGAATGTAAGTCCCACTCCTACTCCACAAAGTATGGCTCCAAGTATGGCACTCATTGATATATCCTGAATCAATGGATGCTCAAGGCTCATAAAGATTGATTCAAACACACCGATTGATAGAGAGATCACTGTGGCTCCAAAAATAGTACGTATCACAAATGTTTTACCCACCATCCTGAAGGCAATGGCAAGGAGTATAAGGTTGCAGACATATTGCGTCACTGCAACCGGTATAAATCCATTGCTTGCAAAATACACCAGCGTGCCCACACCCGATAGTCCTCCAATCACTATTTCATGAGGAAGTATAAAGGCCGTGAAGCCCAAACCATATAAATTAAGACCTATGATTATAAAAAGATAATCTCTAAGATTTGTGAAGAGGTTCAACCTCTTTGCATTGTCCATCCCTGTATTAGATTTAGCGCCGCAAAATTACACAAATTTTCAGTAATTTTGTAGGAAATCAGTTACTCACCCTTTTAAAAAATTCTTATGGTTTCCCCACTTGTAGAAAGATTTTTGAAATATGTGTCGTTCGACACTCAAAGCGACGAACTCACCAATATGACGCCAAGTACTCCCGGCCAGATGGTGTTCGCTAAATTTCTAAAAGATGAACTTGAAAAACTCGGTCTTCAGGAAATAACTCTGGATGATTATGGATATCTGATGGCTACCTTGCCTGCCAATACTGATAAACCTGTACCTACTATCGGTTTTATTGCTCATCTCGACACTTCACCCGATATGAGTGGAAAAAATGTGAAACCTCGTATTGTTAAGAATTATGATGGCAACGATATTATTTTAAATGATAAAGAAAACATTGTCTTATCTCCTGAAAAATTCCCCGAGCTCCTTAACTATATCGGGGAAGATTTGATTGTGACAGACGGCACAACTCTCTTGGGAGCTGATGATAAAGCCGGTATCGCAGAAATTATAACCGCTATAGAATATCTTTTGCAACATCCGGAGATAAAACATGGCAAAATCAGAATCGGATTTAATCCGGATGAAGAGATTGGAATGGGAGCACACAAGTTTGATGTGAAACTCTTCGGTTGTGACTTCGCATATACCATGGATGGAGGTGCCGTGGGTGAACTGGAGTTCGAAAACTTCAATGCTGCATCTGCAAAAGTCACAATCCGAGGTAGAAATGTTCATCCCGGTTACGCAAAACATAAGATGATCAATTCAATGAGGGTAGCCACTCAATTTATTGTGATGCTTCCGCGATGGGAAACTCCAGAACATACAGAAGGTTACGAGGGCTTTTATCATCTGGTAGGAATTCAGGGCACGGTAGAAGAAACAGTGCTTACATACATTATCCGAGACCATGACAGAGCAAGGTTTGAAAGTCGTAAACGTGAAATCGAACATCTTGTAAATAAGACCAATTCCGAATACCCCGGTAGTACTTCAGTGGAAATAAAGGACCAGTATTATAATATGCGTGAGAAAATCGAACCCGTAATGCATGTGATTGAACTGGCCGAAAAGGCAATGAGGGAAGCAGGTGTAGAACCAAAAGTACAACCCATTCGCGGCGGAACTGACGGAGCTCAACTCTCTTTCAAAGGTCTACCATGTCCTAATATCTTTGCCGGTGGCGAGAATTTCCATGGACGCTTTGAATATGTACCCGTTTCTTCTATGGAAAAAGCTAAAGAGGTGATTGTAAATATCTGCAAAGACTTAGCCGAGTAGTGAAAAAACCTAAATTGATTGTTATTACAGGGCCGACTGCCTCAGGGAAGTCGGCTCTTGCCGTCTCTTTAGCTAAAAAACTTAATACTGAGATCATAAGTGCCGATAGCCGGCAGATTTATAAAGGTATACCCATTGTCACTGCTGTCCCTTCAATTCAAGAGAAAGGTGGAATTCCACATCATCTCCTTGAAATTCTCTTTTTAGATGAATATTATTCTGCATCTAAATTTCAACAAGACGCTTCCAATATTTTGAAAGAATTGTTCAGCCACAATAATTACGCGATTGTCTGTGGAGGCTCAATGATGTATATAGATACTTTGACCAATGGTATCGATGAGTTACCAACTGTGTCACATGAAGTAAGAAGCGCTCTCACACAGGAGTGGCAAAATAAAGGGGATGACTGGCTTTTGGATCAGCTTAGAATTCTTGATCCCGAATACTTCTTAAAGATAGATCATCGCAATCTAAAACGAGTGTTTCACGCAGTAGAAATTTCTATAATGGCGGGAAAACCCTATTCCTCACTTCTCACAGGAATGAGGTCTCGAACAGATCTTCCTTTTGATGTAGTAAAAGTTTGTCTTAATGGATCCAGGGAGAAACTGTTTGAAAGAATCAATACTCGCGTGGTCCGCATGGTAGAAAACGGGCTTGAAGAAGAGGCACAAAGGGTTTATCCTTTAAGGCATTTGAATTCTCTGAATACAGTAGGATTAAAGGAAATGTTTTCTTATTTCGATGGTATTCTCTCTAAAGAAGAGGCAATAGCCCGCATCCAGAAAAACACTCGTGTATATGCCAAGAAGCAACTTACCTGGCATAAACGTGACAACACAATTACCTATCTCGATTTTCAGGATTCTGAGGCAGTTAATATAGAAAAGATTCTCGACTTTCTGAAATAGAAAATTGTATCTCTTTCAACACAAAAAAACAGGATGTACCATAGATACATCCTGCAATACGGTAAATATATTGTATTATATTAGAAATCGTAACCTAAGGTAAACATCCAGCTTTTATTACGTCCTCCTGAAGGAGTTGACCATGCATTGCATAAGCCTGCCAAATAATGCACACCTACGTAATAGTGCTCATAAAATTGTAATCCGGTTCCTATCTTAAGTCCGAAGTCAAATGAATGGTGTTTAGCCTGGTAATGCACAAATTGATGGTCAATCGGATTAAAGTAGATAAGATTAACATCATTTTGCGAACCGGTCTGCTTCAGACTAAACTGTAAATATGGCCCAAATTCTACCTTCCACCTGATGTTTTCAGCCAGATTGAAATTTACTATACCCATCACCGGAACTGTGAGATAGTAATTTCTCATGTGGTCTTTCTCATAATACACATAATCGTCACCCGCTCTTTCAAATTCGGCCACATTCATTAGGTTACCGCTGCGGCTCTCGAAAAAGAGACCCGGCTGAAGTGTGAGATAATCTTTAAAGTTAAGGTTTGCTATTGCTCCTACATTAAAGCCTGTTCCCCATGTGGTAAATATCTGATTGACATAATATCCATTGGGGAAGGTACGGTTAGATGTATTGAAACCGATTCTGGCTCCTATTGTGAAGAACTCAGCGGGTTCGGATGTGTCAAAAAAATCCTGGGCTTTTATCTGGGTTGGAACCACCAAAGATAAAGCCGTTAAAACTGATAAAAGTACTTTTTTCATAATTAGCGGAAAGACAGGGATTCGAACCCTGGGTACCCGAAAGGGTACAACGGTTTTCGAGACCGTCCCGTTCGACCACTCCGGCATCTTTCCTTGGAGTGTTTTTGATAGCGGTGCAAATTTAATACAAAATTTCCATAGTTTTACACCCTATAGGGAATTAAAGGGCCTTACGATAAAGGGGCTCTTATTTCTTTATTAGAATTTTCTTCCCTTTATGGATGTAAATTCCGGGCTCCTGGGGATTGGTCACAATTCTTCCCTGTAAATTATACCATCGATTATCCTCTACTTTTGAATCTTGCTCCAGCATTTCTATTCCATCATGCCCTGTGCCAAAAGTACAGATTGTCTTCAAGGCCGGAGTAGCTTTACCCGTTTTGGGGTCGAACAAGGGTGCATTATACCAGTTTTGTAATTGGGTGCCGTAGGGGTTATATTCCAGCCACCACCAGAAAAGTCCGTTTACCTGAGGATGATCCAGTAAGGCAGCCACTAACTCCTCAGCAAACTGATTCTGCCCTTCTAATGACAAAGGATATCCGGCATCATTATCAATCTTCCACCATATAGGACATCCGGTCTCCACTATCATAATTGGCCTTCCCGGGTACCGCTGTTCCAAAGTAGTTAACGCAGCATTCAATTGTGAAATATTACCATGATAATAAGGATAATAACTCAACCCAATAATATCATAATCAATATCAAGGGATTTCATCTTGTCATAGAAATTGGTGAGTACATTCACCTGAGCCACTCTTTCAGTATGAATCACAATCTGAGCATTAGGACACACCTCACGACATGCGCTTATTGCTGACTTAAGCAAATCACCGAATCTTTGCCAGGATGCCGCGCTGCTATTGGTGTAGACATGGTTGCCAGGTATGTCATTTCCATATTCTGCCCAAAGCATACCGTAACTTATTTCGTTTCCTGGCTGTATAAAAGTAGGAGTGATCCCATTTTCCTTTAAAGTAAGAAGTGTCTCCTTCGTGTAATCATATATTTTTTGTATCAATTGAGCATCGGTAAGACCTGCCCAGTCATTCGGAATCCATTGGTCTGAAGGGTCGGCCCATGTATCGGAATAATGAAAATCAAGCATGAGATCGAATCCATTATCTATGATTTCCTTGCATAAAGGTATCACATAAGGAAGACTCTGACATGCATTTGGGTCATAATCATTTGGATGCTGAGCTTCAAATTCTCCCGGGTTTACAAAGAGTCTTACCCTCATTGCATTCATACCTTGATCGTACAAATATGGGAGTAATGAATCAATTTTTTTGCCGTCGACGTCTTTATATTGACTTCCGGCTGCCACATAATTTGGCAATAAAGAAATATCACCTCCTACATAACGAAAGGTAGCACCATTCATACAGATGGCGATAAACACGAATATTGATAAAAAAAGATGTTTAAGTTTCATGGTGGATAATTTGCTCTGAAAGTCTATAGGTTAATTTCTATCTGATTGAATTATATATTTCAAAAATACAAATTAAATTCTGATTACTAAGAACCCGTTCCCCAATTTATGTTAAAATTTAGGCGATGAGATGTCATTAACTTATCATTTTTAAGATATGGATTCTCTCCAATATATTTTCACTCTTGAAAACATAGTTTCCTGCCACTAATATATCTGCGCCCGCTTCAGCCAAAAGTTTACCTGTGTTTTCATTCACACCCCCGTCTACCTCAATCAATGCCTTTGAATTAGTCTTTTCTATTAAATTTCGTAATTCCTTTACTTTTTTAATAGTATTTTGTATAAACTTCTGTCCTCCAAAACCGGGATTTACCGACATTAGTAAAACAAGATCCAACTGTTCTATTATATCCTCTAAAAGAGAAACCGGTGTGGCAGGATTTAAAGTCACCCCTGCTTTCATACCTGCCTCATGGATAGCATTAACTGTTCTGTCAAGATGAAGACATGCTTCAAGATGCACATTCATGATTTCTGCTCCACAGTCTTTCAATCTTTCTATCCATTTCTGCGGCTCCACTATCATCAAATGTACGTCTAACGGTTTTTTACATATTTCCGATACAGCCTCTATTACGGGAAAACCAAAAGATATGTTGGGCACAAAGACCCCATCCATCACATCCAGATGTAAATAATCGGCTTCTGATTGGTTAATTTTTTCTATATCGGAAGAAAGGTTGGCAAAATTAGCCGATAATAAAGATGGGGAAACGAGCATGGCAGATAATATTTTATGTTGGGAGGGTTTCTTAATACTGGTTAAAAATTATGTTTTCTCAATGAGGATAAATATGGAAGGCACCTTTAATAAATTCTTATAATATAAGGAGTCTACATATACTTTGTAATAGTTTATACAGATTCCTTGTCCTTTCCTTTTTTATTTGTACCCCTGAAGGCATTAAATATTATGAAAATTACACAAACTCCTGCTATTCCATAACCTATCCAAGTAAGATAACGATTGTATTCTTCCACCTTGTCAAATAATTGGTCGGGGGTCACAGTAGTAGAAAGCCAAAAGCCTAATGCTCCTAACACACTGTTCCAAACCAATGCACCTAAAAAAGTGAAAACTGCAAATTGGAAAATGTTCATCCTTGCTATTCCGGCCGGTATGGAGATTAATTGCCTTATAGCCGGAATAAGGCGACCCACAAAAGTGGAAATGGCTCCGTGGCGGTCAAAATAATCTTCCGCTTTCTGCACTTTTTCCCGATTAATAAGCAAAGCATGGCCTATCCGACTGTCGGCGAATGCATACACTACCGGCCTTCCTATCCATAGTGCCAGAAAATAATTTATAAAAGCTCCTACCAAAGCCCCCAAGGTAGCCACTATCACTACCCAGAAAACATTCATACCGGCTCCTGCTCCGGCGTTGCTGCAGGCTAAATACGCAGCAGGTGGTACAACAACTTCCGAAGGGAACGGTATAAAGGAACTCTCTATAACCATAAACACGAATACAAATGTATAATTTGCATTCTCTACAAACCATTGAAAAAACTGCGAAGCATCAAATATTGCTAAAGGGATAAGGTCGAGCATTGTTAAATAATTTCAAATAATCCCTACTGTTTGCATCATTCTTTTATAGTATTCTGCCTTAATTTCTGTCTTCATTGGATATGCCCGAGAAGTAGAGGGCATTCGCCAATGTCGAAATTTTCTAACAGTATCTTCATCAAGTCGGCATTCACAATTCACAAACTCTCCAACTTTAGGTACCGTGGTGGTAGTGAGCGACGCTATCACTGAGGCTGCTTTCTCTCCCGTAGTGACAACATCATAACATTCCGGAATTTTTTTTAATAACTCCGGTAAATTTACCGGTTTCACTACCTCGAGATATTTATCATATGCGTTATCCTGAGTTCTTATTGCCTCTTTTACTGTCTCTCCTATTCCTATATGATGGAGTCGTAGCATATCCTGAATGCCCTCTTTGTCAATGCGCTTTTTCTCCTTATTAAAAAACTTTTCCCTATCATTATAGAAAATCATTCCAAAGATTCTCCACATATCATTGTAAAAGTTTGGGTAGAAAAAATCCATTGCCCATTTATCCTGTTTAGGAGGGAAAGTGCCACACAAAACGATTTTGCACCCTTCCGGAAGGAAAGGCTCAAAAGGATGTCGTTCTATTTTCTTGTTTAATTTTGATATCAAGAATTTCGCTTGTTATATTAAGTATTTGGCTAAAAATTCAGAAGGATATTCTTCCCTCACTAAGTAATCCAAGAGAAAATTTGTATCAAAGAAGATTCTCATTATTTCGACATTATATATTTTGTGCGATCATCATCAAGATCTATTAAAGAAGGATCTATTGTCATCTCATTTAATCTTTTAAATGAATCAGTCCATTCTTTTTCAATATTTTCTTCCGGTTTTTCTTTAATTGTAGATGAAAAGACACCCTTTAATCCATCAATTATATTTTTTAATTTCAATGGGTTAGTGTCTTTTTCTAATGTAACTATAATCTGAGTCATATCATGACTTTTTTGCAAATATAAATATTTTTGTCCAGATCGGTTTTTATAACGTTACAATGGTATTATTTTAATGATTATCCCGAATAATATCCCCAATCGGCTTTTGTAGGGACGCACGGCTCGTGCGTCCTCTGATAATCAATGAATTAAAATCCCATTGCGTCTGCTACAGCATCTGCAATTCTCTTAGCCTCCTTAGTATCGTCGGCTGATGGTGCTTGTCGCATGTCCAGAGTAGCCACCGGTGACATTTTAAGTTTCTCTAAACATTCATTCATAGACTTGCAAGCAGCCGATGCCCATGTATATGATCCGAATAATGCAATTACTCTATTCTTTATTTCTCGCACCATCATTGCTTTCATGAATGCATCAATTTCGGGAAACATACTTCCATTGTAAGTGGGACACCCGATTATCAGACCCTTATATCTGAAAGCATCCGATATCATATAACTCATTTCGCTTTTACCTGCATTATGCACTTTGATGTTCTTGACTCCTCTCTCACATAGCCTGTTGGCAATTTCATCGGCTATTTCACCGGTGTTGCCATACATCGTGCCATATATAATAGTCACTCCCTCTTCTCCTTCATAAAGACTCAACCGGTTGTAAATATCTATTACTTCCGATATTCTGTCATGCCAAACGGGTCCATGTGTAGAGCAAAGATATTTTACATCAAGATGATCAGTTTTCTTCAGCGCCATCTGTACCTGTCTGCCGAATTTTCCCACGATATTGGAATAATACCTGTACATTTCGGGAAAATACCAGTCAGTGTTCATTTCTGTATCAAGTATGCCTCCGTTCAAGGCTCCAAAACATCCAAATGCATCACCTGAAAAAAGAACTTTATCTTCTTCCAGATAAGTCATCATTGTCTCGGGCCAATGTACTAACGGAGTCATGATGAATTTCAAGGAAACATCTCCTAAGGATAAGACGTCATTATCTTTTACTTCCTCACATTGAGACTCTGAAATGTTATAGAAACCTTGCAACATCCCGATGGTGATTTTATTCCCTATTATTTTCATTTCGGGATATATATCCAATAATAGAGGGATGGCACCAGAATGATCAGGCTCCATATGGTTCACAATAAGGTAATCAATCTTTTGGCCTCCTGAATTATTTTCAATATGAGTTCGCAAAGCCCTGATATAAGTAACTTCTACTCCGTCGATCAAGGCAATTTTCTCACTTCCCTTCACCAAATACGAATTATAACTCACTCCATGGGGCAAAGGCCATAAATTTTCAAATTTGTTAGTCACCCTGTCGTTTACACCAACATAACTCACTCTTTCAGTTATCTTCCTGATATCCATTTCAGAAAATCTTTAATATGAAGTATGCAAATTTAGCGAAAATTTAAGTAATTAGGGTTATCTTTGCATTAGCAGTAATTAATCGGGCCATGCAAATACCTCTGATTAGTGTCATTGTCCCTGTTTTTAATGTTGAGAGATACCTGGCGGCATGTCTCGATTCTATATTGTCTCAATCATACAAAAATTTGGAGGTGATTGTAATCAATGACGGGTCTACAGATTTCTCCATGCAAATAGCTGAAACTTATGCGGAAAAAGATGACCGTGTCACTGTTTATAACCACAAGAATGAAGGATTATCCGAAGCCCGTAACCGAGGTCTTGAAGTAGCAACCGGTGATTTTATTACATTTGTTGATGCCGATGATATGCTTCTTCCCCGAGCACTTGAAGCCATGATGCAGGTAGCCTTAAAACATTCCGTGGATATTGTGCAGGGAACAATGATTAGAGATAAGATTCTGCCGGTGGATATTCACCAAAATAAAAAATTCCCGATAAAAATTTTCTTTCCGGAAGAGGCCATAAAAAATGTGCTTTATCAGGATAAATTCCTTCCCGCTGCGTGTGGTAAACTATATAAAAAAGAAATTTTCTCTGAAATACGTTTTGAAAAAGGTATCCTTTACGAGGATTTAAATATTTTTTATCATCTTTTTGAAAGCAGTGATAAAATAGCGTGGATCGATTTCCCGGTCTATTTCTATAGAGATGCGGAAGGAAGCCTAATTAACACTTGGAATCTCCATAGGCTTGACGTTTTGAAAGTGACGGAAAATATAGAAGAACACATCCAAAATAAATACCCTTCTCTGCTCCCGGCTGCTCAGGACCGTAGATTGAGCGCAAATTTCAATATGTTTGCTCTTTGCAGTATCAATGGCGACCGGGAAAATGCTTCCAAATGCTGGAAACAAATAAAGCAATACAGAAAAGCCTCTTTTTTCAACCCCAACGTAAGGCTCAAAAACAAAGCCGGGATCATTTTAAGTTATCTGGGGAAGAACCTTTTTCTTTTAGTCAGCCGTAGAATTTATTCAAAATGAGAGTTGTTTCTTTAAACCATGATGCTCTTGCCGAATATTGCGAAAGGTTGGCAAAAGAAATTAAGGAAGAAGAATTCTATCCTGATATTATCATAGGTGTTAAGTCGGGAGGAGCGGAATTGGCTAAATTATTTCATAGGCATTTTAACGACTCTCCATGTCAGTTGGGTTTCTGCCATCCTTTAAGAAAAGTTACCGACAAAAAGAAAAAAAAACTGGCTCATCATATAAAGAGACTCCCGGTGCCTTTCCTTAATCTCTTACGGATTATGGAAGCAAAGATTATTTTTAAAAAGAAGTCTCGAAAAGATTTCATCGATTTAAAGCTGCCGGATAATATAAGTTCTTATAATCAGATACTGGTGGTGGATGATGCTGTAGATTCCGGGGCCACCTTAAAGTATGTGCTCAATGGCATAAAGTCTGCCAATCCCACAGCTACTACAAGATTTGCTGCTATTACAGTCACTTCTCGTCATCCTGCTTCAATGCCGGATTATTATATTTTCAACAATGAAACCTTGGTAAGATTTCCATGGTCGATCGACGCGAAATAAATTCCGGATGTGTCGTTACCGACCTGGATGGTACCCTTATCAGATCCAACTCTTTGGTACTTTTTACGCGTTACCTTTTAAAAACACTTTTGCAAAATGCTAAATATAAAGAGGCCATTAGACTCCTCTCTCTTGTTCTAAAAAGGAAAATACGGCTTTGCTCTCATAGAGAGATGAAACATGGTATCATAGCCATTGCCAAAAAAAATTTAGAATTAAAGGATCTCGATATTTTTGGAAGTAATCTCAAAAAGGATATTAATCCGGAGGTAAATCTTTTGCTTGATAATTTCCATTCTCAGGGCCTCACTATTTTACTTGCTACAGCCGCTGATGATTTCTATATTCCCTCTTTTATATCAAAAATAAAGGATTATAACCTGCAATACATCGCCACAAAATTTAGTCCGAATTTACAGGATTATAAAGAAACCAAAGGAGATTCAAAACTAAAAAGAGTAAAGGACTTTATAAATAAAAATAATTTGACCTGTAAAGCTCTAATCTCTGACCATTATGATGATCTCTCTCTATTTATAAATCTTCCCGGTCAGAAATTTCTTGTAAATCCCTCTGATAAAACTCTACAGAAAATAAGATCCGAATTCCCGGATGCAACTTTTCACCAACAAAACGGGATATACCAATGGTGAAATTCTGCATTAACCCAATAATTAGTTTTTATAATTATCGTAATTTAAAATAAAAATGTCGGTCAAATAATTTGACCGACATTTTCTTATTTAAGATTCTGAATTGAATCAGTTTTGTGCACGCTGTTCATTAAGCAGACGAATCATTTCAAGAGCAGACTTAGAAACTCTGGTACCTGGGCCAAAGATAGCATCTACACCTGCCTTGTAAAGGAAGTCATAATCCTGTGCCGGGATTACACCACCTGCTGTGACGAGGATATCAGGACGCCCAAGTTTCTTTAATTCCTCAATCACTTGAGGTATAAGAGTCTTGTGGCCCGCTGCTAATGAAGATACACCAAGAATATGCACATCATTTTCCACTGCTTGTCTTGCAGCCTCGGCCGGAGTTTGGAATAATGGTCCCATGTCTACGTCGTAACCGCAGTCGGCATAGCCGGTAGCCACAACTTTTGCTCCACGGTCATGCCCATCCTGACCCATTTTTGCAATCATAATACGGGGTTGACGACCTTCGCGTGCTGCAAAATCAGCCACTGCTTTGCGGGCTTCCTCAAATTCGGGGTCACCCTTTTCTTCGTTACTATACACTCCTGAGATTGTTTTGATTACAGCTTTATATCTTCCTACCACGGCTTCGCAGGCATCTGAAATCTCACCTAATGTGGCTCTTACACCTGCAGCCTTCACTGCAAGGTCAAGCAAGTTGCCTTTTGAAGGATCTTTCACAGCTTCTGTGATGGCTTCGAGAGCTTTCTTCACTGCTTCTTCATCACGTTTACCTTTCAAATCCTCAAGACGAGCGCATTGCTCCTTACGAACCTCAGTGTTATCAACCTCTAAAATATCAATTGGATCTTCATGGTCCAGACGATACTTATTTATTCCCACGATAGTTTGTTTTCCGGAGTCTATACGGGCCTGGGTACGGGCTGCAGCCTCTTCAATCTTAAGTTTTGGAAGACCGGTTTCGATAGCCTTAGCCATACCACCAAGTTTCTCAATTTCCTGGATATGTTCCCAAGCCTTTTGTGCAAGTTCCTCTGTCAGTGTCTCCACATAATAAGAACCTCCCCACGGGTCGATCTCTTTTGTAACGTAAGTCTCTTCCTGGATATAAATCTGAGTGTTACGCGCTATACGTGCGGAGAAATCAGTTGGAAGGGCTATGGCCTCGTCAAGAGCATTTGTATGTAATGACTGGGTGTGACCAAGCACTGCTCCCATCGCTTCAACACATGTTCTGCCCACGTTGTTGAACGGATCTTGTTCTGTAAGACTCCATCCGGATGTCTGGCTGTGGGTGCGAAGTGCTAACGACTTTGGATTCTTGGGGTTAAATTGCTTTACGATTTTAGCCCAAAGCATACGGGCTGCACGCAATTTTGCAATCTCCATGAAATAATTCATAGAAATACCCCAGAAGAATGACAGACGAGGTGCAAAAGTATCTATATCCATTCCTGCGTTTACACCGGCTCTCAGGTACTCAAGACCATCGGCCAAAGTATAGGCAAGTTCAATGTCGGCAGTTGCGCCTGCTTCCTGCATGTGGTAGCCGGAGATAGAAATAGAATTGAATTTCGGCATATTTTTCGCTGTGTATTCAAAAATATCAGCGATAATCTTCATTGAGAAGGCAGGTGGATAGATATAGGTGTTTCGCACCATGAACTCCTTGAGAATGTCATTTTGGATCGTTCCGGCCATCTCATCAAGCTTGGCACCTTGTTCCAAACCGGCATTTATATAGAACGCCAACACAGGAAGCACGGCTCCGTTCATGGTCATGGACACGGACATCTTATTCAAAGGTATACCGTCGAAGAGCACTTTCATGTCTTCAAGAGAACAGATGCTTACACCTGCTTTTCCTACGTCTCCCACTACCCTTTCATGGTCGGCATCATAACCGCGGTGGGTAGGAAGGTCAAACGCTACGGAAAGACCTTTCTGCCCGGATGCAAGGTTCCTACGATAGAAAGCATTGGATTCTGCTGCTGTAGAGAAGCCTGCATACTGACGGATGGTCCATGGGCGTAAGGGATACATGGCGCTATAGGGGCCACGGAGGAATGGTGGAATTCCCGATACAAAATCGAGATGCTCCATATCCTTAAGGTCTTCCTCGGTATATACCGGCTTCACCGGTATGAGTTCGGCTGTAACCCAGTCAGCCTCATTCTGCATTTTTGGAGCCGGGCCTTTGTCTGCCACAACTTCCTGCAGATCTATATTTTTGAAATTTGGTCTCATATCACTTTAGGAGTTTGGCATTAAATTTAATAAGCGTGTCAAGCACATTTACTCTTACATGGATAAATTCCTCAATTCCTTGTGCCTTGAGTTCCTCCATGCATGCAGGAGCACCGGCCACTACAAACATTGCCCTTCCGGCAAGTTCTTTGAAAGCTTCCGGAGCGTATTCTGCATATTCATCGTCGCTGGAACATAGCACTACTACATCAGCCTCTTTTTCTATAGCGGCATCCACTCCTTCTTTAATTGAGTTGAAACCGATATTGTCTATGATTTCATAGCCGGCGCAACCGAAGAAGTTGGCAGAGAACTGAGCACGTGCAAGCCTCATGGCCAGATTGCCGATAGTAAGCATGAATACTTTGGGTCGTTTACCGCTACGTTCAGTATCCAGACGAAGTTGTTCAAACTGACTTGCGGCACGGTCAAAGTTCAGATAATCCACAGCATTGTTGGCTACTTCCATCGAACAACCGCAGGTACATGGACCTAACGGCTTCTGTATCTTATCCAACGCTTTTTCGTTGAAATTGGGATATTGGTTGGTACCCAAAAGAATCTCCTTGCGGCGTGCTACATCATTATGACGTTTTACTCCGCTTTCATTTACATCCTTCTGGATCTCTCCTTTCTTGAGCATTTCAAGGAAACCACCCTTTTCTTCTACAGAAACAAATAGTTTCCATGCTACTTCAGCGATAGATTTTGTAAGTACCTCCACATAATAGGAGCCACCTGCCGGGTCTACCACCTTATTCAGATGACTTTCGTCACGCAAAAGAAGTTGCTGATTCTTAGCGATTCTCTCGGAGAATTCATCCGGATTCTTATAAGGAAGATCAAACGGAAGGGTTTCGATTGAATCCACTCCGGCTAAAGCTGCACTCATCGTTTCTGTCATGCTTCGGAGCAGATTCACGTGAGCGTCATAGATAGTCATGTTGAATTCGCTTGTCACAGCATGCACATGCATCTTGCAACATTCATCTTCAGCTCCATAAGCTTTTACGACTTCCGCCCAAAGCATACGGGCTGCCCTGAATTTGGCTATCTCCATAAAATAGTTGGAAGATATACCCATATTGAATTTGATGCGTGATGCTGCTTCGCAGGCGGATAAGCCTGCATCGGTCAACAATGTCATCCACTCTGCTCCCCATGCAAGTGCATACCCTAATTCCTGGCCGATATAAGCTCCGGCATTGTTGAGCATTACACTGTCTACGGCAAAACATTTAAGCTGGTCTACATCCTTCACTGTATTATAGAGCATCAGGCTTTCTGCCTTGAGGTCGCGAGGAAATTCAAGACCATGTTTCAGAAGACGTTTGAATGGATTAAAATTGATTGATCCTTTGAAATCCTTTTCAAGGTTTTTTGATTTAAGATAGTCTACCAAAACCTTAGCCATCTCCACGGTATGACCCATACAGGCTGACAGATTCACTTCAATCTTTTTAAGGTCGATATCCTTAAAGAGTGTCTCGAAATATTCCGGAGTCACATCATTAGGAAGTTTGATTCCTATAGAATCCACACCCCTCTCAATTGCAAGGAGAGCCTCCTTATTGAGCTGTTCAGCAGATTCTCCCTGGATGTGTTGTCTCACAAGCCAGTTGTTGTCCTCCTTGGTTCCTCTTACATAAGGGAATTGACCGGGAAGTGTCCCCATGTGGGGAATATCTTTAAGGTCTTCGCGGCGATAGAAAGGCTTTACATTAAATCCCTCATTAGTGCGCCATACGAGCTTCTTTTCGAAATCGGCACCTTTGAGGTCGACAGTGATTTTCTCTATCCAGTCGTGGGTCGACGTCGGAGAAAACATGTCAAACAATTTTTCTTTAGTTGCCATGTTTTATTTATTTGACTTTAGTTTTTCTGAGTGCGTTTTCATGATACACAGTACCTGGCAAAATTAAAGATTATGTTTTGATTGATAAAATTTTTAGTATTAAAACCACCTACCCTTCTCCCTTTATTTTTAAATGGAATAAAATTTTTTCTTTTTAAGTCATTTAAGCCTTCTATTAATCCAATTTTGCGTAGAGTTCTTCAAGCCCTGACTTCCATCTTTAATTAACGGAAACGTTTTATCACGCTGCTTACAACCCCCCATACCACTAATTGATCTCCTTCATGCATATAGATGGGCTCATATCTTGAATTGTCGGGGCGTAAGCATACTATACCTTTATCTTTTTTACTTAAATCGATATATTTCAAAGTAAACTCACCATTGATGCATGCCACCACTATATCGCCGTCGCGAGGTTCCAGGGCACGGTCCACCACCACTATATCGCCCGTATCGATTCCGGCTCCCTCCATACTTTGTCCTAACACTTTGGCATAAAATGTAGCAGCCGGATGCCGAATTATTTCACGATTGAAATCCAAGGTTCTGTCCATGTAGTCCTGTGCCGGACTGGGGAAACCGGCAAATATACCGGCATCCGCATATTGTAAAGCCAACGACGTAGAGTAATCTCCGCTGAAAATTTCAAGTTCTTTCATGTTTTTACTTTTCATGATAATTAGAACGAAATAATTGGTTAACTTTGTATATTATGTGGGGTCTGGTGGATTGTGATAATTTCTTCTGCAGCTGTGAAAGAGTGTTCCGGCCTGATTTAAACGGGCGCCCTGTCGTGGTTTTGTCAAACAACGATGGATGTGTGGTAGCACAATCACGCGAGGCTAAGAAAATGGGAGTGAAATTGGGAACTCCATATTTCAAGATGCTGCAGGAATATCCCGATTCCGGAATCATAGCCTTTTCATCCAATTACAAACTTTACGGTGACATGTCGGCCCGGGTCATGGCCACTTTGCGTGAAGAAGTGCCCGTACTGCATCAATATTCGATTGATGAGGGGTTCCTTGACCTTCATGGTATGGAGAAGGTTGACCTCAAGGAATTTGGCGAACATTTATCAAGAAAGGTTCTTAAATGGACAGGTATACCCGTTACTATAGGGATAGCTCCTACAAAGACCTTGGCAAAAGTGGCGGCCAGATTCGGGAAAAACTATCCGGGCTACCATAAATGCTGCCTGATCGGCAACGATGATCAAAGAGTGAAAGCTTTACGCCTATTCGACGTGCAGGATGTCTGGGGAATCGGAAGAAGAATTGCCCGCAAACTAAACCTGGCAGGGGTAAAAACAGCCTATGATTTTACTCAGAAACCTAAAGATTGGGTAAAGTCGCGGTTTCATGTCCCGGGGGAACGTACATGGATGGAATTAAGAGGAATGGACGTGATTGGCGTAGATGAAATGGATGCCAAGACGAAGCAAAGCATCGTTACAAGCCGATCCTTCCCCGATATGATTACAGATTTCGAACTCCTTAAAGAGCATTTTGCCAACTATGCCGCTCGTTGTGCCATGAAACTTAGAAGACAGAAGACCGTTTGCGGTATGGTAACTGTGTTCATTCAATCAAATTTTTTCCGGGATGATCTTCCGCAATATTCTAATTCTGCATCTTTTATATTCACCACACCTACCAACTCTTCCACCGAAATCGTAAGAGCCGCAGAAAAAATATTGGAATCGATTTTCCGTCCCGGCATTCATTATAAAAGAGGCGGTGTCATGGTAAGCGATATTAGCTCTGCTTCTGCTATACAGCCCGATCTTTTTGAATTTGATGCCGGTTTGAGCAAAAAGTACCGCTCTATTTCCGAAGCCATTGATGAAATCAATATGCATCTGGGTGCAGATACGGTGATTCTGGCAGCCCAACAATATTCAAAAAAAGACGATTCCGGCAAAAGTGTAAAATTTGCACATGCCATCCGACGTGCTTTATTGAGTCCGGATTATTCCACCTCAATAGATGCATTTGTGATAAGATAAAAAGTTATTAAAAATCACTATTTCCTCCCCTCAAATCTACGGGACTTCTTCTTATTTTCGTATCCTTCTGTAAGTCCGTCACTTAAAATTAAATTCCAATTAACAGATCTGTAACTTTCTTCATGAACTTGTTTAGGACCTTCACCATGACTTGCAAAACTTAAATAAAAAAACTTATAAATATTTGCATGGATAAATAAAACTTCCTAACTTTGCACCGCGAATAAGGGAAGGCACCCCGGGACAACCCGGATAAAGACTCCCTGAAGAAAGCAAAATGCTTCAGTAGCTCAGTTGGTTAGAGCACCTGACTGTTAATCAGGGGGTCGTTGGTTCAAGCCCATCCTGAAGCGCCAAATAAAGACAAGAGAGTCTGGAGGATATTAATTTTAATAATTGATTATCCTTTTTAAGTAACAAAATTGCTTCAGTAGCTCAGTTGGTTAGAGCACCTGACTGTTAATCAGGGGGTCGTTGGTTCAAGCCCATCCTGAAGCGCCAAGAGGATTGATTCCTTTCCATAGGAAAACCCTCCACAACAATGGGATTCGCTAGCTCAGCAGGTAGAGCACAACACTTTTAATGTTGGGGTCCTGGGTTCGAGCCCCAGGCGGATCACTAAGAAAATCAAGCAGTTATCAATCAAAGATGGCTGCTTTTTTCTTTTGTCAAGGTCTCAGTTTACGGCGCGGTTTACCGAAAAATGTAAACCAATCTGTAAACCGTAAAACCAAATGAAAGAAACGATCAAAGTCGTCTGTTACAAGTCAAAGACTTTAGCTAATGGAGAACATCCTCTAATGATATGTGTCTGCAAGGACAATAGACGGAAATATCAAAGTCTGGGAATATCATTACAAGCAAAATATTGGGATTTCAATAAAAATCTTCCTAATAAAAAATGTCCCGATAGAGACAAAATCCTTATAATTATTAATGAAAGGCTTAATAATCTTCAAAGAGAGGCCTTAGATAAAAGAGTAGAAGGAAAAGAGTTTACGGCCAAATCTCTTTTAGATACAACTTCTTCCGAACATTCCAATACCGTAGGAGAAAGTTACCTTAAATATATTGATATTCTTAAAAATGAAAAAAGAGTCAGATATGCTGGAATGTACACAGTTTCTTATAATTCCTTCCTCAAATTCAACGGTCATTTAGATATCCCCTTTTCCGATATTGATTCTTTATGGCTGAAACGATATGAGAATTGGATGAGGTCTCAAGAACTTTCAAATAGCACCATCAGTACCCGACTTCGCCATTTAAGAACAGTCTTCAATATCGCAATTATTGAAAATAAGATAAAAAAGGATTGTTATCCTTTTAAATTCTATAAAATTGCAAAACTCAATCAGACCACACCCAAAAGAGCTTTGAAAAAGTCTGAGATTCTATCTATCATAAATTATCAGGGAAAAACTACATATGAAAAGTTAGCGATTGATATATTTACATTCTCTTATTTTTCTGGTGGAATCAATTTTATTGATATAGCAAAACTGAAAAAATTTAACATTATAGAGAACAAACTTATTTACAATAGGGAAAAGACCAAGAAAACCATAATTATCCCCTTGCAAACAAAAGCAATAGGGATAGTGGACAAATACAGAAATCCAAAGTCCTCTTTTATTTTTCCTATTCTTTCTGAATTCCATAAGACAGAGATACAAATTGCAAATAGGCTCCATAAAACCCTTGCAAAGATAAATAAGAGTTTAAAGGACATTGGGAAGACTCTGAACATTCCGATACCAGTTACTACCTATGTTGCAAGACATTCATTCGCCACTGTTCTAAAGAAATCAGGAATTCCAACCTCAATTATAAGTGAATCCCTCGGACACAGTTCAGAAAAGGTCACCCAAATCTATCTTGACTCCTTCGATAATGAACAGATAGATGAAGCAATGAAATCTCTATTGTAGAAGGAATAATAAAACTACTTGTTTTATAACGTACATTTTTATATTTTTGCATTATCATAATTGCAAATAATAAAAAGTACGTACCATATAAGATAATGCAATGGATAATATTGAAAATCCCTATAAAAATGATTTGGCACTAAAAGAAGCCTTGAAAATGATGAAAAGAAAAGATATAATAACAATATCCTTTTCTGTAGATGAATTTGGTTATGAATGTGCTGAATTGGATAGTAAAAAAGTTGCTGAAAAATTCAAACTTCAATTAAGTTATCAAATTTTTCCCTGGCTTATAAATTACCTAAGAACAGGCCAAATTAACGAACCAGTCCCTTCATATAACGATGGACTCTTAAAAAGCCAAGTTGATAATACTAATGACTATAATGAAGGGGCTTTAAATTTTTTATTAGCGAAAGATATTGATATTAAAAATATTACAATAGTTCCTGAGGTTGTTGATAAGCCTGACACGCTCACAGTTATATACAGATACCCTTATGGCTGCATGATTTATAAATTGAGAAGAAGTGATGATATTTTAGAAATGCTTGCATCTAAAGGATTGTAAGAATGGAAACAAATGAAATTAAGATATACGAAGGACAACATCTTGCAGATGTTTACCCCCTAATTGAATCCAATATAATATTGAATAAAAGATTATCTGGAGTTGGGGCAACTCATTGTGAAATAATTGCCCCAAGAAATTCGATAATAGTAGTTCCCAATATTCCGATTATAACATGTAAAGTTGAAAGACATAAAAACTCGGATAATTTATTTGGAGTGATGCAATATGTCTCTGAGCGTGACATTACAAAATATCTTGAACGTACATTATCACAAAATAAAAATATAAAGATAATGGTCACACCCGAAAGCTTTAATAAAGTAAGAAGAGCTTTTGATGACATGGATATCAACATGTACGAAACATGTTTTTTGTTACTCGATGAATGCCATAAATTTATAAAAGAACGTGATTTCAGACAAGATATAACACTACCTTTTAAATCATTTTTCAAATTTAAAGAAAAAGCATTAGTTTCAGCAACTCCTATAACTCCAAGTGATCCAAGATTTATCGAACAGAATTTTAGAACTGTAAAAGTAGAACCCCAATATTTTAGTCTCTTTGTAATATCCGTAATTCCAACCAATGATATAAGAAAAATGTTTTCTCTTAATTATAGTTGGGTTAAACCAGATAAAATACCTTCAGCACCACAATGCATTTTTGTAAACAGTGCATCTATTATAGCGGATCTTATAAATCAATCTAAACTTAATGACATCAGTAGTATATTTTGCTCAGAAAAAAGTGCAAATAAATTGAGAAGTGAAGGATTTAATAATGTCCATACAGATTGGAAACCTGAATATGAAAAACCTTTCATGTTTTTTACAAGTCGTTTTTACACTGGTCTCGATATTTATTTAGAAAAAAAGCCAAGAGTAATTTATTTCTCGGATGCAAATAATGCACAAACATTAATAGATCCGTTTACAGATATGGCACAAGCCTGTGGAAGATTCAGAAATGGCATGATGGAAATTGACCATTATGTTGTTTTTAATTCTAAAATTGAATTTAAAGATAGAGTGGAAGTGGAAGAATATATAAAAGGAATTGAAAAAGCCTATAAACAATTATCAAAAATATATGATTCTTCGCATTCTTCTGTTGAAAAAAGGGCTATTCTCAACTCTATAAAAAATATTCCTTTCTCTGAGATTTTCATAGATGGTGAAATGGATTATTTCTTAAAAGATAATATGATTAATACTGAAATGTTAAAATCCTTATACACTGATTATTTTACTTTAAGAAATGCTTATGGCAGAAGTGGGTATTTTCAAGTTCCATTCGAGATGGATCCTGTTAATTTCTGGTTTGAAGATAAAAAATCAAAAGTAAATTATAAAAAAGAATCAGGTTCAAAATTCAAACTGGAGCAAAATAAGGCAATAATAGAAACTATGGAAGTTATATCACAATATTCAGGTTCCACTGAAATAAGCCAAATAATTAATAATTTTAAATCGCATAATAAAATTCTTGTAGATGCTTTTTTTAAACTTGGTTCAGAATTTATAAAAAACGTAGACTACAGTATGAAAAAAATTAAAGATGCTTTAGTTAATAAAAAAATGAAGAAGAATGGATATAATGAAGATTTCTTAGAGGCTTTATATTCTACTTTTATTATTGGTAAAAAATATTCATGGAAAGAATCGAAGAAAAAATTACAAAAATTATATGATAAATTTAATATAACTCCTCCCAGTAAAATAACTGCACAATCATTAAAATGGCATTTTGAGGTTAGAGATACGGCGAGAATTGGGGACTCTAAGGCAATTGAAATTCTAAGCCCAAAACTTAAGAATCCCGATTAAATCTCAAAAAACGAAAAATTTTGACTAACGTACATTTTTATTGTTTACTATATTATAACATTAATTAAGATAAAAAGTACGAAGGGAGCACCGAATTTAAAATCGGAACTCCCTTTTAATTTTACAAAAATTCCCAAACTGACTTACGGGAACCATTAACCAAAATTTTTATAATTTTACTCTGGATTCCATATTCATCTTTTAAATGAGAAGCAACGGCATTTTTCTTTATGCCTAAATCGGAATAAACCTGAGACATTTTCTCCTTAATTTCAGTAGTGGGCATTTGTAATCCAGGTTTAAATATCTTCCTAAATTCAATAACTAAACGACCTTTATTCTGACGGTTTAAAACTTCATTTTTTAAGGCAGATTCCTTATATCCCAAAGCCTTAATTCTTTCCGCTCCTAATTCATCGTAATAGGCTTTGATTTGAGGAAATTTTTTTGAGATCATTTCGGCTACAAATTCCGATAGCATTCCCTTTCCTTTATAAGTACAATACTATTTCATCCAATCCACAAAAGAACCCTTCTTAACAGTAACTTTTAACTGTTCCTCATAATTCCTCTGTTCAGGTTCCTCATCAGCATTAAATGTACGGTCATCAATCTATTCTCGAATATTCACTCCATTTAAATAATTGTGTCTTTGTAAATCATAGAGATATTTCTCACAGACATAAGCCATTTCATTAAAAATGAATTTATTGGAATTCTCATCATACATTGTAAAGGTTTCACCATAATTAAATAATCTTTGCAATAGGATAACTTGTTTAATTCTTTCCATCCTAAATTCTCCTTTGGAAGAATTATTACTTTCAATTTCATCATAAGTAAGCTTTACCCTTCTCTCCAAATCTGCATTAAAATCATCTTCAGACATTCCATCACGATTAAAATTATATACGAAGGTAAGAGTCTTTCTAAAAGGATTTTCCGATAATCTCTATCTACCTGCAATTTGAACTAAATCGGTTCCAATGTCAATGGCAGTATTTACCCTTTTACTATCACTTATAACCCAAGAAGAAGCACAGGTAGAATAGAAGTCACACCCAGCAAAGGCAGTTGAGGTGCAGAAAGTGAACATTTTGTGTGGCTCCCCTTTTAAAGGGATTTTTCCTCTAAAAAGTCCTATCTTGGCAAGTTGCTTATCATTTTCCTCATTTTTACCTACTATAATATTGACTTCTTCCGATTTAAGATTTGTTTGCTCAGCAATTTTTACAATATTGGAAACGCTGTTAAGATATATCACACATTCTTTAGATTCAACCTTATTTCCATCCTTCATTATAAAGGGAAAATCTCCCTTCTGATATTGACGGACAACAGCGACTGCAGCATCAATCGGTCTTTTGGCTTCAATTCTCACTAACTTTATTTTTTCAAGATTACTCCATTTTAATTCCGTGTAATCCATATCTTTAAAATAACTGATAGAATCAAGATATTTCCCTATAATTGGAGTAGCGGACATAAAGGTAACATAAGGAAACGCCTTTAATATCTCCATCAATTTTATTTCAACTGGAGATTTCATTCCACTGTCGCTTAACATATATTGGAATTCATCAACAACTACTCTCCATTCGGATTTATCTTCAATGCATCTGGCTACTTTAGGAAATGAATCATAGGAAACCAATATCTTTGGCAACTCATGATTCTTTATATAATCTGAAATTGTCTTTACATCACATCTTTCAATTACAAGCAAAGTTTCAGGATGTTGCTCATTCTTATTTTTTAAAAGCTCATTTCTGGGACTGCAAATAATTGTCTTGTTCTTATCTTTAATTGCTAATGTGGTAGCACCACAAGCGGTGGCTCCTTTGTTGAGAATACCATTTGGTAATTCAAATCCATCCCAATCTGTTAAATAATTTACTTTTTCAGGAACATCAATCACTCTCCTCATATTTAAAAATTTTTAATCAATAAAATCTTTATCTCCTTATTTCTCTTATTCCAAACTGGAATATTCATCTTTAAAATCAATAAAAATCTAACTGTCTAAAAAATATCTATAAAATCTTATTTATATAAGGGAGTCGTGGAGAACTTTTTGGACACTGGAATATCTTATAAAATCCAATGTCTGAAAAAATCAAAGTAGAAATATTCTATTATTAGGGAGTCTTGGAAGAAAAATCAGACATCGTAAAATCCTTGAAAATCCGCGAAAATTTAATGTCTAAAAAATTCAGGTAAATTTTATTCTATATAAGAGTAACTGGGAAAGAATTTTGGACACTATCCACAAATTAAAACCGAAATCCTCACGACTTCGGTTTTTATTCTCAAAGATAGATTTATATTGATTCATAAGATTCAGAAATGTCAGACAGTAAATCATCCCTGATTCTCAATCCCAGTAATTAAATCTAAGCATTAAAAATGACAATCCAAATTGAATCCGAACTACTTAACAAAATTTAACTTTCAGAAAATCAATAAATATCTTATTCAAAATTTTTTTGAATCTAACATATTGACTACTCCAATTTTCTGATTAAGAAAAATCTATCAAAATTTAAATCGGATATTTCTCTATTTAAAAGGTACTATATAGCATTATACAAAATCTATCTATGAAAATATTCTGGATCTTTTAAAGACATATAAATAAAGTGTACATTTTTAGAGAATGCCTATAAATATAATATTTAGTAAAAAATGTACGCTACTTAAGCCATTTCTCAAAATACCTTTGAAGAGTAAAAATCGGATACCGAATTTTTATCCCCCCTCCAAAACAAAAATACTCACCTACAAATTTTCTTAAATAGTTATATTCTGGTGTGTCCACCATAGAAAAATCCCCTCCTCCCAGAGATTCATTTTAAAATGAAAACAAACTATCCTACAATTTTCAGAAAATAACCTATCCTAATTTATAAGCCACGATACCTCTCTGACGATAACGGTTATCGTCCTTGTAACTTTAAATTGACTGAACCATGCAGTTAAGAAAATCTTCTAAGAAACAAGCCAAGATAAAATTGGCTATCCAAGGTTGCTCGGGAAGTGGAAAAACATTTAGTGCCCTACAACTCGCATACGGCCTTTGCGGAGACTGGTCTAAGATAGCAGTGGTTGACTCCGAAAACAATTCAGCAGATCTCTATGCCAATCTTGGTGACTACAATGTCCTACCTCTTGAAGGAATCTACACTCCTGAAACCTATATTGAAGCAATCAGGATATGTGAACAAGCGGGAATGGAGGTTATCATTATTGATTCTATGTCACAATGTTGGGATTATCTTCTTGAATATCATTCATCACTCCCAGGAAATTCATTCACGAATTGGCAGAAAGTGACACCACGGATGAATGCACTTATGCAAGCAATCCTTCAATCCAAATGCCACATTATCTCTACAATGAGGTGTAAGCAGGATTATGTGTTGTCGGAAAAGAACGGCAAGATGGTTCCTGAGAAAGTCGGACTGAAAGCAGTAATGCGTGACGGAATTGATTATGAATATACCATAGTCTTTGATGTCAACATGAAACATCAGGCAACTACTTCTAAGGACAGAACCAATCTCTTTGTGAATCAACCCGAATTCGTAATCACACCTGAAACTGGTAAGGCAATTCTTGACTGGTGCAATGATGGCATAACCATTGAAGCTGTGATTGATAAGATCAATTCTGCACAAACAGTGAGAGAACTTGGAGAGATATACGGTGCATATCCTGAATGGAGAGACCAACTTCTTCCACATTATATGCAGAAGAAAGAAGAACTCTATCTTCCAAAGAGAACCCAAACTCCGAATCAGCAACCACAGACAATTCATTTCCAACCAACTCTAAACAACTACAACCATGCAGACCTTTCAGCTTAATCGTGTCAGTTCATACCAAAATGATCAGCTTGAACGTGCAATCCCTGTAGAGGCAGTTGCGATTGAAACTCCTGAATCAACTTCAGTCATGACGGTGAACAAACCGACGAGACCGAATTTCCTTGAAGCCAACACAAACGCAATCTCCCTTGAAGAATTGAGGGAGACTTGTGTTGTGCCTACTTGGGCTAATCAGGAATTGACTATCTCACATCAGGACTTTATAAACACGATTGAATGTGCAGCACAATCTACATTTTATAATGATGAATTCAGTGACACAGATATCCGTGTTTCACATATTGTCAGAGGTAGAGTCCCGTCAGCCATCAATAAACTTGCGAAAGATTTATTGGAATCGGAGAAAACACAGTTTTATCAGAGGCTCGCCTTTGCTTTCACTATCCCCACTATATGGGATAAGATTGATGGCAAACGAATGGAACTTTGCATAGGAGGTGTACGGAACTATTCTGACTTGAATTTATATAGAGCCAAACGTGGAACGGAGAAGTTCTCAATCTTCATCGGTTGGAGAATGAACATCTGCTCCAATCAGGTCTTATCAGGTAACGGTGTCAAACTCCAGATGGAAATATCCCACATAGACCAGCTTTATAAGGAAGCATGCAATCTGTTCCAATCGTTTATTCCAGAACAAGATGCATATTTTCTAAATAAACTGACGGAAAGCAGACTGACGGAAACTCAGTTTGCACAGATTGTAGGAAGAATGAGATTATATCAAGCTCTTCCGAATGATGTGCAGAAGTCCATCCCGAAACTCCTTATAACGGACAGTCAGGTAAATTCTATTTGCAGGGATTATTATAACTGTCCGAATTTCGGTAAAAGGGATAATTCAATCTCAATGTTTGACTTCCTTAATCTTTTGACAGCCGCCAACAAATCATCTTATATTGACTCCTACATACAAAGAGGTGTCAATGCAACGGAGATGACAGTCGGGATTGACAATGCATTATACGGAGATTCCAAATATGCATGGTTCTTAGGCTAACAGCCTTCCTGGTCTCCGAAAATCGGGCATTTCTCAATAACTGGGGAGTGTCCGATTTTCTTTCCCACTAAACCTATATAATAATGTGTAACATTTAAAAAAATCAGACATGACAGATAATAATTATATATCAGAAATCCAACTCAAATATAAGCCGAAGCCAATCTCTGACTCTATAAAGGGTTCACAAGATATATATAATCTTCTAATTTCTAAAGTCTATGACGAAGATACCATAGGATATAAAGAAACTTTCAAGATTCTTCTGCTTAACAATGCCAACAAAGTGATTGGATATACTACCATTGCTGAAGGTGGACTGACATCAACCGTAGTGGATTTGAGAGTGATTCTACAAACGGCTTTGGTAGCTAATGCAACTTCCATAATTGCCACTCATAACCATCCTTCAGGTGTCAAGGGTCCCAGCATTCAAGATGATATGTTAACGGCCAAAATTAAAGAAGCTTGCAAGGCAGTTGAGTTAAGACTACTTGACCACATTATCGTGACTCCAGAAGATGGCTATTATTCTTACTGTGATGATGGTAAATTGTAGATATTAATCATCATAATAATTGAGGGAGAGTCGGAAGAGAGGCTCTCCCTTGTACTTTTTATCAATATAATCTTATTATAAAGGGTATTGTAAAAAAGTACGCTCATTAAAAATTGAGTTATAAACAAATACACTATGAAAGGAACTGAACAATTCAAACAAACCATAAAGGCATACCTTGATAAAAGAGCGATTGAAGATGCCCTCTTTGCCAAAAAATATATAGAATCTCCCCGTACGATTGATGATGTTGTCACTTATATACTGAATCAGGTAAAAGCCAGTGGATGTTGTGGTTTCAGTGATGAAGAAATTTACGGCATGGCTGTGCATGGCATAGACGAACCAGATTTAGATATCGGCAAACCTATAAACTGTAATGTGGTGGTCAATCATCATGTGGAATTGACAGATGAAGAAAAGACAGAACAAAAGGCAATTGCACTCAAACGATTCCAAGATGAAGAATTCAGGAAGCTTGAGCAACGTAACAAGCCGAAGGTAAAACCGCAAATTGAACAACAACCGCAATTATCATTATTTGATGAATTATGAAACCAAGAAACAGATACGAAAAACGGATAATCTCTTTGAGCAAAACCTTATCTCCTCTCTCCAAAGCTCAAAGGGAGAAAGCCATTATTAATACTTTACCGCATATAGCAAAACGAACAAGCAGAGGGATATTCTTTTGTCTTGAGTGCGGTCATGAATGGAAGAACAATAACAAGGAAATTCCTGATAAAGTGAAGTGTCCTCATTGTGGAATGGAACTTACTATGGATAGGAGTCGTAAGCGTTCATTCTATTATAAGGATTATTTCAATATTATAACAGTTAAAGCGGGCATACAAGTAGTAAGAACCTTTTATATTGAATCAAGATTGAGGAAAGGCAGACAGGCACAATACTTTATTTCGGAAGTCTTTCAGAAATGGATAGATCCCAAAGGTAAGACTGCTCTTATAAGTAAAAGACGGTGCATGTCTTATTATATAGACCAATGGATATTCAGTGATAAATTGGAAATCCGAAGGGAACATATAGCACATTCTCTAATTCCTGAATATGTTTATCCAAGAATAAAAGTTATCCCTGAAATAAAGAGAAACGGATTCAAAGGAGAGTTTCACAATATCAATCCAAGTCTTCTTTTTAAAGATGTTTTGACTGATAACAGATGTGAGACACTTCTTAAAACTGGATATGGGAATTTACTGAAATATATCCTTCAGAATAACAAAAGAGGTTTTGACAGATATTGGAACTCCATAAAAATATGCATTAGAAATGGCTACAAGATTGAAGACCCTTCAATGTGGTGGGATATGGTGATAGCACTTGATTATCTTGGAAAAGACCTTCATAATCCGAAATATGTTTGTCCAGCAGACCTTAAAGTTGAACATGACAGATGGATCCTCAAGAAAGAGGAAAGGCAGGAACAGGAAAGATTGAAAAGAATAAGAGAAAGATATCTGGCAGACTTGGAACAGCAGAAGATCGATGAAAAGGCTTACAGGAAAACCAAGAAAAGATTCTTTGACATTGTAATCAGTGACGGAGAAATATCTATCCATGTTCTTAAGAAAGTAAAGGATTTCTATGAAGTAGGTGCCAAGTTGAATCATTGTGTTGGAACCAACCATTATTACAATAAACCTAAATCCCTAATACTTTCGGCTGAAATTGATAAAAAGCCTGTGGAGACAATCGAGGTTTCTCTGGATAATCTTGAAATCATGCAATGCCGTGGAAAACATAATCAAAACACGACTTATCATGATAGGATTGTAAATCTTATGAAAGCCAATATGTCCCAGATTGCTAAAAGGATTTCCTGAAATTATAATTGTAATGAAAAAATCTTGACGTACATTTTTAAAATAATACTATTAATAAAAATAACCTATTAAAAATGTACGCCAAGTAATTGTTTGATAGAAATGATATAAATTAAACGCTTTTGATTATATTTGCAACAGATTTCCTAATGGAAGTCATTACATACAAGAGCGTTATTGAACTCTTCCTTACAATCAAATTCTCGCAAAATTTGAATTCCGAATGGGAAGGGAGGCAACAACGCTCACGCTTAGGTTATATTCGTCTATGATAAGACTCTTATTTCCTATAAGGCGTGAGCACTGTTGCTTATCCATTCGGTAGGCAATGCGAGAAGCCTGATTGTAGGATAAGCAAAATACAGTCCTCACGTTTCTTGTTTTGTATAATCATAAATGTTTCGACGGAGGATGAGAAACACAGATTATTATGAAAAAATTTAAAATTCTCTTTCTCTTTTTGAGTCTCAGTATGGGTTTCTTGGGTCTAAAGGCTCAATACAACGTTTTTACTCCTTATGAGGATCCACGTTCTGCACAGTCAGCACCGATACAACAAACTTATGGATACATAAAGTCTTCATCAGGTTGGGTAAGAGTTAATATCCAAGTCCGAGTATCTGAATACTCTGTAACAGTAGTTGCCTATAAACAAAAAAATAATTCAGGTTATGACCAGTACTATAACACTTATGGAGGAAATAACTGGATTAAATGTAATGCTTCAGCACAAGAAGTGACCTCTTTTGAAGATGGACGAGTGGCTGCCAATAATTTTGATTATAAAGCCTATGTGACAGGCTTAGGAACTATTTATTTTTAAATCATGAAAAAGATAATAATCTTTTTATTGCCACTGTTATTTAGTTTACAAATTAAAGCTGATGATACTGAGCAGACTAAAGAATTAGGCCAGATTATAATCCATTTATTGGTGCAAGAGACTGGAGGTTATTCCTTGGAATATAATATTAATGAAGCAAGATTCTATGCAGATATTAAAGTTCCTTCAATCTATGATAATGAAAAAATTATTCTTAAACTAAATCCATTGTTTAAGAAAGCTGATTTTACAACATTATTGCCATGGGGTATTCAAAATGATGGATTTCTCAGAACGATGCAAGCAATTGAGGGCATTCCGATACTTTTTAATTATGATGAGAAGAATCATATTCTTTCATTTGTAATTTTACGTGAAAATACTATCAATAAATAAAATATGAAAAGACTAAAAATAATTTTGATTATAATATCGATAATCTCAATACCAGTTATAGTACCTGCTGTTACAATACCAGTACAAGCTCAATATAATTCTGTAAATACTTGGGAATATATAGGCGATGTAATAGCCACAGATTTAAGTGGAGTATTTACTCGTTCTGGGCAGCTTTATGTTAAAGTCATAGGAGGTAGGTTTATTTATAAATTTATTTATAATGATGAAGAATTCTCAGTAACTAAATGTACGGAATATAAAGGTTATAATGCAAAAATAACAAGAGGTAAAAGTTTTTGGTTGTTGAACGTACCAGAATGGTAGTGAAAAATATTTATTCTTAGAGATAGGTTTATACTTTTACAAATATAGTCTTTTTAATATGTTTTAGGATATATGTAAGACTAATATTACGTACATTTTCTTATAATTATATTTAAATATAGACTTGTTGGAAAATGTACGTTTGAAAATAACCTATCCTTTACAAGCTTCGATAATTCATTGACGGTATAAATTATAAAGTGTAAATTTTTTCTCTTTTAATTTGATAACATTATTTAAATATGGTAACATTAATTATATTATTAGCATTATTATGTTTATCTTCAATTTTACTACCCTGTTTAACTTTTTTGTTGTTAGTATATAAGGGAGATAAAGAATTAAAAAAAGAAAAAAGATTTAAAAACTTTGTCTATTATTAGAAATGAATAAATCTTTTTTGAATAATAAAATCACCATGAAAGAAGATTTAGAATCAAGAATAGAAAAACTCAAGCAAAGAAGATACCGCTATCAAAATAGTGAGGGGAAATGGGGATATACAGATGTGTTTGGTAAAGTAGTAGAAACAGCTCATTTGGATTCTTTTCCAGATAATTCTTACGATATTAAAGGTGCCAGAGAATTGGATACAAAACCTCCTTTAACTTATAGGGAATTAATTAACCAATATACTGAATATCCTTTGGGAAATAAAAAAGAAATTGAAGACTGGTTTGAATTAACAGATTGTGTTGAAAGATATTTTCCTAATGAGGAATCTGTGTCGCCTGAAAAAGTGGTTTCATTTGATAGTAAATATGATGTTGTAAGAATAGACTATGGGAAGGTTGATATTGTAGATTCTGGATTCATAGGTTATGGTATCAAGGAAAAGAACAATTTAATAGCAGATTGTGAATTTACTAACATTTACCCTTTTTCAGAAGGTTTAGCCCGAGTTGCTAAAACAGATCTTTTCGATAGACCATATTCTCCATTGTTCCGTAATTTAGAAAAACAAGATATTGAAAGGAATTTAGACACAAATAATAAGTTAATTTATGATAAAATCCTGAAAGAAAATGGAGAATTATATTGGGGATTTATCAACGAGAAGGGAGAGAAACAAATCCCTTTAAAATATTTTAATGCTTCAGATTTTCATGAGGAACTTGCAGCCGTTAATCGAAGCTGGGATAATGAAGAATGGGGTTATATAGATAAACAGGATAATATTGTTATCCCTTTTAAATTTGATTGGGCTGGAGATTTTCAAGATGGTTTTGCAAGGGTTCTTTATGCAGGTCTCTATTATGTTATTGACAAAGAAGGATTCTGTTACGAATCCTTTGATGAAATCGAAATGGGACAAGGAAGTAAATTCTATTTATAAAACCATACAACATCTATGATAAACTGGCTTTATTATAAAGAAAAATTAAGACAAAAATGGATAAAATCTAAAGTAAGTAAGGTCTATTGGAATACTGTGCTTACTTTAGGCTGGGGACTCAAGATAATACCAACTTCATATTGCATTAAGTGTCAAGACAACATAGGAAATTATTTATCTAATCTTACTTTTGTTGATAGATATACTAAATTTGATGACATTATGATGCGATGGTACTCATTCAATTTTCATAAAATATAAATATGTTTTAAGTGCAAGATGTTTGTCTACTTTAATACAAATATTTTGAAATGATATTAATAAAGAATAAACGTTGTTCTCAGGAGAAGCTTCTAAATGAATATCCTGATGCTATTATAATTGACGTGACGAGTAAGGGAGAAGGTGAATGGCAGAAACTTTCTCCCTTCTATCCTCATGGTGGAATTCCTGTTCCGTTCAGTGATGAAGCAACTTCAATGAGTGTGGAAGGCATTTGGCAAGGTCTGAAAGTTTTTGAATCTACTGACATAGATAGAAACTCTTTTCGTAACGGAACAATGAAAGGAATTAAGCGTACCGTGAGAACTAATGGAAAATGTTTAGGACATAGAAAAGGAATAAACGGTAAAGAACTGTTAGGATATATTGAAGCCCGAAAAGAGATATATGTTCCGTCTTATAATTGGATATTGGAGAATAAATGTCAGGAACAAATCAAGAAAATTAGAATAATGTCACGGTCAAAACCAATAATTCTTTTGGATTATGACACTAATGATGATGTAGAGAATCCGACCAAGCCATTATCCCATGCTTCTCTGATAAAGAAGTTTGTAGATAACCTTAAAAATGAATAATTAGTTTGAAAATGGTTTGAACCAAGAATCAGTTGCCTATTGGACGAAGCGTACATTTTACAAAGATATTATAAATAATAAATAATTGGAATAAAATGTACGTTTGAAAATAACCTATCCTTTACAAACTTCGACAATTCATTGACGGTATAAATTATAAGTGTAAATTAGTATTCATGAAAGAAAAGCCGATTCAAGAAACAACTTCCACTTACTTCAACAATATTTTGATGAAAGCAATTGCTCCTAAATCAATTGAGGAGATTGACCCTCAAATGATAAAGGATTTCAATAATGCAATTGATGATGCCTTTACAGATGATTCGGAAACAGTTAGAATAAGGTTGAAATATCTGATCCCATATATTATCCAGAATATTGACTGGGTGGAATATGGAATTCCTCTTGAAGCATGGCAACTGAAATATTATTACCAAAGGGATAGGTTTTTGAAAATGACCCATCTTTCCTATGATGAATTCATGGATCATGAACTGCTTCAACAATCAATAGATGAACTTGGACTTGATCCCGCACCAGTCTTTGAATTCATTCTCTTCCTTTCCTATTATTATGGATTGAGAGCAGATCTGAAATACTCATCTTACGAGCAACTTTCTAAATTGAAACAGGCATTAGAAGGTAATAATGGTGAAGTTTCTATGGATGTTGTAGTAAACGGAAAACACTTCAAATTCAGTAACTCTAATTTTATCAAGACCTTGTTTTCAAACATTGATTCAGATAAATTGAATTACGGAGCATTCAGCAATAACTTTGAGGAAGGGAGTTCAAGAGAGAAAATAAGGGCATTGGATTATTATCTGATCAAAACATTGCTTGATTTTCTCCCTATCAAGAGCGAAAGGAAGAAAGGGAAATACACCCAGTCTGAAAGAAATTTCTCTTTATGTGTATTGAACTACTGTGGAAGATTGCAAGGAGATGAACCTGAAATAATCTGTTCCCAGTTCAACAATGCCACATTCGACAAACTCATGAGAGATTTTAAGGAAATAGACATTCCTTTTGCAATGGAGTTATTTCTTTAAAATTCAACAATTTATAAATGCGTAAATTTTTCTAAAAATTTTTACGCTGTTTTATGCTTGTGATACTTTATAATTTTGTACCGTCAAAAAGAAGTATCACTTAATTTTTTGTTATATGTCAGATTTTATTAACAACTTCAAAGCAGTTCATCACTTCATCAAGGGCATCTTCGCCAACTCCAAAGGAGAATATACCCTCACGTTCGTTCAGGATCCAGATGACAAATGGTACATTGATATGCCATGGTCGGGCAATCGAGCCAATCTTGAAATGGTGGCAGGAGCTGATGACCTCCTTACTTATCTCGATGAGGAGGGAAATCACAAGGTGACTATACATGTGGTTCCTTCTGAGACTCCTCTTGAAGTGGAAGATCATACAGAGCTCCGTCAGTTGGATAAATCAACTTTCGGTGGAAGTCATTATGACGCTACAGATTTTGAGGGATTCCGAATGAGTAAGATTTGGATATGTCCCGTTACCCTCTGTGTGTTGGGTTGTTATCCGAAATATCTTTACATTAAGAAAGTAGCCGCTTAAAAATCACTTAGGGGAGAATATTAAAGTTCTCCCCTCCAAAAACAAACTATAGAAAAATTATAAATGTCAAAAAGAAAATATTATGGCATGGTTAACAATAGATAAGAATGGAGAGGAATGGATATTTCAAAATGAACCTATATTAAAAAATGGAGAATGGTATGAAAAATATGTAATGCTACCTCCATTAGAATGTGTACAAGTTCCTGAAGGAACTATTGAAAAAATATTGGGATATAAATTAACATTAGAAACATCTCCTGTGGAGATTTGAAGGTAATTGTGATGCAGTTGCCTTGATATAGAAATATTTATCCACTTAATGAATATACTGACTTATAAAATTGAATCTATGGAAAATAAAAATAAAATGACAGAAGAAGACAAGAATCGTAAGGCATATTACGCTCTGAAAGAGATACAGAGAAAGTACGGGTTTGACAATATTGCAAAACTCAGGGAATTTCATAAAGAAGTTTCAAAATTGTTCTTTGATTACGACCGAGAAGAAAATATATTTAAATGGGAGGGATTTGAACCCACTTTTAAAGAAATCTTCAAATTCTTCTCTGAGATGGATACTATGGATGAATCTGAAATAGATAAAGCTTATAGTGGGTTAACGGGATTGTTAAATGAAGAAAAAATGACCCCTAAAATACTTGGATTCATTCATGAAACCTATACTTCACGGTTATCGGAACCTGAGAAACTCCGCCGTAGAATTATAAAAGAAGGATTGGATATTGAAAAGACGCTCAGAGATTATTATAAAGATGAAATTGAAAAGAAATATAGGAATGTTTTTAAGCGAGTAATTGATTTTGCTTTTGAGTTCCCGAATGAATACTCTGATTGGACTAACCAAAGGTTAAATAAAGAGATTCATATGTACAAACGTCAATTTGAAGATATTGCTAACACAATGAGAGAGGCGAGCATTCCAAATAATATTATTAACGACTTTTTAAGATATGCTATTGTGATACCAGATTATAGGAAGAGAATTCAAGAAGCTTGGGAAAAACAAAGAGCAGAAAGACAAAGCCGAATGAATTGAATTATACCAAGCGTACATTTTATGAAAAATATTATATTTGGTAATATTTAACGTAAAATGTACGCTCCCAAAATAACCTATCAGAAGACTTAATGCAATAAAGGTTTGGAATAACAGGTGAATTTTTTGATCGTCCTGTTTACCATTTATAAGGTTTCAGTATATTCTAATAATATGAAATAATAAAATGAAGAAAACATTTGTAAATATACTTTCTATGGTTGCGATAAGTCTGTCGCTATTTATTCTAATGGCTTGTAGCAGAGATAAACAAATAACTGTTTGTTTTGTGCCATTGGATGGAATCAATAAATCTCAGATAGAGCAATTGAAGAAAGAGTTCAAGGAAAATTTCACTGATAAAAGGAAGGAAGTTTTCTTTGTGGAGAGTCTGGAACATTTCAACACTCCTGATTCATGCATCAATAAGAAGTATCATAGGTTTGAAGCAGGGACAATGCTCAAATTCCTGGATAATCAATTTGGAGAGTCAGCCAATCGGATAGCTGGTGAAAAGTCGGAAAATGGGTCTTCAGATTATTACATTATTGGCGTGACAAACAAAGATATTTCCACTCCCGTACATGGTAAAGAGAATTATGGAATACTTGGGTTATCAACATTAGGAGGAAATGTAAGTGTGATTTCCACTTACAGACTAAGAAATAAGAAAGAACTGTGGAAATTGGCAATGCATGAATTCGGTCATGGATATTATAGTCTAAGACACTGCCCGAATGATGATCCGAGCTGCATCATGGCGGATGCTAAAGGTGGAAATCCCCATTTTGAATTGAAGGATACTTTATGTTCCACCTGCTATGAAAAAAGCCTGAGACCAGATATCTTAAGAAAAATAATTAATTGATTTTATTCATTTAAAAATAAAGATTATGAAAAAGTTTATTTTTGCCGTTGTAGCAGTCATGGGATTGGGAGTTATATCATGTTCACATAACAATCAGAAGACTGAAGAAACAGCACAGATAGAGGAAGAAGAAATTGGATGTCTATGTTGTCCTGTAGAAGAAGCTCCAGCAGATACATTGGATTTTGTTGCTCCAATTCCATAGATTAATCTATAAAGGGAAAAGTGAAAGCGTACATTTTTAGATGTGATTTATAATAATTATAGATTAAATAAAAATGTACGCTCCTTTTATAGATAAAATTATTTGAATTAATTTTGAAAGTCAATATCTTAAAATCATTACACTATGGCATCGATGGAAGAACTTCCTCCAAAACCTCCTATTATTTCTGGAACAGTAGGAGTCGCAAACTCATTTTCGAATAAACCTATGAGAGCTCCCGATGTAAATCATTTAGAATTAGGAGATGAATTCACAATACCTGAGAATTTTCAAGTATTTACCCAAACTTTTAATGATCGTGAGGTTGAATATATTAGGGTAAAATTAAAAAATGGGAAATACAAAGATTTTTACCCAGCTATTTTTTATAAATTCAAATCCATTGTTGATGATGAAGGAATTCCAACAGGTAAGAGAGCATATACGAAAGGTACGGCGACAGATTTATTTTTATTACAAGGTAATTTAATTAAAGGAATGGATGCTCTAAAAGGAAGGACTTTAAGAATTACAAATATTGAATTCGTTAAAATACTTCCTTATGGAGGTACTAATACCTATGCCCTGCATCCAGTTTTGACAATAGATTTAGTTGACTAAAACTAAATTTTATTCTGATAAATTATTATCTTTGTAATAAGAAACAAAGGATTTCTATAATTTAGAAATTATCCAAGAGAACAATAATTTTAGAGAATTACATTAATCTGTAAACCAATCTGTAAACCGACTTAATATAATAAGGATAGTAAGCAGATACTAAGATAACTGTAAGATTCGTTAGCTCAGCAGGTTGCATTTGAAAGGAGAGCCGAAGGCGAGCCTTTTAAATGCGTAAGAGAAACAACACTTTTAATGTTGGGGTCCTGGGTTCGAGCCCCAGGCGGATCACTCCCCAAAATTGCAATTAATTGTTAATCAATTAATTGCAATTTTTTCTTTTCCTGAATGGCCCTACCGTTGCACCACAGAATTCTGTAATTCCATTCCAGAATCGCCGAATCATTAGGATTTTATTCAAAATTTTACTTGTAGTGGATAAAAAACTTATAATTTTATCCAATACAGAGTAAATAATGGATAAATTAGAAAAATTTTTAATTTGCAATGTTTATTTCCGGTGGCCTCTGGTTTCAAGCCATCGGGTTTGGTTTTTTTGGGCCGGAGAATCTTCCCGGGGATTAGTTGCATAATAATTATATTTCCCTCTATCTTCTATGCTGAAACTCCCTATAGATCGCAAATAATTCATTAGTGTACCTTTTACTTTAAATAGGAGTTTAAGAAGTTTAATAACGGAATGGCCGGTAAAATCATTAACTTTGTTAATTGAAATAGTAAACTCTTAATCAAGCATAAATGGGAACAGAAGAACTGTCGAAAAGAACCACTGTAAACATTCAAGAGAAGGCAAATCTTATTTGGGCTATAGCCGATAAGTTGGTAGGCACATACAAGCCCCATGAGTATGGAAATGTAATCCTTCCCATGTGCGTTATAAAGCGTTTTAGCGATACTTTGGCACCAACCAAGCAAAAGGTTATTGACACCAATGAAATGCTTGAGAAACGAGGATTAGCGGTTAAAGATGGGTTCTTACGTAGTGCCTCCGGTTATGATTTCTATAACACTTCGCCTTTCACTTTTGAAGGTCTGCTCTCCGATCCTGAGAATATAGCCGACAATTTACGCAGTTATCTAAATCATTTCTCCAACAATGTGATTGATGTCATCGAAAAATTCGATTTCGACAAGGAGATAACCAAACTTGACAACAACGGCATCCTATACAACGTAATAGCCGAGTTCAACACAAAGAAGGCTTACATGGGTGCTGATGAGATTTCAGCGGTCGACATGGGCTATATATTCGAGGAATTAGTAAGGAAATTCTCTGAAAGTTATGATGAACAAGCGGGAGCACATTTCACAGCAAGGGATATTATTTATCTGATGGCTGAATTGCTTGTGGCTCCCAGACGTAAGGAACTTCAAGAGGAAGGTATAACAGCGAGTGTCTATGACATGGCGATGGGTACTTCACAGATGTTGGATTGTTTGAGCGAAAAACTCCATGAGATTGATGAGGATGCACAGTTGACGGAGTTCGGTCAGGAACTTAATGAGCAGACCTTCGCCATTGCCAAAGCAAATATGCTTATCAAGGGAGGAAATGCCGAGAATATGAAGCATGGAAACACACTTTCCGATGATAAATTCAGTGGTTATAAATTCGATTACATTATATCTAATCCCCCATTCGGCATTGAATGGAAAAATGAGAAATCAGCAGTTGAAGCCGAGCATAAATTAGGTGAAGCAGGTCGTTTTGCCCCTGGACTTCCTGCGATCGGAGATAGTCAGCAACTCTTTGTTCTCAATGGTGTAGCCAAGTTGAAGGATAACGGTAGAATGGCTATTATTCAGAATGGTTCTCCTTTATTCAAGGGAGACGCTGGAAGTGGAGAAAGTAATATAAGAGGTTATCTTTTGGAAAATGATTGGATTGAAGCCATTGTTCAGATTCCGAATGATATGTTCTATAACACTGGCATAGCAACCTATATATGGGTAATCACAAAGGAAAAATCAGCGGAAAGAGTTGGTAAGGTTCAACTGATAGATGCTTCCAAATGTGGAGTTAAGAGAAGAAAATCTATCGGTAGCAAGAGAAACGAGTTCACGGATGAGTGTATATCCCTTATCTCCAAAGCTTACGATGAGTTCAAGGATGCACATTATAAAGATGAAGAAATCGACATAGAGGTGGAATCCAAGATAAAGGATGTTGAGGATTTCAAATTTAGCAAAGTAACTGTAGATAGACCTATTACAGATGAAAATGGAAATCCCATTTTGAAGAAAGGGAAACCACAAGCCGACAGTGGGAAGAGAGATACGGAAACAATTCCATGGAAAGAAAAGATAGAAACCTACATGGAGAAAAATGTCTATCCCTACGCTTCCGACGCATGGATAGATGAGAAGAAAACCAAGATAGGTTATGAGATACCATTCACAAGAGAGTTTTACAAATATGCTGCTCCGAGAAATAGCGAAGAAATATTTGCATCCCTTCAATCGCTTGATGAGAAAGAACAAGAATTAATGGCTAAAATAATCGGGCGATGATGGAGGAGAGAGTAAGGGAGATGAAAGACAGCGGTATTCCTTGGATTGGTGAGATTCCGAAGGATTGGGAAATAAAGCCTTTAAAATATGTACTGAATAGACGAAACGAAAAAAATAATCCTATAAAATCTAAAGAAAGATTATCCTTATCTATAGATATAGGAATAACAAAATATGAAGATAAAACAACTAATCTTGATAGATTCAAAGATGATTTTGAACAATATCAATTAGCATATCCTAATGACATTGTTTTAAACAGCATGAATATGATTGTGGGTGCTGTTGGTAAATCTAATTATTTTGGATGCGTCAGCCCTGTATATTATGTAATGACTCCTTCTAAGGAATCATATCCTGACTATTATGGTTATCTCCTAAATGTTCCCTCGATAAGAAAGATTTATCATAAACTTGGAAAAGGTATTTATGCAATTGAAAGAGGAGAAGGTCGTGTAAATACTTGCAGATTAAAAGTGTCATTCAATGATTTTGGTAGAATTAATATTCCCTTTCCCCCAATACAAGAGCAAAAAACGATTGCTGAATTTTTGGATAGGAAATGTAGTGAAATAGATGAATTGGTGGCTCTTCAAGACAAGATGATTGAGGAATTGAAGGCTTATAAGCAGTCTATTATAACCGAAACTGTCACCAAAGGTCTTAATCCGAATTTACCCCTAAAAAACAGTGGTATCGAGTGGATAGGGGAAATCCCACAGCATTGGGATGTTAAACCATTTAAAGCAGTTTATTCTCTTGGCAAAGGATTAACCATTACAAAAGCAGATTTAGTAGAAAATGGTATTTCCGTGATAAGTTACGGTCAAATACATTCAAAATCAAACAGCGGTACTTCTATTAAGGATGAATTAATTAGATATGTACCTTCTATTTTTATAGAAAACAACCAAAATTGTCTTGTTAATCATGGAGATGTGATTTTTGCTGATACATCCGAAGATTTAGAAGGGTGTGGCAACTGCATATTCATTGATAGAGATATGCTTTTATTCGCTGGTTATCATACCATAATTGCATTTAATAAATCCAATTATAAAAACAAGTATTTTTCCTATCTTTTCAAAACAGATTCATGGAGAACCCAATTACGAACACTTGTAAATGGGGTTAAATTATATAGCATACCACAGAAAACCCTTTCTTCTACTTATATTATCGTACCCCCTCTTTCCGAACAACAAGAAATAGCAGATTATCTTGACAATAAATGCTCTGAAATTGACAGCCTTATTGAGTTGAAGCAACAAAAGATAGAGGAATTGAAGGATTATAAGAAATCCATCATCTATGAATATGTAACTGGCAAAAAACAAGTGGAAATCAATGAAATATAATTTTGCGGCCGAAAATTTTGACCACAAATTCCTAAATACTTACTTCAAAGCCGAATATATAGACTTTGAAAAATGGAAAGGTGATCAAAATTTTTGACCACCTACTAAGTATTCATTAATTTTCAAGATCAATATTTTTGACTTTGAAAACAAAATCAAAAACAATACATTAATGGCAGATATAATCACAACCAGTGAAGTTAAGGATGTTATAATTCCTTTGAGAGGAGAAGAGGTAATTCTCGATTTTGAGGTTGCCAAACTATATGGTGTGGAGACCAAGCGAATAAATGAAGCAGTCAAAAATAATCCCGAAAAGTTTCCCACAGGCTTCGTTTTGGAATTAACAAAAGAAGAGTGGAAGGTTCTAAGGTCGAAAATTTCGACCTTAGAGGATAAAAATGGTAAAGGTAATCATCCGAAATATCTTCCAAAAGCCTTCACTGAAAGAGGATTATATATGCTTGCAACTATCTTGAAAAGCCCGATTGCAACACAAACCACATTGGCAATTGTAAATACCTTTGCACAAGTTCGTGAAGTGAGAAGACAGATTCTTGCCATGCATGCCATGGAAGGTAAGATGGATAAGAAATCTCAGATGAATTTCCTTACAGGTTTCGGAAATCTATTGACAGATATTCTGATGCCTGAAATGGAAACCTCCGACACTGAGACTTCCATGGAATTGAACTTCGTAATAGGCAAGTTAAAGCACACTGTGAAAAGAAGTAAAAAGAAAGATGAGGTAGGAAAATTAATCAGTATCGCCAAAAAGATGCTTGAAAAAGGATATTCAGAAGAGGATATTGCAGATATTTTGAAATGATGGAAACCAAGGAAAAGAACTTTGAAGCAGACATAGAATCATATCTTCTTAATCAGGGAGGATATATAAAGGGTAATCAAGCCACTTACGATAAGGCAAAGGCAATTGATATGCCTGTGCTAATATCCTTCATAGAGAAGACCCAACCGAAAGTTTGGGAGCGGTATAAAAATGTCTATGGGGATAAGGCAGAGAAGCAATTATACAATATATTCCAACAGAATGTAGATACCTACGGACTTATTTACGTATTGAGGAATGGTATCAAAGACAGAGGAATACCTATCAGATTCGCTTATTTCGCTCCCGCTTCAAATCTCAATTCTGAATTGGTAGAAAAGTACAATAGCAATATACTGACTGTTACAAGGCAATTCTCCTATTCCGAGCAAAATCACAATACAATTGACATGGTTATCTCATTGAATGGGATTCCCATTGTAGCAATTGAATTGAAGAACCAACTCACAAACCAATCCGTAGCCAATGCCAAAAGGCAATTCATGGAAGACAGGGATGAAAGAGAGTTCTGTTTCCGTTTCAATAATCGTTTTCTCGTATATTTTGCCGTTGACCTATACGAAGTGGTAATGACCACTCATTTGCAAGGCAAGAAGACTTATTTTCTTCCCTTCAATCAAGGTTCTAATGGGGCTGGTAATGTGGGTGACGGAGGAAATCCACCAAATTCCAATGGCTATGTGACTTCTTACCTATGGGAGAAAGTATTGTCAAAAGACACATTACTCTCTATCCTTCAAAGATATATTAGCAAAGAGGTGAAAGAAAAAGTATCACTTCAAAACGGTAAACAAGTAAAGAAAAAAACAACAAGACTGATATTCCCAAGATACCACCAACTTGATGTTGTAGAAAAACTTGTAAACGAAACAAAAAACAGTAAGGAAGGCAAGAATTACCTAATCCAACATTCAGCAGGTAGTGGAAAGTCAAATTCAATCGCATGGTTGGCTTACAGATTGGCTTCATTGCATGACAATGAGGATAAAGAGGTGTTTCAAACAGTGTTTGTTATCACCGACCGAAGGATTCTAAACCGACAACTGCAAGAGACGATATTGGGATTCGATCATTACGAAGGACAGATAGCCACAATAACGGATTCCGACAATTCTTCCGTATTAAGGGATGCTATAAACGATAAGAAAAGAATAATAATCACCACCCTTCACAGATTCCCTTTGATTTATAAGGAACTTGATAACCATAAGGGGAAGAAATTCGCAATAATAGTGGATGAAGCTCATTCAAGCCAAAGCGGAAAATCAGCGGAGAAACTGAAAGCGGCATTGGCAGATACCGAAAGTGCGGTGGCTGAAATGGCAGAGGTTTATGGAACAACCGAGGAGGAGATTCTTGATGAAATGGATGTGATGGTGGAGACACTTCTAACTCAAGGACAGCACAAGAACCAATATTTCTATGCCTTCACAGCCACTCCAAAGCCAAAGACCATACAGACTTTCGGAACTTACAAGGGTACGGATGAAGAAGGGAATCCTCAATATGAAGCCTTCCATCACTACAGCATGAGACAAGCCATAGATGAAGGTTTCATACTTGATGTGTTAGAGTTCTTTACTCCCGTTGAGACTTCATATAAGATAGTGAAGGCGATAAAGGATAATCCAGAGTATGAAGAACCGCCAGCCACAAGAGCGATAAAGGCTTACCATGACAGCCATGAGTATGTGATTGAGCATACCGTGGAACTTATAGTAGAAAAGTTTAGGGATATAACTTTAAACAAAATGGATGGCAAAGCCAAAGCCATGGTTGTATCACCGTCAAGGCTTCATGCAGTGAGATATTACCTTGCCATGAAGGAATATTGCAAAAAGAAAGGATATACGGATGTTAAGCCATTGGTAGCATTTTCCGATACTGTAACTCTTGATGGGAAAGAATATACCGAAGTGCAACTCAATTCCACGGACACTTATAAGATTTCAGAATCAGCACTTCCAATGTATTTCGAGAGTGATTTATATAATATTCTTATTGTAGCGGAGAAGTATCAGACTGGTTTCGATGAACCCCTATTACATACAATGTTCGTTCTAAAAGGATTGAGAGGGGTAAAAGCGGTGCAGACATTATCACGGCTTAATAGAAGTGCTAAAGGAAAAACCGACACTTTTGTATTGGATTTCGTAAATACAGCGGAAGATATTCAAGCATCCTTCAAGCCATTCTATGAAGATACATTGCTTTCGGAACCAGTGGATGTCAATATAGTTTACAAGTATCTGAATAACTTGAAGGCTTATCATCTATGGGGAACGGAGACCGAAGAAAAGGTTTATGAAGTATTTAAGTCACAGCAGGATGATAAGGCAATGGGTAAACTTACAAGCCTTTTGAAGCCCGTATTGGATGATTTCAATGCTCTTGATGAAGAAGACCGATTTAAGGTAAGATATTATGTAAGGGCTTTCATTCGCTTCTATGCTTTTATGGCACAGATAGAAAGGACATTTGATAAAGAACTTTTCAAGACCTATGTATTTTGTGAATATCTATTCAAGGTTTTACCAAAGAATCCTCATGAAAAAGTGGATTTGGAAAACAAATTAAGATTGGAACACCATGTGTTCAAGGTGCAAGACACACAGAAGATAAACCTTTCCCCCACCAAAAAAGATAAGACAGTTAAGGGAGAAAACGGTGGTGACGGAAAAAAGGTTGAAGAAAAGAGGGATTTGCTTGACAATATCATTGACAAAATCAATCTGATGTATCAAGGGCAGTTCACGGAAGCCGACCGAGTAATTGTTGAGACCATATTCGACAAAGCAAAGCAAGAGGAAAAGAAACTCAAGAAACAGGCGAAAAATTCCGATGTTAATATGTTCACCAACAACATATTCCCTAAGATATTCGAACAGATAGCCCAAAAATGTTACATCGAACAGATGGATGCTTTCTCAAAACTCTTTGAAGACCAATCCTTCTATGAAAAAGTGGCTCAAGAAATGGGTAAAGCCATGTATTACGGCTTGAAAAACGAATAAATATCTATAATTACAAATTAAATAACAGATAACGAACAACGAGTATTAGATTATCTGTGTAAAGGTCTGATAAGCGAGGCACATTCAAATACTTTTAATGTTGGGGTCCTGGGTTCGAACCCCAGGCAGATCATATAGAAATTCCAATTCGTAAATATTGAGCGGACTGGAATTTTTCTTTTCCCGGAATTGCACAACATTTACTTAACTGATTGATTTGGAAATTCATAAATTCATGCCTAATTTTGTGATGATAATATTAAACATCATAAACAATGGCGAAACCTATTAGAAATACTCCCATTCTATTTGGTGAAGATGCAAGACGTTTCCGTGAGGAAATTTCCAATCTTCCACCTTTAGAAGAGAGAAGAAAAGCGAGAGAAAAAGTTAGACAAGGAGCTGAACGACTTAGAAAAAGAATAGCCGCTGTTAATGGATAATACCATTCCCTTTCAAAGGTTAACAAAGGAAACAGAATTAAAACCATTTGATTGTGGAAATTCTGACCTAACGGACTATTTCTTCAATTCAGCTAAAAAGGATATGGAGAAATTGTTGACTGTGGTTTATTTTTATGAGGAAGAGGGAAAAACAGTTCTATTTTTCACTTTATCCAATGACAAAATTTCAGAGATAGAAATAAAGAATGGTGAACCCGTTTATTCCAAGAGTTTCTTCAGAAGAATAAAAGATAAGTTTGGAAGAGCAAAACATCGTAGAGACTATCCTGCTGTTAAAATTGGTCGTTTTGGAGTTAACAAAGATTTCCGAGGGAAAGGAGAACATTGGGGGTCTGACACTTTGGCCTTTATAAAAGATTGGATGGTGACCGATAATAAAACCGGATGCTGTTTTATCACAGTTGATGCTTATGCCACAGCGGTAGAATTTTATCTTAAAAATGAATTCCTTTTTATGGGAGAAAAAGAAAAATCCGGGTATGTAAAATGGCTCAAAGAAAATCCGGATTATAAGAACAAAGAAATTGCCGGAGATATTCCAACTTTTGCCATGTATTTCAACCTATTGTCCTTAATTGATGAATAATAAATCCTGAAAAATAACTTCTCTTTGATTATTTTATCTATACACAAATTTATCTACGACAAAATTGACTATTTAGCTGGGATAAGTTAATATGGACTTGAGATTAGAGAAACTGTAATTGCAAAGTCAGTAATCTCTTTTTAAAAACAAAATATTATGAAAAGTTTTATAATCTTAACTCTCTCTTTATTTACATTCTTTCAATTATCTGCAGATCTGATTGTATTTAAAGATGGTAGGACTCAGGAGATCTATAATGTTGAAGAAAGCGGAAAGTGGATTCTATATACACTGTCGCCTGATCCGGATTCTGAATTGAAAAGAGTCGAAGCCGAGTCTGTTTTTGCCATAAAGCCTGAAAACGGAGAAATGATTATGGTAGGAAATAACGACAGTCAGTCTAAATCTTTAGATACTACACGTAAGACTGATGCAGTAAATAATTCTGAAAAGGAAGGGCCGAAATATATGGAACCAAATCCTGCGAGTGATAATTCACAAAAAATTGCGGCTTATAATAATGTGGAGTTAAGATTAAAAAAACCAAAAAAGGAGAATGATAAAACAAAATATTGTTCCGATTTCATTTCAATATGGGGAATAGGCGAAAACTCTATCCTGTCTGATGAAAATATAGATATCTCTTTAGAGGCATTTGAAGTAGGCAATGCAAGGAATTGGACGATTTATCCTTATTATAAAATAAAAATTACCAATAAAACCATTAATCCTGTATACATTGATCTTGCTAATTCATTTAGAGTTAACGCCAATGGGATTTCTACACCTTATTTTACTAATTCAGTTTACACTGAAGGCACTTCCAAATCTAAAGGAAGTTCCATGAACTTAGGTGCTGTGGCGGGAGCAATGGGAGTCGGAGGAGCAATAGGAACTCTAGCAAGTGGAATTAATGTTGGTAAAGGCAGTACCAAGTCAGCTTCTATCTCCACCGAAGAACAACGGTTTTTAATGATACCCCCAATGGCTGCCATCTATATGCCTCCTATTAAATTTTCAGAAGGAGACAAAATAATTGACGAGTTCGAAGTCCTTTATTTGAGGAACAAAACTCTTTCTTCAAATCCGTTGACATCAGAAGGAGATTTGAGGAGATTTGATGAAGTTAAACCTTATTTTCATGCTGTAGAATCTTCTGGAGGTCTGGATAAGGCTTCCTTTAACAAAGACAATATTCAGGCACCGATGGGTTGGGTGAAAGATTTCTCGGAGGAAGAAAGTCCCAAGACAATTTCCCGGTTGATCACATATTCCACAAGTCCTGACTTTGAAACTTACACCACAATTCCAATAATCCTTTATATTCGGGGAGTCATGGGGTCAAACGAAAGATATAATGTACCCAAATTTTATGATAGAACTCACTTGGAAAGTTCAGATGATGCACATCTTTTATGGGGTTTCGGAAGTGTGAAGAAAAACTGATTTAATTATTTAGAGACCGACAGATCTTTTTTCTTAGTTTAGGTATTATGTGGAGTCAGAAAGAGATAATATTGAGGCCAAAGGAAAGAGGAATCCATTTAGTGACTAATGAAATTCTACAACAATTACCTCCCTTGCCAAATGTCGGATTACTCAATCTATTTATCAAACATACCTCGGCTGCTTTAAGTATAAATGAAAATGCTGACCCGGATGTAAGGGTAGATATGGAATACATATTGGATAAATTAGTACCAGATACGGATCCAAATTATGTTCATACCATGGAGGGACCGGATGATGCTTCTTCTCACTCTAAGACTTCGATTATAGGACCCTCATTGACAATTCCCATCACCAGAGGTCGTCTCAATCTCGGGACTTGGCAAGGAATTTACCTATTGGAATTCCGTGAATACAAATCAGCCCGGCACATTATCGCCACGACAACAGGTGATTAATAAATCATTGGTTTTGTGAGTTTTATAAATATAACATATCTGACTCACAAATGAATATAATTTTGGATTCATAAATTTGATATCTATGACTAAAACAAAGGTTTATTTCTGCCCCCGCATTACAGCAGACAATCTAATAAAAGTTTATAAGGCTCTTGGGAGAGAAGCCAAAGGAAGAGTTGCAGTAAAAATCTCTACCGGTGAAGCAGGCAATCCCAACCATCTGAGTACTGATGTTATCAAAGGACTTGTTCATCTGGTAGATGGTACTATTGTAGAGTGTAACACAGCTTACGAAGGGAGACGCCTTAATTCTCAGGATCATCTTCAGACGGCGGCAGAACATGGTTTTACCGCAATTGCTGAGGTAAATATAATGGATGCTGAAGGAGACGTGGCACTGCCTGTAAGGAAAGGTAAACACCTCAAAGAAAATTATGTGGGGAAAAATTATTTGGATTATGACTTCACTATGGTTCTTTCCCATTTCAAGGGACATCCGATGGCAGGATTCGGAGGTGCCTTGAAAAATGTTGCTATTGGCATAGCCTCTTCAGCCGGGAAAGCTTGGATACATACAGCAGGGAAATCAAGGGAAGTACCTGTTGACTGGGAAAATGTACCACCACAGAATGATTTTCTTGAATCAATGGCTGAGGCTTGTGAATCAGTGTTTGATCACACAGGAGACAATATTCTCTATATAAATGTTGCCAACAACCTGTCAGTGGATTGCGACTGCTGTGCAGAACCCGAACCTATAAAGATGGAAGACATCGGCATATTCGCATCTCTTGATCCTGTGGCAGTTGACCGTGCTTGTGTTGACGCCGTTTACGCATCAAAAGACCCTGGTAAAGTCCATCTTATTGAACGTATTGAAGAACGGAACGGCACCTATCTGCTTGACTATGCTGAAGAATTGGGCTTAGGAAGCAACGATTACGAACTTATTACAATCGAACCGGCAACACCTGATGAAGAAATCTGACATTCAGTCTCAGGCAGTAATAATGTGCGGTATAAGTGGATCCGGAAAAACATACTTTGCCCGTCAATTAGAGAAGGAAGGCTACATACGGCTTTCAACAGATAATCTTATATGGGAAAAAGTGGGGTCTCATCTATATGAATTATCAAATGAAGATCAGAAAGAACTATTTAAACAGTGTAATCAAGAGATGAGAAGAAGACTTAGGACCCTGCTTCAATCAGGACAGAAAGTTGTTTTGGATGCTACCCATTGTAAGCGTTCTGTACGTGATGAAGTACGAAATATATGTAAAAATCTGAATTTTAACCCCCTTTTTCTATACTGCAAAGCGGATAAAGAAGAGTTGTGGCGACGACTTTCTCTCAGAAAGGGTAATAATCCTGACGACTTGTTAGTTTCTAAAGAACAATTTTCAGAATATTGGAATGGTTTTGAGCGACCTCAAGAGGATGAAACAGATTTTGTTTTTGAAGTTATTGATCTAAGGTAGGTGAATATCAAAACAATTTTAATAACAAAATTAATTAAGAGGTGGCACCGTAATTTATTCGATGTCATCTCTTAATGGCTTTTGAAGTATTCTTCGATGAGTCATTATATGAAATTTGATCCTAATCCGTAGCCTTATAATAAAATTCATACCAAAATCACGGATTTTTATACCAATAATTCATATCGCCTAAATTGACAGTATTATTCAACCAAACATTCGAATGTAGAAAGCCGGTTACAGAAGTGATTCAGGAAACGGTTTTCTTTTTTCTAACTAAATTCCGCCGTTTTTATAAAAATCGGTGCTTTCGATGAGATATGTTGACCTGAAGTAAACGGATCTCTATTATTAGGAATAGCTTTCCCTCCCCCATTGAGAAAAATCATTCTTAAAGGCTGGTGATTTAATTTCAATAAAAGATAAAGATACAAATTACATTTTAATCTTCTATAATTTTCCTCTTAAGAGCTTTTACAATATTGCCAATATACATGTGGTGAACTCCGGCATCAAAGTTTTCATAAAATTTCTGAACCTCCTCACACATTCCCTCTTTTAAGAAAGGAGCTTTATAGATAGTCCTACATTCTAAGACTATAGTGGCTTCAGCGTAATATGGTGTTCCATTTTCAGTATAAAGAGTATGGAGACCTAAATGAGGCGCCTTGTCACCGTCTCTACCGGAATGAGTTCCCATATATCCAAGGATCCTCGCATCTTCTTTGTCAAAAGCCATCACGGTGAAATAGTCATATTGTTCCATAAATTCATAGGTGTATCTCCCCTCAGCTACATAAACAGTAACTGTGGCCGGACCTATTTTACTCCAAACATTCCCTAAAGATCCCCAACCAATGGTCATTGCGTTATTATGTTCCGGAGTTCCTACCGCCAATAATAGACCTTGACCTTTAAACCAGTCAAAAGGATTTTCATTCCACTCGTCAACCACATTGAATTCTTCGAATTCCCCGATAGGAGCAAGCTGAGCTTTACCGGCGATTTCTTGTTCTTGAGTCTCTGCTTTTTGCGAATTTGATGAACATGCTGCCATCAAACAAACTGTAAATAATAAAGTCAAATTAATAATCTTTTTCATCATTGCTTTTGTTTTCTAAATTTCTTTTCAAAAAGATCCATATGTTCCTTTCCCCATTCCATCATGGAGTCAATAATGGGTAGTAAAGATTTCCCTAAATGGGTTATCTTATATTCCGACCTGGGCGGAAGTTCCGGATAAATCTTCTTATCCACAAGCCCGTCAGCTACCATTTCCTTTAACGAGATATCCAAGACACGTGGGGCGGATTCAGGCAATAGTTTATGTATATCACTGGGTCTTCTGGGATTTCCGTCTCGAAGTTCGTCAAGAATACAAGATTTCCATTTAGATTCTATCAAACTCATTGTCAACCTTAGAGGACAATCAAGATCAACCGGTATTTTCTTTTCGTAGGCCATAATTAAATTTTACTACAAAGATAAAGATTACTATCCATTCAGTCCATATCGAAAAATTTTTCCTATACCGAAAAATTTTTCGGTACTTGACAATATTTTTTTACCTTCTTAATTTTGCATACAAAATTTTTTCAAAATGAGAGACAAAATTAAGGAATATGATGAGGTTGCCAAGGCAGCTGAAAATTTCGTGAGGACAGTTGCAGAAGGCAACAGCGAACATGCAAGGAAACTTTTCACAGATGATGCCGTGCTTTTTGGGATTTTGGATGGCGAACTGGAGCATGGTTCTATCGAACAGTTCTACAGGAATTGTGACACAATTGGAGGAGATCCCAATTTCAAGGCAAGAATAGATGTAATTGCGGTAGAAGAAACAGTTGCAGTGGTAAGAGTGCTTGAAGAAAATTGGGGTAACAGGATAGATTTCACAGATTTCTTGCTACTTCTGAAACTCAATGGAGAATGGAAATGTGTGGCAAAAGCCTATAACCAAAATTCCAATACCATAAAGAAATGAAAAAGATTATAAATGGGATATTTCTTATCATAAGTATCTTATTCTTAACCACCGCTTGTGATAACGCCAAACCAGGGAATCAAAATCAAGAAATAAAAGAAGAAAAAATGGGCAGCACTAAATTCAACAATGCTACTCCTGAACAATTGGAAGGAATAAACAACACTCTGGAAGCCTATATAAAGGCAGCCATAAAAGGAGATAGCAAGATTGCAGAACCGGTATTTACCGATAACGCCACGATATCTCATATCGAAAATGACAGCCTGGTATCATTGCCAATTCAAGCTCTTTATGACTATTATAACAGTGATGTTTGTCCTCAACCTGCTTCATATACAATAACAGCATGCAATGTATCCGATGATGTAGCCATAGTTGCAATTGATTCAGATTTTGGAGGAACAAAATTTGACGATATGTTTTCAATGGTAAAAGATGGGAAAAACTGGAAAATAGTCAGCAAAGTCTTTCATGTAAAATAACATAAAACTAAAATCCTCAAAATTGACTCCGGCAAAATGGATGGCCCAGGCCCCTATCTATATCGTAATTTGTGCAGACAAAGCATAAGCATGGGTGCGTGAATATGACAAGAAAGTACATACAGACATAGACGGTTCTATAATCACTGAAAATCTTTGTCTTGCAGCAGCAGATTGTGGATTAGGGTCCTGTTGGATCGGTCACTTTGATCCGAAATTAATTTCAGAGATTTTGGATTTACCGGAAAATTTGGATCCAATGGCTATTCTTACAATTGGCTATCCCACCAATGATGAAATGCCGGCTAAGAAAAGAAAATCACTTGAAGAAATAGTAAGAATAATTTAAAACTCAATTCAAAAAACGTAACAACAATTGCATAACGGCAAAAGTTAAATGAAGCGGTATCGGAATAAACGGTACCACTTTTTTGTGAGCTTTAAGACAACATAACTTTGAGCCTTAAAGTAACCTCATTCCTTTTATTCCTATGTAATTTTGCATAATAGAATTTTAACTGATCATAATAATGAAGAAAAGAAAACTAAGAGAGATCGAGGTATCAGCCATCGGAATGGGTTGCATGGGATTCAGCACGGCCTATGGAGCAATTCCTACGGAAGAAGAATCAATAAGACTTATACATGAAGCTCACGATTTGGGTTGTACTTTATTTGACACGGCAGAAATATACGCAACCTACAGAAACGAAACGCTTGTTGGAAAGGCTTTGAAGACATTTCGTAAGGATATAGTTCTTTCAACTAAATATTCACCAAATACCTTATTGGGACAAGAAAACATTCCGGGTGGGAAACTGAGCAGAACCGGAGTCAGAACGGCCTTGGAAGACAGTATGAAAAGACTTCAGACAGATTACATCGACATATACTTCGCTCACCGTATACCTGAAAATGTAGATCCGGCAGAACTTGCTGACTGGTTCGGCGATTTAATCCGTGAAGGGAAAATAAGAGGTTGGGGTGTTTCGGAAGCAACAGCGGAACAAATCAGGGTTGCAAATTCGGTTACACCACTGACTGCCGTTCAAAGTGAATACTCAATGATGGCTCGTCAATGGGAGAAAAAAGTAATACCGGTTTGTGAAGAATTAGGGATAGGCTTTATGGCCTATGCTCCGATGGCAGGAGGTTTGCTGAGTGGGAAGTATTCAGCATCGACGGAATATAAAGGGGATGATATCAGAAGGGTTATTTCAAGATATAAACCTGAGAATGTAAGTGCCAATCAACCAATCATAGATCTGATTAAGAGATTTGCAGAGGAAAAGGGATGCACACCGGCACAAATTTCCTTGGCGTGGGTTATGAAAAATCCCATTGTTGTTCCAATCCCGGGAATGAGAAGTGATGCAAGAATAAAAGAAAATCTTGGAGCAGCTGATATTGAATTGACTGATTCTGAATATGATCTTTTAACTTCTAAACTAAATAAACTGAAAGTTCATGGAGAAAGAACTGACGAACAGATTGCCCAGTTAGGAGAACTCAGAACTAAAATGTATGGAAGTTCAGGGGTACATAACTGAATAAAGTTTTTATAAGGGGAAGTCGTAGCCTTAGCTTTGAGGCAAAAATAAAGAGAGGTGGCACCGGATTTTCCAACGTCACCTCTCTTCTTTCATAAGATAGTAAAACAAAGAATTCTTATTATTTCTATTGAAATTATTCTTTACAAAACCTTTAAAACTTAAGAATTACCTAAGTTGTTTAAAAATTAGAATTATTTAATAAAAACATTATGAAGGTTAGGAAAATAAATGTGTTGTCACTATTTTTATTAATCTCTATTTTGAGTAGTCTAAATATGAAAGCACAGGAGGTTCACCAATTATGGCTCGAAGGCTCAAAAGGAAAACTCTATACCTTGCTTCAATATCCTGATGAAGTGAAGAAGGATGTGAAATATCCTTTGGTGATAATCTGCCACGGATTCAGTGGAAATTGTGAATCGGAGATGCAGAAGGATCTTGCCGATGATATTGTCCGGAATGGAATGGCAGCTCTCCGTTTTGACTTCAACGGTCATGGTAAGAGCGATGGGTTATTTCAAGATATGACGGTGCCGAATGAGATAGAAGATTTGAAGGATGTTATCAAATGGGCCCAGAAACAACCATGGGTAGAATCTATTGGACTTGTAGGACACTCGCAGGGAGGGGTCGTGGTAAGTATGGTTGCAGGAGAGCTGGGAGATAAAATCATTAAGGCTGAGGCATTAATGGCTCCAGCTGCTGTCCTACGAGACGATGCCTTAAGAGGAAGCACTATGGGAGCATATTATGACCCGTATAATATTCAGGGAGATTATGTGGAACTTCCCGGATCTCCGGAAGCCGGTTCTTTGAAACTTGGTAAGGCTTACATTGAAACCGCCATGACACTGCCGATATATGAAACCGCAAAGAAATATACCGGTCCCACATTGATATTGCAAGGCACTCATGACAGAGTTGTCCCATATACATATGCCGAAAGATATCATGAAGAGATAAAGGGAAGCCAACTGAAACTTATCGAAGGAGACAATCATATGTTCTCTAATTCCCTAACCCAAAGTTGTCAGTTTGTTGCCAACTGGATGAAGACAAAGTTAGAAGGATGGAAAGTGGTGAAGATTAGTCAGTAAGGTTATTATTACAAGTTCTACTTAAATGATTTACTAAAGTAAACCTTCGTAATTTTTTAATTGTTGAAGGAATAAGATAATACTCTCACACTGAGAATAAAACACTATAAATATGGAAGAAAAGAAAATTAAAGTATTGTTGGTTAACGGTTCTCCGAGGCCTAACCATAATACTGGCAAAGCACTCAAAGCAGCTATGGAAGGAGCAATCGAAGCTGGAGCTGAAGCTGAACTGATCAATCTCTACACAATCAAAAATCTTAAAGGTTGCTATAGTTGTTTCCGATGCCAAAGAAAAGGGTTTTCAAAAGTTGATCCGGTATGTTGCATAAAGGATGAGACATGGCCATATCTGGATAAGGCCAGAGAAGCCGATGTGGTGATTGTAGGTAGTCCGAATTATTTCGGTTATCCCACAGGTGAATTCCGAGCCTTCCTTGAAAGATTTCTTTTCCCGAAGTTCTCTTACATTAAAAATGCTCCTTTGGTAAATCCCAAAAACACAGCATGTATTTTTACTATGAATGCACCTGAAGAGTATATGATTCCGGGTCATTATGATATTCTTTTAGGAACCTCTGTTGATAACTGTAAACATATTTATGGTTTTGGAGAAGCCCTATATATCAATTTCACTTATCAGTTTGATGATTATTCACAGATGGCTTTTGATTATGTACCTGAAGAAGTGAAAAGGGAATACAGAGACAAGCATTTTCCTGAAGACTTAAACCGAGCCAAAGAATTAGGGAAACGTCTTGTGGAAGAAGCTAAAAGTAGATTGAATTTATAATTGAAAAACTGCAGCATCAGCTGCATTGATCCATAAATAAAGAGGTTGCATAGGCGAATGCCATGCAACCTCTTACTTTATGGTTTGAAATGAATAAGACTAAAAAGAATTATTTATCGAGTTGGAGATAATAATCATCATCTACAGGTTCAAGCCAAACATTTGATGAATTTTCTCCCTCTATTTCAAAAGCAAGATGAGAAAACCAACTGTCTTTCTGGGCTCCATGCCAGTGTTTTACATTGGCAGGAATATGAATCACTGTACCGGGAAGTATCTCCACAGGCTCTTTCCCTTCTTCCTGATACCATCCACGACCTGCAACTCCTACAAGTACTTGCCCTCCTCCCTTTTCTGCTTTATGGATATGCCAGTTGTTACGGACCGAGGGTTCAAAAGTTACATTAAAGAATGTTACCTGTTCATTGGATAATGGTGCAAGATATGAATTCCCGGTAAAATATTGTGAATAAGGATTAGGTTCTCCGATAGGGAAAATCATTTTTTTCTGATGTTCAGCTTTTGCATCATCTTCAGAAATATCATCGCTCCAAACTTCTTTTGCCAAACGGAAAGCAGCCCAAGCTTTTGGCCAGCCTGCATAGAATGCAATGTGGGTGATAATTTCGGAAATTTCAGTTCGGGTTATCCCATTTTTCTTAGCAGTCTGAAGATGATATGTCAGTGAACTATCTGTTAGTCCCTGAGAGATAAGGGAAGTGATGGTTACAATACTTCTATCTCTCAATGATAGAAGATCATTTCTGCTCCATACTTCTCCAAAAAGTATATCATCATTCAGATGTGCAAATTCCGGAGCAAAGTCACCTAATTGGTCCCTTCCTGCTGTCTGTACTATTTTTTGTTGTGCCATAGAAGAAATCGTTGTTAGAAATATAAAAGCAAAGATGCTAAATATTTTCATAGGATAAAAGGATTTATTTTATTATAGTTTTCTTTCCATTGATGATATAAACGCCGGCTAAAAGAGGTCGTTGGCTAATTAAATTACCCTTCAAATCATAAATTTTTTCTTCTTTTACATCGGAAAATCTCACTTGTCTTACCTCCGCTTTATCTTCTAATGACAGAGAAATGCTTACAGGATTTCCTGACAGGAATTCCTTGATTTGAGAAGAAGTCATGTCATCCATTGTTCCTAACTTTGTATAGGCCCAGGTGTTGGAACCATAGAATATACACATTACATTCCCGATATAAAGCATTATATCGCCTGATTGGGCAGTCTGTCTCACATCGGAAGTTGGCAAAGATTGTGGAAGGTTTCCGACTTTCTCAAAACCTCCGTTCTCCGTCATCGATAATGTTATGGGACCTTCTTCAAGAATAGAAATCAATTCTGCTGTTGCACTGTTCTCAACTAAAGTAGCTGTTTTTGTGACTCCGTTAGCTGTGAGATAAAGTTTCACTTGAGAATTAACAGAACAAGATGCCATAATTGTAATTATTAAAGCTAAAAATATCTTTTTCATATTTTAAGTTGATTGATTTGCAAATTTAGTTTCTTTGAAAAAGAGATTGCTTACCATTTTCACTGATATCCTTACCAATTTTAATGATTCTTTTCTGCAGAGAAAAATAAAGATTATTTTTGCATTCCTATAAAAAATTTAATTAGATGAGTAAAATAGTACTCGATTCTTTAAAGACTTACAATGATCTGTACGGACTAAAAACCTCTCACCCATTGATTGGAGTGCTGGATTTGAAGGACGCCACAAAGATAGTGAACCATATTGAAATGAAGTTTGAAGTCTTTGCATTATTTCTTAAACAAGGGGTTCAATGCTCTCTTAAATATGGAAGAAAAAACTATGACTATCAGGAAGGAACCATTGTTAGTTTTGCTCCGGGCCAAGTGGTAGAACTGGCTGATGAAAAGGATGAATTGGCACCAAAAGTTGTGGGACTGATGTTTCACCCTGATTTAATATATGGCACTCCTTTAGCATCTAAAATAAAAGATTTTGAATTTTTCAGTTTTTCCCAAACCGAATCCCTTCACCTTTCAGAAAAAGAGAGAGAAAAATTTAATTTTTTCCTAAATCTTATCAGGGAAGAACTGGAAAGGCCAATAGACAATCATACCGCCTCTGTCTTAGCCGCACATATACAATTATTGCTGGAGCATCTTGACAGATTTTACGATCGCCAGTTTATCACTCGACATAAAGTCAATTCAGATATAGTATCCCAGTTTCAACAGAATCTTCAAAATTATTTCCTGGAGAATGAAATTGTAAATACTCCAAATGTGGGATACTTCGCTGAAAAAGCTTCTCTTTCAACCGGATATTTCAGTAATCTGATTAAAAAAGAGACAGGAACTTCACCTAAAGACTTGATTTCATTGAAATTAATAGACGAAGCGAAAAGAAGGCTTATTGAAACAAATCAGGATATAAGTGTAATTGCTTATAGCCTTGGCTTTGATTATCCTGCTCATTTCACTCGACTTTTCAAGAAAATTACAGGTCTCACACCAACTGAATATAGACTAAAAGTTAATTAACGATATGACCGTTGAAGAATTTAAAGAATATGTCAAGACAGGTAAACCATTAGATACTCCTGAAATTTTTGAAGTATTGAACCGACAGAGCGACGAAGCCCGAAAATTTACTTTTAGGCTCAACGGTTCCTACCATTCCATGAATGAAATCAGGGAAATACTCTCAGAACTTTTCGGTTATAAGGTACCGGAAACCTTACGAGTTTTTCCTCCATTTTATACTGATTTCGGTAGAAATATCCATATTGGAGAAAATGTATTTATTAATGCATGTTGTCAGTTTCAGGATCAGGGTGGGATATGGATAGGTGATGGATGTCTCATTGGGCATAATGTGGTTTTTGCCACTCTAAATCATGACCTAAACCCTGACAGAAGACAAATTTGTATCCCCAAAAGTATAAAATTGGGTAAAAATGTATGGATAGGTTCTAATGCTACCATTTTGTCAGGAGTAAAAATTGGTGATAACGCTGTAGTGGCAGCCGGTGCTGTGGTGCATAGAGATGTTGAAGCCAATTCTATTGTTGGAGGTGTTCCGGCAAAATTCATTAAATGGATTGACTGATTTAAATAAGGAGTTTGGGAGTTATTGTTTGTAAGGTTATAAAATAATAAAATGGCCGACATAAAACTTACACTTCATAAATATATAGCCATTGGCTCAGTGCTGATAGTCCTGGCAATGACCATGCTTGATGGAACTCTTGTGAATGTGGCTTTACCGATTTTTGCACAAGAATTTCATGTATCAGATTCAAATGCTGTATGGATTGTGACCATTTATCAGTTGGTTCTGACTATGCTGATGCTTCCTTTGGCATATATCGGAGATCTTTACAGTTATAAAAGAAATTATATTTTCGGCATAGCTATTTTTACAGCCGGATCCGCCTTATGTGCTGCTTCACAATCCTTTGGTATGATGATAGCTGCCAGAGCTGCACAAGGTTTTGGAGCTGCTTTAGCTACAAGTGTAAACGTAGCCCTTGTAAGACTGATTTATCCGCCGGAAACTTTGGCAAGAGGATTGGCCGTAAATACCATGGTTATTGCAATATCATCAGCTGCCGGTCCATCTCTTGCCGGTATAATTCTTTCTTCTGCATCATGGCATTGGTTATTTCTGATTAATCTGCCTCTTGGTGTTGCAGCTTTCCTGATGGCTTACAAATATCTTCCGGATAATCCTCCGAAGGATCACAAAATTAAGCCTGACTGGCTTAGCGGGGTAGCCAATATAATAGTTTTCGGCACCATTTTCTATGCATTGGGAAATTTAGCCAACAAGCATGTGTTGTGGGAAAATATTTTATTAATTGTTTCAGGAATTGTGGTAGGTATTTTCTATGTAAGGCATCTTCATGGAAGGGAATTACCGATGTTTCCTATAGATTTATTGCATAACAAACTTTACACTTTAAGTGTAATCACATACACCTGTTCATTTGTGACACAATGTATGGCACTTATTGCTTTGCCATTTCTTTTTCTGAATGGTTATAAGTTTTCTGAATTAACCACCGGCTTATTGATGACTCCCTGGCCACTCGCTACTATGGCAATATCACCATTTGCAGCAAGGTATATTGAGAAACATAATGCCGGGGCTACCGCGGCTTTCGGGATGTTGGTATATGCAATAGGGATAGGATTACTTTTGATCGAACCTCCTGCAGGCCCGGTTGCGGAATGGGATATTGCCTGGAGAATGGCACTTTGTGGTTTCGGTTTCGGAATATTTCAGACACCTAATGTGTATGTAATGATATCAGCCACACCTGTTTCACGTTCTGGGGCAGCAGGAGGATTCCAAAGCACCGCCCGCATGGGTGCCTTGACTTTCGGAGCTACCCTCGTGACTCTTATTTTTGCATGGTGTTCCTCTCCTACTGACGCCGGTTCTCTTACAAATGGAGCACCCGGTGTTAGAGTATGCCTTTATGTAGCTTTATTCTTTGCAATAATAGCGGGTGTATTCAGTCTGAGTCGAGTAAAATCAATATCTCATGCTGTAAAAACTACATAACTATTGGTCATACGAAAGTCTTTTAATTTAGATTTATTTTCCTTGAAAAAATTCAAAGATTTGCATAGAAATAACTTCTAAACTCCAATAGAGATAATACTAAAATATATATAAGAATACCAAAAGAGGGAGATGCGATGCATCCCCCTCTTTTGGTATTTTCTTATGTTACCGTAAAGGATTTTTTACACAAGATTCACTGCAATCTCCTCATCGTTAGTTGCGATGACAATCTTGCCTTCTCTTCCTAACCAACCAAGAGCTGCCATGATCTCATCCTTTTTCAATTTTGTAGCCTTCTTGAGTTCTTTAAGGCCAAGGATGTGAGTGTCTGATTTCTCAAGAGCCTGGTAAACTTCACCAGCCCAAGTTCCGATTGATTCAATGTTCATAACCTAAAAATTTATTGGTTAAACTTCATTTTACTAACTTTTTGTAAGGCAATTTTTAAAATGCCTTTACATTATAACGCTTTTGCAATGCAAAATTAATAAATTTTTTTGAAAAAAATTATTATTGCAAATTTTCTGCATTGATTATCAATCGTTTTGATGTTATAATTCATTGTATTTTTCTACAACTTTACTCTTTATTATTCCGTCGGAAGTTGTAGTGGAAAGAATATCTCCCTCCGATAATGAATCAATATTTTTTATTGACTTACCATTGAGTCTCGTGATTGAATAACCTCTTTTAAGAGTATTTCGAGGATCAAGGACTTTCACTAAAGATTCTGTAGCAGTTATTTTCTCTCCGGCTTGAGCGATTTTATTCGATGTGATATTTACAAGAAAATTTAAAGTAGCATCTATTCTTACTTTTTCCTTTCCGAGTCTACCTTCAGAAATTGATTGAAGGATATTCTTCATTCCATCCAGTTTCATCCTTTCCTTTCCCACTTTGCTTTCCAGCATAAGAGGAAGTCGGGCCGTCATATTATGCAATTTTGATTTTGCATCACTTATTCTCCTTAGTGCCAATTGAGGTAAAATTGTTTGGACAGTAGCAAATCTTCTTTCTTCTCCACGAATCATCTCAATTGAATATACTCTCAACTGATCGGCTAAAAATAATACTTTCTCATACGCCTCTCTTGCCTTGTCAACAAAAAAACCGGCCACTGCTGTTGGAGTCTTCAGACTTGTATGAGCAATTTCATCAAGCACATTTTTATCCCGTTCATGACCTATACCTACTATCACCGGCAAACCGCAGGTTGCCACTGCTTTTGCCAGTTCATAGTCGTCAAAACCGTTAAGATCAGTTGTAGCGCCTCCGCCTCTTACGATGGCCACGCAATCCCATAGGTGAGCTGACGACTCTATTATCTGAAGTGCTTTACGTATAGATTCCGAAACTTTATCCCCCTGCATAACGCAAGGGAAAAGACAGGGATAAAAAACAAATCCTTCCGGATTATTCGATAGTTGCTGGATAAAATCACCATAGCCTGCTGCGCCTTCTGCAGAAATCACTGCAATTTTCTGAGGAGGAATAGGTAATGAAAGGTTTTTATTCATCGTCGAAATCCCCTCTTTATTAAGGCGCATTATTATTTCCCTGCGTAACCTCTCCATATCGCCCATAGTGTAAGATGGGTCGATATCGAAAATATTGAATGCAAGCCCATATATGGAATGATGAGTAGCACTACCCCTCACCAAAGCTTTTATGCCGGTACCTATATCTCTTCCTGTAGACTTATAGAATTTTTGTCTCAGCTGTATGAAATTATTTCTCCAGATATTTGCTCGGAGTTTTGCTATAGTCTGACCCGCTTCATTTTTTTCTATAAGTTCCATATAGCAATGTCCCCCGGAGACTCTCACATCACTCAATTCTGCGATTACCCATACGCCGTTAAGACGGTTATCGCCACTTATTGTGTCGGTAATCGCAGCAGTAAATCTACTTAAAGGAATTCCTGAAGGAATGGAAAAGAAATTATCCGGCATGAATTTCAGTTTGTTTATTTCATGGTTCCAAGTTCTTCAAGAGCACCTGTAGTGGTATTGAAAACTGCATAAGAGGGCTCCTTTTTGTCAGTAAATATCGAAGGATTCAGACCAAACAACATACCGAACTGACTCATCGGGAATTCCTCCTCCGCTAAATTCTTTCCGAGATAACTTACCGTCACCTTACCTGCCCCCGGTATACAATAAACCACTGCATCTTTTGGCAATTTTTTTGGCTCTCCTTTTGCATCAACCGGAATTTCAGCCTCTTCTGTCATTTTCAACGAGATGTATACAGGTTCTCCCGAATAATCATTAGCATCTACTACACCTCCCGTCTCACTAAGGCGAAATAAAACAGTCTTGCCCTCGTCTTCCGGTATATAAGTAAATGTCCTTACCACTCTTTCTTTCCATGAAGAACCAGTAAAAGCATTCATTAAAGCCTTCTCCTGGTTTTCAAGTGAAGCCAACATTATTTCCAACTGACGTCCGTCTGTAGGCATCGTCTCTGCAGTGCCTCTTGTCAAAGAAACCTTCGCCTCGCGTATTTCCATCAGTTCCTCAGCCAGTAATTGTGCTTGCTTATAAGAAGACTGTGCTGAAATAAAATCTTCATCCACAAAATTCAGGTATTCTTTTCCTGTGGTTTTTACACCCTCTAATTGTGTCACATTGATACTTTCCTGCACCGGCATACCTACTTCCTTATTGATGGAAAGAATCATACCGTCGTCTCCCACACTGATAAATGTTGTGGCGCCGGCTTTTAATTGCATCAGAAACCGGTTGTCGGGATCAGGACTTCCAAAAGGTGTAATTCTCACTGATTCGATTGTCCATTTTTCCGCATCTTCTGAAATTACATTAGCATCGGAAGTAAATATTTTAGAATATTTATAGAAAGGACCCGATACTTTTGTTTCCTTCAATGCCACAACGTCTATTTGAAATCCTGTCCGAGGTAAAGTATATACCAAACCATATTCATTGTGTTTCTCGGCTGTAAGAATCTTAGTTTGTTGGGCAGCCGAGGGCAGCAATGACGACAAAATAAGTAATGAAGATAATAATTTTTTCATATCGAAACCCTTCTTATTTCTTGGAAGTAATATTTTTTAAAGCAATAGCGCAATAGTCGGCTATATCTGAGGCGAGGAGACCGTATTCTCCCCATTTTTCCACTGCCAGATCTCCGGCATAACCATGGAGAAAAACCCCGAGAAAGGCAGCTTGCTCCGGTGGATATCCTTGTGCCAGCAATGAAGTGATCACTCCTGTCAGGACATCTCCGGCACCTGCTGTAGCCATTCCGGGATTTCCTGTAGAATTAAAATACACTCGTCCTGTAGGTCTCACAGTTGCTGTATAATGACCCTTCAGCACAATGATGATATTGTAATATTTGGCCATATCAATAGCCTTCTGCAATCGTTCTTCCGAACCTGAATGTTCTCCGAAAAGCCGGTCGAATTCTCCTATATGAGGTGTGATGATAGTATGGGCGGGTAAAAGACTTAACAAATGCGGACGTCGCGCAAGACAATTCAATGCATCGGCATCAAGAACCAAGGGATTCTTATAATTCTTCAAAAGAGTTTCCAGCGCATCTATTGTCTTTTCATTCACACCTAAGCCCGGTCCCACTGCCACTGCCTGGTGATTGTGGTGCACACTCATATCCGTAACGAAATGTTCATTCCGATCCGGTTCAAACAGGGCTTCCGGCACAGTTGTCTGAAGCACATTCATAGCCGCACGCGCACTATGCACTGTGGCGAGACCCGCCCCTGTTCGCAGGCAGCCTCTTGCGGTAAGAGCAGCAGCACCGGCCATTCCTGTGCTTCCTGCAAAAAACAGGGCCGATCCATAATCACGTTTCCCCGAAAAAGGATTACGCTTTTTGAAAAACCTTCTTATATTTTTTTCCTCTACCAATTTAAAATCTACAGGCAGTTCCTTTATTTTTTTTTCATCAAGGTCTATATCCAGTAGTTTCCACTCTCCCAACACTTCCCGGTTCTCTTCAAAAAAGAAAGAAAGACGGGGAAATTGAAAAGTCAAGGTCAGGTTGGCATGCACCATATCACGGCGACTCACATTGGAATTCCATTCTCCTGATAGTCCAGTAGGAATATCTATCGCTATGATATATGCTCCTGAATCGTTGATGTAATTCACCAGTGTAAGAAAACCTTTCTGCAGAGTACCACGTATTCCACTTCCAAACAAGCCGTCGATAACCACATCTCCGGGACCAAGATAAGGGGGCTGAAAATCTTTTGTGACTTCAGTAAAATCTATCCCCTCTATTTTTGTAATCTCATGAAGCTCCTGGGTGCAATCATGGCTTAGTTTGCCCATCACATTAAACAGAAATATTTCTATTTTTTTATACCCCTGTTCGAAAAGCATTCTTCCTACAGCCAGCGCATCACCTCCATTGTTACCGGGACCTGCAAAAATAATGAACCTTTGACTTGGACTAAAACGTGACACTATTTCACAGCACACCGCAGAGGCAGCCCTTTCCATCAAATCGAGTGACGTAATACCTTGTGCCTCACAGGTGGCTTTATCTATTTCTCTAATTAATTCTGATGTAAAAATCTTCATATTGCAAAATTAGCAATTGACAATGGAAGTCACAAATATACTTTACTTTCATATTACTGAACATTCCATTTGCGTTAGAGCCTGTTATCCATTTTAATAACAGTTTAATTGTATTTTTTGCTCTTCTTTTAAGGCTTATCATTAATTTTGAACTTATAAAAAGCAATAGATAACCTTTTAGAGGAAGAGTGATGAATATACAAGAAATCGGTAAGGTATTGGGGGAAAAATTCGGAGAGAATTTTTCGCAGGTAATTAAAGACCCTTCTCAAAATATTAATATTCTCCTCACAGATTCCCGAAATCATTTCAACCCTAAGGTTACACTCTTTTTTGCCATCTCAACTCCGGGAGGTAATGACGGACATAAATTCATCAGGGAATTATATGAAAAAGGAGTCAGGAACTTTGTAGTAGAAAAATATCCTGAAGACCCATTATCTTTTGCAAACGCCAATTTCTTAATTGTACCTGACTCTATTGATGCATTGACTGAGATAGCCAAAATGCACAGAAATAAATCAAAAGAGACTTTAGCCATCACAGGTAGCCGTGGTAAAACTACCTTAAAGGAAATGATATTCCAGTTATTAGAACCATCTAAAAAAATCTCTCGTTCTCCAAGAAGTTTTAATTCTAAAATAGGAGTTCCACTGTCATTATGGCAGATAGCGGATGATTCTGATCTTGCTATTATAGAAGCAGGCATTTCGAAAAAGGGTGAAATGAAGAGGCTCGCAAATGCCATTGCACCTGATACAGTGATCTTTACAAATTTGGGTGATGCCCATGATTCCGGTTTTGAATCAAAAGAAGAAAAAGCAAAAGAAAAGGCAATACTCGCAGAAGCTGAAGAAGTAAAAAACATCATTTTTCCGGCTGATGATAAGTTGCTCGCAAACGTTCTTGAGCCCCTGGCTTCTAAGAAAAATATTATAAGATGGTCATTTACAAATCCTCAGGTCGAACTATTCCTCCAATGGAAGGATAATGTTTTATATTATACTTGGAAACGCCGGGAACACAGCTTTCCATTCACCCCTGACAAGGAATTTGATTTAGAGAATATCGCGGGTGCATTGGCATTTTTACTTCTCGAAGGTATTGACAGTGCTACAATAAAAAAACAAATAGAGAATCTTCATAAAATAGGCACACGAATGAATGTGTCGGAGGGTATAAACGGTTGTTCTGTTATTTTTGATTCCTATACCAGCGACCTCTCTTCTCTTTTGCCGGCTATAGACTTCATGAAAAGGAGAAAAATGCCTTCCCAAACCCTCACACTTATATTAAATGACTTAAGACATGAGGGGACAGATACTGCCCATACCTATAAGGAAATAGCAAATCTCCTTAAAGAAACGAATGTGGAGAAATTTATCGGAATAGGAAAAGCTTTCAAAGAATATCAAAGATTTTTTTCTCAGAAATCAAAATTTTATGAAGATATAGATTCTTTTCTCAAAGATTTTTCAGTTTCTGATTTTAATGATGAAATAATTCTCATAAAAGGAAATAATAAATTTAAAAAGATTCATGAGCAACTTGAGGCCCGCAACCATGAAACTGTGCTGGAAGTGAATCTTGATGCCATGCTCAGAAATTATAATTTTTTCAGAAGTAAGCTGCCATCCGAAACAGGTATTATTGCCATGGTAAAAGCTTCGGGATATGGGGCCGGAAGTTATGAGATTGCAAAGACACTCCAAGATGCAGGAGCTGCTTATCTGGCTGTGGCAGCACTCGATGAAGGTATCGATTTAAGAAAAAACGGTATAGTGATGCCTGTGATGGTAATGAATCCCCGGGCGGCCAACTATACCTCATTATTTAAGAACCGCCTTGAACCTGTGATTTATTCTCTATCCATGCTCCGTGACCTCTCAGAGGCTGCCGGCAAGTATGGTAAAGGAGAATATCCGGTACATCTAAAACTCGATACCGGAATGCATAGGATGGGATTTTTAGAAAATGAAATTCCACAACTGAAGGAATTGCTTCAAAAATCATCCCATATCAAGGTGACATCCATTTTCTCGCATCTCGCAACAGCAGATTGCCTTGATATGGATAATTACACACTTGGGCAACTGGATAAATTTGAAAAAATGTCTTCCGACATAATGGCTTTTTTGCCATATCCAACAAAGAGACATATTTTGAATTCTGCCGGTATAATCCGATTCCCGGAGTATCATTATGACTTTGTACGCCTGGGTATTGGCCTTTATGGAGCCAACACCCTACCTCCTGATATTGAACCACCCCTTGCAACGGTCAACACTTTAAGAAGCGTCATAATATGTATTCGTGAGATTGAACCCGATCAGGCGGTGGGCTATGGAAGAAAAGGAACAATCCGGAAAAAATCCAAAATAGCTACTATCCCCATCGGCTATGCAGATGGAATGAACCGTAAATTCGGCAACGGCGCTATAAAAGTTTTAGTCAATGGGAAACAGGCGCCCACTATCGGAAATATCTGTATGGATGCCACGATGATTGATGTTACAGGTATTGATTGCCGGGAAGGTGATATGGTAGAAATTTTTGGAGAAAATATGAGCGTGCAGGCATTGGCCGACACGCTCGATACGATTCCTTATGAAATATTCACTTCAGTTTCTCCTCGGGTAAAAAGAGTTTATTTCCGGGAGTAACCTCATTTTACTGCAAATTATTAAGCGACTCAATACATTTTTTCACTTCCTCATCGGTTGTGAATAATTTTTCCCTGCAGTATTTTATAAGTTCAGCTGCTCTTTTGGTATAATCCGCTAAAGCATCGATATCACAATTGTCACTTTGCATTTTAGCCACAATTGCTTCCAACTCCTGCATTGCTTTTGTATAGGTCATTTCCATAATGGGGGATTTTTAAACTTGGGGGTTTTAAGACTTGGGTTTTGATTCACAATACAGACATCTGTATTCACCCATTTTATCGTGTGCAGGTCTGAAAATGCTTTCTACCCCATTTTCCATATTCGAAATACATCTGCGGTTTCTGCAGATATATTTTCCCTTCACTGCATCCTTTGGTATCAGCTCAGAATCTTTAGAGGGGTCTTTACTCCAGTCCAGCAATTTAGAAATTAGGGCCATTCTCACAAATTTTCCATTTTCTACTTGCCTGAAATAAGCTGCCCTTGGATCTGAATCTACATCAGTGCTTATTTCATTTACCCTGGGAAGAGGATGCAATATACACATATCAGGTTTTGCATGTTTCAGTTTCTCAGCATCCAAAACAAAGAAATCCTTCACACGGTCATATTCATCTTCATCGAGGAAACGCTCTTTCTGCACCCTGGTCATATACAACACATCAAGGTCTCCTATAACGGGGTCGATAGAATCAACTTCCACATAAGGGACGCCGTTAATCTCACAAACTTCCTGTTTCATATAGTCGGGAAGTCTGAGTTGCTCCGGGGCTATCAGCACTACTTTCACTCCTTTATATCTCGATAAAGCCTTGATAAGTGAATGTACCGTGCGACCAAACTTAAGGTCTCCACAAAAACCTATGGTAATATTGTCGATTCTTCCGAGTTCTCTTTTTATCGTAAGTAAATCTGTCAAGGTCTGGGTAGGATGGCTATGACTTCCGTCACCGGCATTAATCACCGGAATTTTTGAATTCATAGCAGCCACTGTGGCAGCTCCCTCCTCAAAATGGCGCATTGCAATGATATCTGCAAAACAGTTTATCACTTTTGTGGTGTCGGCACATGTCTCACCTTTACTTACAGAAGAGTTTTTTGCATCAGAGAAACCAAGCACATTCCCTCCTAATTCCATCATAGCAGATGTGAAACTCAGTCGGGTACGGGTTGACGGTTCATAGAAAAGTGTAGCAAGTTTCTTTCCTTTACAAAGGTCAGCATACTTATCACGGTTTTCAATAATATCCTGGCCTAAGTCGAGAATCTCCTCGAGTTCCTCTTTAGAGAGGTCGGTAGGGTCTATCAGATGTTTTGCCATGATTCATCAGAAGGATTAGACATGAATTTTTTCAATTTCTTTTCATCGCTCTCAGAGATATATCCTTCCTCTACAGCCACTTTGCAAAGCACATCGAAATTTGTGAGGGAATAGTTCAACACATTTGCCTCTTTAAGTCTCTCTATTCCTTTTTTCATTCCATAAGTGAAGATACTCACCACTCCCAACACCTCGGCTCCTGCCTCTCTTAAGGCTTCTACAACTTCAATACAGCTTCCCCCAGTTGAGATAAGGTCTTCAATTACCACTACCTTCTGGCCTTTCTCCAATTTACCTTCGATACGGTTTCCTCTGCCGTGATCTTTATTTCCGCCTCTTACATATCCCATAGGAAGATTAAGAATCCAACCCGCAATCGCGGCGTGAGCTATTCCGGCAGTACTGGTACCCATCAGTACTTCTACCTCCGGGAATTTTTCTTTAACAGTGTTGGCTATAGCTTCCTCCACAATTTTTCTTGCTTCCGGATCAGACAGAATCAGTCGATTATCGCAATAAATCGGACTCTTGATTCCACTTGCCCAGGTAAAAGGCTCGTTGGGGCGAAGAAACACTGCTTTTATACGCAATAATTGTTCTGCAACTTTAATATCGTTCATATAAATTTAATTCTTAGATCAGATTATTTATTCCCGCCAGTTATCAAATGAAGGTAGAAGGATTGTAAACGAATTCTTCATCTGCACAGAAATCTTTCACGCATCTATTATATGCTTCCACAGGATTAGAAGCGGCAGTAATCGGACGGCCTACTACAATAAAATCAGAACCAAGTTCCCTGGCTTTAGCGGGATCAGTAAATCTCACCTGGTCATCAACTGCAGAATCAGCAAATCGGATACCCGGAGTCACGGCTATGAAGTCAGGTCCACAGGCCTGTTTTACTTTTGCCACCTCCAGAGGTGAGCAAACCACGCCGTCAAGTCCGGCTTCCATGGCATTATGGGCATAATGAGCTATGGTGTCGTCTATAGGATTATCTATCAAGAGTTGTTCCTTCATTGCCTGCTCTGAGGTGGAGGTCAGCTGGGTTACAGCTATCAGCAATGGTCTGGAGCCATCTTCACGTGTAAGACCCTCTTTTGCAGCCTTCATCATTTCCTTTGTACCCGAGGCATGTACATTCACCATATCCACATCAAGGGTAGACAACACTTTCATTGCCTTTTTTACTGTATTTGGTATGTCATGTAGTTTTAAATCCAGAAATATTCTAAATCCACGACGCTTAAGTTCCTTTACAATTTCCGGACCTGCCGAATAAAACAATTCCATTCCGATTTTGAGAAATGGTTTCTTCTCTTCTGCTGAAAATTTATCCAGGAATTCGTAACATTCCTTGGCACTGCTAAAATCACAGGCTATTATTACATCTCTTTTCATAGGGAATAAATTTTATTTTCTTAATGCACTGTTTTTTATTGCTTCCGGCAATTGCTCTATTATAGTTTTACATGCATAGGGGTCTACAAGATTGGCAGATCCTACCTCTACAGCATTTGCTCCGGCCAACATCATCTCCACCGCATCCGATGCCGATGAAATTCCACCGCATCCGATTATCGGAAGGTCGGAAAAAGCCTTTCGTACCTGATATACCATCCTTAAAGCTATAGGAAATATAGCCGGACCTGAAAAACCTCCCATTACATTGGCAATTACAGGGTATCCGGTCTTCACATCTATCCTCATGCCCAGCAATGTGTTAATAAGGCATAAGCCATCCGCTCCCCCTTTCACTGCTGCCTCAGCCATGGCGGTAATATCTGTCACATTAGGGGTAAGTTTCACGAACAATGGTACGGTACAAACCTTTTTCACTTCTTTCACAAGTGAGTGTAGAACCTCCGGGTCAGTACCAAATGACATTCCTCCCCCATGAACATTGGGGCAACTCACATTCAGTTCTATAAGTCCAATCTGAGGTTGAGAAGTTATCTTGGCACAACATTCTACATATTCCTCGATTGAAAAACCGCTGATATTGGCCACAATAGGCTGATGAAACACTTCCCTTAGTCTGGGCAATTCCCTTTCTATTACGGCATTGATACCGGGATTCTGCAATCCCACTGAATTAATAAGACCGGCACTACATTCAGCCACCCGTGGCAGAGGGTTGCCGAAACGCGGGGATTTAGTGGTGCCTTTGATAGATACTGATCCCAGAATATCTATGGGATAATAATCATTCATTTCATAACCGTAACCGAAGCATCCAGATGCGGGTATCACAGGATTCTGCAGGGTAATATCACCCAGCTTCACACTTAAGTCGATATCTTTTGTCATTTCCATATCAACTCACTTTTTAGAAAAACGGGACCCTCTTTGCAGATTCTTTTACTTCCCGATTTAGTTTCAAGACTGCAACACATGCACACACCGTAGCCACAACCCATCCTACATTCCAAACTCATTTCTCCCTCCGTTGGCAAGTCTCTCAGTGCTTTGAGCATCGGCATTGGTCCGCAGGCATAGAAATAATCATATTGAAGGTCTTTCTCTCTTATCACGTCAGTAACGAATCCTTTGGTACCTTCACTGCCATCCATAGTGGCTATATAAGTTTCTATGCCCAAGTTCCGTAATTCTTTTTCCATTCCCCAGGATTCAACCGCTGTATTGTAACCTATCACCACTTTTGGCTTCTTGCCACACGCCAGAAGATCAACAGCCAGTTGCATAAGGGGAGCTGCTCCTATACCTCCTCCCAACAGCAAGGGATTCCGGATATCCTTAGGGATACTGAACCCGTTGCCAAGTCCCACCAATACATCAAGGGGTTCTCCCGGTTTAAGTTCTGATAAAATCTTTGTTCCTTCACCGGCTATGTTGTAAAGTAAGATAAGATATTTTTCCTTAGTAAAATATTGGCTTACCGATATAGGCCTCCGCAGGTACTTCCCCGGAACGGCAATATTCACAAATTGGCCTGAAGAAGTAAAAACATCTATGTCTCCCCTCAATTTCAGTTGCCATGTTCTGCTACTGAGTTGGCGGTTTTCTTCTATTATCAATTTCTTCCTGATATCTTTCATATCAGTCTTCATCAATGGTTGACACTTTCATTGTGATGTCTTCCAACACATCGAGCAAAACTTCCACTGTTTCCAATGAAGTAAATACCGTGATATTATTGTCTACAGCTGCTCTTCTGATATGATAACCATCCTTATGAGAATGGTCGGCTCCGAGTTCCATAGTGTTGATCACATAGCTCACATGGCCTTGTCGTAAAGACTTTGTAATATCATCGGATCCTTCGCTCAATTTTTTCATCAAACGTGTCCTCACACCATTCTTACGCAAGAATTCTGCAGTGCCTCTTGTAGCCTCGATGTTAAAGCCAAGACCATAGAACCTTTTTATAAGCGGCAGGGCTCTTTCCTTGTCATTGTCACCTATGGTGACGAATACTGTGCCATAATTCGAAACTGTCATTCCCGAAGCTTGAAGTGATTTATACAAAGCACGTTTCAGACTTCTGTCATATCCAATCGCTTCTCCGGTAGATTTCATTTCAGGCGACAGATAAGAGTCCATTCCTCTTAATTTCTGGAAAGAGAATGCCGGAGTCTTTACAAACCAACGTTTCTTCTCTTCAGGATATAAGTCAGTTATTCCCTGTTGCTTCAATGACTCACCCAACATTACTCTCGTGGCTATGGGTGCCAAAGGTTTCCCGGTTGCTTTAGAAATGAATGGTACGGTTCTGGATGAACGGGGATTAACCTCTATTACGAAAACCTCGTCGTTTTCATCTACAATAAACTGTATGTTATAGAGGCCCACAATCCCTATCTCTTTACCTAATTTCACGGTATAATCCAGGATGGTGTCTTTCACCTTCTGTGATACACTGAAGGTGGGATACACACTCATAGAGTCTCCTGAGTGCACTCCGGTGTGTTCCACATGTTCCATAATACCCGGCACAAATACATCTTCACCGTCGCAGACTGCATCCACTTCAAGTTCCTTACCCATTATATATCGGTCTACAAGAACCGGATGCTCAGCATTTATTTCTACTGCCTCGTGTAAATATTTCCTTAACTGGTCTTCATGACTCACAATCTGCATTGCTCTTCCTCCAAGCACAAAACTTGGACGCACCAATACAGGATAACCTATTTCAGATGCGGCCTTCACTCCATCTTCAATAGTAGTCACTGCAACACCTTTAGGTCTTGGGATACCGAGTTTTTCCATAATTGCTTCAAAACAACCACGGTCTTCGGCATTCTTTATCGCATCTATGCCTGTTCCAATTATTGGAGCTCCATGTTCTGCAAGTCGTTCTGCCAGATTAATTGCAGTCTGTCCTCCAAGTGTCACGATCACTCCGTCCGGTTTCTCATGATCAAGCACATTCATCACGTCTTCCACTGTGAGCGGTTCGAAATAAAGTTTGTCACTTGTAGTGTGATCGGTCGACACTGTCTCCGGATTGTTGTTGATTACGATAGCCTCATAACCGGCATTTCTTATGGCCCAGATTGCATGCACGGTAGAATAGTCGAATTCCACTCCCTGTCCTATACGAATCGGACCGGAACCAAGCACCACAATCTTTTTCTTATCCGAAGGAATAGATTCATTTTCTTCGTCGTAAGTGGAATAGAAATAATCGGTGGTGGAATGGAATTCGGCTCCGCATGAATCGATCATCTTATATACCGGTACAATACCGTTTTCTTTCCTGAATTTCCTTACCTCATCTTCCGACACTTTCCAACAGTCGGCAATAAACTTATCACTGAATCCGGATTCCTTGGCTATCTTAAGAATTTCTACATTCTTGGGGTTGGCTTTCACCTTCTTTTCTATATCAAGGATATTCTTAAGTTTATCCAGGAAGAACATATCAATCTTTGTACGATTATAGATATGCCCTGCATCTACGTCTCTCCAGAAAAGTTCGGCTATGGCATAAAGTCTGTCGTCGGTCGGAGTTTTAATATATTCAAGAAGCTGATCTGTTGTGAAAGAATCAAACTTTGGAAGGTAAAGGTGATTTACTCCTGTTTCCAGCGACCTTACGGCCTTTAATAATGATTCCTCGAAATTTCTGCCGATACTCATCACCTCTCCCGTTGCTTTCATCTGGGTTCCCAGTTCATTTGAAGCATCGGCAAATTTGTCAAACGGGAAACGTGCTATTTTGGTTACAACATAGTCTAATGCCGGTTCAAAACTTGCAGGAATATGCCCCAGATTTATTTCATCGAGATGGAGACCCACTGCAATTTTTGCACTCACTCTGGCTATAGGATATCCTGAGGCCTTTGAAGCAAGAGCTGAAGATCGTGACACACGAGGATTCACTTCTATCAGATAATAATCAAATGAAAGTGGATCTAAGGCAAACTGGACATTGCAGCCTCCCTCTATCTTTAAAGCCCGTATCAGCTTCAAGGCACTGTCACGAAGTAACTGATATTCTTTATTTGACAAGGTTTGAGAAGGTGCCACCACTATTGAGTCGCCGGTGTGAACGCCGACCGGGTCGAAATTCTCCATCGAACAAATGGCTATTACCGTATCATTGGCATCACGCATCACCTCAAATTCAATCTCCTTGAATCCTTTGATGCTTTTTTCCACAAGAACCTGGTGCACCGGTGATAAATCCAAGGCAGTGCGCATTAATTCACGCAATTCCTCTTCATTGTCAGCGAAACCACCACCGGTACCTCCCAATGTAAAGGCAGGACGGAGAATGACAGGATAACCGATTTTCTTGGCTATCTCAACGCCTTTTTCAATTGAATCGGCTACATCGCTTGGCAATACGGGTTCACCTATTTTTTCACAGAGCTCCTTAAATCTTTCACGGTCTTCTGCCATTTCTATACTGTCGAAAGAAGTGCCGAGAATTTCTACACCACACTCTTCGAGGATTCCTTTTTTTGCCAATTGCACAGCCAAGTTTAGACCTGTTTGCCCACCGAGACCGGGCACTATGGCATCCGGACGTTCGTACCTTACTATCTTGGCCACATATTCCAAGGTAAGGGGTTCCATATAAACTTTATGTGCGATTTCAGGGTCGGTCATGATGGTGGCCGGATTAGAATTCACAAGCACCACTTCATAGCCTTCCTCCTTTAGAGCGGCACAGGCCTGGGTGCCGGCATAGTCAAATTCGGCCGCTTGTCCCACTACAATAGGACCCGACCCGATCACCATTATTTTCTTTATGTCTGTTCTTTTCGGCATGGTCTCAAAGTTGTTTTTCTTTCTTGGGTATCATTTGTAAAAAACGGTCGAAAAGATAGATGGTATCTTGGGGACCGGGGGCACTTTCCGGATGGAATTGCACCGATATCACTTTCTCTTTCTCACATTCCAATCCTTCCACAGTGCCATCAAGAAGATTAATATGAGTAATCTCAAGAGGTGTCTGTGCCACTGATTCTTTATCTACGGCAAACCCATGGTTCTGTGCCGTAATCAACACTTTACCCGTCTTGAGTTCCTTCACCGGGTGATTTCCTCCTCTGTGCCCGGGGTTGATTTCGCATATCTTGGCACCATAAGCCAAAGATAATAACTGATGGCCAAGGCATATTCCGAACATTGGAACCTTTCCTCTCAGCTGCTTGAGAGTCTCCACTACTTCTGGAACATCTTCGGGCGATCCGGGTCCGTTAGATATAAGCACACCGTCAGGATTAAAATCAAGTATCTGTTCGGCACTCGTATTCCAAGGTACCACAATAACGTTGCAACCATGGCTGTTAAGATTTCTTACCATGTTCAACTTCATGCCACAGTCTATAGCCACTATATCGTATTTGCAATTGGTAGTGCGGGCAAACCATCTTTTTCTGCAACTCACCTTTCCTACCAGGTCTTTTGGTCTTGGATGGCTTTTGATTTTCTCCACTGCCTCTTCCACCGGAGTATCTGCATCAGTTATTATAGCTCTCATTCCATTGGCATCACGCAGAATTCGTGTGAGCATTCTGGTATCAAGGCCGCTTATCCCCGGGATGTCGTTTTCTTCAAGCACCTCCGCCAAGGTCTTAGTATAGCGGAAGTTGGAAGGAGAATCATTATTTTCCTTCACAATCATACCACCTATCATCGGGAATTTGGTTTCATAATCTTCATCTGTGATACCATAATTTCCAATCAGGGGATAAGTCATTACTATAATCTGGTCGGCATAGGATGGGTCTGAAAGAATTTCCTGATATCCTACCATCGAAGTGTTGAATACGAGTTCTCCCACGCGTTCTTTTTCGGATGCAAATCCGAGACCATGGAATTCTCTTCCGTCTTCGAGTACAAGTTTTTTTGCGGGATTATTCATAGTGAATTATAAACCGTGTTACCGTTATATATCGTCATTTTTATTTTTCCTTGCAGTTCCATTCCGGCATATGGGGTGGCTCTTCCCATTGATTTGAATTCATCGGGATTAACCGTAAATTTCTCATCAGTACTTACTACTACGAGGTCTGCAGGCATACCCTCTTTTACGTGTGAAATTTCCTGAAGTCCTAAAAGACGTCGAGGATTGGCGGCCATCACCTCTATAAGTCTTTCGAATGGCATTATTCCTGATGCCACCATGGTAGTATATACGGCAGGGAAAGCGGTTTCCAAGCCAACTACTCCCATAGCACTCTTTTCCAGTCCCTTGCTCTTTTCTTTCTCAGAATGTGGAGCATGGTCTGTGGCTATTACATCAATTGTGCCGTCGGCCACACCTTTCCTCAAGGCTTCCTGATCTTCCCACGATCGGATAGGAGGATTCATTTTGAATCTTCCCTCCTCCTTAAGGTCGGAATCATTAAATGTAAGGTAATGCGGACCCGTTTCACAAGTCACCGGCAAGCCCTTCTCTTTGGCTTTTCTCACAAGTTCCACACTCTCTTTCGTAGATATATGACATATGTGGAGCCGGCATCCGGTTTCCTCTGCAAGACGGATGTCTCTTTCCACTTCCTTCCATTCGGAAGCGGAACTTATACCTTTATGATTATGGGCATCTGCATATTCTCCGGCATGGATATATCCTCCGTTCAGTAATTCCTCCACCTCACAATGGGCCGATAGGAGCTTGCCCGTCTTGGCTATACCCTCCATTGCTTTTTTCATCATGGCTTCATCCTGCACTCCTGATCCGTCATCAGAAAAACCTGCAACAAAAGGTGCCAAAGCTTCATAATCTACAGGTTGATTACCCAATCTTGACTTTGTGATAGATGCAAAAGGAATCACATTTATCCGGGCATCTTTTTGGATGATATCAAGTTGTTTCTGCAGATTTTCTATTGAATCCGGAGTTGGATTTAAATTGGGCATAGGGCAAACAGTGGTAAATCCTCCTGCAGCAGCTGCCTCTGTACCCGTCTTTATCGTTTCCTTATAACTAAATCCCGGTTCTCTCAAATGCACATGCATGTCGATAAAAGAGGGAAGCACAACGTATCCCTCTATATTATAGACTTCTGCATCGCTGAGATCAATCGGTTTAGCACTTATTTTTTCTACTTTTCCATTGGAGATGAGCACATCCAAAGGTTCAAGACCCTTATCGGTATATACCTTTCCATTGGTAAGTACTATTTTATTTTTTGAAGACATCCCTTTAATAATTTCAACCCCTGACTACATAAAAAAGGCAATTCGATAACGAATTGCCTTAAATATTAAGAAAAATTGAGACCTTGCGGAAGGATTTTCCGTTTACTGTCACTTGCATTTCATTGTCTTGCCAGTGATGTATCAGGCCACAATCTTCAGTCATTCTGGAATTTTCTGCAAATATAACGAATTTTACCTCCTCTTCAAAACCCACCCGCCCTTTTTATTCTTATTTTAACAAATGCTTTTCTTGGTTTGGTAGTGAAGATTTTTTTCTGTATCTTTGCACTCGCAAACGGAATTCCGTTACAGGGTGCCATGTCCGAGTGGTTAGGTACCGGTCTGCAAAACCGTTGACACCAGTTCGAATCTGGTTGGCACCTCTAAAGAGCGATTCATTAATGTGTCTCGCTCTTTTTTCTTTAAGGATTTACCTAAAATGGATATAAAGAAAAATTCTTCCCCATCTTCTCTTTTAGAAGGAAGGGTCGTTAAGAATACAGGCAGTGCTTATGTGGTGAAAACCTCTGATGGCTTGGAATTTCCTTGCCGAATCAAAGGCAATTTCCGTATTAAAGGAATTAGAACCACAAATCCGGTAGCCGTAGGAGATGTGGTAAAATTTGCTCATGCTTCGGATGATGCATTCTATATCCGTGAAATCGTACCAAGAAAGAACTATATCATTCGGAGGGCCTCAAATCTTTCTAAAGAAAGCCATATTCTTGCCGCCAATATCGACCAGGCTATTTTAGTGGCTTCTATTTTTAACCCGGAAACTCCCCTTACTTTTATCGACAGATTTCTGGCTACAGCTGAAGCTTACTCTATTCCGGCTATCTTAGTGTTTAATAAATCTGACCTTTGGACTCCTGAAATTTGGGATTATGCCAATCAACTTAAGGAAATTTATGAAAACATAGGATACCCGGTTATTTTCACTTCTGCTTCAAAAGAAGAAGGAATAGAAAATCTGAAAGAAATTACCAGGCAAAAAATCAGTCTTCTTGCCGGGAACAGCGGAGTCGGTAAATCCTCTTTGATAAATGCTATGATTCCGGGTTGTAATCTTCGCACCGGTGAAGTTTCCGACATTCATCACACAGGGACCCATACCACCACCTTCTCTGAAATGATTCCTCTACCCGAAGGAGGTGACCTGATTGACATCCCGGGAGTAAAGGGATTTGGAATGATAGAATTCCAACCGGCTGAAGTTTCTCATTACTTCCCGGAAATTTTTAAGAAATCCTGTGAATGTAGATATGGCGACTGCCGACATTTAGGTGAACCCGGTTGTGCAGTTGCGGAGGCAGTTGAAAACGGAGAAATTTACCCAACCCGTTTCAGCTCTTATCTATCGATTATGGAAGAGGTGGCAGGAGATAAAGGTGAAGATAAATACCGTAAGCCTTTTTAAAAATTGAGGAACTAACTCTTAATCAGCTCCTTGAAGAGTTTGTGACAGTATATGGTCTAAATCCTGTGCGGAAAGACGTATCTTAAATTCGCCATCGATGGCCACGGAAATATTGCCGGTCTCTTCACTCACTATCACACACACCGCATCTGTGGCCTGACTCATACCTAATGCCGCACGGTGTCGTAATCCAAGTTCTTTAGGCACATCCATATTATGGCTTACAGGCAAAATACAACCCACTGATTTTATCTTGTTGTCCGCAATTATCATTGCACCATCATGCAGAGGAGAATTCTTAAAGAAGATATTCTCTATGAGTCTTACATTTACATCGGCATCTATCATGTCGCCGGTATCCTCAAAATTAGTTAAGGGCATTTTCCTTTGAAATACTATAAGAGCACCGGTCTTTGTCTTGCTCATGCTCATGCATGCATATACTACAGCTGAAATATCTTTACGACGCGACTCGGCTTCGCGGTCATGACGGAATAGACGCCGGAAATATCTCATCCTTCCATGAGAACCGATGTCTATAAGAAATCGCTTTATCTGATCCTGGAAAAGAACAACCAATACTATAAGCCCGATGCCCATGAATTTATCGAGTATAGAGCCCGTGAGGCGCATATCGAAAATTTCAGAGGCAAGTATCCATAACACAAAGAAGATCAAGACACCATAAAACAAACTCAGTGTACCGCTGCTCTTCATCATCTTATAGATGTAGAAGAGCATCACTGCGATTATTATGATATCTATCAGATCTTTTATGCCGAAACTTATCATGAATTACTTATTCTGGCAAATAGTTTTATTGTTTCTACGGCTTCCTTTACATCGTGCACCCTCAGTATATCTGCTCCCTTGGTTAGGGCTATTGCCTCAAGTGCTATACTTCCGGCAAGACTCTGTTCAGGAGTGACCCCCAGAGTCTTGTAAATCATAGATTTTCTTGATAGACCTACCAGTACAGGCATCCCCATGGCTGCTACTTCCTCCATCTCTTTGAAAAGCCGGAAATTATCGTCAAGTGTCTTGGCAAATCCAAATCCCGGATCTATGATTACATCATTAAGACCCATTCTGTGCAGTTCATTTACCTTCTTTGAGAGATATATTATCACTTCCGAGGTGACATCAGTATATGAAGGAGTATCTTGAAAATTATGAGTCAGTACATAGGCCACGCCCTTTGCGGCAACTATCTGCCACATGTCACTGTCTATTCCTCCGCTCACATCATTGATTATAGCGGCTCCCCATTTTTCTATCGCCTTTAGGGCCACTGAAGCACGAAAGGTGTCTATGCTCAGAGGAATATCTTCACTTATCTCTCTCACAATCCGACAACCCTTATCCACTCTTTCCCATTCCTCCACTTCCGAAGGTGCATGATAACCGGGTCGGGTGGAACAACCACCAACATCTATGATTTCCACACCATCGGAAATCATTTTCTCTGCTCTCCGGCGGATATCAGATATATTGAAAGTTCTGCTCTCGGGATAAAAACTGTCCGGTGTTACGTTGAGTATCCCCATAACTTTTGGCACCTTGAAATTCATAAGATGTCCGTTTATGTTAATAGAGATATCGGCGTTTTTCCTCATATCCTAACTTCTATTGGCACGCTTGCGCTCATTTTCGTCGAGAATAATCTTTCGCAGACGGATATTGGAGGGTGTCACTTCCACGTATTCATCTTCTTTGATATATTCCAATGCCTCTTCAAGAGAGAATACTACCGGGGGCACAATCCTTGCCTTGTCATCAGCTCCGGAAGCACGCATGTTGGTGAGTTTTTTCGACTTGGTAACGTTCACCACGATATCACCTTCCTTTGCATTTTCTCCCACTACCTGGCCTGCATATACTTCCTCTTGAGGGAAAATGAAGAAGCGACCCCGGTCTTGCAGTTTATCGATTGCATATGCATAGGCTGTGCCGGCTTCCATTGCTATGAGCGATCCGTTGGTACGCCTTTCGATATCACCTTTCCAAGGCTGGTATTCCAGAAATCTATGAGCCATTATTGCCTCTCCTGCTGTGGCTGTGAGTATATTGTTGCGCAGACCGATGATACCTCTTGATGGGATTATAAATTCTATGTCGATTCTATCGTTGCGGGTGTTCATTGATACGATCTCACCCTTCCTCCTGGTGACCATATCCACTACCTTGGAGCTATATTCCTCCGGCACGTTTACAGTCAGTGTCTCCACGGGTTCGCACTTCACTCCGTCTATTTCCTTAATAATTACCTGCGGCTGACCCACCTGGAGTTCATAACCCTCTCTTCTCATCGTTTCTATAAGAATAGAGAGATGAAGCACTCCGCGTCCGAACACTGTCCATTTATCTTCTGTTTCCCCTTTCTCTACTCTGAGAGCCAGGTTCTTGTCAAGTTCTCGTTCCAGACGTTCTGCAATGTGTCGGGAGGTGACATATTTACCATCCTTTCCGAAGAAAGGTGAATCATTTATGGTGAAGGTCATCGACATGGTAGGCTCATCTATGGCAATGCGAGGCAACGGTTCCGGATTATTGATATCTGAAATGGTATCGCCTATTTCAAAATTCTCAAGTCCAACAATAGCGCATATATCGCCGCTGCTTACCTCTTTCACCTTTTTCCTGCCCATGCCTTCAAACACGTGCAGTTCTTTTATTTTTTGTTTGGTAACAGTGCCATCTTTCTTACATAGGGCAACCTCCATTCCTTCATGTATAGTACCGCGGTGAACCCTTCCGATAGCTATTCTCCCTACATAACTGCTGTAGTCAAGAGAGGTTATCAACATCTGAGGATCACCTTCCAGAGTTTCCGGTGCAGGAATATATTTTATGATGGCATCGAGCACCGGAGTGATATCTTCAGTACGTTCCTTCCAGTCGGTGCTCATCCAGTTTTGTTTTGCTGAACCGTAAATTGTAGGGAAATCCAATTGGTCTTCAGTAGCCCCGAGATTAAACATAAGGTCGAACACCATTTCATTCACCTCATCGGGGCGGCAATTTGGTTTATCCACTTTATTAATCACCACCACCGGCTTTAATCCCATCTGTATGGCTTTTTGCAATACAAAACGTGTCTGAGGCATAGGCCCCTCGAAGGCATCTACCAGAAGGAGGCAACCGTCAGCCATATTAAGTACACGCTCCACCTCTCCTCCGAAATCTGCGTGACCCGGAGTGTCTATTATATTGATTTTCGTATCCTTATAATTGATCGACACGTTTTTCGACAAAATTGTGATACCCCGTTCTCTCTCCAGATCATTGTTGTCAAGGATTAATTCACCGGTAGCCTGGTTTTCTCTGAAGAGATTACCGGCCATGAGCATCTTGTCTACCAAGGTTGTTTTGCCATGGTCTACGTGAGCGATAATGGCTATGTTCCTAATTTGTTGCATTTTCGCAAAGTTACAAAATATTCTACAATCAAAAGCCACCCCGGTAGTCGGAATGGCTTATAAATGCGTATGAATTCAAAGAGAAATACTTATTTACGTATACCAAGTTCTTTCTTGGCTATGATAGCACGATATCTGTTGATATCCTTGCGGATGAGGTAATCGAGAAGTGAACGTCTCTTACCTACGAGCATTTTAAGAGCACGGGCCGTAGCATGGTCTTTGTGATTCTCTTTCATGTGCTCGGTGAGATGTTTGATACGGAAAGAGAACAGAGCGATCTGGCTTTCAGGGCTGCCGGTGTCTGTTTTACCTGTACCGTAGGTTTCAAAGATTTTCTCTTTTTCTTCTTGTGATGGATACATTTTGTTGAGAGTTTTTAGTTAATTAAAAAACTTTTCTTCAAAAAGGGGAAAAAGCCTGCTCTCTCATGGCTCTTCCTTTTTTCAAAAAGCTCTGCAAAGTTACAGAAATTTCCCCTTTTTCACAATACTTACGTAAATTTGCACTGACCGACAGGATAATGAATCAACCCTTAATAATATCTCTGGTAATCGCTCTCTATTTCGGAGCTCTTATTCTGATAGCCCATTTTTCATCGAAAGGGGCTAACAATTCCACATATTTCACAGGCAACCGTAATATGGCGTGGCCCCTGGTAGCACTCGCCATGGTTACTGCTCCTATCTCCGGACTCACCTTTATCTCTGTGCCGGGAATGGTAGCTTCTAAAGGCTTTTCCTACCTGCAGATGTGTTTGGGATTTATAGTAGGTTATTTCCTGATTGCATGGGTGCTTGTGCCTCTTTTTTACAGGCATAAGATTATTTCTATCTATAGTTTTCTCGACAACCGGTTCGGACGATCCACTTACAAGACCGGTGCCTGGCTTTTTCTAATTTCAGAAGTGCTCGGCATAGGAGTGAGATTCATGGTAGTATGTGTGGTATTGCAGTTGCTGGTTTTTGAGCCACTCAACCTTCCCTTCGCTCTAAATGTGGCTGTCACCATGTTCCTGATTTGGCTTTACACAGCCAGAGGAGGTGTGAAATCAGTTATCTGGTCAGATAGTATCAAGAGCATTATACTTATATCATCTGTCATTGTATGTTTCATTTTCGTATCCGATAGTTTAGGGATTTCTTTAAAAGAGGTTCCGGGAATTATTGCCGACCATCCATCATCCAGAATTTTCCATTTCGACAACATAATGGAGAGTTCTTATTTCTGGAAACAGTTTCTTACCGGAGTGTTTATAGTGGTGGCCATGACCGGACTCGACCAAGACCTTATGCAAAGAATTCTGGCATGCAAGAACCCAAAAGATTCAAGAAAGAACATGGCTGTTAGCGGAGTGTTACAGTTTGTGGTGATTGCTCTTTTTCTCGCATTGGGAGTCCTTTTGATGCTTTATATGGAGAGACATGCCATTGAAATGCCTCAAAAAACAGATGATATTTTTGCCACAGTAGCTTTTGATTCTGAAATACCTATGGTGATAAGTATCATTTTCATTCTCGGCCTTGTGTCTGCATCTTATTCATCCGTTGGTTCGGCCCTCACCTCACTCACCACATCTTTTACTGTGGATATTCTGGAAGGTACAAAGAAATATGAGGAAAAAGAACTTAAAAAGAAAAGGAAACTTGTACATACAAGTATGGCATTAGTAATGGGTATAGTGATTATAGCCTGTTATTATCTCAATGAGCAAGACGCTATAAGCGCATTATTCACATTAGCTTCATATACTTACGGACCAATCTTGGGATTATTCACATTCGGAATCTTTTCTAAGCGTCAGGTAGAGACTAAATGGATTCCCGTGATTTGTATCATGTCACCGGTTCTGTCATGGCTTATTGCCCATGGAGCGAAAGCGTTATTCAATTATGAAACAGGTTATGAACTCTTTCTGCTTAATGCTCTTCTCACCATCGCGGGCCTTTACCTTCTCCCGGCCCCATCCCCTGCTAACGAAACGGATTCCTCCTCTATTCCCGCTTCCGACCTTGCCTAATCAAATCCTTCTCCCGGAATCCGGTCAAGATCTATGGAAAAGGGGTGAGAGCTTTACTCTCACCCCTCTTTTTATTTCCGGTTGCAATTATATTTTTTATTTCCGGTTGCAGTTGCACTGCCATTGCCAGGCATTCCGCATCGTGTCTTTTATGTCGGCCTCGGCTTTCCATCCAAGCACATGATTCGCTTTATAAGGATTGGCCCAGATCTTTTCAATGTCTCCTGCCCTTCTTGGTCCGATCTTATGTGGTACTTTTACTCCGGTTGCCTCCTGGAATGCATTTATAAGTTCCAGGACTGAGAGTCCGTTACCTGTACCAAGATTAAATATCTCTATAGCGTCATGATCCTGGCCGTTGAGCATTCGTTCCATGGCAATTACATGAGCCTTGGCCAGGTCTACTACATCAATATAGTCTCTGATACAACTTCCGTCGGGGGTATTGTAATCATCACCGAAAACGGTAAGTTCAGGCCTTATACCGGCTGCTGCCTGTGTAAGGAAAGGCACAAGATTTTGCGGCACTCCTAAAGGCAACTCTCCAATACATCCGCTCGGATGTGCTCCGATAGGATTAAAATATCGCAAAATGATGCTCTTTATCGGAGCCCCACTTGCTACATAATCTTCAATTATTTCCTCAGAAATCTGTTTGGTATTGCCATAAGGTGATGTAGCGCATTTTATAGGAGCCGTCTCGTCAATGGGATTTACATCAGGCTCGCCATAAACTGTGCATGAAGATGAGAAAACTATTCCTTCAACTCCATATTCCGGCATGAGTTGAAGCAGATTTATAAGTGTATTGAGATTGTTGCGGTAATACAGCAACGGTTTCTGCACACTTTCTCCTACTGCCTTGGAAGCCGCGAAATTTATGATTCCTTTGATACCCGGATTGTCTTCAAAAAGTTTTTTCAAGGTCTCAAGATCTGTACAATCGCCCTTTACAAAAACAGGACGTTTACCCGTAATCTTTTCGATACCATCGATTACCTTCTCATTGCTATTGGAAAGATTGTCGATAATCACCACATCATAGCCGGCGTTCATCAGTTCCACCGTGGTGTGTGAACCTATATATCCGGTACCTCCGGTCACCAATATTTTCTCTTTCATATTAAAAAAGTTTTTGAGGATATAGGCCTTCATCCACCAGTTTCTTAAACTGGGCTACAGTTGCATCTCTGTCTGCTGCGTAAGTAACGCCAAACCATTTGGAGGGAGTGGGAAGAACCTTAAGTTGTACCTTACCATCGGTGATAAGTTCATTCACCACTGTGGGGATATAGAATTCGGCTTTCAGTTCATCATGATTCTTTTCAAGGAATTTTAAGAATGATTCCAAGGAATAATCAAAATAGTCAGGTGTAAAGCCCCACATGTTCATAGAAACTGAGGCACCCTCCGGGAATTCCTTTTCCTCATCATCCACAACATGGATAAGTTTGCCATCCTTTCTCTGAATACCATGACATTCCACTACACCGGTGAGATTACCCTCTTCGCTCACTTCACAAAGGCCGCGCGACACTCCTCCGTTTTCACTCAGAGTATTCTCCACATTGAAACCAATCATGCAGTAGCAGTCCTTCTTTCCTTCCACTGATTTGAGGAAATCCGCAAGGATCTTGAAACTCTCGGCTCCGTAATAATCATCTGCATTAATCACTGCAAAAGGTTCCTTTATCACATCTTTTCCCATAAGCACGGCATGATTTGTGCCCCATGGTTTCTTACGTTCCGGATTTGGTTTATAACCACCGGGTATATCGTTGATATCCTGGAAAACAACTTCTACCGGGATATGACCTTCATATTTTGAGATAACTTTATCACGGAATTCCTGTTCGAAATCATGACGGATAACGAATACAATTTTGCCGAATCCGGCTCTCAAGGCATCATAAACAGAATAATCCATGATGGTCTCGCCACTCGGGCCCAGACCGTCGAGCTGCTTGAGGCCTCCGTAGCGGCTTCCCATACCGGCAGCAAGTATAAATAACGTAGGTTTCATTGCAATGGTGTTTTTATTATTTATGAGTTTAAGGTATATTCTTCAAGTCCCGGTAAGGCTAAAGCCTTGGGTTTTCTTACTAAGCGTGATAAAAGAAGGAAAAAATCAAACATTACAATCTTGGAGTTACCGTTACGCTCCACGTCCCGGATTGCTCTGGCTATTTCTTCCGAAAGTTGTTCCACATTACCATCATGAATAAATGGAGCAAAACGGCTGCTGAAATTCTCCTCCTCACGCGTCATAAGCACTAATGTAGGTAACTGATAATTATAAATATAATTTTCTCTTATCATCCGGCTGCAATAATTGAGAAACCTTATAAGTTTCTCTCGGCCGAAAGAAGCAGCCGATTCAGACAGCTCTTTTAGTTTTTTAGCCTTTAGAGCGTAAGCTGCCCTCATAGTCTCTTTGAATAAGTCGGAAAATTCTAACAATTCATCGGGATAGCATGCTATTTCATCAGCCTTTTGAAGACTTCCCTCAGAAATACGCGCTGCATCTGAGGCTATTTCCCGGCTTACACCATTTTCTATAAGCATGGAACACAATGTGTCTTCACTCAGAGGTTTGAAATGGAATCTTTGAGTACGGGAAAATATAGTGGGAAGAATTTTGGTATCGTTATTGCTGACAAGAATGAAAATAGTATCTTCAAAAGGCTCCTCTATGGCCTTAAGTAATTTATTGGCCGCCTCGGTTCTCATCTTTTCAGGAAGCCAGATAATAAAGATTTTAAATTCTTCCTGGAATGACGACAAGGAAGCCCTGATTATCAAATCTTCACTTTCATCTACGAAGATTGCCGGCTGAGAATTTCCTGCCTTTATCAATTCGTTCCATCGCTCGGGAGGCATATAACTATACTCATCGAGCATTTCGCGCCATTCTTCGATAAGGTCTTTTGATATTAGCGCTCCCTCTTTCTTGATAATAGGGTAAATGAAATGCAGGTCAGGGTTATTATGTTTCTGATGCTGAAGACAGGAAGGACAAACTCCGCAAGAATCTCCGTTTTTTCGATTCTTACAATGTATATATTGTGCAAGAGCGCGGGCAGTCCTGAATTTACCTATGCCCGATATGCCTGAAAAGAGTAATGCATGGGGTATTTTCCCCGAGTCTACCAAATCCCGGAGGGTGGATTTTATCTCTTCATGACCTGTAATGTCTGAAAATTTCACCTTATTACCTGATCATCATGCTACTTCACAAAATTAAGTAAAATTTATGTGGCTCACAAAATTTAAAGTATATTAGAGGTATGGAACCTATTCTAAAAACCATAGCCCGGGCTTATACCAAAAGATATAGTAATCTAAAGGAATTCTGTTTTATTTTTCCTAATAAACGGTGCAGATTTTTCTTAGAGAAATATTTAAGAGAATGTGGTGTGGCAAAAGACTCCATGCCAACCATTCTTTCCATCACTGATTTTGTAAGTTTCATAACTCAGAAACAGGAAGCCGGACATATTACCCAACTTTTCACCCTATACAACTCATACCTGGAAATCCTCAATAATGGGGAATTAAAGGAAGATGAGGAACCGGCTGTGGATTTTGAAAGTTTTAAAAACTGGGGAGAGATAATTTTAAGTGATTTCAATACGGTTGACCTTAATATGGCGGATCCGGAAATCATTTTCAAAAACATAAAGGATTATAAAGAAATCTCATCCAACTTTCTAACTGATGAACAGAAAGAGGTGATGAAAGATTACTTCGGCGTGGAAGTCTTTTCCGATCCTAATGAATTCTGGAAGCATTTTCAGCCACCTTTGTCTCATTTAAAACAAGAATTTATAAACCTTTGGCAAATCCTTGCTCCTCTTCATAAATTATTTATCAGCAAACTTCAGAACCTTAATACAGGCACTGCAGGAAGTCTTTTCCGCGAAGCAGTGTGTAAACTGGAAAAGGAAGACGCCGCCATCCTCCCATATAAAAAGATTATTGTAGTAGGGTTTAATGCTATTAATGAAACGGAACGTAGGATATTCAATGCCTTACTCAAAAATGGGGACAGTACGGAATCTGATGATTATATAGACTTTATCTGGGATGCGGCCGGACCCTTCCTTAATAGCCCTGATTTCTCGGCATCTAAATTTGTTGTTTCCAATATGAAGCATTTCCCCATGCCTCAATGGTTCCTTCCTATTCTCAAAGAACATGAAGTAACAGGTTATCCTGAAATTAATATTATCTCTTCTCCTTCCAACACTACTCAGGCTAAAATAGCCGGTGGCATATTGAAAGAATTTGCCATGGAAGAAAAAAAGAGAGGGAGAGGTCAAAAGATTTTTGAGCAATCTGAAGTTGCTCTCGTGCTCCCGGATGAGACCTTGCTCACAAATATGCTGTATTCTTTCCCGGAAGATATCCGAGACATAAACCTTACCATGGGAGTGAGCCTGCGGCAATCAGCCATTTCTACTTTCATGTCTCTTCTTCGTAGAGTATTTGCAACAGCTCGTGAAACTAAAAACGGTTATCTCTTTTTTGTAAGAGATCTTAATATCTTTTTCACCCATTCATACTCTCAGTTTTTATTAGGAAGTAAAGAAATATCACAATTTCTGGATTTTACCCGTAAGTATCATAAGGTATCAGTTAATATTAAGGAAATCACTGAATATATTCCGGGAGCTGCTGAAATCCTTAATTTCCCCTCAAAAAAAGAGAGAAAGGATGCAATTTTCATCTATCTGAAAAATCTGTTCGGAAAATTAAAAGAAAGTATCCCTGCATCTTTGGAAAATAAAGATTTATACCAAGACCTTGAGAAAAATAAAATTTATTCAGAATATGTAGATGAGTTGCAAAAAATAATAAACGACTTTAATATCCGGATGCAACCCCTCACTATTCTAAGTATAATCGACCGTTTGGTTGCTTCTGAAAAAATTGGATTTGAAGGGGAACCACTAAGAGGTCTGCAGGTAATGGGAACTTTGGAAACCCGAGTCCTGGACTTTCCTCACATTATAATTCTTTCAATGAATGAGGGAATCATGCCTCGCAAGGCTTCCTCTTCTACATTCATTCCTGAAACTTTACGAAAAGCCTATGGTTTGCCACCGGCTCGTTATTCTGAAGAAATCTTCGCTTATTATTTCTATCGGCTTATAAGCAGGGCAAAAAAAGTGACCCTAATTTACGACGGAAGAATAATGCAAGGCACACGGGGAGGAATTTCAAGATATCTGCTTCAACTTCTTCAGTATGTACCAAAGGAGAAAATAAAGGAAGAAGCCTTCCAATTTAACTTCCAACCTTTGGAACCTCATGATGCTTCAGTAAAGATCACTCCGGAAATTAGAGAGAAAATTGACACATTCTCTAAAGAAGGGGACGGAAACCGTAATTTTTCTGCTTCAGCTCTTAATTCTTATCGGGAATGTGCCCTTAAATTCTATTATCAATATATTCTAAATTTAAGTTCCGATCCCGATCCGGGCGATTATATCGGCGCTATTTCCGTAGGAGATATTCTCCATGCCGTGATGATGGACTTATACATGCCGTCTGAGAAGCAAAAAAAACTTCTCACAACCCCCATGGTAATCACCAAAGAATTTTTAGTGAATATCCTGGATAATCCGGGTATCATCTCCACATTAATAAACAAGCATATACGGGAAATTTACTATGGAACAAAAGATAAGGGAAAGTCTGTAGAAATTTCGGGTATTACAGAAATTGTGGCAAACCAGATTCAGGAACTCGTAGAGGCGATTGTAAAACATGACATTGACCTCGCTCCTTTTAATCTGTATGGTTGTGAAATATCACGTAAAATCAGAGTCAGCCTTCCTTCCGGCCGGAAAGTAAATTATCGTTTTGCAATTGACCGTCTTGACAGTCTGAATATTGATGGGAAGGAACATTTAAGGATAGTAGATTATAAGACTGGTGGAAAGAAAAGAGAGGCGGAAAGCTTGGAAGAAGTATTCAATGGCGGATATGCCAGCGAACAGATATTCCAGTTGTTTACCTATGCCTACCTCTTAAACCACCTTGGATTCAAAGGAAGCGAAGAGGTAATGACAGAGATTTACTTCGTGCCTGATTTGTTAAACAACATATCAGGGAAACCCAAAATCGGTAAAACCTTAGTAGATTCATATTCGCAATACAGTGAAGAATTCACTCAACGTATTGAAGATTTGGTGGAAAGTATATTTACTTCCGAGGTGTTTCAAGAGTGTCCTAATCTATCGGAATGTGCACGTTGTGCTTTTAAACATCTTTGCTCCAAATAATATCGGAAACTAAATTTTTAAATTTAAATTTCAATGACAAAAAAATTATCCATGGATAAGATTGATTCCTTATCACATGGATAATTAATTATAAGGAGCCTGGTTCTTTATTATCTTCTGAAGCCTTTACCCATGGCTGCCTGAGCTTGCTTGAGTTGGCCCATCATTTTCATAGGATTCTTCATATTAGTTGCAGCTCGCATCATCTTACGAGTGTCTTCAAACTGCTTTAAGAAACGATTGACAGCCTGCAATGAGTTACCAGAGCCTTTTGCAATCCTCTGTCGGCGGCTTTGGTTAATTATCTCCGGATTATGGCGTTCGTAAGGAGTCATTGAGTTAATCATTGCTTCTATCGAATCAAAAGCACTGTCGTCAATATCGATATCCTTGATAGCTTTCCCAACCCCGGGGATCATGGCAGCCAGATCCTTAAGATTACCCATCTTCTTTATTTGGTTTATCTGGTTGAGGAAATCTTCAAAATCGAATTTGTTCTTCTTGATTTTCTGTTGCAGACGCTCAGCCTCCTTCTGGTCGTAAATTTCTTGGGCACGCTTAGCGAGTTCCACGATATCACCCATACCGAGGATACGGCTTGCCATACCTTCAGGATTAAATTCTTGAATATCTTCAAGTTTTTCACCTGTACCCACAAATTTTATCGGTTTTTCCACAACCGAACGAATAGACAAGGCTGCACCACCACGGGTATCACCGTCCAGTTTTGTGAGAACCACCCCATTGAAATCAAGACGTTGATTAAATTCCCTGGCTGTATTCACGGCATCCTGGCCGGTCATCGAATCCACTACAAAGAGTATCTCCTGAGGTTTCACTGCATTTTTGATAGACTCAATTTCATCCATCATCTCCTTGTCTACAGCAAGACGGCCGGCAGTGTCTATGATCACAACATCAAATTGCTTTCTCTTCGCTTCTGCAATCGCATTCTGTGCTATTTCCACAGGGTTTTTATTTCCCTCTTCAGTATATACAGGCACATCAATTGACTGGCCCAAAACTTTAAGCTGCTCTATTGCTGCCGGGCGATAGACGTCAGCAGCCACGAGCAACGGTCTCTTACCTTTGGTAGATTTTAGTTTTTTGGCAAGTTTACCGGAGAATGTTGTCTTTCCGCTTCCTTGCAGACCCGACATGAGAATTACCACAGGATTCCCATTCAGATGCAATGGAGCCTCTTGCCCTCCCATAAGATTGGTGAGTTCCTCATGGACAATCTTCACCATCAGTTCTTTTGGTCTGAGAGCATTTATGACATTCTGTCCCAGGGCTTTTTTCTTCACAGTATCGGTGAAATCTTTCGCCACCCTGTAACTCACGTCGGCATCGAGCAGGGCACGTCTCACATCTTTCATCGTCTCAGCGATGTTTATTTCAGTGATTCTCCCCTCACCTTTCAGAATTTTGAAAGAGCGCTCAAGCCTTTCAGATAAATTATTGAACATTTTATTTTATTTTGTTAGTTGCAGTATCGGGGAAAATAATCGTCGGTTTGAAATCCTTAGCCTCTTCCGGAGTCATTTGGGCATACGCCATTATTATTATCACATCTCCGGGTTGCACCATTCTGGCTGCTGCTCCATTGAGGCAGATCACTCCGCTGCCATCTTCCCCCCCAATGGTGTATGTATCAAATCTCGCGCCATTGTTGTTATCTACAATATACACTCTTTCCCCTTCCAGAATGTTGGCGGCTTTCAGAAGTTGCCGGTCGATTGTTATGCTCCCCACATAGTTAAGATTAGCCTCTGTCACAGTGACACGGTGAATCTTAGATTTCATCATTTCAATTAGCATGGCCGAATCAGTTTGGGATACGATATGCTATATTATCAATAAGGCGCACATCCCCTACATATACTGTGATACACCCCACAATCCAGTCAGACTCATCCCATTCTTCAATTGGGGCAAGAGTCCTGGCATCTACTATATCAAAATATTCCACACTCATTCCGGGTATTGAATCGAGATGCTCTACGACTGTGTCGTGGGTAGCCTGTACAGAATGGTCCCGGCTGTATTCCACACTATATTTCAGAGTCTGATATATTTCAGGAGCCACACTACGTTGCTCTTCAGTAAGACGGGAGTTGCGGCTTGAAAGGGCCAGACCGTCGGAAGCTCTTTTTATGGGACAGGCCACAATCTCAACATTTATGCCTTCACTCTTCACCAGGTTTCTTACCACTGCTATCTGTTGGAAATCTTTCTCCCCAAAATATGCTCTGTGAGGATTGACAAGTCTAAACAAGATATCAAGCACCCGGGCCACTCCCTGAAAATGACCGGGGCGGTATTTGCCTTCCATCACTTCCGAGGCTTTTCCAAGAAAATATTCCTTGCATGCTTTTTCTTCTTCAGGATACATCTCATCTGCCGTAGGAGCAAACACTGCATCCACACCCGCTGCAGCCAGCAATTTGAAATCCTCCTCTTCAGTACGCGGATATTTTTTGAAATCCTCCTGATTATTAAATTGTATAGGATTCACAAAAACACTAACCACAGTGACCTCGTTTTCCTCTACAGCTCTCTTTACAAGCGACAAATGACCTTCATGCAAGGCTCCCATGGTAGGAACAAATCCTACGGAGGCATTTCTGTCTCTCTGACGAACCGAGAATTCAGTCATATCATAGAGGGTCCTGATTATTTTCATTTCAGTTTCTTTTTATTTTAGAAAGGGCATAATATCCCCTTATTTAAGGACAAATATTAGGTGCAAAATTAAGCATTAATTCAGTATTACCCAATATGTGGGAAAAAATCATTAACTTTGCACATTGATTGCAGTCAATTACCCGCTGACTTTATTACAGCCAAAGAGGTTGAAAAGCAGTGAAATCATCCAAAAGATAAAATGGCAAAAGATCGAATATTATTTATAAATCAGGAAATTACACCATATCTTCCCGCCAATCCCGTTTCCACATTAGGTAAATTCTTGCCTGTAAGTATGCAGGAAAAAGGTTTTGAAGTAAGGACTTTCATGCCTAAATTCGGAGCTGTAAATGAAAGACGTAACCAGCTTCATGAAGTGATACGCCTAAGTGGAATCAACATCAATATCGACGATAATGATCATCCTCTCGTAATAAAGGTAGCCTCTCTTCAGCCTTCGCGCATACAGGTCTATTTTATTGATAATGATGATTATTTCCAGAAGTTGGCTACCGACTCGGATGCTTCGGGGGCCAATAGAGCCGACAATGACGAAAGAGCAATCTTTTTCGCACGTGGCACTATGGAAACTGCCAAGAAACTGCGCTGGGACCCTAAATTCATCCATGTTTCCGGCTGGATTACTTCCCTTTTGCCCCTTTACATCAAGAAGCTTTACAATGATGACCTGTCTTTTAAAAACAGCAAGGTAATCTATTCTATCCAACCGGCAAAAGACATGGCTCCCGTTGATCCTAAAATTTTCAACAAATTAAAGACAGAGGGGATTCCACAGAGAGATCTGAAGAAATATGCAGGTGAACCTCTGGATACCAATTTGATGCATAAAATTGGAATAGATTATTCACATGCTGTGATTGTGAACGACCCTGACATCGACCCGGCTCTTTTAGAATATATTCAGGCGAGTGGAAAACCGGTGCTTATGGCACAGGATATGGAAACTGACGCACAGAAATATCTAGATTTTTATAATTCGCTAACTTAACCCTGAAGACAATTCATAATCTTTCACCGGATATGAAATTATATAAACTCTCCACCTTATTTTTATTTACAATAGCTCTATTCATCACACTTACGGCATGTGAAGAAGACACCACATCAATTGGAAGTGTGATAGCACCGGGTAATGTCACTATCACTATAGATGAGATTGACTACGACCTGATGGCTAAACCTGTGCCCGTTGAGAGTTTTGATGCAAAGACCGGCAACCTGATGATTGGCAACATCCAAAGAGATAATTACGGTAATCTGTTTTGCTCATTTGTCACAAGCCTGATGTGTTCTGCTAATCTTCAGATTCCCGACTCACTTTTTAATCTTCCCGATTTTACCTCCACTCGTGTGGATTCATGCAAACTTGTGCTTGGTGCCCAAAGAAAAGGAATTATTGGTGACTCTCTGGCACCACAGAAATTGGAGGTGTTCCTGCTTAAAAACCCACTTTCCGGGCAAATCACCAATACATTTAATCCTGAGGGAGATTATTATACAGAGCCATTAGCATCAAAAAGTTACACTGTAGCAGAAATTGCTTCTTCTGATTCTGTTTTCTATCATAACAATTATGTTCAGATAGATGTGAATCTACCTGTAGAATTTGGAAGGACCATAATTGATAAATACAAACAACAACCATCTCTATTCCAATGGCCACAGACTATGGCCAAAGAATTCCTGCCGGGCTTTTATGTGAAAACCACTTTTGGCAACGGATGCATTGCCAACATTGAATCTCTTTATGTGGCTGTATTCTATCATAGTCTTGCTGAAGTGAAAGAAACTGTGGGAGAAGGTGATGAGCAAGAAACTGTTACCAAGGTAAAACATGTAAATAATGTAGTTTTCCCCTTCACTATTTCTCCGGAAGTGGTGAGCAGCAATATCATCGAATACCAGCCGTCACAAAATATTATCAACCACAATCAACAGGAAGACGGAACAGTAGTAATAACCACACCGGGAGGTTACATGGCGGAATTCATATTCCCTATGGAAGACCTCATCGACAGATATTCTGAAGACAATATCCATCTTACTACCCTTAACGATATTGAACTTTTTATCCCGGCCGAGTCATTCGACCCTGAATCCGGTCTTGGAATCGTGGAGAATCTGTTAATGATTAAAAGCACAGATTACGAAGAGTTCTTCAATAAAAACAAAGTACCCGATAATATCACTTCCTTTGCAGGGGTTTACGACTCTACCAACCAAAGATATTATTTTGGAACCTTACGCAATCTCTTCCTGAATCTTATTAATAAGGAAGAAATCACGGATGAAGATGTGAGTTTCATGCTCATACCTGTGGAAATAGAGACAGAGACTTCCAACAGTTATTACAGCAGTGCCACTTATGTGACCAAATGTGTTCCTTTCACTTCTAAACCCACAATGACACTGCTGAAGACCAACGAAGCACAAATCACCTTCTCTTTCTCCACCCAAATCATCTAACTTTCAAGGATCATGTGGAGCCTGGTTTATGCCATAATCAGTCTGTTTGGTTGTACCACGGTTTCATTGGCCCCACAGCAGGCTGTATTGGTCTTTGTGGGCGATGCAATGCAACACCAAGCCCAACTTGACAAAGCCCATGAAATCGGCAGGGATAAGTATGATTATTCTGAGTGTTTCACTCTGATAGCACCGGCCATATCAGAAGCCGATTATGCCGTTTGTAATCTCGAAGTTCCGCTCGGCGGTCCTCCCAACTATAGTGGCTATCCTTGTTTCAGTGCTCCCGATTCTTTTGCCGAAGCTTTGAAAGATGCCGGATTTGACATGATGCTTACAGCCAACAATCACTGCCTCGACAGAAGAGACAAAGCCGCAAGACGCACCCTTGAGGCTTTAGACAGTTTGAAAGTAGATCACATAGGTACATTCCATAATATAGAAGAAAGAGATTCTTTAGTACCTTTTATTAAAGATATCAATGGTTTTAAAATTGCTTTTCTGAATTATACCTATGGCACCAACGGTATTGAGCCAAACGATGGCATCGAAGTGGCTTTGATTGATAAGGAAAAGATTGGACAGGAAATAGCAAAAGCTCGCAACCAAGGGGCAGAATTGATAGTGGTGGCTATGCACTGGGGTATAGAATATGTACTGATTGAAAATAATGTGCAGAGAAATCTGGCCGATTTCCTTATAGATTCCGGTGCTGACCTTATTATCGGAGGGCATCCTCATGTAGTGCAACCTATGAAGGTAGTGCACAACGAAAAAGAGGATAAAGATGTTTTGGTAGTTTATTCTCTCGGGAACTTTATCTCCAATATGAAGACTGCAGATACTCGAGGCGGTGCGATGGTATGGACCACAATCGAACGAGATGAAAACGGGAAGGCTAAATTTAAGAATGCAGAATACGAATTAATTTTTGCCGCAAAACCGGAAGGAAAAAGAAATTTCCGCGTGATTCCGGCGTGGGAAGAGGATTCCATCCCCTCAACCCAACAGCATCATTGGGATATATTTAAACGCGGCGCGGTTAAGATTCTTGATAAATATAATGTAGAAGTGCCGAGAAGTAATAAATATCGGCCCACAAATTTATGATACAGGTAAATAATTTAGGCATGCAATTCGGAAAACGAACTTTGTTTTCCGATGTCAACCTCACCTTTACTAAAGGTAACTGCTATGGGATAATTGGCGCAAACGGCGCCGGGAAATCCACTTTGATGAGAATATTATCGGGTGAACTGTCACCTACTTATGGGAATGTAACTTTCGGACCCGGAGAACGTCTCTCAGTATTGAGCCAGGATCACTTTGAATTTGATGAAGTTCCCGTGATTGAGACTGTGCTCAGAGGCCATGAAGTGCTTTGGAATATAATGCAGGAAAAGGATGCCCTTTATTCCAAACCGGATTTTTCAGATGCCGATGGAATTCGCGCGGCAGAACTGGAAGAGAAATTTGCTGAACTTGAAGGATGGAATGCCGAAAGCGATGCAGCCGCGCTTTTGAGCGGTCTGGGGATAAAAGAAGACCGTCATCACATGCTCATGAAAGACATAAGTGCCAATGAAAAGGTAAGGGTACTTCTTGCAAAGGCATTGTTTGGTAATCCCGACAATCTCCTTCTCGACGAGCCAACCAACGACCTTGACCTGGAGACAGTGAGCTGGCTGGAAAATTACCTTTCGAATTTTGAAAATACTGTGCTTGTGGTAAGTCATGACCGACATTTCCTGGATGCTGTGAGCACACACACTCTGGATATCGACTACAACAAGATTTCTCTATTTGCGGGTAACTATAGTTTCTGGTATCAGTCATCTCAATTAGCCTTGCGTCAGCAACAGGCTGCAAATAAGAAAGCTGAGGAGAAACGGAAGGAACTTCTTGAATTCATTCAGAGGTTCAGCGCAAATGTGGCAAAGAGTAAGCAGACCACAAGCAGAAAGAAGATGCTTGAAAAACTCAATGTGGATGAGATAAAGCCATCTTCACGTCGTTATCCGGGAATTATATTCACTCCCAGCCGTGAGGTAGGTAATAAGATTCTGGAAGTGAAAGGACTTAGTGCAAGTGTGGATGGAGAACTCCTCTTCAAGGACGTCAATTTCCAGATAGAGAAGGGTGATAAGGTAGCTTTCTTGAGCCGTGACCCAAGAGCAATGACAGCCCTTTTTGAGATTATATCAGGCAACAGGAAGCCGGATGCCGGTTCTTTTGAATGGGGCCAGACCATCACAATGGCTTATCTTCCCCTTGACAATAGCAGTTTCTTCGACACTGATCTCAATCTCGTGGACTGGCTGTGCCAATATAGCAATGACTCTTCCGAAATATATCTGAAAGGTTTTTTAGGTAAAATGCTGTTCAGTGGTGAAGAAGTACTCAAAAAGGCAAGTGTGCTTTCAGGTGGTGAAAAAATAAGATGCATGATTGCACGTATGATGCTTACAGACGCCAACACATTGGTACTGGATTCACCTACCAACCACCTTGACCTTGAATCCATTCAGGCTTTCAATAATACTTTACAATCTTTTAAAGGCAATATCCTTATGGCAAGCCATGACCATGAGTTTATTCAGACAGTATGCAACCGTATTATTGAACTTACACCAAATGGGATTATCGACAAAATCATGGAATATGATGATTATGTCACTGATGATAAAGTAGCTGCAGCAAGAGAACGCCTCTATCCAAAAGTGTCTGTTTAGCGAATTGAAGGTCTCAAAAAGGTGAACCTAAAAAACAGGTGGTTGTTATATTAATAAAGATTAATAAACCCTATTAAATAATTCACCCATGACCGACAGAAAAACTTTCGTAAAGGCTGTAACGGACCTTGTACAAGAATATATCGATAATTTTGACCGTTTCGATTCTAACCCCCAGATAAGGGTTAATCCGGAATTATTATATGTAGAGATAATTGATGGATCTGCAATGCTTGAAGGAATCGGAGATTCTGAAGAAGCTTTTGAAGATGCAGCCTATGCAGTGGGCGATGAAACAATGAGCGCCTCCGATTATCAGGAAAAGCAGGATCCGGATTTTTATCCTGTAAAGGAACTTCTAAAGCCTGTTGCCCATAATGTCTCGGTTCCCGATACCGATAAAATTGAAGCAATTGCCGACGAATACTTTGAAAAAGAGTAATTTTTTTAAACAATAAACATTAAACAATAAACAATAAGTAGAATAGTATTATCCTGCGGAAAACAAATTACGACAAACGTTATGTAGTTTAGTATTATCCTGCGGAAAACGAATTACGAATTACGAAAAACGTTATAGTTTAGTTATCTAAATATAGAATAAAGCGGCACCCTCGGATGCCGCTTATTATTTACAAATTTGATTATCCTGAATAATATCCCAAACGACATTTGTAGGGACGCAAGGTCATTGCGTCCGCTGATAATCAATGAATTATCCCTCTTTTATTTCGGACGCACGAGCCGTGAGTCCCTACATTTGAAGGGCAATTTATTAATGGGAATATTCATGAGGTTAATCAATTTACAAATTATCTAAGTAACTGACTTATTGTTTATTACTTATTGTTTATTGTTTGTAAGTCAGGAACTGACTTACGGATAATTACTCTATTACCACATCGAAATGGTCAAGGAAATCCAGAGTCTTTTTAATATATTCTTCCATCACCACATCTTCTTCCACAAATGGCACCACTTCACGATACGCCTTCATTACTTTCTCTATTAACGGAGACGATTTAAGCGGACGCCGGAAATCAATACCTTGTGCGGCATTCATAAGCTCTATGGCGGCGATAATCTTAAGGTTATCGATTATTTTATGCAACTTGGTCGAAGAATTGCCCCCCATCGATACGATATCCTCCTGTCCATTGGAACTTACGATGGAATCACAAGAAGCAGGCCATGCATACATTTTATTCTGACTCACCATCGAGGCAGCAGCATATTGTGGTATCATGAAACCACTGTTTAGCCCCGGTTTAGCCACCAGGAACTCCGGCAATCCTCGTTTGCCAAGTATGAGTTGTGCCACTCTTCTTTCTGATATATTTCCAAGTTCATGCATTGCTACTCCCATATAATCAAATACCAATGCAATGGGCTCTCCATGGAAATTACCACCGCTCACCACCATATCCTGTTCAGGAAATACAGTAGGATTATCTGTGACCGAATTAATCTCGATATGTAGCACTTCAGTGACATGACGCATGGCATCCTTTACCGCACCATGCACCTGGGGTATACAGCGGAATGAATAAGGGTCTTGAATATGTTCCTTCTCATGTTCAATAATTTCACTACCCTCCAGAATTTTGCGATAAATTCTTCCCGTCTCAATCTGTCCCGGATGAGGCCTTACTTGTTGGATACAATCCCAGAAGGGTTCTATTCTACCATCGTAAGCTTCCAGACTCATTGCCCCGAAAAGGTCAAAACAATTTACAAGGTGCCAGCCATCAATCAATGCTTTTATACCATTGGCGGTCATAAACTGAGTGCCGTTCAGTAAGGCCAGACCCTCTTTTGATTCGAGATGAATAGGTTGCCAGCCAAAAAGATCAAGTATTTCCTTCCCCGACATTCTTTTCTCTTTATACACCACTTCTCCTTCACCAATTAAAGGCAGGAAAAGATTGGCCAAGGGAGCCAGGTCGCCTGAAGCACCTAAAGATCCTCGGTCGTATACAACCGGGAAAATATCATTGTTGTAAAAATCAAGGATCCTGTCTACGGTAGATAGTTGAACACCGCTATACCCTAAAGAAATGGCATGGGCCTTTAAAAGAAGCATTAGTTTTACTACAACACTGTCTACGGGCGTACCAACACTGCAGGAATGGCTTTTTACCAAATTCTCCTGTAATACCGTGAGTTCACCTCTCGAGATATGTTTATTGTAAAGAGAGCCGAAACCTGTAGTGATACCATAAACAGGTACAGTATTCTCATCAGTTTTTTTATCAAGAAATTCACGGCATCTTGCAATGTTACGCCTCGCTTCGTCTGAAAGTTTAAGCTTGCATCCGCTTTTCAAAATTTCCTCTACAAGGGCATAAGTAAGGTCGCAGCTGCCAATTTCAAAATATTCCCTGTTCATATTCTTTAATTCCTTTGGCTTACAACACTACTGTATTAAGAAGGGCCGCTTCTTTCACTTGTGCCTCATCCTGCAAAGCCATGCATCTTATTTCAAGTTCTCTGGCTTTTTCCCTGTCATGAAGAGATGAAAGATTAATTCTTACGTTCAGAAGTGCTCCTAAGGTAGCGGTGCGGGCACACATCATGGCTACACAGGCATCTGTCACAGCATTCTGATTACCCTTACTTCCAATTGCAAAAATGGTATCCATGATGCTTACTGCAGTTTCAGCAACTTTCAAAGGTACCAAAGCTGCTACTAAGGTGGCATCCTGGATATGCATATCTCTTACTTTTCTTTCTTCCTCTGTTTCCTTTGGAAGTTTAAAAGCATCAAATACCAACTGATAGGCTTGTGCATCCTCATCTATAAAGTCAAGGAATTTTAATCTGGCCTCTTCCATCTTAGGAGCGTAGACTTTCATTTCTTCCTCCACGTCCAGATATTTCTTTCTCCCTATAGTAAGGGCAGTTACCATCTCAGCAAGTGAAGCTGCTAAAGCTCCACATAAAGCTGAAATACTTCCACCTCCGGGCACTGGATCTTTACCGTAAGTTTTATGTAAAAATTCTTTTAATGTTAAGTCTTGAAGTTTCATGGTTATAGAATTCTTAGTTTTTTAGAGAATATTTCCTTGAGCAATGGTCATTGACACACAATTCATTCCCACATAATAAGGGAGAACCTTATAGTTGTCGCTTTCGAGAAGAATTACATCTCCCCTTTTACCCTTTTCCAGACTACCCGTCACCTCAGCCATATCAAGCGCAGCTGCCCCATTCAAGGTAAGAGCAGTTATGGTCTCTTCTATTGTCATGTTCATATAGATGCAAGCGAGCGCTATTGTAAGAGGTATTGACCCGGAGAAACAACTACCCGGATTCAGATCAGTTGCCAGCGCCACGGCACATCCGTTGTCGATAAATTTACGTGCCGGCGCGTAAGGTTCACGAAGCGCGAAGGCTGTAAGGGGTAATAGAGTGGCCACTACACCTGCCTTGGCCATACGATGAATTCCTTCATCGCTTACATGAAGAAGATGGTCGGCTGAGGTTGCTCCTAATTCTGCACTCAATTCAGCTCCGCCTAACTGCACTATTTCATCTGCATGTAGTTTTATCTTGAAACCTTCTTTTGCTGCAGCTTCAAGGAGACGCCGGCTATCTTCTATTTCAAAAACATTTTTTTCGCAAAATACATCACAGAATTTTGCCTTTCCCTTGAATAAATGAAGATTCTTGATGATAAAATCCACATATCCTGCGGCGTCATCTTTGTAATCTACAGGCACTGCATGAGCCCCCAAAAAAGTTGGGATAATTTCAATTCCTACATCCGGATCATTCTGCAGACAGGAAATGGCCTCAAGCATTTTAAGTTCTGTATCGATATCAAGACCATAACCGCTTTTAGCCTCCACAGTGGTAACTCCCATCTTGCTCATGCTTTGAAGAAACCACTTTGCCTTCCTCACCAATTCATCTTTTGTAGCCTCTTTTGTGGCATTGACGGTAGACTGTATTCCGCCTCCCCTTTCCATTATCGACATATAGGTATCACCCTTGAGTCGCCATTCAAATTCATCAGGACGGAAACCTCCAAAAATAAGATGAGTATGAGAATCTACAAAACCGGGAAGGGCTACATTTCCCCGGCCATTTACTCTGGGGAAATTGCTGATCGTTGCCGAGGAAGGCAGACTATCTTTTTTACCTGCATAAGTAATAATGCCTTTCTCGATCACTATACAACCATCCTGTATCACTTTAAGATGGTCCATTGCCTCTCCCTTAAGGGCCTCATTGCCTATAGGAGTGACAATCTTTATATTTTCAATAACCAGGTCACCCGGAGCCTTCATATTGAATACTATGTTATCTTTGAATTTAAAGTTTAGATTCCAGCACCTGGTCTATGCTGAAGTCCTCCAATCCAAGATAATATTCAGCAGTATCCACAATGGCTGCCAATGGCACAAGTCCCACGATTTCACTGCCGGCAATCGTCACTCCCCATCTTTGTGCTTCAAATTTTACCGTTTCAAACACTCGGTATAAAGAAGTACGTGTAAAGTCAGTCATATTTATCGACACCTGCACAATCCCTCTGTCAGCAAGGTCTACTCCCATTGCTTTCACAAAACGGAATCCACCGTTGATATGGCGAATCTTCTTGGATATGGAAGTAGCAATATCAAGGCGATTGGTATTAAGATTTATGTTATAGGCTACCAATGGCATTCGAGCGCCAACTGCCACAGTGCCGGCAGTAGCATGACGTTCTGCTTTGCCAAAGTCGGGCTTCCATTCAGGCTCTTTAATTTTTTCTGCCATACCCTCAAATTCTCCCTTCCTTACGGCAGCTAGATTCTCTCGATGAGGTGCAGATGCCGATTTCTCATATAGGAAAACGGGCACATCATATTTTCGTGCAATCTCCTCTCCTACTTCTTTTGAAAGAGCTACACATTCCTCCATTGAGACATTGCGGATAGGTATAAAAGGAATTACATCCACTGCCCCCATTCTTGGGTGTTGGCCTTCATGATGGTTAAGGTCGATGAGTTCCACTGCTTTTCCAACCGATTCGAGCACAGCATCTTTTAATGGGCCATATTCACCTACCACAGTCACTACCATACGGTTGTGGTTGATATCATTGCTATAATCCAAAAGTTTCACACCATCCTTCCCTCTGAAAGAATCGAGGATTTTCTCCATTTTTTCTTTATCTCTTCCTTCGCTGAAGTTGGGGACACACTCTATAATCTGTTTCATAATTATTCTAATTTCAAAGCACGAAAGTGCTTTTTATATTTTTAAAGTATTTGTTGTGGTTCGTTTAAAGTAAAGAATTTATATAAGTTTCATCTGCAATGAAAGGTTCGGTAATACTGAAACCATTTACACCTTGAGTGCGGTTCCATTCTTTTACTGTGGCCATGGCATTTTCATTACGTGCCCATGAACGCCTTGCCACTCCTCCCATTACATCCCACAGCATTGCATTCTTCAAGATTTCGTCTACACGTTCGGAACCATCGAGAAGCATTCCGAAGCCACCGTTTATTGCTTTTCCGATACCTACTCCTCCGCCGTTGTGAAGTGCTACAAGACTCATGCCGCGTGCACAGTTTCCGGCAAAGCATTGCACCGCCATATCGGCCATTACATTTGATCCGTCTTTTATATTCGATGTCTCACGGAAAGGAGAATCCGTACCGCTCACGTCATGATGATCTCGGCCAAGCATTATAGGACCGACCTCTCCGTTTCTCACCATTTCATTAAATTTCAATGCTATGTTAAGACGGCCCATTGCATCTTGATAAAGAATCCTGGCTTGAGTACCTACTACAAGTGCATTTTTTTCTGCATCCCGTATCCAGTTGTAGTTATCACGGTCCTGACCCCTTCTTTCTGTATCAATACACTCCATTGCAGCCTTATCGGTCTTCATAAGGTCTTCATGCTTACCACTCAGGCAAACCCAACGGAAAGGCCCGTAACCGAAATCAAAAAGCATAGGCCCCATTATATCCTCTACATATGAGGGCCATATAAAGCCATCTTTCTCATCTATTCCATTCTTCGAAATTTCCTTTACACCGGCATCATATATGGCTTTCATAAAAGAATTTCCGTAATCAAAGAAATAGGTGCCTTTTTCTGTCAGGGCCTTTATGGCTTTGTAATGTCGCCTCAACGACTCATCTGCTTTTTTGCGGAATTCTTCAGGATTATCATGCAGGAGTCGGGTTCTTTCTTCAAAAGATATACCGGCCGGACAATATCCACCTTCATATACGGCATGACAAGATGTCTGGTCACTTAAAAGTTCAATCTTTATATCATTTTCCACGGCATATTCCAATAGATCTACCACGTTTCCCTGATATGCAATGGAAATTGGCTCTTTCTTCTCCATGGCCTCTTTAGCCAGACGGTAAGCCTCAGGAATAGAATCTGTTACTACCTGCACCCATCCCTGATTTTTCCTGGTAGCAATACGGGAGGGGTCAACTTCTGCAATGATGGCTGCTGCACCGGCTATTTCCGCTGCTTTTGGCTGAGCGCCGCTCATTCCTCCCAGACCTGATGACACGAACAGATGGCCCCTCAAATCACCTTCTTCGGGTATTCCAAGTTGCATTCTACCGGCATTGAGAAGAGTATTGAATGTGCCATGTACTATACCTTGCGGACCGATATACATCCAACCCCCGGCCGTCATTTGTCCGTAATTGGCTACCCCCATCTGCATAGCCTCATGCCAGTCATGCTGATTATCAAACATTCCTACCATCATGGCATTGGTAATGATGACTCTGGGAGCGTCTTTTTTTGAAGGGAAAAGGCCCAAAGGATGCCCTGACTCCACAACCAGTGTCTGTTCGTCGGTCATCTCTTCAAGATATTTCTTTATGAGACGATATTGCAACCAATTCTGACAAACTTGCCCGGTTTCTCCATATGTCACAAGTTCATAGGGATAGAGCGCAATATCAAAACATAGATTATTATCTATCATTACCTGAAAAGCCTTTCCTGCCAGACATTTGCCTTTGTATTCATCAATTGGCTTTGCCTTCAGGTCGCCTTCCGGACGCCATCTATAAGCATAAATCCTTCCTCGAGTCTTCAACTCCTCAAGAAATTCCGGGGTAGCCTTTTCATGAAGTTCCGGAGGAAGATAACGCAACGCATTTTTTAGAGCTGTAACTGTTTTCTCTCGGCTAAGAGTATAGCCTCGGTCGGGTGCTCTTCTTATCCCTTCTTGAAATTCAGGATAATCAGGCCATTCCGAACCTAATTGTATTTTGGTGTCTTTCATGATACGAGGTCTGGTTAAACCTTTAATTGCTCAAATTTATATAAAATCGGGCAAAAATGCCACCCGGTTGCATGCATTTTTGGATATTTTTGCCATGTGAAATATAATTGAATAAGCTATATAATCGGATTTAAATAGCATATCGTTTAAATAATATAATTATGCACTCCACATCATGTAAATGTTGTAGTTGTCACTCCGATAATTCCGCATCTTTGGAAGGGATTGTGAATGAAGAAAACCATAAAGAGGAACATGTACATTCACACTCCCATAATGATGAAGAAACAGAGGGAGGATGGAAATCTTTCATAGGGATAAGTATATCTACAATCTTACTTATTGCCGGTGTCATTATCCAGCATTACAATGATTTCATGACCGATAATCTTTGGGTGAAACCACTTTGGTATTTTATTGCATTCTTACCTGTAGGTTTTCCGGTTATAAAAGAGGCCTTTGAAGGATTGATGCAAAAGGATTATTTCAATGAACTTACATTAATGGGAATTGCATGCATTGGTGCATTCTGTATCGGCGAATATGCCGAGGCAGTAGGTGTGATGCTTTTCTATTGCATAGGTGAAAATCTGCAGGACAGAGCAGTGAATAAAGCATCGGGCAATATCTCTCGTCTACTCTCCTTGAAGGCGGAAATTGCAAGGGTTGTGCGTGATGGGCATACTGTGATACTAAAACCGGAAGAAGTCAATATAGGTGATATCATTGAAGTACGTGCCGGAGAACGCGTGCCTTTAGATGGAACTATACTGACAGATGGAGGAGGAATGTTTAATACAGCCGCTCTAACTGGAGAAAGTTTGCCTCAAGAAATTGAAAAAGATGGAGAAGTCCTCGCCGGCATGATACCCTCAAGTTCTACCGTGCGTATAAAGGTAAATAGGTTGGCGTCTGAAAGTGCATTGAGCAGAATTCTGAAAATGGTGAAATATGCTCAGTCCAAGAAAGCCAAATCTGAAATATTTATCAGAAAATTTGCCCGAGTTTATACTCCCATAGTAACACTTTTGGCTTTTCTGGTTGTGGTGCTTCCCTTTTTCATTTCATTAGTTCATCCATCATTCCATTATGTCTTTAGTGAATGGCTTTACAGGTCGTTGGTGTTTCTGGTCATTTCCTGCCCCTGTGCCCTGGTAATAAGTGTTCCCTTAAGTTATTTCGCAGGAATCGGTGTCGCTTCAAAATATGGCATACTGTTTAAAGGGGGAAATTATCTCGATACCATTAAGGATGTAAATGTGGTAGCCTTTGATAAAACAGGAACACTCACCACCGGGGAATTCTGTGTCAAAGAAGTTTCTCCTGTCAACGGCTTTACGAAGGATTTCTTTTTGGAATTGCTCACAACCGCAGAAAGTGAAAGCAATCATCCTCTTGCAAAAGCCATTATGAAATTTGCAAATGAAAAAGGAATTTCTCCAAGAAAGACCGATAGAGTGCAAGAGATTCCGGGGCAAGGCACAATGGCAGAAACAGCAGGTAATATAATCTTAGCGGGAAATCTGAAACTTTTAAAAGAGAACGGAATTCCATACCCAGCCGACATTGATTCAAAAGATTCAACTATTATAGCCTTGGCTTATAATGGCAAATTAGCAGGTTATGTAATTCTGGCAGATACTATTAAATCTGAATCAGTTGAAGCAGTTAAAACACTTCATAAGATAGGAGTGGAACAAGTAGTGATGCTTTCGGGGGATAGAAAAGAAAACGTGTCACAATATGCCGGACAACTTGGAATAAATGAATTCCACGGTGAATTATTACCGGAAAATAAAGCACAATATGTGGAGAATTTAACTAAAGCTCCCGGAAAAATATTGGCTTTTGTAGGAGACGGATTGAACGATGCTCCGGTTTTGGCGTTAAGCAATATAGGAATAGCCATGGGAGGGCTTGGATCGGATGCAGCCATTGAGAGCGCTGACGTTGTGATTCAAACAGATTCTCCGGCCAGAGTGGCTACTGCCATAAAAATCGGTAGATACACTCATAAGATTGTTTTAGAAAACATATTTGGAGCACTGGCGGTTAAAGTGGCAGTCCTTACTTTGGGACTTTTAGGTATAGCCTCACTTTGGGCCGCGGTCTTTGCTGATGTGGGAGTCACGATGCTGGCAGTACTTAATTCCATGAGAATTTTTCATCGTAAATATTAACTCTCTTTTTTCGGGAACTACGAAATATCTACACTATGAATTTGAAAATAGAAAATTTGATTTTTGATTTTGACGGAACTTTGGCAGATACATCAGCCTTAGTGGTAGCCACTATGCAAAAGACTATTGAAGAATATGGATTGCCATTTAGAAATGCCGAAGAGATAAAATCTACCATCGGATTAAGGCTCGATGATATCCCCAAAACCCTTTGGCCGGACAAAGAAGTTTCCGGTGAAAAATTTGCAGAGCTTTATCGAAAAAATTTCAGAATTTTCAAAGATAAGGTGCCCATCACATTGTTCCCGGGGGTAAAGGATACACTTGCAATTCTCCATGAGAAGGGTTATAGAATGGCAGTGGCCACAAGTCGTCACCATAAATCGGTAGTAGAACTCTCTGAGTCGTTCGGTATCCTTGATTATTTCAGCAGTATCGTTGGCGGTGACGACGTGGAGCAGGGGAAACCGAATCCGGAATCTATACTTGCAATCTTAAAAGATAATAATTGGGAGAAAGAATCTTCCATGATGATAGGAGACATGGCAGTGGATATACTAATGGGTCAGGCTGCCGGAGTTCATACTTGTGGAGTGACATATGGCAACGGTAAAGAATCAGTTCTTAAGAATTTACATCCGGATTTTCTGATACCGGAATTCCATGACCTCCTTAAAATTTTAAAATGATTATCCCGAATAATATCCCAATGACATATGTAGGGACGCACGGCTCGTGCATCCTCTGAAAACCAATTAGTTAGCCTTTTTTTAATCTCGGACGCACGAGCCGTGCGTCCCTACATTTGGGGCCGATTTATTAATGGAGGTATTTATTAGGATAATAAAAATTTTAAAATAGAAATATTTTTTTCTCAAAATTAGTCCATTCGCTCTTTAGAGAAAGATAACATTAGGTTTATCTTATGAAGAAATAGATTTGCATCGAAAAACGCAAATCTATTTTTTATGAACTCAAAAGAAAATAATGACACTCAGGATTCTTTGTATATCACAGAGAACTTTAAATGGAATGAACTGATCTTTTCTTCTACGGCAAGTCGATATGGGATTAAAAATATTCCGAATGAGAATCAGTCTGCCAATCTCAGAAGACTCTGTATAGAAATACTTCAACCGATTCGTACAAAATATGGAGAACCAATAAGAATAACGAGTGGTTTTCGGTGTAAAGCTTTGAATTCCGCTGTAGGAGGTGTCTCAAATTCTCAACATTTAAATGGAGAAGCAGCGGATATCGTATGTGGAGACAATAAAAGATTATGGAATCTTATAGTGTCAATGATAAAGGAAAATCAAATTTCTGTAGGTCAATTAATCAATGAAAAGAATTTAACCTGGATTCATATTTCACTCCCGGATGCTCGACACTGCAACCAGATAATAAATTAAATTTACTTGAAAGAGTCGGGAAGGTCGTTTTCATAAAGTATAGTGTCACCACTTTGAAGCATTGGTGTCACTAATTTTTGTGCTTCATTGAAACTATCCACTTCGTAAAGTTTCCCGGGGAACTTCCCTTTTTCAATTCCCTTCGTGATAGCCTCACGATTGTGATGTCCCACTATGATGGCAATGTCGCATGAAGAAGCAATATATTCACCGAATTTCTCATTGAGTTCATATTGTTTTGCTCCCAACTCAACCATTCCCGGAGTTACAACGATTCTTTTCCCTCCCTTAAATTCTTTTAAAACTTCAAGAGCCATTCTGGAACCTACAGGATTGGAATTGAAAGCATCATCCAATATCGTTACTCCTCCCGGAGTATGTTTCATGCTAAGTCTGTGTTCCACCGGTTCAATAGCCATTACCCCCCTCTTTATTTCCTCAGGATTCAAACCCAGATTTCTTGCTACAATCACACCGGCCATTATATTGGAAATATTGAATTCACCGAGCAAACGGGTAGTCAATTTTAATTCATAGCCGTCAAGACATTTTATTGTGAAATTAGTACCCTGTGATGAGTATGATATTTCCTCAGCCCAATAATTGTCTTTACCGATTAATGATTTTTCTGTGGTGTATCTTTCACATTTTACATTTTTCACCTCCCTATTGCGACAATACTCAAAATCATCATTTACCACTGCCAAGCCATCAGATGGGAGTGAATCAATAAGTTCAAACTTTGTAGACTGTACATTCTCGATACTTTTGAATGTCTCCAGATGCATAGGTCCCACTGCAGTCACTATTCCTATTTGAGGATGTACCAGATCACATATTTCCTTTATATCTCCTCTCTGCTTTGCCCCCATTTCACAAATGAAGATATTGTTGTAAGGTTTTAAAATTTCTCTTACCGTGCGTATTACTCCCATTGTAGTGTTGAAGGAACCGGGAGTAATCACCACATCATATTTTTCACTGAGAATCCTTTCCAGAAAATGCTTGGTGCTTGTCTTCCCATAAGACCCTGTGATACCTATAATCTTAAGATTGGGCATACCTCTAAGAATACGGGAGGCATCATTCCAATACTTCCGATTGATGAATTTCTCCACCGGCATAAGGATGATTACAGCCAGAATCACAATAAACCAAGAGAATATTGTCATAAGAAGCAAGATGCTTACCGTGAGGGTCGGACCGGTATAATATCCCCAGGCATCAGGTTGGAAACCAAGCTTGAATATCGCCCAAAGGAAGAGACCTACTCCTATGCAAAATGAAACACTATATATCCTCCAAACTCTCTTCGTAAAAACCAAAGGTTTCTTATGCTTTTTCTTTAATATGGCTCCAATTTTATATAATGATAGCAAGGCTACAAGCAAAACTATCAGACGGAAATCTAACAAGCGAGACAATGCAATGAAAATCATTGCTACATCTACAAGGCGCCAAGTGCTCCCTACATCATTTTTGGAAAGATACCGCCAGTAACGAGGAATACGGTAACTATTTTGCTGAAGCATGTGGATATCATGCTTGAAATTAAGCACCATATAGATTCCACATATGGAATATATAACTATCAGGTATGCAATCATAGTGGTATCGTGTTCTTAAAGTAAGATTTAGGCTCCTTTGATGAGTTTATTCTCAGTTTGTGAGTTCATTCTTAAAGAATTCTCTAATCACCGCTTGGAATCCTCTTGGATTGTCAAGGAAACTGTAATGTCCGCATCCGGCAAAATTAACCAGACCGGCATCCGGTATCATCTTTTCCATTATTTTGGCATCTGACAAGGGAGTTGCAGTATCATTTTCACCCCAGATCAGAAGGGTCGGAGCCTTTATCTCAGGCATTATTTTCCGTAAGTCTTCATTAATACATTTGCTCATGGTTGCCCGCATTATCGGAGATGCAGCCTGATAATCAGCCGAGCCCCTTTTTTTCAAAAACTTCTCTATGAGTCTTTTTCCTGTCTTCTCAGGGAAAAAGGTTAAAGTCAGCTTTTTTATTGTCTTATAGGTATAGATTTTATAATAATATTTTATACCTCTTCGGGGAGTTATACCGGCAGAATCTACGAGAACAAGTTTATGCACAGGATGCTTTGAGGAATAGGCAATAGAAGTTCTTCCTCCAAATGAATGTCCGATTAAAGATGGCGAATGGATCTTCAGTCTTTCTATAAATTTTTCAAGAATAAGGGCAAAATCATATGTACTCCATACGTGGAGGGGTTCGTCTGATTTTCCATGACCCGGAAGGTCAAGACTAATAACTCTCATTCCGGTCTCAAGGCATCTGCCGATACTTTTCACGGTAGTATGATCACACCCCCATCCATGCAGAATAATTACCGGAGAACCATCCGGATTACCATTCTCTTCATATTGAAGTTTCAGGCCATCTATTTCTATAACTTTTTCCATCTCTATCACTGCAAAATTAGAAAAAAAGGTCGAAATAATACAGTTAGAGGTAAAAAGTAAGAATGGTAAATACGAATAATTTTGCTAAATTCGCATATGTTTTCTACCAAAGGATTAAGAGTTTTTCTTTCCCTATTCCTTTCTGTATTAATATTTCCCCTGCAAACAACTTTTGCTCAGAGGAGAAGCCTGAGCAACAGTAATATGTCGCAGGGAGATAAAATGCCTCAGGTTCAGGCAAAGACAGACAGTATCAAGGAGGGATCAGCCTGGACACTTACATTCCCGCTGGGTGACCATGTTGAATCCCAAATAGATACCCTTACTTATAACTATCAAAGATACTCTATACCTTCACAACAGAGTGATGCCTATGTCACTACGGGCAATCTTGGAGCCGAGGGTATCAACATGATCTTTTTTGACCGTCCTCAAAGATATGCCTTTTTCTTTAGAGATGCATTAGACAGATGGCTTCCGTCTTTCTCCAGCCAAAAATTTTATAATGTCTACGTTCCGTCCACTATTCTGCAATATGGCTTTGCCGGAAGTAAGGAAACTCATCAAGACCTTCTGAAGATAGACTTGATGGGTAATGTCAACCGAAGGATAGGTATAGCAGGTAAAGTGCAGTATCTTCATTCCAGAGGTGCTTATGAAAATCAGGCTGTTAAAAACTTTACATGGGGTCTCTCTTTCTACTATTTGGGAGATAGGTATGAGGCACAGGCTTTCTTCAACAGTTATTACAGTCTTCTGAAAGAGAACGGTGGTATTACCGATGAACTCTACATTACTGATCCTGCACAGGTGCAGGCGGGCGTAACCTCTATCGATTCCAAGAGTATACCTACTCGACTTACCACAGCCCAGTCAAGAATGACCGGAGATGAATTCTACATGGATCATGCATTCAAGATGGGTTATTGGAAAAGCGTACAAGTAAATGACACTTCATCCCGGGAAGAATATGTGCCCCTGGCTAAGATCAAATATTCTTTTGATTTACAGCATAACACTCACGGTTTTTCTAATCAAAATGCCACCGAAGGAAATGAGTTCTGGCTCCATAGATATCTATATGGCACCGGAACCCACGACAATACCCATCTCTATATGATGACCAATTCAATAGGCCTGGAACTTATTGAAGGATTCAGGAAATGGGTAAAATTCGGATTATCGGCATATCTGTCTTACCAGATACAGAAATATCATCAGACCGATTATTATTACCCCGGGGAAATAGGAGTGGCTGAAAATCTTACACCATGGCCCGAGGGAATGAATATTCCTTCTTCAGCTACAAAAAATTATTTATGGCTCGGAGGGCGCCTTCAGAAAGATAAAGGTAATATTCTACGATATTCAGCCGACGTAAAATTTGGAATCCTGGGCGACGGTGCCGGGGATATTGATTTAAACGGAATGGTATCGACACAGATACCTGTTAAAAATGATTCTATAAAGATTACAGCCGAGGGACATTTCTCCAATCAGTCTCAACCCTATCTTCTTCAGCAATATATTTCCAATCATTTCATTTGGGACAACAACTTTGGAAAAACACGAAGATATAAGATAGCCGGAGGCTTGAAGATTCCCTGGACAAAAACAACTTTCTCAGTTGGAGTAGAAAACCTGCAGAATTATGTGTATTTCAATTACCTGTCTTTACCCCAGCAATATGGAGGTAACGTGCAGGTGTTTTCTGCTTCTGCTACTCAGGAACTGAAACTTGGCATACTTCACTGGAATAATACTGTTTATTATCAGAAAACCTCAAACAGTGATATACTGCCTTTACCGGAACTCACTATTTATAGTAATCTTTTCATAAAATTCATCGCCTTCAAAGTGTTGAAACTTCAGGTAGGTGTGGATTGTGATTATTACACAGCGTATAAGTCGTTGAATTATCAACCGGCCACAATGACATTCCATGTACAAGGCGACAATCCCAGATACGTAGGAAATTATCCTTATATCAACGTATATGTAAATGCCCGTCTATATAAAACACGTTTCTATATTCAGTATAGTCATTTAAATCAGGGATGGTTCTCTTCCAATAGTTTTCTCATGCCCTATTATCCCATGAATCCAAGAAGACTCGAATTGGGGCTTGCAATTGATTTTACCAACTGATGAGAACCAGACCTAAATATCTTCAGATCGCCGCCTACGTGATGATAGTTATTATCATGGTTTTCATCATGGGAGCGTTCAGAGATTGCGGGAGGATAAATATTGTAAATAAGGAGGGTTATTCAGGAGGAGACACACTCGATGTAGCTTTGATATATGGTCCTTCAAGTTATTACTTTTATACGGATTCTCTTTCCGGAATAAATCATGAAATAGCCATAGCCTTTAGTGAAGAAACATCTACTCCAATAAAAATATGGCCGATCTCACAACCGGCAGAGGGTCTTCAGAAACTGGATAAAGGCGCTTTCGACATTGTGGCCTCACTACCTCTGGATAATAACATAAAGAATAGTTTCCCGGTATCTGAAAGTATTTTTCTGGATCGGCTTGTTCTGATACAGCTCGCCGATTCAATTTCCGGAGAACCGGAGATAACTTCATCCCTTCAGTTAGATGGAAAAACCGTGAATGTGGCAGAAGGTTCTTCTGCGGTGCAGAGGCTTAAGAATCTTTCGGAGGAAATTGGCGGTAATATTACCATCATTGAGGAACCTGAAGCATCCGATGAAATACTTGCTCTTAAAGTAGCCACAGGCACTATTCCTCTTGCAGTGGTGAATGAACGTGTTGCGTCATCTATAGCAGAAAAATATCCTTTGCTTAAATATGACAGCACTGTAAGCTTCACTCAATTTCAAGTTTGGGTTTTTAATCCTGCAGATTCTATCGCTGTAGAAAAATTCAATTTATGGTTTGACTCCTTCCGTAAAAAGAAGGAATATCGAGAAATAGTCGATAAATTTTAGGGTATCTTATTAGGCCCCTAAAACAGATTCTTAACGTGCAAGCGACACGTTTACTGCAATTCCATAATTTGAATTGGCAGTGGGATAAGAACTATTAGAAACCAACGGAGTATTTATCTGGTGGTCAAAGAAAGCTGAGAGAGATATACGTCTGCTCAACTGATAACTTGCCATAAAGTTAATGGATATAGACTGGGTACCTGTTGTGGCCTGGGTATACGCTGTTTCAATCCTTCGTATTAGAGCCTGGTTATTACTCATTGTAAAGTCAAGATTGAGGGAGAGGTCATTACTGATCCCGGTCTGCTTTTTCCCGATTTTTATCACCTTATTGAACTCGGCTATTTTCCATCCCGCCCCTATGGTGAGTTGTTTGCTGGTGGTTTCAACTACCTGACCTGCTGATGAGTTAAGGTTAAGTGTGCGTGTGTCGCGATATTCTGCATTCAGTGTGATGTCATTGAAAAAAGTCATATTCACACCAATCAAAGGGGCAAACCGTTCGGTTATAGCAACTGAAGATATATTATAGGGAGAAGAAGGAACAGGCTGTTGGGTTAATTCATCCATAGTGAAACCCATATTATCATTTATACCGACCCAATTCAAAAAACTTGAATAACTTCCGACCGAATAGGTACACTGATAGGCATGGGTAAGCATAAATGCCTTAAAATACTTGTTCATATTTCCCATCTGAAGGAATCCGTCGTAAGTTATTCTCCAGTTAGGACGCATGGATTCAAGACCCGGGAAATGCTTGAGGGTGACTGAATTGGGATTATAACCACTATACGCGGCTATAAATGCCGGGATTAAAACATCAGAACTTGTCTGCATCACTCCTCCTTGTTCTCTGTTATAGGGGGTGCCGGCAAGAGGACTGTCTTTTAGAAAACCTGATGAAGGATAACGTGTTCCGGCATATTGAGACTCTACCCTTTGTGCCACAATTGGTATATAACTGAGGAACCGGTTGAAGGCTTCAGAGTTATATCCGTCAGCAGCTTTAGAATTTCTCAAAGAAGAAGCCAAGGCCACATGGGTACGTGTATAAGATCCGCTCAGACTCTTAGGCATATTGGCATACATGAACTGCACCTGTTGAGTGCGGTTGTCTGTAAGATTACTGGTCAATACTATCTTTAGTCCACGTATAGGTTCTAAAGTGAGTTCGAAATTAAATTCCTCCCCTTTATTCCAGATAGCCGGTGAGGTCATATTTTCGCCTGTGAGGAGCCAATCTTTACTTAGAGCCTTCTCCACATATTCTTCATTATAAAAACCGAAAGCAAAGTCAAGACCCGGAGCGAGCCCGCTTCCATATCTTGTGCTCTGGCCAAAGATATCGCCTACATTTGGAGAAAATTGCGGAAGCATCAGCGAATGACTGTTTCTCCATCTGAATGAAAGGTTGCGTGGCATCATCAGAAAGCGTAATGCATGGTCTCCTATTTCCTTCATCACACTTTTCTTTTCCTCTTTCTTCTCTTCCCTCACAATTATTTTTATCGAACCGGAATTCCGAGTCAAAATTTCTATAGTATTGTCATCTACTACGCGGGATTCCAACTTGATTGGCTTGCCATTTTTTATAGCATTCACCTTCACATTCTTAGTCTTAAGATTGTGAGTGAATAATGTCGAGGTATCGGGTGAAAGAGTTATTGCCCTTTCTATTCTCTTTGTATTATTTCGGGAATTAGCAGTATTTCTTCCGGTGTTTCTTGAATTGCTTTTTGCGAAACGTTTATTGATTTCCGATAAATACTTGCTTTTATTATATAGAGTTTCAAAATTCAGTCGGGCATCCGCATTCCAGGAACTTTGGTTCTGAATTGAATTACCAAGGTAGTAATCTTCAACAGTAGCCCCCTTGTCCCACTGGTATGTAGAGGAATAAGTTATGTTTCCCGTAATATAATCCAGGAATGGTATCTTTGAAAAAGGAGCTCTATATGAACCGGTGAAAGTCTGGTTATAATTCCATGGAGTTCCCAATCCTCTGATAGAAGAAAGTACAGTATCTTTCCATTCCTGATATTTATCAGGGAACAGGCGTTTATTCACAGCACCCACGGTTTCCTCAATCCTTGCCATGGTATTGCTGGCAAATGTGAAATTAAGGTTTTGGGTAAGGTTCCATGTGAGGTTGAGTTGTCTGTTCCAATAGAAATTTTTACTTACTTGTACCGGCAATTGGAAGTTAACGTCTACCTCACTTTTAGTTTGCTCCTCATAATAATAACGGGTCATATTAGTGAAGAAAGTAAGGTTATTAAACATCCAGTTCAATCCCCATTCTCTCAGGAATTTGGCCGTTTTCCCTTTACCTTTCACAAAAAAGAATGGAGTCCATGGTTTTATCAAAGGGCTATAACTGTATTGGAAACTTCCGCGATAATCGTATGTATTTTGATATTCGGTGGTAGGATCAGCATTTTTTTGCTTATTGAATGAGAATGACAATTGAAAATTTGCAGGATCCCATGGCTTAGGTTTTGCACTCTGAATATTAAATTGGAAACCAGATACTGAAAAACTTTCTACACTTGCACGTGTCACCGCGAAAGATTTTATTGAATCTTTCTCTTGCTTTGTACTGGCAGCATCAAGTGCATCTTTTAGTAAAATGTCCTGATCAAGAGGATTGTATCGAGGGGTAGTACGTTCATTGCTTCTGGAATAATACACCGGGGCTGTAAGTTTTGCTTTTTCCGGAATCAGACGTCCCACATCACCTTGCACAGCCACATTGTATTGAGTATAATCATCCAGTCTTCGGGAGGATAGGCCCTGGTCTATACCTCCAAAACCCGCAGTCTCCTTATGCATGGTAAAGTTCACCATTGCAATGTCGCTTAACGACAGATTGGCGTTTACATTTGCCGCCCATCCTCCATACTCATTGAAATCAGTGACTCTAAGTTCATTTACCCATACGATGCCATCCTTTACCATGTTGGTTTTATTTCTGATACCTATCACCATGGTTCGTATGTCGCTTAATGAAGGATTACCTAAAACACTAACCGTATTTCTCTCATTGTTGGGGTCAGGCTGAGAATAAAGCACAAGATACCCTATTCCTTCGGTATGCTGGCTCATTTCTCTGTTTCTTTCTACTTTAACATTTGTAAGAACCTCAAATGGAATATCCAGGAAATTTGAAAGTGGCCACACCCTTTGGCGGTCGGCATAATTATAATTGTTGTAATATCCCGGTGGCGTTATTTCCAGAGGTATTTCATATTCATAATAATTATTCTTTATATCCGAACCGAGACGGAGGAAAATAGCAAGTTCTCCATCTTTAAGGTTAGTCGGGTCATCCACTAATGCTTCAGCGTGCACCCACATTTGCATACGTTTATACACACGGAGATCAAGCTGAGTGTTCTTGTAGGCCCCTCGGGCATCACCGGGCTGCAAATTCGTTACCTTCATCTGAAGAGATTGCTCGTTCAACTGGGTTGCCTGAGTGGAACCGGGATCCTGTTGACGGCTTACATCCGGTGGCAATACATAATTTATAGGATTCCTACCTGCATTTTCTTCAATGTTAACAATCGACATATCCAGTTCGCCTTCGGCCGGACTTTCATTACGGCTGGTAAGATTGTAATCATAATTTCTCCATTCCCCTCTTACAAGTTCCAGGGTAGCAAATCGTAGATGGGTCACCTCTTTGAAACCGGTTAGGAAAATTCGGGCAAAACGTATGGTGGTGAAGTCATTGATGCTGCCCACTACTTTATCAGGTTGATTCAAAGGTATCTTGAACTGATACCAAACGGCAGTAGAAGTACCTTCCCGGGTAGGAACCACTATTTCTCTACGGTCGGTGACATAGTTTCTGCCCACTACCAGATCTTCAGGCCTTAAAGACACCTTGTATTCAAAATATCTTTCGTATTCGTTCAAGGTATTATCCTGGTTGATATCTTCCACATCAGGAGTGCTTCTCGAACTCTGATAATAAGGATTGTCACTCTGATCAGGGCTCAATGAATTCCCTTCTACACCATTATAGTGTTTGTATCTTTCAAGAATACCTGCTCTGGTATTATCATAGTAATCGCTCCGGTAGAAATGATAGTTATCTCCCGCGGGGTCGTTAAGGGGAGAAGATGGCACACTCTCCATTTCACTCAGTGTGACCGGAGAAAGTTTATTCTTTAATTTATCCAGGTATTCCGCATAGCTGCCAAAAGTATATTCATCTATATTTGGCAATCCATCGAGACCAACATCCTGGAGCACCCTGGCATTCTCAGAATTTTCAAATGCATAAGTTAAAGAGGTTTGGGTAGATACCCGTCCCCATACTGTCTCTTTAATAAAATTATAATTGCCATCTACCGGTATACCATTCTCATAGCTTTTCATTCCATCTTTGAGAATATCTTCGCTTACCTCTCCGAAATTAAAGTAAAGGTCACCTCCTTCTTCATTTGGATTTTCCGGATCAAGGAATGGGTCCATAAGCCAGAACTGCAGATATTCCACATTATTCTGCTCGAAATTAGGATTATCCATCTTTCGCATAATCCCACCCCAACGAGACTGCGGATTGAGCAAAAGACCGTTTTCATCTATATTTTCTGCATCCAGATTGTAAGGACCGCGTTCCTGAGGATAGAACGAGAGATTTAGGGTCTGCACATAATTCGACTCGCCGTATAGTATTTCACGACCGGGATAGATTTCATTCACCCTTACTTCTCTCACATAAGGATTAGACAACTGCTTAAGGTCATTTCTTATATATCCCGGCACCAGATTGGAATTTTTCTGAGTCCAGAATTGATCTATATAATTCCATGCAAGCAGTGCACGATTTTTTCCATAGTCCACATTATTTGAAAGACCCGCTTCCGGGAAAAGTGCATCTTTCCCTGAATCATAAGGAGTGGAAGCAAGAGTCCATGAATAGGGATTTCTCAAATCTATACCTGTCTGAGATCCTTCGAAGTCATCAATATAAGAGGAACCCTTTGTAGTACCTGTTTTTTGCTTATGAGGTACAAGCTGGGCAAACTCAGCATTTAGAGTAAAGGAAGATGGGGCTGTGGCATTGATGGTGGGCACCTTGTTAAGAAGATTGGTAAGCCACATGAATTCTTTATTGTAATTCACATTCACTCCCCACATGGTATTATTTACTATTTCTTCCCCGATTCCTACTTTCTCAGTGAGTGCCTTCTCTGAAAAATGCATCAGTGTACCTCCTACAGTAAGGTCTCTGTTAAACCGGTATTGAGCATCCAGACCCATAAGGGTTTTTCTTTGCATGCTGTATAATGACTGGTTTTCAAGGGTGACACTGATATTTGTGCCTGAATCTATGATACTCTGGTTGGTTATCGTCACAATACCAAGACTATAGTCTACGGTATAATCACTGTTCTCGGTCAGCACCACTCCACCTGCAGTCACTACCACCGACCCTCTGGGGACATTCATTGCATTAAGTCTGATAGTGGCGCCACTCGAAGCCTGATACTCTCCTACCATGGAATATTTGTTTTTATCGGCAAATTGCCTTGCCACGGTCAAGGTAGAGTCATATAGTTCTTTATATACGTATTGCTGTGCGAGGATAGGAGAACCTATCTTTCTTTCAAGATGAACTCCGAATGGTTCAGCCACCGGGAAAATAATACGTCCATTGTTTGACTGAACGGTGTATCCCTCTATATAGTCGAAAAATCCATCCGGATTCGATTCCTGATTTGAATCAATACGGTCAAGATTCATCACCTGCAGAAGAGATTGATTAGCTATGTTTCCTACAGGTAAATAATTAATCTCCACACCCGTAGTGTCGCTCAGAAATTTGATATTCAGCTTAAAATTTTTCTGCACCATCTGGTAGGCTCCCAATGAATATACATTCTTCATCATGAGTTTCCAGGCAGGGAGTTTTGGCGACACCGTTGTCCCTTTAAGCATCTTAAGATAAAGATTATCGGAAGTGTTGGTTACATCACTTGAGAACTCTCCTACCTGAAATACCTCTCCATTGTAGGTATATTCAAATGCCACTGCCAACACCTCATCATTCCCGATTGCCGATTTTAGCGAAATATATCCCAAAGTACTATTGAGCGTATATTCCGACGATCTCAACAGACGGGCACTTTCTACCTTTTCGAAATCCTTACCTCCGGTAATACCATATGCCTGGAGGGGTTCTAATGCCTGTGTCACATTGTTGATGTTGCGGGCACCGGGATATTGCGTCTTCAGGACTTCGAGAAGATTGTTGGATCTATTGCTGGGATTACTAAGGGAATAGTTGGGTATCCAGTAATCATTAGCAAGCCGAGAGTTTTCACCCAGATCCATGAAACCCACAAAGTTTCTCGCCTCGTCATAATAACCGCTTTTGTTGGTCACCCATACCTCAATACGGGTAATATTTATTCCGGATTGTACATAAGGGAGTCGGGATGCAAAATAATCGTAATTATCATAAAAATATTGTGCCAGGAAGAAATGGCGGTTCTCGTCATAATCATCTGCCTTGATGGAGAATTTGGTAGTCTGCACACCTCCGGTGGTGTTCACGGTCTTTGATTCACTGTTCTGTTGGCTTACCAGGCCTGTAAGCGTAAGTTTGCCGAATTGCAACTGCGCTTTCATACCGAATAGTGATGTTCCTCCTCTGATAAGACTGGAACCCGTAGTCATGCTTACATTACCGGCCTCAATATTCTTGATTATTTCATCCTCCTTACCTTCATAACTAAGTTTCAGATTCTTGGAGTCAAAATCGAATGTTGCATCTGTGTTATAAGTCATATCGAATTTCAGCTTATCTCCCACCGAGGCTCCTATGGTGGCCTGAATCTTTTGATCAAAACTGAAATAAGTTTTTCTCCGAGATTTCAAGGAAAGCGACGGATTGTCGGTTTTATTGCTCTTGATACCCATTGAAAGTTGAATAGAACCTTGTGTTGTGAGTCTTACACCTCCCGGACCAAATATCTTTTCCAATGGACCTAAGGCAAAATTCATATCCAGAATATTGAAAGGCGCCCTTTCCGGTGTGGCTACAATATCGGCGTTGCGTTGTTGGAAATATCCGAACATCTCCTGCCGTGTCATCATTTTATTGTAATCTTCCGGCGTCATCATGAAAGGTGTCACGATGTCGAGGCCACCTACCTTGCTTCGCATAATATACATGCCGGTTTCTGAATCATATACCGGTTCTAATGTCACATTAGACGGAGTGTTTAAATCCGCTGCATACTCCCGGCTCATTAAGTCGGAATAATCCTGGGGTATGGTAGTCTGCACAGGTGAAGGAAGAAAAACACTGTCGGGTATTTCTGAGCCCGGCACAAATTCAGGAACATAAGCAGGAGGTGGTGGCAATTCGCTTTTTACATACTGTGCATACACAACGATCCCTGCGGTGAGCATTATCGCCACAGTAGTAAAAAATTTCATTAGATATGTTTTCCTGCTTCCTCTGCCAGGCATCCTTAGAGCATCTTCAAAGCGAGCTTGATAGCTTGCTCAGTGCTCAATGTCGGTTCTTTACCAAAAACTTTAGTCAATGCTTTCTGACTTTGCTGTAAGTTGAATCCTAACATCACAAGGGCTGCAACCGCATCATCGAAGGCCGCTCCCGACACCGGCACACTTAAATTTAACGCTGTGCCTGTGCTCTTTATTTTATCTTTTAGGTCCACTATTATTCTCTGTGCCGTCTTACCACCGATACCTTTTACCGACTTGAGAGGAAGCTCATTTCCGGTAGATATTGCACTCTCCAATTGCTCAACTGTAAGTGAAGACAATATAAGTCTGGCTGTATTAGGTCCAACCCCGCTCACACCTATCAGCAAGCGGAACGCTTCCCTTTCTGCTTTATCTTTGAAACCATAAAGATCATGGGCATCTTCTCTTATGGATTCGTGTATGAAAAGCCTTATTCCTGTTCTATCCGACAAATTGTTCAGAAAGTCATAATCAATAAGTGTGATATTTATTCCATAACCCACTCCTCCACATTCAAGCACGCAATAGGCCGGACTCAGTTCCGTAAGTTCCCCTTTCAAATATTCAATCATGGTTTTAATAATTTGCCTTTACAAATATAATAAAGTGATATTATTTAAACCATAAGAAAAGGATACAAACATTGGAACTTATGATTAATTTTGCAGTATGGAATCACATTTCAATTCTCAATTGCTCGAAAAGGCTGTGGGAGAATTATCAAAACTGCCCGGAATTGGTCGCAAGACTGCACTGCGTCTTGCATTACATCTTCTGAGGAAAGACCCGGCCGAAGCCCGAGCTCTCGGAGAATCATTAATTGAAATGAGGGATAAAATTTCATACTGCCATACCTGTCATAATATTTCTGAAGAGGAAACTTGCCCTATATGTGGCGACACGAGACGCGACCGAAAGACTGTGTGCGTGGTGGAAAATGTAAAAGACGTTATTACTATCGAGGCTACCCATCAACACCAGGGACTTTATCATGTGCTCGGAGGACTGATTTCTCCTCTTGATGGTGTAGGACCATCTGATATTGAGATTGAAAGTCTTGTGAATAGAGTCAGGGATGAAAAAATTGAGGAAGTGATTCTTGCTCTCAGCCCTACCATTGAAGGCGATACCACCAATTTCTATATTTTCAGAAAATTGAGTGAATTTCCCGTAAAGATTACTATGCTTGCCCGGGGACTCAGTATGGGCAACGAACTTGAATACACTGATGAACTTACCTTAGGCAAATCCATTCAGAACCGAATTCCATTCTCTTAAGACCAATTGAATAAAAACACGAAATATGCTACACTCAAACCGACTTCATCTTCGTGCACTCGAACCTGCAGATGCTGATTTCATGTATGAAGTGGAAAATGATGCACAGGCATGGAGATATAGCGACACTATCGCTCCATTGTCACGCAAAATTTTGAGAGACTATGCCCTCACTTACGATGCCGACCCTTTCACGGCAGGACAACTTCGTCTCATCATTACCGAAAAAGATACCAACCAACCGGTAGGCATTGTAGATTTATATGAGGTTTCTCAGCGACATCAGCGAGCTTTTATCGGGATATATATTTGTGAAAATTTCCGCAGAAAAGGATATGCTGAAGAGACTCTTGAACTGATTGAGGATTATGCCCATAATACTTTACATCTGCATCAGCTTGGAGTAAAAGTGGAAGACGGGTATACAAAAGGAGAAGACCTGTTTCAAAACAGGGGTTATGTACTAAAAGGTAACCTGGAAGACTGGCTTAGTACTCCCGACGGTCATTTTGTGGGAATGAAAATTTTCACAAAATCACTGAAAAAGGATTGAAGACTTTAATTTAAGGAAGGATCAGTGGGTACTACCAGCCACCCTCTGTATTCTTCTCCCAAGTCTCTCACTTCACGGTTCCAGTATTCATTGCCGTCTCCCTTCAACAGGTTGTCGCACTGAGGTAAAACATTTACACCCCATGTCTTTCCGTTGATTTCGCCGGAAAGTTGACCGGGCGACCATCCGCAATATCCCAGGAAGAATCTGATTTTCCCATCTATTTCACCGCCTTCCTCCACATATTCAATAATCTTGTCGAGGTCAGCGCCAACATAGATACCGGGAAGAACTTCAGTATTGGAACCCAGTTTTTCTCCCAACGTGTGAAGAAGAAACATTCGGTTCATATCTACGGGCCCTCCGCAATAAATACGCACTCTTCTGCCGGCTTCCCATTCAGGCATTAGATCTTGAAGAGTCATTTCGGTGGGTTTATTGAGAATCAGACCAAAATGTCCTCCATCTTCCGGTTCATCCAGCACCAGGATTGCCGAACGTGAGAAGTAACTGTCCTCCATAAGGGGCTCCGATATCAGAAGCGATCCCATGTGAGGAGTACCGGTGGGTACATTGGAAAATAGAAGGTCTTTTAAGTCTATCATCATATTCCGTTTTATATTATAACAAACATAAGCGCTGTCTGTATTTTTTAGTTATATTTTTTTCTATGAAAGTTCTGAAATTCGGAGGTACATCTGTGGGAACTGTCGAAAGTCTCCGCAGTGTGAAACAAATAGTGGAAGAGATACCGGGAAATGCCATTATTGTAGTTTCGGCTCTTGGCGGTCTCACTGACAAACTAATATCTACGGCGCAATTGGCTTCAATGGCTAATCCGAATTGGAAATCAGAGATGGAAGCTATAAGGCAGAGACACCTCAATATAATTGAGCAAGTAGTGCCGGAAGAACTAAAAGAAGAGGTAACCACAAAGGTTTCCAGACAACTGGATGCCCTTGAACGAAATTATGAGGGAGTGGCCCTACTGCGCACTCTACCGGAAAATACTCTCGACAATATTGTAAGTTTCGGAGAAAGAATGTCGTCGGTTATTGTGGCTGCTATGGTAGAAAACGGGAAACGTTATTTTTCTCCCGATTTCATTGTCACAGAAAAATGGTATGGCAAAAATATAGCTGAAACAAAGAAAACAGATAACCTGATATCTAAGGCATTTGAAAATATCGGGCCAAATGAAAAGGCCGTTGTACCGGGATTTATTTCCAAAGATATTCTCACCGGTGAAATTACAAATTTAGGCCGGGGAGGAAGCGACTATACCGGCGCTTTGATCGCTGCTGCTTTAGACGCAGAGGTATTGGAAATATGGACCGATGTGGATGGATTTATGACAGCCGACCCGCGTGTGGTAAAAGAGGCACTCATCATTCCGCATCTCACCTTCACAGAAAGTATGGAACTTTGCAATTTCGGTGCAAAAGTGGTGTATCCTCCCACAATCTTTCCTGTGTTTCATAAAAACATCCCCATCAAAATTCTCAATACTTTCAACCCTAAAGCTCCCGGCTCTCTTATTACCGATCAAACCCTTGAGGAGGATTTTGATGTGAAGGGGGTATCATCTTTAAAAGATGTGGCGCTTGTGTCGTTTGAAATAAACCCAGAACTAAAAAATCCTTCATATCATAAAAGAGCCCTGAATGCACTCTCAAAGCATGGGATAAGGATTATTCCGGTAGCCAATCCCAATCCTGATTTAGAATTATGCTTTGCTGTTGCGGCCACAGACTCAGACAGATCACTTAATATATTACAGACAGAGTTTGCTCCTGAAATCTCAAAAGGATATATCCAATCCCCTCTTTTAAAAAGGAATCTGGCTGCTTTGGCATTAGTGGGAAAAAATATGAGAAACAAAAGTGCCTTGGCGGCACGTGTAGGTCATTCCCTAAGAAGGAAAGGCATAATTGTGGAGGCCTACTCTCCGGGAAATTCCGATACTTCAATCATCTATATAATAGATCAGGAGAAAAGCCCGGAAGCTCTCCTCCTGATTCATTCCCTTATATTTAAAGAACACTAATTATTTCTGTATTCCGTCGCGTTTAAGCAAGGCATCTACGGTAGCGTCTTTACCTCTGAACTCCCGATAAAGCACTGAGGGATCAACGGTGCCTCCACTTTGTAGCATCTTCTTGAACCTCTTTGCAGGAGCCGGGTTAAACACGCCCTCTTCCTGGAATGCGGCAAATGCATCGGCGTCAAGCACTTCAGCCCATTTATATCCATAATAACCTGCTGCATATCCTCCGGAGAATATATGTCCGAAAGAGGGTGAGGTAACGCAACCTTCCTCCACATCAAAAATTCTCACCGGATTCTGGGCATTTTCTTCAAAGACTTCCACATCAGTGGTTACAGCAATTGGTTCCGAAATCGTATGGTAAGCCATATCCAAATAGCCGAATCCCAATTGACGCATACACGCGTATGCTGCTCCATATTGATTGGCACTCACAAATTTTTCCAACAATTCCTCAGGTATCTTTTCACCGGTCTGATAATGCCGGGCAAATCCATCAAGGAATTCTTTCTCAGTCATGAAATTTTCATTAAACTGTGAAAACAGTTCCACAAAATCATGATATACATTCGTTCCGCTTAGACTGCTGTAAGTGGCCTGCGAAGACAAACCATGGAGTGCGTGTCCGAATTCATGGAGAAAAGTTTCAACTTCGTAGGGTGTGAGCAACACCGGTTCATTTCCAACCGGTTTTGAGAAATTAGTCACAATTGAGATAAGTGGCACTTCGCGGTTACCCTGGTCATCTTTAGTCTCTGTGCGGAATTCTGTCATCCAGGCGCCGGGAGCCTTACCTGCTCTGTAATAGAAATCAGCATATAAGATTCCTAAAAGACTTCCATCATTTTCATATACTTCGAAAACCTTCACATCAGGATGATATTTCGGGAGCTCTTTATTCTCCTTGAAAGTATATCCATAGAGCCTGGTAGCTAAACCCAATACTCCGTCTATTGTGTGGTTGAGTTCGAAATAGGGCTTCAAATCCTCATCATTGAAAGCATACCGGTCATTTTTGAGTTTGTTGGCCCAATAACTATAATCCCAGGGTTTCAGTTTGAAGTCTTTCCCTTCCGTCTGCTTTGCATAATCCTCAATTTCCTTGAGTTCAGCTTTCATTGGCATAGTGTAATTCTCTCTCAGTTCTTCTAAGAGATTCATCACATGGGATGGTTCTGCCGCCATGGTACCTTGCAACTGGTATTCAGCAAAATTATTTTTCCCCATGAGTTGAGCTATTTCAAGCCGGGTATTGGCAATATCTTTCAACACTTGAGTATTGTCAAATTCCCCACCATAATTTCGGGAATTATATATTTTATATAGCTCCTCTCTTTTCTTCCTGTTGTCGGCATATTTCATAAAAGGAGTATAAGATGGGCTGAACACTGTAAAAAGATATAGGGATTCATTGTCTGGCTTGCCCTCCTCTTCCAACACAGCCTTAGCCTCACTTCTCGCGGCGGCTTTTATATCGGCAGGTAGTCCGGAAGTCTCTTCCTCTGTCACCCAAAGCCGACGATTGGGGCTTGACATTTCGTTAGTGACGTTCTGTCCGAATTTCACTGTCAAATCAGAGAGTTTCTGATTTAATTCTCTATATTTCTCTCGTTTTTCACCTTCCAGGTCAGCTCCGCTCTCTGCAAAATTACGGTAAGTTTCATCTATAAGTCTAAGCGCCTCAGGAGACAAGTCATTTCTATCTCCCTTAGTTTCATATACTTTCTTGATTCTCTCCCACAATTCATGGTTCAATAATATATTGGTGGAATGAAGAGATAATTGTGGGGTCACTTTAGCCATCGTGTTCATGATAGCAGTGTCACCAAGAGCCGACTCAAGATTACTTAAAGTTAATACTGCCCGGTTGAGCACAGTGCCGCTCCGATCAAGTGCTACAACAGTATTTTCAAAAGTCGGAGTTTCTTTATTACCGGTTATGGCAGATATCTCTTCATTCTGTAAACGGATACCTTCGATCACAGCATCCTCCATATCTGCTACTGTTATCTTGTCGAAAGGAACAGCCTCATAAGGCAACGTAGATTTCTTGACAAGAGGATTGCCACTCTCTGATTTACAACCGCTCACCGCAGTCATAATGCACATAAATGCCAAACTATTCATTATTAATTTTCTCATTTTAAACAATTTTCTTTCTTTATATTTTAGACATATAGAATTTGATCCCAATTATAGCCAAATCTTTTGCCTTCACTCATTTCTCCTCAAAAAGTTGCTTATTATAGCATCTCAACACTCTTCCGGGGAAATCCTCTAAAAGTTGCAGATTGTGAGTAGCCATCAATACCGTGTGTCCTTTTTCCACAAGACCATGAAGTAAAGTCAATATCTGGAATCCGGTGTTGGGATCGAGATTACCGGTTGGTTCATCAGCAAGAATGAGCCGCGGACTGTTCAATAAAGCCCTGGCAATCACAATTCTCTGTTGTTCCCCACCACTCAGTTCATGAGGCATCTTATAACTTTTATTCGACATCCCTACCTGAGTGAGTACTTCTCCTATCCTTTTCTCACGTTTTTCCTTTTCTTTCCAGCCTGTAGCCCTGAGTACAAAATCAAGGTTTGAAAAGACCGAACGGTCTTGAAGCAACTGAAAGTCCTGGAACACAATTCCAATCTCTCGACGAAGATACGGGATTTCTTTAGTCTTTATATCAAAAAGGTTATACCCCAACACATTGGCTGTTTCCCCGGAATATACCGGTACTTCGGCATACATTGTCTTCATCAGGCTACTCTTCCCGCTACCTACTTTACCCACCAGATAATAGAAAGTGGAAGGCTCAAGATGAAAATTCAGATCCTTTAATACGGTCCTGTCCTGACGTTTTATCGTTACGTCTTTATATTCGGCTAAATTCTCCACTATGGATAATCACTTTATTTCTCCGATAAAATTATCTTAAAAGATTAGCCTCATAAATACCCCTATTAATAAATTACCCTCAAAAGTAGGGACGCACGGCTCGTGCGTCCGAATTAAAAGAAGGTTAATTCATTGATTATCAACGGACGCAATGACCTTGCGTCCCTACAAAAGCCGATTGGGATATTATTTAGGATAATCATATTATCTTAACTGTTATATCAATTAATTAATTGTATATCTTACGATTGCCTTTTCAGAATGAAACCATAAACATTGCCATGATTCTGTCGGCACTTCCGGATTCTCCATTAAAATTCATCCTTTTTCCATGCAGATACTCCAAACCCAATTCCAGGCGCGGAGTGATATCCCAGAACACATTCCCTACTGCATAAAGCCCATATCTGTAATAAGTGTCCTTGGGATTTCTTTTTGGATAATATGTCTGCTCGGAAAAGGCTATGTTACTGAAAATTTTCGGAGTGAAATAATACTGCACACCCAGCACCAGACCTGCCGCCCATGGAGCATATAACTGTCCCTCTTTATCAGGTACCGGTATGAGATCGAAATCCCCGTTACCTAAGTCAGTGGTATATGAGGCATGACCCCTTCCGGTGGAAATAATCCCGAATAAATTCATGGAAGGAGTAGGATTAATTACAGTGGACAACTGCACTCCCCAACCTGTTATATTGTGGTTCTGTCCTTTCACGAGATCACGATAAACAAGCGTGCGTAACAAACCGGAAAGTCTTAAATGACTGGATGCATTATCCCATTGATATTGTATGAAAGCAGCAAAATCCGGTATATATGGTGTACAGGAAGCCGTATGAATACCATCGGCTGAAATTGATTCTGAAGGAAATTCCACAGAACCGGCTGCAGCCCAATGTTTTTTAAACGACTTAAAATATCTCACCAATACATTTTTCCTCGAATTTATACCATTAGGTCCTGCACCATCCACTGTGGAAGGTTCAGCCTGAGTGTCTTCAAAAGTAGAAACAGCGTATCCGGCCGTCCATTCCTTAATGGTGATATAGGCTTTCTTGATTCTGAATCCACGGTTATTGTAACCTGAAAAGTCAGCCTGGAAATAGGCCATAAAATTTCCTAATAATTTGTTATTGCCAAGCAGAGTGAAAAATAAACCTGTTCCGGAAGGAGAAGCCGACAATGCCCGCATGCTGGTGGGATCTTTAGGGATTGGGATATCGTAAGGAATAAATCCAACAGTTGGGATTGATCCGTTCCAATCAAAATATCCTCTTATTTTAACTTGACCTCCCACACCTAAAGCCAAATCACCTTTTTTACTCATAAACATAAAATAAGGAGCGCGAGGGTCTTGAAAATGTCGGAATTGATCGTAATAAAAAATATTCAGAAGCCGGCTTAAAGAATCCTTTGGATTATCACTACCCGAATATAGCACGTGGGTATTATCTATCATCCCGGTAATTCTAACATCCGACACTAATGGTTTCTTTTCTTCCTCTGTAACATTTTCTTCTCCTTTCATAGATAGGGAGCCTAAAGAAAAAAGAATGAACAAAATTACAGGTGTAAAAATTCTTTTTATTATCATGTCTGCTCTTCTCAATTTCATTTTCTCAACATTTATTCAAACAAGAATTTCATAAGATCTTCTATTCGTTTCACCTCTTTAATTTTAATGGAAAATTTATCTTTTATACCCTTTAAATTATCATGAGGTATAACTATGGTATCAAAGCCGAGTTTTTCAGCTTCCATTACTCTTTGTTCAATCCTTGTGACAGTACGGATTTCACCTGATAGTCCTACTTCTCCCACGAATACTGTTTTTCGAGACACTGCAATGTCGAAGTTTGACGACATTACAGAGGCCACTACTGCCAGGTCTACTCCCGGATCAGCAATTTTCATACCTCCGGCAATATTAAGAAATACATCTTTCTGAGCGAGTCGGAACCTTGCTCTTTTTTCAAGTACAGCCAAGAGCATATTCAGACGTCTCTGGTCATATCCCGTTACACTTCTTTGCGGTGTGCCATAGGCTGCCGTGGAAACCAATGCCTGCACCTCCACCATAAGAGGCCGGGCTCCTTCTATTGTACACCCAATCGCTATACCGCTCATTTCATCTTCACGGTTATCGCTCAATAACATTTCAGATGGATTCTTAACCTCCCTGAGCCCTTTTTCCACCATCTCATATATCCCTATTTCATTGGTGGAACCAAAACGATTCTTGATTGATCTCAGAATTCTGTATAGATACTGCCGGTCACCCTCAAACTGCAGCACTGTATCTACTATATGTTCAAGCACCTTGGGACCTGCTATGGCCCCATCCTTATTTATATGGCCTACAAGAATCACCGGCACTCCACTCTCCTTTGCATATCTGAGAAGGCCAACTGCACATTCCCTTACCTGTGAAACACTTCCTTGGGCCGATTCAATGGCTTCTGAAGCGATGGTCTGTATCGAGTCAACTATTATGAGTTCAGGCTTTTCTTTTTTTATCTGCTCAAAAATATTTTCAAGAAGGGTTTCGCAAAGAATGTATGTGTTTTCCGAAAGTTTGCCAAGCCGGTCGGCTCTCAATTTGAGCTGCGTGGCACTTTCCTCTCCGGATACATACAGAATCTTTCGGTTGCGGATTGAGAGAATGTTCTGCAAAAGTAAAGTAGACTTACCAATTCCCGGTTCACCTCCTATCAAGGTAAGCGACCCTGCCACGAGGCCTCCACCGAGCACTCTGTTCAGTTCTGACGAAGGCATCTTTATTCTGGCTTCTTCAGTCACCTCTATCTCTGAGAGTTTCTGAGGTCTCGCTAATTCTCTTCTATTTTTTGCACCCCCTCCTTTCGCTGATACTGTGACTTTTTCTTCAGCAAAGGTGTTCCATTCGCCACATGAAGGGCATTTACCAAGCCATTTTGCGGACTCATGTCCACAGTTCTGACAAAAATATACTGATTTAGTCTTTGCCAATGGAGTCTATGATTACGAATTTAATGAAAAGAAAATAATTGCTTTATGTGAAAAGAGAGTCCAATAATTTTGAAAGAATTTTCATGTTGGAGAGAGATGAGCCAGGAGAATGGCGGTAGCCACAGATACATTGAGAGAGTCAGGATGGCTATTCGAATTTGCTGCCGGTATAGTGAGAGCAACATTTATCAGAGCCTTCAATTCTTCAGAAATTCCGCGTCCCTCGTTGCCCATAAGTAAAAGACCCCCTCCCGGTTTATATTTTTTGTATGGTTCTCCCTCCAATAAAGTTCCTATCAGGGGCATTTCCCGATTATTTTTGATCAAGCTGGCTAAATCCACATAATGAACCCTGACTCTGGACAATGAACCCATGGTGGCCTGCACAACCTTTGGAGAATATACATCTACCGTATTCTTAGATGCAAAAATATCATAAACTCCAAACCAGTCACAAGTCCTTATTATTGTACCAAGGTTACCCGGATCTTGTATTTCATCCAGAAGTAAATATAATTTATCGGCCTTAAAGGTCGGAGAAAAATGTGAGAAATCATTTTTTTTGAAAACTGCTATTACTTCCGGAACTGAACCTAAAGAAGACACTATTTCCAATCCCCTTTTATCTGTAGAAAGAATATTCTGACTGTAAGCAGACGTTATCTTTTCATGATTATCCAACCATTGGGAAGTAGCTATAAGATATTGCAAATCAAATGCTCCTAAAGTGTCGACGACACATTTCTCCCCTTCTGCCAGAAACAAGCCTGTCTTGTCACGTTCCTTCTTTGTGGAAAGCATTTTCAGCTCTCTCGCTTTGGTCTTAGATAATGTGTTATACAGCATACCAAGGTCAAAGGTAACCAACTTTTTTGACATTTTATTTAAATTTTTTAATTTTGTGGTTAACCATAAGAAAAGGCTTTTTAACACATGAAATATATAGGTGCTCATGTGAGCGCAGTGGGGGGTGTGTCAAACGCTCCATTAGAAGCCCGGGAGATTGGTGCCAAGGCTTTTGCACTTTTCACGGGTAGCAGTGCAAGATGGGTTTCAAAAGACCCCTCTGAAGAGGAAATTAATAAATTCAAGACCAATTGCGAACTCTACGACTATAAGCCGGAAGTAATCCTGCCTCATGACAATTTCCTCATAAATCTTGGCACAGCCGACAAAAAGATTCTCACACTATCGCGAAAGTCTTTCACAGATGAATTAAGACGCTGCGAACTCCTTGGCCTCAAGATGCTCAATTTCCATCCCGGAAGCCATAAAAATGAGATCTCTGAAGAGGAAAGTCTCGATCTTATTGCCGAATCAATCAATTACAGTCTGGATAAAACAAAAGGTGTCACTGCCGTGCTGGAAAATGTGGCCGGACAGGGAAGTAATTTAGGACATACTTTTGAACAATTAGCCCATATCATCAATAAAGTTGAAGATAAGGAACGAATAGGCGTATGCATTGACACATGTCATGCCTATTCAGCAGGCTATGATTTGAAAAGCGAAGAGGGATACAAAAAGACCTGGGAAGATTTTGAGAACATCATAGGTTTTAAATACCTGAGAGGCATGCATCTCAACGATGATAAACGTGAACATGGGTCACGGATTGACCGACATGCTGAAATCGGGAAAGGTACTCTCGGCCCGGAGTTCTTTATCCGTCTGATGAACGACCCACGCTTCGACAATATCCCCCTTATTTTAGAAACACCCAACGAAGCCCTCTGGGCAGAAGAAATCGCTTGGCTTTATAATCAGATAAAATCTTAAAATTTAAACATATCTATGAAAACTAAACCGGATTTAGGCTTTTGGAAACTCTGGAATCTGAGTTTCGGATTCTTCGGAGTCCAGATTGCCTATGCCCTCCAGAGCGCCAATGTCTCACGTATTTTCACAACAATCGGCGCCGACCCTCACGACCTGAGTTATTTCTGGATCCTGCCTCCTCTTATGGGTCTGATCGTTCAACCCGTAGTAGGTATTTTCAGTGACAGAACCTGGAACCGGTTCGGACGTCGTCTTCCCTATCTCATCCTCGGAGCCACTATTGCTGTGATAGTGATGTGTCTTCTTCCAAATGCCGGCAGTTTCCACTTCACAATTTCCGGCGCTATACTTTTCGGCCTTGTTGCACTTATGATGCTCGACACATCCATCAATATGGCTATGCAGCCATTTAAGATGCTTGTGGGTGACATGGTAAATGAAAAACAAAAAGGTCTGGCATATTCTATCCAAAGTTTCCTTTGTAATGCCGGCTCAGTAGTAGGTTTTATCTTCCCGATATGTCTTGGCTGGCTCGGCATGAAAAACGTAGCTCCCACCGGTGTTGTGCCTCCTACCGTAATTTGGGCATTCTATATCGGCGCAGCTATTCTGCTTGTGTGTGTCATCTATTCTCTTATCAAAATCAAGGAATGGCCACCAAAACTGTATAATGAATACAACGGTATCGATGAAAATGCAGTGAAAGAAAAGAGCCCCGGTGTTGTAAAACTTCTCGTGAAGGCTCCTACCACTTTCTGGACCGTAGGTCTTGTGCAGTTCTTCTGCTGGTTTGCTTTCCTTTTCTTATGGACTTATGCCACGAACACAGTGGCCCACAATGCCTTTAAGACACCCACTACTACTAGTGTGGTAGGTATCAACTATGATGGCAGAATATATGGCGCCAATTATTTGCTTATTGATAGAGACGTCACAATTGTAGACCATGGTAAAGTGATGGTGGCCGGTATCGAGACACAAAGTGGCTTCCATAAAGGTGGTACAATTGTAATCAATGGTACAGACACTATCGTGAAAAATCATGCTGTGGTAAGCAATGATGAAGGAATCGATAAAGTATATTTCGGTGAAACAATTCCGGGCATCTCCTCTCTGAGTGTGGATGGTGAAAACATTGCCGATTACAGCAACGCACATATAATGGACTATCTGTCGCAGATACAGGGACCATTCCAGCTTACAGAAGCAGCCATAGTAGGAAATCAAGGCGGTAAGGTCACTGTAGAAGATGCCACTTCATATGAAATATCTTCAGCAGTAGCCTGCAGTTATGAAACCAAGACCATCCTTAATTCAGCTACCCCGCAATATAATGATGCCGGTAACTGGGTAGGTCTTCTCTATGCGGTTCAGGCTTTAGGGTCAGTTTGCTGGGCTCTTCTTCTGCCGAAATTCAGAAGCAGGAAATTCTCATATTCACTCAGTCTGCTTTTAGCAGCCGGTGGATTCATGATGCTGGCATTTGTCACAAATAAGTGGATTCTCTTTGTAGCCTTTGCATTAATAGGCTGCGGATGGGCCGCCATGCTCGCCTGGCCATTTACCATACTCACCAACTCTCTTAAGGGTGGTAACATCGGAACATATCTTGGCTTGTTCAACGGTACTATCACCATACCTCAGATTGTGGCTGCCCTTGCCGGTGGTTGGATTCTCTCGTTGATGAGCCGACCCGGTGAACTTGCCCCGGAATACATGATGATGTTCCTGGCAGGTATAGCCATCGGTATTGGTGCCCTTTGCGTATTCATCATCAAGGAAGGCAAAGGTGAGAAGGAACCGCCTATTGAGACTCCGGCTATCAGCGACCAGATCTGATAGTAATATTGAATGGGTATAGGTAAAGCTATAGGTTTTGCGCTTATCACTCTCCTGTGGATATGGTTGGTGGCAACACTGATCATATCCGGAGGGGGGTTCACTTTTAAAAATTTATTCTTGGTAATTGCCTCCGGAATTATTATCTTCGTTCCTCTTTGGAAAAGATATTTCCGAAGACCACAGCAATAAACTTTCAAACTTCAATATGCAAGAAACAGAATTTGCTCTTTTATCGACAATTAACTCACCGGAAGACCTCAAAAAACTTAAAGAGGACCAGCTTCCGGCCTTATGCGAAGAGATAAGGGCTTTTCTTATCGAGCATCTCTCCGAGAATCCGGGGCATTTTGCTTCCAGCATGGGAGCAGTAGACCTGATAGTAGCGCTGCACTATGTTTTCAATACTCCTTACGACCGAATTGTATGGGATGTGGGTCATCAGGCTTATGCCCATAAGATACTCACAGGCAGAAAAGAGGAATTCAAAAATCACCGCACTTTAGGTGGTATTAGCGGTTTCCCAAGCCCCTTAGAAAATAACTGCGACACGTTTATGGCCGGTCATGCCGGAAATTCAATTTCTGCAGGACTGGGAATGGCCATAGCCGATAAATGTACCCCCGGCAACACAAACAGGAAGACAGTGGCTGTGATAGGTGATGCTTCCATCAGCGGAGGTCTCGCTTTCGAGGGACTGAATAATGCTTCCAATCATCCCAACGACCTTCTGATTATTCTTAATGACAACGACATGAGCATCGACAATAATGTGGGTGCCCTTCACAGTTATCTTTCCGACCTCACCACTTCTGCAGGGTATAACAAATGGCGCAATAAAATGGCCATATACCTTAGAAAGAAGGGTCTTCTCACAGAAGGAAGAAGACGTGCCATTATAAGGTTCAGCAACTCTGTGAAGTCGTTGGTGTCAAGAAAACAGAATATTTTTGAGGGCTTGAATATCCGTTACTTCGGACCTTTCGACGGGCATGACGTAGTGAAACTGGTGAAAATTCTGCGCGACATCAAAGACATGAAAGGCCCTCGCCTCCTTCATCTTTATACTGTAAAGGGAAAAGGATACAAACCGGCTGAAGAAGACCCCTCTGTGTGGCATGCTCCCGGTAAATTCGACCCCGATACAGGTGAAAGAATCTTGACTCCTGAAGTAGTGCACACTCCTTTATGGCAGGAAGTGTTTGGAGAGACTCTTGTGCAACTGGCACAAAAGGATACAAGGGTGATGGGAATAACAGCGGCTATGCCCACCGGCACTTCATTAAACTATCTATGTGAGAAAATGCCTGAAAGGGCTTTTGATGTAGGTATATCCGAGGGACATGCCGTGACTTTTGCGGGCGGTCTTGCGGCTGCCGGCAAGTTGCCTTTTGTAGCCATATATTCCTCCTTTTTGCAGAGAGCCTACGATAATATCATCCATGATGTAGCCATCCAAGGATTGCCGGTCACATTCTGCATTGACCGGGCAGGCCTTGTAGGAGAGGATGGTGTCACACATCATGGGTTCTTCGATCTTCCCTATCTTAGTTGCATACCCGGTCTTAATATCGCTTCTCCATCAGACGCGCAGACTTTACGTAACCTGATGTATACCGCCCTCACTTTAAATGCTCCTCTTGCCATAAGATATCCCCGAGGGAAAAGCAATATTTATGATGAAGCGGAGGAAATGGAACCCCTCATACCGGGAAAGGGTCGGATAGTAAGAGAAAACAAAGATTCCAGGGTGGCTATTTTGTCTATCGGACCTATTATACGTAATGCTGTTAAGGCATGCGATACACTCCTACAAGAAAATGTTCCGGTAGATATCTACGACATGATATGGATGAAACCTCTGGATAGCGACATCTTAAGTCAGATAGCCACAAGATATGATGCTATTGTTACTCTTGAAGATGGAGTAATTGCCGGAGGGTTTGGCTCTAAGATCAATGATTTCATGAAAAATCTTGAAAAGAGCCCTAAGATAGTGAATCTGGGTATCCCAGACAGATGGGTGATGCATGGTGATGTGCCTCATCTGCAGGCTAAATGCGGATATGATAGCCAAGGAATAGTCTCAACGATAAAAAGCCTTCTCTCCCGATAAATGAAAATTGTAATAGCCGGAGCCGGAGCGGTGGGAACCCACCTGGCCAAACTCCTCTCAAACGAGGAGCAAGATATTATTTTGCTTGACAGTGACCAGGCGCGGCTCGATGTTATCAATGATAACTATAATTTAATGACCTGGAATGGTTCCACCTCATCTTTCGAAACCTTGAGGGATGTAGGCGTGGCAAGTTCCGACCTATACATTGCGGTTACTCCTTATGAAACCCGCAATATCACATCTTGTGCTATAGCTAAGCGCCTTGGGGCCAAGAAGACTATGGCAAGGATAGACAATCATGAGTTTCTCCTGGCTAAAAACAAACAGGTATTGAAAGATATCGGAGTTGATAATCTCATTTATCCCGAAGATCTTGCTGCCGATGAGATAAATCTTTCTCTTTCCCATAACTGGGCCAGTTATTGGGGAGAACTCCACGATGGGGAATTGCTTCTTATAGGGGTGAAGATGCTCAATCAAAATGCTTTGGTGAATCATAAGTTGAGAGACCTCCCGGTCAAGACCCACGATTTCCACGTTGCAGCCATTAAACGAAATAATGTAACCATCATACCGGGTGGTAACGATGAGATACTGCCCGATGATACGGTATATTTCATCACCACTCCCCCTTATGTGCAGGAGGTGATGGAATTAAGCGGAAAACGAAAACGTATCATCAGGAATGCATTGATCGTGGGAGGCTCGCGTATCACCATGAGATTTGCAACCCGTTTCCATGATAAGTATCACATAAAAATAATCGATAACGATCGCGAACATTGTGAGGAGATGGCTACCCAGCTTCCGGATTGTGAGATAGTATTGGGTGACGGTAGAGATGTAGAGGTGCTTCGTGAAAATGATGTGGATCAATACGATGCTTTTCTTTCACTCACAGACTCCTCCGAGACCAATATCCTGACCTGTATGTCTGCCCGGGAGTTCGGAGTCCCTAAGACAGTGGCGGATGTCGAGAATCTCCAGTTTGTAAGTCAGGCAGAGAATCTGAATATCGGCACCATAATCAATAAAAAGACCCTTGCATCAAGTCATATTTTCCAGATACTTCTGGATGCCGACAACAGCACAGCCAAATGCTTGGCGCTGGCTGATGCTGAAGTAGCGGAAATGAAGGTGCGACCCGGAGCTAAAATCACAAAATCACTGGTAAAAGATCTGAAACTGCCGGCCGGTATGACTCTGGCTGCTGTGGTAAAAGAAAACAAAGTACAGCTCGTAGGTGGTAACACTAAAATAGATGCCGGAGATTTCGTAGTGGTATTTTGTCTCAACGGCACTATCGCTAAGATTGAAAAGTGGTTTTATTGATAAGATACCCTTTTATTTGGAAAAGAAAAAAAGGACATACATCAATTTCCGCATGCTATTGCGGGTGATAGGATGGCTTCTGGTTATTGAGGCCTTCTTTATGTTGGCCCCTACAATAGTAGGATTCGTTTATGGGGAACATAGCGGCTTGAAATTCCTGATCTGCATGGGTATTACGATTGGAGCCGGCGTGGGGATGGTGTCGTTGAAACCCAAGAGCAAAGAAATGGGGAAGCGCGAGGCAATTATGCTCACAGGCCTCACTTGGGTTATTCTTTCCGCCTTCGGAATGCTTCCTTTCCTCTTTTGCGGAACCCACATGTCGGTGACAGATGCCTTCTTTGAGACTATGAGCGGTTTCACCACCACGGGTGCTTCCGTACTTGAAAGCCTAACGGATGTGCCTCATTCCATCCTTTTATGGAGATGTGTGGTGCAATGGATCGGTGGCCTGGGAATAATACTTTTCACCCTGGCTGTGCTTCCTATGCTTAATTATTCAGGAGGTATGCAGCTTTTTAATGCCGAGGTCACAGGTATCACTCACGATAAACTCCGGCCCCGTGTCAGTTTTACGGCTCAAAGTCTTTGGGGAGTCTATCTGGTTCTCACTGTCATCTGTATCGTTCTGCTTTCCTTTTCCGAATTATCTCTGTTTGACGCAATATGCTATGGACTCTCCACCATCTCAACGGGTGGTTTCGCCACTCAAGATGATTCCATATCCGATCTCGGCAACCTTTATATAAAGATTGTATTGATTGTTTTCATGTTTATGGGAGGAGTGAACTTTTCTCTTCTCTATAAACTGGTGACAGGTAAAATCAAAGAATTTTTCCGCAATGAAGTGATAAGATGGTATATTATTCTTATCATTCTCTTTGCCGTGATTTTAGCAATCAATGTGCTGGCAACCGGTCTAATGGAAAACATAGAAGACGTCACTATCGACCCTCTTTTCCAGACTGTTTCACTCTTTTCCTCAACCGGACTGGTAGAACCCGACTTCTACGACTGGGGAGCGCTTCCGGTAGTTCTGCTTGTTATAATGATGCTTATGGGTGCTTGTGCGGGCAGTACTTCCGGTGGAGCGAAAATCGACCGTTTTGTGGTGCTTTTCAAGTTTATCAAGAATGAATTCCACAAACTTATGCGGCCAAATGCTATCACCACTGTTACTCTCAACGGTAAAGGCACACCTTCTCCAATACTGATGAAAACCCTCGCTTTCCTCTTCCTTTATATTTTTGTAATTATTATTGGTGGCACCTTCCTGGTAATCATAGGGCTGCCTCTGCGCGACGGTTTCTTTGTGGCTCTTTCTGCCGTATCCAATACAGGACTTGGCACAGACATCACCGGTATAAACGGGAATTTCGCTCTTATCCCCGATGTCGGGAAATGGTTTGTTTCCTTATTAATGCTTGTAGGACGTCTTGAACTTTTCACCATCCTCATCCTCTTCTTCCCCTCCTTCTGGAGAAAATAACTTTAATGATTATCCTGAATAATATCCCAATTGTCTTTTGTAGGGACGCAAGGTCATTGCGTCCATTGATAATCAATGAATTAACCTTCTTTTAATTTGGACGCACGGGCCGTGCGTCCCTACATTTGAGGGGGTTTTTCAATAGGAAAAAGAGTTTTGGGTACTTTTTGCGGATAATCATTAAATTTTACCTCAATAGGTTTTTAGAAATTCTCTAAGACTAATATGGCGGATACCGGGATATTCCGGAATCTCCCCGGTTACGGAGTCCATTGACACCACAATCTTAGGGTATCGGTCAGGTATGGCAAAAAGGTTTCCAAATTCTCTGTCAATTGTAGTCTGGGAACCTAACATATAAGTAGATTGTATATAGAGTCTTTCTCCGTTCTTTTCAGCTATAAAATCAATTTCAGTAGTTCGCAATTGCCCTACATAAACCTTATATCCGCTGATTAGCAATTGGTTATAGATAACGTTTTCCATTATCTTTTCAATACTGCCTCTTATGTTGAATCCTGCCAAAAGGTTTCTTAATCCATGGTCGGTAAAATAAAACTTATGTATCTGTTCAAATATTTTCTTTCCATGTATATCATATCTCAATACAGGGTGTAATAATAAGGCTTGCTTAAAATATTTAATGTAAGAGCTTGTCAACATCTCCGACACTTTCTCTCCCTTAGAGTTCATAGTGTTGGTGACCGTCTTGTAAGAAAATAACTTTCCTATATTGTCAGAAATAAAAGTTATTAGATTTTCAAGAAATGTCACATTCCGTATTTTTTCCCGCAGTATAATATCTTTCATAATCACTGTGGAAAAAACGCCCTGAAGATAATCGGTAACCTGTTGTTCATTATTTATATCAAACAAAGATAAACCGGGCAACCCTCCTACTCTCATAAATTTTATCAGGGCATCTTCGGAATCCTCAAGATTCTGAAATATCAGAAACTCCCGGAATGACAAGGGATAAATAGGGATTTCTATATATCTCCCACTTAATTTTGATGAAATTTCTGAAGAGAATATCTTGGCATTACTCCCTGTGGCAATAATTTGACATCTGTTTTCAGCATATAGATTTCTTAGGGCTACCTCATAATTTTCTATATCCTGCACTTCATCAATCAACAGATAGTTACGTTGATTCGGAAGCAATAATCCTGTTACATATTCATATAGTTGTGATGAAGTCTCGATTTCATGATATGAATGCCATTCCTTGTTGATGTAGATAATATTGGAATCCGGATAAAGAGTCTTAAGTTTATCCTGCATCTGCAAAAGGATATAACTTTTACCCACACGGCGTTGACCCACCAGTATTAACATCATTTTTTTATCAATCACCTCCAATATATGATTGATATATAAAGGGCGTGGAATAATATTCTCTTTAGCATCCATAATTCTATCAAAGTATACTTTACAAAAATAACAAAATTATAGAATCTATCCAAGTATACTTTGCGGATTTGATGGAAAGTGCAAATCTATCCAAGTATACTTTGCGGTTTTGATAGAAAATGCAAATCTATCCAAGTATACTTTACATATTTTTAAAGATGGAAAAGTTGGAACGAATTTTTGAGTAGGTCAAAGATAAGCAGACGTCCGGAAAGCAGATCTCCGGTCCCAGAAAGATATTTAAGAGTCTCAGAGGCTTGGATTGAAGCACACAATCCAGCTGCAGGTCCCATAACTCCACCTAATGAGCATGGCAGAAAACCATCTGCAGAAGCAGTTCCGAAATATTCTTCAAACCTTGGACTTTCCGGCAAAAAGGTCATCACCTGACCCCCGAAATCTCTTACTCCACCTATACAGCACGGCATTGCTTTTTTCAGAGCCATTGTACCCGTCATTCTCTTTGACTCCGGATTATCGGTGGCATCTACTATGAAATCATAATCCCCGAAAATTTTATCTGCCTTTCCGGAAGTTATCATCTCCTTATAACCCCTTACCTTAATTTCCGGATTCAATTCCTGCAAGCGCTGCCTCAGCACTTCCATTTTCGATTTTCCGGCCTCTTCGGCCCTAAAGAAAAATTGGCGTTGAAGATTGGAAATATCAATATTGTCGAAATCGGCTATACCGATCTCTCCCACTCCGGCTCCTGCCAATTGCATTGCTACCATCGACCCCAATGCACCACACCCTATCACCAATACCTTTCCTTTGCAGATTTTTTCTTGCCCTTCTTTTCCTATTTCGGGTACTGCTATCTGCCGGGCATAGCGCATCTTGTCGGGTATCATCGCGGTCATTTCATAGTAAGGGCCGGAGGTACATCTGCAATATGTACATCCAGTTGCGGGAACGGGAATTCCAGTCCGTTTTTAGGCAGTTCATTATAGAATCTTTGGTTCATGTCGAAATAAAGATCCCAGTAATTAGCCTGATAGGTCCAGGCCCTTATCACAAAGTTCACACTGCTGTCAGCAAGTTGAGTTATAGCCACATAGGGTGGTCTACTCACATTAAGATTAGTAGTGGAGGGCAATTCGGTCTTCTTTTTCAACTTGTTTTTCAGTTCCTCCTTTTTCATCCTGTTGCGATGCAGGAGGCGATCCCAGAACGAACGCTTCACCTCATGGCAATCCGGATCTTCAGGGGGACATGGGGCCTCTTCTTCCTTGGCCTCCTCTGCTTCAATTCTCTGTCTGCGCTTCTCCATATCTTCAGCCAGAGTATCTTTCACAACCCGGTCGTCGCTCATTAGAATTTCTGTGAACACTTCCTTGGCTTTGCTATAGTCGCATCCGTAGCAAAGACCGATAGTCCATTCCACCCTCCGGTAATTTTCAAATGAATAATTATTGATAGACCCGGTGGAAAGTCCGCCATTGGGTATTATTATCGTCTTATTGTCGGGTGTGTTAATTACAGTATGAAATATCTGTATCTCTTTAACCGTGCCTGCAAAACCCTGGGCTTCTATATAATCACCTACCTTATAGGGCTTCAGCAAAAGTATAAGAACACCGCCGGCAAAATTTTGAAGCGTACCGCTTAAAGCCATACCGATGGCCACACCGGCTGATGCAAACAGGGCGAGGAAAGAACTTGTCTCGATACCCAGGATACCCACAATAGTGACTATCAGGATAAAATAGAGCACTATTCTAATAAGAGAGAGAATGAAGGTCATCAACGAAGCATCTACCTCGTTGGCCGTCATGATTCTCCTTACTACCTCAAAGATTTTCCGGATTATATACTTACCCAGATAAAATACAAAAGCTGCTATCAGCAGCTTAAATGCGAATTGCACCGCCCCATTGGCTATGGTGGTGATGGCATCGTCGAAACTTAAACCCTTCAGGGCATCCCATCCGGTATGTGCGCTGTCGGTCTTATCGGGCAGCGGCACTATTGGTATATCCTGTGTCTGAATCATTTCACTATCTTAAAATACACGTTGATACCAGTTATAGCTTTTGTAATACATTTCTCTATCTGAAGTGTCGGAGGGAGTGTACACATGGGTAGATATTCCTGAAAAATTTTCCGGGTTGATCGGTCGGTTGTTGAAGTCATTTTCCGTAGACGCCTTATAGAGTACACATGTGCTCAAAGCGTCCTCCCATTCTTCCCTGGTCAGTGTATATCCTTTTTGAGCAGCCATCGCCTTGGTATAATCTCCAAGGTCGTATAAAGAGTCACCGTTACGGGTGTATAGAATAAACCCTGAGGTTGATGGACGCGTCTCTACACCGGAATACATTTCTTTGCAGAAGTCAGCCAGAGATTCAATCCTGTTCATATCCACAACTGCCACTGTAGCATTTCTCAGATTGTATTCCTCATTGTAGTATCTGAAGAATTCCTTGGCTCCTCCCACAAGGTCGGGATTGCTTCTCGCTATCAGAGGTATCACATAATGATAAGGCATACCGGGACTCCAAACCTCTGTGGCATAGCCTACGTAGTAATCACATTTATTCCTCAATTCATACATAGACTCTATATTGCCCATGTAGCAGGAATCAAACCATATAAAATCCAACAGATGGTCGGGCATCGCTGCTGAAAGCTCATCTATATTCAGCTTATAATATTTTTCATTCTTATGGAAATCATCCCAACCGAAAGAATACTGCATGGGCACATTATCCACTTCTGCCGATCTTCCGGTAAGATAGGGTTCAGAACCTGAACTATGGCTCCAGAAAATCATTCCCTGAGTATCTGCTGGATATGAGGAGAATACATAATCAATAACTTCCCTTATTCTGGAAGGATCAAGAGGCGCTATATCCGCTGGATAATAATTCTCCTCTTTCCATCGGTATTCCTCCCCTTTCTTTACAAGTTTCTGAAGAGTTACACTGGGTATCTGGGTATCATATTTCCCATCGGTAGGATCCAATTCATATGCTGCCTGAAGCACCAGGATATTGTTTTTCTTCAGATCCATCTGTTGCGCCGCCTTTACCATCTCCTCCTTGTCTCCTCCTCTACCTGCCAGGTTACCGAAGAGATTGTTGGACGCTATGGCATATACCAGAATAGTGGATTCATATTCTCCATCGTAATCCTCTGAATCGTAAATTTCTACGGGTGAGGAGTCTACAAAGGGAGAATCGGCCGGTTCATCCTGGCTGCATGATCCTAAGGTGAGCGCGGCTCCGGTAAACAACAAAGATAAAGCGATATATTTTCTAAGTATATTCATTCTTAATCGGTTATTATACTTTCTGCATAATTACTCGTAAAAATAACGAAAAAAGCTCTTTAATATTATTATAATCTCATGCGACCGGTATTGATGTCTGAACATATTATATGATTATCCCGAATAATATCCCAAACGACATATGTAGGGACGCACGGCTCATGCGTCCCCTGATAATCAAAGACTTATCCCTCTTTTATTTCGGACGTACGAGCCGTACGTCCCTACATTTGAGGGCAATTTATTTACGGGGGATTTTTGCGGATAATCATAAACATTATAACAATTTTCACAATTAAATGTTAATTTTAGCGTTTTTAGTTAAAATAGCCTAAACTATTTGGGCCCAACCTTGTTAAATTAATAGCAGGGTCGTTTAACTCTGCGGCTTATCAGGTATCTCGGATGAAGAAATCCATTATATGGCTTCTCACATGTGTGATGGCAATCACATTCGGCGCTCTCCTCTACTTTCAGATCATGTATCTGGAAAACATGGTGAAGATGAGAGATGCCCAATTCTCTGAGATTGTTTTGAAATGTCTTTCTTCTACAAGTGCATATCTTGAGAAAATGGAAACAATGCACTTTTTGAAAGAGGATGTGGCAGTACTTCAGTCAGCTATGATAGAAATCGAGGATGAAGGGCACAATCAATACAGCCTTTCCCGAGAGGTAATTGATTCTATCAACGGTATGCTTTCTCAGCAAACAAATGAACTGGGTCTTAAAAGTCCGACAATAGTGCCACCCGTCAACCCACACGGGAAGATTGATAATGTGCAGAGCCACTATCGCAGCATGCAGCAGACCTTGAGAAGCCAGTACATGTATCAGAGAGGTCTTCTCAACGAGGTAATTCTTTCTATTCTAAGGGATGCAGGAAACCGTCCTCCTAAAGAGAGGGCCGACTCCACAATCATCCGCGATTATCTGAGAAATGAACTGGAATCAAGCGGGCTTACCATGCCCTTCTATTTCTCTGTGACAAATGCACGTAATCAGCTCATTTATTCTACACGCGATTATCAACTCGGGACAACTAAAAACCTGTATTCTCAGACCCTGTTCCCCAATACGGGCGCTCCATTGCGTCTGAACGTGGAATTCCCGCAGAAGAATAAATATATTTTCTCCTCTGTACGGTTTATTATCCCTACTCTCATTTCCACTTTAATTCTGCTCATCATATTCCTATTCACGATCATCATGGCCTTCCGGCAGAAAAAACTGTCGGAGATCAAGACTGATTTTATCCACAACATGACTCATGAGCTGAAAACTCCTATTTCCACCATCTCACTGGCATCGCAGATGCTAAGCGATCCGTCGGTGAGGAAATCTGAATCTTCGCTCAACAGGCTTTCGAGTGTCATTTCCGACGAATCAAAAAGATTGCAGTTTCAAGTGGAAAAGGTGCTTCAGATGTCGGTGTTCGATAATTCCGATGCCTCGGTGAAATTTTCAGAAATTAATGCCAATTCGGTTATCCAGAATGTGGTGGACACTTTCAAAATCAAGGTGGAAAAATTCGGTGGTTCCATCACCTCCGATCTAAGTGCTGAAAACAGCGAAGTCACTGTGGATCAGATGCATTTCACCAATATTCTTCACAATCTATTGGATAATGCCGTGAAATACAGAGATGAAAACAGGCCTCCACAATTATCTATATCCACCTCCAATCCCAATCCTTCTACTCTTCAGATAAGGATTCACGACAATGGAATTGGGATAAAGAAAGAAGATCTGAAGCGGATATTTGATAAATTCTATCGTGTTCCCACAGGCAACAGGCATGATGTGAAAGGTTTCGGACTCGGTCTCGCCTATGTAAAAAAGATGGTGGAGATATTCAAAGGAACTATAAGTGTTGAAAGCGATTTCGGTAAGGGATCTACTTTCATTATTTCCCTACCCCTCGCTTGAGACAAAAAGATATATAATTAAAAGAAACAACCTTCTTAAAATACCCAATTTAAACCTCACGACTATGGATGAAAAAGTTAAAATACTTCTATGTGAAGATGATGAAAACCTTGGTATGCTGCTTCGCGAATTCCTGCAGGCTAAAGGATTTAATGCCGACCTCTGCTCAGACGGCGAAAAAGGCTACAAAGAATTTCTTAAAGGTAAATATGACCTCTGTGTGCTCGATGTGATGATGCCTAAGAAAGATGGTTTCACCCTGGCGCAGGAAATTAGAAATGTCAACAGTGAGATCCCCATTATATTCCTCACGGCAAAAAACCTTAAGGAAGATATACTGGAAGGATTTAAGATCGGTGCAGATGATTACATCACCAAACCCTTCTCAATGGAGGAACTGGTGTTCAGAATCGGTGCCATACTTCGCCGTGTGAAAGGAAAGAAAGATAAGGAGATCACTCTTTACAAAATTGGCCGATACACGTTCGACACTCAGAAGCAAGTGCTCATTTCTAAAGATAAGACGCAGAAACTCACCACTAAGGAGTCAGAACTTCTTGCTCTGCTCTGCTCTCACGTAAATGAGATTCTGGAGAGGAACTTTGCACTGAAGACTATCTGGATTGACGATAACTATTTCAATGCCCGAAGCATGGACGTATATATCACCAAGTTGAGAAAACTCCTTAAGGATGATCCCAATATCGAGATTATCAACATTCATGGTAAAGGATACAAACTTATAGCACCGGAGTCTAAAGATTCAGTCGATATCATTAAATAATGAAAGTTTTATATTTTATCTACCATTGGTTATTCGCGGTGCCGGTGTTTCTGGTATTGACTGCCATCACAGCCATTACCACCAGCATCGGCTCCATACTCTTCAGTTATGATTTCTTCGGTTACTGGCCACCACATTACTGGGCAAAACTCTCATGTTGGGTTTTTCTCATACGGGTAAAAGTGGTGGGAAGTGAGAATATCGACAAGAAGACCTCCTATATTTTTGTAGCGAATCATCAGGGAGCCTTCGACATATTCACCATCTACGGTTTCCTGGGCCATAATTTCAAATGGCTCATGAAGAAAAGTCTGGAGAAAATATTTCTGGTGGGAGCTGCCTGTCGCAACGCCCATCACATCTTTGTAGACGACTCTAAAATCGCAGCCATCAAGGAGACTATCGCTAAAGCCGAAGACACTTTGAAAGACGGTATGTCACTTGTGATCTTCCCGGAAGGCAGCCGCTCATGGGATGGGAAGATGATTCCATTCAAGCGGGGAGCCTTCATGCTTGCAGCGGAATTCAACCGTCCTGTGGTGCCCGTAACCATAGAGGGAAGTTTTCATAGCCTTCCAAGGTTTGGGAAGCAAGTGTCTCCCGGTGTGATCACACTCTCCATACATAAGCCGATATTCCCCGGACCCAAAGGATTCAACACCAAACAACTCATGGCTCAATGCCGTGCCGATATCGAGTCGGCCCTCAATGAGGAAAACAAAGGAGAAAGTGCCAATCAGAGAGTAAAGTGAAGTGAGATTCTCAGGCCTCCTCTATCCACACCCGGAGTGCCTCTGTAAGTAAGTCTCCATACATAGTCTACCCTCAGCACGCTCAGGATATTGTCTATGCCGGCACCTATTTCCATATAGGGTGTCTTACCCATCTTGATGGCATGAGAATCAGCCGGAAAGGCTAAAAGAGACGGATTCAATGCCGGATTGTTCCTGTCGGAAAGAGTTCCCATAAGCCCTTTGAATGTTATGGCTTCCCGCAGTTTCAGCTTATTGATGTAGGGGATCCGGTTGAATAACACCCCATTGCCGAAATAGGTGAAATCGATGGAAGCATACATGTCGTTGGCAAATTCCATCGGGTCCATCAGAGAGTAACTTTCGGGCTGTATGGTATAAGAAAGGTTGGCATTGGGCCACATCAGTCCCGGATAATAGACACTGCTCCATACTTTGCCTGCTTTAGCTATTATATCTATATATCCGAAAGCAGAAAACCAAAACCTTTTTTGCACCGACAATTCAGTCTCATTTGTGGTATAAGCCGCTCCGAAAAGCCCCTTTGGTCCATACCGGTGAGTAAGCTGAATTATCCAGGGGTCCATATTCACAAGCAATCGGGTGGAACGACCCTGTACAAATTTTTCACCTTTTGCCCATCTCAAGGATATATTGAAAGAAGACTGTCGGTAACTATTTATGGCTCTTCCGTCAGAATAGATGAAAGGCAGCCATCTCGTGGCTTCCTGCACATTAAACTGTCCCCCTGCCTCTACCGAAAAATTATTAGGCAATTCAAGCACATATCCGGCCTCGGCATGCTTCCTGTAGGTTACCAGATCACTTTTCTTTCTTTTAAGAGACAGGAATATGTTATCCTGATTGGTGAACAGATAATGCTGTCCTATCAGGTCAAGGTCGTATGAATATGATGCATAGAATCCATGTCTGGGCCATTCATACCCATGCTTCGGCTTCCGGTGAAATGAATATTCCAGTGTGGCTCCATATTTCCATTTCCCGTCTTTGGTACCGTAGGCTCCATAGCCCTTCAGAAACAGATGAGGATTCAAGGCTGCCATAGTCATCCCTCCGAGACGTATCCTCACTCCTTCCACTGAATTATAACTTAAGAAGGTATTTAACGGGCCGATATCGAATTTGCTGGGATTCCCGGTGGTAAAATAACCGCTTTCCATCATTTTTATCACCTTTTCTGCCCAATAAAGCAACGGCACTTTCCTCATCTCAGTGGCAATATTGCCCATCCGTGCTTCCGCCGTCGTCATCGGCACCATCCTTTTTTCATTCCAGAATTGTGCGGTGTTACCTATAGAATCCTGCAGCCATACCTCTTTTCCCCCTTTTTTATAATATGAAATGAAGTCTTCCCTCGGATTATAACTGAAATTATCGTAAACGGTGGTCTTTCTTCCATAGAACTCCGGAGTGCCCGCCACTATTTGCATCTCTATGCAGACATCATCATATGTTTTTAGTCGGTTGCCCAGACTATCTTTACTGAAACTTTGGTTGATATACAGGTTTCTCAAAAAATTCAGATTGATATCATGAGGAGTACGCATTGTTATCTTCTTCACAAACATCGAGGTATCACCCTCAGGTACATATATCTTGCCGTTGAAACCCATGGATTGGGCATTTCTTGGCACGAAAGTAAGTTCCACACACCTTTCATTGCCTATATACACAGTGTCTGTGAGATAATACTTGTAGAAATCGGGGCCTAAGGGTGACAAGGGACTTACAAAACGGTTCTGCAATATGTTGATATTGGCATCATACACATCTACCTCCCTGATCACATCTTCAAGCACCACTCTGATATTCTCCTGACCGAAAGCATCATCCACACCCTCTGATCTATAGCCCAGTATTATTTCTCTGTCAGCCTTTGGTTCCTGACTTTTAATATGCACTGCATATTTTTCCTTGAGCATGAGGTCGAGAAGTCGTGCTCCGGTATAGGAAGAGGTGTCTACATAATTTTCAAGAAACCTGATTTTACCGGCTAAAAATCCTGAGTCAAACCGGCCGTTGAAATTATTTATAGCAAGGAGAGTCTTCTCATATTTTTCATAACTGTAGAAAGGCTCTTTTTCCGGATTGCTTTTTTCTGAAGATTCCCGAAGGCGGTTGACAAAATCCACTGCCGGGTTATTCTTTTTTGAATATTTTTCCTTCTTTGGTTTTATATACACCTCTTCCAGATCATATTCCGTGGGTGATAGTCTCACTATCACGATGCTGTCGGTCTCTCCTATGGTAAAATACTTGTCACTATATCCGATATAAGAAGACACAAGCCCTGAATGTCTCAAATTTTCAGGCAGCGTAGTCTGTCCCTTTTCATCCGTAATGAAAGTCCTCTTCTTACCCTCTAAGGTTCTTATAGTGGCTAAAGGTAATTTTTCTCCGGTTATAGAGTCGCGAAGTTCCACTATGCTTTTACCATTGCACAATGACACACCGATTACAATCCATAACAACAGGAGCAAATACCTCATCTAACTTATAACGTAAATTTCCCCGCTATATGACATAAAATAAATTTACCTGCTATATGTAAAAAGGGAGACCTAATAATACTATCCGGTCTCCCTTGGCCTGAAAAATACTACCTTACAAGCAATTCAGGCATCTTCCCATTATCAACAATTTAACCTTGCGTTATTTCACTGGTTCAATTCTAATTGCTGCTCCTCCTCCCCTGGCAAGTTTTTGCTTCAGTTTGGTTTTGCTGGTCACATTCTCTTTCTTGATTGTATAAGCCTGAGGATTAGTTTCCCAATCCGCATCAGGGGCATCTGCATAAATAGTGGCAACATACTTCTGTCCCGGTTCCAGGAATGAAAGGTCTATTACTGCTTCACGCGGAGTGTCATCAGTAATGGTGCCTACATACCAATCGTCGGAATTTTTGTCAAGGCGTGCCACAGTGATATATTGGGCCGGTTCAGCCTCAAGATATTTTGAGTCTCGCCATTCCACCGGCACATCTTCAATAAACTGAAATGCATCGGGGAACCTTTCATAATTTTCCGGCAAGTCGGCAGCCATCTGCATTGGAGAAGGCATGGTGAGATAAAGTGCCAGTTGGCGTGCCAGGGTAGTCATAGCCTTCCCTGTCTTCCCTTCACCATAATAACTAAGGTCGGTCTGGAAAAGACCCGGGGTGTAATCCATCGGGCCACCCTTCAATCGCGTAAAAGGCAGAAGAGCGGTATGAGAGGGTGGATTTCCCCCCATGGACTCAAATTCACCACCCCGGGCTGATTCCTGTGCCAGCCAGTTGGGATAGGTTCTTATGAGTCCCGTGGGACGCGGAGCCTCATGGCTGTCGATCATTATCTCATAGTCTGCAGCTTTCTCGATCACATACTGTGCATGGTCTACCATCCACTGTGATGTATGATGTTCCGACCTCGGGATAATTGCTCCTACGTATCCGGTTTTCACAGCATCATAGTTATTATCTTTCATAAACTGGAAAGCCTTGTCGAGCTGGCGCTCATAGTCCATGGCATTCGCTGCAGTCTCATGATGCATCACTAATTTCACTCCCTTCTCTTTGGCATAGTCTCGCAGATAAGGCAAATCGAAATCAGGATACGGTTTATCAAAGAGGAACTGGCGGTTCTTTCTATAACTTGCCCAGTCTTCCCATCCTTCATTCCAGCCTTCCACCAGTACGGCATCAATATTATGAGCCGCAGCAAAGTCAATGTATTTCTTCACATTTTCCGTGTTGGCCGGATGACGCCCGTTAGGTTTCAGCTGAGTATAGTCAGTGATTCCGGGCTTTGCACGATAGTCGTCGGAATACGCCCATGTCTTCTGGCGCCCGGTGAACATCTCCCACCATACGCCTATAAACTTCATAGGCTTTATCCATGAGGTATCTTCGATCTTTGATGGCTCGTTAAGGTTCAGGATCAACTGTGAGGCCAGAATATCGCGTGCATCATCGCTCACGATAACGGTACGCCAAGGAGTATTGAAGGGTAACTGGATATAACCTCTTACTCCCAACTTATCGGGTGTGAGATGGCTCTTCATTCCATAGGTGGCGGTGTCTACGTCAAGCTGCATAGCCGGATATCCGATCAGCGCGGCCTCATGGATATTGATATAAAGTCCGTCATCACTTTTTGCCAGCAGAGGAGTCTGCACTGTTGAGTCAAGCTCTTTTACCCTTTGGCTCTCGGTGTGTATGCCCTTATATTTCTTCAGAGCGTCGGTCACATCGCTCACTCTGGTTTCAGTGAAGAGGTATTCATCGGTGTCATAATCGCCCGGTATCACCCACATCGTGTGGTTACCCGGCAAATTGAATTCTGTCACCTCATCCATTACAGCCAGGTAGTTGGCTTTGTCCTGAAGAGGAAACTCATAGCGGAAACCCATGCCATCGTCAAATACTCTGAAACATACCGTCATCAGGAGTCCGTCGACATTCTCCATCTTCACCGTCAACTGATTGTAATGATTTACAATCTCATCATATTCTCCCCACACCGGATGCCATGTTTCATTGAATGAGGCTGTATCAGTGCTAAGAATCTTAAACTTATCGGTGAAACGGGCTTCTTTTGCCGCCAGTCCAAGTTTACTGTCTGCAATCACCGGCTTGCCCTTATAACTGAGATTATAGTAAGGCTCACCCTGACTGTTGACATCCACATTGAGAATTATCTCTCCATTAGGAGATGAGATGTGGGCAGCTGAAACACTCATTGCAGCTGCCAACATCAGATATAGCAAATTTTTCCTCATATTCTTGTTGAGTAAAATTTCTTATTGAGAAATTAAAATCATGTATCCGTAAGGATCGAGCTCCGCTTCCACAGGTATACTATATGAGCCACCGTTTATGAGATCGGTCATGGTGGTATACCTCAGAGTTATCGGTGTCACAAACTTTTGAGTGCTTCCGCTGCAGTTCACCATCACAAGCATGTTACTGTTGCCGGAAGTTCTGGTGAATGCCATTACAGGGCCGTCAGAATAATCTGCCAGACTGCCGCTTCTCACTGTTGCTGTCTTCTTGAAGGCATTGTTTATAGCAGCATATACCGGTGTGAGCTGATCACTGAATGTAATGGTCTTGTAATTGAAAAACGACTGTTTCCCTGTGAGACCCTGTGCATCCATTCCGGAATAGATAAGAGGAGTTCCATTAAGCATTGCAGAGCATACATAAGCTGCCGGAAGTGCGTTTATTGAACCATAGTAGGTGTTGATAGACTGTTCTGCCATGGTATCATGATTGAATACATAGCGTAAGATGGTGTCTCCTTCCGGCACGTTTTCCAATGCTGCCTGAGCTTTCTGCACAATCTGGTTGGTTTTCCCGGTGAGGAAAGCGTTGGAAATAGTGGAGGCGCTACCCCAGTCATATATCATGTCGTAACCATATGAATAGAAACTATAGTCAGAACACTCGGCAAGCAGGATCATATCGCTCTTCATGGCTCTCAGGTCTTTGGCAAGATCTATCCAGAAGGAGGATGGAATATAAGGGCTACTTGCATAATCGAAACGGAAACCGTCTACGTCAGCGGCAGTGACCCAATATTCTATGGCTTGCGACATTCCTTCAGCCACTCCCGGTTTTGAATAATCCAACTGGGCCACATCATTCCATCCCATTCCCGGGGGCGATACTATTTCACCCTTGTTGTTATGGAGGAACCATTCCGGATGCTCGTAAATCCAGGGATTGTCCCAGCCTGTATGGTTAGGCACCCAGTCAAGTATCACTTTCATTCCGAGTCCATGTGCTTTATTCACAAGACTCTGAAGATCTGCAAGCGTACCATATTTTGGATTTATCACATCATAGTTCTTGATACTGTAAGGAGAACCTACGGATTGGGAAGCAGTGCTGGGTTCGCATATTGGCATGATCCATAGCACATTGCATCCTAAATCTGAAATTCTCTGCAGTTGGGCCGACAGAGCGTTGAGACAATCGTTGGTTGCAAAAAATCTCGGATTGGCTTCATACACTATCCAAGTCGGCATCTCTTTTCCGCTTGGCTCTTCAGGAGTCGGGCCGGTTGAAGGACCTGTTGAAGGACCGGCCGGAGTATCGTCTGATTTTGAACAAGCGGTAAAAATCATGGCAGCTACAGCTATAGCTGCCATGATTCTGGATGTTTTATTTGTTTTTATCATTGATTCTCAAATTGAGCACCGTTACCGGTTATCACAATATACATATCGGTTGCAAGGGTCACATTGAAATCACTGAGTTGCTCCTTACCGTCATTATCATCCTTACCATTGTTGAAAATCAGATTCTCTTGTAATCCAACAGCTTCGAAGGGGAATACTATGTAATTGACGCCATTGATGAGCTCAGTTTCAGTGCCTTTGGTTCCGGGCCAGTCACCGAAGAATGAATTTCCGGCATCACCCCATCCATAGAGATACACATCGTCCCAACCTGTCTGATTGTTCACATAGATGTTGGCCATAGGAGCGGTGAGGAATGTGGCTTGGGTTGCAGTCACCTTGATATAATAGTCTTGGTCAAAGGTCACTGTCATGTCACCTTGCTCTACCTTTATCTCATCGTCACCTGATTTACCGTTGTTGAAGATAAGATGTTGAGTTTCACCTGCGCCTTCTACGGGGAATACAAGATATGTTTCTCCACCTATTGTCACTGTGCTTGAGGCTTCCTCTCCGGGCCAATCTCCGAAGAATTGGGTATCTCCCCATGTATAGAGATAGAAGTCGCTCCAGCCGGTTTCGTTCAAAACATAGATATTATATTCTGCACTCGGTTTCGGTTCATCCGGATCCGGTTCTTCCGGAATTTCCGGTGCTGAAGGAGTAAAGGTTTCCGGGTCTATAGCGGTGAGGGTAAGGCCTGAGAGTTCATAATAGTAATTCTTGTCAAGCAAGAGACCATCCACCTCAGCCTGTTTACCTTGATTATTGTTGTTGACAATGAAGTTGACAGTCTTGCCATCATTGCCGGATCCGAAATCAAAGTAATTATAAACTACTCCGTTGATCATTTGAGTTCCTGTGAATGGAACACCCGGCCATCCTGTGCCTAAGAAGTCCTCACCTCCTGAGCCTTCTTCCCATACCCATGCATATAATTCTGCGAAATCAGGATTGTTATTGTAGATAAAGATCGCATAGCCATCATGAGATACGGAGGCATTCGGGTCTATTTCTTCAAGTGTGCCATCTGCAGTGAGTTCGAAATACCAGTCTTTGTCAAGTGTGATCTCAGGCTCCGGTGCCGGTGTCTGAGGACTACCGTTATTGCTTATAATGATCTTGACAGTCTTGCCCATATTGGCAGTACCGGTATCGAAATAGGTATATAGAGCGCCATTGATGTTCATTTGTCCTGTGGCTTGCAGACCTGGCCATGAAGCATCAGCACCTAAGATATTACCGTCATCACCCCATGCCCATAGATAGAGGTCGGTCCATGTGGAGTTGTTGAGGATGTAGATAGCGTATCCGTCATGTTCTACGTCATCAGGATTTTCAGGCGTAAGGAAACTGCTCTCCCAGTAATTCACGAATACATTCAGGCGTCCGCCCAATGCAGGTGCCTCATAATGTAATGTGGGTTCATTATCGATGTTTCTTTCCGGGCCATTCTGGATATTATAGAAATAATAACCGTCAGCAAGTGTCTTTCCGTCAATAAAGCTGCTCGGATTAAGATAGATACCGAATTTCGCAGGGACACCGGTCTTTTGTTCGGCTCTTTGAAGAAGCCATTCCGGATTGCCAATGGCATCCGTACCACCGTTGAAATCTCCCACGATGTAAATCTTGTCGTTAATACCTGTCTCATAAGGCACGATGACCTCCAGTAGCATCAAGCCTTCTCTTGTCTCGAACTGCGGAAGCTCCGAAGTCAGGACTATAGTCTCTTCCTTACAACTTGTGAATACACCCACAAGTAAGAGAAGTAAACCGATTATATTAAATTTTTTCATGATAAGTGTCTTGTTTTAAAGATTTTTTCCAAAATGCCATTAATTAATAACCTGGCACCTGAATAAGACCCGGGTTAACCATCATTGCACTCTGAGGCATCGGGAACCACTCATATTTACGGTCACGCTTTTCAGGCATAGGACGTTCAGGGTCGGTTGCACGACCGAAGAACCACCATTGTCCCTGAGTGAACTTGTCGAAACGGCGCAAGTCGGTACGGCGGCGACGTCCCTCGTCTAAGTATTCAAGACCCCACTCAGAAAGAAGCCAATCCATGTTGAAGCTGTCGAATACCGGGCCCGGGCTCTGAAGAGCATTGGTATTTCCGTTGTAATAACGCTGACGCACCTGGTTGATCAGGCTAACGGCATCAGGTGAAGTGCCGCCTCCCATTCTCATTTTACACTCGGCAAGGGTGTAATAGGCTTCTGCAAGACGGAATTCTACCTGACCCGCGTTTCTGAAGTCAAGACCGGATTCTTCCGGAAGAATTGGGTAAAGTACATAACGGTATCCTGAATTAGTCATACCCCAGCGAGGACTCATCACAGGTTCCAAAACATGACCGTTTCCTGCAAAGTCACCAACCTGGTCAGTATAATACAATGGAACGCCTTCAAGTTCTGCATCTGCCGGAATGACAGAGTTATCAAACCAACTATATTGTGCTCCCATCAGGAAATTGCCGCTCCAATTACCTGCTGCATCGCTATGGAAAGGAGCTTTACGGATGTCGTTGTCATTCATACGGTCGTATACTGCCCCCAACTTGTCACCATAATCAAATACAAAACTTTTTGAGCCGGTAGAATAGTCATTGTTGGCTGAAATGGTACCGGTATTGTCGTGTGACGGTGCTACTATCACACAGTTCCACCCCGGTTGGTTCCAAGTACCACCAAAAATATCAGTATAGTTATATGGCAGGAATGGGGTATCACGGTTATTGGTGGCCATAAAATCATTTGGATTATAATTATGATTTATATTCATGGCAAAAGCGAACACCACTTCCGGACATGTGTAATTGTTTGGTTCGTAGATATTTCTGTAATCAGTTGCAAGCGAATAAGTGCCGTAATCTCCACGTATAATCTGTTCGGCCAAATTAGCGCAATCGCTGTAGCGGTCAACTCCGGTCCAAAGCTCTGAATTCAGAAGAAGGCGCATCTTGAGCATTCTGTTCATACCCTGATTCAAACGTGTACGGGTTGCGCTTGTTCCATCTTCCTTTGCAAGGGCAGACCATGTGGCATCAAGCTCATCACTTATGAATTGCCAGATAAGACGGCATCCCTCATTGAAGTCGGAAGATACTGAGCCCGGCACATCCGTAGTGTCGCCGGATGTAAATATCGGCAACGCACCTCCCCAGAGTTCGAAGTTGTTGTAATAAGCCCATGCTCTCATTGTTCTGATCTCTGCGTAATAGGCATTCATCATTTCGGCAGTCATTCCCAACTCTGAAGGGTCGATTTTCTGAAGTTCCGAAAGCAGACTGTTGCAAAGCCCGATAGTGGTCCAGGCATTATTCCACGCATTTTGTATGATCACGGAATTAGCCGTCCAGGTCTGGGTGGAGAGCACGAATTTTTCTGCGTTGTCATAACCCCATTGTCCACCATTCCAGGTACGCCAGGCTATCTGGTCGGCCGAAAATTCATTCAATTGATAGAAATATTCCAGGAAACCTCTTATGGCTGCATAATATATTGAAGCCACGGCTCCATCCACACTTGCTGCACTGGTGAAATAATTGCTGGAGTCAATCTCCGAGAAGACTTTTTCGTCAAGGTCTGTACAACTTGTGGTTGCCCCGGACAATAGACCTCCCGCCAGCAGTGTGAAACAAATTTTCTTTAAATATCTTTTTGTTTTCATAGTTTTAGCATTTTAACGGAAACGAACTGTTACACCTAAGGTGAGTTGTGTAGCCTGCGGATAGGCATCTGAGTTGTCTACGCCCGGGGTCAGACCTGTTGAGGGCACAGCCGACGGGTCGGTACCTTTATACTTGGTCAAAGTGAATACATTCTTTGCCGACAGGTATATTCTCAGTGAATCGAGTATCTTACGGTTTTTCAGCGGGAAGGTATAACCAAGTGTGATGTTTTCAAGTTTGAAATAATCACCCTTCTCAAGGAAATATGAGGTTACATCGCCCGGATTGTACCAAAGATCCTGGTCTTTTCCGTATGCACTCCTGAGTACATTGACAGATCCACCTTGCTGCAGACCCATGCCTACACGCATATTGTTGTAGATATCAAATCCGAATGCTCCGGTAAACATAAGGTTAAGATCCCATCCTTTATATTTCAGGCTGTTGCTCCATGTGAGGAAATGCTGCGGAGCTCCGTTGCCTATATATCTCTTGTCATCCTGATTCGCTGCAGATACCGGAATAATCTCATTATCTTTGTTATAAACCAACATTGTATGGTTCTCAGGGTCTACACCTGCAGTTTTGAATCCGTAGAACTGACCTACCTTACCACCCTCTTCCACACGGAAAAGATATGAGGTTGAACCAATACCTCCGGTACTGTATAGATCAAGGTAAGCTGCCTGATACACATCGTTAGAAAGTTTGGTAAGTTTGGTTGTGCTATAGGAATAGTTGATACCCATTGTCCAGGTCACCGGTTTGTTTACAATGATATCACCGTTTAGGGCCAATTCTACACCTTCATTACGGATAGTTCCCACATTCACCAGAATGTTGTCGTAGATAAATGGTGGCTGTGGAGCGGTATATCTGTAGAGAAGGTCTTTTGATTCGCGGTCGAAATATTCGATAGAACCATACACGCGGTTCCAAAGCATAAAGTCAACACCTACGTTGTAGCTTATAAGTTTCTCCCATCCGAGAAGTGCATTTGCATTATTTGAAGGACGATAGCCCTGGTCCCATTGATTGTTGACACCGTTCATAGGATATTCACCGACACTGCTATAAGTAGGAAGGGCCTGGTAGGGATTGAAGTCGCTACGTCCGGTCTGGCCGTATGAGAAACGAGGTTTCAAGCTTTGCACCACCTGTACATAGTCTCGGAGGAAGGGTGCCTGAGCCATTTCCCATGCTACTGAAGCTGCCGGGAAGGTACCCCATTTTCTATCGCTACCGAATTTTGAGGAACCTTCATGACGAACGGATGCGGAAGCGATAATCATATTTTTCCAGGAATAGTTCACACGGCCAAGGAAACCGATAAGAGTATTCTGAGAAGCATAGGATCCCATATTTGCTCTACCTTCAGCCAGCCATGAACCTGCACCTATATTATTCCACAACGGAGAATTGAATGTGAAGTCATAGTTCGATTCGCTCATGCTGTTGTAGTCGCTTCTCTCGTATGAGTAAGCCACAACTACTCCAAGGTTATTGTCTTCATTCTGGAAAGTATAGTTGCCCAACCATTCTAAGCGGTTGGTCCACCATTTCTCATAACTCAAGTCAGCCTCTCCATTAAATCCACCATTTATTGATGTATCCGACTCTGAAGGATAATAAGTGGATTTTTTGAAGTCGTGATATGTATATGAGTAAGAAAGTGTGGTACTCAAAGTATTGTATTCGTTGCTCCAGATATTGTAGCGCAAATCTGCAGTTCCGAGGATATAATCCTGTACACCCTTGCTGGTAGGAGTAGTCATCTGATTCACCGGGTTGGTAGGATTAGTCACGTCGTTTGGCCTATACCAAGTACCATCGGGATTGTAAACCGGCATGGTAGGATTGAGGGTAAGAGCACGGCCGAAATAGTTGCCTACTTTGTAGTCTTCGTTTGACTTACGGGCATTTAATGTGAATGTAAATTTGAGATGATTGTCGAGTGTGTTGGCTGATACTGCAGCACGTCCACCGAATTCTTCCCTCTTGCTCTTGATATCAAGACCATTGGCATTCTTGTAACTGATTGAAGCAGTATAATAACCGCCACCGTTGAGAGCTCCCTCTATACCCACATACTGGTTGGTATCATAATTCACGTCGCGGGTGATCAGATCATACCAGTTAGTGTTGCTGCGGAAGTCATGGCCTCTACGGGCAGCACGCCATTCTTCCGGTGAAAGCACCTGAGGCTTTCCTTTGGCAAATCCTATAGCAGCATAGGAATCATAAGTCACTAACGGTTTGCCTACCTCACCGCTACCTTTCTTGGTAGTGATAAGGATTACACCGTTTGCACCGCGGGTACCGTAGATAGCTGCTGAAGAAGCGTCTTTAAGCACTGACATTGATTCAATGTCTTGAGGAGCGATAGTCTTGATGTCAGCACCGGGCACTCCGTCTACCACAATCAGAGGACCGTTGCCGGCACTGATAGATGTGGCCCCACGCACCTGAAGGTCGGCTCCGCCATTGGGGTCGGCACTTGCTGTGCTTGATACGTTAAGACCTGCCACCTTACCGGTAAGCATCTCCATCGGGCTGTTGACTGCACCCTTCATGAAGTCGTCGCTGTTTACCTGTACGATGGAACTTGATACTTCTTTCTTGCTCAGAGTACCGTAACCGATTACCACAACTTCATCAAGAAGTTCATGGTCTTCGCTCAGTGTAGCGTCTACCACTGTACGGCCGTTTACTGCGATTTCCTTGCTTTGGAAACCAACATAACTGAACACAAGAGTTGCATTTGAAGGAACTTCCTTCAGGGTGTAATTACCATCGAAATCGGTTGCCGTTCCTTTGGTCTGGTCACCCTTCACGGATACACTTACACCGATAAGCACCTCACCTATCGGATCAGTCACCGTTCCTGTTACTGTCAGGTTCTGCGCTGCCGCAGAAGTCCATAGCAATGTGGCCAAAAATGCACTTGTGAGTGCGCGTTTAGCCTTGAGAAAGTTAGTTAACTGTTTCATGGTGTGTAATTGATATTGCTTTCATCTCATGAGTTTTTCATTTACAACCCAAAATTCACAATACCTTATTATAATGTCAATATCATCAAATAAAAATCTAAACTTTATTTAAGACCCAAACCCTGACAACCAGAAAGTTAACTTCTCAGCCTATACCCTAAAATCAAAATATACTATAGTAAAATAAGTTAAGTGAATACCCTTTTTGGGGCATTCACTTAACTTATTTTAATCGTTTTTCGTTCTTTGTTCCCCGTTCCCCGTCCTTCGTTTTTCGTTAATCGTTCTCCGTTCCCCGCAGGATAACACCAAGTTTAGCGTTTTCCGTTAATCGTTTATTGTTTACCGCTTTTTAATAGTATTCTACTTATTGTTTATTGTTCAATGTTTAAGGTTTAATGTTTAATACTTACTGTTGAATATCCCCCTCAAATGTAGGGACGCACGGCTCGTGCGTCCGAGAAAGATGAAGAGTACACACCAATTTCAAGAGGACGTACGAGCCGTACGTCCCTACATTCTTGACTTTGGGTACCTTTGCCGTTAATCATTTTTACTATTCCACTTAATGTTTATTGTTCAATACTTATTGTTTCACTAACCTACTTATTGTTTACTGTTTATTGTTTATTGTTTTACTAAGTCAGTTTCACTGACTTAAATCCTATCCACATCCTCCTCGAAAGTATCGGGATTTAGGGCTCGTTTCTTCATCTTCGACCGGTAGGTATACACCGTAGAAACCGAGCATCGTAAAAATTTTGCTATCTTCTCTGAATCAGTAATGCCGATCCTTATCAATGCGAATACTCGAAGTTCTGTGTTTAAGCCATCTTTTACTTTCACCGATATTCGTTCTTCAGGCCGCAATAAGGAATTGAAATTCTCTACAAACTGCGGATAAAGGTTTAATATGGCTTCATCAAACTTTGAATAGAACTCACTCAGAGTCTTACTCTCTATATTGGCTGATTCTATCTTCTTTACCAGATTGTTCATGTTTCCCTGTGCGGCAGCCACTTTAAGGCTTTGCTGGTAGTGATGCAAGGCTGAGATGGCAAGTGAACAATATTCCATAAAGAGCACTGCATACTCCTCTTTCAAGGCATTGGATGAAGTAAGGTCGCTATTGGCCTTGCTTAATTCCTCATTGACAGAGGTGAGTTTTTCAGATAGCCTTGACACCTCTTCCAGCATACCCTCCGTCTTACGATTGGTGCGCTTAACTCTTACCACTTGCATTAAGGCAAAGACTGATATCAGAATGAATCCGAAGGCAAGTATGCTTATAAAAATTATAAAGAGACTTAATTCATGATGAAGTTTCTTTTGCTCATGTGCATAAGCCTCACCTATCACCGGAAGCATCCTACTCGACTGGGCATTTCGCATCCTGGCAGCATAAAAATTGGCATCAGCAAAACTCTGACGAAGATATCTCTCCGCCCTGTTGATGTCACCTTCCTCGAAACACTCCGTAGCAAGTGCTCTTATAGCCATGTTTTCCTTCACCGAACCCTGAATATCCGAAATTACACTCTGGCCCAGATATTTGATATAATTTTCACGGTCTCCTTTTTCCTTATACACATAAGCCAGCAAAGAGGCAAGAATGGAATAGTTGCGCTCACCGCTGTGAAATTCCTTTATCTTATTTTTAAGCATCTCCTCCGCTTCGTCAGTTTTACCGTTTCTGGTAAGAGTGCCCGCTTCATTTATGATATAGGGCATTGAATTGGGAGGACTCACACTTGTCACCGAATCCGTGTAAAGCGACCGAAGCTGCTCGATCTCAGGCAGATACTCTCCTTCGCTATTATATTCAGCTTTATATTGGTATAAATCGCAATATGCATGATAATATTTTTGGAGAAGAATCGAATCCAACAGACTGGAGTTGACCGAAGCCAGAAGATGTTCCGCCTCATTAAAAAGTCCGGCATGAGCAGTGATATCCGCTTTCTTTATAAGCATTTCATTGGTGCGACGTTGATTGCCCGACACCAAGGGATTCTGCATATTCAGATTCACATAGTATATGGCTGAGTCGCTATTGAAAGATTCATACTCCTCTATCAACTGATACCCGAGCCGCATCCGGTCACGATTATCGCTCTCCTTTCGGAATGCAGACCTTATTCTCTCTATCCTCTTCTCTTTCTCTTTCTGGTAGACCTCGCTTTTATTGATTTCCTCATCTACCTGATCGAAAAGTGTTTTTATTTCTTTGTCATACCCTTTATGCTCATCTCCCCCACACGACATAAGTATCAAGCCTGCAAGGGTTATCAGCACACTCTTTAAAGTATTTATTTTATCGACGTTCATCAATTTTTTCTTTTGATTATCAGAGGACGCAATGACCTTGCGTCCCTACATATGTCGTTTGGGATATTAGTCGGGATAATCATCGTTTTCTTTTCATTTCAGGATAAAAATATCCTATAGCAAATTTACTGAAAAAGCATCATATTTCTAACAATTTTTATATCTAATAAATTAGATAATAACAAATTATAGACTCAAAAATTTTAAGATTTCCAAAAAACGTAACGACCTCCGTTTCCCAACGAAGGCCGTACACACTAACATGATGAAATTAAAAAATATCGCTTAGTTCCAAAACCTAAACTTTAGAAATTAATTAACCTTTCAATACACATTCAAGTCCTTTTAATCACTTTTTTGGCATCACCGGAACCGCAAAGTTCCGATGATTAATTTAATAGTTTGGAACTTTACTTTGACTCCATCCTACTTTACTTTGTAGCCACTCGTATTGGCCATCACCCATATCTGTAACATCAGAGAAGTTAATTGTCCATTGGCTATAATGATCCTTACTTTCTTCTGTACCTGTACTGGTTCTTACTCCAATGGAAGAAACAGTTTTTGATATCGGTATTTTAATATAATACCAATCTGCTCCATTATAATCATTCCGCCATCCACTTTCATTCGGAACTTGACAACAATCTTGATATTTAGAAGTGTCAGAACCATATATAATATCTCCGGAGTTATCTCCATACCAAGCCTTCACATATTGGAAATTTACGCCTGAATAATCTTTATACCAATAAACCGTGAGTACATCCCCATCCTCGAATTGAGTTTTGGGCTGTATATACTCTTCATACGTTTTTCCTGTATCTTTGTTAAAATTATAAACATGATTATTAATAGGAGTGAAACTTTGTGTTTCATCAGCTCCTGTTGATTTGCCGTCATTGAATATAATAGTTGCTGGAGTACCACTTTGATTAACAGGAACATAGAACATCCAAATATTTCTTGATGAGTCAAAATTCATCATATCGGCACCGGGCCAACCATTATTAACATCATTAGAGAAATACCAGTATAGATTTGGAGATGACCATCCTTTAGAAGTATTATCAAAATAAACTGTATACATATTCGACGGTTTGCGACCTGTTATACTTGTAGTTGTTGGATTATTGATAAATCCATATCGGATATTGTCGGAGTTCGCTCCTAAGGCTGAGAATTCACTCAAATTTCTTGTGGTACTACCTATCTGGGTATTATTTTTATATAATGTCCATTTGAAGGTTCCCTCCGTAGCATCGGTCCGGAATTCTTTATAGTAATATCCGTTGATATCTGTATGGCTTGAACTTACTGCGGTTCTTTCACTAATACCATTATATTCTATGGCAATTTCTGTAGATTGTGAAGTTATCGGCCAATAGAATCGGTAAGTAATCAATTGTACTTCCGGTGCATTTTCTGAAGGTTTACCCCTCTTTATCACATCATAATCTATATCGATATATCCGCAATAAATGCCGTCTTTTTCTTCAAAATTACCATCGAGTGAGCCTTTATTGGAGCGTTCTGCTGCTGACCAATATTCGGGTTTAGTTGTACCGTCAGGTACTCCACCTCCCGGCAGTGATACAAAGAAGTTGTAAGTGATTCCGCTCACATTGTCTTTCCTGTAGAAATCAGCGTAGTAATAATTCAGCAATTCTCCTTTGTAACTGTCTTTAACCAGTATTTGATCTCCACTCCACATATTTATACCCGTACAATTTTGACCTGAGGCTGACTTGATCGCTTGTGGCCAGTAGATACGGTAATGCTTGTAGTCGGCAAGACCGGCATCGTTTGAAAAATCAGGGTAGAAGATATGGGTATTATTAAGAGTGGGGAAATTGTCGAATTTCTGGTTAGGGCTGTTCTTACCCATTTCCTGAACTTTCCAGTTAAAGAAATAATTATATCCATTCCACACAGGCCAGCCCTCAAGTTCATTGAGTTTAGACGATCCCTCCGAATCATTGCTGCCGAATGCTGTAACTTTAGCATTGTCTGTGATCGCTGTAGTCTTTGGCGGAGTGTTGTAAGAATATTTATTGCCGTCGTTGCTCAAAATCCATGACTGACCGTTGTCGTTGACGTATACAAACATCACAAACAACTTGCTTAAATCCCTGGAGGTGGTGGTAGCAAACGGCAGGTAACTGGAATTATAATTCTCGTCGCTTTTATCATAGATAAGTTTCTGAACTGCCGTGGCATTGCCGATAGGTTTACCCGGGAAAGTAAAGATACCTACCATATTATTTGAACTATCCAAGGTATAAAGGTAAACATGAGTTGCACCTTTCACGTTTAGGTTCACAGGATTCTTCTGAATCTTGATATCCGAACCACCATACGCCACGCAACGTACAGACATGGCATATCGGTTGACAAAACCTGTGGAATAAGCACTTGAAGCACCCGTGAAGTTCATCACTTTTAACCAGCTACCTATCTGGTCTTTCTCAATTCCCGCAGCCTCAGTTCCGGTCCAGTAATATCCGGCGAAGGCGTCTCCCATTCGGCTCTTGTTCGGTACATTGAGGAATCGGGATTTCGGGAAAATTATCTGGGTACCATCAGAGGCTATGGTAAAATATGAAGTATAATAACTTGTTAGTCCGTTATTCCGCAAATCCGTATGGAAGTTGCTCGACAATCGGATATTGTCCCATTCCTCCTCATAGGGAAGACGATATCCCGGTGGTGATAATCTCTCAGCACTATTATCAAATAGATTGTCTTCCACTAACTGGCCCTCATCAAACAAAACTTCCTTTGCATCCGCCGGGAAATAATAGCCTCCCTGGCTGTCGTCGGTATAAGGCCATGCAGTACCATTTATCAGAGAACCTCCGGCCGCATTCTGAATATAAAGTCCGTTTGACTTTGCTCCAAGGTTACGGTCAAGCCAGTATTGCACGCCGTTGCTTGTCTCAACCTTTCTTACCTCATAGTAATAATAACCGATATCAAGTGTTTCTCCGCTCAGTAACTGCCTGTGGTTACCCTTGTCATAATGGAAGAAACCGGTGTGATAAAGGTCGAAAGTATATGCTTGTCCTTTAACAGTGAGGGTAAGGGTAGCGATACAATAATCATAAGAATTATATTTCGAGGCTAATTTTATACTCGTACCGGTGCCGACCGATATGTTACTCCAAGAGCCGTTGCCTGTATTTCCATTTACCGTGAATGAATTTACAAATTCCTGATCGCTGCCTGTGATACTGATATCGACACTGCTGCTCCCATTGAGAACTTCTGAAGTCAATTCGATATCATATTCGTACCACCAGGCTTTGGAATAGTCGGTATTTGTGATAGAATAGGACTCTCCTCCTGCCGGATTTGTGGTCTTTGAATAGGTATAGATATCTCCATACATAACCGGGAAATGGAATCCCTGATTTCTTATCATGGTAGAACTCATGGCATTACCTCCAACACCAAATAGTTGTGGAGTAGAGGCGTCGGTCCCGGCAGGTCCATTTTCAGTTGTCGCCTTGCCTTCCTGTCCTAAGAATTTCCAATAATCGGCTATTCCTATTGTCTCACCCCCTTCTCCTTTATGGATATTGAGTTTGACTGTGGCAATCTCTGCTCCATTATAGGCCACCTCCCAGGAAACTTTAGCAACCCGGGTAAGGCCCAACCAATTTACGGTAACTTCTCCCGCGGAACGGTCTTCAGTGGAAATAGCATTTTTAAATATCAAGGGATAACGGATTAGCAATCCCTCAGCACCGCTCGCATTATTGTCATCCGTTTCCTTATCATTTTCAGTGAAATAATTTCCTTCGGTAAAATCATTTGTTCCATAAAACTCAGGATCACCAATAGCAAGCCATGAACTACCTTTTGTCACTGTCACGGAATAAAGACTCGGGTCCGCCATCTGTGTCTTGATTGCTTCAGCTGTCTCTGTGGCATCTGCTGAATATAGTCTTACATAAAGATATTCAGAAATACTACTGTTGTTTTCATTTGCCAATCCTTCATATACAACCGGTGTGGTAACGCCTAATTCATGTACTCCGTCGGTCACCATCGAATAGATATCCACGGCATGATCATGAATCACATATGTCACCTGGTCGGAATCTCCCTCTTTCTTATTGATGGCTTCCTCAGCTGATTTATGCCCCGCAGCCTTGATCTCCTGTATCTCAATTTCATATACGTGATTGGGAAGGAGATCAACAGGATTTCCCTCAGCATCCTTAAGATTCAATCTGTAATAAGTAGCAGTGCCTCCGTTGTATTCAGCACTCACAATTATAAATGCGCCACTCTCATTGGATGAAGTATAGGCTTCAGAGGGATAAGTATAGGCATATTTAGGAGAAGAGTTGGAAGTGGAAACTTCTGCTCCTATTGTTTCAGCCGATGTGGTGGTATAGAAGTTCACCTTATCTGCGGTTGTTGGATTTTCTTTTACAAGATAGGCTCCGGCAGCAGAATTATGAACCTCAAATCCTTTGGCCACTATATTTGCTCCTTCTTCTGTATGAAGCATATATATTTTCGAGATGGTACGGTACATCGGGATATCAACCGTGTTGCTTTGATCTGAGATAACACCCGAACCCGACATAACTGTGTACACAGTACCTGAACCGTTTAATTCACCCTCTATCAGTACTTTCAGCAAATCTTCTTCATTTTCAATATCTTTCACCAGATTCTTTGCGTTTGCCACAGCATAAGCCTTGGCAGCCTCCTTTCTCTGAGGAGTGGTGAGAGTCAGCGGTAAAGAATTGTTAAGATCAGGTGATTGATAGTTTTCAGAGGTCAGTAAGGCCCCGGTGCCATTGAAAACGAATATGCTGAGTTCTTGCACCGAATTTTCATCCTGTGCCCTGGTCTTTATCAAGGTGATATCAGGAACCGAGAGATTGAATTCGAGATATCCCTCTTCATATTCACCCCTTATACCATTGCGCAATTCGAAACTGTCACTGCAAGATGTGACCAGAATTAAAGTTGCTATTATTGAAAATATATATTTCAGAGTCTTCATTTTCTAAGTTTCAAAGTTATCCGGATGTTACCTGAGATAATTATTCCTCTTTTGTGTCGAAGAATATTTGGAAATCAGTATTATTAATCTTCTTCAGTCGCACTACTCCCGTAAATTTCTTACCCATGATTATATCCTTGGCCCCTGAATTATTCTTTATATCAATCCAAGTCTTATCCCATTTATCTTTGGTCACGGTCTCTTCCTGATTCAGGAAACCGATATTCCACCCATCCCAATTTGCCTGGTTTCTTATCTTGAAATGATTGGCAGTATCTATCACGAGTTTTTTGGTATGCCATGAATCGGTGGCATCTTCGATAAACCGATAGGCAAGGTTGTTACCCCAACCGGTGCAATCACCTACGAGCCAAATATTTGCATATCCCTCGGCCTTTTCCAATTTCATGTGGTAACCGTTTGATTCCAATGTCAGAGTTACTGTTCCCACAAAGTCCTCATTCATTCGGATATTATGAGTAGAACCATCTGATTCTTTTAATAATTTGAAATCTGCATAATCACTGGATTTCAAAGTATAATAGGACTGATTTGTATCTGTATTTTGAGCTCCCAAAATGTAATCATTGTATTGAGAATCCCATGTTCCCGGGTTAATCTTAAATTCTCCACCATTTGGAAGATCAAGGACATTAGTCTTCCATTGATTTTCACCCACTTTATAGAAACGATATACATCATTCTTATATCCCCAGCCATAATCACTACCGTTCTCAAAAGCACTTCCTCCGGTCATACTACCGCATAGCCAGAAGAACTGTTTTTCTTCCACTATCGGTCGGCTATCTGAGAACTTAAGGTCATCTCGAGTCTTATCCAAATCCTTGAAAGAGTCCTGGGAAGGATCGTAGAGGAACCATCCTTCATGGTCAGGGTAATCGAAGAGGGGCACTCCGATATTATTATTCTCCGGATAACGTCTATTTTCTCCGGCCTTACCGTCGTGACCATCGGCAAACATTATCAAGGCCTTGCCCGGTGTGGCGATACCGGTGAGTATATAAGTGTACCAGGTTTCTCCCGCTATTGTTTCCTTATACATGGCAATACCGGGCCATTCTTCAAAACTGTCAGGACATTTCTTTCCATCTGTACCATTGCAAGGATTGGCTCCGGCCTCACTTAGATGTTCTATTTGTGAGGCATTGAAATCCAGTTTCCAGAAATAACGAGGCTCGCTGGATTCCTCAGCGGCGTTATAAGAAATGCCATTGTCGAAATTAAATACCCAGAAAGTCTGGTAAATGGGATCGAAGGAACCTCCGGAATAGGGGTCGTTGATAGAAGGACCGCCATAACCCGACCACCCTTTAAATGCGATGCCACTGGTGAAGGCATATTCACGGCCTGAATTGTAGGCATTTCCTATGCTGTAACCCACTGTCTTACCGGCCTGAGGAAGGATATTTCCCTGGGCATCTTTCAAATCTGTAGGAAGCTCCAGACATTGATAGATATAGATGTGAGGATTGGTCCAAGAATCATCTATCGCACGGAAATGGATGATATAGTCGTTGACATCCGGAGCCACCTCAATGTCTACGGTCTGAGGATTTATCAATCCTTCATAATCAGATTCTTTTATCACCTCACCATTCTCATAGATGGTAAAAGTGAGCCGATAGGAATGTTTTGAATTCCAGAAAGAGGACTCGCCTCCTATACCTGAAAAACTTATATAAAGTTTATCGTCAAGCGGATTTTTTATATTATGGGTGATTTTTAGAAGACCTTCTCCACCGAGGTTAATTACCTGTTCGGAAGTTTCTTCTACAATCTTATAATCTTGCAGGAAAGGTTCGCCCGGAACCGGTTCTCCTGTTTCAGGATTGACTTCCTGAATAGTCAATTGTAAGTCGGAAATATTGGTATTGAAGGTAATAGGTATTCCATTGTCTTCAGAACCTGTGGAACCTGACGAACGGAATTCTTTCACGTTGATAGTGTAGCTCGTAGGATTTACATTGAGATACGGACCGATCTCTAAGGGTTCCACATCTATCCTCTTCTTCAATTGGCCTACACAAATATGGAAATAACTGATTTCCTTCAACTCAGTTTCTGAGAGACTATGTGGAATCCTGTTATTTAAACGAATTGAAATCAACCCGGGAGTAAGTACCCCATTTTCATTATCACCATCTATTTCGATAATGAAAACGTCAATGGTACTTCCATCAGTCAGAGTATATTGAGGTGTCTCTGCATATACCTTTCCACCGGACTCGGTGCTGTAATGCATATATGTGGTCTGGCCGGAATATACACCTACTTTCGTTTCATCCACTATGAGATCGTATGGACCATGCAAAGTATAAACAAGATTTTGAGTACTCCAGTCCATTACCTCACATTCAAACTCCAGTTCCGGTTCATCAAAATCTTTTATCAAAGCACGATAATCCATGAACGTACCTCTCTTGTTACCTTTATCCTCTTTATTATTTACAGGAATCTTTTTCCCGGCCAACCTGGTGTTGTCTTCATCTCCATTGGCATACTTCACTATACCGTTGAATGTAAGTGTAGTTTTCTCATTCGCGGTTTCAGTGATATTTTCGGGGATATAAATCACACCTTGCCAGGCTGCCTTAGAATTGTCTGTACCCGTAAATTCTGTAGACAGATTACCCTCTACAGTGTTGTTGGTATTATCGAAGATAGGATATTCATCATTGGCAACTCCATCTTTGGTGGGATATGCATATTTTCTCAATGGAAGCGCAAACTTATAGTCAGAGCCTATGAAACCATTATTGAGGGATTGGAGTGTTGCGTCTTTATTGATATGGGTATATTTGCGCAGATTGGTAGCATAATGAGCCTCTGAATTATCGGTAGGGAATTCTACATAATTCTCACCAAACTCGCTTGATATACCACCCTGAGCAGCATTAAATAGAATAGTGTATCTCACCTTGGTACACAAGAAAGTGAGGTCGGCATATAAAGTGGCATTGTCGTCAGAGAAGGTAAATTCGCCTCCTGACACCAATTGTGATGGACTGCTTTTTATCTCGTCGTAATAGCAGGCCATCGGAAGATATGAATCGGAAGAATTTAACTTCAATGCATCCGATTCATCAGCGAAATTAAGAATGAGACTTTGTAAAGTGCTCTCTTCCATCTTGTCATTGACTGTATTGGCAGGGAGATAATCTTCAAGATTGGCAAGGAGGTAAATATGATATTTCTGATCGGGTATCATACCCTCTACCAAATATTCTGCATATTCTGTGTAGCCGTCGCCGGAACCGGTAACTTTCTTTCCGGTTATATTTTCAATTACGGGACTTGCACTTGTATTACCCAAAGGGTAAGCACAAAACCATAAGGTATTGATTTTTGCTTCCTTTTCTGATGCATCAACCTCAGCACGTGTCGGAGTATTTTGATCACTCCTTGACCGGGCATATTCGGAGGCTGACTCCATGTCGGGGATATAAACAGTGAGTACACCCTCTCTGCCTACCGGATTACCCTGATTATATCTTACCTCATCATAACAACCGGGGAATACCACACAAGATGAGACGGCTACAAAACTTAAAAAAATCTTTTTGATGAATTCAGTTTTTAACGACATGATTATTTTAAGGCTCTTGTTTGCTTCAAGTATTAGGGAACTTTAATTTCCTTTTTGGTTTACCAAAATTATTTCTATACTATAGGTTTCACAATCCCTTATAAAATATTTCAAAATAATTTTTACGATAACTTGCTGATTTTCAACCACCTCCTCTTCAATAATTCAAAATTTTCTATAACAGTACCAGATAAAAAAGTAATGCTATTCTCTCGAATAGCCTTACCTTCTCACCCCTCTTTAGCAATAACCTTTCCATTTACTTCTAAAAAATTATGATTATCCCGAATAATATCCCAAACGACAAATGTAGGGACGCACGGTCCGTGCGTCCTCTGATAATCAATGAATTATCCCTCTTTTATTTCGGACGCACGAGCCGTGCATCCCTAAATGATGAGTAAAATACTCCTTAATGGTGCAAGATAAAAAGTAGGCTATTCTCTCGAATAGCCTTACCTTCTCTAACCTATTTATCAATAAACTTTCCAATTGATTCTTTAAAAATTCTCCGATCCAGGAAGTGTTGACCTTACCTCAGCTTATTCCTCTACGAACTCTCTTCAGTATCCACTCCCGTAAGATGTAACAAAGCCTCTGAAGAAGGTGAAAAGACCCATTGTGATCTTTTTAAGAGTTTCATGGCTCTTAATTCAGTACCATTCGCCGGATTCGTTGAATAAATTTCAACTGATAACCTTTTTCTCCTCCATTGAGGCAATAAACAACTTGATATTATTTTGTCCCCAAAATTATCAATATACCCTATTTAAATAAATAGGGTAAAAAGGAATACATCTGAATTTCTAAACAGATTTATCATTTTTCCCTTTATAATCAGACATTTTGGAATTTTTTTATCAAGAAAAATTCTAAAGAAAGTCAAAATAAAAAGGGCTCCATTTTCAAATAAATTGAAAATGGAGCCCTCAAGTTTAAATTATTCTCGATGTATTGGCTCTTATAATTTATTTGATTATCCTCATAAACATCCCCATTAATAAAGTGCCCTCAAATGTAGGGACGCACGGCTCGTGCGTCCGAATTAAAAGAGGGATAATTCTTTGATTATCAGCGGATGCCATGACTTTCTCCCCTCAATTGCATCATTCCCCTTCTTCTGAGTTTTCAAATAAGAACGGGATGGAAAGAAAAAAACCAATATTCCTTTTGACTTTAAGAAATCAAATGTTTCATGGCTTTGTCATATTAATTTAAATTGTTTATTTTGCATATTATTAGCATAGTGAGTAAAATTACTCACAGCATTGAGTAAATTGTAATAACATGTATAAACTTCCTGTATATAAAAAGATTAAACAGCGTATTGAAGAGCCACGAAGATTTATCCAGGTCATAATGGGTCCTCGACAAGTAGGAAAATCAACTGTGGTTAAACAGGTTTTGAACGATATTACAATTCCTTATAAATATAATGATTATCCCGAATAATCTTTTCTTTATAAATGTCTTCTATGAATCTAACTCGATTCTACTTCAATAATTTTCTTTCATTATTATTAGATTCGAGGACTGACATTTGATGAATGGCTATTTGATTGAGTTTAATCAAGCGTTCTGACTGTGGCATTCCCTGTTCAATAAATACAGCGTTGAGATTTTCCATGTTGGACAAACAGATCAATTCATTTATCGTAGCATAATCACGAATATTTCCTTTTAACCCGGGATTCTCATCTCTCCATTGCTTTGCTGTCTTCCCAAACATAGCCATATTTAAGACATCCGCTTCATTGGCGTATATTATATTGGATTGTGCAGGTGTAATTTGAGCCGGGATTAGGTTTTCTTTAATTGCATCAGTGTGAATGCGATAATTGATTTTCGATAACTCCCTTTTTGCAGACCAACCTATTTGCTTTTGTTCTTCTGTTTTAAGTCTTTGAAATTCTTTAATAAGATATACTTTAAACTCAGGACTAATCCACATGGCAAATTCAAAAGCTATGTCCTTATGGGCATAGGTGCCTCCATATCTGCCTGCTTTAGCCTGTAAAGATATGGCATTGGTTTTTGCTACAAATTCTTTTACGCTGATCTTAAAGCTGTTAAGGCCGGCTTGATTTTTAATTATGGCGAATTCGCCATAATTAAAATCTGGATTATAAACCTTTTCCCATATTCCAATAAATACAATGGTGAGACGGTCCACAAAGTGCACCATAACGACCCTTTTACTATAATACCAATTGCATTCGTCTTTTCAATACATTCGGATGCACTTAAAACGAATTTTGGCAAGCCGGCAGAAATTCTAAAGTGGTCAAATTCGACCACTTTAAATTACTGTTTAAAAGATTCAATTTATAGATTGAAAGAAGAAAGTCAAAATAAAAAGGGCTTCATTTTCAAATAAATTGAAAATGAAGCCCTCAAGTTTAAATTATTCTCGATGTATTGGCTCTTATAATTTATTTGCTGCCGCCAAGGATATTCATCAATGAATTAAGACCGGATGACACTGCCGAACCGGCGTTGTTGCTGTTGTTGGAGGCTGCTCCTACCATCTTGAATCCGATGCACATTCCGTCGTAACTTCCGAGAAGTGAACCCACTGTAGAAGCCATGGAATTGCCGGTAATCTTAGTCACTGCCGAAATGAAATCAAGAAGTTTGGAGGCATCAAACATAAGATTGAGATTATTACCACTCTTCTCAACATATGCTGTAAACTTACCAAGATTGATTCCAACTACCTGGAAATTGAAAGTGAATGTACCCTCTGTAGTTCCCTGTGCAACGGTGCCCTTGAGATTAATTGACTTCACTTTCATAGTGAAATTGGCATTCTCATCAATTGTGAGCACCATACCGGTGAGACCATATTGCTGATAATAGGGCTGCAATTTAGATTCCAATGCAGATGCTGCCGCAATACCTCCGGCTTTCTGAAGGAAATTATCACTCTTGAAGGTCACGGCCGGCCCTTCGCTGGTGTACTCTCCCACTATGTCAGCAACTGTGAGGTTTGTCTGGGTAAAGACACCGCTCACTACATTGCCTATGATATTTCCAAGGCCACTGCTGCTATTGCCACTGTTGCCTCCCAAACCGCCTAAGATATCGCTCAGGCTCTGTGCATTCACAGAGAGGGCCGAAGCCAAGGTGATGGCTCCGACCATTAAGATTTTCTTTACTCTCATTATCAAAAATTAATTTATTTACTATCCTCCTTTTTGACTCTCTTAGCGCGAGTTGGTTTAACCTTCTTGAGAATCATTGCTGTGCGGGCCGGGAGATAAAGCTGCAACCATCCTTTGCCCGAGGGCTTGTAAAGAGGATCCGGATTTGTGAAATGCTTCACATTATCATCCACCAGTCCATAGCCTCCGAATCCCAAAGCATCAGAGTCGAGCACTACTTCATATTCTCCCTCCGGAGCCAGGAATCCATATCCTTCAAAACTACGGGTGGGATTCCAGTTGAATACAAATACAAGGTCTCCTCTCATGAAGGCCAGGATCTGATCGTCATCTTTTTCCCAAAGTTTCTCCACCGGCAAAGCCTGGAAATTATATACTCCCGATACAGTCTCTACCATTGCATTGTCGAAGGCATTGAGGAAACGGTATTTCAGATCTTCACGGTCTACCAGATCCCATTGTCTACGGGCATATTTATAACTCCATCCGTTGCCCTCTCTCGGGAAATCAATCCATTCGGGATGCCCAAACTCATTGCCCATGAAATTAAGGTACCCGCCATTGATTGTTGCCAGGGTCACAAGTCTGATCATCTTATGTAGAGCCATGCCTCGAGCCACTGTACCGTCATTGTCGCCGGTCATCATATGCCAGTACATCTCCTTATCGATAAGGCGGAATATTATAGTCTTGTCGCCCACAAGAGCCTGGTCATGACTCTCGCAATAAGAGATAGTCTTTTCATCGGCACGACGATTGGTAAGTTCCCAGAAAATAGAAGTAGGATGCCAGTCTTCATCCTTCTTCTCCTTTATCATCTTTATCCAATAGTCGGGAACTCCCATTGCCATACGGTAATCGAAACCGATACCGCCATCTTCAAATTTCACTGCCAGACCCGGCATTCCGCTCATCTCTTCGGCTATGGTGATAGCTTTGGGATTCACCTCATGTATAAGGATATTTGCCAATGTGAGATAAGTCAATGCATTTGTGTCCTGGTTACCGTCATAGTAATCTGCATACGATCCGAATGCCTTGCCGAGACCATGGTCATAATATAGCATGGAAGTCACACCGTCGAAACGGAAGCCGTCAAACTTGAATTCCTCAAGCCAGTATTTGCAATTGGAAAGGAGGAAATGCAATACAGAATTCTTTCCGTAGTCAAAGAGCAGAGAATCCCAAGCCGGATGCTCTCTACGATGGTCGCCGTAGAAATAAAGGTCGTAGCTTCCGTCGAGACGGCCGAGACCTTCGATTTCATTCTTCACTGCATGTGAATGAACTATGTCCATAATCACGGCTATACCCAATTTATGGGCTTCATCTATAAGACGCTTCAAATCATCGGGAGTGCCGAAACGTGAACTCGGTGCGTAGAAACTGCTCACATGGTATCCGAATGAACCATAGTAAGGATGCTCCTGTATAGCCATAATCTGAATTGCATTATAGCCGTCGGCTGCAATTCTCGGAAGTATCTTTTCCCTGAATTCATTGTATGTGCCCACTCCTTCTGTATTCTGGGCCATTCCGATATGGCACTCATATATAAGCAGAGGCTTCACATCGGGCGCAAATTTCTTCACTTTAAATTTATAAGGCTTTTCCGGAGCATATACTTGTGCTGAAAAGATCTTGGTATGCTCATCCTGCACCACTCTCTCGGCATAGGCCGGAATTCTTTCTCCTTCTCCACCATGCCATTTCACAAACATCTTGAAAAGGTCGCCATTATGAAGATCATCTTCTTCCAGCTGAAGTTGCCAGTCGCCATAGTTGATTCTGGTGAGTTTATATTTGTCTTCCAGTTTCCAATCGGAAAAAGTACCGGTAAGCCAGATCTCTGTAGCATGAGGTGCAAATTCTCTGAAAATCCATCCGCCTCCCGGAAGATGATGCAGACCATAATACTTATAGGCGTTGGCAAACTCAGAAAGCGAGCCATTTGTGGAAGCAGTGATCTCTTCCAGTTTCCTCTCCACATCCTGATGACGCCCCTCTATGGCAGCCGCATATGGCTCGAGCCATGGGTCGTTGCGCAAAAAGGCAAGTTTCTTCTTCATAATTATATCGTTTTGTGGTTTTCTTCTTTAGTTATAACAACCGGGACAAGGGCATTTCTTATTGCGTCCCGAATTTTTTCTGATTCCTTATCTCCACTTTTCAGTTTGGATATCACACCCCTCACATAGTCATCCTTGTTTTTAAATCCCAACAGACCCGGAAGTTCACATTCCGAAATGAGAGGTTTGTGATTGAAATATCTCAATAAGGAAGCATAATCTTCCGTATCGATAATATTCCTGAAAAGATGAAGCAAATCATTGTATTGCTTTCTGGGATTCAGTATCTTGATCAACTGCCGCAGATGAGCTTCCAAAGCCGTGATACATGAAAACTTCGCATCTATCTTGGCGTCCACCTCTCTTTTCACACGGTGTCTCACATGCTCCATCACCTGTTGCTGCAGATGACGGTGGAATTCTCCGAAAGCACGTTTTTTCACTTTTCGCATCACAATGTCGGCATTCTTACCTCTTGACCGGGCCATCGTCCTCACCACAGGTTCAAGCAGGAAAAGATTTTCAACCTCAGCCACTTCCGGCACCATGATTGATTTTTTTCTCAGATATTCAACTTCCCGATCGGTACGACGGTCGCGGTCTACTATCCCACGGCTCTCAAGATGGTGCATATTAGTGAGCCCGTTGAAAGAGCGGGTTGTCTCTATCACCTTGTCGCATGATCCCAAGGGCTTCACTGTGTAGTCGGGGAAAACAAGGGGGTAAAGCTTTGCATCTATGCTGTGGGTGAGATCGCCTTCGATAAACAAAACCGGCTTACGGCTGCCCACCAGTTCTATGAAGATTTCTTCACGTATTTCACCAGGAGCAATTACTTCATAGTTCCAAATCTCTTTTGAAGCGTCGTAACTCTTTACCCAGATGATAACATTCCGGCTCCTGGAACTTACAAATTCTACGTCTACAGAATTGTAAACGAAGGTGCAGTCAGGTCTAAGACTTTCTATAGAGTTCCACAGGGCATTCAAGATCGTGGGATGGAGGAAAAGTGAGGGAGCATCAATAAATATAATAGCATTGGGCATGGCATAGAGCACTCCCGCCACATAATAGAGCACAGCCATCTCACCCTGGCTCAGTTTCTCAGCCGGAATAAGGTCTTTTCCCGACTCTGTAGAAAACATCAGGGTGCCTCCGCTACTTAAGATCTTATTGCCGGGATAGATCCTCTCCCATATTTTTTTCAGTTTGTCGAGTTTTGTGGGAGGAAACTTCAAAACATTAGATTTCGAAGTGCATTTATCCTTATATTGCAGCAGCTGGTCGAACTCATCTGCAAAAAGCATGAAGATGAGTTTCTCAAGTTCGCTCACGGCGTTAGTACGCATGTACGGACGCCGTGAGGCTACTTTTGAATAAAGGTAATCTATACTGCCCTTTAACGGTGAGGCTTCCCTCTCGGGAAACGGAGCCTTTACGGCCGACAGGCAGTAGGTACGTTCTCCGGTGAGAGCCATGAGTTTCTCCATGAATTTTGTCTTTCCCGCACCACTGCCTCCAATAATGGTGAGTTGCCTCCCATCAGGCAACTTAGGCACAGGCTTATCACCTTCCAGTGGTGGCAAAATCAGAGAACGCATCCGATTTTAAGGTTAAAGGATTATTTTTTTCCCAATATCACATAGGGAAATTTTATAGAAGCATGGAAGTATTTTTACAACTTCTTGTTTCTATGTTTCAAATATACAAATTTTCCATTTATTACCCAAAAGATAATTTCTTCATCCCGGTGAGTTTGTCAATAAGTTGTCTATAACACGGGTTGGGGATTAAAATGATTATAATTAATTTTGTATCGACACATTCTGCCTGAAAATCTGAAGTCCCAATTTAGCCAAGGAGATGTAATCGGAATGTGTGAGAAATCCAATAATAAAAAAGTATACAATATGTTTTCCGGAATTGTTGAGAAAGCTATAGAGGTGGTAAATCTTCAGCATGAAGACACCAACCTTCATATCACTATGAAATGTCCGTTTTGCGATGAACTTAGAATAGACCAGAGTATTGCCCACAATGGTGTATGCCTTACGGTTGTGAAACTTCCGGGTGACGGCACTTACACAGTCACCGCCATAAAAGAGACTCTTGACCGTTCTAACCTCGGGCTTCTGAAAATCAGCGACCTGGTAAATATAGAACGAAGCATGCGTCTCGACGACCGCCTCGACGGTCATATCGTGCAAGGCCATGTAGACACAACTGCAATATGCACGGAGGTTGTAAACCTCGACGGTAGCTGGAAATATACCTTCAAATACTCTATCCCTGTAGAGATGGCCCGCAAAGGATACATGACTGTGGAAAAGGGTTCAGTTGCCGTAAATGGGGTAAGCCTCACGGTATGCGAATCTGAAAAAGACTCTTTTGCAGTCAACATCATTCCATATACCCACGACAACACCAATTTCTGCGACATAAAGGCCGGCACTGTGGTGAATCTGGAATTTGACATCATTGGCAAATATCTGGCCAGGCTCAACGACTTCAAATGAATATGCCTGACACCATGAAAGAGAATATTGCAATCACCGACGTCCCCAAAATAATAGTGGCGATAGACGGTTACTCCTCCTCCGGGAAAAGCACTATGGCCAGGGAACTCGCCAGAAGGATAAGTTATGTGTACATTGATTCCGGAGCAATGTATCGCGCAGTGACACTCTACGCCCTTCAAAACGGACTCATCGAATCTGACGGAAAGATAAAAACCCAAGAACTAATAGAACACCTTCCCGATATCGAGGTCTCTTTCCAAAAAAATGCAGGAAAAGATGGTGTGCAACATACTTTGCTTAATGGCAAAGATGTAGAATCTGAAATCAGGTCGATGGAGGTGAGTAATAATGTGAGTCCTATCGCTGAAATTCCTGAGGTGAGGCAACGAATGGTGGAACTGCAACAGAAATTCGGCATTCATAAGGGTATAGTGATGGATGGCAGAGATATCGGCACAACAGTTTTCCCTCATGCCGAACTTAAGATTTTTGTATATGCCGGCCTTCATGAAAGGGCAAAGAGAAGATGGGCCGAACTCCAGCATAAAGGAACAGACTTATCCTATGAAGAGGTGTATAAAAATCTTGAGCAACGTGATAAGATAGATACTACCAGAGCCGTTTCTCCTCTGAGAAAGGCTCCCGATGCCATAGAACTTGATAATGGAGCTATAACTCATGAAGAGCAAATGGAATGGCTCATGAGGCATTTCCAGTTAAAATTAGAGGAAATTTCTAATAACTTATAAAATTGAAAGTAGAGATTGATTCCAATTCGGGCTTTTGCTTTGGGGTGGTAACTGCCATAAATAAAGCTGAAGATGAACTCCATGACAAGGGACAACTGTATTGTCTGGGAGACATCGTGCATAATGCGCGGGAAGTGGAACGACTCCAGGAGAAAGGTCTCAAGACAATTACACATAAAGATCTCGACTCTCTGAAAAATGTGAAGGTACTTCTCAGAGCTCACGGAGAACCCCCTCACACTTATGAGACTGCAAAAAACAACAATATCGAGATAATAGATGCCACATGCCCCGTAGTGCTCCAATTGCAACGGAGAATAAAAAAAACATACGATGAAGGTGTGGCGGCGGAAAAAGCCGGCGGACGAAAGCCTCTTATCGTGATTTATGGCAAAAACGGACATGCAGAGGTAAACGGACTTGTGGGACAGACAAACGGCGAGGCTGTGGTGATTCAGGATAAGGAAGGAATCGATGCACTTGACCTATCCAGAGACATTATCCTATATTCCCAGACTACAAAATCGCTTGAAGGATTCCGTGAAATAGTGGAAGAAATCGGAAAGCGCAAGAAGGAAGGGAAGTTTGAGTATTACGATACCATCTGCCGCCAGGTGGCCAACCGAATGAATAAGATGAAAGAGTTTGCCGGAAGCCACGATGTGATTTTCTTTGTGAGCGGTGCAAAGAGTTCAAACGGGAAGGTATTGTTCGAGATGTGCAAAGAGGTAAACCCTCACACTTATTTAATCTCAGATGAATCTCAGCTCGACCTCTCTTTAGTGGAAGGGGCGGAAAGCGTGGGAGTGTGTGGCGCCACCTCCACTCCTCTATGGCTAATGGAGAAAATAGCTTCTCTCATTAAAGAAAAGTCTTAATTATAAATTAGTCCTTACCTGATTTCATGATATCCGATCCTCGTGATGAATATTATATGTCGCTGGCCTTGCGTCAGGCTGAAGAGGCCTTCGATGCTGATGAAGTACCCGTAGGAGCTGTGGTGGTTTGCAACGGCAAGGTGATAGGCACCGGATACAATCAGACAGAGGCCCTGAATGATGTCACAGCGCATGCTGAAATGATAGCACTCACTGCAGCAGCCAATAATCTCGGAGGGAAATACCTTACTCAGTGCACGCTATATGTCACCGTGGAACCTTGCATCATGTGTGCAGGGGCCATCGGATGGTCGCAGATCGGTCGCCTTGTTTACGGGGCATCTGATCCCAAAAGAGGGTTTACACGGTTTTGTTCAGACAACCAAACTCCTCTTCATCCGAAAACAATTGTGACGAAGGGAGTAATGGAGGAAGAAGCCTCATTGTTGATGAAAGATTTTTTCAAGTCTAAAAGAAGATTGGGATGAAAAAATGGATTGAAGCCATGAGATTGCGCACTCTTCCGGTGAGTGTGGCCGGAGTGGTGGCTGGCACGGCCTGTGCCATCTATCATCATGGATTTTCCGTACTGCCCTTCCTTATCTGTTTCTTCTTTGCGGTTTTGGCCCAGATAGCCTCCAATTTTGCCAATGAATATTACGATTTTAAAAATGGTCTCGATAAAAAGGGCCGAGAAGGATTCAGGCGTGGTGTAGCCGAGGGCGACATCAAACCTGAACAAATGAAAAAGGCTACTTATTTCACTCTCTTGCTGGCTGCATGCATAGGTGCCACTCTGGTAATCTGGGGAGGTTGGTGGCTGATTTTTGTAGGATTGGCAATCGGTGTCTTCGCATTGGCCTATAGTGCCGGACCTTTCCCACTCTCGCACAATGGTTTGGGAGAAGTGGCTGTGGTGATATTTTTTGGATTCATACCTGTAGTATTTACTGAGTATGTGCAGACTCGTATTTTCTATTTCGACAGCACCACCGCACTGACGGCAGCAGCAATAGGGCTCATGGCAGCAAATGTGCTTATCGTAAACAATTACCGTGATTTTGATGATGACAGAGAAGTGGGAAAACGCACAACGGCAGTTATATTCGGACGTAGGGTGATGGCAGCGGTATATTATGCCGACGGTATATTCGCTGCTATTTTCCTTGCCATGGCATCAACACAGTTGCCTTTTTGGGTATCTGCAGGATGGCTCTCTTACTTCGCATTACATACAATCCTTTGGACAAAATTGCGTTCTCTATCAGGCAGGGCACTTAATGATATACTGAAATGGACCTCTCTGCTTTTATTGGCCGTGAGTTGCTACCTCCTGATAATTTTCGCATCTGTGGCTCCGGCTCCGGACGAATTTTTACTTTTTCCATAATATAGGAATATAGGTTCCTCTCTTCATTTATTATACTATGGCTAAGAAACCTGAAATAAAACAGATACTGACTGATGCAACAGGCAAACTGCCCCCTCGCGACACTGAACTGGAAGAGATAGTGCTCGGAGCATGTATGCTCGAAAAAGATGCATATATGAATGTTTGCGACCTTCTTGTGCCCGATAGTTTCTACGACCCGGTAAATAAGAAAATCTTTGAAGCGATCACCACGCTCGGACACAACCAAAGGCCCATAGATATGATGACGGTCACCGAGCAGCTCCGGCGTAACGGCACACTTGAAGAGGTAGGCGGTGCCGTGCATATCGCAGAATTGACAGCCAGGGTATATTCTTCAGCAAACCTGGATTTCCATGCCAGTATTGTGGCTCAGAAATACCTTGCCAGGCAGCTTATCACCTTTGCAGCCAATGTTGAGACTAAAGCCTATGATGAAAGCAACGACATTGAAGAACTTCTGCAGGAGACGGAAAGCCAACTTTTCACAATATCTCAGAATCAACTCAAACGCGAAGTAACCCAAATCGATCCGGTAATCAATCTGGCGCTTGAACAGATCCAGAATGCCGCAAACAACGAGAGCGGTCTTTCGGGCCTCAAAACAGGCTATCGCGACCTTGACAAGATGACCTCCGGGTGGCAAAATTCCGACCTTATAATAATAGCGGCACGTCCCGCCATGGGTAAGACGGCTTTCGTATTATCTATGGCCAAGAATATGGCTGTGGATTACAACATGCCGATTGCTATTTTTACCTTGGAAATGTCGAATGTACAGCTCATAAAAAGGTTGATAAGTAATGTGGCAAGTCTCGAGGGTGAAAAAATAAAAAGTGGCCGACTTTCTCCGGATGAAGAAGACCGCCTTAACAAAAGGATACGCACAGTATATGGCGCCCCTCTTTATCTGGATGAGACACCCGGATTATCAATAAGTGAATTAAGAACCAAGGCCAGAAGACTCGTAAGGGAAAAAGGTGTAAAGATGATCATGATAGATTACCTGCAGTTGATGAATGCCACAGGTATGAAACTCGGAAGTCGTGAACAGGAGGTCAGCACTATCTCACGCTCTTTGAAAGCCCTGGCAAAGGAACTCGACATACCGATCATCGCTCTCTCGCAGCTCAACCGAAGCACGGAAAGCCGTGAGGACAAACGGCCCGTGCTCTCCGACCTCCGTGAGTCGGGAGCAATTGAGCAAGACGCCGATATAGTATGTTTCATCCACCGCCCGGAATATTACACCCGTGCCACACAAGATGGAGAAGGCAATAATATCAAGGGTCTGGCTTACCTCATTGTGGCAAAACACAGGTCGGGTGGTGTAGGAGATGTAAAACTTCATTTCATCTCGAAATATGCTAAATTTGAAAACTGGGATGAGGGATACGAAGTGATGCAGGAAACCTTGGCAGAGAATAAACTGAAAATAGAATCCCGAATGAATTATGCAGAGGAAAATATCTCGCAATTCTCTGATAATTTGGGGAATACCGGCACTCCTCTGCCCGATGGGATGATGGCCTCAAGAGAAGATGATGTACCTTTTTGAGGGTTTATCTTCAAATTTTTATTTTTTTCAAAAAAAATAAGTTAACTTTGTGAACAAGGAATGAAGAATTAACGTTTAAATAACAAATAAAATCGAAAGGCTATGGAAAGAGATGAAAGACACAAGCATGAAAATCAGGCAGACAATGCCGATATGATTGCAAGGTCTATGCAAGCCCAGCAGAAAGATAAACAAAGGGAACACACCCGCAGGATGAACAAGCTTTGGATTTGGCTTGGTGTTTTATTCCTGGTTGCTATTCTATTATGGTGGATTTTCTCAATCGGTTTCTTTGAAGATACGACTGGAGTAACTAATTTCGGTAACTAAAAAAAGATATACCCGGCCATTCATAGTTCTATAAAAGGGCTTTTACACATACGTAGTATAGGACCGGGACAATAGCCTCCTGTAGTGGAAACACTGAGGGGGCTATACTTTTGTATCTCCCTCCTGCCCTCGCCTTATCCAATCCGAAACTACCGCAGAACAAACGGGTTACGTTTACCTATAAAAATTCCCGGAGAGATCTCTCCCCGGGAAAATTTATTTAGTTATCGTGAGTTCAATATAAGGATATGGATTTATCTTTATATTGTTATGTTTTTCTTTTTGTGAACTTAAATTAAATGTTATTTATTAACATTTATGGAAACATTCTTTGAAGTGTTGTATCTCCATTCCTGATCTGTGGCGCCATTAGTCAGTCCACCGGTGAATACCCCGAAACTTGAAGAGTTAGGATTTACATCAGAAGCAACCCAAGCATCATTGATAGAAGAATCTTCAATATTGCAATACCAGATACCGGTATCAGCGCCATCAAGATTACCGACGATACCCCCTACATTCTTTAAGCCAGTAAGTTGAGCTTGCTTAACATCACATTGTTCTACTCCACCGTTAACACAGTGACCTATAAGGCTACCTGCATTTTCTCCACCGTCATTTTGATCTGCTACAACTTCTATTACAGCACCCACTATTGTACAATTGTTTATATGGGCAACACGATCTTCAAAAATACCTTTACCTGCCATCACGCCAACATTGGATTTTCCTTTCAATTTAACGTTTTTGAAATTCACATTGGAGTAACCGGTGTAATACCCTGACACTACACCAAAAAATCCAATATTGCTCTCAGTTTCTTTTTCAATAGTGAGATTACTGATTGTATGTCCTTGACCATCAAAATTACCATAGAACATATCAGCTTCGTTACCTATTGGAGTCCAATCAACATCCTTGAGATCAAGATCAGAAGTCAAATAAACCACTTTGCTATAGAATTTTTTGTCTTCAAAACCTTCCTTACAAATCAGTTCTTTCAAGTCATCCTTGATATTTTTTGTCTTGAAAGCATCGGCTAACCATTTCAAACCTTCCTCATTAGAGATATAGAATCTTTCTTTGTCAGGAGTCATAGTCACCCCCTCGGCTATTTCTTCACCAACATATAAATTACCTTCATTATCGAAATCATTTTCAATATAGATATTCACATTCTGATCTCCTGTAAGAAGAGAACCGTAAAGATTAGTTCTGCGATTCCATTGTACTGGAACTGATCCGACTTGAAGTTCCATTTCCTGATCGTCATCATCTTTCCATGTATAGGAGAGTTCCACCAATTCTTGTTCTTTATTAGCGAGTAGATATACCATATTAAGGAAGTTATAGTATCCCAATTCATACCAAGAAAAGCCTTCTCCATCTGGGGAAACTTGACCATAGCCAAGTTCAAGGTTTTGCTGAGGATCACTTACTTGGCCGGTGAACAGATCCAATTTTGTATAGGCTTTGGAGACAGTCACTTTGGATTGAGTCACTTCATATCCACTATTTTTTGCGTCTTCATAATGAGTAGTCAACAAATTCACCTGAGCAAAAGGACGACGTAAAGCCACATCGATATCCTGTTCATTGTCGCTTACTATGATTTCTTGAATGCCATAAAAAGCATCCATACTCTCATCGTTGGCTGTCACTCCACTGTAATCTACAGTCATAGAAGCACCTGTTTGATCAAAGTTAAGTTTGTAAGGACTCATTATTACTTTCCCTTCTGCCACATTGAATTTTGGAAGAGCACCTGCCCAAAAGAGCAATTCGTATGTACGACCCTTCACAAGATGGAATTCCATAGAATAGGTGTTACCATAATAAATATGGTCTTCATACTCATAAAAGTCTTTTATTGATTGTTCCGGATCTTCTTGTGTCAATAACCATTCATAAGAAGAGGGATCGTCGTCAAGACAATAATTGCCAGTGAGTTTCAAACCACTACTGGTTTTTTCATATACGGCCCAATTGAGCAATTTCGGGGTCATACCATCACCATAGGCACGTGTGGCAAGTTGTGACACAGAAAGATTCACTTTCACAGTAGCTTCTTCTCCATTTGTTTCTGGAGAATTGACAAGCTCTTCATTAGAACAGCTTGCCAGCATCATGGCTGCTGAAGCCAGAAAAAGATAAGATAGCTTTTTCATGTTAATTTGAATTAGTTAAAAATTTAGTTTATTTATATTTTATTTTATTTCAATATTGTATTCACCGTCGAAATCGGGATTGATTCCTACTCCACCTCCTGAGGTTACAGTAAGGAACGTTCCCTTTACCACTGTGTTTTTACTTCTCACTATCGGCACCTGTACACCGCTCGTGGAGGCTATTTGTTCCCCTTCAGCGTTAAAGATGCTCATACTGAGGTTCATGATAGTCTGGTCGTCAACCAATATGTAGTCGAACCCTAATTGCATTCCATCTTTACCTACACTCATACTGCTTTCATACCTCACTCCCGTAGAAGAGTCGGAGGGTCGGTCGTAGTACAGATTATAGGTGCTGGGCATATAGGCATTGTATGCAAATACCACCTTGTATTTGTCTATGCCTATTAGTTCGGCTACTTCATCTCGGGTAAGACCGTTCCAGAAGTTATCTCCTCGGGTATCGTCATTCTTGTTTTTGGCACGGGAAGCAGCCAACTCCATCAATTTCCTAAGAGTCTGTTCATCCAAATTCTCTAATGTCTTGCCGAGAAACTCGTCCATATCTGTAGAGATAAACTCATACCTCCCCATAGGTCTTCTCATATGTGCCGTAGCCTTGTTGGAGGGATATTTACCGTAGCGTTGGTGATAGAGTTCCGGATCGATCACAGTGCCGTATGTGGTACCACTAAAAGCGTCTCGGTATTCGTTACTACCCTTGTGCCCGTCTTCCATCTTAAGCTTTATTTCTGAGAAATCAGACGTGCTGTAAAAATAATCTTCCTGTACACCCGAATTCACATGGTCGGTCCATATACGAAACCGGTAATTTCCCTCCGGCAAATTCAGGGTCACCTTATAGTCATGCTCTATTTCAAAATATCTTGAGAAGATATATGTGCAATAAATTTCACGACTGGCGTCATCTTCATTAGCCACCCTGTAAACATTTACAATATACCGGATGTCATAAAACTCAAAATCATCTCTGGTTGCCTCCTTTCCCCTCGAATAATACACTTCCTTATAGAAAGGTATCTGTTCATCATATTCAAGATTTAAAATAAATTCATACCTCGCAGCTTCTTCTTCCGGCCATTCATGTACATTACAAGATATTAGGATCAGGACAGGGAAGATTTTCAGGAGGCTTAGTAAAATTCGTTTCATTGATTACCTCCTTTTTTATTATTAATTGGAAATGAGTAAGATATACTTACATTTATATTGTCAATGAAGAAAATATTCTTCTTATGGGAATCCACATATTTACCATTAGGACGGTTCTGGAAACGGTCGTAATAGAGATGATAATAACCCACACCGGCACCAAATTCCATTGCCCATCTACCATTGGCTGATATCGGCAAACGGTATCCGGCACCTACTCCTCCTCCTAAAGCCGGGGAACGTCTGCGGTGGTCCTGATACCGGAACTCTCCGGCAAAAGCAAAATTCCACCAACCCATACCGTAATGGGCTTCAAAAAAGACACCTTTATTCTCTCCTTTTATCCAGTATCTCACTCCGGGTTGAAAAGCAAAAAGCCTGAATTTAAGGTCTCTACGGAAGTAATTCATGGCCGAGAAATAGATCGGGAGGTTAAACGACCAATGTGGTGCTAAGTCTATCTCGAAAGCCACATTGCTCCAAAACATCAGCCAATAAGGTAAGTCGGTCTTGATGTAAAAATTGCGTTGCCATTCAGATGGGATGCTTTCTTTTATCTCAATTTCACGAACTTCGCATTGGGGTTCAGGTTCTGCTTCAATGATATCCTCAGGTATCTCTTCTATAATAACTTCTTCTATTACTTCTTCTTCAATCACCTCCTCTATTGGCATATCAATAGGAAGAGAGGAAACTACAGTGTGATGTTTTACCTTGACATATATTTCCACACACCGCATTTTGGGTAATATGTGTGCTTTTAGATAGTCCCAGGTCTTTCCATCCTCAAGACTCTTGATCTCAGCCTCCTTCTCATCTGAGGAAACAGGAAGTGACATTATCTCAAGGAGTTTCTCTCTATCGGGGATATCACCATCACAGTTTACTAAATGCCTTAGCCATGACCAGTCTTCCCCTCTGGAATCAATGGTGATAAGAGAGGCAGGCACAAGAGCGTTCTTCTCGAGCCATTTTGCCATAGCCCGGGCACGTGATGTAGAAAGGTTATTATTCAGAGAAGCCGGTCCGTCGATTGACGCCATACCGGTGACAGTGACGTGAGTGATTGTATCCTCACGCATTAAAGAATCTATCTCCAGTGCAAAGTCATGAAGCCTTGGAGAAGTAACGACCTGATCGTGGTCAACTTTGAAAGGTTGGATAAAACGAATCGATGTAGAATCTTCCTCTACCCTACCTTCAGAAACTAAATTCTCGCAACGGGGGGGGGGGGGTAAATGCTTGACTATCAGCTACATAGAAAACAGCCAATAGAAATGGAAAGAATACTGTTAAGCCGATTCGGGTCATCAAGATGTTTGGTTAGTTGGCAAATTTACTTTTAAACCGCCTTATTTACAAACTTTTTTTATTATTTTTTATTGATTTTTTGTCTTTTTGCCATAATTTACTGAAAATCTGCTAATTATAATGTTAAATATCTTATAAAAGTTAACTTAATAAAGGCAACGATTTCCTGAAGCCTAATATTGTACTTACTACTTGACTCTATGTTTTTTAGAAATAGTGAAAATATTTTGATAATTCTAAAATAAGATATAATTTTGTGAGAAAATAATTTACACTCCAGAAGATGAGAATTATTTCCAAAAGCACTTTAGTGGAATATTTTACCAAAGTTCCACAAGCTAAGACTGCTTTAGAAGAATGGTATGAAAAGACCAAAAAAGCTGAATGGAAATGTTTTGCCGATATAAAAGAAACATTTAACAGTGTTGATGCGGTTGGCAATCAAAAATATGTGTTCAATATAAAAGGAAATGATTTTCGACTTGTTGTCTTAATTCAATTTACACCACACACTGTCTATATCCGATTTGTCGGGACTCATGCAGAATATGACAGAATTAACGACATCCAACATATATAACTATGGCACAAATAAAAAATGAAGCAGCATATAGGGCAGCTTTGGCTCGGATTGAAGAATTGCTTCTTTTAGTCAATGATGAAACACCTACAGATGATAAGAATTATTTAGAACTGGATATGATCTCCGATATGGTAGAGGAATATGAAGAAATTTATTATCCTATCGGAAAGCCAACCTTAATTGAAGTTATCAAGCTTCGATTATATGAGATGGGACTGACTCAAAAGAAATTGGCTGAAATGTTGGGATTGAGCAATGCCCGAGTGAGCGAAATCCTAAATGGGAAAAGTGAACCTTCTCTTAAGATTGGCAGAGAGATAAGCATTAAACTAAACATAGATCCGGCAATAGTTTTAGGCATTTAACATCTTTCAGTAAAGGTTCACCTAAATGAGCGGCGGTCCGGTTTTATTGATAATGACTTCATAGATTTCTTCATCAAGGATTCCGAAGAATTATACAATTTCGGCAACGATTTCCTGAAGCTCACCCCAGATCTGTAGAAGAAATCAAAGAATCTTTCTAAAAAAGGTGTAATATAAAAGAGAGTATGCGAGATGTTAGAAAACATCAAACATACCCTCTTAAAATATATCCTTTAGATTGTGTGGTTTATAGGTCTCGAACCAACCATTCTGCAAACGCTCGTTGTTTCACCCTGAAGCAGACCAATGGGACAAAGTCAAAGTAATTGCAATCCGGGCTACGGTTAACCTTGTTTGATAGTTTTGAGGAAGATATCTTATCCTATAAATCCTGCCGCTTCGGAGACCCTGATATTTATGAGCCTTGCACGCACCAGAATTCACTTTCAGGACAGCGAGGGAGTGCCAAGAGCCGAGTGCCAGGTGCCAAGAGATGAGAGGATTTTCACCCTAAGACAAACCAAATGGGACAAAGCACAAGTAATTGCCATCCGGGCTGCGGTTAACCTTGTTTGACCGTTTTGAAATACCTGCAGATGCTGGGAAATAGTGCATAGTGCATGGTGCATAGTGCACGGTGAATGGTGAATGGTGCATGGTGCATAGTGCATGGTGCATGGTGCATGGTGCATGGTGCACAGGCAATAATACCCATGATATACGGCAATATTATAGCAACAGGCAGGATTCCTCCTATGAATTCATGCGGCAGTTTGTCAGCGATGTCATGGGTCTGTCAAGGATTAATTAGCACTTCATATCTCTATTATAGGAGATAAGAATTATAGCTATGGGAATGACAGTGGTGCTCTCTTGCACTCCGGCTTTTCAACTCCGATGTAAGGTTCCATCCTAAACCGATATTTCTTCATCGGTCCCGGGACATCGGAGTTTGAAACCAGTGATGCAAAATTAAAGGACAGTTTAAGGGAAGTGATGTTATCTTTGCATTAAGAGTATTGA
>JAFLTT010000030.1 GCA_022509165.1 Muribaculaceae bacterium
AGTCCGTGGCAATCAGTCTATACCTTGCGAAAGCAGGTTTCAGTTCCATTGAAACATCGGTAGTGGTGAACGCAACATTCTTTTCAAGCAACCCTCTGAAAGGAGTCTTGCCTTCATCATTCCCTTTGTAATCATACTTATGTTTCTGTAACAGTTCAGAGAAATCATCTGTATGAAAGTAATAGGTTGAACCGTTCTGATCAGGAACAGGCTCAGCCCATGCAACAAAACTGTATTTCCCAGGAGGAAGGGACATTTGTAAAGTGGTTGTATTGGAAGGAATCAGAGTAAACGGTTCTTTTGAATTACCCTTGTAAACAGCAACCCAATATTTCAAAGGCCAATCTGAACCGTTTCTTGAACCGAAATATTCTCCATCTAAAGTTTTATAATCAAATAATCCCGGATTAACTGAGAACTTAAGCGTGAAGTCACTCCAGATGTGATCCATATCTTCATCTTCGTAATAACTTTGGTTACCATTGTGACGGTAGATGGTAACAACAGGCCTGCAGTGATGTCTCTGGTCTTTCGGAGTCTCATGGATTATTCCGGAATTCATTGAAACCAGCCATGCCTTCAAATCTTCCTGTCCTTCTACTTCGGTAGAAGACCAATACCAGCACTCATCAGGATTATCAGATAATCTTTCTCCACCCAAAGCCTCTATTCTTGGATTTATAAAATTGTGGACTTCCTGCAGTTGTCTTAATTGAGCAACAGACGGAATGTAGGCAGCCTGACCATAAGTCCATAAGTCAAAGACAGGCATGGCCATTGGTGAAGCCACATCCTTTGTCTTATAAATGGCGTAGGTATTCTCGTTGCCATCCAAAGCATAAATATCTAAAGAGGTATTCTGCTTTACATACAATGAATCCGCGAATGCTTCATCTGAAATATCATTCAGATATACCGCATATCCAACTATCTCTGAATTTATATCCGGATTAACATTATACACTACGGCCACCGGTTCCTTATGCTGAGTCACAAAATCCTGAAGTGAAAGCACGGACCCGTCAGTACAAAGAATGTCTCCGACTTTCATACTTGGATCCGGCTCATCGAAATGAGCGTCACACGAAATCAATGTAAAAGAGACCAAAAGACAAAGACAGGAAACAAAACAATTATTCTTAAGCCATTTCAGCATACGTTCACATTTTCTCTTTATCATCTTGGGCTTATCAACTTTGTTAGCCCTGGTTATAAGCTTTTTCATACGGTTGAGTATTCGTTCATATCTATATTCCATATCAAGGATCATTTGACCGGGATTTTGAAACCGATAGCGACACCTGTCCGGAACAGGTCTTGTCCTTTTATCATCAGGTCTGTCTTGACCTGCCAATAGAGCTGCCATCCGGCCTTCAATCTGTAATTATGTTCATAACCGGCATGGATTCCTGCAAGGAACTTATGTGTGTCTGAACCGAGTGAAGCACCTACACGAATATTGCCGTAATTGTTTCTTCCACGATATACACAAGGTTTGTAAGATGCTCCGACACCCCAGGATCTGTAATTATGCCAGAATGATTTAGGGCATACATGACCACAACTCTCACAGTCTTTCCATTTCAGATATCCGTTGGCAAAGAATTCCCAGGCATTGTGATTGTTGCCTTCTCTTTCGTAACTGATAGTGGCTTCAAGTCCATTCCGGTAAAGCAGTCCGACTCCTACGTCGACTCTGCCATCCTTTTGTCCGGCAAATGCGGTCGTCGCCATACTGACTATAGCCACTAATGCGATAAGTAATCTTTTCATGGCTTAATCCTCCTTCAATAAAAGTTGATTGAATCCATCAGCCGAGAGAACATTCTCATAATCTATATTCACAGAAATTGTCCTTCCGGAAATCTGTTTTTCCGACATTTCGATAGTGAGAACCTTGTCGTTAGGGAATGTGAGTTTCTTAAGCACTATCACATTCCGGTATCCATGAAGGAATGATTCCGTTCTATCTAAAATCAAGTCTGGCTTTAATTCAATAATCTGGGAGTTTGTGGACTTGGAAACTTTCTTGTCTGCGAGTTTCACCCTTATCTCATCAATGTCAAACCGGATGTTCGTCTTGTTTTGAACAGAGAAGTCAAGAAAGAAATAATCTCCGACTGAATATATGTTATTCACCCTCACAACCATCTTGTTCTGTTTGCTTGTAAGATTCCTGAATCTTGCCGGTGAGTTCCAGATCCTTCTTGCGAATCGGTACATATCCTCGGTTGACATAGACAGTGCCGGGTTATGATAGGCATTTCTTTCAACCAGCTGCACTTCTTTATCCGACACGGCTTCTGTAAGTCTTGTGGTGTATATCATGGCATACTGGGTGCGGTATCTTTCAGTGACAATGGTCACGATTGCAAGAATCTCACCGTCCTCATGGCCCGGTTCTTTAGGTTTAAGTCTTATTGTATTGTTGATAGGCTGATCTCCGGCTATCTTGTCAGTGGATATATCGACGAATCTTATCGGCTCGGAAGCCGTGATTACCGTCGTTACCTGTTCATTTACCGTTATCTGCTCCATATCCCACGCTCCGGAGACTCCTTCCATAGAAGTGACCGTCAGTCTCTCAATTTTTTCTACAGGGATTACTTTATCCGGAGAATCATTCAACTCGTTTTGAGCTTTTGCATCGTTCCATGCCATAGACATCATCGTCATGGCCAGGGTCAGGACTATTGCTTTACTTTTCATTGCTTTTATTTAATAGGATTAGGTTTATCAGTTTATAATGGATTATTTTTTATTATCCCGGCTATTTACGAGATAGACGAAAGTCCCGTATTTGAGATTTACACGGTTCTTTCTTATTGCCTTTGATATTGCATTCGAGGTCTGCTGATAGGCGTTCTGGATTGCCTGCATTCCCCATTGCTGGAAACTGTTGTTGTAGGAACTGTTGTTCATATTGACATTGCTTCCCAAAGCACTTGCCGCAACATCTTTCGTAGTTTCCCTGAACGAGGATTGGGGTACATAAAGTCCTTCCATTCCGTCAGTATCATATAGGGTAAGGCTGACCTTTATTATCTCGTCATCAACCATAAGGCTTTTTACGTTGCCCTTAACTCTCTGCTGACCGAAACCGCTCATGGTGCAGTAAACATAGGATCCTTTTTCGAGTATCACACCGCTTATCTCCACATCGTCAAGTAATCTGAGCCTTACACGGGAACCATCGACCGCCTTTATATTCTCATCAATAATCGCTTTTATAAGTCGTGGTTCAGGTTCATTCTCCGCAAGAGTATTGAAATATGAAGATGAAGGTCTTACTGCCTTTACCATCTGTTCAATGGCTGCATCTTCAGCCGGCTGATTTACTGCATTCTCATTTATCTGCACATCCTTGGTTCCACCAACCGATAACTGATCTTCCTGATTATTGTTTGTTGTGGTACCATCTATAGGAACATCATCAAGTCCTTTACGTCCTTGAAGTCTGGCTTCTGCCAATGCCCGATTAAGTTCCTCCAATGCCTCCTGTTGCCTTTGTTCCCCTCTGGCGATCCTTTCTTCATCCGAGAGAGGGTTCATAACGGAGTCATTCATCATTTCCAGGCCTCTTTCCCTGCTCTGGTCAAGTGCATCCTGCATCTGCTGTAATCTGGCTGCAGCTTCTTCATCAAGAAAGGCAAGGTCGTCGTCGGTATATCGGGAGTCATATTCCTCCATCTCTTTCTGATTATCCCGGTCTATATTCTCTACCGCTGAATAATCCTGGATATGACCGTATGCCTTGGCCATGTTTTCATACTTTCCTCCGATTTCCTCATTCCTTAACTGAGCCTGGGGTAATTCGGGATTCAGATATTCGGTCGTCTGTAACTGGGACGGTGCTTCAGCCAGCTCAGTATCGAACATATCGAACATCAGATATCCAGTTCCGAGAATAAGCGGATAAAGGATAGCCGGCAACATATATTTCGGCTGTTTCCAGTTTATTTTGTTCTTTATATCTGCAAAAGTCATTGTGTTTTATGATTTAAGCGTTTCTGATTCAATAGTTTCTCCTGTTTCTGGGCCGCTGTCGTAACTTCTTCCGTCTTCGGCCTGTTACATACCTGAACTATCCTGTAGATATTCAATGAAAGGCAACCCAATACTATTCCGAACACTATGGCAAGGAACCATTTCGGATTCTTGCAGGCAAACCGCTGGATACATCCGGCAGCCTTGTCGATCTTCAGTATCTTGGCTGCCTTTCGGCCTGTAGATACCTCCTTTTCATATCTCTCCTTGTATTTCGGATCATTTTTGTCGGGCATCTTTTCTCCCATTACAAGTTTCTTCCAGCCCATGGTCAGTATTGATTTTTGGTTCTCTGTTCTATATCCTTATTGAGCAAGGTTCGCCAGTTGGTGATTAGCAATCCGTGAGGATTGTTGTCTGTTCTGGGTACACGTTTCAACTGACCGGCTGTTACAAGTTCCCTTGTTAGGACTGAAGTCCTGCGTTCTATCCTCTGTCTTCCGTAATAGGTGAATTCCATCTTGTCTTTGTCGAAATTGATACTGTCACAGAAAATTGAGAAGACAGCGGATGTACCCATAATATTGTTATAGAAACCTTTCTCCTTTAAAGTGTTGTATTGAGCCAGTCCCGTTTCATCTACCAGGTACATCGCCTTGTTCATTGTATAGTTGATATACTTGTCGTCAGGAGCCAGGGTGAAGAAAAAGTGGTGGAACATTTCGACATGGGATTTGGCTTCCACATCGAGAGTTTCTTCCATTGCAGTGCGTTGAACGAGGATAGGAACGTTGCCGTCAAGTACATAAATTTTCTTTTGTGCGTCCACAACCATAGTCCTTGCAGTCCACACACTCGCAAGGCTGATAACTATACAGCCTACGAGGAACAGTCCGCAGACTATCATCACGAGTTTGATCTTGTTTTCTAAATTCTTTATTACCATAGCATTTTATTTTTATCTCATCTCTGAGTATTTAGGATCAGGAATCATCTCATCATTCCGGCCATCGCTCCCTGGGTTGACATCTTTGCCTGCTGTGCGACTCCTTCACCGAAGTTTCT
>JAFLTT010000031.1 GCA_022509165.1 Muribaculaceae bacterium
TTAAAGTCCGCAAAGGTTGTATTTTATCGTCTGGTAAATAACGGTATTCTGGAAAAAATAAGGCGTGGCTGTTATCGTATATCGTCAAACCAGAACCAAAACTTTCAATATACTCCTTCACAAGAAGAAGTAGAACTTGGCAAGAGGATTCGGGAGAAATTCCCTTTTATTGAATTCTGTATCTGGAAACCCTCTATACTAACTCGATATATGCAACACATACCTACTGTAAGCATGTTATTTATTGATGTTGAGAAAGATGTTTCTGACGCTGTTTTCTATTTTTTACAAGGAATTCTTCCACAAAAGAAAATCCTTTTGAATCCTTCCAGGCAGGAATGCGAATTGTATATTAATTCAGATGATATTATAATTATCCGAACTTTAATAAATGAAGCTCCAGTATTAGAATCGCAATTCTACAAACTACCTTCTATTGAAAAAGTTCTTGTTGATGCAGTGTCGGATAAAGAACTACTATTTGCACAAGGAGCTGAATTATATACAATTTACGAAAATGCGATTGATTCTAATAATGTAAATCGAAAACGCCTACTCAGATATGCAGCCCGGCGTAACAGAAAGGACAAGGTTAATTCAATACTTCAAACCATAGAACAATGATACACCCGGATAGCAGAACTTATGATTGGATAAATAATGTAGCCATTTCAAATGGTGTTAAAAATAAATCATTGGCCGAAAAAACCATAAGAGCGTTTTCATTGCTTGAGGCCTTAGTTCGCTCAGGATGTCCCTTGATATTCAAAGGTGGGACCTCACTGATGTTGCATCTAAACAGTGCCAAAAGACTATCTATTGATGTTGATATTATATGTCCACCCGGAACTCCGATAGAAAATTTCCTGTATGAGCATGCCGAAGAATATGGTTTTGGCAAGGTGGAGCTTCTTGATAGGAAAACTCGTTTGGAAATTCCAAAGAAACATGCAAAATATCATTATCAAGTAGCATATCCCTCCGGACATGAAGAAGATAAAATACTTTTAGATGTTCTTTTTGAAGACAATCATTATTCAGAGATTGTATCATTACCGATACGAAGCCCTTTTCTTAAAATGGAAGGTGATTCAGTTTTCGTAAAAATTCCGAGCCATGAAGATTTATTGGGAGATAAATTGACCGCATTTGCACCCCATACAACCGGAATTCCATTCTTCAAGGGTGAAAAGGACTGTTCTATGGAGATTAATAAGCAACTTTTTGACATAGCCTCCTTGTTTGATATTACCAATGATATTAGTGTATCAATGCAAACTTTCAAAAAGTTTGCAGATATAGAACTTCAATACCGTAATAAAGAAGATTTAACCATTAATGACGTTTTAAAGGATATTTTCAATACATCCCGATGCATATCTCTTCGAGGAGTAGAATCACCGGATGAATTTAAACTACTTCAACAAGGAATAAATAAAGTCAAAAGCTTTATACATAGCGAAAATTATTCAATAGAGAGTGCAATTGTAAATTCTGCGAAAGCTGCATATTTAAGCAAACTAATTGAGTTAGGAATCACAGAAGTCAATCATTTCGATTCTTCTAAAGTTCATGAATTATCTAATGCTAATATCGTGCATCCATTACTATCTTCTAAATTCAACAAATTTAAGAAAAGTAACATTGAAGCGTTTTACTATTGGAATGAAATCCAAAAACTCCTTTAAAATTAAAAAATTTTAATCTTACAGTTTTAATTCTTATTTATTCAGAGTCATCGGAAACTAATTCAGTTTCCAGGTCTAAGCCAAATTTCTCTTTCAATATCGAATAATCAAAACACAGAGCCTTTGGCCTATGTGTTTTTTTTCTTTTAGTTGATATGGATCCTACCTGCTCATACAGATATTCAGGAGTTCCATTGGGCCCAAGAATGGTGAATCTTTCCTGTTTTAGACCTAAGTATGACTCATGCGTCTTAAGATATGTAAGTATCGTTGACCAATTAGACCTATTGGCAGTTACATTATTAGCACGTCCACTAAAAACGGTTGCTATAGCGTCTACATTTAAATACAAGATAGGCTTCGCACCCATAAAGACCGTATCCTCTTCAATTCCAATAGGTCGGAAAGCCGTCAAATATTTTATTTTGAAATGAGTACCATCAATACATTTGCCGGAAGCCTGATACCCTTGAAGATTGCTCCAGAAATCAGCTATCTCGGAACTTTCCTGGGTCATTTCATTTTGGACTCTTAGTCCTTTGATTGCCGTTTCAAACAGATCTGTATAACTGAAAGGAAAATCTAATACAGCTTCAAGTGTTCTGAAAGTCGCAAGAATTATAACCCAGTTACCAAATACACGGTCATGTATTTCTTCATCCTTTGTCTTTTCTGAAAGCTCCTGTTTTACCATGGAATAGGCATCCTTGAAATTCCTCTCAAATATATGCCGGTAATTCTGTATTTCAAGAGTCAGATGTGTCATTCCAAGGTTACACATAGAAACAAGTTCCTCATATCTCTTTCTTTCAATAGAATTGAATGATGTTTTTGAAAATGGAAGATATATAAGTCGGGTAAACAAAGCCATATCCTGTGTTGGCTTGTCTTGACCACATAACACAACACCTGTAGAAACCAATGTTTGAGTAGCTTTGCCATCACTGTTGGTATTTTTCTTTGTCTGACCACCACCTCCCCATATTCCTTTAAGATACGCTATTTTTCGAAGATCCAAATCGTTCTTATATTCATCAAAGATTACAATGATATTCACAGCCTGGGAAATCCTGTCATTCATCGCCGGGACGGAGGTGACACCAAGATTAGGAGGATCTATACCATGAAGGAAGAATGACTGAAGACAAGTCGCCAATGTGGTTTTGCCGGTTCCTTTCTCTCCGAAGAGATTTAGAATCGGGAAATGTCTCGTCTTCCTGAATACAATATCACGGAATAAAGTGGCCACCAGATAACAAACAGCGACACTTGCATTATTACCGAACACTGATGTTAACATCTTGATATATTCGGAAAACTTGATCCCGTTACGGTTCTCGTGAATCATCAGTCTTTCAAACTGGTATATCTCATCATTATTACGGTACATATTTGAAGTTGCCGGTAAATAATAAGAGTTGCCATTGTCTGCCTCTACAATACCTAATTCATTTGTCTCACGGAATTTTCCTGACTGGAATATTCCATTTCCAAATGCAAAAAAATCGTTCTTGTCGTCCCATCCTAATTTCTTTATTCTCTCGGCTGTTCTGGTTTTGGAGTATAGATATTCCTTAACCCTGTTCAGTTTATCTATTTTAGATGGCCAGACATAATTACCAAGAGAACCAACTCTTTGTTGGAAAGCATTCAGTGAACACATCTCAGATTCCCTTAACTCGATAACCCGGCTATCGTTATTCATATTCCTCAGCCGGAATATCCTTGACCCGTTATTTTCATCCTCGATATGAAACAACGGTTCCATTATAAAATTTGAAATTCTTAATGGTTCTTCTTCATCTTTAGGATTGGTATAGTAGCAATTATCCCGAATGAAGAGGTTAAATTGGCGAAGCAGCTCAACATCCTTCTGCCGTTCATCCATGATCGATTTTCCATCGGACTTCTTTCTAGCCTCGATTCTTGACTTTGAAACTGCGTCTTTCCATAACTTCTGCTTTCCATGTATCTTAGAGAGCTCCTCGATACATTGGTTGAAAATCAATTGGTCATCTAAATATCTCAATAAATCGGCTATTTCGCTAATAAACTGCCTTTCTTTTATTAGAGAATCAGCAATACTGAACTTCTTTTCGGCATACCATACAATGAAAAGTTTTTCATCCAGTGAATAGAAATATTCTGTATCTATTATGTAACTGTCGGGATCATTCTTGCTGATTATTTTTCTTTTCTCCTTTTCAGCGGAATCCCCTTCACTGCTTTTCCCTTCTGGTTGGACTTCTATCACTTCTTCTGAAAAAGGGATTTCACGAACAGTAACATTGAATCCTTTTCTAATGGCCAGTGATCCATTATCCATCACTGCTTTAAATCCTGGCCCAAAAGGTTCTCCTTCCACATAATCAGAATCCGGGATAAAACATAGGTCATTGGTAATTTTCTTTAACTGCTCAAACTGCGATTCATTCCAAGTTGTACCTAAAGAAGCGACAACGTTATTAAAGCCGATTGATTGGAGCCGTAAAACATCCGGTGCCCCTTCAACGATTATCACATAATCTGTTTTCTTGTTACGGGATGCCTTTTCTATTCCAAATAATGATTTACTTTTCTGGTATATACTGGAATTTGCTGAATTAAAATATTTGGCAGGATTATTATTTTTCCCAATGTATCTTCCTGTAAAACCAATCGTGCGTCCCCACTTGTCCCTTATGGGAATCATTATTCTTTCACGGAAAAGAGGATATATTTTCCCATCATCGGCTCTCTTCAATATACCCAACTCCAATAATATTTCTTCAGATAAAGACTTCTGCTTTATGTAGTCATAGAGGCTTGATGAATTTATTGGAGCATAGCCTATACCAATTATATTACAAAAATCCGAAGGCCACCGGTTATAAGCATAGTTCCTGGCCCGATCAGTTTCCTCATCAAAAGTTTTATTTAAACAATCAGTAAAGAACCCATGGATCATTTCCATGGCAACCAATAAGGATTCTCGATGCTTTATTTCTCTTTTTTCCTCCTCACTTTTTTCAGAATTTATTTTATCTATCGGTATATTATGCTCCTTTGCAAGGAATTCAACGGCATCAGAGAAACCGAGGTTTTCTTTCTCCCTAATAAAATGTATACCGTCTCCGCCTCTATGACAACTGAAACAATAATAAAAATTTTTTGAAGCATTCACTGAAAAGGATCCTGTCTTCTCGGCATGGAATGGGCATATCCCGACATAGTTGCTCCCTTTCCTTGTAAGGGAAACATAGGGTTTGACTATATCAAGAATTTCGAGGTCTCGAACTTTTGAAATGGTCTGTTCGCTTATCATAGTTTGGAA
>JAFLTT010000032.1:0-1816 GCA_022509165.1 Muribaculaceae bacterium
GGATCTTGACATCGGAATTGTTGATGATGGCTTCCTTAACGATTGGAGAATCGATTACATCATTTAATTCCTGAGTAACAACACCCGCTATGCCGTGAAATTTTCTGACAGTCTTGTATAGGAATTTGATATATTCGGCCATTGTTGGTGAAGCGATGGCTTTCCATGCTTCTTCAATAATGAGGGCTTTCCTTCCTTTCTTGATACGCATCTTCTGGAGAAAGACGTCCATGATGATAAGCACCACAATAGGGAAAAGGACAGGATCATCCTTGATTTTATCAATCTCGAATACTATAAACCTTTCATCAAAAAGATTGGCATCAATATCAGAGTTGAGAGTGGTTTCAAGTTCACCACCGCGATAGAACTGTTTGAGAATTGCGGCGAAATCCCTTATATCGAATTTGATCTTTTCAAGAGATGTTATCTGCGGTATTCTTTCAAGAGCAAATTCATAATAGGTGTTGAATGAAAGATTGGGTACTTTCAGGCGACGTTTCTGTTCCTCCATGTGGTCTATCTGCTGTTCAATCTTTACCAGCATTGAGGACTCATGCAGTTCCTTCTTATATCTTTCAAGGATGTTGAAAGCCTTTTGTTTTTCCGATTCGCTCGCAGCTGCGTCTGCAAGAATGGCACGGAAAGTATGACACTGCCGTAAAAGTCTTATTCTCCTTTCTTCCGACGGCTTCACAAGTGAATGGCTCTCAATTTTGGGAGGTTCTTTCTTTATTTGTTCCTCGATGTCTTCCATCTGATGGGCATAAGCCTCATAATCGTTTTCCATCTTGGCTGCCACCAGAAGTTTCTGTCGCAAACCTTCTCGTTCTTCAGGCGAAAATTTCTCGAAAGGATGAAAATATGCGTCGTAATATTCTACAATGGTCTGGTTCACCAGCATATCCTCAATTTTGGAAGGAGCATGATTGCCTTTGAATATCAGGAATATCAAAGATTTAAGAAAATTCTTTTTCTCACCGAAATTGAGATCATATTCCTCCCTCGTGACAACAAAAGGATTCATGGAGATAGGTTTCTCCTTTGAATATGAAATGTATGTGCCTCCAAAATAGGAACAGATACCCTCGTAGGAGTCTCCGGTATCGACCATCACAACATCAGTGCCCTGTTCAAGTAACTGACGCACAACGGAGTTCATATGAAAAGACTTGCCGCTTCCGCTTGGGCCTATGCAGAAAAAATTGGCATTGTCTGTCATCTTCACACTGCCTTCTTTACCTGTTATGTCAATACACACCGGTAAACCCATACGGTCGGTATAATAAGTTGTGAGAGGCGTTTTTTCCGACTGTTTCAGATGTTCCTTATAGAAAAGGCATAAAGCAGCATCACTTAGAGTAAGGAAAAGATCATAGTCAGGATTCAGCGAATAGGCATTCCCGGGAAAAGAACCTGTAAAGAGTTCAAGCTGGTTATATGCCGTCCGTGAAGCCATGATCCCGCACTCATACAGTTTTGTTTCAAGAAATGAAGTCACCGGAGTGACCTTGTCGGGACTACATTTCACGATTATATTGAAATGGGTATTTACAAGGAGACTGGAATTAACAGCAAGAATATTCAATACATTTTCAATATCCGCTTTAGCTATTTTGTTGCTTGGGTCGGGCATCGAGCCGTGACGCTTCGCTTTGCCTTGTAATTTTCTCAACAGTTTCCTCTGTCCCGGAATCTGTATTACCTGATTATAGATAACGCAGTCCGCAAAAGGGACTTCCGCGAGAAAAGAGAATAGGTCGGTTGCTACGGGATATCCGTTTACACCTGTGACTGAATAAGGTTTTACATAGGA
>JAFLTT010000032.1:1916-4845 GCA_022509165.1 Muribaculaceae bacterium
AGCTGGGAGAATAAACCGTCAAAGACCTTTTTTTGAGATTTAGCCATTTTTCAGCGTTTGAATAAGTAATGGTAAATGTAAATTCCACGATTTCTTTTCTTGTTGTGAAGACCACCTTTCTGCTTGATATAAATCGTGGCAAGTCCTATGACCGCCATGACAAGCATGGCGATGAACCCGGCCAGTTTTCCCATAGCTATGGAGAAAATGATGAATCCGACAAACGACAGACCTATGGCTGCTGCCGCAAGTGTCAGGAAACGTCCGCGAATACCCATAAACTCCAATGGTTTTTGTAACCCCTTGAAAACAGGGTAACTGTCTCTGTTCGTCGCCATACTGTAAATCAAGAGAAGAAAAGCGGCAAGGCTTCAGAAAGTGCGATGAAAGCGATACATCCGCCTATGGTAAGCATGATAGTCTTCTTGACATCCTGATCGCCGTTCTGCATCTTAAAATAGACGTTGAAGGCACCAACAAGGACAATCACTGCGGCGATTGCCTTCATAAGATTTGAAACGGGAGTCTGGTAAGAAGTGACTTCCTGCGTGGCTTTAGTAAAGCCGGCTGCCCCTTTGCTTGAAGCAAAAGCCTCATTGAAAGCGAATGTGAAGGCTGCTATGGCAAGAATTGCCTTTCGCCCTAACCGTGAATTTTTGAACCTGACGGCTGTTCTGAGAAATTTGTTTTTAATCTTCAGCATATGCGTGATTAAGAATTTGTTAGACATTTTCATTAAAGGCACGCTTTACGCTAAAGGCACGGATTACTATAAAGACACTATATTATGGATTTGGATAGGGGATAAGAATGGTGCAGTCTCATTTATTGATATTTTCTTCTATATGAAGAAAAATCTTTTTAAAGTCACCTTCTCCGGATTCTACATATTTTTCGGCCTCATTCTGTAATTCTTCGATTGTTTTCCAACCTGTCATGTGAGGTCTTTTGATTTTGTCTGAGGGATTTTGGTCTTGATTACCACTCTGTTCGGAAGGATGGTTTTCCTGTCCTTCCTCTTTATTATCTTCGGGCTTATCGGAATTTTCCGGAATGTCGGCTTTCCTGATTCCGTCTCTGCTGACAATATTGGGAGCGAAAGTCTTGGCTTCATCAGAAATATCTATTTCCGTTTCCTCCATTTTTTCGGCTTCAGCTTTCTTAGCCATTTTATCAAAATAGATGTCATAGGCTATCATTCCGATGTAATAGAGGATTAATGCCACAAAAAGGAATGTGTACAGGCCGCTCATAATGAATAAACTTTTATGGGTTCAAACCTCAGACCTAATTTATATGCCGCCATTTCTTGTCGTAAATTTCTTACAACTCCGGAATGATAAAAGATAATGGAAGAACATCTTTCCACAATATACCCGGCTCTCTTGAACCAATGCCTCATGTGTATCTTGGCACGGTTTGTTACAACCTTTATGTTTGTGATTGGATCAAGTCCGAACAATACTCTTCTTCGTTCTTTCTTTATAATTTCTGACCTAATCCTTGACATTATAGCCCGATTTTGTTCCTTAGTCCTTTTAAGTCCCTGTTCACGGGCGAACATCATGATATTTTTTCTTGAACATCCGGTTTTGGAAACTATTTCTGACAAAGAGCATTTATAGAAGGATGATATAATTATATCTTTCTGGCTTTGACTCATATTTCTGTATCTTGAAGGCTTTTTCAGACCGAGCTGTCTTGCCATCCTTTTCACGGTCGCTTCTGACATACCCATGATTTCGGCTATCCGGGAAATTTTTTCATTTGGATAAAGGGCTATAAGTCCTTCAGACATTTCTGGAGTCCATTTAATCTGTGACATAGGCCTCTCTTTTGAAACTAAGATTAGACAATAATGAAAATTTCTCTCTGCGATATGCCGTGAATTTTTCAAGATGAAAGTCAAAAAAAGTACGGACGATTGCATTTACAAGATCCGAACGACTTTTGTTGTTGATGTTAATGTCGTCCAAAGTATCTGAAAGATCTCTGTCAAGACGGCAAACCATTCTTTCGTCTTTGCCACCCCTGACATCATACGAATCGAGATGCTGTCGGAATGTTTCCCAATCAGAAACCTTTGTGTTTATGTCAGTGGATTCAACCGGTGCTTCTTTTGAAAATTCATTGACGGCTTTTCCCTTGTCCGGTTCCTTTTCCTTAACCTGTATCGGCTGGCTGTTTATTTCCGGACTTACAAGGTCGCCGATAAGACCGTTTATATCCGGGAATTTTTCCTCTTTTTTCATTGGATTTCATTTTTACTTGTATTACTGGGGTTTTCTTTTTCAAGCTCCGGATACTCCCGGATGATATTTTCAAAGATGCAGCCAAAGGCATCTGCTGTAATCTTATTTTGCCTGTCAAGATCCGATATTGTACTGAACCGTTTCATATCCTCCCGAATGGCTATTTTCGGGGTCACTATCCCGAATTGCATCAGTTTGTCCCTTGCAACGCCATATACTGAGAGTTCATGCCGTGTGCCGGCTCTATAGTCCTGAAGATTAGGAATGAAAAATAGTCTTGTCTTCATCTTTTTCTCCATGCTTGCCCTTAGTCTCTCAATCAGTACCAGATATTTCATAGTTGACTTTATTGTCATCAGGTCATAATGAAACGGTATCATTAAAAAATCAGAATTTGCAAGTAATGCTACTATGCCCGGTGATGCCATACTCCCTGGAGTATCAAAAAGAACTATATCAAGATTCTTTTCACTGTATATAGTGCTTAGTAGCGAGACGACATCATTATCATCTTTGAACCTTAAACTTTCTACTCCATAAGGGATATATGCTTCACCATATTTGGTTAAATCCGATTTGCGGCATTCCCCGATTGAATTTTGAGGGTCAAGGTCATATATACGAACTTTAACTCCCTTTTGATTAAGGAAGTTTGCGAATGTGATACACAGTGTGGT
>JAFLTT010000033.1 GCA_022509165.1 Muribaculaceae bacterium
GATTATTGTATGGAACTGTACAGGCATAGTCCACATGAAAAATAGAAGCGGCTCTCGCAGGTGACTTTGTGTAGATCACGTCATAGTGGGCCATGTGCCTTTCTCCGATTATTGTCAGAGTGCCCATAACATCACCTTCCCCATATTCAATGGGTTTTTCAGTCTCCGGGTCGGTCTCAATAAATGGCTTGATCCTTACAATATTATCGGTACACTGATTCCCGATAATTTTAGTGGTAGAAAGGTCAACCATCTTTATGGCTTCGGGCATAACGATATGGGTAGTGACCTCATCGTTAATGAAAATTTTTTGTTTGACAGGATTAGCCCACAGAGACAGGGCGGCTGCACACATCAATGTTACTGTGAAAAGTCTGGATTTCATATTGTTGAATTATTAGATATTACATTATTTTATCTTGCATCGTCTGAATTGATTAGATAGACGATGGTATTATATTTTATCTTAGCCTTGTTCTTCCTTATGTTTGCCGAAACAGCGGAAGTCGCTGAATTATAAAGATTCTGTAAAGCCTGCAAAGCGATAGCTTCTCCGGAAATTCCGGAACCGTAACTGCTTCCCGTATCGAAGTTGATATTTTGTTGAACCGTGCTGGCTCCGGCCTCTTTCATGAAGTCACGAAAAGCGGATTCGGGAACATAAAAGCCTTCCATCCCGTCATTATCGAAAACAGAAAGATTAACTTTAATAAACCTGGAACCGACAAGTATGCTTGAGATATTAGCTCTGACTCTTTGTTGTCCGAAACCACTGACAGTCCCATACAGATAAGTACCCTTTTTAAGACTGACATCATGAATGGTAACATCGTCCAGCAGTTTGAACCTGAGACGTGTCCCTTCATGAGCTTTAGTCGTCTGGTCTATCATTGCCCTAATTAAAGGCGACTCATCCTCATTGAAACCGCCGCCTACGGTATTGAATTTTTCAGAGTTTGTTTCTTTGGATTTGAGAACCAGCAATGGACGGTTTTTCTCACGTTCAATTTCACGTTCACGGGCTATTGAATCTGCAATTTCTTTCTGTCTTATTTCTTCAGGATCTGGCTTGCCGATTCCGAGACCGTCTTCAATCGCCTTCTGTCTTTCATAACTTCTCTGCTGTATAGCTTCGAGGTCACGCATATATTCACTGCGATGATCTGGCGAATAACCATTGTAAGAGCCTGAAAAATCATTTTCGCCCCCATAGGCATAGGAATTGATATGCCTTCTTGATTCAGCGAGGGATCGTTCAAGTTCCTCTATTTCCTGCTGTTGCCTTATCCTCTCAGCTTCAGCTGCATCAATACGGTCAAGTTCTTCATCAGAATATCCGTGTCCCAGATATTCTTCTTCCTCTCTTTCCTCTCCGAGTTTGCCAACTGCCGTAAAAGCGTCTTCATCCCCGTATCGCCTTGACATCTCAAAGAGTTTGTTTCCGGGAGCCTCGGCATTCGCTTCGGGCAGAGTGGCATTTATCCTGTCGGTAGCCACTGTCTCTTCCTCTTTCCCGCCACCAAAAGTCTGAGATACGAAATAAACCAGACAGCAAAGCGGAACAAATACTACAAGCGGGAAGATGTACTTGGGTTGTTTGAAATTAATTTTCTTCATTATTGTCGTCTTTAAGTGAATTTGCTATCTTTTCAAGTCTGCTATATTTTTGCAGGATTATTATAGAGTCCTGTCTGCTTTTGACAGGAATTGCTATCATCGAATCAAGTTCCGATTTTAATTCCTGACCTTTGGCGACCATTTCAAGGATGGATTTTCTTTGCTGATCTTTATTAGCTTGGATAGTCCGGAAACCTTCAAAAAGGGGTTCAACCTTTGTAATTCCCTCCATTCCGGGGGAAGATCCGGCTGTTCCGAAAACCGTCATAGCCAAATCCGAAAAGAATATTACAAGCAGGCTACAGCTTACGAGAAAAAAAGTTTTTTTCGGATGCTTCTTAGCCCTTATGTTTGCAAGCCTTATTCGGGCGGCAATCCTGTAACGGTTTGAAAAACCTTTAACTTTGGGTCTTAACCATTGTCTGAAAGTGGTATCAAGATGTCTCTTGCTATTCTTGATCTTATTTCTAATTTTCATAAGGTATCAGGCATTAATAGTCAAGGTCTTTGTTTTCAATTGTACGCCAGTTGGTGATTAGGAGACCGTGAGGATTGTTCTGTGTTCTCGGTACATTCTCGATATAGCCTGATGTTATCATAGAGCGTTTCAGGTCACGGGTTCTTCTCTTTATGAGCTGTGTTCCGTAGTAAGTGAATTTCTTTTCATGTTCATCGAAATTTATGGAGTCGCATATTATCGTGCAGACAGCGGAAGAAGAGATGATATCCGAATAGAAGCCATTTTCATCCAAGGCCTGTTTTTGTTTGAGTGCTGTTCCATCAGCCATATACATGGCTTTTCCCACAGTCCATTTGATATAATCGTTATCAGGCGGAAGATTGAAAAAATACTGATGGAACAGAGCAATATGGGCTTCAGCCTCCATTATAAAGTTTGACTCCAGCTTAGTCCTTTCAGCGAGGAAGGGAATATCGCCGTCAAGGACATATATCTGATTCCTTTCATCACTAAGCATTGAAAGGCATGCCCATACGGTAAAGCCGCATATCACTGTACAACCGATTATAGTTGCCATTACAGTTGTAAGAGCCAGTTTAGTTTTCTGTTCAAGAGATTTGATAAGCATAGTCCTTATACCTGTTTATTGTTAGAATTGTTATCGTCACCGAAATCGTGTTTGAGATTTTTTTCAGCTTGCATACCTATGGCACCCGCCACACTTGTACCTCCGGATATTGCAATGCCCGCTACGGTACCTGCCGCAGAACCTACCGCAGCGGCTGCTCCGACTGCCGCACCTCCCGCAGCTGAACCTGCACTACTGCTCACACCTCCGGGAATTAACCATGATGCCACCTCCGGTACAAATCTGAGGATATAAGCACCTACGAGCATTCCCATTGCGTACATACAGTTTGAACCGATACCCTGTAATCCCAAAGCTCCAATCTGCGACCATGAGTTTACAGACCCGGTCAGAAGATGATTATAGGCGACAAGATCTTCCTGAAGGTTGTAAATCAGGATATAATCTATATAATAGAGGCACATATAAGTGACGAAGCCCCACAGCGTCAATGAAAGGAATTTAGACATCCACTGGCTCCAAGCCGAGTTCCAGGGTGGAGCAAGAGAAAGGGCGAACATTATCGGGCAGAAAACAATCATGATAGCCATAAAGATTCTTTGTGCGACGAGTATTCCGTAATAGGTCATCTGAAAGATAATCTCTCCTATAAACCTTATCACATCGTTGATCCACTCGCTAATTTTCGTTTCAGCCGCCACAGCAGCCCTTTGAGCATAATTGTTTATGGTGTTTCCAAGATTCTCTACATTGTAAATAAGTTTGTCCCACCAATGAGCATCTTCGCCTATGGCTGCTATTTGTTGAGCTGTAGCTATGGAATCCTGCACCTCCCGGAGACGTTCAAGATAGGAAGCCTGTTTCTGTGCAACCTTCAATTCCAAAGCGGCCACTTCCTTATTCTTTGATTGAGCCATAGCCTTGGTGGTCTCTTCAAGAGATTTGCCGGGAACCTGAAGTGCCGAACAGATCCAGGATGATGAAGAAATGCACATTGAGATACCGATTATTCTCAAAAGTTTCATCACATCCATTCCACGTTTTCCGAGCATCATCATCCAGCACTCGTATGAGCCGACACACAGTGCAAGAAGAAGACCCAAAGCCCTTGCAAGGCTAAGGGTGTCTCCGAGCACCGCCACATTTGGGAAAGCCTCCATAGCCACGAGCAATCGGTCAAGACTCTCGTCTATGGCAGGTAGTCCCATTGTGCAAAGTATAGATAGTAAAGTCATGGTGTTCTGTTAAAAATTGGGTTAGGAATAATAGTTGGATTTTTTTCTGATTAATAATGGGTGGCGGCGACAGCTGCAAGATGAGCCGTTCTGCTTACAAGGACTTTCATTTGTTCCTTCGCTTCCTCATAAGCGAGCTGACGTTTTGCATTCTCAAGCTGATAGCCGATACCGGTCTTATGTATATAGGCAATGTTAGAGCAGATAATCTCGTTTTGTCTTGAAAGTTCATCCACCTGATATTTGAGATCCCCTTTGCTCTTGTTCATACAATAGAGAAGTCCGTCAGTGATACAGTCCTGCATCCTGTCAAATTCCTCCTTATATACGGAATACATCAAGTCGATTTCCCTGTCGGCTTCTTTGGCAAGTTCCTCCTTGTATAGTTCCTCCACATAGGCACGTTCCTTCTCAACCTTATCAAGTTTCTGGCGTTGCGTCTCTTCAGAAACTACACGGGTAGGCATTATTCTCTTGACGTTGGAATTCTCTTCCTTGAACCGCACCCTCATACCGGATTTGAAACCGGCCCATTTCCAATACATCTCGGCTCCTGAATAATTTTTATGGAAGAAATAATAATACCAATCCGGGGCAAAGTCCCAGGGACCGATTTCCATTGACCTCCATTGTTTTTCTTTTTGACCGTCATGGGTGACAGCCTGTGCAGACAACTTTTGATTACAAAAAAGTGTCAGGGAAACAAGTAATGTATAAATTAAAGTCTTTCTCATTGAGATCCGATTTATTGAGTATTCCATTTATTGATAATTGCACCCACAATCTCGTCTTTAACAGGAGATGTGAGGATTTCCCATATATAGTCGGGTTTCCAGCCGCAATTTGTCACCAGATA
>JAFLTT010000034.1 GCA_022509165.1 Muribaculaceae bacterium
ATGGGCACTCTGACAATAATCGGAGAAAGGCACATGGCCCACTATGACGTGATCTACACAAAGTCACCTGCGAGAGCCGCTTCTATTTTTCATGTGGACTATGCCTGTACAGTTCCATACAATAATCCCGATGTATTGATGTCTAAAGCGGAGATGGCTCGATATGCCTGGGCTGTCTATGGCAGTCGCAGAAGGTATAATCAGGTTTTCTCTAATGCAAACGGAATGAAAGCCATATTGAATAATATTTATTCAGTGGGTGACTATTTCTTCATTGACTATTCACTGCAGAATAAGACAAAGATACCTTACGACATTGCTGAAATGAGGATTAAACTCACGGACAAGAAAGAACTGAAGGCCACAAATTCCCAAAGTATGGAACTTACTCCGGCATTCTCGCTGAATAATGATAAGCGTTTCAAGAAATATTTCCGCAATGTCCTTGTCATTCCTAAACTTACCTTCCCGGAAGAAAAAGTCCTTAAACTTGAGATTTCAGAAAATCAGATCAGCGGACGTGTGATTACTCTTACCATTGAATATGATGATATCCTTAATGCCGATGGCTTTGATTCTGATATTCTCAAAAATCTTCCATCTTATACGTTTTATCCTCATTTGTCCAAATAAGCCATGAAGAAGATTACTTTATTCCTAATATGTGCCATAGCTTCGATAACGGCTTCGGCACAATCCAATAAATTGAACATTGATGCCGGGTTTCTTTTCCCATCTACCCTTGACGCAACCGTAGGTGTGGAACATAATTTTGCTTTCGGCAATGCCATAGAGGTTTTCGGTGAGATCGGGAACCATTGGCGTACACAGCCCGGACAATTCTGGAAAGGATATTTCTGGGACGGTGGAATACTTTACAAACACAGGTTGCATAGGTATAGGAACGGAAGTTTCAGGGTCAGGATCGGCCCCGTTTTCGGAGCGGTACAAAAGGATTTTTATTTCGGTATTGAAGGTGGCTTCGAGTATAATTATGTGTTTGCAAATGGGTGCGAATTTTCAATTATACAGAAAAACAATGTTAACTTCCTTCATGGTGATCTGTTTAGGAACGGTTTGCTGATAGGAGTAAAAATTCCATTCTGATTTTAAGGAACTATTATCCATTAAAAACTTAATATCATGTCATGTAACTTTTCAGAATTATCCGATGAGCGAATACGGGAACTGCATCATATCTATAAGGATGCTGCTGATGCTCTTGGCGACCAGTTGAAACAAAGACACTTTAAAAGAACTTGGAAAAGAACTATTGCTTCGCTATTGGAAACGGTCAAAATCCTTTTGTCGGAAGTGTGTGCCGAAATGGATAACAGGTCTCCCAAACCTATACTTATAGATGTTTTCTCCAACAAAAAATTGTTACTGTAAAATTGTAATTGAATGGCTTTTGAAGAGACTAAGGAACAGCAACAGATGTATAATTACTTCCGTAGCTGTATTTACATATTCCTTATAATAGAGATTGTCATGAATCTTCCGATTACGGCGGATAACAAGATAACACAGTTTATAATTGACCTTCTCGGACGTTTCAAACTCTTTAATTCTGTGGCCGGATGCAAACTTGCCGAACTTATTTGTATTTGTGTGGTATGCATCGGCACAAAAGCTAAGAAGGCATTGAAATTCAATGTAAGGACAATGGTGATTTATCCTGTGCTGATGGGTCTTACCCTTATCGGGGTATGTTTCATCTGTCATGGGGTGTCTTTTGGTGGGAACTGGCTCGGTTTCCCGGCAAACAGAATGGTATATGCCTTCGCTTCCGTTGTCGGCACGATGCTGATCCATCAGGGACTCGACGGGATAGCTAAATACTATAATCACAGGGTCGGTGAAGACAGGTTTAATTTTGAAAACGAGTCTTTCGAGCAATCAAAGGAAATGAACGAAACACCTTATTCGGTAAATATCCCTATGATATTTTATTGGAAAAAGAGGATGCACAAAGGTTTTATCAATATTGTCAATCCTTTCAGGGGAACTATCGTCCTGGGTACACCGGGTTCGGGTAAATCTTTCGGTATTATAGATCCTTTCATAAGACAACATTCAAAGAAAGGTTTTGCAATGATGGTGTACGATTACAAGTTTCCCACTTTGGCAAAGACTCTGTTCTATCAGTTTTGCAAAAACAGATTTTACAAACATCTTCCTGAAAATTGTGGTTTCCGTATAGTAAACTTTACCGATGTAGAATATTCCAACAGGATAAACCCTATTCAAAGGAAATATATCCCCGATCTTGCAGCCGCTTCCGAAACAGCAGCTACATTGCTTGCCTCTCTGAATAAAGGAGGTGGTGAAAAGAAAGGCGGCTCAGAGGCTTTCTTCACTAATTCTGCCGAAAATTTCCTTGCGGCTATCATCTATTTTTTTGTGAATTTCCGTCCTACAGGTTTTAAGAACGGGAAGAAACTCAAAAGATATATCTTACATGAGGGACAGAAACTTGAAATCGTAATCAGAAATTGGGATGATTTTAATGCCTTGAATGATAAAGGTGAAGTTGTCCTTGATTTTGTAAATCAAGACGGAATAGATGTCTCGACTGATGAAGACAGGATGTTTGTTGAACTTGACGGATTCAGATATATAGATCGTGTCGGCAAGGAGATTGTTATCGACAGAAACTGGTATGAAGATGAAGAAGGTAATGAAGTGATGCCTGACACCGTTACCGGTGAATATTCCGATATGCCTCATGTCCTCTCTTTTCTCGGAAGAAAATACTCAGAGGTTTTTGACATTCTGATGATGGATGATAAGATTGCTTCCCTGATGGCTCCTTTCAAGTCTGCTTATGAAAACAAGGCAAACGACCAGCTTGAAGGTATGGTCGGAACTCTAAGAGTAAACGCGTCTCGACTCGTTTCTCCGGAAGCATATTGGGTGTTCACGGGTGATGACTTTGATTTGAAAATTTCCGACCCTAATAATCCAAGTTATCTTGTAATAGCCAATGATCCTGAAAAGGAACAGGTTATCGGAGCATTGAACGCTTTGGTGCTGAACAGGCTTATAACCCGTGTAAACTCTAAAGGCAATATCCCGGTAAGTATCATCGTCGATGAGCTTCCCACACTATATTTCCATAAAATAGACCGTCTTATAGGCACGGCAAGAAGCAACAAGGTTGCTGTTACTCTGGGATTTCAGGAACTTCCGCAACTTGAGGCTGATTATGGGAAAGTGGGCATGCAGAAGATTATTACCACCTGCGGAAATATCTTTATGGGAGCTGCCCGTAATAAGGAAACTCTTGAATGGGCACAGAATGACGTTTTCGGAAAGGCTAAGCAAACTTCTACTTCCATTACAATCAATGACTCAAAGATTTCTACTTCAATTTCAGAGAAAATGGATTTTCTCGTTCCGGCTGCCAAGATTGCAGACATGGCTACCGGTTGGCTCGCTGGGCAGGCTGCCCGTGATTTCACGCCAACTGAAAAGAAAATGCTGAATAACTTCGATATTGAAAATTCAGAAGAATTTAAGACGACGAAGTATTTCTGCAAGACTAATTTCGATATGGCCCAAATTAAGGAGGAAGAATCTAAATATAGAGCCCTTCCTAAGATTTATAAGTTTGAAAATGAACGTGAGAAGGAGATTATGCTGAATAGAAATTTCAAACGTGTGAATCAAGAGGTCGAGGAAATGGTAAAGGAACTTTTGGGAATGGCTTAAACTATTGACTCATGGATAATACTTTTAGTCCATCTACATACTTTTCACTCCCGTTCAGACTGAGCGGGAGTGTTCTTAAAGTCGTGGCTGTTATTGCCATGACTTTAGACCATGTGGCTTATTTTCTAATGTCACCTGGATCTCCTTTCTATGATATAATGCGTTGCATCGGAAGAATTGCCTTCCCTGTCTTTGCATTGCTTATAGCGGAAGGGTTTGCACATAGCAGTAATCGATTGAGATACTTCGTTACCTTATTTGCGTTCGGTATTGTTAGCGAATTGCCCTGGCTCTTGCTGAATGGTAACGATGGTTCTCATAATGTTATGTTTACTTTGGCAATTGGTGTCTTGGCTCTATGTTTGTTTGACAGACTTTGTGAGCATAAGATCCTCGCACTTATCGCGGTTTCTCTCTTATGTTTTTTATCCTATTGGATTGGTGTTGATTATGATTGGAAAGGGATTGCTGTAATAGTGATTTTCTATATCCTGCGTCATAGAACAATTTGGCCTTGGTTACAGAATACAAGGATTAATTTCTTTTCACAGTCTCTGCTTCAGGTTACTTTTATTTTCCCTCTTATTTATTTCTATGGTCTTACCGGTGC
>JAFLTT010000035.1 GCA_022509165.1 Muribaculaceae bacterium
TGACATTACCTTTTATATGGCCTTTTACCTGGGATTCACATCCTCCAAGTGATATCAGGAAAGTGAAGGTGATCAGTTCTCTCATCTTCATGTCAAGGCCTTCTCTTGTCTGGAAATCTCCGAAACAGTTATCTGCGAGGAATTTTTGAATATGACTTTCATCCTTAGGAACATTGTTTTCATCTACTGTTCTTTTCCCGAAAACGTTGTCTATCAATTCAAGACCTTTTGTGTATCTTGTTTCCCTGTCAGTTGTAGCATTGGGTTCAAGCGGAAGACTGATACCCCTTTTTGTCAGTTCATCGTTTGTTGCGATCAGGAATGGAAGAACAACCGCGATACCTACGTATGCCACACTCTGATATACCAGTTCCTTTATCTCTATAGGCTTGACGTCATTCAGCAAAGCTGCTCCAAGTATAGCCCTGTATTCATCAATCGCATTCTTTGCAATAGTGGAGGCAAGAGTAACCATGATTCTCGGCTTGAGTTCCAATACCGGTGATGCTTCCAAAACTTCATCGAATGCAAAATTGCCGAAAATACCTAACAAATCGGGATCTGTGGCTGTCAAAGCACCGTTAAGACCAGGGAACCATACATCATGGTTCTTCATGGCTTTTTCTGTAAGTTCGATATTTTTCATTTTTATTGATTTTAAATTCAGTCACAAAGTTACAAAGGTATTAATAAAATAGTGTTACACTTATTACGGCAATTATTATCCATTTTGCATAAGAATAACTACTTTTGTAATTATAAAAGTAGTAAGATGGGAAAGAAGTCAAAGACAAAGGTTATTTATTCAGAGGATGCTGAACTGATAGGGGCCAAAGATCTGAATGGATGGGGAATACATGTTCTATGTCAGGAAGGTTCCGGTAATTTCAATTACAATGGGAAGAAAATTCTTTTCAAGAAGAATGACGCCATGGTGATTTCTCATCCTGACTTGGTTTCAGAGCTCGAAATTTCAGAGGATTTAAAAGTCAAGATAGTTGCGGCTCCCTTTAAATTCATGTATAATCTTCTTCCGGCAAACCATTATGGAGTCGGAGGATGTATAAGTTTATTTGAAGAACCGGTAATTCCTCTATCGGAAGAGGAAAGCAAAAGATTTGAGGAGGATCTTGACAGGATTAAATCAAGGATGAACGAAACAGATAACCTGTTTTATGATGAAATGTTGGGTAGCCTTGAATTAACAATGATTTATGACCTTTTCAATTTTCATGCAAAGCTACACAGCGATGTACATACAACAGAGAGAACCGGAAATATTGTCAAGACTCTTATTTCAATGTTTGAAGGCGGACAGACAAAATTCCATCGTGAAGTTGCTTATTATGCCGACAAACTGAATGTTTCTCCTAAATATCTCTCTGAAACTGTCAAGAACAAGACAGGCCGTAATGTAATATATCTTATTGACCGATATACCGTTCCAATGGTTGCAGATTATCTTAAGAATTCGGATCTTTCCCTGAAACAGATAGCGGAAGAGATGAATTTCAAGACACTCTCTTACTTCTGTAGGTATGTGCAGAAACATCTCGGAATGACTCCTTCGGAGTATCGTTCCGCCAATTCCCCCTTGAAAAAGAAATTTCAATAGGTCGAAGCCCTGATTTTAGTAATCAGCCAGGAGCCCTCTTTATTTATCAAATCAAGATCAAGCTGTAGCCTCCAGGTATTTCTTCCTCCTCCAAATACGGCTGCATTTACTTTGCTCTTCCCGGTTAGCCGGGCTTTACTCCCTTGAATGTCCAAATTAATTTCAGAATCTTCACAACTGAAATAATTGAGAGTGCCGTTTGAAATTGCTTTAAGATAATCCTTTTTAGGCTGTCTCATTCCGGTCATATGAACCAAAACAAATTCATCTTCAAGCAGTTTTCCTAATGATTCCGTATCCTTAGAAATCATATAGGAATACATATCTTCATACAACTTTTCTAAATTATATTTTTCATTATTGGGAGTTACCATTCTATCAGTGTTCTGGGATAACAAACAAAGCGGCATTGCTGAAATAATCAGCAATACCGACAGTATTATTGATCTTTTTAATCTCAAGGTTTAATTGCTTGCCTCCTCTTATTTTGGGTCAAGATGTTTGATAACTTTTGCAGGATTTCCACCTACTATTGTATTTGCCGGAACATCTTTGGTGACTACGGAACCGCCGGCTACTACTGCATTTTCGCCCACAGTTACTCCTGGAAGTATCAGGCTTCTTCCTCCAATCCATGCGTTCTTCTTGATGACAACCGGTTTATGGAGCACTACTTCTCTGTGGTTAAAGTCATGGTTGGTAGTCACAATCATTGCATTGGGTCCAATCTGAACATTATCTTCAAGTATTATCCTTCCTGCAGCCATCATGCTGCAGTTATAATTGATGAAACAGTTTTCTCCGACTTTAAGTCCTTCTGCAATATCAATATGAAATGGCTGAACCAAAAAAGATGAGGCCGGAAGGTCTATTCCTAACTTTTCTTTTAAAATGGCATTCATTTCTGTATATGAATGTGGAGTACAGTTTATTTCCTCACATTTCTTCCATGTCTCCCCAATAAGGGCGGCAGCTTCTCCGTAAGTGGGATCACTCATGCTTACCGGTTCACCGTCAAGCATCTTTTGTATTGCATTCTTTTCCACGATAATATAATTTTTAAAGTCCCAATTGTTCTTTCCAAATGTTTAGTTCTTTCATACTGGTATGATTAAGGAGTTTACCACCATCCCAATCCAAATTTGGATATTGTTTCTGTAAAGCTTCAATACAGGGTTCTATGGGACTTCCTCCGGAGGTTGCGAAAGAGATAATTCTCTTTCCCGAAAGATTGTTTTCGTCAATGAAAGTGTTGATGATTGTGGGAGCTACATACCACCAGATGGGATAACCAATAAAGACGACATCATATTTCTCAATGTCTTTCACTGTATCCTTTATAGCAGGTCTCGAAGTTGCATCATGCATTTC
>JAFLTT010000036.1 GCA_022509165.1 Muribaculaceae bacterium
ATGTTTCTGTAAAAGAAAAGAAACTTCAAATGGATAGATTGAATTCCATTTCATCAAATGAGCCTTTGGTTATTGTTGCTACCGGAAAATACATAGGAGAAGGTTTTGACTTTGCGAGATTAGACACTTTAATGCTGGCCACGCCATTCTCATGGAAAGGACGGTTGAATCAATATGCCGGCAGATTACATCGTATTTATCCCGGAAAGAAGGAAGTGAGGATTTATGATTATATAGATGCTCGTGTTCCGGTCTTAGAATCAATGTATCGCAAAAGATTGACCGGTTATAAATCCATAGATTATAAAATTGGAGAAATTAAAACCGGATTATTTCAGGACTTGGTGCCTCAAACAATATATACGGCAGATGACTTTGAGAATGCATTTCATAATGATCTCTCAAACAGTGGAAAAAATATTCTTATAGCTGTAAAAAGATTGAGATGGAATAAGATCCCTTCAATCATTCATTTATTGACAGCCAAACTCCATCAAGGCGTTTCAGTAACAATAGTTGTCAAAGAAACCGGCTTTAATGAAACTGACCTTTCTTCCATAGGTTTCAATATAATTCATAAGCCCGAACATAAACTTAATTGTGCAATCATCGACCATAAACTAACCTGGTATGGGGACGTAAATTTAATTGGGAAATCCCAGGGTGACTCCAGCATAATACGCCTCGAATCCATAGAATTAGTTGACTCAATATATGAATCTACAGGATTATAAGGATATTAGCAGATGTAATACAGTTAAATTGTAATCTCATCATAAATTATATTAGTATGGAGTTTAAACGTAAAAAACTGACATTGGAAAACAAGGCCCGAATAATATTTGAAGAGTTGAACAAGTATTACGAAAAGTATCCCGACAGGCAAACCGGTCCAAAAGTTACTATTACTCAAGACTGGGAGGTGTTATTAAATTATGAAGGAGAACCATGTAGTTCGGATTTTAATGATTATGTCACATTATTTATCAATCATTATGAGGATGAAGACTGGTGGTATACAATGGACACTATAAAAAGTGCCATTCCGTTTGTGGATAAAGAATTAGACGAAAACCTACCATTATGTCTAAAATATTTAGGGGAAATCCCGACTCATAAGAATAATATTCCTTCAGATATTGATTACTTCATGACAATGATAACTTCTTCTATATATCAGAGTTGGGAAAATACTAAGAATAGTGATTTGTTTATTGGCCCTTATGAGGTAGAAACTATGGAGAACGAATGGCTTATCGAAATCAATATGGCTGATTCAAGTGTCTATCCTTTGAATAGAAAGTTTAGAAAGCCAAATTACAGTGAATCATTCTGTCATTTGGAAATTGAAGATTTATTGTCAAGTGCTCCGGACGGTAAACAAGAAATCAACTTTAAAAAAGTTAAAGAAATAGCTGAAAAGTTAGTTTTAAATCAGCTTAACTGATGGAATTTAAATCTACGAGTGGAGGACATAAGATTTGAGTAGAGAAGGATAGGGGATTATCGACTAATTCTCCTTTATCATTGATGATAACTGCCCGTCTCAGCATATGGATGGCTTGTCGGGTTGAGGATGGCCATCAATGAGTTGAGGTGTACGGAAGTCCTTGTTGAACCATTACAAAAGTCATTGTTCCATTTAATATTTATTTTTGAGATGAGTTAGCATTTCTTTTTAATCTCATCGGAAGCATTAATTTGAAGTTCATCATTTATGGTTTCCTGAGTAATTTCCTCTATAGCTTTATTATATTCCTCTATTTGTTTCTTAGCTTGATTTATGAATGTTGAAAAGTCATATTGAGGATATCGTTGGCTGATTTTTACAGCATAGTCATATTGTCTTACCCAGTAATCCTTTATATCTTGTATGGTTTGGAGTTTTTTGTTCTATTAATCCTTTAGAAACTCCTTCCGCAATAATTCTAAGGGGGTGATATTCCGGCAACACAAGTTGTGTCACTTTCAGATAATCTGTTAGAGAGTCCTTATTCATATTTAATCTGAATTAAATTATGCGAGTTTGCCGGTTTCGATTTCCGATTGGAGGAAGGAGAAGACATAGACAGGGCTCTCATAAAATAGGCCACATTCAGGGTCGGTGAGACGGTCGAATGTTTCGGAGGTGTAAAGTTCATCTAAGGCTTGTTTCATGTCCCATCCGTAATGTTCCATTAACATGGTAACCAAATTTTTTGAAACGCAATCAATTTGAAATTGTATTTCCGGAGTAATCATTTTATTCTCTTTAATAATTTAACTGCTTTTTCCGTTGCAAAGAAATACTGGATTGCATGGTCGCCATTATATCTCAGTTCCCTAACCAAAACATCTAATGGAATGATTCCCTCAATAAAGCGGTTTAATTGAAAACCCACATTATCATCGGCAATAGGACCAATTATAATATCGTAATCATGAATGGGAATATCAGAATTGTTTTTTCTATTGGCAACAATAAATTCAGCCCATTCTTCACTATAATCTGAGAATATTTTAACTTTTAGTGAGGAATCTTCTAAATTCTTTTCGTCAAATTCAAAAGCAGAAACAATTTCTTCTCCAGTTTTAAGAATTCGCTTCGCTTTAACAGCCATTTTATAAGCTTGAGCATAATTGGGATTCAGGTAAAATCCCTTTCCAAAGTCCTTTCCCGGTTTTCCTAAATCGAGACGAATCTTCTCAATCTCAACATTTGAGCCATGATAGAGGGTGATCATATTATTTTACCCCCGTGGTTATAACATAACTGTTGGAGATCATCAACAGCATTTTCTATAGATAAAGTATGCTCTATGTCGTAACAATCAATCAAGAAATCTATACCGGTAAATCTTTTTAGGTAGGAATAGGCTTGTGATTGAGAAAGATTATAACGTTTTGCAAAAGCCGCAATGCAGACTATCAAATATTCTATTTGATTATATTTTTTTCTGTCGATAGTCTCCATTTCTAAAATTTTGT
>JAFLTT010000037.1 GCA_022509165.1 Muribaculaceae bacterium
CGGCAGCATGAACATCATCGACATCAGAAAGAATGTTATTTTCTTAATCATAATATTTAGATTTTAAGTTTATTCAAATTTCTTCCAATAAAAGAACTGTGCTTTCCATAGGGTTCCCTATATTCAAAGAGATGCCTGCATTCATAAGATAGTCTCCGGGGAACACCTGGCCGTCACCATAGAATTTGTTCCATCCCTGAGGATTCAATTCAGTTATTCTATAATTCTTGTCCGGATCAAGACCTTGTAGCTTGGTATCGAAATAAGTGGTCCTCCCATGATATTTTAAGCTGTATGCAAAGAAAACTGCCTTGGATTTATCCTTGCTGACATATTGATGGGAAGCCCAACCTTTGCCATCGTATGGATTTTTTAGTCTATAAAGATCTCCGTGGTGCACGATGGGTCTTATCTGTTTATATGTCTTGATTGCATTTTCAGCAAACTCTCTTTCTTTCCCTTTCAGATCTTTAGGCTGCAACTCAAGTCCTAGTCTTCCGGAAGAAGCCACGTCAAATCTGAATTTCAATGGAGCAATGAGTCCCGTCTGATGATTGGGTGCGGTTGAAACATGAGCAGCTGTAGCTAATGACGGATAAAATAAATTTGTGCTGTATTGGATGAAAATCCTGTCCATTGCATTGGTGTTGTCAGATGTCCAGAATTCGTCATGATACTTCAATGCACCCATATCAAGTCTTGCACCTCCGGAAGAACACAGCTGGATGGTTACATCCGGGTACATTTCCCTTATTCTGTCACAAACTGCGTAAAGTCCGTTTATATAGTCAATCCAAAAATGAGATTGCTTATCTTCTGGAAGATATTCCGAACCAAAATCACTGATATATCTGTTTGCATCCCATTTCACATAAGAAATATCCGGGCTCTGCTTCAAGACGTTATCGAATGTGGTTACTATGAAATCCTGAACTTCAGGATTAGAGAGATCAAGGACCAATTGGTTACGCATCTCTATTTTGTCTCTTTTCCCGCTTTTAACAATCCATTCGGGATGTGCCTGTGCGAGTTCACTTTGTGGATTAACCATCTCGGGTTCAATCCATATTCCAAATTTTAAACCTTTATTTTTTGCGTATTTTGCCAGATAATCAATGCCTTTCGGTAATTTTTCTGTATTTACCTGCCAGTCACCAAGACCTGCATGATCACTGTTCCTTGCATATTCTCCATTTCCAAACCATCCGTCATCGAGGACAAACATTTCGACTCCTATAGCTGCAGCATCATCTATCATATCAGTGATGGTTTTTTCATTAAAGTCGAAGTAGGCTCCTTCCCATGAATTTAATACGATAGCCCTCTCTTCCTCAGGATGTGCGATGTTGTAATTTCTTACCCAGTCATGGAAATTACGACTTGCAGTACCGGAACCGGTATTACTGTATGCCCATATCATTTCCGGTGTAGTTAAAGATTCACCCGGTTCAAGATAATATGTTGAGGCAAAATCATTAGGGCCTGCGACAATATGTAACCTGTCACATTCATCTATCTCAAAAGTATTCTTAAAATTACCGGACCATGCCAAGGCTCCAGCGTAAACTTCACCGTTGTTTTCATTTAACGGTTGATTAAGTGAAACCATGAAAGCCGGGTTGGAGGCTGCTGTAGTCTGTAATCCCTTTTTACTTTCTATGCTTTTGATTCCGGGGGTAAGTTTATCCTCTTTTAGTTGCATTTCGGCAGCCCAGATACCATTGAAATGTGTCAGATAGTAATCATCCGCATGTAGGGGCAGATAGGATGCGGCAATATTCTCTACAGCTATCTTTCCGGTTTCGTTATTGAGTACAGTTACAGATTCCGTAATGATATCCTCTTTTTTATAGGCGGTGTAATCGAGAATAACCTTAATATCATATAGAGGGTCGGTCAAAACAATTTCAGTCTTCTCACGATTATCATCGATTTGAGTTACCTTATGTGAATCGTAACGGAGATCAGTGGTTTGAACACCATCTTTATGTGTTAATTTTAAAGCCGGCTGGATTGATACCAGACCGCCATAAGCCGGATAGGCCATGGGAGCATATCCTGCTCCATTGTCAGGTTGTTCCTTATATTGCTTAATAAGGAAGGGTTCTATACCATTAAATTTCTTTCCATAATAGTCATGAATAAGTTTACCATCCGGATTTACTTGCATGACCATCGATGTCTTGTCTGTGTCGACGGATATAATTTTATTTTCCGCCATAATTCCGATTGTCGGAAACAGACACGCTAATGCCGTCAATAGAATTTTCATGGACATAAATTGTTAAAATTAATTGGTGCTTTCATTGCGATCCCTTCGAAGGAAGATTGCACCGCAAAATTATAAGGAGAAATTAGTGCTTTCAATAGAAAGTATTAAAGAGGTAGATATTATCAATTTGGATATATAATCTAAAAAATTAATAATCAATTAATTGTAGAAATCTATAATTAGTGTAAGGTAGAATTAGGATAAACCTGCTATGGATTAGAGAAAGGATTTTTAAAGAAGATTTTTTATTTAATCATCATTTCCCGGTACTTAATTCTCTAATTTTTTCTTCAAATCCATCTTTTTCTTTCGCCTTGTTTCTCAATTTTGTTCTGTTATTATAAATTGTTTGAGAGGATGCAAATAAAAGATCTGCCATTTCTGAACTGTCTTTTACACCTAATCTTATCAGACTACATATCCTTAATTCAGTGTTAAGTGTATTAGGTGTTTTAATTACGAATCTGCTATCTTCCTTTAATAAACCGTTGACTTCTGATATAAAATCAGGATAAAGGTCTAAAAACGCCTTGTCAAATCTTGCAAGAAAAGC
>JAFLTT010000038.1 GCA_022509165.1 Muribaculaceae bacterium
CCGGCCCGACTCATCAAAGGAGCATTTATCCAGGGAATAACAGCTGTTACATTTCTTCCGCCATTTGAGTTGAGTGATCTTGGATGATAACCTCTATCTGTCTTATAATAGGCATGATAATCTTTTAGAAATTGTGGTGCGTCTTCAGGAACTACATCAGGAACACCTCCTGCAAGTTTTGGAGTACCGTTTTTGAAATCCTCAGTTCTTTGAGCCGACAACATGTCTCTAAGCTCATTTCTTGCTTCGGGACTGTCTGCACTGTCAAAATATCCATTTGAATCTACACGGCTCATATCGTACATGGTAGACGCAACAGTTGCCTTGATACGAGGATCAGAAGCAGCAGCATTAATCGCTATACCTCCCCAACCACATATCCCTATAATACCTACCTCTCCCGGTTTAACCATAGGATTTGTGACAAGATAATCAATTGCCGCACTGAAATCTTCTGTATTTATATCAGGAGAAGTCATATACCTCGGCTGTCCGCTACTTTCACCGGTAAAAGAGGGATCGAAAGCAAGCGTATAGAAACCTCTTTCTGCCATTTCTTGTGCATAGAGTCCTGAAGACTGTTCTTTCACTGCTCCGAATGGTCCACAGACTGCGATTGCCGGAAGGGGTCCTTTAGTATCTTTTGGGATATAAACATCTGCTACCAAGGTAAAGCCGAAACGATTTGGGAAGGTGACTTTTTTATGTTCCACTTTGTCACTTTTGGGAAATACTTTATCCCATTCCTGAGTAATTGTAATTTCCTCCTGAGGGAGTTTGATAGTTTCTGTATTCATATCTTTAGAATTTAGTGTCAAAGAAAATGTCATTAATCCTATGGCTAAATAATATCTCTGTTTCATAATGCAAATTTACCTTTATTTACCAGGTTTTTCAGATTTTGGTTAATTCCACTATATGACTGTCCATATCTTTACCGCCAAGGAGATTTAACCCGACTTTCATAAGGTAGTCTCCACTGAAAACCTTGCCATCAAATGCAAAGTTAGATTTTTCTCCTTGCATAAGACATATTTCTTCTATTTTATATTCAGCATCAGGGTCGAGACCTTGTAATCGGGTTGGAAGAAGTTGTTCATTGAAATCAGGATGCATATCATAAATAGCTAAGATGGCATGATCCTTTTTCTCTGAAACTCTTTCCAATACACAATGCTTTGTTTTGTATGGAGAAACCAGTCTGTATAAATCCGGGGAATAAATCACTGGTTTGAGACGGTTATATTCCTTAACCACGTTTGTGCAATATTGTCGGTCTTCCTTATTCATACCTTTCAAGTCTATGTCGAAACCAAGTTTACAAGGAAATGTCACATCTACCCTGAATTTTACGCTTGCATCCTTATTCCAATTGGTGACATGAGCACACATGGATTTTGATGGCATAAATTGAGAGAATCCCCATTGAATATATAACCTTTCTATCGGATCCGTGTTGTCTGAACACCAGAACTCAGTAAAATATTTCAATGCCTCAAAATCACATCTTCCCCCACCACCAGAACAAAGCATCATCTCTAAATCCGGATATTTTTCTTTAATTCGGTCAAGAACATTATACAGGCCTCTCACATAATCAACATATAGATTGCCTTGTCGGTCTTTTAAATATTGGGAGTAAATATTGGTTATTGGTGAATTGCAATCCCATTTGAAATAATTCAATCCAGGATTATTTGTCATGAGGGTATCAACAATTCCAAAAACAAAGTCTTGTACTTCCGGATTGGTCAGATCTAACACTAACTGGTTTCTGAAATAATAAGGTTCTCTGTCGGGTATTTTAAAAATCCATTCGGGATGTTGTTCAGCAAGTTCACTTTTTGGATTAACCATTTCAGGCTCAATCCAAATCC
>JAFLTT010000004.1:0-145522 GCA_022509165.1 Muribaculaceae bacterium
ATCTTTCAAACCCTATTAAGGTGATGACAGCGTAAGGGCTCCACCTCTTCCCATTCCGAACAGAGAAGTTAAACCTTACCACGCCGATGGTACTGCGAAAGCGGGAGAGTAGGTAATCGCCCCCTTGAAGAGTCACCCGATTCGGGTGGCTTTTTTTATATGAGCATTTCTTAAACCAATACATCCTATCGTGTTCGGAATGGTAAGGGATGGAGCCCGGGGCTCCACCTCTTCGATTCCCATGATTTGGCCGAACAGAAGAAGTTAAACCTTACCACGCCGATGGTACTGCGAAAGCGGGAGAGTAGGTAATCGCCCCCCTGAAGAGCCGCCCGAATCGGGTGGCTTTTTTTATATAGGCCATTGTTAAACTATGTTTTGAACGCGTAGTATCTCATTCGGAATGGCAAGTGATGGAGCCCGGGACTCCACCTCTTCGATTCCCATGATTTGGCCGAACAGAAGAAGTTAAACCTTACCACGCCGATGGTACTGCGAAAGCGGGAGAGTAGGTAATCGCCCCCTTGAAGAGTCACCCGATTCGGGTGGCTTTTTTTTATATAGGCCATTGTTAAACTATGTTCTGAAAACATGGTATCACATTCGGAAGGGTAAGGGATGGAGCCCGGGGCTCCACCTCTTCCCATTCCGAACAGAGAAGTTAAACCTTACCACGCCGATGGTACTGCGAAAGCGGGAGAGTAGGTAATCGCCCCCTTGAAGAGCCACCCGAATCGGGTGGCTTTTTTTTATATGAGCATTTCTTAAACCAATACATACTATCGTGTTAGGAATGGCAAGTGATGGAGCCCCGGGCTCCACCTCTTCGCTTCCCATGATTTGGCCGAACAGAGAAGTTAAACCTTACCACGCCGATGGTACTGCGAAAGCGGGAGAGTAGGTAATCGCCCCCTTGAAGAAGGCTGCAGGAATGCAGCCTTTTTTATATTTGTACTAGGAGTGGCTAGGAAAAACTAGGAGTGGCTAGGAGTGCTAGGAGGGGAAGGCCACAGGTGAACCTGGTGGCTCTGGCCTTCGGCCGACAAAAACCGAGGTAAGGAATGACTATAAGGGGAAAGGAAAGGATATGAGTGGATAGGAGGGGTAAGGAAGGGATAGGAGGGGTAAGGAAGGGATAGGAGGGGTAAGGAAGGGATAGGAGGGATTAGGAAAAGAAGAATGGTCAATTCGCTAAACTTTTTATGAGAAAAGGATGTCTAATAGATATAAGAAGATAAAGGGAACGGACTATGAAGAAAAAAATATTTTTAGGAGGAACCTTATTTGGACTCCTACTTTTGGCTGGAGGATGTGGACCCATAGTAAGCGGTGGGCCCAATGTAGTGGTAGGAGGTGGAATCTATCCGGCTCCAATCCCTGTGCCCCCTCCAGGCCCGAATGTATTTCGACCCGGAGCACCCTACGGACCCGGTTTTAATCCGGGAGGCCCTGTTGGTCCAGGAATCAATCCCGGCGGACCGGGCGGACCTGGAGGGTCCGGTGGACCTGGTGGTCCCGGTTTTGGAGGACCCGGTGGGCCTGACGGTCCCGGAGGACCGGGTGGGCCTGGCGGACCTGGTGGTCCAGGCGGACCAGGCGGACCGGGCGGACCTGGTGGTCCGGCTCATAGATAAAAAAATGATTATCATCATAAATACCCCCATTAATAGATAGCCCTCAAACGTAGGGAGGCATGGCTCGTGCGTCCGAAATAAAAGAGTGCTAAGTCTTTGATTATCAGAGGACGCACGAGCCGTGCGTCCCTACATTTGCCGATTGGGATATTATTCGGAATAATCATTAAAAAAAATATTTAATAAAAAATTTATTTTTTTATTGTAAAATTTTGGAATTATAAAATTTCACTATAAATTTGCACTCGCAAACGGGACGATAATGAATCCTTCAAGGAAGATAAATCCCGAATGCATAAACCTGGTGCGGTAGTTCAGTTGGTTAGAATACCGGCCTGTCACGCCGGGGGTCGCGGGTTCAAGTCCCGTCCGCACCGCTGAGGAGAGAGGAAGAGTAGCAGTGTAAACTTCGGTTTCCTGCTACTCTTTTTTTATACCCTTTTCAAATTAAAGAATTATCCCTCTTTTATTTCGGACGCACCAGCCGTGCGTCCCTTTTGAAAGAATATACGAGCCCTGCCTTAGGATTGTGATTCGATATCCTTAGTGAGGGTGATAAATTCTTCCACCGACAAAGTTTCGGGTCGTCTGGCCAATATCGGGGATTGCCATAAAGAAGAATTCACAGGAATAAGAGATGCCAAGGAATTCTTCAATGTCTTGCGTCGTTGTCCAAAAGAGGTTTTGATGATATTTTTGAAAAGTTTTTCATCACACCCCAGTACCTCACGAGAATTACGTGTGAGCCGTATTACTCCGCTTGTGACCTTTGGCGGAGGATTAAATACGCCGGGTGCCACATCAAAGAGGTATTCGCAATCATACCAGGCCTGAAGTAAAACCGACAATATCCCATATACCTTAGAACCGGGTTTTGAGCATATGCGCTGTGCCACCTCCTTTTGCAACATTCCTGCCACTACAGGAATTTGCTCTCTGGAATCCAATACCTTGAAAAATATCTGCGAGGATATATTGTAGGGGTAATTGCCAATGAGAGCAAAATCCCCTTTAAAGATTTCCTTAAGGTCCATTTTCAGGAAGTCTCCCTCTATCACCTCCAAGGCAGGAAAGACTTTGTGAAGGAATTCCACACTTTCTGTATCCAGTTCTACAGCCTTCACTTCTCTTCCGGTCTGCATAAGGAATTGCGAAAGCACTCCCATACCCGGACCCACTTCCACAATAGGGATTTCGCCCCATTGCTTAGCCGAAACGGGCAATTGAGGAGTCTCTATCGTTTCGGCAATTCTCTTGGCAATGTCCAGGTCGGTAAGGAAATGTTGTCCTAATGCCTTTTTAGCCCTTACTTTCATTACTCAGATATTCGTGAATAGCCTTTGCGGCCTTTCTGCCGGCACCCATAGCCAGAATCACGGTAGCAGCTCCGGTCACAGTATCCCCTCCTGCGAAGACTCCCGGACGGCTTGTGCGGCCCTCCTCGTCAGCCACGACACAACCATGACGATTGGTGTCGAGACCATGGGTAGTTTGCTTTATAAGAGGATTAGGACTGGTGCCTAAAGCCATTATCACTACGTCGCAATCTATTATAAAATTACTGTCCTTCTTCTCCACAGGGCGTCTTCTTCCGCTGGCATCCGGTTCTCCAAGTTCCATTTCCACACATTCCATGCCCACTACCTGGCCGTTTTCATCTCCAAGTATCTTTACAGGATTGGTCAACATTTTGAAAATTATGCCCTCTTGCTTGGCATGGTGTACTTCTTCGGCTCTTGCCGGCAATTCAGCTTCACTTCTTCGGTAAACTATTACCGCTTCTGCTCCAAGACGCTTTGCAGTACGCACGGCATCCATGGCTACGTTGCCACCTCCTACTACTATTACTTTCTTCCCAAGGTAGATGGGAGTGTCGTATTCACAGTCGTAGGCATGCATGAGATTCGCCCGGGTGAGATATTCATTGGCTGAGAATACGCCATTAAGATTTTCTCCCTCGATACCCATAAACTTTGGCAAGCCGGCTCCGCTTCCAATAAACACGGCATCGTAACCCATTTTGTCTAACAGGTCATCGATAGTGAACGTACGTCCTACTACTACGTCGTTCTCAAACTCAACTCCGAGGCCTTTTACCCAATTCACCTCTTTTTCCACCACTCCCTCCTTAGGAAGGCGGAATTCAGGAATACCGTATACAAGCACTCCTCCCAATTGATGAAGGGCCTCAAATACTTTAACCTCGTATCCGAATTTTGCCAGGTCGGTGGCACAGGCCAGAGAGGCAGGTCCTGATCCTATAAGGGCTACTTTTTTGCCGTTTTTCTCAATAGCGGGTTTCGGCAATTCATCCTGATGTCTTATAGCCCAGTCGCCCACATATCTTTCCAGACTACCGCAGGCCACAGGTTCTCCTTTTATTCCCAGAATGCATGCGCCTTCGCATTGTTTTTCCTGCGGACAGACACGACCGCAGACACTGGGAAGGGAATTATCTTGAGAAATCACCGCATAAGCTCCCATCTCATCGTGTTCGGTAAGATGGTATATAAACTGCGGTATGTTGATATGCACCGGACATGCAGCCACACAACGAGGCTTAGAGCAATTGAGACATCTCAAAGACTCCTCGTAGGCTTCCTCAGCATTATACCCGTGGCTTACTTCTTCAAAATTGCATGCCCTTACAGCAGGGTCTTGTTCCCTAACTCGTATTCTCGGTCCTTTCTTAGCCATGACAACTGCAATTTTTGGTTTCACCCTTCGTCTTAGGGTTATTCTTATACATATTTTGTCTTCTCATTGCCTCATCGAAATCCACAAGGGCACCGTTGAATTCGGGACCGTCTACACAGGTGAATTTTGTTTCGTTTCCTACCGTAACCCTACATGCCCCACACATTCCGGTACCATCCACCATAAGTGCGTTCAAAGAAACCATAGAAGGTATTCCGAATTGTTTAGCCGTAAGGGCAGCAAATTTCATCATTATCATTGGTCCAATTATGACGCATCGGGTGTATTTCTTTCCTTCATTCTCTATGAGGTGTTTCATCAAGGCTGTGACATTGCCATGAAAACCCTCCGAGCCGTCGTCGGTACACAGATATACGTTTCCTACTTCTTGCATCTCGCTTACATAAGTGAAGAGATCTTTGGTGCGGGCCCCAATTATTACATCAGCTTCCACTCCCCGGGCCTTAAGCCATTTCACCTGAGGATAAACCGGAGCAGTACCAACACCTCCGGCTATAAAGAGCACTTTCTCCTTTTTCAGAGTTTCCTCATCGAGTTCCAGCAAATCAGAAGGATTGCCTAAAGGACCGGCGAAATCATCGAAACATTCACCCACATTCATTGCATTGATTTTCTTTGTAGATAGGCCTATCGACTGGGTCACTATGGTCACTGTTCCGGCTTGTGCATCATAGTCGCAAATCGTGAGGGGAATTCGCTCTCCATAACGATCCGTGCGTACGATTAGAAACTGACCGGGCTTGGCTGAATTGGCTATTAGCGGTGCCTTAACCTGCATTTCCACTATATTGGCAGCCAGCTCACGTTTTGTTACTATTTCAAACATTCCTTACGCGATATAAATTAGGGCACATGCCCTTGAATGGCACAAAAATAAAAAAATTATTTTAATTTTGCGTTATAATAAGGGTTGCTGAACAAACCCAATCCCTCCTCAAAACGTTTTAATTTTAAGTTGTTAGTAAAACTTTTACAAACTTCATTAAAAAGTCTCCTTAAGGAGCTATGGGTTGAAAAACATATAAAAAATAAAAGTTATGAGCAAATATCTTGTTAGTTTCGGCGACTCCGACAAATATGAAGTTGACTTTCCGGGCACTCTTGAGGAATTCAAGAATTCAGATAAAGTGAAAGACCTTGTAGAGAAAGTAGAGTCTTTTCTAAAAGAGAAATTTCCCACCAATAAATTTGAAGACATTGTGCCTCTCCACATAGAGGAAGCAGATGGCACCACTCAATATCCGAAATTAGATGCCGCCACAGTGTCGGAAATAGTAAAGAACGCAGTCACCCAGATAGGAGTGGAGAAATTCACCAGCAAACTTAATTTAAACGCACCTTTCGATAAGATTTGATTCTTTAATGCACCGGTATGATTTTTTGGTCATCGGGGGTGGAATAGCGGGCATGAGTTTTGCACTAAAAGCCGCGACCCGAGGCCAGGTTGCCCTCATCTGCAAATCAAGTTTAGATGAGGCCAACACTTTTTTTGCACAAGGAGGTGTGGCAAGTGTCACCAACCTTGAACTTGATGATTTCGATAAACATATCCACGACACTATGGTGGCGGGCGACTGGCTCTCTGACCCCCGGGCCGTAGAAAAAGTTGTGAAAAACGCCCCCGAACAGATTAAGGAATTGATAAATTGGGGGGTAGATTTTGATAAAAAAGAGGATGGATCTTTCGACCTTCACCGTGAAGGAGGACACTCTGAATTCCGTATACTTCATCATGCAGATAATACGGGTGCCGAGATTCAGCAAAGCCTTGTGAAGAAAATAAAGGAAAATCCAAATATACATATATTTGAGAATCACTTTGCTCTGGAAATAATCACCCAGCATCATTTAGGGAAAATTGTGACAAGGCGTACCCCCGACATTACTTGCTACGGTGCTTACGTACTTGATGAAAATACGGGCAAAGTGGAAAAATTTTTGGCAAAAGTCACAGTGATGGCCACAGGAGGGGTAGGGGCGGTATATACTACAACCACCAATCCATTGATAGCCACCGGCGATGGCATTGCAATGGTATATCGTGCTAAAGGTACGGTTCAAGATATGGAGTTTATCCAGTTCCATCCCACAGCTCTGTATCATCCCGGCGACAGGCCTTCATTCCTGATTACAGAGGCCATGCGAGGTTACGGAGCCGTACTCAAGGACCAGGAAGGCAGGGAATTCATGCAAAAATATGATGCCAGGCTTTCATTGGCTCCTCGTGATATAGTGGCAAGGGCTATCGACTCAGAAATGAAACTTTCGGGGACTGACCATGTCTATCTTGATGTAACACATAAAGATCCTGAAGAAACAAAGAGGCATTTTCCTAATATATACGATAAATGCCTCTCCTTAGGCATAGATATCACCAAGGAGATGATCCCGGTGGCACCGGCAGCACACTACCTTTGCGGCGGAATTAAAGTGGACCTCAATGGAGAGTCTTCCATAAAGAGATTATATGCCATAGGAGAATGTAACTGCACCGGTCTTCATGGAGGTAACCGCCTTGCCAGTAATTCTCTTATCGAAGCTGTGGTATATGCCGATGCGGCCGCCAGGCATGCAGTAAAAGCGATTGAGGGATATGATTTCCGCGAAGATGTGCCCGACTGGAATGATGAAGGTACAGCGCATCCTGAAGAGATGGTTCTTATCACCCAGTCAGAAAAAGAAGTCAACCAGATTATGGGTTATTATGTGGGAATCGTGAGGAGCAATCTCCGATTAGACCGCGCATGGAACCGACTCGATATCCTATATGAGGAGACGGAAAAACTATATCGCCAAAGCAAGCCTACCCGGGAACTTTGCGAACTCAGAAATATAATCAACGTAGCCTACCTTATAATGCGTCAGGCTCGCGACCGAAAAGAAAGCCGTGGCCTTCATTATACAGTAGACTATCCACCAGTGCCTCATAATCCCCAGGAAGAAATTAAAAAGATTAATGAATAAAACCCTGCCAATCCTATTCCTTTCAGTTTTATCCGTACTCACCTCATTCGCACAGACCACTCCGAGTCCCAGCCATGATATCAGTGTGAGCCGGAATCTGACCACCTTCAGTTCAATCGTAAAGGAACTGGAAATGAACTATGTAGACACCATCCGGCCTCAGGAGGCTTTCGGTGCCGCTATAGAGGCGTTTCTTTCCACAGTAGATCCTTATACGGAATATTATAGTTCCGACGACCGTAATGAGCTCACAAAAATTACAACGGGGCAATATGACTACGGAGGAATCGGAAGTTATATCATGCAACGCGACGGACATTCCTATATCTCGGGGCCTATGGAAGGAGCTCCGGCTGCCAAGGCCGGTCTTCGCTCGGGAGACTGGATTATTCAGGTAGACACCACAGACACCTCCAATATGACCTCGGCAGAAGTATCTGCCCTGCTTCGCGGATTAGCCGGCACACCGGTAAAAGTGACTGTCAATCGCCCGTTCGTCACTGATTCTATCATCAATTTTGATATAGTAAGAGCCAAACTTACCGACCCCTCTGTGCCCTATTGGGGTGTGGTAAATGGTAATACAGGTTACATACGCCTTACACAGTTTCTGGCCGACAGCGGGGGAGATGTATATGAAGCCTTACAGGCTTTCAAGGCTAATCCGGATGTCACCCAGATTGTGCTCGATCTTCGGGGTAATGGCGGAGGTCTTCTGGAGCAGGCGGTAGACATCCTGGGCAATTTTCTTCCGAAAGGTACCGAAGTGCTTCGTACCCGAGGGCGTGACAAGTCTTTGGAAAAAGTGTATAAGACCACAAAACGACCCATTTATCCCGATATACCTCTGGCAGTGCTGATTGACGGTGCGTCGGCTTCGGCCTCAGAGATCACTGCAGGGGCGCTCCAGGACCTTGACAGGGCAGTGTTGGTAGGCTCCAGGAGTTTCGGAAAAGGCCTGGTACAATCTACCCGCCCTCTGCCTTTCGATGGATTATTGAAAGTCACGGTAGCTAAATATTATACCCCTTCCGGACGTCTTATTCAGGCTCTTGATTATTCAAGGCGTAATGCCGATGGCTCTGTAGCCCGGACTCCGGATTCCCTCACCAATGTATATCACACTCTTCATGGCCGTGAAGTGAGAGACGGGGGAGGTCTAACACCGGATATAAATATCGAATGGGACCGGGTAAGCCCTATTCTATACAATCTGGTGGGAGACAACCGTATATTTGATTTTGCTACCCGATATGCCAACACTCACGATACCATACCGGGACCATGGGAATTTGAAGTAGACGAGGCTTTATTCACAGAATTTAAGGAAACTCTAAATAAAGAGACTCTGCAATACGACAAAGTGATGGATCAGCTCCTGAAGCAATTGCGAGAAGCGGCCCAAATGGAAGGCTATCTCACAGAAGAGGCTGAACAGGCTATGAATACCCTCACACCCTTGTTGACCAATGATGTGAATCAGGATCTTGACAATAAACGGGAAGAAATATCGGAATATCTTGGTGCGGAGATTGCCAGCCGGTATTATTATGAGAACGGACGGCTCATCCAATCCCTTAAAAAAGACAAAGCCTTGAAAGAGGCAATCGATATTCTCTCAAATCCAAAACGTCTCGAGTCGATATTGGGAAAAAATCCATAAAGCGGTGAAACTATCAGAAGCCCAACACCTTTTTGCCTCCGATGCAAGGGTAAAGTCACTTAAGAAGGTAATAGAAGATAAGACAATCAGGAAAATTGCCCTTTCCGGCCTCTATGGGAGTGCGCCTGCTATGCTTTTTGCCTCTTTGCCTCCACTTAAGTCGCCTTATATTATTGTGGCTGATGATTTCGATGCCGCAGGGTATATCTATCATGATTTATGCCAGATTGCCGGAGCCGATAAGGTGGGAGTATTTCCGAGCGGCTATCGCCGAGATATAAAATACGGTCAGACAGATCCTCCTTCTCAGATATTAAGGACTGAAACCTTGGATGCCTGGCATAAGAAAAACCACCCTTTATGGGTGGTGACATCCCCGGAGGCTTTAGCGGAAAAAGTGCCTGCAGGCGATCAGTTAGCTAAGAACACCCTGACACTTTCGGCAGGTAAGAATGCCGACATGGATGAGGTAAAAAAGAAACTACGTGAATTAGGGTTCAAGGAGACTGACTATGTATATGAACCGGGACAGTTCGCTGTCAGAGGGTCAATACTGGACGTATATTCCTTCTCGGGAGAACTCCCTTACCGTATAGATTTTTTCGATGATGAGGTAGACTCCATCCGTATATTTAATGTTGAGACACAATTATCGCAACAGAAAGTTGATACCGTATCTATCATTCCTCCGGATCTGGTGAAAGATGATTCCGAAGGCATTTCACTTCTGGAATATGCAGGTAAAGATACCGTGGTAATTGCCCAGTCATTTCATTGGATGGAGACAAGGATCAAGGCTATATGCTCTGAAACCATGTCGACGGCAGTATCAATTACCGGAGAGGGAGATGAAAATGCCCTGAATAAAACGGTAAATCCGGATGATTTCCTATATAGACTATCTCTGCTTAAACAGGTGGAATTTGGTAATGGAGCGGGAGATGTGACATCCTATCAGGCCGATACGCGTATCACTTTTTCCACCACTCTCCAGGCCTTGTATCACAAAAATTTTGAGCTCATTGCTTCATCATTCAAGGATTTTCTCGAGAAAGGTTACCGGCTTTTAATTCTTAGCGACACCCCTTTCCAGAATGAACGTCTGAAGTCTATATTCAACGACCGTGGTGACAACATACCTTTCACTCCGGTAGATGCTACTCTCCATGAAGGGTTTGCCGACCATGACAATAAGATATGTTTCTTTACGGATCACCAGATTTTTGACCGTTTTCATAAATATAATCTTAAGAGCGACAGAGCCCGAGGTGGAAAATTGGCTCTTTCACTCAAAGAACTAAGCCAGATTGAGACGGGAGATTTCATTGTACATGTGGATCATGGCATCGCACGGTTCGGTGGTTTAATAAAAACAGATGTCAATGGGCGCCCTCAAGAGATGTTGAAGCTCTATTTCCAGAATGACGACCTTGTGCTGGTGAGCATTCATGCCCTGCATAAATTATCGAAATATCGGGGCAAGGAGGGAGTGCCACCTAAAATCAGTAAATTAGGTTCGGGGGCATGGGAAAGATTAAAGGATCGTACTAAATCCAAAATGAAGGATATAGCCCGCGACCTTATCAAACTATACTCCGAACGTCGCCAGCAAAAGGGACATGCCTATGCCCCGGATTCATATCTTCAGCATGAACTTGAGGCAAGTTTTATTTATGAAGATACCCCTGACCAGATAAAAGCCATGACAGATATAAAAGCTGACATGGAAAGTGACCGACCCATGGACCGCCTGATCTGTGGTGACGTAGGATTTGGTAAAACTGAAATTGCAATTCGTGCTGCATTCAAAGCCGCAGCCGATAGTAAACAGACTGCTGTGCTTGTCCCTACTACAGTGCTGGCCATGCAGCATTATCATACTTTCTCTGAACGACTGAAAGATCTTCCTGTGAGAGTGGAATTCATCTCGCGTGCCAAGAAGCCAAAAGAAGTGAAACAGATACTGGCGGATCTGGCTGAAGGTAAGGTAGACATTCTCGTGGGAACACATAAACTCATCGGGAAAGATGTAAAATTCAAGGATCTGGGGCTTCTCATTGTGGATGAAGAGCAGAAATTCGGAGTTGCTGTAAAGGAAAAACTACGTCAGTTAAAGACAAATGTTGACACTCTCACCATGAGTGCCACTCCTATACCACGCACCCTGCAGTTTTCACTTATGGGAGCACGTGACCTTTCTTCTCTAAACACTCCTCCGGCCAATCGGCGTCCGATAGAGACCAATGTGTCTTCTTTTGATGATGAGGTAATAAAAGAAGCGATAGAATTTGAATTGAGCCGAAACGGTCAGGTCTTCTTTATCTCCAACCGTATTGAGAACCTCACTACCATTGAAAATACCATACGTCGTCTTGTACCCGGAGTACGGGTAGTCACAGCCCATGGGCAAATGCCTCCGGAAAAGGTGGAAAAGGCCATCCTGGATTTTGCGGCACACGATTATGACGTGCTTCTTTCTACCACTATAGTGGAGAATGGTATTGATATGCCCAATGTAAATACGATCCTTATCAACAATGCCCATACTTTCGGACTTAGTGAATTACATCAGCTTAGAGGGCGTGTGGGAAGAAGCAACCGTAAGGCATTCTGTTACCTTCTTGTCCCGCCCGGCAGTCCACTTACCCCTGTGGCCAGACGGCGTCTTCAGGCTATAGAAAATTTCAGCGATTTGGGAAGCGGTATACATATCGCCATGCAGGACCTTGATATACGAGGTGCCGGCAACTTGCTCGGAGCCGAACAAAGTGGATTTATCGCTGATTTAGGATATGAGGCTTATCAGAAAATCCTGAAAGAATCTGTATTTGAACTTAAGACAGAAGAATTCCCGGATGAATTTGAAGATCTTACCTATGGCAAAGACGAAGAATTTGTGTCGGACTGTACTATTGAGAGCGACCTCGAATTAAGGCTTCCACCGGAATATGTGCCCCAGGAAAGCGAAAGAATAAGCCTTTACCAGCAACTTGACAATATGGAGAAGCCGGAGCAAACCGAACTCTTCCGGAGTAATCTGAAAGACCGTTTCGGCCCGATACCGGAAACCTCTGAAGAATTGATAAAGGTAGTACTTCTCCGTATGGCCGCACGTCGCCTGGGTATTGAGCGTTTGGTGTTGAAAAACGGCTCCATGAGACTTTTCTTTGTAGGGAAGGACAACAAAGCATATTATAACAGCACCGCTTTCGGCAAAGTGCTTGCCTTTGTGCAGGCTCACCCGCTTCAGTGTGAACTCCGGGAAGTGAATGGAAAGAATTCTATTTTAATTTCAAAAGTTCCTACCGTATCGTCGGCTCTTTCCATTCTCACTGAAATAGAGAAAAGCCAACCCCTCTAATCCGGGTTATTCAAGAACTCCACTTTTGAGAGCTTTCCTATAGAACGAGGGTTACCAGATAACTTTATGGCTTTTTGTGCCTTGGCGTAAAATATAGATTTCACCTTTACGCGGATGCTCGATTCTTACGCCCTGGAGATTATAAATTTCCATAGGAGCGTCTTTATCGGTTATTATCAGATCGCTGTCTATTACTGAATGAGCATAATCCGGTAACTCCATTGCCAGGGTATTGTCACGAGTCGGTTCGGTATAATTGCCTTGCGCATAATCGCCAAAAATACCTTTCATCCATTGAGTCTTTGCCCTCAGTTTATCTTTGACTATATTCAACTTTTCCGCCATGTTGCGGTTGTCTGCTACTCTCTGACCTCCTCCCGGTGCCGGTTCATTGGCCCATCTTTTATAATCATATTGCACAGCTTGCAACAGGTGACTTGCATAATCATCCAGATCAGATTCTATACCCGGATATTCCTTCTGCATAAACCAAAGCCATGTATCTTTCACTTTCTCATTGAAGGCAGTGTTTTCTCTCATTGAGGGTATCCAGGTATTGCCGAAAGGATCGCAGGTATAGAAGAAAGTATTTGTATAACCGTTGAAAGCATTACCGGCATCCCAAAGAGGAGAAAAATGCCATTTCTGGCCTTCTCCACGATCCCGGTAAAGATAAGTTGACCCATGATAAGATTCAGTATCGCTCACTATTTCCTGTACCAGATAATATCTGGCCGCATCATCCAGGTCAAGATAACGCCATATGATGTCATCATTTCGTCCGATGGCATTATTCATTGCAGAGAACTGATCTTTGACAAACAGTTTCTGAATCTCTGAATATTCTTCCGGAGTATCCCAGGTAATACGCAAGGCGTCGAGATAATGGCCTCCTACGAATGATTTTTCCTCCATTCGGATTTGATTTTCTTCATCATAGTTGTCAAGTTCTACGATGTATCCGCCCGATATCAGTTCGGGCTCCTCTTCAAAGTCGTTTAACTCTTCAATTTCAATTCTGCCGTCGCCCACTCTTATAGATTCCGTAAGGAAGTATAGGCCACGGTAGTCCCCGTTTATTATCAGTTCCACCGGCTGCATGGCAGGAGTCCATGGAAGCCCGATTCTTTCACCGAGATTGAAGGAAGTATAGTTTCTCAAATATCCGTAGTTATCGTCGGCATGGGCAAGTAGTGCATAATGTTTGCTTTTTGATGGAGTAAGACCCAGGAGATTTTGTTTTTTGTCTAATTTAATTTTGAAGGGTTTCTTAGAAAAACCGATCCTGGTCCAGTTACCGCGAGCTTTAATTTGTAAAGGGAGAGGTTTCTCTTCGCTTCCCACATTTTCAGCACCCAAATCCTCCATCCATTCACATCCGTTTACATCGATCCAGTATTCGGAATATTCGAAATAATTTTTATGAGATAAGTTATAATCGTTTATCTCATTGTTATAAGCCTTATGATTCTCATCCGTATAGACGTTTATATGCATTACAGGCAGAGTACCGGAAGTCTTGTCGGCGGGTTTCGGAATATTTCCTCCCAAATCAAAAAGCACTTCCAGTTCCTGAACATAAGTATCTTTGAGGGTAAATGAAATCACACCTGATGAAATTCCTGAGGTATGAAGGTTTTTTCCGGTTCTGACTAAGGTAATATATTGTGAGCTGTCAATGTAAATATCTCCTTCGCTTCCACCAAAATCGATTGTATTCCATTCACATGTGGCGATCTTGAATTCTCCTTCCGGGATAGCATTGTTTTCATTAATCACAAGGGTATAAGTATCTCCGCTACGTGAAAATTGATATTTGGAATCAATATCCCATCCGGTCGCCTGTCCTCGGAGGTATATTATAGGCCTGTTTTCATTATCAAAAATATCCTGTGCATTTACGGAAATTGAAAAAGGGAAAAGAGATAAAAATGCAAAAAATAGAATTAAGAGAGGTTGCTGAGCTCCGGAAAAATACTTTTTCATGACTTTTAATGAAGAAAGATTTCTGATTGAAAAGGAATTTGGCTCACAAAATTAACTCATTTCACTATCTTTTCAAAACACATAAAAAAAGCAGCCCCTATAGAGGCTGCCAAGAATTGTAGATATTGTAAAAAAGAATATCTGTAATGTGTTTATTTAATTTTTGCTTTGATAGCTGCAGAAGCTTCTTCGTAGCCCGGTTTTTCGAGCAAGGCAAACATATTTTTCTTATATGCTTCTACGCCCGGCTGATTGAAAGGATTTACTCCGAGCATATAGCCGCTGACACCGCATGCTTTCTCAAAGAAATAGATGAGTTGGCCCAGGGTATTTTCCTCAAGCGCATTCAGTTCAATCTTTATTACCGGCACACCACCGTCAACATGTGCTATCTTAGTGCCGAGTTCGGCCATTTTGTTAACTTCGTCTATATTCTTTCCGGCCAGATAGTTTATACCGTCAAGGTTAGCTGCATCCTGAGGTATTCTTCTTGTGATAGCCGGTTTCTTAACTGAAAGAACGGTTTCGAAGATTGTACGCTCGCCTTCCTGAATCCATTGACCCATTGAGTGAAGATCGGTAGTGAGGTCAACTGAAGCCGGGAATATACCCTTGCCATCTTTACCTTCGCTCTCGCCGTATAGTTGTTTCCACCATTCGGCAAAGAAATGAAGTTTAGGATTATAATTTACGAGAATCTCAATCTTCTTACCACTCTGATAAAGAGCATTGCGCATGCGGGCATATATTTCGCATGGATTCTCTGCACCCGGATGCTTGGTAGTGTTTTCCATTTCAGCAGCGCCATGCACCAGTTTTTCGATATCGAAACCTGCACATGCTATTGGCAGCAGACCTACCGGTGTAAGAACAGAAAAACGACCACCAACATTGTCAGGTATCACATAGGTTTCATATCCTTCTTGAGTGGCAAGTGTGCGGAGTGCACCTTTCTTCTCATCGGTGATGGCTACAATAAGTTCTTTTGCTGCATCCTTACCGGCCTGCTTCTCTAAAAGTTCCTTGAAAATACGGAAGGCGATGGCAGGTTCGGTAGTAGTGCCTGATTTTGAAATTACAATAATTCCAAATTTCTTTCCTTCGAGAAGTTTTTCAAGTTCTGCAGTATATTCCTCGCTGATATTCTGGCCGGCATACACAATTTTCGGATTCTTGGGTTGTGGTCCGTAGAAATCAGCAAAATTATCAGAAAGAGCTGAAATCACAGCTTTAGCTCCTAAATAGCTTCCGCCGATACCTATGCACACTACGTATTCGCATTTCTCACGCAGACGTTCTGCAGTCTTGTTGATACTGTCGAGCAGAGATTTAGGAGTCTCTGAAGGAAGATGGAGCCATCCAAGGAAATCAGCACCTTCTCCGGTACCGTTTTCAAGGGTGGTCATGGCATCTACAGCCTTGTCTTTGTTGGCTTCGTATTGCTTCTCAGCAAAATACACAGCATCTTGAATGTTTAATTCGATTGATTTCATAAATTCTATTTTTTATTCTATAATCTTATATTTCTTTTTTTATAATTATCCCAATAATATCCCAAACAACATATGGTTGATAATCAAAGAATTATCCCTCTTTTATTTCGGACGCACGAGCCGTGCGTCCCTACATTTGAGGGCAATTTATTAATGGGATATTTATGAGGATAATCATTTTATTTTTTTATTAAATAGTCTCACCGGAAAATTCTGAGTTACCTTCTGTCTTGGGCTATTAGATTATCTAAATTTCAAGTCAGGAAGCGTGCAAAGAAATCAAGTGAAAGTATCTGCGATAGCTCTGAAGGCCTGACGAGGATTCTTGCCCTCATAGATAATTCTGTACACACAGTTTAAAATGGGCATTTCCACATTAAAATGCTCCTCATTTATATCGTGCATGCATCGTGTGCCATAGTAACCTTCGGCCACCATCTCCATCTCCATTTTGGCACTTTTCACGCTATATCCTTTTCCTATCATTGCACCGAAATTATGATTACGTGAAAAGATACTGTAAGCAGTGACGAGCAGGTCGCCCAGATAGGCTGAACGGTCAATGTCTCTTTCGTGATCCATGGGGGCTGCCACATCAATGAATCTGCGCATCTCCCTGATTGCATTGCACACAAGCATTGCTTTGAAGTTGTCTCCGGCCTTCATGCCGTCGACAATACCCGCTGCTATTGCATATACATTTTTCAGTACCGCTCCATATTCTATGCCGGCCACGTCAAGACTTACAATTGTCTTTAATCTGGAACTCGAAATGCTTCTCGCGAAGTTGGTGCCCTTGATAGGGTCGTGGCAACCGATGGTGAGATAACTGAGATGGTCAAGCGCCACCTCCTCAGCATGGCAAGGTCCGCCAATCACCAGCAGATTATTGTCAAGGCATCCGAATCGGGAAGCAAACCAATCGGTGACTATCTGATTATCGCCCGGTACAATACCTTTCACTGCCGAGACAATATTCTTATCGGCCATCGGCACGGAAATTTTCTCAGCCTCATCTTTAAAAAAGGGAGAAGGCACAGCCACTACAATTGTCTTGGCACCGGAGATAGCCATATTGATATCGGAGAAGAAATCAATTCGATGAGTATCGAATGTGACATCGCTCAGATATACCGGATTGCGATGATTTTTCACAAAATCTGCTATACGGTCGGGGCGCCTGATATACCAGTTTATCCTCGAATTGTTGTTGAGAATAAGTTTGGCCAGTGCTGTTGCCCAGCTACCGGAACCGATTATTGCTATTTTACCGAGAGATTCCATTATTCTTCGTTGGTTTCTTCTGCAGAGTCTTGCTTTTTCTCCGGCCTCATCTGCGGGAAAAGAAGCACCTCCTGTATAGCTACCTGACCGGTCATCAGCATTGCCAGACGATCCATGCCGATACCCATGCCTGAAGTGGGAGGCATGCCGTATTCCAAAGCTCTGATGAAGTCTTGATCGATAATCATGGCCTCATCATCGCCCTTATCGGCAAGTTTCATCTGTTCTACAAAACGTTCATATTGGTCGATGGGGTCGTTGAGTTCAGAATATGCATTTGCAAGTTCCTTGCCATTCACCATCAGTTCGAACCTTTCTGTAAGTTCAGGATTGTTACGATGGCGTTTGGTAAGAGGAGACATCTCAATAGGATAGTCAATGATGAATGTAGGCTGTATAAAGCTACCTTCACATTTTTCACCGAATATTTCATCAATAAGTTTACCCTTACCAAATGAATTGTCAACCTCTATACCGTTGTTCTTGCAGAACTCGCGTAATTCCTCTTCGCTTTTACCTGTGATATCGAAACCGGTTTTATCCAGAATTGCCTCAGCCATTGTGATTCTGGGATAGGGAGCCTTGAATGATATCACATTGTCGCCTACCTGCACTTCTGTTGTGCCGTTTACATCTATACAGATTTTCTCCAGCATTTTCTCAGTGAAGTGCATCATCCAGTTATAGTCCTTATAGGCCACATAAATTTCCATACAAGTGAACTCCGGATTGTGTGTACGGTCCATTCCCTCGTTACGGAAATTCTTAGAAAACTCATACACACCTTCAAAACCACCCACAATCAGTCTCTTGAGGTAGAGTTCATCTGCTATGCGAAGATACAAGGGTATGTCGAGTGCATTATGATGAGTGATAAAAGGCCTTGCAGAAGCGCCACCCGGTATACTTTGTAGTATCGGTGTCTCAACCTCTATATAACCATGGCTGTTGAAATATTCGCGCATAGAATTAAACATCTTAGTGCGCTTCAGGAAAATTTCTTTAATGCCGGGATTAACAATCAGGTCTACATAACGCTGGCGGTACCTTTGTTCCGGATCCGAGAAAGCATCATAAGCCTTACCATCTTTGAGTTTCACTATAGGCAGAGGACGCAGACTTTTCGAAAGAACGGTGATTTCTTGAGCATGGATAGATATTTCTCCCATCTGAGTGCGGAACACATATCCTTTCACCCCTATGTAATCACCTATGTCAAGGAGTTTCTTGAAAACTACATTGTAGAAATCCTTATCTTCACCGGGACAGATGTCGTCGCGGCTTACATAAATCTGGATTCTGCCCTCACTGTCCTGGAGTTCGATGAAAGAAGCTTTCCCCATGATGCGCCGGCTCATAATGCGTCCGGCCACACTTACTTCACGTTTGGGTTCTTCATCATCCTTGAAATTTTCCTTTATCTCCTTTGAATAACCGGTTACAGGGAATTCTTTTGCCGGATAAGGTTCAATACCACGTTCACGCAGAGCCTGCATACTGTTGCGCCTGCCAATTTCCTGTTCGTTAAGTTCCTGATTTGCCATATTACTCGATTATACTGCAAAGATAACGAAAAAAGGTTATCCCCTGTAGCCTTTATTCTTCCAACATCAACAACTGAAGAAAGTTTTTAGAGACCATCCCAATTTATGTTAAAATTTAGGAACGGTCTCTTAGGATTTTTAAGACACTTAATGTAATTTTACATTTTAAAAGTATCCATATGGCTGATAACCAATTACCAAACGCACAGGCTGCCGAGCCACAGCCTACAGTCCCGGCTGATGAGATAAGGCAGGACTTGAAACCTTCGGAAGTTGAGTCTCCTTCATCCGATCCCGATATCCAGTCGGCCCCTACCTCAGGGGGTTATTATTGGTTTGTGATAATTTACCTGGTGCTCCTCAGTGCTTTCGGTTCTTTTGTCAACGACATGTATATCCCCACTTTGCCTGCAATGTGCAAAGCCTTTCATTGTTCGGTGTCAACATGTCAGCTTGGTCTTACTTTCGGTATGATCGGACTCGGACTGGGGCAGATGTTGTTTGGGCCATTCAGTGATCATTGGGGACGCAAACCGATTCTTTATATCGCAATGGTAGTGTTTGCAATCGGTGCTTTCTGCAGTGTCTGGTCAAAAAGTATATGGGAATTTATCTGGTGGAGACTGGTACAGGGTTTTGGTGCATCAGGTGGATATTTTCTCGCGCGTACAATCCCTGCAGATATGTACCGGGGTCAGAACCTTGCCAAAGTGATGGCCCTGGTAGGTGCCATCAACGGATTTGCCCCTGCAAGTGCACCTGTGATCGGTGGTTTTGTTTCACATGCCGTAGGGTGGAAAGGTATTTTTTGGATTCTGTTCGGCTTCAGTATCATGCTGCTTATTCTTGCTCCGGCTCTGAAGGAGTCTTTGCCTAAGGCCCGGAGAGTGAAGGGAAAATTCTGGATAGCTTTTGAAAATTACGGTTATCTTGTGAAAAACAAGCACTTCATGGTACATTCCTTTCTAAAGGGAGCTGCCTTGGGTCTGGTTTTTGCATACGTATCTGCTGCTCCTTTTATTATTCAGGTTCATTATCATTACTCTCAATTGGATTTTGGACTTTTCATGGGCTTCAATGCCATATTCATAGCCTTCGGATCTACAGTGGCGCTTACCTTCAAACCCCTTAAGAAAGCTGCTGTGTATGCAGCGCGAGGACTTTTTGTAATAGTATTTGGCCAGGGTGTATGCCTGTATTTACTTGACAACATTTGGGTGTATGAGGCCTGGAACGTGTGTATGATTTTCTGTGTAGGAATGATTTTCACTGTTTCCAACACTTTGGCCATGAACGAAGGGCGTCTTTATGCAGGAGATGCTTCTGCTTTGCTGGGTTTCATAGGATACGTATTCGGCGGAGCCGCCAGTCCTTTGGTAGGCCTTGGAGATATCCTTCATTCCACTGCTATAACCCAGATGGTACTTGCAGCATTAGTACTGGTATTTGCCCACATGACTAAAGTGATACCGGCAGAACTCGTGCCTACCTTCCAGAGTGCCAACAGGGCAGGATTGCCAAAATATCCCAAGCCTCTGGCATCAACAAAGGATATGAATCCGAATCTGAGTTCGGCATCTGCCGCTTCTTGAAATCTATTTATGGTAAAAGAAATAAAAATAGAGGAATTCGATTATTCCCTTCCGGAAGGTAGAATTCCTGTGCATCCTCTTGAGAAGAGAGATGAGTGCCGACTCCTGGTCAGGAGTCCGCAAGGCCGAATCTATCATCGTAAATTTGTTAATTTGGCCGATCTCCTTCCCCCTGCATCCCTATTGGTATGCAATGATACAAAGGTGATCAATGCACGCCTGCAATTTCATAAAGATTCAGGCGCCGCTATCGAATTATTTCTTTTGGAACCGGTCGATCCGTCTGATTACGCATTGAACTTCCAGTCGAAGAAAGAATGTGTATGGAAATGCTTAGTGGGAAACTCCAAGAAATGGAAGGAGGGTAAAATCTATCTGAACCTTAATGTAGATGAGAGCTCTACTCTTATGATTGCAGCGGAGAGGGTTCGCCTTCTTGACGATGGTGCCTCAGAGGTAAGATTTTCATGGGACAACATCGATTTTACTTTCGGCCGCATAATAGAAATGGCAGGTAAGATTCCTATTCCGCCATATCTCAATCGTGAAAGCGAAGATTCCGACCGGGAAGATTATCAGACAGTCTATGCCCGGGTGAATGGCTCTGTGGCTGCTCCTACAGCCGGTTTGCATTTCACTCCTCAGGTGTTTGAGAGCCTGGAGGCACACGGCGATTCAGTGGCAAAGGTTACACTCCATGTAGGTGCAGGAACTTTCCGCCCTGTCAAGAGCGATACTATCGGTGATCATGCAATGCACTCGGAACCTTTCTCTGTTACTAATCAACTTATCCGGCAGCTGATAGAATGGAAAACTGCAGGGAAACCTATCATTGCCGTGGGTACCACTTCAGTACGTACCCTTGAGTCGCTACCTTATATAGGAATTGCTTTGGGGAGAGGTGAAGAAAATCCATTCATTGTAAACCAGTGGGACCCTTATGGCGACAAAACGAATGATTTTGATACCGTCCGGTCCCTCCAATATATATTAGAATGGATGGATAAAAATAAGGTGGACACCTTGAGGGCATCCACTTCTATAATGATTGCACCGGGATTTAAGTGGCGAATCGTAGATGGCATGGTGACCAACTTCCATCAGCCCAAATCTACTCTCTTGCTACTGGTATCATCATTCCTGGGAGGCGATAGCTGGCGTCCTCTCTATGAAGAGGCCCTCTCTAATTCCTATCGCTTCTTATCTTATGGCGATGCTTCCCTGCTATTGCATTAACCTGCTATTACATTAACCTTGGGAGAAATTATTGAAAATCTGAGATTTTATCAAGATAATAATCCCTCAGTTCACTCCATCGATAATATGGACCGGTTACCGGTGTTCCCGGCATCGTTACCTCCCGTTCATTTATCATGGCTTTCACCAGGATCTCATCCGGGTTAAGGTTTCCTTCACCTGTCGGCTTAAAGAACACCAGTTGCAGGTTTCCGGCCATCGGTATGACTTCATAATCTTTCCAATCAGTATTCTCCAGTTGCTCAAGAGAATTGATTTCGTCGCCATACCCTCCCAGTTCCATAAGAGTGATTATGGAAATCAGAATTCCATCGTGGCCAAAACGAAGGTTTGCTCCCGGTCTGCCCGAATTGATCGCAGAGTCGGTGCGTTCCACCATTCTTTTCAACAAGTTTCTTTGCACAAAAGGCATGCGTCCATTTGTGAGCTGAGAATTCCCGCCATGGATAAACCATCCTGCATTTCCGGATTTCCAGTTCTCTACCAATTCTTCCCGGCTGAAAACTTCCTCAAATAGCCACGGCTGATTACTATGGCTTTGGGCATTCCCCAAAACCCAATACATGCGAGGCAACAATCCCGGAGCTACACTGTCGCGGGCGAAATCAGCATCAGTCACAAGGCGAGACAGGTAGGTGTCTGTCACCATTATGCTGTCGCGGTAAGGCTTGAGCACTGTTTTATCCGCACTATCTTTAATTACCCATGCCGGAGTGTCGTTATAGTTCATAAACCACATGTCGGCCTGGCTGGCATCCTTATCGAAATGCACTCCCGGGGCTTGGTTCTGTATTCCTTCCAAGGCATTGGCCATAGAGATTATACATCTTATCACTATTGTACTCTTGGCAGTGAGATCGGCATCCGGATTGAAGATCTCCGGGAAGTTTCTGGCCATCCTTCGGCCGATGGCTTGATGTTGAAGCGCACCTTTGTCGGAGAGTTCTCCAAGTCTGCCTTGAGATTCTTCATGTATCATTCTGAGACCGGCCAACGTGCGTTGTCCCAGAGGTGTTAGCAGTCCGGCTTTCTCCGCTTTTTCCAGATTCTTTACCGGCACTGAATAATCCTCATCACCCAAAAGCCAGCGGCTGCCATGGCGCCCGTAATGCTCCATATGGAAGGGCTCATATCCCTCAGGAACCTTTGTCTGGGCCGGTGGCTCATTTTCTACATACGGGTAAGCCAAAAGATTTCCCGCCAGTTCGTGACAGGTGACATCGTCCGATTGGGAAAAAACTGTAAAAGGTGCTAAAGAAAGCACTAAAGGGAGTATTTTTTTCATGGATTGTCAGAGATTAGCCCGTTGTTCTTCCACGAGCATATATAATTCATCCTTCACATCTGAAGGAAGTTCAATTTTACGAAGAGTTATGCTTTTAGCCCAGCCAGCCACGTCTTGAGGCAACAATGTGAGCAAAACATCTCTGAATTCATCGGTTTCTTCAGAAGAATATGAGTTCGGATTGCGACCCGCAAATCGGTCGAGTTCCTCATCATCATAATATATTATTTCATCACTCACTATTGCCAGTGAAGTTTTTTCGCATATCAGGTGTTGGCCGCAACATATTTCAGGCGAGTCTGAAACATTCCCGTTTGCCATTTCAACTTTCTCTCCGTCTGCCTCTTTAACGGGGCCGTTATGCACCGAAGAATGATGATGTCGGAAATAGGTTTTATCGGTGATGAAAAGAAGGAAGCCTATCACCACCATGGCAGCAAGAATCACAAGGGCTCCGGTCATTTCTTCACTATCATTATGTCATCTTCAAGTTGGCAATTAAGGCCAATATTCTCTATCTGGTTCCAGAAATCTATGAAAGATTTTTCCACCACTTCCGGATGGGCAATTCTGATTTCACCCCGAGTTAATGCTGTCATGGCAAATGCCATAGCCACCCTATGATCGTCGTGTGTTTCTATCACCGGATTTGCTTCGGCTTCAATCTTTTCTCCGTCCCAATGAATTTCGTTGTCGGAGGCCTCAAGTTTGAATCCTAATTTTGCTGCCTCTTCCATAAGAGATTGGATTCGGTCGCTTTCTTTAAGTCGAAGATGTGAAACACCGGTGAATTTGAATTTCACTTCGCTACACAGACATGCCACTGCATAGGGCAGAACAAGATCGGGACAATCTCGGAAATCTACCTCTAAATATTCCGGTTTTTCACCGGTATATTTCAAGAGGGCTCCCTCTTTTGTAAATTCCGACATCACTCCGAGTCTTTGGAAAATTTCATCGGTAACAGAGTCGCCTTGCAAAGATTCCATAGGGGGTGTGAGGTGTCCCAATTCAATATCCTTGGCCCCTAAGGCACAGGCTTCGTAAAAGAATGAAGCTGCACTCCAGTCTGCTTCTACAGAGAAATCTTTAGGAGCGGAGTAAGAGCCCTTTTCCACTGTCACCATAGTATCGTTAAATTCCACCTTGATCCCGAATTTCTGCATCAGCCGGGCTGTCATTTCTATATAGGGACGGGAAACCAGCGGAGTGGTGAAATAGAGTTTGAGGCCTTTTTCCCATAAGGGCGACACAAGCATCACCGCAGAGATGAATTGTGAACTTTTATCCCCTCTTATTGAAAATTCGCCCCCCTGAAGGTTATCACCTTTCACACGATATGGGCCTTCTCCGTTTACTCCCAAGGTCTCTATACCGGCTCCGGCTTCTTTCAGTAGATTTACCAGCGGATACATTGGTCTTGCCATAAGCCGTGGACTGCCTGTGATCACATAGTCCGCTCCGGGGCTCGAAGCGCACACTGCCGTCACAAATCTTAAAGCCGTGCCGGAGGCTCCCACATCGATAGGGGAGTCGCCATAGTCTATTGGTTCTTCATCGGAAAAAACCTCCAGGAGGGCCCGCTGTATCACCAGCAGGTCGTCATTATCCTCAAAAATAGGGTCGGCCGGTAAAGTGCCGGCAAAATATGTGGCCACCATGAATCTGGCGCCAATACTTTTCGAAGGGGGTAACTGTATCATACTCTTTGCAAATATATAAAAAAATAACAAAAGAAGGAATCTTCAAGAGCCATCATGCCGGATATGACAGAAAATCTTGCTGTAACCTAACAAAAAGATAAAATGAAGTAAGGATTGAAAGTTACAAGAGAACCGGGTAACCGGTCAAATTTTTTGTGCTTAATTAAGATAAAGGTAATTTTGCAGTTGAAAATCAAGAAATAAGATGGAGAAATTGCATTTTGATACTGACTATATGAGGGGTTGTCATCCCGAAGTGATGCGCCGGCTTATTGAAACCAATATGGAGCAGACAGCAGGTTATGGCAACGATCCATATACGGCACATGCCTGTGAGTTGATTCGTGAGGCCTGTGGTGTGCCTGAAGCCAAGGTATTTTTAATGGTGGGAGGTACTCAGACAAATGCCACGGTTATAGATGGAGTGTTGGGTCATCATGAAGGTGTGGTATGTGCTGAAACCGGTCATATCAATGTGCATGAGGCCGGTGCGGTGGAGGCTTCCGGTCATAAGGTACTCACATTGCCAAGCCATGACGGAAAAATCCTGCCTTCCGAGCTTGAGGAATACTTTTCCTCTTTCTATGCTGACGACACCTATGAACATATGGTGTACCCGGGAATGGTATATATTTCCTATCCCACGGAATTTGGCACGCTCTATTCCCTTCCCGAACTAAAAGAAATAAAAGAAATCTGCCGGAAATATAATGCTCCGTTGTTTCTTGACGGAGCAAGATTGGGTTATGGCCTTGCAGCTGAACCCGGAGTTACTTTGAAAGAGATTGCCTCCATCTGCGATGTGTTTTATATAGGTGGTACTAAAGTAGGAGCCCTCTTCGGTGAGGCAGTGGTAATACCTCAAGGAAAACTCATCTCTCATGTCACCACACTGGTGAAACAGCACGGAGCCCTATTGGCAAAAGGCAGGCTTCTGGGAGTGCAGTTTGAAACCCTTATGACAGACGGTCTTTATCAAAGAATTTCCCGCCAGGCGATAGATACCGCCATGGCACTGAAAAAGGGATTCATCAGCAAAGGATATCGTCCATTCATAGATTCTCCCACCAATCAGCAATTTTTCGAACTCCCGAATGATTTGATCAGAAAATTGCAGGAGAAATGCACATTTGAATTATGGGGACCTCCCGGGAAGGACACATCAAAAGTAAGATTTGTCACCGATTGGGCCACAAGTCATCAAGATGTCTCGATGCTTCTTTCCCTGCTTTGATCAGTTTAGAAAGTAAGAGTCAGTAGGGAAGTTCTTCCTCCTCATCCGATACCGAAAAATTGGAAAGATATCTCATGAAGTCGGAAGAGGTATATGTATTTCCTTCGGTATACAAAGATTCTTCTTCGGTGAGTTTTTGATCGGGATCACCCTCCCAGTCATGGTTGTTGAAATAAAACACGACGGGCACACTTAACTTTGACGGCCTTTGCTTGTGCCATGGAGTCACCAGGTCGGTAGTAACTGCCAGGTGTAGAAGCAATTCAGATTTCCAGACGAAGTCGGCCACCGGAGTCACCAGATGACGGTCGATCAGTTCCAATGCCGTAACCTTTGAATCAAAATCACCTTTCAAAGCAGCCTTTAGAGGAGAATCCACATATACGAGCACAAACTCGTTATCTTTAATGGAATTTATGGCGAGTTCGGCCATGGTCTCAAGAATCTCTGCATCTGATGAGCCGGGTGAATAGATATCCAAAGGTTTGAGGAGGGCGCATTTTGCAACTCCCCTTACCCATGCAGAAGTGGTGACACATACGCCATGACCCGAGAATCCCGGGATTATAAAGGGTCGTAGAGTCGGGAAGTCAGTTAGTAAAGCTCCTCCTTCAAGACCATATTCCATTAATTCCCGCGTGGAAGGCTCACCCCTGTCAAGGTCGTATCCAAGAAGAGAGAGTGTAGAATTCACATGGCTTATATCATGACTACCCAATGGAGACAGCGAGGTAAGTTCCCCTCTTCTGGCTAACGTGTGTAACGACGGTATATTCGCCACATTCAGAGGTGTGTCTCTCCGGGTAATTGGATCAGGAAGGTCGGCCATGCCGGCTATCACAATCAGGATGGTCTTCATTAATCTTCTATGGCTGCTGATGTTAGGCCTTTGCAAAATTAGATAAAAAAATCACTCCTCACAAAGGGGCCTTCATTCACAATGCTCTCACACCTTTTGCCTCTACACCATATTTTTATTAATTTTGCGTTTATTCTTTAGGCGATCCGTAATAAAAGGTAAATCATAACTTTCAAAAGAAATTTCTCTAAGAGAAGCATCAACGATATGAGCAAACGTAACATCTTCCTGTCCATATTCATGAGCATAGCCATGTTAGGTTCAGCCATGACAGATCAGCAAGTCATCTCCTTCATCAAGCAGCAGTCTGCCTTAGGACTTTCGGAGCAGGAAATCGGCAAAGCGCTTCTGGCCCGAGGAGTCACACCGGAGCAGGCCCAGAGGATAAAGAATATGTATGAAGACCAACAAGGGTCTGAGGTAAATGTAACCGGCGGAAATGTAGCTGCTCAAAACCGTCAGCGATTCCATGATGCTTCCAATGAACTCACAGCCGGCTCAATGGATGAGATGAGCCGCACTATAGAAGAAGGCACTGACGGTCAAGTGTCAGGACGTCAGATTTACGGTCACCGGGTATTCAATTCGAGAAGCCTTACTTTTGAACCGAGTGAAAATCTCGCTACACCCCAAAATTACCGACTCGGACCGGGTGATGAAGTAGTGATTGATATATGGGGTACCAATGAAGACCATATTCGTCAGACCATCTCGCCCGAAGGCAGCATCATGATTTCACAGATTGGTCCGGTTTATCTCAACGGCCTTTCGATAAATGAAGCCTCCAACCATATCAAGAGCACATTCTCTAAGAAATATTCAGGTATGAGCGACGAGGAAACCGATATTCAGGTGACTCTCGGACAGGTGCGTACCATCCAGGTAGATATATTAGGTGAGGTTGCCACCCCCGGCACCTACAGGCTGTCTCCTTTTTCATCCGTGTTTCACGGGCTATACAGAGCCGGAGGCATCAATGATATCGGTACTCTGCGTAATATCCAGGTGCTCCGAAACGGTAAAAAGATTGCCGGGATAGATATCTACGACTATTTGTTTGAAGGAAAGACCGATGGTAATATACGTCTGCAAGAAGGTGACATCATAATCGTTCCGCCTTACGAGAGTTTGGTTAACATCGATGGCAACGTGAAGCGTCCCATGTATTATGAAATCAAGCCTAATGAAACGGTGCAAGACCTCTTGAACTATGCAGGTGGATTCACAGGCGATGCTTATGCGGAAATGGTGAGACTCTCTCGTCAGGCAGGCACTGAGAATGAACTTTACAATATCGATGAAGGAGAATTTGCCACTTATCGTCTTCAGGACGGTGACTTACTCACAGTGGGCACAATCCTCGACCGTTATGCCAACCGGGTAGAACTCAAAGGTTCGGTTTATAGACCCGGGATGTATGCTATAAGTCCAAATTTACAGACAGTGAGTCAGCTTATCGCTACAGCCGATGGCCTTACTGAGGATGCATACACAGGCCGTGTGCTCCTTTATAGGGAGGGTCCGGAACTTCAGTTGGAAGTGCTTGCCCTGGATTTGGCCGACATTTTGGCCGGTCTGGCACCTGATATTGAACTTAAGCGAAACGACATGCTTGTGATTCCAAGCATCCATGAGCTCGAAAGCCGAGGCGCTCTTACCATCCATGGACAGGTAGCCAATCCGGGTACCTATCCTTATGCAGCGAATACCACCTTGGAGGATCTTATAGTCCAAGCCGGAGGTCTCTTGGAAGGAGCATCTACTGCACGTGTGGATATCTCAAGGAGAATTATGGATCCCACCGCCACAAAACAGACTCAGCAGACTGCTGAAATTTTTACTGTATCTATCGACAGAAGTCTCAAATTGGGCACCGGCGAAAGTTTCATGCTGAAACCTTACGACCTTGTGCAGGTGAGGTTAAGTCCGGGATATGAAGCCCAGCAACTGGTATCGGTAGGGGGTGAAATATTGTTTGCCGGAGATTATGTGCTTGAAAAACGTAATGAAAGGATCACCGACCTGATTGAGAGGGCAGGAGGCATTATCGATGGGGCTTATCTGAAAGGGGCTTATCTGGAAAGAAGGCTAACACAATCGGAATATGAGGCACGCCGTGAGACCCTCCGCATTGCAAGAATGCAAAGCAACAGCAGCGCCGACTCTATCTCGTTAAGTAAGATTGATGTGTCTGACCGTTATAATGTGGGTATCGACCTTGAAGCTGCCTTACAAAACCCGGGTAGCACTTATGACTTAGTGCTCCAGGAAGGCGACAGACTGTATATCCCCCAGTTGCAGAGCACTGTAAAGATTGCGGGTGATGTTATGTTCCCGAATGCTGTGCTTTATGTCCCCGGTAAGAAACTCAGTTATTATGTTAATCAAGCCGGAGGTTACGGCACCCGGGCAAAGAAAAACAAGGCTTTCATAGTATATATGAACGGTACGGTGACAAAGGCTAAACGAAATAGTGTAATTGAGCCGGGATGTCAGATAATTGTGCCCTCCAAACCGGCCACCACCGGCCCCAACTGGGCTCAGATTATGGCTATCACCTCATCGTTTACTTCTGTAGCCGCACTGGCTGCCACCATAACCAACATTGTCAGAAGATAACCCGGATTAGTATGAGGAATAGAAGTCAAAGAGAATTCCTCATCATATAATCACCGGATTTACAACAGAGACTCCCACAAAAAGAGAAAACGTCGAAGACGTTATGTTTATGCTGAAATTATGGACGACAAGACAAAGGATAACTCGATAAAGCAAGCCCAACCCGAAGATACTTCTGTAAAGGATAATACGGAAGCTACATCTTCATCATCTGAAGAAAAAGAGATTGATCTTCTGGAACTTGCCTATAAACTTTGGGATAACCGCAAACTTCTGCTTATCTGGTGCATGTGGGGAGTGTTGGCAGGTCTGATTATAGCTTTCAGTATTCCAAGAGAATATACCACATCAGTTAAGCTGGCTCCTGAAGTTAAAGCAAATAGGGCCGGTCTTTCCGGCGGACTTGGAGCATTGGCTTCCATGGCCGGTATAAATGCATCCGGCAACACAAGTTCCGATGCCGTGTATCCTCAGCTTTATCCCGATATCATGGGTTCGGTACCTTTTGTAGAAAGTCTTCTCGACGTAAAGGTGAAAGACAAAGAGAACCAACCCTATACAGTCAGGGAATACCTTCTGGAAAAGACTCATGGCCCCTGGTGGTCAATCATAATGGGCGTACCCGGAAAGGTGATAGGATTTATCAAAGGAACTCCCGCCGAGGAAACAATGACAGATTCACTCTCCGATGGCAAGAAACTGATTCGTCTTTCAGTGGAAGAAGATGCTCTGGTCAATGCGTTGAGAAACCGGGTGACTGCCAGTGTAGACCAAAAGACAAGCGTTATCACCATCAATGCCCAAATGCAAGACCCTGTAGTGAGTGCTATATTGGCTGATACTGTGGTGTCTCGTCTTAGGGAATATGTAACCGAATATCGTACCGACAAGGCTCGTCAAGACCTGAACTATGCGGTGAAACTAAACGATGAGGCTCAGCAAGAATATTATAAGGCACAACAACGTCTGGCAGATTATATAGACCGCAACCAGAACCTTGCCACACAGTCAGCCCGTATCACACGGGAAAGATTGGAAAACGAATCTTCACTGGCCTTCAACCTTTATAATGAAACCTCACTGCAAGTGCAGAATGCTAAGAGCAAAGTACAGGAGACTACTCCGGTGTACACCATAATAACGCCGGCTACGGTACCTTTGAAGCCAACTTCCCCAAGAAAGGGCCTGATTATCGGCGGTTGTGCGTTCCTGGCAGTAGTGATTTGTGCGGCATGGATTCTTTTCGGCACGCCTCTTGTGAAGGAATACAAGTTGAAGGTTGTGGAAATGAAAAAGGATAAAAACTCAGAAACCCCAAGTGATGAAAAGGTTTCCTGAAGCCTTTGCTGCCCTGACTTTATTCTTCCTTTCATTCCCTTTATTTTCACAAACTCAGGAAAACACTGACTCAGCAATCGACATCTTCACTCGTCTGGCGGGTGTGGTGAGTCGAGAAGAATCCCGGCCTCAGGATGAGGATTCAATCCCGGTGAACCTTGCTGAAATTGTGAGGGCATTTTATGGGGATACCAAGCAAATTGTAAAAGAAACAGATACTTCCTCCATTCTATCTTATCTCACGGAAGTATACAGGGACCATGGGTTTCACGAATCCGGCAATTGGGCACCGGGTATTCTGGATGCTGAATACACACCGTATATAGGTGAACTTCCATCTTATTCTATTGATGAATTCTTCAGGCCGGTAGATGGGCCCCTGACATCATATTACGGCTTCCGAAAACGTTTCAATCGTTTTCACCGAGGCATAGATATAGCTTTGAGTGTGGGAGACACAGTCAGGTGTGCACTCCCCGGAATCGTAACGAAGACAGGCTATGATATAGGAGGATTCGGAAGATATGTTGTGGTGAGTCATTCCGGTGGGCTGGAGACTCTGTATGGTCATCTTAACGGCTCTTCAGTCTCTCCGGGCGACCACATCAAAGCCGGAGATCCGGTAGGCTTTGGAGGTAACACCGGAAATTCCACAGGCCCTCACCTTCATTTTGAAACAAGATATCGTGGAGTGGCAATAGATCCTCTCTCCTGGTTTAATCTTCTCTCAGGCACAGAAGAGCGGTAGAAAAGGAAGAAGAGTAAGCCCACTGCCAAAGAATATGCGGCAAATATAAGCCAAGGTGCCACCCAGTCGCCCATAAAGAGTCTCACGGAATCGCCGGCAGGCGTTGTTACCATTTCCCAATGACAGTAATGGTTGATCACGGCTCCGGCTGCAATCATACCTCCCGTGGCACCGATTCCATTGGTCATCATCATCAGAAGTCCCTGTCCGAAGCCACGTGTAGCACTGTCGCTCTTCTGGTCCATATAGATATGACCGGCAATGTTAAAGAAATTGAAGGCTACACCATATATAATCATGGAAAAAACGAGCCACCATATTCCATTGCCCGGATTTCCTAAACCCAGGAAGAGGAAACGTAGGCACCATGCCATCAGGGCTCCGAAAATTACCCATTTAAATCCCATTCTTTTCATTGCCAGGCCGGTAACCAGTATGAAAGCTGCTTCCGACATCTGGGAAAGAGAGAATAACAAGGTGGCATTTCCGGCCGCAATTGATCCCATATATTGCTCGAAAGCCATGAAATGGTTGATAAAGGGAATCGCATAACCATTGGAAATCTGGAGACAGACACCGGTAAATACTGCAAACACCAAAAAGGTACGGACTTCAGGCATCTTAAACATTCTGAACGCCTTGAGTCCGAAAATATCTGCTAAAGAAGAGGATTTGCCCGGATCAGGCACTTGTGCCACAGGTAAGGTAAGAGTATAGGCTGCGGTGATTAATCCCAAGATGCTACTGGTGAAAAGTTGCATCGAAGTATATTGGAATCTATGGAAGGCTGCCGGATTCTGATCGTTGAGTGTGAATCCGAATATACCCTCGTAGAAATAGGCGCTGTTTACAAACCACATGGCAGCCACAAAGCCAAGTGTGCCCCATACTCTTATAATGGGGAAAGAATCCACCGGCTGCCGGCCTCTACTTTTCAACAATGCGAAGGTAGTGGTGTTAGCAAGCGCCATAGTGGGCATGTAAAATGCCAGAAAGCCCAGATATATAAGAAAGAATGGCCAGAAGGAATATTGCGGACGTGTGGAGGCATAGACCCAGGCACCCATCATAATTATTGAGGCGCACAGATGGCAAAGTCCCAGCAGGCGTAGAGAGGGTACGAACCGGTCGGCAAAATGACCCATCAATGCCGGTGTAATTAAAGACACTATCCCTACGGCAGCATAAAACCATTGGATATCAGGGCCGAGGCCGCCGCTTCCCAATAACTGCCCGAAACAGGACAGATAACTGCCCCATACCGCAAATTGAAGAAAATAAAGAAGAGACAATCTGCTGCGGATCCCCATACTTAAAAATTTAATTCATAATACATGGTGCCCGAACCAAAAAGAATCATTGCCAAAAAAATAAGAAAGTCCGGACACCATGCATCATGAATCAATTACCCTTTAAGTTTAAAATTTACATTCCAATCCGATAAATGCAGTGGCTCCGGGCATTGGATACCCATACACCACCTCATATTTTTCAGCGAGGAGATTGTCTATTTTTGCAAAAAGAGTGAGAGATACCATAAGAGGCCATGTATATGAACCCCGCAGGTTGAGAAGAGAGTAGTTCACTTTCCCATCCGGGCTTCCGTTATTTAGCCCACGGATAGTATTACTTTCGGCTGTGATTTCAAAATTACCCGGAGAGAATGTTAGGGAGACATCCAGTTTGTTCTCCGGTGCATACAATATTTTTTGATTGTCGCTGTAAAGATAAGAATATCCTGCGTAAATTTGCCAATTTTTTAAAAAATTATATGTGGCATCCACTTCAAAACCTTTATTTTTGAATTTTCCCGTATTGGCATTCATTGGTTTTGGTCTGCCTTCAGATGGCGCCGGTGGGAGGGTCTGGATCATGTCTCGTCCATCGATATAATAGATAGCGGCTCCGAAATTCAGCATCCCGTTACACACTGTCTGACGGTAGGATAATTCATAATTATACAGGTACTCCGGTTTCAGATTCGGATTCTTTGGAGGGAAGAGGTACATATCCTTGATGCTTGGAGAATGAAACCCTTTGCTGAAAGAGAATTTGAGTTCTGATTGATTCACCGGTCTTACAATAAATCCTGCCTGAGGAATCCAGATATTGCCCCACCGGGAGTTATGTTGCAACCTTACGCCAGCATTCAAGGATAGGATATTGTGGAAGAATCCCTGTTGCATCATTATATATCCGGCGATGTCATTTTCATGCTTGCGTTCTTCAGAAGGGTTAAACTCGCCGTCGGTCGCCGGGTTGTAGACTCCCTCCTTAGGGTCGTTCCAGATATGTCCGCCCCAGTGCTGAAAATCCACCCCTAAAGAAAGATCGTTGCCTCTCCAGGGATTCACGGTTTCAAAAATATTGAACCCCATGTTGTAGTCAGTGAGATTGAAGTAATAGTTATTCTCACGAGTACCGGGAGCATTGCCATCGTCAAGGTGATGCTTTCCCCAATTGATATAGGCCTGCACCCCTCCGTTCACTTTAGAGTAACTGTTATGGGCATATACAGCCGCAGAACCTCTTGCAATCTTGGTCCACATATTTTCCAATGGATCATAGGTGGAGCCCGGATTATGGGCTTTGCTTTGAGTCATGTCTACTGTGGCTCCTACACTCCAGTGGCGTGACGCTGAGTACTGGAGATTGGCATATTCACTCCATAGCCAAAAGGCGCTTCCCGGACGGTTGTTGTCGCTACGGTCATACTGGGCGGCTGCCATCACTGAAAATTTATTTTTGCGATATCCTCCGGAAAGATTAAGTTTCACTGTGTTGTAAAAGCCATACATGGCCCTTGCCCTACCTGAAAATCCTTCCGCATTATGTTTCTTTGTGATAATATTCACAGAACCTCCCATGGCGTTAGAGCCATATAGTAAAGATGAAGGTCCTTTTACCACTTCCACTTTTTCAACCCCATTGGCAGAATATGTGTCGGCCACAGAGTGCCCGAACACTCCGGCCCAGGTAGGCACTCCATCTATCATGAAAAGAACACCTGTGCCGCTGCCTACTCCACGGATTGTGACCGACCCGGCTGCACCACCTGAAACACCATATCCCTCCATGCCGCGTTCACTGACAAAAAATCCCGGCACATGATTCTGTAAAACCGGCAGAAGTGAACTTTCGGTGGATTTCTCTATTTCCTCAGAAGTGACTATAGTCACATCCATTGGAGTAAGCGCCACCTGTGTCTTTGAGGGAGCGGTAACCAAAAGTTCCGATAGAGCAGTGGTATCATTTTTCTCCTGTGCGTATACAGATGCTACCCCAAATAGGAATAAGAGGATTTTTAGCAAGTGGGTTTTCATTTTTTATGTATTTTTGATATATTTGCCTATCGATGGAGCAAATATAGTTAATTATTTTTAATTTCTATGATATTTCTATTATAATTAAGCACAATATTATATTTATATCAGTAAAATAATGGATGAACGGACTTTTTTTGACAAACTTGCCCCCACTTGGGATGATAATGAAGTGCGCTCCACTCACCATAGAGTAAGCAATATTATAAATATGATAGATATTAATCCCGGCCAGCATGTACTTGACCTGGGCACCGGAACCGGTGTGCTTCTGCCTTATATCACTGAAAAAATCGGCTCGGAGGGTAAGGTAACTGCAGTGGATTATTCTGCCGGTATGCTGGATATTGCCAGGCAGAAGTTCAGCAATCTTTCTCCGGCTCCATGCTTCTTAAATCTGGATTTTGAAAATGAAACTATCCCGGGAGAATTTCACCGCATAATTCTTTACTGTGTGTATCCCCATCTTCATGATCCGGTGAACACTCTGCGGTGGCTGGAAAAAGTGAATCTCAAAGAAAATGGTACCATTACGATCGCCTTCCCGAGCGATGCGGAATTCATCAACAATATTCATCGGGAGAAACATTCTGAAAGCGAAATGTTGCCCTCGCCTGCGGTCCTGGCGGAATTTCTTGCAAGCAACGGCTTCGATGTCCGAGTGCTCAGTGACACTGCCGACGCTTATGTGGTGACTATCACTAAAAATAAATGAGCCCGCTTTTCTTTGAAAAGCCGGGCTCATATTTACAGTGGTAGAATGATTGCTATTTATCCTCCTTGAGGAGTTGCTTCCTTAAAGAATAATTTTCATCCCTTAATTTTTCTATTTCCAGCCTGTAGGAATCTATTTCGTTTCTCAATCTGTCGTTAACATCGCTCAGGAAATCATTGCGTTGCATCAATGCATCGTTTCGGTTAAAGAGTCTTTCCACCTTTTCCTCCAGTTCTTCTATACGCTGGTGATGGTCGCGATGATGATGTTCTGACTCTTCGCTGTGAGCCTGTTTGTGGAATCGGCTCAGCAGCTGATTAAACAGGTCGCTATCGGTCATTTCAGTAAGACCTTTGTCCTGTCCCTCACTTCTCTTTCCAACTATATATGCATTTAAATCCGGGATAGAAAAGATTTCACAAAGTTTCTCTTCTTTTTCCACCGGAAGCGGACTCTTTCCATTTTCTATAGCTGAGAGGAAACTTTGAGTCATCTGCAGGAGATTGGCCAGTTCGCTTTGGCTCATTCCTTTCTCCTTACGAAGACGCGAAATATCATAACGAGGCATGAGGATATAGTTTTAAGGTGAGGAGATTATTTAAGGGCTCTTAAGGACTCGATATCGGATATTAGCCTTTCGAGAGATGGCATATCCGTATCGCCGTAAGATGCGGTGATTATGAGTTCTTGATTAGAAATATATACCCTGGGAATCACACTTGGTGCGAAAAGAGAGTAGACATTCCGGTTTTCCTGAGGGGAAAATGGCATAGTAAGATTGTTTTCATTCCAGTAAGCCTCTATTTCCGGCTCGGTTTCTTCTCGCGCAATGAGTGCAATCACCACTTCGGAATCATCTTTATATTGATTCCACAGTTGCTGTATCACCGGCAGTTCCTGGCGGCAGTCGCCACATCCTGTATTGAAAAACACAATCACGGAAATCTTGCCTTCAAGTGTTTGAGGCGAGATGATTTCTCCATTGTTGAGTGTCACGGAAAATTCCGGAAGATGGTCGCCTACCGTCAAGGTAGGCCCATCTTTCGGTTCGTCATCGTTAATACAGCCCTGAGTGGTACATACCAGCAACATAAGGAGGCCGAAAATTATTCTGAATGAAAAAGCCATTCCGGTCAGTATTTGGTCAACCGCTCTTAGTCTTCAGCAGGAGCCTGGTCGATCAGGTCCATAAACTCGTCGAGTTTTGGAGTGATGATGATCTCGGTGCGGCGGTTGCGTTGTTTACCCATTTCAGTGTCATTGTCGGTAACGGGGTTGTATTCACCACGTCCGGCTGCCGACAGACGGTTGGGATTGATACCGAACTCATTCTGGAGCACTTGTACCACTGAAGAGGCACGCAATGCTGAGAGGTCCCAGTTGTTGCGGATATTTGTCTTGGAAATAGGCACGTTATCAGTATTGCCTTCTACAAGCACGTCGAAATCCTTGAAGTCTTTCAGGATCTTGGCAATCTTTTCAAGAGTTTGTTTTGCCTGTGAAGAAACTTCATAGCTGCCGCTCTTGAAAAGCATATTGTCGGAAAGGGAGATGTATACCACACCCTTAAGCACCTTTACATCTACATCGCGGAGCTCGTCGGTGTTGAGAGAGCGGGTAAGTTTGTTGGTCAGGGCAATGTTGAGAGAATCAGATTTTGATTTTGCATCCACGAGTTGTTTGATATACTTGTTGGAGGCATTGATTTCATCTACCAGTTTGGAGATATTCACATTCCCCTGGCTGTTCTGATCCATACTTTTTGACAGAGCGTTTTTCACATCGGTGAGGTCGGCACGCAGCTGTTCGTTTACCTTATTGGCATTATTTAATTGAGTCTGGAGATTGCGCACGTCTGAGTTACAGCCCAGAAGGTCGTCGCGGGTACTGCCATACACTAATTCCAGTTCATTGTATTTCTCTTCGAGTTGAGCGTATTTCTTATTAGAGACACAACTTGTGGCCATTGTAGCCAAAAGGAAGAGAGAGATACCGAAAATCTTAATCTTCATGTTTATAGTGGTTTTAATAGTTTAAATATACGACTTGGAGTAATTTTATATGTTGTAGTAAAAAATTAGACCGCAAACAGGCTGTAAAGTTAAATTGAAAAAACGAATTTTTCCCAACATTCCCTCTTTAATCTTTTTATTGGAGAGATATCTTTAAGGAGATACCCTTAAGTAGAACCCTTATCATTCACTATTCTTTCATCCTATATTAAAAAAATAATATCTATAACTTTACCTATCGATTATTTTTTATTAAATTCGTTGAATTCAAAACAACTAAAATCTCTGACCAATTTATCACGCCATGAAGAAATTATTTGCTTTGGGTGGCATAATACTCGCATTTCTCCCAGTGTGGGCTCAAAGAAGCGACACCCTTATCAAGCATTGGGAATTTTCTCAAGACAGCACCCAATGGAAAAATGTTACCATTCCCCATGACTGGGCGATTTATGGACCTTTCAGCCGAGACAACGACCTTCAGGAGGTGGCCATAGAGCAGAATGGTGAAACCGAGGCTTCCTGGAAAACCGGCCGTACAGGTGGACTCCCTTATGTGGGGAAAGGTTTTTATAAAACCACAATCGAGGTAAAAGACACCACTGATAAGAGTATCGCTCTTCTTTTTGATGGAGCCATGAGCCACGCTCATGTTTATGTAAATGGTCAGCAAGTGGCTTATTGGCCTTATGGTTACAACTCCTTCTATGTGGACCTCGACGGAGTGGTGAAACCCGGAAAAAATGAAATAGAAGTCTCTCTGGAAAACCCCGACAAGTCATCCCGCTGGTATCCGGGTGCCGGCCTTTACCGTAATGTGCATCTCATCGAGCGTAATAAGGTACATATCCCGGTGTGGGGCACCTATCTCACCACGCCTTACGTATCTAAAGAATATGCCAACGTCCATCTCAAGACAGAAGTTGAGGGCATTGCTAAAGGTGAAGAATTCACTCTTAATACTGTGATAAAGAATTCGAAAGGCCAGGAAGTGGCTTCCGATACTCATTCTTATAAGTTCTATCCGGGCGCACCGGTCTATCAGAACCTGAGAGTAAATGAGCCGTCGCTCTGGACACCCGAAACGCCTACCCTTTATACAGCCACCACAAAAGTGATAAAGGATGGGAAGACAATGGATTCATATGATACCCGTTTTGGTATCCGCACTATTGAATACCGTGCCGGTGAAGGGTTCTTCCTTAACGGTGTGCCTACTAAATTCAAAGGGGTAAACAATCACCATGATCTTGGTCCCTTGGGAGCCGCAATCAATACCTCGGCTCTAAGGTATCAGATGGAAATGATGAAAGATCTTGGTGTCAATGCCATACGCACCTCGCACAATATGCCGGCTCCGGAATTGGTTGCTTTGGCCGATGAAATGGGATTCATGCTTATGGTGGAACCCTTTGACGACTGGGGATTCCGTCCTAAGAGTGAAAACGGCTATGGCACTCTTTTCAATGACTGGGCTGAGAAAGATGTGGTAAACATGGTAAAAAATTACCGCAATAATCCTTCAGTTGTAATTTGGTCGGTGGGCAACGAAGTACCTTCTCAGTGGGGCCCCGACGGTATCTCCGAATTACTCTTTCTTCAGGATATAGTTCATCGCGAAGATCCCACCCGTCCTGTAACAAATGGTATGGATCAGTTTGATGCCGTGATCAATAATGGTTTTGCAGCATCTGTAGATATCCCAAGTTTCAATTATAAGGTGAATCGATATGAAGAGGCCATACCAAAATTACCACAGAATATTCTTCTGGGTACTGAAACCTCTTCTACCGTATCTTCACGCGGAAAATATTATTTCCCTGTAGAACTGGGAGCAGGTGTGGTACGTCCTGACAATCAGTCGAGCAGCTATGATGTGGAATATGCTTTCTGGAGCAATATCCCTGATGATGACTTTGCGGTAGACGATGATCTCCAATATAATATGGGTCAATTCGTGTGGACCGGTTTCGATTATCTCGGCGAACCGTATCCCTACGATACCGATGCATGGCCAAGCCATAGTTCTTATTTCGGCATCATCGACCTTGCAAGTATTCCAAAAGACAGGTATTACCTCTATCGTTCACAATGGAATGAAAACGACAACACCCTCCATATTCTGCCACATTGGAACTGGGCAGGTCGCGAAGGTGAGATCACTCCTGTGTTTGTGTACACCAACTTCCCTAAAGCGGAACTATTCATCAATGGTAAAAGTCAGGGAATACGTGAAAAACGTACAGACGGCACCAATATGGAAAGATATCGTCTGATGTGGAACGACGTTGTGTATGAGCCGGGAGAGGTGACTGTGGTGGCTTATGATGAAAATGGAAACGAGGCCGGACGTAAAACTATGAAGACTGCCGGTAAACCTGACCATCTGGTGCTTACACCCAACCGTACATCTCTAAATGCTGACGGTGAAGACCTCGCTTATATTGTGGTACAGGTAGCCGACAAGGAGGGTAATATCGTACCCACTGACGAGAGGGAAGTGAAATTCTACACTGATGGAGCCGGTACATTCCGTGCCACCGCCAACGGTGATGCCACAAGTCTTCGTCCTTTCCATGAACCCGTGATGGACCTCTTCTCAGGCGCAGCCACTGCTATTGTGCAGAGCGGTGAAACACCGGGTGTAATCACTTTCACTGCCAAGGCCAAAGGCGTAAAACCGGCCACTATAACTATTCCTGTGAATTAATAAACATTTCTTAAACTATTAAAACCTACATATCATGACAACTGACAAAATGCAAAAAGAAATTGAAAAAACTTTTGCTGAGAAATTCGGCGGAGAAGGTTCCCTATATGCTTCAGCCGGACGTATCAACCTCATAGGAGAGCATACCGACTACAATGGAGGTTTCGTGTTCCCGGGTGCTATCGATAAGGTGATCATGGCTGATATCCGTCCCAATGGCACTGAAACAGTGCGTGTCTATTCAATGGACATAAAGGAATATGTGGAATTCGGTCTGAATGAAGAAGACGCTCCGAAAGAATCATGGGCAAGATATATTTTTGGCATTTGCCGTGAGATAATCAAAAGAGGTGGTGAGGTGAAGGGATTCGACGCAGTGTTTGCAGGTAACGTACCTCTGGGTGCCGGCCTCAGCTCTTCTGCTGCTCTTGAATCTTGCTTCGCATTTGCTCTCAACGATCTCTTCAACCAAAATAAAATAGATAAGTTTGAACTGGCTAAAATCGGACAGAGCACGGAACATAATTATTGTGGCGTAAACTGCGGTATCATGGACCAGTTTGCTTCAGTATTCGGAAAAGAGGGCAACCTGATGCGTCTCGACTGCAGAAGCCTTGAATATGAATATTTCCCGTTCAAGCCGAAAGACTATCAACTCGTGCTGGTAGACTCAAGAGTGAAACATGAACTGGCCGACTCTCCCTACAACAAACGTAGGGCTTCCTGTGAAAGAGTGGCCAAACGACTCGGTGTGGAGACATTGCGTGATGCCACTATGGAAGACCTCAACAAAGTTAAAGGCGACATCTCTGAAGAAGACTTCATGAGGGCTAAATATGTGATTGAGGAAAAAGACCGCGTGCTTGCTGTGTGTGACGCTCTCAATGCCGGTGACTATGAAACAGTGGGTAAGAAAATGTATGAAACCCATCAAGGTCTGTCAAAAGACTATGAGGTGAGCTGTGAAGAACTCGATTATCTCAACGACCTGGCAAAAGAACTGGGTGTCACCGGCTCCCGTATCATGGGCGGTGGCTTCGGCGGCTGCACCATCAATCTTCTTCCCAATACACTGCATGATAAGTTTGTGACTACAGTGACCGAAAAGTTCAAAGAGAAATATGGTCACGAGCCCAAAGTGTATGATGTAGTGATTTCTGATGGTGCTCGTCTGGTAAAAAGATAATTTATAAGTGTTCTGAAAAGAGAAAAAATTTATGAAGATTACAAAGCGCATATCCCCTTCTTCTGAAGGGGATATCACCCTTTTTAGGATAGAGAATTCCTCCGGTGCTTCCGTAGAGCTTTCCACATTAGGAGCAGGCATCACATCTGTAAAAGTTCCCGATAAGTTTGGTGTGATGGGAGAGGTGGCTTTAGGCTATGAAAACCCGGCTGACTATATGGCCGACGGTCCTTGCATGGGAAAGATTCCAGGCAGATATGCCAATCGGATTGCCAAGGGGCACCTTGAGATAGAGGGAAAAACCTATCAGTTGAATATCAACAATGGTCCGAATGCTTTGCATGGTGGCCCTTGCGGATTTCAAAACCATATCTGGGATGCGCAGATGATTCCAAACGGTGTAAGGTTTTCATATGTCTCAAAGGATGGAGAGGAGAATTACCCCGGCACTCTTTCTGTAACTGCCGAGTATACTTGGAGTGAAGACAATGTACTCACACTTGTGATGAAAGCCACCACTGATGCTCCCACTGTGGTAAATCTCACAAACCATTGTTATTTCAACCTTGAAGGAGCCGATTCAGGCACAGTGCTCAAACATAAACTCCAGCTAAAAGCTTCCAACTATCTTCCCACTGATTCCACACAGATTCCCACCGGTGAACTGGCAGCAGTGAAAGATACTCCCATGGACTTTACCCGGCCTAAAGAGATTGGAATAGATATTGATGCAGATTTCGAACCATTGAAGATCGGTAAGGGTTACGATCATTGCTGGGCTATAGACCAATGGGAGAAGGGAAAATTGGTGGAAGGGTCGGTAGTGCTTGCGGCTCCTTCATCAGGCCGGGTACTCACTATCAGCAGCACACAGTCCGGTGTGCAGGTTTATACCGGCAACTGGCTCTCAGGATCTCCGGTGAATAAGAGTGGGGTGTCTTATAATGACTATGATGGTGTGGCAATAGAGATGCAGGGATTTCCCGATGCTCCTAATAAAAGTCAGTTCCCTTCACAGGAATTAAAACCCGATCAGACTTATAACGAGACAATTAAGTTTGCCTTTTCTGTGGAATAATCCACATTTCTTTCTACTATAGTTTTTATGCCATAGGTATGATATGGGCAAATTTTCTTAAATTTGCCCATAGATTAATCCAAGCATCTCCGCACAGATGAATTATACAGTAATCGACTTTATCAGTCTGCTGGGTGCCATTTGCCTTTTCCTTTACGGTATGAAGGTGATGAGCGAAGGCCTGCAGAAAGTTGCAGGCGACCGTCTGCGCAATATCCTTGGTATAATGACCAAAAACCGGGTCACAGGAGTGCTCACCGGTATCATTATCACAGCACTCATTCAGAGTTCGAGTGCTTCCACCGTGATGGTGGTGAGTTTTGTGAATGCCGGACTCATGTCGTTGGCGCAATCTATGGCGGTGATTTTCGGCGCAAATGTGGGCACTACGGTCACCACCTGGATTATCTCGGCATTCTCTTTTGAAGTAAGCATCTCTGATTACAGTATATTGTTGCTGGCTTTGGGAGTGCCGATGCTTTTCATGAAGAAAAGCACATATAAGTCTTTAGGAGAATTCCTTATTGGTTTCTGTTTCCTGTTCATGGGCCTTGACCTTATAAGCAAGTATGTGCCCAACCTTCAGGAAAATCCCGATCTACTCGGTTTTGTGGTAGAATACACTTCCCTGGGAATAGGAAGCATACTTATTTTCTTTGCCTTCGGCATTATTCTCACCATGGTGGCGCAGAGTTCGGCTGCCACATTTGCTATCACGTTGATTATGTGTTCTCAGGGTTGGATCTCATTCCTTTTGGGATGTGCCATTATCCTGGGAGGCAATATCGGTACCACCATTACTCCTATCCTGGCCTCATTGAGCGGTAATCTGGCCGCTAAGCGCACAGCCATGGGGCATGTGTTGTTTAATGTGCTCGGTTCGGTGATAGTGTTATGCATATTTGAGCCATTTACCCGTCTGGTGGGGGAAATCACCGGCGGATGCACCGGGATAAATCCTATGGACATTCCCATGTCAATGGAAGTAGACATGTCTTCTTCCACTCTGATTAATCCAGCCGGTGGTCTCACTTCCCATGCACAGAGTGCCGTTGCATTCGGTCTGGCTATGTTCCCTACTGTCTTTAATGCCTGCAACCTACTGGTGATGATCTGGTTTACCAAGCAATATGTGAAAGTGGTATGCTGGATCATGCCCGCACGTCACAAAGATAATGAAGAGGAATTCTCTCTCAAATATATCGGCAGAGGAATGCTTTCCGCTTCAGAACTCAATATCACTCAGGCTCAGAAAGAGATCTATGTATATTCCGAGCGTGTGAGCAGGATGTTGAACATGGCAAGGGAAATGATTCATCTTCCGGAGAAAGATTCAAAATACACCGAAACTTTCAATCGTCTCGAAAAATATGAGGAGATTTCCGACCGGATGGAAATAGAAATTGGTAAATTCCTCAATAGAGTTGCTGAAGGAAGGCTCAGTCCCGAAGGTAAGCACCGTATAGCAGGTATGCTTAGGATCATCAGCGAAATAGAGTCTATTGCCGACGGTTGCTATAACGTAGGTCGCACTGTCAACCGTCAGCATCAGAATCATGTGGAATTCGACGACTCAATCATGCAGGAAATAGATAATATGTTCTCGCTGGTGAGCAGTGCGATGGAAAATATGCTCGAAATCGTAAAAGAAATGGAGACTCCCGAAGATGTGCTGGTGATAAAAGCTTACAACAAGGAGAGGGAAATCAATAATCTGCGCAACAATCTCCGGGATTCTAATATTTATAATATCAACAATCTCAAATATGGCTACCAGGAAGGTATCTTCTTCATGGACCTAATCGGCGAGGCCGAAAAACTGGGCGACTATATGCTTAACGTCGTCGAAGGCGTGAAGCACCAGTTCCAGGAATAAGTACACCAAGATTCTCATAGCCAAACACCTCAAAGACCTCATGAACAACAGATATTGCGTAATAATGTGCGGCGGAATCGGTACCCGGTTCTGGCCTTTCAGCCGTCACGACCGTCCAAAACAATTTCTTGATTTCTTCGGAACCGGTCGGAGTCTTCTGCAGATGACTGTAGACAGGATCAGTCCCACAGTATCGTCTGACCATATCATCCTGGTCACAAACAGTGAATATTACGACATTATCCGTGAGCAATTACCCGAGGTGAAGGATTCAAATATCCTTTTGGAACCGGCGAGGAGAAACACTGCCCCCTGTATCTGCTGGGCAGCAAAGCATATATATGCCCAGAATCCCGATGCCTCAATCGTCACATTGCCCTCTGACCATCTTGTACTCAAGGAAGATGCTTTCCGTCAGGCCATAGAAGAGGGTTTTGATTTTGTGGAAAAGGGTAACCGCCTCCTTACATTGGGTATTAAACCTTCCGCTCCCAACACAGGCTACGGATATATCCAGCAAGGGTTGCCGCAGAAGGAATTCCCCGGTATTTTCAAGGTGAAGGCATTTGTAGAAAAACCAAATCTGGATATGGCTGAGATGTTTGTGCAGACCGGTGAGTTCTTCTGGAACGCCGGAATATTTCTATGGTCGGCACATGCTATTCTGGAGGCGTTTGACAAATATGCACCCGAAATAGCACAGACTCTTGCAGCTCCCGACGGTACTTATGCTTCATCTGCAGAAACTCAGTTTATTCGTCGCCATTTCCCGGATTGCATCAATATCTCCATCGACTATGCTATAATGGAGAAAGCATCGAATGTATATGTGAAGACTGTGGAATTTGGATGGAGCGATCTTGGCGCCTGGAAAGCACTATACGAAGCCTCTCAGCATACCGAAGCAGGAAACGTGACCCAAAATTGTGAGGTGATTGCCAACGATTGCACCGGCACTATATTCGCCACTGAGAATCATAAGATTATAGTGGCCTCCGGACTTAAAGATTATATTGTGGCCGATACGGAAAAGGCTTTGCTAATATATCCTTTAAAGGAAGAACAGAAAATCCGTAATATTGTCAATGATGTGAAGAATCGGTTTGGGGAAGACTATGTCTGATCCTAATCGGCTTCTAAACAATTTATTTCATAGGGTCGGTAACCACCGTTGAGGGATTGCCGTCGCGGGCAGCTATATAGGTAGGCGACATAATCTCTACTCCCTCTTCGTTAAATCTGTCTTGAATATTCTGGAAAAGATCGGAATATATAGCGGCCATGCGTTGGGCGTCACGTGTATATGCGTTTATCTGATACACCGGATACCAGTCGTTGAGGCCGGTTTCCAACACAAAAGGATGTGGCTCATGTAGTATTCCTTTAGTGCGTAGTGCAGCATCTATTAGCATGCGGTGCACAAGGCGCCACGGCACGTCATAACCGATGGTGACTTCTGCGTGTAGTATGAGCCCGAATTCATTGGCTGATCTTGAGTAGTTGATGCTCTGGCTGCTCATGATGAAGGAATTGGGCATTGTCACTATCTCATTCTTAGGCGTACGTATACGGGTCACAAGTGGGGTCTTCTCGATAATATCACCGACTGTGTCGTTAAGTTTGATTCGGTCTCCTTTTTTAAAGGGACGCATATAGGTAATCACCCATCCTGCTATTACATTGCCGATTACCGTACTTGAACCTAAAGATATTATCAAACCCACAAATACTGAAATTCCTTGAAAGACTCCTTTGTCCGACCCCGGCAGATAAGGGTAGATCATGGCAATCATGAAGGCTATGAGAAGAAAGCGTATAATATTGAAAGTGGGAAGGGCCCAGTCGGGATAAAATCCCGGTATCTTCAGTCGTTCAGTGGCAACTTCATTACATAGGTATTTGAAGAGTTTTATCAGATACCTTATGGCTATGCAGATTATTATTATTGTAATAAGGTCAGGTATATAATCTACGATGCCAACGAGGATTCCTTTAACCGGGGTCCAGATATAGCCCAGCAAGATATAGGCCAAAGCCTTGGTGGGCGGGAATATATAAAATATGGTCGGTACCGTGAAAAGTAATTGCACCGCTATCACTGCATAGAATCCTATTTTTGCCAGAAATTCTATCAGCACCACCTGTTTTGAAGTGTCGAGCAGTTCATAATTCTGGATCATTATCGGATGTAGCTTTGTATCTTTCATCCCTTCTATCCTTCTGCTGAGTTTTCGGAAGAGCCATTTGGTGATACGGTACAATGCATACTGACCGGCTATTACCAGTATAAGGAAGCAAATTCTTCTGATTAGAAGCCAGAGACTGTGTTCCTGCTTAAGTTTGTTGAGTTCTCCCACTATCATGGCCATATTTTTTATAGCCAAAGAATCTTGTGGCATTCCGGCCCAGAGAGCATCTTGCTCGGTAAATGAGGTGATTACCTCATTTTCATACATGATATCCGAAATATTGTCGGTGGTGGCGATATAAACGGAATCCGGATTGAGATTAAATTTTCGTGACAAAGCCAGAATCTGAGATGAAGCCATTAAGGCCCGTTGCTGAGGCGAGTAGCCTCCACGCTTACTGTAGAATTCAAAGAGAGTATCTTCCTCTACCACAACAGGCACACCCACTGTAAAAGCCCTCAATGAATCAATCCTGGCTTTTTGTTCCTGTCTCTTCACTGAATCTGCTGTGAGAAGAGAATAACGTAAATTCTCCAACTCCATTCGGGTATTGGCCTCATTTAACCGGGCATTGTCCAGGGAGTCACGCAAGGAGGCAATGAAGGCGGAGTCATTCTTCAGCTCCTCTTGTATCTCCTTCTCGTTGGCACTTGCCTGGGTGGTAAATAATTGTGCTTTACTTACCCCCGGAAGTAAGGAAAATAGAATAAGAAAGGTCAGGTAGAAAATATTATGGACAAGTTTCATCTGAAACTGAAAGAAATAGAAAATCGTTTTATTCCGTAAAAATAAACAAAATACTTCACCGAGAAAAACAAATCACCCCTCCACCCCCAAAAATTCTCGAAAACCCAGCCTACCCGACCCTCCCATATTAAGAGTAGCCACCCTGCTATCGGACCAAACGGATCGATAAAAAGGGCCCTTTAGATTTTATGAAGGGATTTTCACCCTGAGACAAACCAATGAAGCAAAATTAAAAGGTGTCAATAGGAAAGGGATGTTATCTTTAGATTAAGTGAATGGTATACTGTGAAATATTTGACAGGATATTAGGTTGCGAAAATTTTTATATAGATTTGTGTAATTTTCGATTAAAAGGCAATGGAAGCAGATTCAAATAGATTTGTTTTTTGATAGTCAAATAGAATTCGGAAATCTAAAAATAAAATTTATAAAAGACTTTCGTCGAAGGTGGGATACAGAGATAATTACAATCAGCGAAGTTTTCATCATGATTATTACAAACCCTTCATATATCATATTATTTTCAAGAAGCAGAAGGGATGGATGGATTTTGGAGCATTGAGAGGGAAAGCCGGGATAAAGAAAGGTTGTAAAGGTTATCCCTATGTTTATCTTTCGGCATCGGGGAGAGCAATTGTAGCGGGATTGAAAGAATTTGAAGAGGAGGTAAAGGAAATACAAAAATTTCATTATAAGATAATGCCCGATCATATTCATCTTATAATCTATAAAAGGATTTACACCCATGTCCATCTTGATGATTATATGGAAAACCTAAAAGAAAGAATTTGTAATCATTATAATAGAATTTCAGGTTCCAATTTTTTAAAAGATGATATTTTTACCATAAGTTATACAGATAAAGCCCTATATGATAATGTGGTTTTAAAGAATTGGATTGAATACTTGGATGATAATCCTAATAGGAGACTAACAATATTAGAAAATCCTGATTATTTCAAACGTATCCATAGATTAAAGATCGGGAACAGATATTTTGAGGCGTATGGAAATCCTTTTTTATGGGAAAATCCTGATAAATATGCTGTAAGGATGAGAAGACATTTCACCTCCGACGAAAGACTTTTTCATAAAGAGGAAGCATTATTTCGGGCTTCAAAAGGAAGTGTATTGATTTCTCCTTTTATGTCTAAATATGAAAAAGAGGTGAGAGATACTGCGGAATCAAATGGATTTCCTTATATTTTGATTCAATATCAGAGTTTCGCTGAGAATTTCAAACCGCCAAAACATCAGTTTGAATTATGTACACAAGGGAAATTATTGATCATATCTTTAGGGCTTGATCCAAAGCTGCCTTTGACTTATGATATTTGCACCTTGATGAATGAACTGGCAGCAGAAATTGCGAAAGGGAATAGATAAATTAGGGAATAATTTTAAGGGTGGAATTTAAGGGAAAAGGTGAGGGCAGTGGTGATTTCGGAGGTAGAAGGAGTGCAGTCTATTTCGGGCTCGCCGATACTTTTGAGTAAGGTGAAAACCGGTTTTCCATGACTACGATTTTTTTTGTCACTGCTCATTTTCTCCATGAGGAAGGGTATATCTTCTGTAGAGAAGAGAGGCTGTCCGTAATATTTATGAAGAAAATCCCGGTATCGGGTTACTTCACTATGAGGAAACCCCAATTTTAATTCGCTAAGGATAAGAGCCACGAGCATGCCATGAGCTACTGCTTTACCATGACTCACAGGTTGCCCTTTCTTAATTCGAAGGCTCTCGAAAGCATGACCGGCAGTATGTCCGAAATTAAGGATTTTGCGGAGACCTTTTTCCGTAGGATCCTGGGCCACCACGGAGTCTTTTATGCATACACATTTTTCTACCGCCTTACCCAAAATTTCTTCAGAATCAAGCACGGCTTCCATATCCAAAAGGCTTTCATAGAACCCTTGATCGCTAATTAGAGCCGTCTTTACCATCTCTGCGTAACCGGAAAGAGTTTCCTCTTTTGAAAGAGTAGAAAAGGGCAACGCAGATATAATTACCCGGGAAGGCATATGGAAGGCGCCAATTTCATTTTTGAGGCCACGGAAATTGATACCCGTTTTACCTCCGGTGGCAGCATCTACCGCCCCTAAAAGGGTAGTGGGGAAATTAACGGTACGGATTCCTCTTTTGAAGCAGGCAGCGGCAAAACCTCCAATATCAGTCACTACACCACCGCCTATGTTCACTATAAGGCTACGCCGGGTAGCTCCGATTTCCTCCAGTCTGTCCCAGATTTGTGTCACTGTATCAAGTGTCTTTCCAGGTTCTCCCGGGATGATGGCGATACGTGGCTGAGAAGTCACCACATTTGACTCGGATAGTGCTGGTAGCACTATCTTCTCCACATTTTTATCTGTTACTACAAGCATCTTGTCGGCGTCAAGATGTTCTACAGTGCTGTCGATAGTCAGCGCCGGGTCGTGTGTTAAATATTGTTGAGCCATTTTGCAAAAGTCGGCATATTAGGAAAAATCATATCTGCCCCTTCCTTTTCGAAAGCTTCACGAGGAATCGGGCCGGTTGTGACTGCGATAGTGAAACATCCAGCAGATTTAGCAGAACGTACACCAAGAGGAGCGTTCTCTACCACAATGGCCTGAGAGGCATCCACACCCGCTTTTTGTAGTCCGCGAAGATAGGGTTCCGGATGGGGTTTACCATTTTTTACATCAAGGGCAGTCACCATCCTTTCTTTTGGGAAATATCCGGGGTAATCACGGTTGAGATTGTTGAGCAAAGACTTTTGGGCAGATCCTGTCACCAGTACAGTCTGAAGCCCTTTATCTTTCAGAGCCTTTAGCATATCTGCCGCACCCGGCATCGGAGGAGCCTCTCCACAATGACTGAACAGTTCTGTCTTATGAGCATAAATCTCATTACGCTCCTGTTCGGTTGTGTCTTTACCGAGTTCCCGCTTAAGGATAAGGCCGATGGTATCTGACCCTTTCATCCCTTCATACAGATAATACTCGTCGGGGTTGCTGTTGGTAACTCCGAGGTCGAGAAAGAGTTGATGCCAAGATTGGGCATGAAACGGCATAGAATCGTATAACACACCATCCATATCTATCAGGGCAGCCTTGATGCCTTGGGGCCATTGCTCTTTCTTATATTCTTGATTCATCTTTTACTTTTTATTTGAGGCCCCCCTCATATTTGGCAGCTTCCTGCACAAACAGAAGCCAGCCGTGATGCAGCCACGACATTATATTTACATCGATTTTAGTATCAACCGAGGTAGTGACCATTTCTGATCTGTAATCATCAAGCCGGGTTCCACCCACACGGATTTCGGGGTGCGAGAAATTGCCCAGCAGACTTACACCCACCGGAAGATGGAACGGAGACTCCTCCAAGGCTATATGATAATACATCTTGCCTTGGGTGTTGTTGATACCTGCTATCCCGATTTTATAATTGTCGAAATGTATTTGGAAGGGATTAACCTGCAATATATTGTCGTGGTAGGCACCCGTAATATTAAGGTTATCTATTTTAATCGGAGCATCCCCTTCTATTAGCATCAGGTGTGATATTCTGGCAATCTTACCGTGACGGGCAAATTGTAAGGCATTGCTGGTGATATCGAATCGGCCTCGAAGTGACTCTGGGTTCATAAACATATCGGGGAACATATCGAAATAACAGGAGATGTCTGCATTCAGTTTCCCTGAAAGGTTTTGTAGTTCCTGTGCCTTATTTACCAAAGATGGGAAAACCTTGTAAAATTCAAGAAAATCAAAATTCTTCACTTTGGCCGACAGATCCATGAAAATATTGTCTAGCCTGGAAGTAGAATAGGTCCAGTCTACCACGGCGGTGCAATAAGGGGTTCCTACCGTAAGATTGTGTAAGGTAGCCACCCCATTTTTTACTATAATATCTGTAGAGAGAGGAGCGAAATGATATTGCATATATTCTGCAGCATCAGAAAATAAGCGTATATTGGCATCCAGGTTTCTTGGGATGACGATACATAGGGAATCGGCAGCCGTGTAAGGTTTCATCGGGGGTATTGCCCATACACTGTCGTTGCCAAGTTTCAGTTGTGCGCCGTAATAACCCCATGACAATTGGTTGATATCCACATTAGAAAAGTTAATATCGACTGAAGTTTTCAAAGGCGTAGCCTCATAACTTGAGATGAAATCTGCAATTCCTTCGGCTTCACCGTCAAAAGAAAATCCCGAGTCTGCAATCTTTACATCTTTACCACTGAACTTGTAATTATTTAGGTCGGTTGACAGATGCAAACCCGAAAAATCGATGGGATAAAGATAGGCAGAACTTTCAAACTCTCCTTCTCCGGTATTTAATTTAGCATCAACGGAAGCCATATTAAGAATGGTAGAAAACATGCCGTTTCCGCTATACACCAGGGTGAGAGGAGAATGGGGCACCTTAGCCTGCAGAATAGAATCATTGGCATCCGAAGGTAAAGAGACGGGAGTGAAATTGGAAACCGGAGCCGAATTCAGGGTACCTTTTAGGTCCGCGTCTATATCCCGCACCCGGAATTTATTATTCTCCATTTCAGCCCTTAAAGCTTCCATTTTCAGGATAAGGGAGCCGTATGGATTTAGACTCCCATGCACTGTATCGGTGGCATCAAGTCGGAGTCTAAGATTGTCGACCAGAAGGTTGGCTCCGGCCACATTCCCGGCTACAGAATCTGCCCGTAGGGTGACCTGAAATTTAGAGCCATAATAATCATTGAGAGGATATTCAGGGATTTTCCCGGTTATGGTGGTTTTCAAATTATTTAACCTCACTGATTGCTTTGTCCCTGTATTGGCCTTCAAATTCTTTGAAGATAGATTAGCCGTAAGTGAGATGTCTTTGAAACCTTCCTTCCCAAATTGGCGCGCATCTCCTTTGACTTTTACATCCCCTTTCAAATGGCCCGCTATTTTATAAACAGATTTAGGCAACAGATAAGAAAGGGATTCCATCAAAGAACTATCGAACCTTATATCGGCTTCAATTTCTTGACTTTCTGACATAACATTTTCAACACGGGCACTCGCATCCAGATATAGGCCCTCACCATTCATGGCAATTTGTTTCACCACCAGATTGTTTTCCGCTGAATCAATAGGATTGAAATAATATTCGGCATCCAGCAGAATATTATCGGCCACTACTTTCTTGCCTTTAGGTGGAATATAGGTCAACGAGCCTTCGGAAATACCTAAAGAAAGATCCATTTCCGGTAGTTGATATAAATTAAACTCCTCTTTAGAATGTAAGGGTATGGAAAAAGAGCCCGGGATTGATAGAGCAAGATTTATCGGGAGGTATCCGCTTATACCATCGGGCACTTTTATATTATCTCGCCATACGGGAGGAATATATTCTAATAAAGAGAATAGATCGTCTACCTTCAAATTGAAATATGCCTTGTCTACATCAATTTTTTTACCATTTGATTTTACTTTTCCCTTGGCATCAAGTGTAACCCCACCCAAAGCCAGAGACAAATCATCAAGTTGCATCTTCACAACCGGAAGGTCAACACGGATTCCGGTAGTGAAACTAAGTGGAACAGCTTCGGGTAAGGAAAATAAACCGTAGTGGCCTGTTACAAGACCATCAAATCCTACACGGTAAAGATTTCCCTCTTGAGCAAGATAAAATGAATTTACATCCAAACCGGCTTGCGTATCCTCTTTAAGGGAGAAGAATTTGAATATAAGGGGTGCACCCACACGCATTTCCGAAAGATGTATCTCGGGTGTCTTTTTGATTTTAGGAAGTTTCTTTGCAATATTGAAATTGTTGATCTTATCGTCTACTTCCACCAGATTGATAAAAGGATGGTCGATAAGGATATCCCTCATATTAATTTTTTCCTTCCGAAGATCTTTGATGTTTATCCGGCCTTTTAGTTTTAAAATAAAGGCAAGCAAGTCAGCATCTGCCGGGAGAGAGTCTTTTTGTGCCGGAGTGACATCACGAAGAGATTTTGAAATCACAGTGAGTGAATCCACTTCAAATTCAAGCCAAGGATAAGTGCTGAAAAGTTTATAATCGAGATGTCCTATCTTTACATCGGCATCCAGATATTCGGAACATTTATCTTCTATCAAATGAGCGATATGATCAGGTCGGAGATATGAAGCAAAAATCCAGAATAAAATCCCGGCAATCACGATGAGTATGCCTAGGGTCCAGCATACCTTGAGGACAGTGCGCCAGGGGTGATGGTGAGAAGATGGCGCGCCATTCATATTGCCGTAAAGGTGCTTCATAATTTTGTTTCGCTCAATATTGAATTGATCATTCCTTTACCGTGACATGAAAGCACCCGGTTTTATATTCATATTTCACCAGGCATTTTCCTTGTTTTTTCAAATCTAAAAGCACTTCTCCCAGCAGGTTTTTTAAATCTCCCTGGTTAATTTGGCGAGTTTCGTCTGTGCAATAGAAATTGGTATAGGAAATATCGAAAGTAGTGGCAAACTGATGTGTAGAGGAATCGGTGGCATTTATGTTTACCCTCCTTAATCTACCTACAGATTCCGGAGTGCGTAGAAGACTTGTGACCTTTATTTTATAACTGTCGCCTCCACGATTATGGAGCGAATCAATAAAGTTGCGTCCAATTACTTCCAGTAATGATGCAGCCTCCGGCACAAGATAAGGCAAAGAGTGGCGTAGGGAATCTATGTGGTAATATTTGTTGCTCTGTACCTTTACAATGGGACGTTTTGTAAAATATGCAGAACTGAGACCTGAAATCGGTTCGATTCCCATTTTTTTTGCCGATTCAAGATGCACATAATTGCTATCGTTGAAGACTTTACCTAATGGACCGATATTCCTAACCTTGAGACTTCTCACACCCCTTACAGGAACTGCCTGAGAAGACCGATTCACAGTTTCAGGTTGATCAGGTTCATTTAAGCCGTCTGCCGAATCATTACTTGAATGTTTGCACCCGACACAGAATGGCAAAATGCCTAAAAGTAGGTAAATAAAAAATTTTTTCTTTCCCAACATAGATGCAAAATTACGTATCCCTTTGCACGTTTACAAAATATTGCTTTTCTTTGGCATTTATTATATGCCATTAAAGTTTATAGTGGCTTTGTAAATATAAACAAACCAACCTATGAAAAAGATATTTACATTAGGACTTCTTTTAGGAGCATCGTTAATGGCAGTAGCAGATGACCAGCCGAAATTTCCCGGAGGGGAAGAGGCCTTAAAGAAGTATGTGGAAGAAAATACCCGTTATCCGGAAGTTGCAAAAGAAAATGGGATAGAAGGGATTGTGGTGGTTGGTTTTCTTGTAAATACCGACGGCTCCCTTCAACAATTCAAAATTGTAAGATTTATCGATCCTGATCTGGAGAATGAAGCAGTAAGGGTGGTGAAAGGAATGCCGGCATGGATACCGGCAGAAAAAGACGGCACCCCGATTGAGGCGCCGTCGAAGGTAGAAGTTCCTTTTATTCTTGAAGAGAATTAAGTCTTTATTTAGACTTGATTATTTTCCTTCCTCTTTATTTTCTTCCTGAGGTACAAGAGATGCTTTAAGAGTGAATTTCAAGGCATCAGCCGGTTCCAGACCCATCTGTTTAGCCCTACCACCAAGTAAAGCATGAGCAGAAGTCATGAATTCACCTGATTCTCCGTTCTTAAGAGTGAGAAGAGCAGCAGAAACCACTTCCGGGAAGTTACGTTTGTTGCCGATGTTTCCTTTAGAAGGAAGAGGCAGGCTAATTGTTTCCCCATCGATCTTTGTAACCTGACATTCCACATTAACTTCTTCACCATCGGTGAGAGCAGCGCTGTCGGTGGCATTAGTAACCTTGCCATAAAGATCGTCGTTGATTTTTGGAAGTGAAGCTGAAGCAGCTGCCTGTGACAGACTTTCCTGGCTTGCTACTTTATCTTTTTCCTCTTTGGCGTTTTCAATGTTCTGCATTACTTTTCTGAACTCAGCCTGAACGATACCCATGTTGGGCATTGTATCAGCTCTAAGAGCTTTTTCAAGGCTGGAAGCATAAGCTTCACGGTTGATTTTCACATCCATCTGTTCAGAAAAACTGATCATCTGAGAAGCCATTTGCATACCGAGCATATATCCCTTGTTATATGTTTCATTGCCTTCTTTCAGAGCAGCGAGACCGGCACGAATACCATTCATATATACATCTTTCTGGCCCTGGTCTTTCATCACTGTGTCGCGTGCTGCTTCACGAAGATAATCGGCGGCATTCATCTGGCCAAGATAATACATCAAAGAATCTGTAGGGGTAGAATTCTCTGTAAGGGTGCCGTTGTTTGCATTCTGGCAAGATACTGCAAGACAAGCGATAGCCGCAATGGGTAATAGTCTTAAAATTTTCATTCTTAAATTATTTGTTGATTAATTTTCATCCAAATCAGCCTGCAATATCACCACTTCGACTGTGTCGCCGGTAGGTTCCATATTTTCAACAGTCCTTCCCTTGCAACTGCCTAATGCCAAAGAGGTAAGTAACAGGCCAAATAATGATGCAAAATTAATAAATCTTCTTGAAAATCGCATCTTTTGATTATATGTTAATTCACCTGGATGAGTTGTACCCAGAAGAGCAGCGGAGCGGATGGCGGGATGGTATACTGACCGGTATAGGGGTTGAATGAACCCTGTTCTCCATAAGCAAGATTAGAGGGGATATAGAAAACTGCAGTGCCACCCTCTTTCATAAGTTGGAGGCCCTCTGTCCATCCCGGTATCACACGGTTAAGAGGGAATGAAGTGGGCTCTCCACGGTCGATTGAACTGTCAAATTGAGTTCCATCAGTAAGAGTGCCTACATAATATACGGTCACTGTGTCGGTAGCTTTAGGACTTTTGCCAGACCCTTCGTCTACAATCACATATTTCAGACCGCTGGCAGTCTGTGCATATTGAGATGTAGAAGCTTTCGTACCTTTATTGGCAGCATTGTTGAAGAAGGCAGCATCATACTTTGTACCGTTGATGCCATTGACAGGAGTTTCCACTGCCTGTACCATCTCTTCTATCTGTTGCAGGGTATCGAGTGCTTCAGTTTTCTCATCCGGAACGAAGGTTTCTTCTACCGCTTCTTTGTCAAGCTTTTCTTCCTGGGAATCGGCTTGCTTCTTGCTACCGCAGGAAGCAATCAACCCCCCTGCGAGCAGGAGGGATGATGCCAGATATAAAATCTGTGTCTTTTTCATTTTAAAAAAATTATTTTACTGATATAAGTTCTACATCAAAAATCAGAGTGCTGTGCGGAGGAATTACATTTGGAATTCCATTAGGACCGTAAGCGAGGTCGCTTGGAATGAAGAAAGTAAACTTAGCACCCTCTTTCATAAGTTGCAGACCCTCTGTCCATCCGGGTATCACACGATTGAGAGGGAAAGTAGCCGGCTCACCACGATTGATAGAACTGTCAAAAACAGTGCCATCCAAAAGTTTACCGGTATAATGTACAGTTACCTCTGAAGTGGCTGTAGGCTGTTTGCCTGTACCCTCTTTAGTAATTGTATACTGAAGTCCGGAATCTGTGACATGCACATCGGGATTCTTACGGTTTGCAATCAGGAATTTATCGCCTGCTTCACGTGCGATAGCTTCGTTTTTCTTATTTAGTTCCTGAAGATATTCATTCAGTACTTTCTGTGCTTCTTCCGGAGTTAGTTTTGTCTCCTTACCCTCAAACGAAGCATGCACTGCTTCATCAAAATCTTCTTTGTTAAGGTCTTTTACTCCCATTCCCTTGAGTTGCTGGCCCATGGCCATACCCCAGGCATAACTTAGTTTATCCATAATTTTAATTTTAATTTTGTCTTAGTATAACAACCAATGGGGCAGATTTGTTATTTTTCAATTTCTTCCTGAGCCCAATCGGCCGAAGTGGTGAGATTAAGTATTATGTCCCCTATGGAAGGTTGGGGAACTTCCGGAGCCGGTATATACTCACCGCTTACAATAGTCTTGAAATTTCTTTTTACAGGGATACCTGTCACGGAGAAAGGCTGAGGTTCGGGAAGGTTGGTGGATGTGAGATTGAAATCGATTGAGACCTCAGAAGATGTAGCACCTCCAAATGTGTAAAAATAGAAGATATCTTTATTGTTATCGGTTACTTCCTCTACATTATCCAGAGCTGTTTTGGTTACGTTCGAAGTTTTCAACGCTTGTGGGCTACCATTAGGGAGATAGAATTGCCGGTGTATACCGATTTGGCTTGCTGTGATTCCTACGTTGCCGAGGTTATCACTTTTCTCACGGAATATTACCTTGGCAACGGCGCGTTGCAACACAAGATTAATTACTTTCTCCTCTTTCCCTTTTTCAAATGTTTCCATTCCGTAGAAACAGTCGTGGTAGTCATTGTTGAAGAAGGAGGTACTGATTATATCGGAAGATTCTCCCGGTGAAGGAATGAGGAGTACTGTCTTTTCATCTTCGGTAGTATTGTAGAAACAATCCTTATAATGACCGGATGAGTTGGCAGTAGTTTCGGATGGAATATAGTCGGCAAATACAAGGATAGTGTAGTAAGAATCAGGCTGAACTTCAAATATAATCTGATTTTCCTGATTATTTTCGCTTAGGTCGCCTGTGGATATTTCCGCCGTGGCAATTGCTTTGTTTAGAGCGGCTGTAGTTGTGCCCTGAAAAATCCTGGCCACATATCTTAGTTTGTAGTCACCACCGGCTTTAGTGTCTGCTCCTTTGGGATTAGTAAGATTTATCACTACTTCGGAAGAAATTGCACCACTTTCACCAAGAGTTTCAGGTTCAACCACATGAGTGTCTACACATGAAGACGATGCGAAAGCCAACAATGATGACAGGGCCATCCATTTAATCGTTTCCAAATATTTCATGGATAAAAACATTTATTTCTCAAAACTAAATAAAAAACCTGATAATTCAATCAGAACAATTGTAATTATTACTTGATGAGGAGCCGTTTGCTACGGTTGGAAAGAGTGCGACGCTGAGATGGAGAGAGGGAATAATAGTAATTGAGCCATGCTTTGTGACGATGAGAGAGAAGGGAATCCATCTCGAGGGATTTGTGAAGGTATGAAGAGTTTCCGGTAGCCTCGTATAATGAAAGTAAAAGAGAACGGTAAGCTTTACCTTCATAGAAAGTGGTGTCCGCAACAGTGAAATCACCCGGCAGAAGAAGAGAATAAGGATAATATTTTGTAATATCATTAGCAATCAAGGAGGCCGTGACAGTATCACCGTTGTTAAGCAATTCTTCGGCAGCCATAAGCATTTCCCCTCGGTAGCGTCGGGAGCGGTCGGCTATTACAGGGTCCAGATAGTTGGCTTTGGTATATTGTGTCTCTAATTTATCCAGCTCTCTCCTTGCAGCCACAGCTATCTGTCTTTCCAAGGTAGAATCGGGCAACCATGGAGCATATACCTTTCCGAAAAGAGCGGGGCGTAAAACAGGTTCCAGTGGTTTATAGAAAGATTGTTGAATCAGAGCCGGGAAATATAATGCCTTAGGGTTTTCAGACTCTAATTGAGCGGCCAAAATATCCAGTAACATGAGATGCTTGAAGGAAAGGTAATTACTCCCCCCTGTGAAATCTTTGAGACTGATTACAACGGAATCTCCGGATGAGGAAGGAATTTTGAAGGAAGAGGCAGGCAACGTCGGTTCGGTATCTTCTGTCGAATAGAGCCTATGAAGCATCTGTGTTAAAGATAATGGCACAGATAAGGAATCATGAGGAATTCGAGTGAGAAGATAGCGTCCGTATGCAATCTGAGGAGAAGTAGCGATGGTGGGTGTGCCTTTATGACCTTGATTCTTCAGATTAACCACATAGGAGGGAAGAGCCAGATATGTAATGTCTACCGGCAGATGATTTTCTCCCATACCGAGCACTTCTGTGGCATACCAGAGGGGGAAGGTGGAGTTGTCGCCATGCGAAAAAATGATTGAAGGTATTTCATAATCCAGAAGGGATGAAGCATAAAAGGTAGGTTCAAACCGATTGCGTCGGTCATGGTCGTCAAAGTTTTCCAATGCCATAAGAGTGGGAGGGCAAATGGAAAGAACACAGAAAATGATTAAAGCGGCTTTCCGGGGCAGGAATCTTTCAAGCATCATGAAAATACCCCAGAGTCCAGCCCCTATCCACATGGCAAATGCCATATATGAAACAAGAAAGGTGTAGTCACGTTCACGAGGTTCTCCGGGGCTCTGGTTAAGATAGAAAACAATGGCCAGACCAGTCATGAAAAAAATCAAGGCTGTAACCGTGAGAATCCGACGTGACCTTCGGTTATAGCTCCAAAGGCAAAGGATACCGAGAATTCCGAGAATGAAGGGTATTCCGAAGTAACGGTTTCTTCCCTTGTTGTCTTCACCTATTTCTTGAGGCATTTTTTCAGTGGTACCTAACCACTCGCTGTCGATATAAGAAAGACCTGTAATGAAGTTACCATGTTCAATCTCACCTGTTGAGGGGTAATCATTCTGTCGACCGATGAAATTCCAGAACAGGTATCGGAAATACATATAGTAAGCCTGATAGGAAAGGAAGAAACGGAAATTCTGCCAATATGTAGGGCGGAGGGAATAAACCGGCGGACGGCTGCCGTCGGAAACCATTCTGGGAAGATATCTGCCGTTGGAATCCATAGTCTCTGAAACACGTATACGGCTCATGTTTTCTTCAGTCATCCCTGCCCAATCTTCATAGGCGGCAAGATGGGATGAATTTCTGGAAGAGATTCTGGGAAACCACATGTTTAGTTCCGGAGTGAGCTGTTGGGAGAAATCATAGTCACTTAGAATATAGCCATGATTTTGACTGAAAACATCTTTGTTGGCTGCACTATCACTCGCGCTCAAAAGGCGGCTGCGGTGATTTAGCAACGCACCTTCAGAATATGGTAAATAGAAGGGTTTTCCTTTCTCAAGAAGATAGCGGGAATAATATGGTTTGCCATCTCTGAATTCTTCTTCAAATAATGGTTTGCTAAAAGGAGTAGCTCCATAGATTAGCGGGGTAGAGGGATACTGGTCGCGTGCTATATAAGCCTGGAGAGTGAAAATGTTGGACGGCACACCTTCATTCATTGCCGGATTGGCCATGCTTCTTATCATCACAATTGCAAAGGAAGAATAGCCGAGAAGGAGGAAGCCTCCCATCCATAATACAAGGTTGAAAAATCTGTGTCTTACAAAAATCAAAGCAAATAGAATGGCCAGAAAGATTAGGGACACAAACATAACCGTTCCGGTATTATAGGGCCATCCAAGTCGGTTGGTGGTAAATAATTCCACCTTCTGAGCACCGAATAGAGAGTATGGCATCACTCCTAAAAGAATAAACCCAATGATTGCAACCGACAGTAATAAGGTGCCGAGAATAAGAATGGGATTCACCTTTCCGGGATGAACCCGATAGAAAATTATAAGGCCGAATACCGGAATCAGGAGAAGATTAAGTTGGTGCACACCAAGGGATAATCCGGTAATATATGCAAGTAATATCAGCAATCTTTGTCTTCCTCCGGAGTCTGACTCGTACCACCATTTTACCATTATCCATAATGAAAGAGCAGACAGGAATGTGGACATGGCATAAACTTCTGCCTCTACAGCAGAAAACCATGCGGAATCGCAAAGTGCAAAGCATAACGAAGCGGCAGCTGCAATAAAAGAGGTCCCGACTATATTGCATGCCCGGCAGGCGGCCACAAAAATAATACGACAAAGAAAGAATGCTGCAAAAGCCATGAAAAGGCCTGAACAAAGATTGATTACCAGGGCATGGTTTTGAGGAGAGAATGGTATAGTTGCCACTCTCATCACAAGCATCCAGATAGGATTCCCGGGAGGATGCCCCACTTCCAGGCGTGAAGCTGTGGTGACATACTCAGCACAATCCCAGTAAGATACTCCGGGATCTACCGTAATCCAGTAAAAAGCCAGTGAAATAGCAAAAGTTACCCAGGAAGAGATAGCCAGCGGTGTCCGATACCTGATTAATGGAGATGCTGACATGTCTTATTATCGTGAGATACCCCGGTCGAGAAGTCGGTGTTTCACCATCATCCTCACATTGGTGGGGAGTATGCCTACAAAGAAAATAGAGAATCGGTTGAGCCAGCCGTTGATATATTGCTTCTTTTTCTTCAACATACGTTTCAATGCATTTCCGGCAAATGTTTCGGGAGTCTGGAGCACCCCGATACTCACGGCAAATTTCTGCCATTTCTTGGGGAGGCCAAAAAGGTCGGTGGCAATTCCTCCCGGACATGCCACTGTAACTCCTATGCCTGAATCCTTCACTTCATAATGCAGAGCCCTGGTGAAGACGCGTATGTATGATTTTGTGGAAGAATACATAGCCAGTCCCGGCATCGGCATCCAGCAAGACATAGAACTCATATTAAGCATCCAACCGCTGCCAAATTCCTTTCTACGGCTTACAAACCATTGTGAAAGCAATGTAACGGCACTCACATGCAAGGCGATGAAAGTCTCGATTTTAGAGATAGCTGTGTCTGCTATGGGTTTGAAAGAAAAAATCCCGGCATTATTGATTAAGATATCGGGATTCAGTGAGTGGGTAGTACAAAAATTTTCAATCTCAGTGATGAATGAAGGGGAGGTAAGGTCGCATTTCAAGAGATATGCGTTGCCGTCAATCTGCTTGCGTGCTTGAGTGAGACGCTCTTCACTTACATCAAGCATGATGACATCAGCCCCTTGCTTTGCGAGCAATTTTGCAAATTCAAGACCGATTCCACCTGCAGCGCCGGTCACTAATGCCGTGTGAGATGAAAGATCACTGAAGCTTGACATTGCGATGCCTTATTTTTTCCATTTCCCTGCATATTCCTTTAGGCAGGTCGTGCTGATGCTGGAAGCAGGCCATATCTCTGGAATACATGCGTGCAATGCAATAATTGAGATGTTCACAGGCTGATTTGTGAGAACCATCTTTTTCCATCTTATTCACAAAATCCGGATCATTGAGAAGAGCGCGTCCCATCTGAAGAAATTCGAATCCTTCGGTGTCAAGGATTTTGTCGGCATCTTCCCGGCTTGTCACTCCTCCAACATATACCAGAGGCATTTTCAGCTCTTCCCGAAACATTCGTGCCTGATCCAAGAAATAAAGAGGTTTGAAATCGTGGCTCGGAACCATCATATCGCCAAACATCCTTACTGAATATTTGAGCCAAGCCTGGTCCATATAATGTGTCATGGTATGGATGGGCATCTTTCCACGCATCACATACATTGGAGCCTTACTTACAAAACCTCCGGAAAGCACTAAGGCATGGGCTCCTGTGTTTTCCAGATTTTTTGCCACCGTGATACAGTCTTCTTCCTGGAGTCCGGATTTAAAGCCGTCGTTCATATTTATTTTCACGAGCACGCCCATATCCGATTCAGCAGCCTTCATCACCTCATCCATACATTCGTGCATGAACTTCATACGGTTTTCAAGGCTACCGCCGTATTCATCATGCCGGTGATTGGTATATGGCGACAAGAATTGTGAGATAAGGTATCCATGACCTGCGTGCACTTCTACGCAATCAAAGCCGGAATCGCGGGCAAGTTTCACAGCCTCTCCGAAATATCGGGCTATTTCTTTGATTTCATCTTTTCTTAGCCCTCTCACTATAGTAGGTGAGTACAGATTAAAACCAGATGAAGCTCCAACCGGAATACATCCGGCAGTAGACTTATGAGTCATGTTGCCGCAATGTCCGATCTGTATAGAAGCTTTAGCACCGTGAGAGTGGATTTCATCGGTCATTTCGCGAAGAGGTGCCACAATTTCCGGACGTAGCCAAAGTTGGGATTTAAAAGAAAGAGCGGAACGACAAATGCCGGCATAAGCCACAGTGGTCATGCCCACACCCCCTTTGGCAACAGATACATGATAATCCTTTAACTGCCGGGTGGGATTATTGTTTTCACCCATACCTTCAAAGGCAGCGCTCCGGATAGTACGGTTGCGCAAGGTGACCGGTCCGATATTTGCAGGAGTGAAAAGTTGCTTTTGTGCTGCCATGACACACTCAATATAGGAAAGGAATTATATATCTACGACCCAGGCACCGGTACTGATCACCGAATTCATCGCAATATTTCTTGTGAATGGCACGAGCTCTTGGGGCCAGGTTTGCAAAAGTCCATAAAACAAACACTACACCGGCCACTGACCATGACAGAATAGCATATCCAATCCATTCCACTGTCTCACCGAAATAATTTGCCGATGCCACAAATCGGTACATGCCTTTCTGGGGTATATAATGCCGTGAGTCTCCGGGAGCACGTAGTTTTCGTATCACATGATCGGAATGAAGATTGATACCCATGCCCACAAAGAAGATTATTGTTCCCAGGAAGAAAAGGGGCGACAAAAGCCATGAAGGAGTGTAAAGATTCTCGGGTGCCAGATAGAAAATCCATCCTCCGATCATATAAGCATTAATAGCATTGAATACCATCCCCATAGCAATTATGGCCCATGGCATCCGGTTTTTTCCGCGGATAAGGAAAGGAAAAATAAATGTACGCTGGAAATAATGTAGTTCGAAGAGAGCCCCCATCACACAAGGCGCCGGGTCACCGCCGCGAGGGCTTAAGGCCCAAAGCACGGCCATACATGCAAAAGCGGGCAGTTCCATTATAAACCACCCTGCCCGGTTATTTATTGAGGGTCCCCATTTATGGTTCCCCATCATTCCATAACCGGCATTAACCCTATGTAGCGCAATGAATACTATGACGGCTAACACCGCCATAGTGGTGACTACAATATAATATCCTGTGGGTACAAAAAATCTTTCCACATCATTCAGCCGGAGTGCTCACGGGAGCGGGTGCCGGCATGGTGGTTTCGGCAGGACTTACTGAAATGCTTGATTTTGCTGCCGGTTTAGTAATCGTAAAAGAAGCGAGAATGCTGATAACACAGATAAATACAGCAAGCGACCAAGTGGCTTTCTCAATAAAATCGGTAGTTTTACGATAGCCCAGAATCTGATTGCCCTGTGAATAGTCGGAAGCGAGACCACCGCCTTTTGACTTCTGAATCAACACTGCTCCGATAAGGAGCACACATGCAAGTACGATAAGGATACTAAGAAAAATATACATTGTTGTTAGTTTGTTCCGGCCGACACGTCAGCCATTTGTTTGTTTTCTATATTGTTCTATCGAAATTAGTTTCTTTAAGAAACGTATTTGGTGTGCAAAGTAAATACTTTTCTGCGGATTATTCAAATTTTGGCTTTCAATAAATTCAAGCGCCTCCTTGTATCTTCTTTGCTTAAGAAGGGTAGATAATCCCGTGGTGGTGCTCTCTTCCCGGCTTTCTTCCTGAGGTATGAGTGCTTCTACTTCTTGAATAGTTTCGGGAGATGAGAATTCGGAAGGAGAAAATTCGGGCATATACCCGGCAGCCGGGTGAGCATTACTGCCAAACTTATCAAGAAAGGCATCTATAGTATCCATAGTAGAAGGAGTGGTCACCTCCATATCGGGATAATATCTTGCAAACTCCGGAGGGTCTATGCCGAGTACGAGTCTCAGGGAGGCATAATCGCCCATATTTGCTGCGATGATACGACTTAATCTTACAGCCTCTTCAGAGGTCGGATCGAGCCGGCGGTAGGCCTCTACCTGAGGCACTATGTAATAAGGATATTTCACCAGTTTCCCAAGGTTGAGTTAAAAATAAGGTTTACGAGTTCGTCGCATATTTCATTACACAAATCATCCTGTACGTCAGTGAGCATAAGGCTGCTGGAGAACTGACGGTAAGCAGAAAATGACTGGTCGATGTCGTTACTCGGATTCTTTGTGTCGGTATATTTCACCCTTACAGTGATAGTGAGGCGAGTTTCAGTGGCATATGCATCCTGACCCACGCTCTGTGGAGAAAGACTATATCCGGTGATTTCACCAGTCATTTCCAGGTCGGAATTTCCGTCTACTTCCTGAAGCCTTGTCTGTCGGGTCACTGTATCGAGGAGTTTGTTTTCAAAGATTTGTTGGAGCGGAGGATAAACTAAAGCTGCACGAATAGGAAATTCTGTGATATCGATAGTTTTATAAATATCATAGTTAATGGCCGATCCGTTGAATTTATAAGAGGGAATGCACCCCTCAAGCAAGAAGCATAGGGGCAGCAAGGCCATCCATTGTAAGGTTCTTTTAAATTTTCTTATATCAAATTTCATTAATAAATTTATTATGAATCAGGAATTAGTGACCGGATAATTATGAATTTTTCACTTCACCCTCCTCAAGAGCGATACCCAGATCATGAATCTTGCGGTAAAGTGTCCGCTGGGAGATATGAAGTTGTTCTGCAGTGGTTTTCTTATTTCCGTGGTTTCGCTTTAGAGCAGCTATGATTGTTTCCTTTTCGGCCTCTTCGAGTGTAGTAGGAAGGGAATCCGGTAAAATATCTTCGGCGAGACTGGCATTTACCGGAGGCACCGGTTGCGGTTCATATTTGATTAGACTCTGTACCTTCTCCGGTTTAAGAATCGGTTGCGGGTCTTCTTGAAGATTGTTCACCCTTTTGTTAAGTTCAGCAATTTCATTTCTAAGACTGTAAATTAGCTGCCAAAGCATTTCTCTTTCTGCTTCGTATTTATGTTCTGCTCCCGAGGGAATAAGTGAAGAATTTCCCGAATAATCCATAGGCAGCAGGCTGAGCAATGTGTGACGATGGATCTCTTCTCCGGCGTTGAACAGGGCGAGTTGCTCCACCACGTTTTTGAGTTGTCGCACATTTCCGGGCCAACGATAAAGCAGCATGGCTCTTTGGGCATCTTCGGAGAAAGTGATGGTGGGCATCACGTATTTTTCAGCGAAGTCAGCCGCAAATTTACGGGCAAGAAGCACTACATCATCTCCGCGGTCGTGTAATGAGGGCACCTCTATCACTACTGTGGAAAGGCGGTAATAAAGGTCTTCACGGAATTTCCCTTTTTCCACCGCCTTAAGGAGGTTGACATTTGTGGCAGCCACAATACGGATATCTGTTTTCTGCACTTCAGAAGAGCCTACTTTCAGGAATTCACCGGTTTCAAGCACTCGCAACAGGCGTGCCTGGGTGGTGAGAGGGAGTTCGGCTACTTCATCAAGGAATATAGTGCCTCCGTCGGCCTCTTCGAAATATCCTTTACGGGTACTTATAGCCCCTGTGAAGGCTCCTTTTTCATGGCCGAAGAGTTCAGAATCGATGGTGCCTTCAGGAATTGCCCCGCAATTTACCGCTATATATTTCTTATGTTTCCTTGCCCCATAAGCATGGATGATTTTTGGAAAGAATTCCTTGCCGCTTCCGCTCTCTCCTGTCACGAGCACCGAGAGGTTGAAAGGAGCCACTTTCACGGCCCGGGTTATAGCCTCGATCAGAGCAGGTGAGTTGCCTATTATGGAAAACCTCTGTTTTACTTTAGCGATATCATCCATTTTTGTAAATATCTTTTAGTTCATAGGTTTTGGCACGAAGGAAAGCCCCGAGTTCGGGAAGGGTTTCGAATTTATTCTGGTCTTCCACAGAGATGGGGTCGCCGAAAGAAACCCTTATTTTTTTGCCATAAGAAGAAAAAAGCTCTCCCGGTAGTCTCATTGTGCGCAGACGCCAGTCTATCTTTCCGAGAATATTGCAGAAAGTAGAGTTTTTGCAATGGAAATAAATAGGAATAACGGGCACTTGAAGTTGGCGTATAAGTCGGATTATCACTTCCTGCCATTCACGGTCGGCAATCTCAAGTTTCCAGTCTACATTTGAGATGGCACCGGCCGGAAAGAATCCGAGAGGATGCCCATTTTTCACATGCTGTATAGCCTCACGCATACCATGCATGGTGATTTTCCGTTTCTCAGGGTCAGAACTTTTCTGGGGGTCGACTGCGATGAATCCGGGACGCATAGCCTGAAGGTTGTTCAGGATAAGATTAACCATCACCCGGTAGTCTCTGCGCACAGATCCTACCAAATGCAGGAGTATAATTCCGTCATAACTGCCGATAGGATGGTTGCTGACAGTGATAAAGGGGCCGGTCTTAAATTTCTCCAGTACCTCGTAGTTGTCTACCTTTAAATCCCACAGGTATTCCTCTTTTGTGAGAGCAGTTGCGAAATCTACTCCAAGTCGGTCGCTGAATTTGCCATGAACAAAATTCACCTTGTCTATTGCAAGGAACTTTAGAAGTCTATTCACCAACTTGGGGTGTGTAGCCAAAGCGGGAGCCAACTTCACTACATCATGAAAATTGATTACATCGGGGCGCACACCCGGTGCCGGTACCACTTCCGCCTTCCGTTTGCCAAGTGAAAGCCTATATTTATGTTGGGGCTCTCCTGGCGGATTCTGCGCCACATCGGGAGAATAAAAATTTTCAGTGATTGTATCTTGCAGTGAATTTTTTTCCATAAGAGTACGAATTAATGCAAAATTACAGAAAAAAAGTGAAAGGGTAAGATGAAGTGCCGGTTAGCTAAAGGCATCGTACCCATATAAGAATGCCCGGGCAACTCTATAAGAATATCTATGTAACTATATAAAAAGACAACCGGCATTCTCTGTGAGAATACCGGCTGATTTGCTTTTTGTCTTTTTCTTGCTTTCGCTTAAATTATTTAGCTTCAGCAGGAGCCTGCTCAGCAGCAACAGCGATAACAGTGTCAGCAACAACTGAATCAGGAGCAACAGTGTCTTCAACAACAGCTGCATCAGCTACTACTTCTTCTACAGGAGCTTCTTCCTGTGCTTCTTCAGCTGCCTTGTGGCCGCCACAGCTTACCAGCGCTACGCTGAAAAGAACTGCAAGTGAAAGAAATACTTTTTTCATCTCGTAAATAAATTAAAATAATAAAACAATATTTGCTATCAAAAACGGTGCAAAGTTAACACATATTTTCCTTTTGCAATATTTTTAGAGGCATTTTTTTGTTGTAAAACATATATTTGTTCATTTTTAACAACCTTATGTTAAAAAAGCGCACCAATCTTAATCTATTTAACAATAAACCCTATTTAATATCATTTATTATTTTCTTATTGGTAGGTATTTGGGATTATCGTTAAATTTGCACCATTATGAATAAGACTCAGAAAATCATTATATATGGCGGTGGAGCGACTTTGCTATGTCTCATCGCTTTGGTTATTGTACTCATAGTAAATAATTCTGCAAGAACGGATGAGGTGAATGAGGCACGGGCAGAAATGGAAAGCCTGAGACTTGCCAACGACCGCCTTATGCTCACCAATGAGTTTAATCAGCTCAACGCTGACTTCAACCAATATGAGGATCAACAGATATATCTAAAGAATGATTCTCTTATTCACCAATATAATGAAGCTCGAATGAAGGTGGAGGGTCTTTTGGCTGAACTTGATGAGCAAAAGAAGGATAATGCTGCCAACCGTAAGAGGATTAAGGAACTGGAGGGCCAGATCGCTACTTTGAAGGGAATCTTAAAACATTATCTGGAAGAAATAAAGCGTTTGGGAGAAGAAAACGAGGGGCTACGTCAGGAGATAGCACAAGTAAATGAAAAGAATGAACGTCTCACATCCCAGGTGACTCAAGCCACTTCGGAAAACCGTGAATTATCCCAGACAGTAAAACTTGCAAAGAAACTCAACATCACAGGCCTATCTTTCCAGGCTTATAATAAAAGGGGAAAAGTAGAAAAGAATATAACAAAGGCAAAGCAATTAGGTGTAAGTTTCATCGTGAGTCCCAACAACACAGCGAGTGCCGGTATGAAAGACTTCTTTGTGAGGATACTTACTCCCGAGGGAGTGTTGCTCGGAGGTGGTGAATTCTTCAACCTTGACGGTGCAAATGTGGCAGCCACCGCTAAGCGTCAGATGGAATATGCCAATGAGGAACTCAGTGTGAGCGTATATTGGGATGTAAACACTACCCTCACACCGGGGGACTATACCGTAGAGGTCTTTGCCGACGGCAACCGTCTTGCGTCACGACACTTCACTATGAAGAAATAATTCCCATTTTATACTATTGGGGTATCATAGAGGAAAAAATAAGAACGTGAAAGAATTAGTTTTTGATCTGTCACAATTGCCTCAGGCCGCGAAGTCCTTTATTGATTCTATCGGTGATGACCGGATATTTCTCTTTGAAGGAGAAATGGGAGCTGGCAAAACCACTTTCATTGCAGAAGTATGCCGCCAGATGGGTGCTGACGATGACTTCGGCAGCCCTACCTTCAGTCTGGTGAATGAATATGCCGACTCACAAGGAAACCCTATCTATCATTTCGACCTATACAGAATAGAATCACCCCGGGAAGCCCTCGATATGGGTGTGGAGGAATATTTCCAGTCGGGGGAATTATGCCTGGTGGAATGGCCCAACCGACTGGGAACACTTGTGCCTGAAGAAGCAAGAATAGTAACCCTGACTGTTAATCCTGACCAGTCAAGGACCCTTAGTTTCTCAATATGAAAATTGTATGCCTTGACACCGTGGATTCCACAAACACCTGGGTGGCACAACATGAAAAAGAATTGCCTTCGTTTGCCTTGGTGATGTGCGAGCATCAAACCACAGGGAGAGGACAGAAAGGAAATAAATGGGAGAGTGAACCGGGTAAAAATATTACTGCTTCTCTTATTTTCCATCCGGACAAATTCAAGGCTAATGCTCAGTTTTTGATTTCAGAAGCCATTGCCATAGCTATAGTGGACTTTCTGAAGGCAATGAATGTGGAAGCTAAGGTGAAATGGCCAAATGATATTTATGTGGGCGACCGAAAAATTTGCGGTATCCTCGTAGAAAATGTTGTAATCGGCCAGGAGATTTCGAGAAGTATTGCAGGATTTGGTATCAATATCAATCAGACGTGTTTCTTAAGTGATGCTCCGAATCCGGTGTCTCTGTGTCAACTCACAGGACGTGAGTATGATATATTTGAGATGGTGGAAGTATTATCGGGATATCTGGAAAGAAATCTTTTACTGCTATCTAAGGATGGGGAGAATATTCATGAAAGGTTTCTAAACTCTCTTTGGCGCAAAGATGGAATGTATGAGTTTTACGACCGTAAAATCGGGGAAACCATAGAAGCCAAAATTCTTGATGTGGCAAAAGATGGAGTTCTGACGCTTGCTACAGGAGAAGGTGAAAAGAGACAATATATATTCAAAGAGGTAGAATTTATTTTGTGAAGGAATCCGCTACAGGAATCAAGATACATCAATGAGCATAAAGGAAGAAAATCTTTTAGAGGAAACATTTGAGGAGGCTACCCCGTCGCAGGATCCGGCGTGGAAAAAATGGGTAGGCTTTATCCTTAAATATATTCTTCCCGTGGCTTTTACGGTGCTTCTTTTAGTGTACCTTTTCCATAAGGTGAATTTCAGAGAGATGATAGATCTCCTGAAACATGGCGTAGACTACTGGTGGATACTACTGGCAATGGGAATCAGTATCTTCTCACATATGTTCAGAGCCGCCAGGTGGCAACTTCAGTTAAATGCCTTAAGTATGCGCCCCCCTTTCATGGCTCTATGTTGTTCGATATTCGGGTGCTATGCCCTAAACCTTGTTTTCCCTCGGCTCGGGGAATTATGGCGTTGTACCTACATATCAACTTTCAGAAAAAATTCTTTCACCACAGTGCTGGGATCCATGATAGCCGACCGTGCTGCCGACACCATCATGGTGGCATTATTACTGGTGTTCTCACTGATAGTGGCTGCGCCGGCCATCCATGTTTTTCTCGACAAATATCCCTTGGGAAAGGATTTTATACATCTTATCTCCCAATTTTGGTTCTGGGCAGCCGTTGTAGGGGGCTTGGCACTGGTGGCCGCAGGGATACTTCTATTCCGTAAACACCCCTTCATGATAAAACTGAAGGATATGGCTTTGAATGTATGGCAAGGTATAATTGTGATTGCCAGGATGAAAGGTAAATGGAAATTTCTTATATTTACCCTCTGTATCTGGGGATGCTATTATATCCAGCTGTATGTGGCCTTCTATGCATTCAGTTTCACCCGTGAACTGTGTCATACTCCGGGTTTGGCAGCAGGCTTTACACCGTGTCTGGTAGCCTTTGTGCTCAGTAGCATAAGCATGGCGATACCATCAAACGGAGGCCTTGGACCATGGAACATAGCAATAATGTTTGCACTGGCTATTTATGGTGTGGAGGATGCCCAGGGCACCGCATTCTCAATGGTGCAATGGAGCGGTCAGACTGTGATGCTGATAATTCTCGGGATTTATACAATGTTCTATATTTCTTTAGCCAAGACAGATAGAAAAAAACAAAAACTTGCAAAACCAATAATAGGATAAATGAGTTACGACGAAGATAAAGATGTTTTCGACAATGAGAGGGAAGAGAACGACCAGCAAGAGGAGGTGAAGAAACCTTCTTATAAACCGGACGACCCCGAATACTGGGAGCAGGAGGAATCGGAATGGGATCACCTGAAGCGACGCAGCCGCATACCCCTCTGGGTGTGGGTGCTATGCGGTTTGGCCGTAGTTGGATTGGTGATAGGATGCTGGATAAGATATTTCTCACCTTATGTGGAGGATGCTACCCAATACGGATATGTGGAGCACATAGAGAAGCGAGGGATGATTTTCAAGACATATGAAGGCACTCTGATCCCATATAAAGAACTTATGGACACCACCAGGGTCTATAACCGTGACTTCGTTTTCTCCGTGGAAGATCAGAAGACAGCTGCAAAACTAAAACAGGCGCTCTATGATGTGAAACCGATCAGGGTAAACTACAAGAAATATTATGCTACAGTGCCTTGGAGAGGAGCACATAAAATAGTGGTGACCTCAGTGGATACCGTAGATCCCCATAATATTCTTCCTCCGGAATTTGCTCCGTATAAACCTTAAGAGTCCGTACCCCAATTTATGATAAAATTTAGGGCACATATCTCGGAGAGATTTTTAGGTTGGATTGAAGGAGCAATATTTATTTCAGTCTTGCTTGCTTTCTTACTCATGGCTGCTCAACCTATGCTAAGTAAGGAAGAGAATTCTAAGATTGGGGATAAATGTGAAGAAACGGGTGTCACGATACAAATAAGCAGTAGTTCGGTTAAGACTTCAATAGAGCCATATACGTACTCAGACCGACTTGACCTTCAACATGTGGTAATAGAAGAGGGTATTGAAGAAATTGGAGAGTATGCTTTTTTAGGCTGTAAGAATCTGGAGAGTATTTCTCTGCCGGCCTCTCTAAAAGTGATTGGAGAAGGTGCTTTCAGGGATTGTGCAAAGCTCAAGGCCCTCGTAATTCCTCAGGGGGTGGAAAAAATTCCTGATTATATGTGTACCTGGGACACAAACTTGGAGAAGGTGCTAATTCCTGAAACAGTAACAGACATCGGCAAAAATGCATTCGCCTATTGTGAAAATCTTAAAGAAATAGACTTCCCGGAAGATTTGCTCCATATAGGCCCCAATGCCTTCAGTGACTGTAAGGCATTAAGGGAAATTTCATTACCCGATAGTATACAAGAACTTGAATCTTACGCCTTTTCAGGTTGTGAAAAACTTAAGAAGGCAAAATTGCCCTCCAACTCCAATATGCTTGGAGAACTTATCTTCACCGGGTGTGAAAATCTGGAGACCGTGATATGTATGAGTCCCGATCCGCCCACCTTCGACTGTAATTCTCCTCTGTTTGATCCTTTAGAGGAGCAATTATGGCTTAAATGCAGGTTGCAGGTGCCGGAAACTTCAAAATCACTTTATTTAGAGGCTCCGGGGTGGAAACTCTTCTATTGTGATTAAAATTCATTAAATTTGCACTTATATGGATAGGCTTGCTAACATCCAGATAAGAATAGAACCGGAACTTGCCCGGATGAACGGGATAATCAGGGAGTCGCTCAAATCAGACAATGAATTGATGGACGCCGTGGTAAGCAACTATCTCCTCACGAAAGGTAAGCAGATAAGGCCAATAATGGTAATTCTGAGTGCTAAATTTTTTGGAGATGTAAATAACCATGTGCTGCATGCCGGTGCAGCCCTTGAAATGCTTCACAATGCTTCGTTGATACATGATGACGTGGTGGATGAAAGCGCCTTGAGAAGAGGCATGGCCACAATCAACAGTCAGTGGGGCAACCATATGGCCGTACTTGTGGGAGACTTTTTCGTGTCGAACGCCTTATCTGCCGGAATAAGTACCGGAAACCTGGCCATAATTACCGCACTTTCTGATTTAGGTAAGGAACTGTCGATAGGTGAAGTAGACCAGATATGCAATGTGCGTGAGCACAGATTTGATGAGGAGAATTACATCTCCATGATAAGAAAAAAGACTGCCTCCCTATTCAGGAACTGTGTGAAAATGGGAGCTGAGGCAGTGGGAGTTTCAGAAAAGGAATATAAAGACCTTGTGCATTACGGGGAACTGCTTGGCCTTTGTTTTCAGATACGTGACGATATTTTTGACTATTTCTCCAATTCCCAGATAGGTAAACCCACCGGCAATGATCTCAAGGAGGGCAAAGTGACGCTGCCTCTACTCCATGCATTGGAAGAGGCTCCTCAATCGGTCTCAAATAATATCAAGGAGATTTTACGAAAAGGAGACCTTACCGAGAAGGAAATTCAGGACCTCATAGAGTTTGCAAAGGAATATGGAGGTATAGAATACGCCTATAAAAAGATGAGGGATTTTCAGGAAGAGGCCCAAAAATATCTGGATAATTATCCTGCATCTGAATGGAAGGACACCTTCCAGTTGCTTTTCGATTACATTATTTCCCGCGATAAATGATTTGAAGCATGCTTCTATCCTGCATGTATCCTGATATGGTTGAAGCAGGCTGTGATGAAGCCGGCAGGGGTTGCCTTTGTGGACCGGTGGCTTGTGCCGCAGTGATACTTCCTCCGAATTTTGAATGTGAAGAACTCGACGACAGCAAGAAACTTTCTGAGAAGAAACGTGAAAAACTTCGATATATAATTGAAGATAATGCTCTGGCATGGGCTGTGGAAATGGTTAGCCCTGAAGAAATCGACAAAATAAATATTCTTAATGCTTCTATCGAGGGAATGCACAGAGCGCTGGCTCAATTGAAAATAACTCCCGGACATATATTGGTAGACGGAAACCGTTTTAAGCCTTTCCATACCATACCACACACTACTGTAGTGAAGGGCGATGGCAAATATATGTCTATTGCCGCTGCATCCATACTTGCCAAGACTCACCGTGACGAACTTATGCAAAGGCTGGCGGCAGAATATCCCGGATACGGATGGGAAATCAATAAGGGATACCCCACAAAAGCCCATCGTGAAGCTATCAAGAAATTAGGGCAGACTCCATATCACCGCCTCACTTTCAAAACAAATTAACCTCCAACAGTATTATATTAGTAGGAATTTTTGTTTTTAACGTTTTTATCTTTTTATCGTTTTGCCGATTCAAGATGATAAAATGATGGACCGGTAACAAAATTACAAATGCCAATAACTTCAAAAAAACACATCGATATGGAAGAGAAACGCTTGTTTTTGCTGGATGCATTCGCCTTGATTTTCAGAGCCTATTATGCATTAATAAAGATGCCCCGGCTAACACAGGGCGGTTTCAACACTTCTGCAATATTTGGATTTGTAAATACCCTGGAGGAGATAATCAGAAAGGAAAAGCCCACCCATATTGCCGTGTGTTTCGATCCTCAAGGGCCTACTTTCAGAAGTGAGGCAGATGCTTCTTATAAGGCAGAAAGAGATTCCATGCCGGAAGATATCCGCCTTTCGATTCCTATTATCAAAGAAATTATAAAAGCCTATAATATTCCAATACTTGAAGTGGAGGGATTTGAGGCCGACGATGTGATAGGCACAATGTCGAAACGTGCCGAGGCAGAGGGCTTCACAACCTATATGATGACTCCGGATAAAGATTTCGGTCAATTGGTGAGTCCTAATGTACTTCAGTATAAACCCTCATACAGAGGTCAGGATTTCGAACTCCGAGGTGAAGAGGAAGTGTGTGCACGATATGGGATTCAAAACACCCACCAGGTGATAGACCTATTGGCTCTCATGGGCGACAAGATTGACAATATCCCCGGATGTCCCGGAATAGGGGAAAAGACTGCTGTGAAGCTTATCAATGATTTCGGCAGTGTAGAGGAATTGTTGCGACGCACTGATGAACTCAAAGGCGCAACAAAGAAAAAAGTAGAAGAAAACCGCCAGCAGATACTTGACTCATATTTTCTGGCTACCATACGCACCGATGTGCCAATAGAGGTAAAGCCGGATGACCTTGTGAGAAAACCGGAAGATAAAGAAAAACTCTTTGCTATCTTCAAAGAACTGGAGTTCCGTTCTCTTCGTGATAGAGTGGAGCGGCGACTTGGTGGTAACAATCAGGAAGGAAAGGCCTCTTTTTCAGGTTCTCTTTTTGATTTTTCTGAAGATGGTGAGAAGGAAGAGGAGCCTCGTGATTTTCCTACCGATAATCCGGTGAATGTTAAGACAGTACTGACACAAGAGGGTCTTGACGAATTGTCATCCAAATTGCTGGAGGGGAGATGCGGCCTATCATGGTTGGCTGAGGGAGAAAACGATATGGAGGCATTGATAGCGGGCGCGTCCATAGCAATTTCAGATACAGAGGCATATTACATACCTGCCACCTATACTGAGGGAATAGCGCTTGTGCTTGACTTAATGGCAAGGAGAGATATAGAGAAGGTAACCTTTGAAGCCAAACGTTCGTATGTGCTTGCTCACCGTCTTCGTAACGATGATGCGGATGCACTTGTGAATTATTTTGACGTGTCGTTGGCCCATTATCTTATTCAGCCTGAGATGCGTCACGCACCGGATACACTGGCCTCTCAATATTTAGGCCATACAATGCCGACAGTCCCGGTGTTTATGGCTAAAAGAGGATCAAAAAGTCAGGTATCGTCAGCCTTGGAGTTAGCCCTGTACGCAGGAGAAGAGGCAGCTATGGCTTTGCGTCTTAAACCATTGCTTGAGAAAGAAGTGGAAAAGGAGGGTATGTCTAAACTGCTTTATGATGTAGAATTCCCTATATCCACGGTTCTGGCAAATATGGAGATACAGGGAGTGCGTCTGGATGTGGATGCATTAAACGATGCAGCCCGTGAACTCGAAGGAAGACTCGCCACTCTGGAGAAAGAAATTTTTGAACTCGCCGGTGAAGAATTCAATGTAGGTTCACCATCTAAGGTGGGAGAAATATTATTTGACAAGCTGGGTCTTGACCCTAAGGCAAAGAAAACAAAGACAGGTCAATATTCTACAAGTGAAGATGTGCTGGAGAAAGTGGCCTCCAAAAATCCTATCGTAGGTAAAATCCTGGAATATCGACAGTTGAAGAAATTGCTTACCACCTACCTAACTGCATTGCCGGCCGCAATAAATCCGGCCACAGGGAAAGTACATACCGTCTATAACCAGACTGTGACTGCTACGGGTCGTATATCTTCCTCTGCTCCTAATCTGCAAAATATTCCGGTAAGGGAGGATCAGGGCCGTGAAATACGCCGGGCCTTTATAGCCGATGAAGGCCATCTTTTCCTTTCAGCCGACTATTCCCAGATTGAACTTCGCCTTGTATCAGATTTTGCCCGGGATGAGACTATGTTGGAAGCTTTCCGTAACGGCGATGATATACATTCAATCACTGCCGCAAAAATTTATCATAAAAAACCGGAGGATGTTACAGCCGATGAAAGGCGCCATGCCAAGACGGCAAATTTCGGCATTCTATACGGAATCTCTGCATTCGGACTTGCCAACAGGCTCGGGATCCCGCGTTCTGATGCCAAACAGATTATAGACAACTATTTCGAGACCTTCCCGACTATCAAACGCTACATGCATGATTCAGTGGAGTCGGCACGCGACAACGGGTATGTTTCCACTAAAATGGGTCGTAAACGTAGACTTCCTGATATCAACAGCAAAAATCCGGTGGTGAGAGGATACGGAGAGCGAAATGCCATCAATGCACCGATTCAAGGTTCGGCAGCTGATATAATTAAGGTGGCTATGGTAGATATTTTCAAGGAATTTAAGGAAAAGGGCCTTAAGTCGAAAATGATAATGCAGGTACACGATGAGTTGAACTTCGATGTAATACCTGAAGAACTCCCGATCGTGCAGGAAATCGTGACAAGGTGTATGGAGGGGGCTTATAAAGGAGATGTGGTGCTTACTGCTTCGAGCGGTGTAGCCTCCAACTGGCTTGACGCGCATTAAATTACGTCCCGAGTCTCTTAGGGTCTACTTTAAGAAAGGTAGATTTCAGTAAGGGGATTTATGAAATGAGGCCAAGAAAGGCGATGAATGAAAGATTCATAAGCTCTGTGGCCCATTTTAAGGCGTAATTGCTGGTCGGCAGCCAGTTTGCTCATATTTTCAGCAAGGAAAGATGGATTGGAAGGTGGTACCAGAAAACCTTCCCAGCCATCGGTGATATATTCAGGTTGTGCTCCGTTTGAGGAACATACCTGAGGTCGGCCGGCAGCCATGTATTCTATATTAGCAAGACCGAAAGCCTCCTCTTGTACGGAAGGTAGAACACCGAAATCACAATCCTCTATCAGAGGTAACGGTTCATCTGTGTGTTTATGCCAGTCGATTAATTCCATCACACCTCTTGAGATAGCCCTTCGTCTGATTTTATCAAGATAATCCGGGGTACCGCTTCCTACAATCTTTAGTCGGATTCTTTTCCCTTTGAGCATTGACATTGCATCAATCAGAGTCTCCAGACCCTTTCCGGGCTTTAATGGTCCATGAAACATGGCCGTGATAGGACGTCCTCCGCCCGGTTCCTGATAAACAGGCTGAGGAATATTGAGACTATTGTGAATCACATGCATCCTTTCAGCGCTTATAGGCATGAGATGATTGTGCCAGGTAGCCACGAATCGGTCGCGAGCAGCCCTTGAAACGAAGACCAATGCATCGATGTTGCGATAAATAAGCCTTAAAATCCAGGAATCCACAGCGCGACGCACTTTATGCCGGGTCATAATAACTTTAACATCCTTTTTCCCGGAGAATTTTCGTGCAGCCAAGGCGGTAAACACATTGCGGAACCCATGGGCATGAATTATCACTTTGCCTTCTGTTGCCTTAAGTTTGCGGGCAAGGAGCTTAATGGAATAAAAGTCGTGGAATCCTTGCAAAGGTGCATGAAAGAGCCCGATACCCTCTTTTTCAAACATAGAATCCACAGCCTTTGCGTCGCGAGTGAGAGCCAGCACATTCCATTTCTTTGAGTGGAAATGGCGACAAATGTCAAGGGCATAACGTTCTATCCCGGCCCACCGGTTGGCGCTTACTATATGTATTAGAGTGGGATACGTAAGAATAGGATTGGAATGAAGGATTATGGATGCTGTCAGTTGGTGGCAGCGAGCATTACCTTTATGTCTACACTCGGCAGATTCAGGAAAGACCCGATTAGTTTGTCTACGAGTTTTCCTCTGAAAGTTATGATACCTTCCTGCACACCGGGTGTAGTGCCGATCATATGATTGAGACCTCCTTTCATTATCACCTCGTCGAAGAAATTCACAATCACATTAGAGAGAGCCATAGCTACTGTGCGTGGCACTGAAATAGATGGATGAGTTTCCTGGAAATTCAGAAGGTAAACAGAGTCTTTGAGTGCCGGAGAAAGATTCTTCGGGAATTCGAAAGGCCTGGTGCACTCTCCGATCAGAATAACATCGGCGCTTTTCACACGGTTATATAATACCCGGGGATGTATTGCAATAGTGTTCAGATTATCACCACAAACTCTCTTTGCAGCCTGTAGGGCGGAGATATCATTGTTCATTAAAGTGACATATGCACCTGCTGCCATGGCCGCTTTAGCGGCTGAGTATACCACATTGCCGTCTCCTATGATCAGAACTTCGCAGGGGTTAATACCCGCCACACCCGCCAGTAGCACTCCTTTTCCTCCTCCCAGATATGAAAGGTATTCCTGGGCATAAATGATCGAGCCACGTCCGTCGATATCGTCGATGATATTGGCGAATACGGGTTCATCATTATGGCTAAGTACATTGTCGAGGCACCCACATGTGATATCCTTATCCATCAAAGCCTTTATCACATTTACATCGAAAAGACCCGGGCCGGTCATGGTGAAAAGAGCAGCGCCTTTACGCATTTTATGTATATCGTGGGCATGAAGAGGCCGATAGGAGAGCACCACATCCGCTTTAAGGGCCTCACTGCGGGTAACGATATTTACACCATATTCACGGTAACTGGAATCAGGAAAACTTATATCTGTGGCGGCTCCTTTTTCCATCAACACTTTGATTCCACCGGAAGTAAGCAGTCCGGAGCCCTCCGGAGTCATCAGAAATCGTGTTTCGTCGGTGTTGGCGTAGTTTCCTACAAGCCCTAAAGTGAGTACCGGTTCGGTATTATCGAGTTCTACCGGTTTAAGTTGGGTTTGCAGTTCGATATCGGAGGTGGTCTTTTCGCTCATGGTGTAAATATTAAGGGAGGAAAAAATAAAGCGGGATATTTTATTTATAGTCAAGCAAAGGTAAGTAAAACCAAGTTTTCTTGCAATATGCTAACGGAATAGAGAAGGATAAGAAGAAATGAAACTTTCCACATTGTCTTCAATCTGTTGTGAATTTTCCAGATCGTCGCCATGCCATTTTAATTTTGCCTCCATATAATAGGGCAGCCGGTCACATAGTTGCGTAAGTACTTTCTGACGTATTTCATCATCTGATTTTCCTGCAACCAGAGGCCTGGTCTCGTTTTCTGCCTGTAGGCGTGAAATGAGAACGGGGGTAGAAGTCTCGAGGAAAATTGTGATTCCTTTACTGTTGATGAACTCCATATTGTCGCAATGGCAGGGCGTGCCTCCTCCGCATGCTATCACAGAGTTGGGATATTCTTCGGCTGCTTTATGAAGCATTTCTTTTTCGAGGATCCGGAATTGTTCTTCACCTTTTTCGGCAAATATTTCACGTATAGTTTTTCCCGACTGCTCCTCTATAAAAGCATCCAGGTCGACGAAGGGAGTATTGAGTCTTTGGGCCAGTGCTTTTCCGAAAGTGGTTTTACCGGAGGCCATATATCCGATTATGAAAAGAGTCATCTTCAGAATAGGTTGAAATCAATTGTCTTGGGGCAACAATAAATATGATGCTAAATTAAGGAAAAAACTGAAAAGATGCTTAAAGACTTAAGAAAGCTTCTCAGCTACTACCCGGTTTAAAACCGGAATGTATAGCAGTAATCGTAATTCACTTACTTAAAGAGGATGTTCTAATTAAGTGATGAGAAAAAAGGAAGGGGAAGGGGTGAACCTTTTGGAGGAAAGTATGTTATGATTAATGAGAGGCAATGCTTCATCTTGCTCTTAAATATAAGTGATTGAATTTCAATCAAGATAATTTTAGAGTGATATAACCAAAAGAAAAACGTTCAACTAAATAAATTTAAAGAAACAGAAATGGAACCAATAATCAATGCAAAATTACCTGAATTCAGGGTTCAGGCTTATCATAACGGTGAATTCAAGGAAGTAACCAACAAGGATGTAGAAGGCAAATGGGCAATCTTTTTCTTCTATCCTGCAGACTTTACTTTCGTTTGTCCTACCGAACTTGAAGACCTTCAGAGCAAATATGCCCAGTTGAAGGAAATGGGTGTGGAGGTTTATTCAGTAAGCACCGACTCACATTTCGTTCACAAGGCATGGCATGACACTTCCGACAGGATCAAAAAGATTGAATACCCGATGCTGGCAGACCCCACAGGCCTTTTGGCACGTGCATTTGGTGTAATGATTGAGGAAGATGGTATGGCTTACAGAGGTACTTTCGTTATTAACCCTGAGGGCTTGGTAAAGATTGTTGAAATCAACGACAACAATATCGGCCGTAATGCAGACGAACTTGTACGTAAGGTTGAAGCTGCTCAATTTGTAGCTGCTCACCCCGGTGATGTATGTCCTGCAAAATGGAAGAAAGGTGCTGAGACTCTGCAGCCAAGTATCGACCTCGTAGGTAAACTCTGATACTTATAGGAACTATTCGTTTTTAGATACTAAGAAGGAAGGCTGCCCGTTACCGGACAGCCTTTTAAACAATTACTTAAACAATAAGTATTGAACAATAAACATTAAGTAGAATTACTTAAACAATAAGTATTGAACAATAAACAATAAGTAGAATAGTATTATCCTGCGGTAAACGATAAACGAAATACGAAGAACGTTAATAGATTAGTATTATCCTGCGGTAAACGAGAAACGAGAAACGGAAAACGATTAACATAATAGAAAAGATGATATTAGATGACAATATATTGGCTCAGGTGAAGCAAGTTTTTGCCGGCCTAAAACATGACTATATATTCAAGGTGGCTTGTAATTCCGCTACTGATATAGGAAAGGAGATGGTGGAATTCTTCACGCAGTTTGCAAGCACTTCCCAGAAAATTGGGATAGAAGTGATGGATATAAATTCCGATAAAGCCGTCACCTCAATAATCCGGGATAAAGTGCCGACCGGTATCAGTTTCAGGATGATACCCGGGGGACATGAATTCACTTCTTTGCTTCTGGCAGTGCTGAATGCCGACGGGCAGGGAAAGACATTGCCTGATGAAGCCACAATATCCCGTATTAAGAGGCTGAAAGGTGAGATTTCCCTTACTACTTATGCATCCCTGGAATGTACAAATTGTCCGGACGTAGTGCAGGCTCTTAACCAGATGGCACTTTACAACGATAATATCGCATCAGAGACTGTAGACGGTAACCTGGCCGTGGCTGAGGTTGAGGCATTAGGAGTTAAGTCCGTTCCTACAGTTTTTGCCAATGGAGAGCAACTCTGGGTAGGAAAGGGTTCGTTAGGTGAAATTCTCGATAAACTGGAAGAGAAATTCGGTAGTTATGAGTCCACAGAATCGGCTACACCTAAGGAATTTGACCTTCTGGTAATTGGTGGAGGTCCGGCCGGAGCAGCTTCTGCCATATATTCTGCACGTAAAGGTATAAAGGTAGGCGTAATAGCTCAGAGAGTGGGTGGACAAGTGAAGGAAACCACCGGCATTGAAAATGTAATATCAGTGCTTCACACCACCGGCGAAAAACTTGCAGCCGATTTAAAATTGCACATGCAGGATTATCCTATCGAAATATTCGATTCACGCACAGTGGAAGAAGTGGAACTCAAGGATAAGACCAAAAGAGTGAAAGTGAAAGGTGGAGAACTTTTCACAGCACCCCAGGTGATAATTGCTACGGGTGCCAGATGGAGAAGGATGAATGTGGAGGGTGAATCTGATTATATTGGTCATGGAATAGGTTTCTGTGTACATTGTGATGGACCCTTCTTCAAAGATAAGGATGTAGCCGTGATAGGAGGAGGCAACTCAGGTATAGAGGCAGCCATTGATCTTGCCCAGGTGTGCCGCCATGTAGATGTATTTGAGTTTCTCGACGTACTTAAGGCCGACACCGTACTTCAGGAAAAGGTAAAGACTTTGCCGAATGTCAGCATTCATTTATCGCAACAGGTAGTAAAAGTAACCGGCGACGGCAAGACACTTGAGGGTCTGGATGTGAAAGACCGCGTAACAGGTGAAGTGAAACATTATAAAGAAGACGGCATATTTATCCAGATAGGTTTGCAACCCAATAGCGAGGTGTTTGTACCTCAAGTAGGTTCCAATGGTCGTGGAGAAATCGAGATAGATGCTTTTTGCCGCACCGACATCCCGGGAGTATATGCTGCGGGAGATGTGAGCAGTGTTCCATTCAAGCAGATTATCATAGCCATGGGAGAAGGAGCCAAGGCAGCTCTTTCAGCCTTTGACGACCGTATCCGCACTCTCTGAGGATTCAGAGTTTATAAATAAAAAAAGAGAGGCTCTTATCGATAGATAAGAGCCTCTCTTTATAAGTGGCGGAGAGGACGAGATTCGAACTCGTGGTAGGATTACTCCTACGACAGTTTAGCAAACTGTTGGTTTCAGCCACTCACCCACCTCTCCATGATTCTGGGCTTCACTGAAGCGAGTGCAAAGTTATGCATAAAAATCGAGTAATGCAAGAAAAGAATACAAATTTTAGGATAAAGCAAAAGAATGAAAATTTTTTCGATAAAAATTTGTGTTTAGAGAAAAAACTTTTTAATTTTGCACTCGCAATCGGGCGTTTAGCTCAGCTGGTTTAGAGCATCTGCCTTACAAGCAGAGGGTCTGCGGTTCGAATCCGTAAACGCCCACCGAAAGCAGCCATACATGGCACGGGCGTTTAGCTCAGCTGGTTTAGAGCATCTGCCTTACAAGCAGAGGGTCTGCGGTTCGAATCCGTAAACGCCCACTTTCCCCAAACTTTGTATTTTTCAAGACCGGACACTCCGTGAGGATAGTCCGGTCTTTATAACATATCGGGGATTCTTAGATCTAATTTACACAACCACCACTTATGATTGCAATAATAAATGGCCCCAACCTTAACCTCTTGGGGAAACGGCAACCGGAAATATATGGTAAAGAAAATTTCGAGGATGTGCTGCGCAAACTCCGCGAGCGTTTCCCCGACACTCCTATTGAATACTTCCAGTCAAACTGCGAAGGGGAATTAATCAGCCATCTGCATAAATTGGGATATGAAAGGGAAGACTGTCGCGGCATTGTGATAAATCCCGGGGCATATTCGCATTATTCTTATGCCATAGCCGATGCCATCACTTCCATACCGGTACCTGTGGTAGAGGTGCATATATCCAATATAATGAGTCGCGACGAGTTTCGTCATCAGTCGGTCACCGCTCCCGGGTGTAAAGGAATGCTCACAGGCTTTGGCATGGAGGGTTATGCAATGGCTGTGTCTTATCTTCTGGCATGACACCTGAACTCGAGGATTATATAGAAAGACATATCTCGCCTGAGCCTGAAGCTCTGGCCCGGATAGACCGTCGTACCAATCTTTATAAAGTGAATGGAAGGATGTGTTCGGGCCATATCCAGGGGCGTCTTCTGAAGATGCTCACCGCGATGATTCACCCTAAAAGAGTGCTTGAACTTGGCACTTTCACCGGATACTCTGCACTGTGCATAGCTGAGGCATTGGATGAAGGAGCCGAAATTCATACCATCGAGGCCGATGATGAATTAGAAGAAGAAATCCTCCTCAATCTTGCGTCTTCACCTCATGGAGGGAAGGTGACACTCCATATAGGAGATGCTTTGGAAGAGATGGATAAATGGGATGACCATACATTCGACATGGCTGTGATAGATGCCGATAAACGTCAGTATCCCGAATATTTCAAAAAACTTCTAAGGTTGGTAAGGCCCGGAGGCTACATAATTGCCGACAATACTTTATGGGATGGGCATGTGACCGAAACGGGCAAACATTCATCTCAGACAAAGGGAATAATAGAATTCAATGATCTTGTGGTTAATACCCCCGGAGTGGAGGTATGTATCCTCCCGGTGAGAGATGGGTTGACTCTTATAAGGGTGAAAGAAGAGGTCTATAATAAGAAACCGGAATAAACGATAACCGCTTGCCGAGTGTTATTATAAGAAACAAACAACAGAAATTATGGAAAGCAAAAGACAAGCAAAGATCGCACGTTTGATCCAGAAAGAATTGAGCGAGATATTCCGTCAGCAGACCTCTGCATTAGGAGGTGTGATAGTAAGTGTAAGTCAGGTACGCATTACTCCCGACCTGAGCATAGCAAAGGCCTATCTCAGTATTTTCCCACCTGAAAGAAGTTCAGAAATATTGGAAAATATCAAGAAACAGGCAAAGACAGTGAGGTATGAACTTGCACAGAACGTTAAGGAAGTGTTGAGAAAATGCCCGGAACTGCAATTTTATCTCGACGATTCGTTAGATTATATAGAGAATATAGACAGATTGTTAGGCCCTCATAAAGAAGGCACAGAAGAGAGAAAAGAAGAAGCATGAGAGGAGCGCCTCTGGCACTCGGAATAGCATGGCGTTACCTTTGTGCGCCAAAGACGCACGGAGCAGTCAACGCAATATCAATAATATCGGTGGTGGGAGTTGCAGTAGCAACTGCCGCCATCGTCATTGTGTTGTCGGTTTTCAATGGATTCCGTCATCACCTAAACGCTCGTCTTGATACCCTCACTGCAGATGTGACCGTAACACCGGCTTACGGAAAAACGATATCATCGGGAGATTCTCTTGCCACCATGCTTAAGGGAATACCTGAGATAGATGAGGCAATGGCCGAGGTCACTGACAATGCTCTTGTGATAGCCGGTACGAAAGAGATGCCGGTTACCCTCAAGGGTGTCACACCCGAAGTTTTTGGCAGAATCACCGGAATAGATTCCCTGTTGCTTGACGGTACTCCGGTGTCGGGATATAGTTTGAAAGAGTCATCTCTTTCAGTAGGAGTGGCCCAGCGTCTTGGTGTGTATAATCCCGGAGAGCAGTTATTCGTGTTTGCTCCAAAACGAAAAGGGCGCGTCAACATGGCGAATCCTGCAGCCTCTTTTGTCACCGATTCCCTGGAAGCAAGTTCGGTTTTCCGCAGCATGCAGACAGAATTCGATGAAAACACAGTGATATGCGACATAAGTGTGGCGCGAGAAATGTTTCAATATGAGGATGAAGCCACCTCTATATTGTTGAAACTTGTCCCGGGCGCAGACATCGGAGCCACAACTGAAAAAATCAGGAAGATTCTGGGTGAGGAATTCGTGGTAAAAGACCGGATGGAGCAGCAGGAAATAAATTTCCGTATGGTGGCGATAGAGAAATGGCTTACCTTTACTTTGCTTACGTTTATATTGGTGATAGCCTCGTTCAATATCATAAGTACTTTATGTATGCTTATACTGGACAAAGGAGGGAACCTTCACACCTTGTCATACATCGGAATGAGCCGAAACCGGGTTGGATCCATCTTCTGGTGGGAAAGTCTGCTTGTGACTTTTAGCGGTGCTCTTTGCGGTGTAATTATAGGTGTGGGTGTGTCGCTGCTACAAGAAAAGTTCAGTCTTATAAAGCTTGCGGGCGACCCGTCAAGCCTTGTAATACAGGCATATCCGGTAAAAGTGGAATGGCTTGATATAGGTGTAACGATGATACCGGTGCTGGTGATAGGCCTATTGACGGCATGGATCAGTCGTGTCTTTGCAATAGGGCGATTGAGCCCTTTTGTAGCAAAATGATATTTTTTAACTAAAAAAATTATGATTTGAAGAAAAAGTATCATATATTTGCACTTCATTGCCAAAAAATAAACATGGAAAAAGTAGACAATCTTGACAAAAGGATACTCAACATTATCATGAACAATGCCCGTATCCCTTCAAAGGATGTGGCCATAGATTGTGGGGTATCAAGAGCGGCGATTCATCAGAGAATCCAGAGGCTCATTGAAATGAAGGTAATTACCGGTTCGGGTTACACAGTCAATCCTAGGATTTTAGGATATAACACTTGCACCTATATCGGAGTAAGCCTGGAGAAAGGATCAATGTATCGTGAAGTTGTGAGACAACTTGAGGAGATACCGGAAGTAGTGGAATGTCATTATACCACGGGACCGTATTCGATGCTCATCAAGGTATATGCTCAAGACAACCAACATCTAATGCAATTGCTCAACGACAGGATTCAACACATCCCGGGAGTGACTGAAACAGAAACACTCATTTCGCTCGAACAAAGCATGAACCGACAAATCAATATCCCGGTGGAAGAGTATTGAAAAACTAATGATCAAGCGTAATTACATTTATTCCATTATGGCTGCCCTGCTTCTGGCGGTGGTAGCCTTCTTCTTTTTCTTCCCTGAGGCACAAGAGGGACAGGTGCTACAACAGGCCGATACCTTACAAGGTATGGCCAACGGACAGGAGGTAGTGGCTTATCAAGAAGCTACAGGAGAAACATCCCGGTGGACAAATTCATTGTTCTCCGGGATGCCTAATTTTCAGATAGCGCCATCTTATCCGGCCAACAAAGTTCTGTCAGGGTTTGCAAAGGTGTACTCGCTTTGGCTGCCGGCACCGTGCAACCTCCTTTTCATCATGATGCTCGGATTCTTCATCATGTGTCTCTGCATGAGGTTTAAATGGTATACTGCGCTTTTTGCATCAGTCGCATGGGGTTTTTCAACCTATTTCATAATCATCATAGGAGCAGGGCATATATGGAAATTTCTTGCCCTGGCCTATGTTCCGCCTATGATCGGTGGTATAGCGTTGTGCTATAGAGGCAAATATATAGCCGGCACAGCTTTGACATCACTTTTTGGGGCACTCGAACTTCAGAGCAATCACCCCCAGATGACATATTATTTCTGTTTTGTAATATTCTTCCTGATACTGGCCTGGCTATGGAATGCCCTCAGGAAGAACCAGATGCAGAAATGGGCAATGGGCACTGTGTGTTGCATGGTATCAGGCCTTTTTGCTGTAGGGGCAAATTCTGCCAGCCTTTACAATTCCTGGCAATATTCAAAAGAAACTATAAGAGGCAAGGCCACCGACCTCGTCACGGAGGGAGCAAGCCAATCTTCCGGGCTTGACAAGGATTACATCACCATGTGGAGTTATGGTGTAGACGAAACCATGACCTTGATGATTCCCAACGTAAAAGGAGGCGCAACATTGAAACCGATGGGAGGTCAGAATGTGGTGCTCAGCAGCGGCGACACTTCCAAAGCTCAAGACACTCCTCTTACCCAGCAGGAGAGAATGTTTATGACACAGTTCCCACAGTATTTCGGCGACCAGCCCATGACCAACGGCCCGGTTTATGTGGGAGCATTCATATTTGTGTTGGCAATACTGGCCCTCTTTGTAGTGGACGGTGCAATAAAATGGGCACTCTTTGCTGTGTCCGTGCTCGCACTAATGCTTTCATGGGGCCATAATTTCAATCCGCTCACAGATTTCTTTATCGACTATTTCCCCGGTTATAATAAATTCCGCACGGTATCCAGTATATTGGTGGTTATAGAGTTCACCGTGCCGCTGTTAGCAGCACTTTGTCTTAGAAAAATTATAAAGACAGAGAATTTTCTTGAAAAATATAGGTGGACCTTTTATACCATCTTCGGCATTTTTGCTCTGATATGCTTTGTAGGATGGGTAAGTCCATCGGTGTTCGGAAGTCCTTTTACAAGTCAGGAAACCGCTCAGCTCACCCAGTTGGGCGTATTCGGTGCACCGGAATATGCCAGGGTGCTGAATGCCGTTGTTGAAAGCCGGTTAAGCCTTGTGTCGGGCGATAGTTTGCGTTCACTCATTTTCATAATCCTGGGCTTCTGCATAATCATGCTATGGCTTAAGGGCATTTTCCGTAACGCACCCTTCTTCGTGTGCTGCCTTACAGTATTGGCAGTGATTGATCTATATCCTCTCAATAAGAGGTACGTAAATGGGGAAAATTTCGTTCCCGCTGCGCCAAATTCCAAAATATTCGCCAAGACCGCAGCCGATGAGGCCATACTGCGCGACACCACCAATTACAGGGTGCTCGACATACCCGGTATGGATCAGGCACGATCCTCCTATTTCCATAAGACCATCGGCGGGTATCATGCGGCCAAGCTTACCAGATACAACGATCTTCTGGATAATCAGATCAGGAAAGGGAATATGGCAGTGCTGAACATGCTGAATGCAAAATATTTCCTTAGCGGAGATCAGTTTGAAATGAATCCCGAGGCCTTGGGTAATGCCTGGTTTGTGGATGGTATCACTTACGTATCGGATGCCAATAAGGAGATGGCGGCTTTAGATACCATTAATCCCGGAAGGTACGCCGTATCAGACAAGAGTTTCGAATACGTGCTTGGCAATGCTACTCCACCTATGCCCGGCGACACCATCTACGAAGTGAAATATGCACCCAACCGACTCAACTATGTGTCGCGCACATCGAAAGATAATTTGGCAGTGTTCAGTGAAATCTATTTCCCATGGGGATGGACTGCTACCGTAGATGGCGAAAAAGTGCCGATCGGAAGAGTAGACTATGTATTGAGGGCCATGAGGGTACCGGCCGGTGAACACAAGATAGAGTTTGTATTTGACCCCGAATCGCTTAAGACCACAAACGGGCTCGCCATCGTGTCGCTGGTGTTGATCGGTATGGTATGTGCCCTGGCATTGGGAATGTGGGGTTATAATATCTATTATCCTTTGTCACAGAAAAAACGCGACAACTTCAATGAGTCTTAGTAAGGCCTATCTGAGGTGGAGACATTCCAAAGGCTTCGGCATACATTCCCCTTATGCCTACAGATTTGTGACTGACGTGCTCCGCCCCGGGAGGTATGGTCTCTATTCCTATGAAAAGATTGACAGTCTTTTGAGGGATAATTCTTATTCTAATCATTCCATAAAACGTTGGGTAAGATTCATAGTCCGTCTCGCCGTTTTTCTCAAAAGCAGTCGCATTGTGAGCAATAGGGCAGCTTCTGTAATGAGTAAGGTAGCTGCAAAGGCTCTGAATATCCATTATACCGCTCCCACGAATCCCGATAAATTTAAATTTAAAGAGGGTGACCTGTTTATCACAGAGGGCGGGGAGACTGAGGCTTCCTTACTGGATAGCGCTATTAAAAACGGAGTGCCGGTATTCGCAGTGAACCCTACGGAATCTGTTAGAACTATTCTCGAACAACCCCTAGAGAACGGTATGCTTCTGAGAGATAAAGAGAGGCTTATCCTTATCCCCCGTAAGGAGATGGCCTACGTAGCCTATGATATAAGATTGAAAGCACTCTAACTTATTCCGCCAAATGCCCAGGCCGTTAAAACCAACAGATTCCCTGATAGAAGACTATGAAGCCTATTTGCTCTTGGAAAGAGGGCTTTCGGGCAATACCAATATTTCATACCGCAACGATGTGAGCCATTTGGCTGAGTTCATGGAAGAGAGGGGTCTTAATCCGGCCTCTTTGACTCAGTCTGACCTCCATGAATTTCTCACACTTGTGCATGAATTGGGGATTTCGGCACGCTCGCAGGCAAGGATGCTGTCGGGGTTGAAATCTTTTTTTAAATTTCTGATGGCAGAGGGTTATATAGAAGAAAACCCTTCTGAATTCATAGAGACGCCAAAACTTACCCGGAAGCTTCCGGAGGTATTGAGTGTGGAGGAGATAGATGCAATGATTGGTTCACTTCCCCCGGATAAGGAAGAAAGCCTGCGTAATCATGCCATCATAGAGATGCTATATGGCTCCGGTCTTCGTGTATCGGAACTGGTGGATGCACGTATTTCACGTCTTGACCTCAAAGAACTTTTACTTATAGTGGAAGGTAAGGGTAGTAAAGAGAGGTTGGTACCCATATCACCGGTTGCGGCTTCACTTATAGAGGAATGGCTGCAGCAACGGTCACTTCTCAAGATAAAGCCTAACGGTAATGATATACTTTTCCTGAACAGAAGGGGTGCTCCGCTCACACGTGTCATGATATTTTATATCATAAAACAGGCGGCTGAAATGGCCGGTATCAAGAAAACAGTGAGCCCACATACCCTTCGCCATTCATTTGCCACACATCTTCTTGAAGGGGGAGCCAATTTAAGGGCCATACAGGAGATGCTGGGCCATGAGTCAATCTCCACAACGGAGCTTTACCTTCACATGGACCGCGGAAGGCTGCGGCGTGAACTTCTGGACCATCACCCGCATTTCAGAAGCGTATGAAATCTTGTGTGGGTATCAGATTAGTTTTCACAAGAGTATCTGGCAATACAAAAAGCAAATGCGGATAGAAGAAATTACAAAAACAAATTGTAAATTTGCCGTGCCAAAAATAATAAAACGAAACGCATAGAGAGACGGCGTTGAGTCCTATAATTGTAACAGATAAAAGATAAAACAATGGCAGACCAACCTAACGTAAAGACCATTGATAAAGTTGTAATCCGGTTCTCCGGTGACTCAGGCGACGGAATGCAGCTGGTGGGGAATATCTTTTCCGATGTCTCCGCAGGAGAAGGCAACATGATATCCACTTTCCCCGACTATCCGGCCGAAATAAGGGCCCCGCAAGGTTCCTTGAGCGGTGTGTCGGGTTTCCAAGTGAGCGTAGGCAAGGAGGTACACACTCCCGGCGACAAGGCCGATGTGCTGGTAGCTATGAATCCCGCGGCCCTAAAGACTAATCTGAAATACCTGAAGCCGGGCGGAATAATAATCTGTGATGCGGATTCATTCACAGAGGCCAACCTTAAGAAAGCGTTGTATAAGACGGATGATCCGATTCAGGAACTTGGCATAGATCCCGACCGGATCATGCTTGTGCCAATGACTACACTTCTGAAGCATACATTGGCAGATACCGGACTTGACAACAAGAGCATGATGAAATGCAAGAATATGCTTGCTCTGGGTCTTGTGTGCTGGCTCTTCGACCGGCCCTTAGATAAGGTGCTGGCCAAACTGAAGGTGAAATTCTCAAAGAAACCGGCCATATATGAGGCTAATGAAAAAGTGGTGAACGCCGGCTGGGACTATGGTCATAATACGCATGCAGGTCTTCCAACTTACCGCATAGAATCAGATGAGGCCAAAGAAGGTATATACACTGACATCAACGGTAACACTGCCACAGCCTGGGGACTGATAATGGCATCGGAGAAGAGCGGCCGTCCATTATTCCTTGGCTCATATCCCATCACTCCGGCTACCGATATACTTCATGAACTTGCTAAACGTAAGGATCTGGGAGTGAAGGCATGTCAGATGGAAGATGAGATAGCAGGTGTATGTGCCGCCATCGGAGCTTCTTATGGCGGCCACCTTGCTGTCACCACTACTTCGGGTCCCGGCCTGGCACTTAAGAGCGAAGGTATCGGTCTGGCAGTTATGGCAGAACTTCCACTGGTTGTGATAGATGTGCAGAGAGGAGGTCCTTCAACCGGTCTTCCTACCAAGACCGAACAGACCGACCTTATGCAGGCTCTCTATGGCAGAAACGGAGAGAGCCCATTGTGTGTTTTGGCTGCCACAAGTCCTACCGACTGTTTCAACATGGCCTTTGAGGCTGCAAAAATTGCAATTGAGCATATGACTCCCGTAATACTTCTTACGGATGCATTCATAGCCAATGGATCTTCAGCCTGGAGAATTCCGGAGGAAAAAGATTTTCCGGAGATAAAGCCCCGCTTTGTGACAGGTGATTTGCTTGAACAGGGATGGAAACCCTTCGACAGAGATGAAAACTCGAAGGTGAGATATTGGGCTATACCCGGTACCGAGGGAGCAATGCACCGTGTGGGAGGTCTTGAAAAAGATTATAACACCAGCGTGATTTCAACCGATGGTCCTAATCATGAACTGATGGTGAAGACTCGCCGGGAGAAAGTGGCCCGTATAGCCGATGACATACCGGCATTGGAAATAGAGGGAAATCCGGAGGCCGACACTATTCTGGTAGGCTGGGGAGGTACTTATGGACATCTACTTTCAGCTTGTGCCGAACTTAATTCAGATGGCATCCCTATGGCATTGGCTCAGTTCCGATATATAAATCCTCTGCCATTGAATGCTCTTGATGAACTCAGGAAATATAAGAAGATCATAGTGGCGGAACTTAACACAGGAATGTTTGCCGACTATTTGCAGATGCATCTGCCGGGCAAAGAAATCCTGCGTGTCAACAAGATAGAGGGTCAACCCTTTACAGTGCATGAGATCACTGAAGGAGTGAAGAAACTTATGTAACTAAAGAAAGGAAAAAAGATATGACAACATACACAGCCTCAAATTTTAAGAACGAACAGGCAGCCCGCTGGTGTCCGGGATGTGGTGACCATGCCATTCTCAACACCTTGCATAAAGCGATGGCTGAAGTAGGTGTGGCACCCCAAGACACAGCTGTGATTTCAGGTATAGGCTGCTCATCCCGTCTTCCTTACTATATGAACACTTATGGCATGCATACCATCCATGGTAGGGCAGCCGCCATAGCAACAGGATTGAAGACTGCACGCCCCGACCTTATGGTATGGCAGGTATCGGGCGACGGTGACGGGCTGGCAATCGGCGGTAATCACTTCATCCATGCACTTCGTCGTAATATAGATATCAACATACTCCTTTTCAACAATAAAATATACGGACTCACCAAAGGACAGTATTCTCCTACCAGCGACAGAGGATTCGTATCGAAATCCTCTCCCTACGGTACGACCGAAGACCCCTTCATCCCTGCTGAACTTGTATTTGGTTGCAGGGGGCGTTTCTTTGCCCGCAGCCTTGATGTCACGCTCGATACAAGCCGTGAAATCATGGTGGCAGCAGCACGCCACAAAGGAGCAGCGGTGGTAGAGATTCTGCAGAACTGTGTTATCTTTAATCAAGGTATCCATTCCCTTTTCACTGACAAGGAGACACGTGATGACCATGTGATACATCTGGTACAAGGAGAGAAAATGCTCTTTGGTAAAGACAAAAATAAGGGACTGGTACAGGAAGGTTTCAGCATAAAGGCCGTGACTCTGGGAGAAGGTGGCTATACCATAGATGATGTGCTTGTGCACGATTCCCATTGTTCAGACGACACCCTTCAACGTCAGCTGGCACTGATGGACGGCTTGGAACTACCGTTGGCCACAGGCGTGATAAGAGACGTGGATGCCCTCACCTATGAAACTGAGGTGGAGAACCAGGTGAAAGAGATAAAAGATAAAAAAGGCTTCAGTTCCCTCCGGGACATGATACTTAAAACTCATGACACCTGGAAGGTGGAATAAGATAAAAAACAGATAATATAACATTGCACATAAGCATGATTTTCGTGCAATAATTAACAAAAAATTTCATTATTTGATTTTTTTTCTCTTACTTTGCACCGAAATTATAAGCATATTCAGAAACTAAATACTTAAAACATTAGAAATTATGGAGGATATAGCATCAAGAGTGAAGGCTATCATCGTAGACAAGCTCACAGTAGACGAGAATGAAGTTACCCCGACAGCAGAATTCAGCAAAGACCTCGGCGCAGACTCACTCGACCAGGTAGAGCTCATCATGGAATTCGAGAAAGAATTCGGCATCACAATTCCAGACGAAGAAGCTGAGAAGATCACAACCGTGGGTGATGCAGTGAAATATATCGAAGAGCACTCAAACTAAAAACAACGCCGGAGTTTACCGGCCTCAAAAAACACAATGGAATTAAAAAGAGTTGTAGTAACAGGGCTTGGCGCCTTGACTCCACTGGGCAACGACGTTGAGACCACATGGAAAAATGCGGTAAACGGAGAAAGCGGAGCAGGTCCGATCACCCATTTCGATTGCTCAAAATTCAAGACACAGTTTGCCTGTGAAGTAAAAGATTTTGATCCGGCCAAATTTTTCGACCGCAAGCAGGCCCGTACTTTAGACCTCTATGCAATGTATGCCCTCAAGGCAGCCAATGAGGCCATAGCGGATGCCAAACTTGATGATGAAAACCTTGATAAGAACAGAATCGGTGTCATCTTTGCAGCGGGTATCGGTGGTCTTCACACTTTTGAGGAAGAGGCAGGATATTATGCCCTTCACGGAAGTGAGCAGGGCCCCAAATACAACCCTTACTTCATTCCGAAGATGATTTCCGATATTGCAGCGGGTCATATTTCGATAGAGCATGAATTCCGTGGGCCAAATTTCGGTACAGTGTCAGCATGCGCATCATCCAACACAGCTCTCATAGATGCTTTCAATCTGGTGAGACTTGGTCAGGCCGATGCAATTGTGACAGGTGGAGCAGAAGCAGCAATTTTCCCCGCAGGTGTAGGAGGCTTCAACTCAATGAAAGCCCTGAGCACACGCAACGATGACCCAAAGAGCGCTTCACGTCCTTTCTCGGGCAGTCGCGACGGTTTCGTAATGGGTGAAGGAGCTGCCGCTCTGGTTCTTGAAGAACTCGAGCATGCCAAAGCCCGTGGTGCACACATCTATGCTGAAGTAGCAGGTGGAGGTATGAGTGCCGACGCTCATCATATCACAGCTACCCATCCCGAAGGCCTGGGTGCTTGTCTGGTGATGGAAAATGCTCTCAAAGATGCCGAAATGAAGCCTGAAGAAATCGATTATATAAATCTTCATGGCACTTCAACTCCGCTCGGAGATATAAGTGAAGAGAAGGCAATCAAGAAGGTGTTCGGAGACCATGCATATAAAATGAACTTGAGTTCTACCAAATCTATGACCGGTCACCTCCTGGGTGCAGCCGGTGCGGCAGAGGCGGTGTTGAGTATCATGGCTATCCAGGACGGCATAGTTCCCCCCACAATCAACCATGAAGAGGGCGACAATGATCCCGAAATTGATTACAACCTGAACTTCACATTCAATAAGGCTCAGAAACGTGACATTAACGCCGTGCTTTCAAATACTTTCGGTTTCGGCGGTCATAATGCAGCTATCATCTTTAAGAAATATAAAGAGTGACCCTGCGTTTCGGATAAAACATAGGAGGGTGCGTCACAAAGGAGACGCACCCTTTCCTTTACAGTATGTTGCATAGAAGGCTCCGGAACACCATTTCAAAACAAGGACCTGCAGTCTCCGGATTATAAATTTTGTAATTGTGAGGAAATATTTATTTTTAATTTTAATGACTATTGGAGCCATCTGCTCTTTGTCATCCTGCAATGAAAAAGAGGAAGTGATGCGTGTGCCCGACGACATACTGGGAATCTGGACACCCGATAATGTTACTTATCTTGAATATAGCGACAACAATGAGGTCTACCGCCTGCAAGTGGATTATGATGACGGCGAAACCATCGGGCTTTGGTGGAAAGAGACCTATTACTATGAACCGGGATACAATCTGGTACTGTATGTTGACGTAGACGACCGGGTAAATGTATATCAGGTGGTAGAGATGACACAGAACACTATGACCTGGTGCTGGGTGGAAGAGGTGAATTATAAAGATGCGGAGGATATGGGCCATGTAATTGGTAGTATCATCAACAAAGCCCAGGAGGGATATGTGCTCAATCCTGAATATTACCAGAGTTTCACCCGGCTTAGCAGGAACGAATTTTTCCGGATTCTGGAGAATCTTGGCATCGATTATCCTTTAGATGACTAAGAATTGGGGAAAGGGCTCTAAGATTGTCTTATTTATAAAACTAAACAGATAATTAATTTGTTAGATTAAACGAAAACTTGCTTCCAAATTAATCAACAAATGATTATCCCGAATAATATTCCAAACGACATATGTAGGGACGCAAGGTCATTGCGTCCGCTGATAATCAAAGAATTAACCCTCTTTTATTTCGGACGCACGAGCTGTGCGTCCCTACGTTTGAGGGCAATTTATTAATGGAGGTATTTACGAGGATAATCAAAATCAACAAATATCAAATTACTATGAAAAAAGTCTTTAGGTATCTTCTTTTAGGAGGCCTGGCTACAATAGCTTATACTAATATGTCAGCTCAGAATGAAGTGATAGTGGAAACTGATGCATATAGCTGGCGAGGCGATACGATATTTCAGGATGAATTCAAGGCATGGGCAGTGAATCCCTATGAAATTCAGTCGACTTATAAAGGAAGACCGGGGTATTTCATGCCAATTGAGCAGAGCTGGAAACGCAAAAATGACCTGAGTGCCTATCCGGTGGTGAGTGGTGGCAACCCGTTGATGGAAGCAGTGTACAATATGGGTCTCGATGAGATGATAAATGCGGTAGAGCCCGACACTACGCTTCGCACCGGAAAGGAATGGGCCGGAGTCTGGACCCGCGACGTTAGCTATTCAATCATATTGTCGATGGCAGCACTGCAGCCGGAGGCATCCATGATTTCGTTGCTTAAGAAAATCAACGACGAAGGTCAGATAATACAGGATACAGGATCGGGAGGAGCATGGCCCATCTCAACCGACAGAATGATATGGACAGTGGCAGCCTGGGAGATATACAAAGTCACAGGCGATAAGAATTGGCTTGAGACAGTATATCCGGTAGTGGAGAGGTCAATCGCCAAAGATGCAAAGACAGTGATAAGTGACAATGGCCTTGTGAAAGGTGAGACCTCCTTTATAGACTGGAGAGAACAAAGTTATCCAAAATGGATGCAGACTGCTGATATAGCACAAAGCGAAGCAATGGGTACCAATGTGCTGTATGCAGCAGCCTTGAATTGTGCGGCTGATATGGCTGAAGAGTTGGGCAAGAAGAAAGAGGCGGCAGAGTTCAGAAAAGCATCGGAAGAATTGGCTGCCAACATCGACAAGACTTTCTGGATGGAAGATAAGGGATATTACGGCATGTACACTTATGGGCGTGACAATCTTATCCTGAATCCGCGTGCAGAGACTTTAGGTGAATCCCTGGCTATACTCTTCGATATTGCTCCCGCAGAAAAGGTGAAGACAATTTCCGAGAATCATCCGGTCACAAAATATGGAGCACCGGTATTCTTCCCTCAGATTTCGGATATGCCCAATTATCATAACAATGCCTTATGGCCTTTCGTGGCTTCATACTGGACCCTTGCACAGGCCAAGGCCGGCAATGAGGAGGGAGTACTTGAAGGTATAGGCAGTGTGGTAAGACCGGCTGCACTATTTGCCACCAATAAAGAAAACCTTAACCTTGACAACGGGGATATATTTACCGAGCTAAATTCCTCTAACATGCTCTGGAGTCTTAGCGGTAACCTTGCTCTCACCAATCAGATACTTTTTGGTATTCACTTTGAAAAAGATGGTTTGAGGATAGCGCCTTTTGTACCGGAAGTGCTTGGAGGTGAACGAACTCTCAGTAATTTCCCCTACCGTGGGGCACGGTTAAATATCACAGTAAACGGGTACGGAGACAAAGTAGCCTCTCTGTCAGTCAATGGCAAGCCTTACGATTTAGAGAAAAATCCTGTAATACCAGCTTCACTTCTTACCAAGGGAAAAGGTGTAAGCGACATAGTGGTTAATATGGACAATAAGCCCATCGCTCCAATGAAAGTAAACAATGTGGCGAATGTGAAGGCACCGCTCACACCTATAGCATGGCTCAGTTATGATGAATCTATAGAAGTACCGGCACAGGACTCGGATCTTAGGTATAATCTGCTTCAATGGAATCCGATAGAATATATGGGGGAATATATAGTGCTGAAAGATGGCAAGGAAGTGGGAAGGACTCACCAGACTCAATGGCCGGCAATTGAGGCAGGTGAATGGCAGGTGATAGGTGTGGCCACAGATGGCACTCAAGGTTTTGCTTCCGAACCACGCAGCAATCGTCCCTCTCGATTCTGGGATATGGATGATGAAGTGTTGGTGGCTGTGTCGGAAGAGATTTCATATCCTGTTGCTGAAATAAAAGGATATAAGGGCAAAGGCTTTGTGGAAACCGATAAAAGTCTGAAGCCTGTTGTGAAGGTTATTGATGTGCCGAATGATGGCATTTATTCCATCTCATATCGTTACTCTAACGGAAATGGTCCGGTCAATACAGAGAATAAGGCAGCTATAAGAAGTCTGTATGTAGATGGAAAGGATGTTGGCACTATAGTAATGCCTCAAAGAGGAGTGGCCAATTGGGACGACTGGGGAATGTCTAATTCAGTGAAGGTTCCTCTAACAAAAGGTACCCATACAATAACCCTTCAATACAACCCGGAAGATCAAAACATGAACCTGAAAACCAACCATGCACTGATAGACGGCATTGTGGTTGAAGAGGTCTCAACACATTTTAACAGAAATTAAAAAGGATTTTTAAGGTTGCCAATAGCTTGATACTCAGATATTGGCAACCTTATTTTTATCTTGACGTTCCTTCTGAGGAATATTTTTAAGAGAAAAGTTTGGAAAAATTGAATAACTGATGTAATTTTGCATCGGGTGAGTCCTGCACGACTTGCTCCCCGTAAATCCCCCAGGTCTTGACCGAAGCAAGGGTAGCGGGTTGAGCTGTGCGATGTAGATCGCTCTCCCATTTGCCTCTTTAGCTCAGTTGGCCAGAGCACGTGATTTGTAATCTCGGGGTCGTTGGTTCGAATCCGACAAGAGGCTCAAAGTTTACTGCTTCGCAGTATAGCGTTGAATGTTTTTCATAATTTTGTTTTGGCGGTATGTTTTTTAATTAAAGCATGCCGTTTTTTTTATTTATCATGTTTTCCTACAATATAACCTTTGTGGCCGATACCAAAGAGGAGGCCCGGCTGCTCACATATCTAAGATCAGAGTTAATCCCTGCTCTTTTTAATCCTGATTCAGGAGCCGGAAATCCTGAACTTAAGAAAATTATTGAGGCCGGGGGTGAGAAACAGGGTGAAGAACACGGTGTAAGTCTGGCCCTGAGTGCAATTTTTGAGTCGGAAGCTGAAGCACGCCTCTGGCATGATGAGGTGGCAGTGCCTGCCCTGGGAGATTTTCATCTTAAATTCGGCGAAAGAGCACTCTTCTTTATAACTTTGCTCGAGTTTCTTGAGGTGTAGTAAAAAAGCAAGGGGAAGTGTGAAGTATGGACACTCGGGAATTTGAAAGAGTGATAATGGGGATCGACCCCGGCACAAATGTGATGGGATATGGTGTGTTGGGTATCAAGGGCCGGAAACTTACTCCGGTGATACTCGGAGCCATTGAACTGAATAAGGTGGGCGATCATTATCTGCGACTGGCCAGGATTTATGAAAGAGTCACCGGGATTATCGATCAGTATTTGCCTGACGAACTGGCCATCGAGGCTCCTTTCTATGGTAAAAACGTACAGTCGATGCTCAAACTGGGGCGAGCACAGGGTGTGGCCATGGCTGCAGCTTTGGCACGCCAAATTCCTATAGCTGAATATGCTCCTCTCAAAGTAAAGCAAGTGGTAACAGGAAATGGTGGCGCCTCAAAGGAACAGGTGGCCAACATGCTATGTTATATTTTGAAAATGGAAAGAGATAAGTTACCATCTCTTTTGGATGCCACAGATGCTATGGCTGTGGCGCTCGCACATTATTATGAGAGCGGGAAACCCACAGCCGGAACCGGTGCCAAGAATTGGGCCCAGTTTATCAAGCAACATCCCGACCGTATCGTAGGGAAAACAATAAACAATAAACAATAAACTTGTAAGTAATAAACAATAAACAATAAACAATAAGTAAGATACTAAAAATAAGTGAATCACTTAAACAGTAACCCACTTATTGTTTATTGTTTATTGTTTGATACTTAATAAGTAACCCACTTATTGTTTATTGTTTATTGTTTGATACTTAGAAGTATTTTACTTCTGCTTCGTCGAGCATCTTGGCAAGCATGGCATTGGCCAGACTGCTCGCACCGATTCTGAAGTAAGTATTGTCGAGCCATTCTTCTCCGAGCACATCCTTCACGATGGCATAATAAAGCAAAGCATCCTCAGTGCTTCTGACACCGCCTGCTGCCTTGAAGCCGACTTTCCGGCCTGTCTTCTCATAATATTCACGGATACATCTGCACATCACATAGGCAGCTTCAGGTGAGGCTCCTTCATATACCTTCCCGGTGGATGTCTTGATAAAGTCAGCATCACTATACATAGCCAGTATACTGGCATTACGTATCTGCTCCGGATCCTTCAGGGCTCCTGACTCTATTATCACCTTCATGTGTGCATCCTTGATGGAATGTTTCACTTCAATGAGTTCGTCACAAAGTTCCTCATAATTTCCATCCAGCAACATTCCTAAGTTCATTACCACGTCTACCTCATCAGCTCCCTCGGATACTGCCAATGCTGCATCTGCCACCTTTATGGCTGTGAAAGTCTGGCCCGAAGGGAACCCTCCGGCCACTACAGCGATTTTAACACCGGTTACTTCCAGAGCTGACCTTACTAATCCTGCGAAATTGCTAAACACACAGAGAGCGGCCACATTGGGATATTGAGGATATTCATTGTCGAAATCATTTACTCTCTGCACAAATCCGGTCACACTATTCTGACTGTCGGTTGTGTTGAGTGTGGTGAGGTCAATACAATTGAAGATCCGTGTATACACTTCCGGTTTCCTCAGTTCAGGAAGTTTCTCCTTGATTTTTTCAACTTCTGCTTTAATGAAATCTTTGTCGGTAGGTACACCTGATTCATCCAGTACTTTTTTATATCTATCCATTGGTATTGTTGTTTTTATAGTTTTACTATTTTTATCTGAGTAATCTTAAGAAACCACTTCCAATTCTATTTACGGGATCTGCCTTTGGATGGTTTTTTCTTCTTGGAAACCGATTCTTCCTTCTTAAGTTTCTTCTTTTCTTTTAGAGGTATATTGGGATTTCCCTCATCGAGCACGAGTGCAAAGTCGAGTTGTTTCTTTTCCAGGTCTGCTCGAGCCACCTGCACTTTCACGATATCGCCCAGGGTGTATTTGTTGTGGTATTTTCTACCTGTGAGACAGAAATTCTTCTCGTCGAAGTCATAATAATCATCGGCCAGGTCGCGCACCGGCACCAGCCCTTCGCACTTGTTCTCGTCCAATTCCACATAGAATCCCCATTCTGTCACAGCTGAAATCACACCCTCGTAAATTTCACCGAGTTTGTCTTGCATGAATTCCACCTGTTTATAGCGGATAGATGCGCGTTCGGCATTTGCGGCAAGTTGTTCCATTTCCGAAGAATGTTTACACTGTTCCTCCACCTTCATCTTGTCGGCGCTACGTCCCCCCTCATCATATTTAGCCAGGAGACGGTGAACCATCATATCCGGGTATCTGCGGATAGGAGAAGTGAAATGGGTGTAGAAAGGCACCGCGAGGCCATAGTGTCCTACGTTTTCGGTAGTATACATAGCCTTGGCCATACTCCTGATAGCCAGGATAGAGAGCATATTCTCCTCCCCGCGGCCCTTCACGTCCTTGAGCAAACGGTTGATGCCTCGGTTCACCTCCTTCGGAGATCCTTCGGTCTTCACCTTGAAACCAAACCTGGCAGCAATCTGAGAGAAGTTTGAAATCTTCTCCGGGTCAGGATTGTCGTGCACACGGTAAACGAAAGTCTTTGCTTTCTTTCCTTTCGGCACCTTGCCTATATGTTCAGCCACCGTGATATTTGCCAGAAGCATGAATTCCTCAATAAGTTTATTGGCATCTTTAGATTCCTTGAAGAAGACGCTTATAGGTTTACCATCTTTGTCAATTTCGAATCTTACTTCCGCACGGTCGAATTCGAGGGCTCCGTTTTCATATCTGCGGTGCCGGAGTTCTTTTGCCAGTTTATCGAGCGTTAGGATTTCCTCCTTGAAGTCTCCCTCTCCCGTTTCAATTATTTCCTGAGCCTCTTCATACGTGAACCTTCGGTCTGATTTTATTACCGTGCGCCCGATTCTACTCTTTATCACATTTGCTTTATCATCCATTTCGAAAATGGCGGAATAGGTGAGTTTCTCTTCATTGGGACGCAGTGAGCAGATACCATTGGAAAGGTGTTCGGGGAGCATTGGAATGGTGCGGTCAACAAGGTAAACGCTTGTGGCACGTTGCTTAGCCTCCTTTTCAATAATGGATGTAGGCGAAACATAGTGAGTCACATCCGCAATATGTACCCCCACTTCCCAGTTACCATTCTTCAGTCGCCTTATAGAAAGAGCGTCGTCAAAGTCTTTGGCGTCGCGCGGGTCGATTGTAAATGTGGTTACTCCTCTGAAATCTTCACGCTTGGCTATTTCCTCAGGAGTGATTCCGGCTTCAATCTCATTGGCCGCTTTCTCTACATTAGCAGGATAAGAGTAAGGCAATCCGAATTCAGCAAGTATGGCATGCATCTCTGCAGTGTTTTCACCCTTGCGTCCGAGTATATCCACCACCTCTCCCTTGGGATTCATCTCATCATCATTCCATTTTGTGATTCTCGCGATGGCCTTGTCGCCGGTCTTTCCGCCTTTGAGTTTGGAACGAGGGATGATGATATCGGCTGCGAGGAATTTGGAATCAGTTACGAGGGAGGCATAATTCTTCTCCACATTGAGCGTACCGATAAACACCTGTTCTTTCGGTTCTACGATTTCGATGACCTTTGCTTCCGGCTCCTGACCTTTTCGGTGAGCGGAAATCTCCACTCTCACCTTGTCGCCGTTAAGAGCATGGCGAGAGTTTCGTTCTGCCACAAATATCAGTTCATCGTCGATCATCACACCGTTACGGCCATTGCTTCTTCTCACGAATTGGCCGATGTTTTCTGTTCCGCGGTTGCTGTTTGCCTTATACTTTCCTAAGCCCACTTCCTGAATTCTCTCGGCGGCTGCCAGAGAATCAAGGATATTTATTACATCCATTCGGTTGGAAGGATGCGTGGCATTTATAGCGAAGGCAATCTGTTTATAGTTGAAAGCCTGTCGGTTTTCCTTTTCGAGGAAATTGAGGATGAGGTGTTCGAGGTCGACCTTCCTTATCTTTGGAGCGGCCTGTTTTGTAGATTTCACTGCCATAACCTATCAAATAGATAAAAGCCCTTTCTTGCTTGATGTTATAATATGAATTTTTTGGCGTTATTGGCGATACAGACGTTACTAACGGTATTCATATATTTATAACAAAAAATCGGCGGGAAATATTGAGAAAGAGTAATTTTTGACAGACAAATATGAGATGCGAAAGAATGAATAACAATGGTTAAAAAGGATAATTAACAATGTTAATGGATGATATAGAGGATATGTAATCAGTATAAAATTTTATTTTTGCCATGTTTAAGTAGCAAAATCCTATATAAACATAAGGAAATGACAAACAAATGTCATCCGATATGAGAGGTGGGATGCTATGGAAAACTCAAAAATATGTTAAAAAACATTATGAAGTAATGTGGATATATCCCTGATATGGGATAATTTTGCATTTGCCATACTACAGGGCGAGGTGTGGAGTGCCCTGTAGGATAATGAAAAACTCCATAGATAACCTGAAAAAATAAAATCTAACCAAATATCAACTAAATTTTTCTTGCATGAAGAACATCTGTTTTCAACTGAACAGGAAGTTGTGGATGTCGCTGGCTTTGCTGGTGTGCGTCGCACTTCCCGGCTTCGCGCAGAAAATCACCGTTCACGGTTATGTGGACGATGACTTGGGCGAGCCCCTGATCGGTGCCACCGTCATGGAGAAAGGCACAACTAACGGAACAGCTACCGACCTTGATGGTAACTTCACTCTGAACGTAGCTCCGAATGCCACCCTTGTGGTAAGCTACGTAGGTTACGACCCGATGGAAGTGCCGGTGAACGGTAGGACTGAAATTAAAGTAACCATGGCACAGAATGCTCAGATGCTTGCTGAGACTGTGGTTATCGGTTACGGTAGTGTAAAGAAATCAGACTCTACAGGTTCTGTAGCAGTGGTAAAGCCTGACGAAATTGAAGCCGGTCTTGCCACCTCAGTACAGGATATGCTTGTAGGTCAGACTCCGGGTGTGGTTGTAACTACTTCCGGTGGTCCTTCAGGAGGCGCAAACATCCGTATCCGTGGTGGTGCTTCTCTTTCAGCCTCCAACGACCCTCTGATCGTGCTTGACGGTGTGCCTTTGAGCAACGACACACCTCTCGGTATGGGTTCTCCGCTCGCCATGATCGATCCGGAATCCATCGAGAGCATGACAGTGCTTAAGGATGCTTCCGCTACTGCCATCTACGGTAGCCGTGCATCTAATGGTGTGATCATCATTACTACTAAGAAGGGTACTGCCGGCAAACCGAAAGTAACTTTCGCCGCAAACTTCTTCGTAGACTATGCTCGTAAGAAACAAAAAGTGTTTGACGCCGCCGGTCTTACCAATTTCTTGAACGAAAACCTTGAAGGTGCCACTCTCAACACTGCTCTCAGTTATATTGGTGATGCCAACACTGACTGGCAGGACCAGATCTACCGCACGACCTTCAGTTCTGACTATACTTTGTCAGTTTCCGGTACTGCAGGTAATTTCCCCTATCGTGTGAGCGGTTCTTTCACCAATAACAACGGTATCTTGAAGAAATCTTCAATGAATCGTGCCACTTTGGGCTTCAACCTTACTCCGAAGTTCTTCGACAATCACCTCTCGATCAACGCAACTGCCAAAGGTTACTATATCCACAATACCTGGGGCCAGGACGGCGCTATCGGACAGGCTGTTAACTTCAACCCGTCACTCCCGATCAAGACTGACCAATATCCGATCGTAGGCGGTACTGCAGCTCAATACGGTTACCTCTTCAACGGTTATACCGAACCTTTCGCTATTACAAAGGTTACAAGAGACGGTGTAGACTACTATCAGGCAGGTCTTAACAACAATGCTACTTACAACCCGGTGGCTACTATCGATCAGTCAACAAGTTATTCAAATGTTTGGCGTTCAAACGGTAACCTCCAGATTGACTATTCATTCCATTTCCTCCCCGAACTCCACGCCAACCTCAACCTTGGTTATGACGTAACCAAGTCAGATGATATCTACTCTGTTGAGGCCAACTCACACATGGCATGGAAAGACCATAACAACTATGGTGGAGGTTATCAGAACAAACAGTATGCTTTCCGTAGCAACACTCTTCTCGAGTTCTACCTCAACTATCGTAAGGAATTCGAAAAGGCCGACCAGATGATCGACGCTACTGCCGGTTATACTTGGAGCCGCGATGCTGCCAATGGCTGGAACTGGGGTGCAAGCTCCAACGCCGGTCGTCCGACCACTCCGGGTCTCAGCGCAGCTTATCAGGGCACTGTTGACGGAATGAATGGATTCATCCTCAACTATAATCCCAGCACTGAAGCAGGCGTAGGCAAGAACTTCCAGGATGATACAGTAGATGCAAACGGCGACTACCACTGGAAAAACCATCTCCAACTCCTCTCATTCTTCGGTCGTGTTAACTACACACTTTTGAACCGTTATCTGTTCACAGTGACAGTGCGTGGTGATGCTACCTCACGTTTCTCCAAGAATAACCGCTGGGGTGTATTCCCCGCTGTGGCTCTCGGTTGGAGAATCAACGAAGAAGCATTCTTGAATCGCGCTTCCGGTTGGCTGTCTGACTTGAAACTCCGTCTCGGTTGGGGTGAAACCGGTCAGCAGGCTGTAGGTTCTTACTACAACTATATACAGCAGTATCCGCTTGCTCAGCCTAACTCATGGTATACCAACGGTCAGGGCGGATGGTTTATCCCTGCTTTCCCCGACGGATACAATCCTGACCTGAAGTGGGAAACTACCACTACATGGAACGTAGGTCTTGATTATGGCTTCCTCAACAACCGTATCAACGGTAGCATCGAATGGTACCTCCGCAAGACTCGCGACCTTCTCTCAACAGTGGCTGTGCCGGCAGGTTCTTCTACAGTTAACATGCTCCCGCAGAACATCGGTAGCCTTGAAAACTATGGTATCGAATTCAACATCAATGCCAAGCCTATCGTAACTGATGACTTCGTTTGGACATTGAGCTACAATGTGGGCTGGAACCGCAACAAGATTACCAACCTCGACGGCCAGACCTTCGGTGTAGGTGGCGGTATCGGCGGTACCGGTGGTAACTGTATGGTACAGATGGAAGGCTATCCCGCATATTCATTCTATCTCTATCAGCAAGTTTACGACGAGGCCGGAAAACCAATCGAAGGCGCATATGTTGACCAGAATGCCGACGGTGTGATTGACGACAGAGACCTCGTAGTAAGCAAATCAAAAGATCCTTCAGTAACAATGACCTTCGGTTCCAACTTCCGTTGGAAACAATGGGATCTCGGATTCTCACTCCGTGCCTCACTTGGCAACTACGTTTACGCTTCTGCAATCAATGGTGGTACTTCCGGTATCTCAGGTATCGCTCGTAACGATCAGCTCTCCAACAAGTATGTCACTGATTCAGGTGTATACTTCATGGGCAGTGAGAACTTCTCAGACTATTGGGTACGCAACGCTTCATTCTTGAGATGCGACAACATCACTTTGGGTTATACATTCGAAAGAATCAAAAACAGCAATGTCAACCTCCGTCTCTTCTGTGGTGTGCAGAACCCATTTGTAATCACCAAATATGAAGGTATCGATCCTGAAGTATTCGACGGTGTAGACGGCAACATTTACCCGCGTGCAACAACATGGTCACTCGGTCTTGTACTGTCATTCTAATCTAACAGAGAATTACAAATAACGAAGAAAATATCATGAATATAAAGAAATATCTTTCAATCGGAGCCTTGGCTTTGACATTGGGTCTTTCTTCTTGCGTGGGTGACCTTAATCTCGAACCAAACGATCCGAATAATGCAAATCCCGATAGCCCGGAATTCAAGGAGCAGCTCCTTTCCATGTGCTATCTCGGTATAGCTACTTCCGGTATCTCCGGTCCCGGTAGCTCTTATGTAAGCGGTCTCGACGCCGGTACTTCTGCCTATCTCCGTATGATCTTTACCCTCAGCGAATTCTGTTCTGATGAATTGGTATGGATCTGGGCAGACGCAGGTGTAACAGATATCGTATCTTGTACATGGGCAGCCAACAACGGTCTTCTCGAAGGTTGCTACTATCGTCTAATCGGACATATTGCTATCTGCAACCAGTTCCTGGCTAAATATCCTGCTGACCCAAGCGATGTTCAGCTCACCAATCTCCGTGCTCAGGTACGTACCCTCCGTGCTTATTCATACTACAACCTGATGGACCTCTTCGGACAGGTATCATTCATTACTGAAGAAGCTGAAATCGGCGAAAATCCCGTTCAGGTTTCACGTGCTTGGATCTTCAACTGGATTGAAAGCGAATTGACAGACATCGTTGACAACAACCAATTTGGCAACCTTCCTGTCACTTATGGTCAGATGGGTGTAGACGCAGCTGAAGGCCTTCTCGCTCGTCTATATCTCAACGGTGAACTCTACACCGGTACTCCTTACTGGAAGCAGTGTGCTACACGTTGCAGCAACATTATAGCTCGCCATCAAGGTACCGGCTATCAGGGTTCAGGTCTCGTAGAAAACTATCTCTATGTATTCTGCCGCGACAACAACAAATATATGCCCGGCGGAAGCGGTGTGAATGAAATCCTCTTCGGTATCGCTTATGACTCTGAATACACACAGAGCTACGGTGGCCCGTCATTCATCATTTCATCTACTGTATCCAACACTCACTACCTGCCTCGTGTAGACTATGGCTGTGCATCAGAATGGTCATGTATCCGCGGTATCAAGCAGATGGCAGCAAGATTTGAATCCGGTACACCCGATACCCGTTGCTCTCTCTGGCTCAGAGGCGGTGAAGATGTATTCCCTGCTGGAAAAGAGGGTGACATAGAATGGGGCGCTGAAAACTATAGTGATACATTCGTGGGATTCACCGGCGACTGGTCTTCTTGTGGTGGTAATGCTATTATCAAATTCACCGGTAATGTAGAAGATCCGAACAACCCAGGAGAGCTCATGAAGAGCATACAATATCCTGACGGAACATCTTTCGCCGGAACCGACCAGCCGATTATCCGTCTTGCTGATATCTATCTGATGTATGCAGAATGTTACATCCACGATGCTTCTTCCGCTGATCCTACTCTCGGAAAACAATATGTAGATTGGGTACGTGGACGTGCAGGTGTTGGTTCACTCGGTGATCAGACTTTCAGTATCTCCACTCTCATGGATGAACGTTCACGCGAGCTTTATCTTGAAAGCGTACGTCGTACCGACCTTCTCCGCAACGATATGTTTGTAGGTCCTACACAGTCTGTATGGCAGTATAAGGGTAACATCGACAACAACGAGGGAACTCAGATTGCTGAAAAATATGGTCTCTACCCAATTCCTTCAGCTGTATTGTATGCACAACCTGATTTCAAACAGAACCCGGGTTATTAATTCATAGTTTCATCTCATCCCGACAAACGTCGGGATGGGTAAAATGAATAAAATTACTAAATGATGAAGAAATTTATTTTAAATAGTTTTGCTCTATCGGCCTTGGTTATCGGTCTGTCAGCCTGTCATGAACTCGCTGATGACAACCCGGTGTATGTAGGTCATGATGGACAGGTATATGAGGAATTCCTTAATCCTCCTGCAATGCAGACCCAATATATCACTCTATCCGAGGATATTAAAGACGGTAATCTGCATCTCACAGGTAAACAACCTGATTTCGGATACAATGCTATCGCCACATATCGCGTACAAGTATCTTTGAGCCCTAACTTCTCAGATGATGCTTGGCCGGAAGGAAACTGGATTGAAATTCAACAGGATTTCTACAATTTAGGTGAAATCAATCCACGTAACCATAATTTAGCCTCCGCACTGGAAAGACTCAGTGGCGTTGAAGATGAAAGTGCCGACGAAATGGCAAAAGTAGCGGATTATCAGGCTCTTTATGTACGTCTCCGTGCATTTATAAGTCAGACTCCTGACAATTCACAGTTTATTTCTAATGTAGTAAAGTTTGACCATGTGAACGCTACTTACTATGCAGTATGGAAAGTTGGTGTTCCTTCAGGTATCTATCTGCGTGGTGGATTTGCCGAAGGGTGGCCGGCACTCCCTGAATATGAATTCTATCAGGATGAAGAGGAAAACACTTGGATTATGACTCTGCCTGCTATGCTGGAGAAGGGTGTGGAATTCAAGGTTGCCGATGCTACTTGGGGTGATATTAACTATGGTGCTGCAAGTGCCTCAGTGGCTGTGGGTGAATCCAAGAAACTGGAATACAATGCAGGAAATATGTCACTGACAGAAGACTATGAAGGTGCTGTTCACCTGTCTTTGTCAGAAGGAATTTATTATCTCCTGTTCAAAAATGATTAATATTTAATAAGCGGGCACGGATTCTGTGTCCCGCTTATCAAAAACATTAAATCTAAAATAAATGAAATCTAAATATTTATTTTTGGTTGCCGCTCTGGGTATGATCTCTGTAGCCTGCGATGACACTACCAAGACAGAACCGGCACCTCCACAGAATTATCCGGCACCTCCAATTGTATCTGATGGTGCTGTGGTGTCTTCAACTGCAGGCATTTTGAAGATGACTAACATCAACCTTAACGATTATGCTGACACTCAGCATGAAGAAGAGGGTATACTTGTAGACGGTACTTTATTGGAGGCTATTGTTCTTGAAGAAACCAAAGATCTTCCGGAAGGTGCACAGGTAGTTTATACAATTGAACTTTCTGCCAACGAAGATTTCGACGATGACTATCAGACAGTGCCGACAATTGCCGAGGGTAACAAATATTACATCAATACCGAGGCTTGGAATGATGCCCATGTTTGGCTTTATGGTTCAGCCCAGGAAGAAAGGTTAATATATTATCGTGTGCCTGTTTATGTAGTGGTAAGTGGTACAACCTACCGTTACAACAGTCCTGATTATTATGCAGCGGAGGGAGATATCCTGGAAATGTGTATCGAAAGCAAGGGTCTGCCCGGCGTAGACTTCCTTTACACTCCTGGTGCCAATGGAACTTGGAATTTCGAGAATGATTTGAAGGTATTCAATATTGAGACCGGTTCTCCAACCAATACTTATTCTCAGTTCAAAGGTTTCGTATGGATTATAAGTGAATTCAAGTTATCTTCTATTGCAGAATGGGAAGATGACAAGAATTGGGGATTATACCCAGATGAAGAACCTGAAATCCAGGATGATGGCGCTCTAGCAGGTAAACTTCAAGCCGGAGCTGGAAATATTCCGGTTCCTGAAGAAAGTCTTTACTTGGTAGAAGCAAACATGGCTGATTTGCAATATAGACTTTATACTATCAATACTATCTCTTGCCGTGGTGCTTTCAATGGTTGGGGTGATGGGTCCGCTCCTGATGCTCTACTTACACCAAGTGAGAACCACTTTATCTGGACAACTGAAATTGACTTTACCGAGCCAAATTCTGAATTCAAGATCAATACCAATGGTAGTTGGAATTATCCACAATTAGGTGGTGATCCATCAGCTTTGGACCTTGGCGGCAATACGGATAATATTGTTGGTCCGGCTGAACCGGGTCGTTATCTGATAAGCCTAAGCTTCGAACAGTGGCCTTATACCCTTACCTGGTCAAATATTACCCTTTGGGAAGAGAACGTAGGTGAGTATGCAGCCTTCTATCTCCGCGGAGGTATGAATAACTGGGGTAATGATTGGTTCAATGATGAAGAACCGGCTCCGGCAGCAAAAGATTGGGAATTCCAAACAGGAGAAGCAATCAATACTTATGTTATAAATAATGTAACTATCCCGGCTGGAACAGAGTTCAAAGTTGCTGATAGCAAGTGGAGCAACGTAAATTATGGTGGTGGAGTAGTTGAGCCCGGTACTGTGACTGCATTAGTATATAATGGTGATAATCTTAAGGTAGATAATGCCTTTACCGGTTCTGTTACAGTAACCTTTAATGGTCCGATGGAAGACCAACCAAGTTGTACTATCCTTCTCACCCCTGCAAATTAATTACTTCTGAACAGAACTATCTAAATGAATTTAGAATAGATTGAAATAATTCAGAAAAGATTAAATCGAAATAAGAGGAGCCCGGTCTCAGACCGAGCTCCTTTTATAATTCTATCAATCTATCTGCACTCCATCTTTTGTTCCATCCATCCTTTCAGCTATATCCTCGCTCACAGTGTGAGAAGAAAAGGGGGTAAGAAAGGTGTAGGAAAGCATTAAGAAATTAGGGGAGTGAAAATTGAGGAAAAAGTGGTAAATTTGCGGATAATGTGAAAGGTATATGAAGGACCTGTTTTTGTTTATGCGGCGATTTGCCGCACCCTACAAATGGAACGTGGTAGTGAGTGTGCTGTTCAATTTCCTCACCATGGTCCTGACCGTATTTTCCTTCGCCTTCATCATGCCGATACTGCGGATCCTTTTCAATCTTGACACCACAAGTTATGTGTGGCAGGACTGGACAAGCGGACAATTCCAGGATGTGCTGATAAATAACTTCTACTGGTATGTGACACAGATAATCGGCAGAGTAGGAGCCTCAGCCACTCTCGCACTGATGGCCACCGCCTTAGTAGTTGCCACACTGCTCAAGGTATTGGCGGCATATTTCAGCGAATACTGTGTGATACCGATGCGCAATGGAGTCATCACCGATATCCGTAATCAAATGTTTGCCAAGATTGTTTCCTTGCCCATGGGTTTTTATTCCCATGAAAGGAAAGGGGATATAATGTCAAGGCTCTTAGGCGACGTAGGAGAGATAGAGGCCTCAATTGCGGCAAGTATAGCGGGATTGGTAAAGAATCCCATCCAGATTATAGGCTACCTTTTTGTGATGGTGGTGCTAAGCTGGCAGCTCACTGTATTTGTCTTTATTCTTTTGCCGATAGCAGGCTGGATAATGGGTACTGTAGGTAAGAAACTGAAGGCGGCGTCTTTGGAGGCTCAAAACAAACTTGGCTCAATCCTGTCGACAGTAGAGGAGACCATAGGGGGCTTGCGGGTAATTAAAGCCTTCAACGCCGAACAGCAGATGACAAAAGTGTTTGAAGGGGAAACCGGCGATTACAAGCGGCTTTCAAACGCCATTCAGAGGAGGTGGAGCCTGGCTCATCCTATGAGTGAATTCCTCGGCACCATAGCTGTAGCGGTAGTTCTATGGTTTGGAGGGGCTATTATCATCAACGGCGAGACATCGATAGATGCTCCCGGTTTTATCTACTACATGGTAATTTTCTATAGCCTGATAAATCCTGCCAAAGAACTCACCCGGGTGGGTTACACATTACGTAAAGGTATGGCTGCTCTTGAAAGAATTGACAAGATCCTTAAGGCCGACAACCCCATCAAAGATCCCGAAAAACCGGTGGCTATGTCCACTACTCTGAAGAGAGGTGGAAGTGTGGAATTCAAGGATGTAAATTTCAGTTACGATGGTGAGCGGTATGTGCTACAGGATATCAATCTGAAAATCAAGGCCGGAATGACAGTAGCCCTGGTAGGTCAGTCAGGTTCCGGTAAGTCGACGATGGTGGATCTCATACCTCGCTTCTGGGATGTAGCCCATGGAGAGGTGATGGTTGAAGGAAACTCAGTGGGAGATTATAAAGTAGCCGACCTCCGAAGTATCATGGGGATAGTGAATCAGGAGCCAATTCTTTTCAACGATACCATCTACAACAACATAGCCTTCGGATGTCCGGATGCCACTCAGGAGCAGGTGGAAGAAGCCGCGAAGATAGCAAATGCCTATGAATTTATAATTTCTACGGAGAAGGGGTTCCAGACTCTTGCAGGGGATCGAGGAAGCCGTTTTTCAGGAGGCCAGCGTCAGCGCATAAGCATAGCACGTGCCGTATTGAAGAACCCGCCAATACTTATATTGGATGAGGCAACTTCGGCGCTCGATACAGAGAGCGAACGATTGGTGCAAGAGGCTCTGGAGAGGCTGATGAAAAACCGTACCACCATAGTGGTGGCTCACAGGTTATCCACAATAACCAATGCTGATCTTATTTGCGTGATGCAGGATGGTAAAATAGTGGAGAGGGGGACCCACAAAGAACTAATCAGTCAGAACGGAGTGTACAGGCATCTGGTGGAAATGCAGAGTCTGGGATAATTTACGTATTCTCAAAAAGAAAGAGAAGATAGATGAAAAAAATAGCAATATTTGTATCGGGGGCCGGAGAGTCTGCTGAAAGGATAGTGAAACTCTTCAATGAGGGCAACAGAGTAAAGACCGTACTTGTAGTGGCCAATGATTCCGGAGCCGATATAATAGAGAAGTTAAAGGCACTAAATGACGAGGATCTTACTCTCATTTATATTCCCGACGGAGAATGGCAGGAAAAAAGCACAGATGTGGCCAATCTCATAAAAGATAAGGATGTGAGACTTATTGTGCTTGACAATTTTACCGGTGTCCTCACAGATGAGATCATGGAGGCAACGGAAGGTGAAATTTTACGTGTGTCTTCCCCCGAGCAGGCACCACGCGAAGTTGTAGCTGCCCTGGAGGCCGATCTTCGGAAACCGGTTGAAGAACCGATTGAAGAGAAGCCGGAAGACCTTGACCCAACTCCGGAATCAGAATGGGCAGATGCCTTGAAGATACAGTTTACCCCTCCCAAAGTACCGACCACGCCGCCGGAAGTGCCTGATGAAATAGATCCCGAAAGGGAAGAACTTGTGATAGGCAAAGACCAACAACCCACTGAAGAATATAACCGGCCGGGAAATTATAGATATGAAGACCGGAGGGAATTTCGGCAAGAAAGGGAGGAGAAAAGGGAACCGATGCCGTCAACATGGCTGATATGGTCGATACTTGTGACCATTTTCTGTTGTTTCATTCCCGGCATCATAGCCATCATCTTTTCTTCGCAAGTGACATCTAAATATTATATGGGAGATATCGAGGGAGCAAAGCGAGCTTCTTACAATGCGGAGATATGGATTATTGTATCTTTCGTACTTGGAGTGCTTACGGCCACCCTTTACCTACCATTCCTCCTTATATCCTGAAAAACGTTAGCCCTAAGATGGGGTTATATCGAATAGATATTTCTCACAATCAGCCATGCCGCAAGCATGGCTGATATTATTATCATAACCCATACGGAGTGTACACGCCTGTAAAGGTTTGGAAATCGGGTGCGCCCTAATTCCACAGCTACCAGGAAAGCAAGGAAAGGAAGACTGAAAAAAAGAAAGATATTTGCTTCCATAGCTTCCCTGAAATTACCATGAAGTACAGCATGTGCCATTCTTTGTGCTCCACATCCCATGCATTGGAGACCTGTGAGCTTATGGAACACACATTGTGGCATCCATGGCATCTTTAAGGGATCTATAAAGAAATAGAATAGCAGCAGGGCTGTGCCTGCTGCTATCCATATCCAGTTAGAAGCCTTTATCTTTAATTGCATCTTAGAGCCCGTTCCTCGATTTATGTTAAAATTCAGGGCTCTTATAATTTCGAGGCGATCTGTTGGGGAAGAGCTTCCTTGTTAACCATCACCGAGATAGTTTTTTCAAGGAAATATGGTTCCGACACATATAGATATCCATCATAAAGCTGATTGGTATCCCAAGAATTTTTCACCTTGTAATATTTATTCCCTTCCTGGTCGGTGGCATATCCCACAATCACCATTCCATGGTCGTCAGTAGTCTGGTAATTATCGAAAGATTTTTGTCGGCTTTCCTGAGTCACAGTCTGTTCTTTTACCGGACCTTTTATTTTGAAAGTTTCATTCTCACGGTCTTTGTCGGAGAGTTTCACCCAACGCGATAATTCGGTGCCTTCGAGATCTGCTCCGGTTTTGGGTTCGGGAAGAAGAGCAAAACCATTTTTCCATTGGAAACCTCCTTCCGATACATCGGCACTCCAGCAAACCGTGTATCCTTTATCGAGTGCATTATCCACGGTGAGTTTCATTTCATCCATAGGCACGTTGAAACTTTCCGCCCAGGTCCAGTTGTCGGGAATTTCAATGACGAAAGACTCATAGAAAGGATGGTGAGTGTAACTGGTGAGAGAAATAAAATCATCGCTTTTCACACCGAGTTGGCGAGCATAGGATTCAGGGGTATAAGTTTTACCATCCACAATGAAAGATTCAGGCGCGGGGCCCAGGTAGGCATCCAGGATACCGATGAACCCTGGGAGCCAGGCGGTGGAGAGTTTTTTATTGGGATTTTTCTTTACAGCATCGAGGTAAGCCTTGAGCACAGCGTCTAATTCGCCATGATTGTGCTTATCCTCGCCGTAATTGAGACCGGGGTAAGCCGCTTCCGGTACCAGGCCATAGTTATCGGCCACGTAAAACACATCAGAAGCTGCTCCACCTGCTGCGAAATTGGTAACTCCGTTGGTGCGGATATATTTCTTTGCCTTATCGATATAACAGTTTCTCACAGCCCACATTTCAGAGAGATCAAGTTCCGGTCCTCCACGCCTCATCACATCTTCCTCCACAAAGGAAGTAGCGGCGAAACTCCAGCAAGTACCGGATTTATTCTGGTCTTTAACAGAAGTGGTGGGTAAAACCTTAATATCGGTAAATGTGAAACCGGTGGAATCAGGCACCACGATATCCGGGTCAGCCTCCGGTGCCATTCTTGATGTAGCGAAAGCCATAGATGGCAGCATGGCCATACCTAAGGCGATATGTGCTAAGATAAAACTCTTCATGATAATCTGGTTTTTTGCAAAGGTATAAAAAAACGGTGAAATTAAGGAGAAATAGTAAAGAAGAGATAATTAGTGAGAAATGATAAAAGAAAGAAGGATTATCCCGAATAATATCCCCATTAATAAATTGCCCTACATATGTCGTTTGGGATATTATTCGGGATAATTATAAAAGAAAGAATAGAAAAGAGGTAAGATGGAATGGAGGGGCTAAGGATTGTATGTTAGAAAGTTTTTATTAATTTTGTATATTCAGAATAATAGCGAATCACGGAAGCTGAGGGATGCCGGAAGATGGCATCATGATCAAACGAAAGAAGATGATAAATAAAATTATAAACTTTAAAAACAACGCTATGAAAAAAATCTTTCCTGCACTGGGACTGATCGGTGCGATGCTTGTATCAGCCTGCGGCGGCAAAAATAAAGCTGCCGATGCCAACAAAGAGGAGCGCGACTCCACCTATACCCAGGTGAAACATCCTGAATGGAGCCGAAATGCAGTGCTTTATGAAGTTAACCTTCGTCAATTTACCGAGGAAGGTACCATCACTGCATTTGCAGAACAATTGCCACGCCTCAAAGACCTGGGAGTAGACATCCTGTGGTTTATGCCCATCAATCCCATCAGTGAAAAAGACCGTAAAGGCCCCCTCGGCAGTTACTATGCTGTGAAGAATTACAAAGAATTCAATCCTGAATTCGGTACACTCGACCAGTTTAAAGAAACTGTGAAGAAAGCTCAGGAAATGGGAATGAAGGTAATCTTAGACTGGGTGCCCAACCATTCCGGCCGCGACAATATATGGGTAGACCTTCATCCTGACTGGTATGAGAAAGACTCACTTGGCAACATGAAAGGTATCTACGACTGGACAGACGTATATGTGTTTGACTATTCCAATCCTGAGATGCGCAAAGGTATGATCGATGCCATGAAATTCTGGCTCGTAGAGGTAGGAGTGAACGGTTTCCGTTGTGATGTGGCCATGGAAGTGCCCACCGATTTCTGGAACGAAGCCCGCAAAGAGCTCCAGGCTGTTCAGCCCGAAATCTTTATGCTTGCAGAGGCTACCGAACCGGAACTTCAGGAACTTGCATTCGACATGGGTTACAACTGGCCGATGAAAGATCTCTTCAGTGCCATAGCAGCCACTTCGGGACAATATCACTTCGTAGGTGAAAACAATGAGATACGTGAATTCCCGGAGACACATGCCATCGCAATCAACAATCTTCTGGCTCAGCAGTTTGAGGATTTCCCAAAAGACACCTATCTGATGAACATGATTACCAATCATGACCTCAATTCATGGGAGGGCACAGAATTCGAACGTCTGGGCAATCTTACCGACGCATTTGCAGTGCTCAGTTATACTTTACCCGGTATGCCGTTGATCTACACCGGTCAGGAGACAGGCCTTAACCGTGCTCTGAAATTCTTTGAAAAAGATGTGCCGCCCACATGGGAACCGCGCAACGAATATTTCACATTCTATCAGAAGCTCAATAACCTGAAACATACCCAGGCAGCCCTTTCAGCCGGAATGGATGGTGGTGAACTTATCAGCTATGAAACATCAAGCCCCGACTTATATGTATTCTGCCGTGAAAGAGACGACTCAAAGGTGATAACCCTTGTTAACCTTGGCAAAGGCGACCTTCCGTTGGAATTCACATCTAAGAATCATCCCGACATCCGTTGGATGAAGAATTATTTCACCGGCGAAGATGCAGCTCTTCCCGAAGTGATGAAACAGGGCGAATACCTGGTATTTGTGAAATAAGATAAAGTAAGACAGAGGCGGCATTATTTGGTTAATGCCGTCTTACTATGGCGGGTAAGACCCAGTTTGGAAGCAGGATCGGCCTCATTGCGGCCACGGTAGGTTCAGCCGTTGGCCTGGGAAATGTGTGGCGTTTTCCGGCCGAAGCCCAATCTAACGGAGGAGCTGCTTTCCTGCTGATTTATATAGCCTGCGTGGCATTGCTTGGTATTCCGGTGATGCTGGCCGAATTCTCTCTGGGCAGAGGTACCGGGAAAGATGCCGTGGGATCTTTTGTATCTCTGGCACCAAGAAAGAAATGGTGGGTAGCAGGTGCTGTGGCTACTCTTGCATCCTATCTGATACTTTCTTTCTATCTTGTGGTGGCAGGATGGACTCTGGAATATTTCTGGCAATCAATCACCGGAGAACTTTATGCCGGAGTAGGAACAGAAGGGATGGAGACAAATTTCCGACATCAGATGGACCATCTGATCACCGGGAGCTGGGAACCGCTCCTATCCTCTTATGTAATTATTGCCATAAACATATTTGTACTCATGAAAGGAGTGCAGAAAGGCATAGAGAAGATGAGCAATATATTGATGCCTGCTCTTTTCCTGCTTCTGGTATTCTTCTGTATTGCATCACTGACTCTGCCGCAAGCTTCGGAAGGACTTAAATACTTCTTTCATCCCGATTTCAGTAAGATCACAGCCGAAACGGTGATAAATGCCTTGGGACAGGCCTTCTTCTCTTTATCGCTCGGAATGGGTATACTGATAACTTACTCAGCTTATTATCCAAAGAAAACCAATCTGATAAATACAGCGGTGACAGTGTCGGTATTAGACCTTAGCGTAGCAATACTGATGGGTATGATTATCTTTCCGGCTGTTATGTCGTTCGGTCTTAACGACGAGAGTCTGGAGGGTGCCACCCTGGTATTTGTAACATTGCCGGAAGTATTCGCCTCGATGCCATTTACCCGGTTTTGGTCGGCTCTATTCTTCCTGTTGCTTCTGGTGGCTGCCTTGACTTCCACCATATCGTTGGCAGAAGTGGCGACAGCATTTGTGTGCGACCGTTTCAAACTGTCGCGACGTAAAGGATGCTGGGTGGTTATGCTTCCTTTAGTGGGGTTGAGTTCATTATGTTCCCTTTCACAGGGACCATTGAGTCATATACGGATATTCTCACAGAATATCTTTGATTTTCTCGACACTGTGGCCACCAATCTCATGTTGCCGGTGGCAGCCATTTTCACCTGCCTTTTCTTAGGCTGGATAGTGTCAAAGAAATTTTTATACGGACAACTTACCAACAAGGGAAGGGTAAATATAAAAATATCAGCGGCAGTGATAGCTATTATCAAATATGCAGCACCGGTGCTGATAGCCGTTATCCTCATTGCCAAATTCCTTGAATGAGGCAGAAAAAATTGAGAAAGAATAAAAAAGAGAAAAAACTTGCCAACATATCATGAACGAGAAGAAGAACTATGATGCTATCATCGAGGAGAGGGCACAAAGAGTTTTTGACTCAATGCGTCCCCGAACATCAGATGCAGATCTTGTAAGACTCCATGATGCATTTGAACTGGCCAGAGAAGCACATGCCCCTCAGGTGAGGAAAACAGGCGAACCTTATATTCTTCATCCCATAGCGGTGGCCACTATTGCAGCCGAGGAACTTAAACTTGACATAAACTCAGTGATAGCGGCCTTCCTCCATGATGTGGTGGAAGACACCCCACATTCTCTCGAAGAGATAAATGCGAGGTTTGGCGATGATGTGGCCTATCTTGTGAAGGTACTTACGAAACCGGAAAAAAGCAGCAGCCAGGGAAAGCAGGTTGACAATTTCAAGCAGATGCTCAATTCCATGCAACGTGATATCCGGCCAATATTCGTAAAACTGGCCGACCGGTTGCACAATATGCGTACCCTCTCTTCCATGAAGCCGCATAAACAGATGAAAATAGCGGGAGAAACCGATTATTTCTATGCACCTCTGGCTAATCGTCTCGGGCTCTATTATGTGAAGACAGAATTAGAAAATCTGAGTTTCAAATTCCGGTGTCCTCATGATTATGAAGAGATTTCCAGATGGATAGAGCAAGACCGCCGTCAGCAGAAAGAGAGGTTGGAAAGATTCAGGCGTCAAGTACAGGCCACCCTGATGGAAAGCGGAATAGAAGCAGATGTGAGGGTGGAATACAGAGAGCCTTACAGCATCTGGCGAAAGATGCGTAAATATGGGGATGATTTCAATCATCTTAAATATAGACATTTCACTGAGATAGTATTTAAAGTGCCGGAAGATTCGGATGAAAAAGCCACGGCCCTGAAGATTTATTCAATTCTGACCGACAGTTTCAAGGAAAAACCGGGGGGCTTGTCAAACTACATCGATTCGCCCAAGGAGAATGGTTATCAGAGCCTTCATGTAAAGCTCCTGGCCGATTTCGGAAGATGGCAGGAGGTGCATATCAACAGCGAGCGAATGGCTGAAGATTCCCACCGGGGCCTGGATACGCGAAAATCTCAGGAGTATATAGAAAGATGGCTGCATAAATTCCGCAGTACACTTCGCGACATAGGGAGCCACGAAGTGGGAATCGACTTTATGGAAAAGGTGACCGCATCTTTCTACAACGATGACATCATGGTGTTTACTCCGAGGCTCAAGACCATCATGTTGCCTCAAAGAGCATGTGTGCTGGATTTTGCTTACGAGATATCAACCCACACCGGCGACCATGCAAAATATGCCAGGATAAACGGATTTCTTTCATCGGTGACTGCTAAGTTACAACGAGGGGATGTGGTGGAGATCTTCACGGATCCTGATGTGACTCCTACTCTCGAACGTCTATCGGCCGTAGTGACATACAAAGCACGCAATGCCATCCAGACTTATCTCGGGAGCCTGCCAAAGCCCCAGTTCTGCCGGTGTGGCTTCTGCAAACCCATACCCGGAGAGGAAGTTGTTGGTTTCCAGGAAGAAGACGACTCCATGACCCTGCATAAGAGAGATTGCCCCATAGCCATACGTCTGGCCTCTCAGCAGGGCGACCGAATCAGAAGCGTGGATTTCGAACCGGACGGTACCTTATATCCCGTGACACTCACCATCAAGGCTGTAGACAGGGTACATTTATTTGTAGATGTGGCTGACCGAATCTCGAAAGGACTTAATCTCAACATCACCCGGTACGATGCCTATACCAAGGATTACATAGCCATAATGGAGATATCCTTCGGCATACACTCATACACAGAATTGGAGACAATCATCAAGTCGGTATCGGCTATAGATGGCATTGACGAAGTGAAGAGGAAGTTGGAAGTATAAGGCTTGGAAATTTAACAATATTTTGGAAATAGAGGTTAATTCTTGATTTTCTCAAGATTTTAAGATATTTTTGCAATGAAATGTTGCCGAACGCTGTAAAAAAGTTACCCTCGGCATTGATGCAGATATGACCTTTCATAATACTTTCCTCAAGACATTGCGGTTTTTCATCTTGATAGGGCTACTGGCCTTCGTGCCGGTGATGTATGCTCAAAGCCACATCACAAGGGCCCTAAGTAAGGAGAAGACCCTGAAGAGTGCGAAGAATACTTCCGACAGTATCATGATACTTCTGGATGTATACAGCCTCAGTGATAAGATCAATCGCGACCGTGTGCGCGGCCAAATCCTTAACCTGGTACAACGAAGCGACAACAAGGAGGTGATAACCCATGTGTTGCAAAAACTTTCCACTTCAACAGACGATACGCAAGACCTGGCCCGACTCATAGAACTTTCCGATAATTTGCCTGACACCAACGACCGCTCATCAATACAGACCGTGCTGGAGATGGAGCATGCCCAGTCTGAAACATCGAATGTGTCGGACAGCGAAATGGAAAAACAACTCGCCGATTATTCCCGCAACGGAATGACGATGGGTGGTGATCCTTACAAAGAGATACAGAACATATACCGCGCCATGATGTACCTGGGTACTTATTCCCAGGGGCCTCTCTATATGGAGTATATGAAACGTCTCGAAGAACTGGTAGAGGCACTCCCGGCTCAAGACCGAGCCATCAAGAATCTGTTCTACACAAATGCCGCAATATTCTATACCCGGAAGAAAGATTATAAAAAGGCTATAGAATTTGACCATCAACTCATAGGGGAACTGGATGCCATGCGTGCAAGATATAGCGACGAAGCCACTGCCGACCGCGATCTTGATTATTTTTACTATCTCAGTTACCGCAGAATGTTGAGAAATTTCAAGGGACTGAGCCCCGAAGAGGTAGAGGAGGCATTCGCAAAATGTGTGGAACTGGCACAGGAGAATGAAGAAGCGGCTAAAGATTTCGGCAACGGAGGTCTCACGAAGGCCTATTACTACATGGCTACCGAGCAATACGCTAAGGCTGTGCCTGAAATTCAAAAAGCTTTGGCCGCCCCGAATATTCATGAATTCCGCAGACAAGAACTATTAGGCCATCTGGCATACGCCATGCGAAAGACCGGCAATAAGGATGGCGAACTTGAGGCTTTGAGAAAATACACCTCGACCCTGCTAAATGAAAGGTCTGAACGACGCGAGGATATGTACCGGGAAATAGAACTGCGCAATGCTGCCAATAAGATTATCAATGAGGAATACATGTCGCAGGAGAAATCGCGGCAGCAAAACCGGGTAATGAGGCAGACCTCGCTTACACTTGTGTATGTGCTGGCTGTGATTCTGATATTCATGTGCCAGGCCTACTTCAGGCTTCGCCATAAAATGAAGGAACTGGAAGCCAGAAACATTAAATTGCATAGAAACATAGAATCCATATTTGACGACGGTGTGCCACATGGCACCCGAGACCTCCGGCATCAGAAAAATAAACTGAAAGGCTGAGATGCCTTAAAAACATATAAGCATAATGGCAAATAATCAGGACAACTCCTACAGACATCAGGAAATAGAGAAGCATTGGCAACAATACTGGAAAGAAAATGAAACGTATAAGGTAAAGGAGAATCCCGGGAAAGAAAAATTTTATGTGCTCGACATGTTCCCTTATCCCTCCGGGGCAGGGCTGCATGTGGGACATCCGCTTGGATATATCGCAAGCGATATATATACCCGCTACAAACGTCAGCGCGGATACAATGTGTTGCATCCTATGGGATATGACGCCTACGGACTACCCGCAGAGCAGTATGCCATACAGACAGGTCAGCATCCCGAGAAGACCACAATGGATAATATTGCCCGCTATCGTGAGCAATTAGACAAAATAGGTTTTTCATTTGACTGGAGCCGGGAGGTGCGCACTTGCGACCCCGGATACTATAAATGGACACAATGGGCCTTCCTGCAGATGTTTAATTCCTATTACGATACTAAGGAACAGAAAGCAAAGCCGATTTCCGAACTTGTGAAACATTTCGAGAAAGAGGGTACAAAGGGGATTAATGCCGCAGAATCAAAGACATTGAACTTCACAGCAGATGAGTGGAAGGCTTTCTCAGATAAAAAGAAGGCTGAAGTGCTGATGAACTATAGGATAGCCTATCAGGGAGAAAGCATGGTAAACTGGTGTGAAGCCCTGGGAACCGTGCTTGCCAACGATGAAGTGAGCGAAGGTCTGAGCGTGAGAGGAGGCTATCCGGTGGAACAAAAAGTAATGACACAGTGGCTGCTTAGAGTATCGGCATATGCTCAGAGGCTCCTTGAAGGGCTGGATACCCTGGAATGGTCAGACTCTCTGAAAGAGACCCAAAAGAACTGGATAGGCCGAAGCGAGGGTGCAGAAATGGAATTCCCGGTAGGAGGCAAAGACTTTGCCCTTGAAATATTCACCACCAGGGCCGACACAGCATTCGGTGTGACTTTCATGGTGCTTGCTCCGGAATCAAAGTATGTGGATATGCTGGTGACTCCCGAACAGCGCGAGGAAGTAGACCGATATCTGGAAGCTGTGGCAAAAAAGACAGAAAGAGAACGCCAGATAGAGAAAAAAGTAAGCGGTGTTTTTACCGGTAGTTATGCTAAAAATCCCATTTCCGGTGAAGAGATACCGGTATGGATAAGCGACTATGTTCTGGCAGGATATGGCACGGGAGCTATTATGGCTGTGCCGGCTCATGACTCGCGAGACTATGCCTTTGCAAAACATTTCAACCTGCCTATCATCCCGCTGATTGAAGGAGCAGACGTGAGCGAGGAGAGTTTTGATGCCAAAGAGGGGAAGATGATGAACTCAGCCAATGAGAAACTCAATCTCAACGGACTTAGTGTGAAGGAAGCCATAGCCGCCACCAAGAAATTTATAGAGGCAGAGGGTATCGGAAAAGTTAAGGTGAACTACCGACTCCGCGATGCCATTTTCTCACGTCAAAGATACTGGGGTGAACCTTTCCCCATATACTATAAGGACGGCATGGCAGTAGCGATGAAGGAGGAAGACCTGCCACTACAATTGCCGGAGGTAGATTCATATCTCCCCACTTCACAAGGTGAACCTCCTTTAGGTCGTGCAAAAAACTGGAAAACAGCAGAGGGTTATCCCATAGAACTATGTACTATGCCGGGTTTTGCCGGGTCAAGCGCCTACTATCTGCGTTATATGGATCCTCATAACAATGAGGAATTAGTAAGCCCGGAAGCAAATCATTACTGGAGGGATGTAGACCTTTATGTGGGAGGAGCCGAACATGCCACAGGGCATCTTATCTACTCACGTTTCTGGAACAAATTCCTTCATGACCTTGGCAAAGTGGAGAAGGATGAGCCGTTCCGCAAACTTGTGAACCAGGGAATGATTCAGGGCCGCAGTAATTTTGTGTACCGTGTGAAGGATACCAACACATTTGTAAGCAAGGGCCTGAAGGATGAATATGACACCACTCCCATCAGGGTTGACATAAATCTTGTAAACAATGATTTGCTGGATGTAGAAGCTTTCAAGAAATGGCGACCGGAATACGCTGATGCCGAATTTATCCTTGAAAACGGCAAGTATGTGTGTGGCTATGCTGTGGAAAAAATGTCAAAATCCATGTACAATGTTGTCAATCCTGATGACATTGTAGAGAAATATGGTGCTGACACCCTTCGCTTGTATGAAATGTTCCTGGGACCCATAGAGCAGTCAAAACCCTGGGATACAAATGGTATTGACGGAGCCAACCGCTTCCTCAAGAAGCTGTGGGGCCATTTCCAGAAAGCATTGGATGCTGAAGATAAGGAAATGACTCCCGAAGAGAGGAAGACGATGCATAAGCTGATAAAGAAGGTGACCCAGGATATTGAGAATTTCTCATTCAATACCTCTGTGGCAGCCTTCATGGTGGCTTTGAATGAACTTGGAGCCCAGAAATCTGCCAACAAGGCCACAATGGATATATTTACCCGACTGATAGCACCTTTCACACCGCATATCGCAGAGGAATTCTGGCATGCGTTGGGCAATGAGGGAAGTGTGGCTGATGCTGAATGGCCACAGTATAATGAAGAGTATCTTAAGGAAGATACAGTGAAATATCCTGTAAGTTTCAACGGTAAGACACGTTTCATGCTTGAAGTGGCTTCGGATGCCGGAAAAGAGGAAGTGGAAAAGGCAGCACTGTCTGCTCCGGAGGCTTCAAAATGGTTGGAAGGCAAGACTCCGAAAAAAGTGATAGTAGTGCCCGGCAGGATTGTGAATGTAGTGATATAAGTTTACAATAAGGGACCCGGGAAAACGTTTTTTTAACAATGGAGAAGATTATTCCCGACATAGTATTTGCCACCAACAATGCCCATAAACTCGAGGAGGCCAGGGCTATCCTCAAGGGAAGTGTAAACGTTCTTTCGTTAGCCGACATCAATTGTGATGACGATATACCGGAGACAGCTGATACACTGGAGGGCAATGCGCTGATCAAAGCCCGTTGGGTAAAGGAAAAATATGGGTATGACTGTTTTGCCGACGATACCGGCCTGATGGTTGATGCCCTCAACAGCGCGCCCGGCGTATACAGTGCAAGATTTGCCGGCGACCATTGCTCACCGGCCGACAATATAGCGCTCTTATTGCAGAAAATGGAAGGAGAGCACGACCGGTCTGCCAGATTCTGCACAGTTGTGGCACTGATATGGAAAGGCAGGGAATATCTTATGGAAGGAGAAGTGAAAGGCCGCATTGCCGAGGGTAATTGCGGCGATTCGGGGTTTGGATACGACCCGGTATTTATCCCTGAAAATTCCTCGCTCTCTTTTGCAGAAATGTCTCCGGAAGCTAAGAATTCTATTTCCCACAGAGGACGGGCTATGGCCAAACTTGCCCGCTTCTTTGATTCCGCAGAATAATGCTCTGCGGCAAGCATTTTTATCCGTAATGAAAAAGATACTGTCCTTATCCCTTATTTTGATGTTGTCAGCATCCTTGTATGCTGCAGACTCCGATTGGAAAATTCATCCTATCTTCGACGAGGATGTGACTCATCTGGTAGAAACTCCTGCCTATGTGTATTTTACATCCCTCAACATGAAAGAGAACCGGGAAAACAAGGTGTACAAATCACTTTTCCGTTATGATAAGGCCGGAGAGGAGCTCCAGTCTCTTTCTGTGTCCAATATCCTGAACGGTAATAATGTGTCGGACGTGATATACAATCCTCAGAAGGGATATCTTGCCGTGTTGTATCATGATTTCAATCTCGACCTTCTTCATAACGACGGAAGAGTTACCAACATACCTTATTACAGCCAGGCCAATCTTTCTTTCCCTAAGAATGTATACTCAATGAGTATCGACAAGGCTAAAGACCGGCTTTACCTTGCAACGGATTTCGGCTATGTGGCTATCAACGATAAGAAATTCGAAGTGGCTGAGAGCCGTATTTATAGCCAACCCTTCTTAGCTTTCGGCAGGACAGGAGACTATTATGTGGCCATTAAGGATAAGGATGTGTTAGTGGCGCCGGTCAGCGACCAGAGGCTCTCGATAGATACCTATGAAACGGTGGGAACATTGGAGTATCCCGGAATTGCCTTGTATCCTTTAAATGATAAGTTATGTATCCTTGAGATAGGCACATCACAATATCATATTTTCCAAAAATTATTCATCGATGAGGATGGTTTCAGGATAGAACCCTTCTTTGGCGGAAACGTCTACAACGTAGATATAAATGGAGACGGGCTTAATGTGTCGATGGACAACAGAATCGTGCATGTAAATGCCGACGGTAGTACCACTGAGATAGTGAAGCATCCTGATTTCCTGAAGTCTGCAGCCACTACCAACAATATGACTGATGTGTGGATTGCAGCCAAACGAAAAGGGCTTTCAAGCATGAAGAAGAATGGCGACAACTGGACACTGACAAGAGACTGGATGCTACCGAATGCTCCGGCTACTTTTGCAACCACCTCCTTTGCCAATCATCCTTCGTTAGGACTTCTGATGCTGGACTACGGCACAAACAGGATTACCAACTCCTTGAATTCCTTCTCACCCCTTCAGCTAAGCTCATATAAGCAAGGCCGATGGAAAAACCATGCTCCGGCTTATACCAATCCGGATCGCACAGAGATTATGACCGCTTCCAATGGTATGGTGATAGATCCTGACCGTCCGGAGTATGTGTATATCACCTCTTATCACAATGGAATTTTGCGTCTGAATCTAAATGACGGAAAAGATCTTATACACCTTGGATATTCCACCGATGCAGATAAGGGAAATGATGGGTATGTGGAATTGGGTCCTGAACAGACAGCAGTAGTAAACTATTGGAATTTATCGCCTCCTCATTTCGATAAGGATGGAAACCTGTGGATAAATTATCCGAACTGGAATGACCAGGCGGATCCGAATCCCCATTTCTATGTATGGACAGCAGCCGACCGTAGAGCCACCACTTCTGCAGCGGATATAAGAATGCCAAAGGAGGTGGAATTCAACACGTATTATGTTATCAACAACAGTTCAATCAGTCTTCCGCTTCTCAAGACGGGCAAAGGTCTGATTGTGTATGCAGCGAGTGAAAATAATGAAGGCATAGCAATCCTTGACACCAACGGTACTCCATTGGACACTCAGGATGACAAAATATATAAATTCGAGTCGTTTTCCGACAACGACGGAAATTATGTAGAGATGCATAATATCCGAAATCTCTGGGAAGACCCTGACACAGGATATGTCTGGATAATGCATCTCAACGGACTGTGTCATATGGTTCCATCGCAGGTAGTTGCAGGAAATTATAGGGTTAACCGTGTTAAGGTTGCCCGTAATGACGGCACCAATCTGGCCGACTATCTGTTTGAGGGAGTCCAGGTAAACCAGATGGTGAAGGATGCCGAGGGCCGACTTTGGTTTGCTACCACTGGCGGAGGTGTGGTTTGTACCAGTGGTGACGGAAGAGAAATATTGGCTGAACTCACCACTTCCAACAGTCCGCTACCCGATGATGTGGTGTATGGTATAGCATACAATGAGGAGACCAACTCCCTGATGCTCTCTACTGCCCTGGGATATGCTGAATATATGTTGCCGTCAACTCAGACCGGCAGCGACAAGCAGGACATCAGGGCATATCCGAATCCTGTAAGACCGGAATACTCAGGCTACGTCACTATTACCGACATCCCCATGGGTTCTTTTGTAAAAATCACAGACGCGGCCGGTAATCTGGTGAAGGAACTTGGCACTATGACAGGATTTGAGATTCTGTGGGATATTTCAGATGCTAATTACAATCGGGTGAAAAGCGGTGTGTATCATATCATGGCATCGCCTTCTAATGAAGATGGAAAATATTCAGGTGTAGGCAAGATTCTGGTGATCAGCTGACCCGAAATTATAAAAAGGGGATGGGTAAGAACAAACTGAAAAAATTTGCAGAGGTGGAGCAGATGAAACACGTGCTCCAATATCCTCGGGAACGTATCCTTGCCGAGGTTTTCCCCTATAAAGACAAATGGAGAAGTGAGTTGTTTTGCAACCGCAATCCACTGGTGCTTGAACTGGGATGCGGCAAAGGGGAATATACCGTAGGTTTAGCCAAGACCAATCCTGAAAAGAATTTTATAGGTATCGACATAAAGGGGGCAAGAATATGGGCCGGCGCCAAAGATGTGGAAAACTCCGGCCTGACCAATGCGATGTTTCTACGCACAGAGATAGAAAATCTCACTAATTTCTTTGCCCCGGGAGAGGTGGATGAAATCTGGATAACTTTCCCCGATCCTCAGATGCAGAAAACACGCAAACGTCTTACCTCTACACGGTTTCTGACCATGTATTCATCGATACTGAAGGATGGAGGAGTGGTGCATCTCAAGACTGATTCCCCGTTTCTATACGAATATACCCGCAGACTAATAAATAAAAATGGTCTGGAATTATTGGAAGACACCCAAGATCTGTATGGTGAAGGTCTTGCAGATCCGGTAAAGTCCATAAAAACCTATTATGAAAGTCAGTGGCTTTCGAGAGGCAAGAGCATCAAACTGATTTCTTTCCGGCTTGATCCCTCAAAAATACTTGAGGAGCCTTCTGAAGATGATATTCCAAAAGATGATTACCGCGCCTATACTCGCCACACTCCTCTACCGGAAAAATAGACTTATTTCGGACGCACGAGCCGTGCAGCCCTACATTTGAGGGCACTTTATTAATGGGATATTTATGAGGATAATCAATAAATAAAATTATGAATATTACAGACAAAGATATAAGAGATATACTGGGCACCGTAAGATATCCCGGAAATGGAAAGTCGATTATAGAAAACGGGATGGTGGAAAATATCCGGATAGAGGATGATAATGTGTATTTCACTCTTATATTTGATAAATCAACCAATCCTTTCATAAAGAGCGTGATAAGAATGGCTGAAACGGCCATTGGAACTAAACTCGGACCATCTGTGAAGGTGAAAGGAAATATAGATATAAGGTTCTTACAGGCCGCACCGGAGAAAGAAGCACCCAGACCGGTTCTTCCGGGTGTGAAGAATATCATAGGCATATCTTCAGGCAAAGGAGGAGTGGGGAAATCTACAGTAGCAGCCAATGTGGCTATTGCACTTGCCGCAAAGGGATATAAAGTGGGACTACTGGATGCCGATATTTTCGGTCCTTCTATGCCCAGAATGTTTGGTGTAGAGGATGAACCGCTCTATATGGTGAACCGTGATGGTAAAGACTGGATAGAGCCGATAGAGAAATATGGCGTAAAGATGCTTAGCATCGGTTTCCTGGTGGCTAAGGAAAATCCCGTATTATGGAGAGGAAGTATGGCCAGCAATGCCTTGCGGCAGCTTATTACCGATGCATGGTGGGGAGAACTTGATTATTTCCTGATCGATATGCCTCCGGGTACCAGCGATATCCATCTCACCTTAGTTCAGACACTTCCTATTACTGGCGTAGTGATTGTAACCACCCCGCAGGAAGTGGCTCTGGCAGATGCCCGGAAAGGTGTGGCCATGTTTAAGGATGAGAAAATCAATGTACCCGTTTTGGGAATTGTGGAGAATATGGCATGGTTTACTCCGGCAGCCCATCCTGATGAGAAATATTATATATTCGGTAAAGGAGGTGGCGCTAACCTGGCAGAAAAACTGGGTGTAAAACTACTCATCCAGCTGCCACTCGTGGCAGGTATCTGTGAGGATGCTGACAACGGTGCGCCGACTTCTACGGCACTTGCTGCTGCAGAAAAAGATGCCCTCACAGCCGAGGGTGTGGCATTTGCTCTGTTGGCTGACAGTATCGTGGCTCAATGCGATGAGAGAAACAGGCAACTACCACCCACTGAGAAAGTACAGGTGAAAAAATAAGGGTCCCTTAGAATTCTGAGAAGAATTTTGGCTTGAAAACCAATCCCACTCGCAGCATCGAGCGGTATTGGTTATAGTGAAGCAAGTCTTCTCCGTAACCATTGTAATATTGGGCAAAAAGATTGAGGTTTGTCTTTCTGTGCACGTTCCACGACATCTCGAAGATCGTGTTGAAATTAAGATTGAAACCTGCCCGTTTCACCCAAGTGAAGCCGAATGTAAACCTACGGTTGGGAGTGGTGACGTTCACGCCGCTCTGGTAAATTCCGCAATATTTAGTTATATCCCGGTTGTTGCCGCTATCGATTATTGGAATCCAGAATTTGGCATGAACCGTGAGCCATTCATCGATCATAGCCATTCCGGAAACTGAAACCCTGTTCCAGCTGCGAGAGGCATCACCGTCACGTCCGTTGCTTTCATGTTCCACAAGGAGGGTTAGTTTGCCCACATATCTGCCATGATTGAAGAAGGGTTTAGTCCATCCTAATGCCGGATTGAAATTTATATCACCCATAGGCAGCGACTCCTGAAATACGTTCCAGAAGGTTTTCTGTGTATAAGAAAGGAAAAGGAATGTATTCCAGGGGAGTACATCTTTAGTAAGCCGGATAGCAAAAGAAATCTGGAATTTAACGTCGGAATTATAGGCATTGGGTATGCCCGGTACCTTTGTACCTACAATGAAATAAGTGTCTTTATAGAGACCGAAGAATGGACCCGAATCCAGTTCCTTTTTAAGGGAGTCGGTAAATTCCTTCTGGTTTGGTACCGGCACAACCTGAGAGTGCACAGGCAGGAAACAGCAGATGAGGACAACAAGAACCAATAGCCCTCGGAAATCTGATATCTTTTTCTGTTTCATTCCAAATAAATTGCGCCGTTATGCTTTATCCAATCTTCGGAATTTATCCATCACATCATACCTCATATCATCGAGTATAGCTCTGATGGGTGAAATAAAGGGGAGGAATTCAGTTTGTTTTTCCGGAGCAAAAACTTTCAACACTGCTTTCTGGCACTGTATGTCCAGTTTCTTCCCCATATGCATGGGTTCACCGTCAAGATGCACCGGCCCTTCATCGGTTCTGACAATGGTGAGAGCCGGCACTCTGAAAGTGCCTATGCTTCTATTCTTGTCTAACATACCGGTAAGCATATCCATACCCATAAGAATAGTGTTGAATATCCTGTCGGAATGTACCACCGTAATGTCAAGCAGGCCGTCGGTAAGTTTTGCTTTAGGTCCTATGTAGGCATTATTACCATATTGGGGAGCATTGCATACAGCTATGAGGAGTGCTTTCTCGGTGATTATCTTGTCGTTGATCACGATAGCATATGCCTTGCTTTGGTAATTGAGGAATTCGCGGAAGGCACTTCGTATGTAAGTTACTTTGCCACGGCGTTTCATAGTGGCAAACTTTTCACTCACTGCAGCATCAAACCCTATTCCGAAGGTGCAATAGAAAGGCTTCCCGTTTACGATACCGCGGTCGCATGTGAGTGTATGGGCTTCTTCCACCAGTTTTAAAGCCCCGAATAGGTCTTGGGGAATACCTACCGAGCGAGCGAGTCCGTTTCCTGAACCAAAGGGTAAAATTCCCAGGGTGCATGAAGATGATGCAAGAGCGTTGGCAGCTTCATTCACTGTGCCGTCTCCTCCGGCAGTGAGCACCATATCATACCCACGCTCCACGGCTTCTGAAGCGAATTTGAAAGCATCCCCGCCGGCTTCGGTCAGTTTAACCTCGGTGTCTATTCCGAAAGGCTTCAGATGGCTTTTCACTGCCGAGGCGAGACCGCGTTTTGACCTGGTTCCCGACACAGGATTGATGATTAACAGAGCCTTCTTATTCGTCATTCCAGCAAGGTTTGCGATTTGGGGATATGAGGTGTCTAAAGAGCGTGTAAAGTTAACTAAAATTTGCGAAAAAGGGCAAAAAGGTATAAATTTGCATATTGTGAAAATCCATAGGGAAGGCACAAATATACTGATTCTGCTGATATTGGTGCTCGGAGCTGTCAACGTTCCGATATGGCTATTTATGCCCCCTTATGTATTGCCAATTATCTTCACATCGGTATCGACTGTGGCCTATCTTTTTGTGTTTAATTTCTTCCGTAGCCCGAAACGTAAATATCAGGGCCCACGCAAGGATATGGTGGTAAGTTCGGTAGATGGTCGGGTTGTGGCCATCGAAAAAGTGAAGGAAAAAGAATACCTTAAGGAGGAGGCCATAATGCTGTCGGTATTCATGTCGCCCTTCAATGTTCATGCCAACTGGTATCCGATCGATGGCAAGGTGGAATATGTAAGGCATCATCGCGGCAGGTTTCTTGCCGCCTATCTGCCCAAGGCCAGTGAAGAAAATGAAAGGAGCACTGTAGGCATAGTGTCTGATTCTGGCTGGCGAATCACTGTGCGTCAGGTAGCCGGAGCAATGGCCCGTAGGATTGTGACATATGCACGGCGTGGAATGGTGGCTAATATCGACGGCCATCTGGGATTCATAAAATTCGGAAGCCGTGTAGACTTATATCTCCCCACGGATGCCGAGATTTTGGTGCAAATGAAGCAAAAGGTGAAGGGAGGCATCACTCCTGTAGCCCGTATCCCGGCTACTAATTGAAAAATAAAAAATGAACAAAATTGTACAAAATATACCCAACTGTATCACTTCCCTGAACCTGGGAGCGGGTTGTCTGTCGATAATAGCAGCCTCACACGGCACCGGTGAATACTGGGGACTGTTGGGTTTCCAATGGGCTTTCCTGTTTATGGCGATGGGAGCTCTGGCAGATTTTCTCGACGGCTTTGCCGCCAGGATGCTAAAGGCGTATTCCGACCTGGGTAAAGAACTTGATTCTCTGTGCGACCTGGTGACTTTCGGAGTGGCGCCTGCACTTACCCTCTTTTTTCTGCTTCAAGATATCGGAATAGATAAGTGGCTTTGCTGGACCACCATATTGATACCAATCTCCGCAGCATTCCGGCTGGCTCGTTTTAACCTTGATACACGTCAGGCCACTACCTTCATCGGCCTGCCGGTGCCTGCCAATGCCATTTTCTGGATCGGATATGCTTCTCTGCTTTACAGCGGAGTGCAGTTTTTGTCGCTCTGGTATGTGTTCTTATGTTTCCTTGTAGTGGAATGTTGGCTGATGAATTCAAATTTACCTATGTTCTCACTCAAGGTGAAGAACCTGAACTTTAAAGCCAATCTTCCTCTCTATCTTCTTGCTCTGGCGGCCGGAGTATTCTGCTTCACCTTAGGGGTGGGAGGTCTCTTCTGGCTGATTGTCTTCTATGTATTCTGTGGCATCGCTTTCAAAAAATAAGAGATGACAGGGTTAGGAATACTTATCCTTGCGGTAGTTTTCTTCTGGCTGGTGTGGCCTTATATAGCCAGATGGCTCAAACGGAAGGCCATGGAACGAGCGGAAGACTATATGCGTGCCAGTATGGGCATGCCGCCAAGAGAGAAAAAGAAAAGGAGCGCCTGGGGGAAAAAGGAAAATACCGAAGACACGGCTTATACTTACCGTGAACGCCGGAATCCTTTCGGGAATGAACGCTATGGCCATGAGGGGCCCATCATTCCCAAGGAATATGCCGAAGATGTAGAGTTTGTGGAAACCAAGGACTATTCGGAAAGCAGTTTCAAAAATACAAAGGAAGGGTCAGAATCCTATCATGAAAGCCAGATTTCGGATGCGGAATATGTTGAGATTAAAAAATCTCGCTCTAAATAACACGGCCAAATATATCTTTCTGGCTATCACAATCTGTGCTCTTGTTTTTTTCCTTATAGCAAGCAACCGGCTGGTGAGGCAGTTGTCGGCCCAGGAACGTGAACGTATGGATATCTGGGCTCAGGCCACCCAGCGTCTTGCTCAGGCTGATCTTGACACCGACGTAGATTTCCTATTAAATATCATCAGTCAGAACAACACCATTCCGGTACTGGTATCGGATTCCAATTTCAATATCCTTGATTTCAGGAATTTTGAGATGCCTGAAAAGACTGTGGAGGAAGTCACCACATTTGACCAATTGTCGGAACGCAATCAGGATTATCTCGTCAACCGGCTCCAACAGGCCAGTGGCAATAAATCACTGGAAGAAATGGCAAAAGTGAATCCCCATTTCATCCGTGTGGAGGTTTACTATAATTATCCTCAATATATATACTACGAAGATTCCATCCTGTTGAAGCGTCTCAGCTGGTATCCTTACGTACAGCTCGTAGTGATGATAATCCTGGCTCTGATTATCTATAGCGCATTGGTGTATACAAAAAATGCCGAGCAAAACCGTCTATGGGCAGGACTGTCGAAAGAGACAGCCCATCAGCTCGGCACGCCGATATCTTCTCTGATGGCATGGAACCAGTATCTTGATTCACTGGGAACTGAAAGGGATATCACCGAGGAAATGAACAAGGATATCAACCGGCTCTCTGTGATAGCCGACCGTTTCTCGAAGATAGGGTCAGTGCCCGAGCTCCATCTGGAATATATCAACGCCACAGTTGAAAAATCCCTGGGCTACATGGCATCAAGGATTTCCGGAAAGGTGAAGATAAAGATGGATTTCCCTGCCGACGACATGGGGGTGATGATTTCTGAATCATTGTTTGAGTGGGTGATGGAAAATCTCACAAAGAATGCGGTAGATGCCATGGAGGGGGAGGGCGAAATCCATATTTCCACCGGTACCGAAAAAGGGAAGGTATGGATTGAAGTAAAAGATACCGGTAGAGGCATCTTGCGCAAAAACTTCAAGAAAGTGTTTGCCCCGGGATATACTACAAAGAAAAGAGGATGGGGCCTTGGCCTCACCCTCGTGAAACGAATCATCGAAGAATATCACGGCGGCAAAATCTATGTAAAGGAATCGGAAGTGGGCAAAGGCACCACTTTCCGGATTGAATTGCCTGCCAATTAAAAGTTTGGATTCACGGATTCAGGAACGTAAAATAAGCATTGCGTCTCCGTAAGCACCAAACTGATATTTCTCTTTTACAGCCACCTCATATGCATTCATCACCTGGTCGTAACCGCCGAAGGCAGCTACCATCATAAGCATGGTGCTGAGAGGAAGGTGGAAATTAGAGACCATAGAGTTGCACACAGTGAAATCGTAGGGCGGGAAGATAAACTTATTGGTCCATCCTTCAAAAGTCATCAGATGACCGTTCATGCACACAGCTGTGGCCACAGCACGGAGCACGCTGGTACCTACCGCACATACATTCTTATTGTTGTCTTTGGCCTCGTTTACCATATCCACCAGAGTTTCATCCACTATCATCTCCTCACTGTCCATCCGGTGTTTGGTGAGATCTTCCACATCAATGTCTTTGAAGTTACCCTGGCCGCTGTGAAGCGTGAGGAAACCTCTTTCCACACCCTTTATCTCCAGTCGTTTCATAAGTTCACGGCTGAAATGCAGCCCTGCTGCCGGAGCCATCACTGCTCCCTCGTTGCGTGCGAAGATGCTTTGGTAACGTTCAGCATCCCATTCTTCCACAGGACGTGTGATATATTCCGGAAGAGGTGTTTCTCCTAAAGAATAAAGCATCTCTTTGAATTCATCGTGAGGACCATCGTAAAGGAACCTTAGAGTGCGGCCTCTGGCTGTAGTATTATCGATCACTTCGGCCACCATGGAATCATCTTCTCCAAAATAAAGTTTGTTTCCGATTCTTATCTTACGGGCCGGTTCTACCAATACATCCCAGAACTTATTCTCTATATTGAGTTCGCGAAGCAGGAACACCTCAATCCTTGCTCCGGTTTTTTCCTTGTTACCGTAAAGGCGTGCCGGGAACACTTTAGTGTCGTTGAAAATCATGACATCGCCGGCATCAAAATAATCAATTATATCCTTAAATAGGCGGTGAGTAATTTCACCGGTTTCACTGTCAAGAACCATCAGACGACATTCGTCTCGGTTTTCCGACGGATACTGCGCTATAAGAGAGTCGGGCAGTTTGAATTTAAATTGTGATAATTTCATGATTAAAAAATATTATTCCGGATGGTGGGGTTAAAAATTAGGGTCTGGGGTCGGCGGGGATGTAATTTTCAGGGAAAGAGAGAGGTTCGTTGGCAATCTTTTCCACGGCCTGGTCTACAGTGAGACAATCCTCCACACGAATGTTCCCCACACGCGTTCTTCTAAGAGCCACAAGGTGTGCTCCGGTGTTTAGTTCTTTCCCCAGGTCTCTGGCCAAAGCCCGTATATAGGTGCCTTTGCCACATACCACACGGAAACTCAGGTGATTATTTTCAAAAGATATTAGTTCTATTTCTTTGATTGTAATTGGTTTAGCTTTCAAATCAAGGTCTTTGCCGGTGCGTGCATATTTATAAGCTCTTTTCCCCTCCACTTTTACAGCTGAAAACACAGGAGGCACCTGCATTATATTACCTTCGAAACTTTTGAGTGCCTCCCTTGCCAAATCTTCAGTGATATGATCGGTAGGGAAAGTGGCATCTATCTCTGTTTCAAGGTCGAAGCTTGGAGTAGTGGCACCTAATTTCACGGTAGCCACATATTCCTTCTCACCGCTCTGGAGTTCATCGATCCTTCTTGTGGCCCTTCCTGTACAGATAATCAGGACACCGGTGGCCAAAGGGTCGAGAGTGCCGGCATGACCCACCTTGAATTTCTTGAGATGAAGACGACGCTGTATGCTTCCTCTAAGTCTCTTCACTGCATCAAAGGAGGTCCATCCGAGTGGTTTGTCCACTGCAATTATTTCTCCGCTTATAAAATCCAAAGTTTTAGCGTTTATCGTTATTCGTGATTCGTTTATCGCAGGATAATACTATGGTTAACGTTTTTCGTTAATCGTTTATCGTTTACCGCTGTATTATAGTATTCTACTTATTGTTTATTGTTCAATACTTATTGTTTAAGTATTCTACTTATTGTTTAATGTTCAGTGTTTATTGTTTAAAAAAACTTCGGTTTTTTATCGCCAAAGAATACAAATAACACCCATTACTACACAGTAGATAGAAAACCATACGAGCTTACCTCTTCTCACAAGGTCTATCATCCATTTACAAGCACAACAGCCTACAAGGAAAGATGAGAAAAAACCTACCATCAAGGCAAGTACCCCAACGCTTGTATCACCTTGCTGTGAGGGAGTCACTACAAGTTCCTTGAGGTCGAGCAAAGCTTCTCCAAGAATGGGGATGATCACCATCAGGAAAGAGAAGTAAGCTACCTTCGACCGCTTGTCGCCGAGTAGAATGCCTGTGGCGATAGTAGAACCCGAACGACTCAAACCGGGCAAAACAGCCACCGCCTGTGCACATCCGATGATGAAAGCATCCGACCAGGATATCTCTCGACCTTTTTCAGCAGGCACCATTGCACCGGAGGGCATTTTGTCGGTGAAATGTGCAAAAGCCAGAAGTCCGGCTGTTACTATCAGGCATATACCTACCAAAAGAAGGCTACTGCCGAAAAACATCTCTACATAATCTTTAAGGAAAAGTCCCACAACTGCTATTGGCACGCATGAAAGCAGAATTTTCCATACCATATAGAATTCTGCATCTCTTTTGAACCCGAAGAAGGAAACCAATAGACGGGAAAACATAGGCCAAAGCACTACAATAGTGGAGCAGACAGTGGCCGCATGCAATATGAGATCAAATTGCAAAATCTTATCAGAAGGTATGTCAATTCCCAGGATCTCCCGGAATATTTCCAGGTGTCCGCTCGAACTCACCGGAAGATATTCGGTGAGTCCCTGTATTATACCCAGGATCAGAGCATCAAACCACTCCATGAATTATTATCGTTAGTCGTTTATCGTTTTTCGTTTATCGTAGGATAATACTAATCTATTAACGTTATTCGTAATTAGTTTACCGTATTAAATACTATTCTACTTATTGTTTATTGTTCAATACTTATTGTTTAAGTAATTCTACTTATTGTTTATTGTTCAATACTTATTGTTCAGTACGATTCTTTTTGAAATTTTTAAGTTTCCACTTGTGGGGCGGACATATAATTGCAAAAGCCAAAAGGAGGAACCCTAAGAAGGATAACAAAGGACCCACAACTATTCTTCGGGTGCTGAAAATATCAGGATTAAATCCGTCGGCTTCTGTGCTTCCTCCTCCACTCATAAAAAGATAGCCAAGGAAAATCAGAATGACACAACCTCCCATCAGCCAGAAATTAAGGGGAGAGAAAGGTTTCTCCGATTCTGTAGCTTTCCGGATGCTCATCGGTTCCGGTTTCTTTTCAATCTGTATTTTTGCCATTTTTAAGTATTAAACATTAAACATTAAACAATAAGTAGAATAGTATTTTAAAGCGGTAAACGAATCACGGTAAACGAAAAACTCTAAACATAGTATTATCCTGCGGTAAACGATAAACGATTTACGATTAACGAAAAAAACTTTTGTTTTTTTATCCTTTTATCAGTTCATCATAATCTTGGCGTAGATAACGTGATGTGGATACCGCTGCAGCCAGACAGCATATAAGCGGGCCGGCCACTATCATACCACCGGCTATACATGCGTATAGCCACCAACTGATATAGTGTGCCACATCGTTCCAACCGAGATGTGGAGCTGCTCCAAGAGAAATAGCCAAAATCGCTGAAGAGATGATGCCGGCCATTACTCCTGCCAACAAATTATTAAGTATAAATGGTCGACGGATGAAACTGTTGGTAGCACCCACCAGTTGCATGGTATGAATTGTAAATCTGCGGGCATAGATTGTGAGATGCACAGTGTTGTTGATAAGCACAAAAGATATTACAATCATGATAAACGCCACAATTGCGAGTATCACTGTGAGGCCCTGGATGTTAGAGTTCATAATGTTGACCATTTCCGAATCCGGCAACACCACCTGGTCTACCCCCGGGATGGCATTGAGCCGATGCTCCACGGCCTTGAGGGAATCAGGAGAGGAATATTGGGCCTTTACCCTGAATGTTACCTCCGGAGAAAGGGGGTTTACTCCAAACAGGCTTTCCAGGTCTTCACCGGTCTCTTCTTTCCAGTCGGCAAGGGCCTGATCTTTCCCGATAGCCCGGGCATCAATAGCGAAAGGCATCTCCGCCACTATTCTGCTAACAGAATTGGCATAAGTGTCGCTCACAGAATCTTTCATCACCAGGTTTACTTCAAGACGTTCGCGGATATTTTGCGACTCCTTTCTTGAACTTAAGGTGATAAATGTAATTATACCTACAAGCAACAAGACAAGGGTCACGCTCACAATAGTAGTGAGATGCGCGGCCCAATAATTGATTTTAACGTCACTTTCCCCCTTCATTCAGTAAGGTTACCTTTCGCAGGGCCCTCGCTCGGGCGCCGCTTTTCGGATTATAGTGCAAAGTTAATGATACAACACCCCCGATGTCAAGAGTTTGGGACTAAATTTTAACAAAAACCGACTTAATTTAACTATAATAGGATATCTTACTGTGAAAGTTTGTTGGGAATCCAGCTGAATTCTTCGGAATGCATATAGGTAGGATCTAATTTCACCGGCACGATGGATACAATGCCATGCTCCAGACACCATTCATCTGTGTCTTCATTTTCAGGCTCCTCATTGATAAACTTTCCTGCAAGCCAGTAGAAAGGTTGGTGAGCCGGGTCGGTATACTGGTCGTAGCGGTCATTCCATCTTCCTTTGCAGCCCTTGGTAACTCTCATCTCCTGGTATTCAGACATATTTGCCGGCATATTCACATTGAGGCAGATACCATCCGGAAGCCCTTTATCAAGCACCAGCCTTACGAGCGTGTCGATCACCGGCATGCATGGTGTGAAATCTGCATCTTCCTTATGGCTGGTCAGTGAGAAGCCTATGGAGGGGATTCCATAAGCGCAACCTTCGAAAGCAGCGCCCATAGTGCCCGAATACACCACATTGATAGCTGCATTGCTGCCATGGTTTATTCCCGACACCACGATATCAGGTTTGCGTGGCAGAAGGTTGTCTACAGCCATCTTGACACAATCCACCGGCGTGCCGCTTACGCGATACATCTGGGCACCATGATAGTCGGGTAGGCGTTTCACACGTAATGGCATATTGACAGTGAGTGCCATTGACATGCCTGACTGAGGGCTTTCAGGGCATACACACACCACATCCCCCAGATGCTGAAGGCTCCGGATGAGTTCATGCACACCCTTCGCCTCTATGCCGTCGTCGTTGCTTACCAGTATGAGTTTATCCATAATTATTTCTTCTTGTTATAAAGATAACGATCGAGGAGAATGTTTCGTTGAGATCCCGGGAACCGGAAATTCTGAGGCACCGATGGCAACAGGGAATAGAGCGGCTTCATTTTACGGAAATCTTTATGAGCCTTAAGGATTGCTCCTGCATTTTTGAAATCAAGAGCAACCAGGAATCTGAAGAAGGCAAGCGAATCCACCAATCGGCGTATAAACAGTTTTTTGCTTTTACCTTTCTCAGGAAGATTTTTATAAAGCAACAGAAGATTATTGCGGAAATTGAGATATGTCTTATGAGGATCTCCCTGCTTCAGAGAAGCACCGCCTACATGATATACTTCAGAATCTGATATTGCACATACACGGTACCCGGCTGCCAACATCCGGCAACAAAGGTCAATCTCCTCCATGTGTGCAAAGAATAGGGGATCCAGTCCACCTAATTTTAGATAAAGGTCGGTACGTACGGTAAGTGCCGCACCTGATGCCCAGCAAACATCAGCGGGAGGGCCGTCATATTGTCCCAAGTCTTTTTCTATCCTGTCAAACAGTCGGCCACGGCAGTAAGGATAGCCAAGTGAGTCGAGATATCCTCCGGCAGCTCCGGCATATTCAAAATATTCCTTCTGTCTGAAAGATTTGATTTTTGGTTGAAGGGCTCCCACATCCGGGTTGGCTTCCATAAAACTTAGGATAGGTTTCCACCATCCGGGTGTCACCTCCACGTCGCTGTTGAGCAGAGTAGTAAATGGGTATCCTGTAAGAGAGATAGCACGGTTATAGCCCTCGGCGAATCCATAGTTTTTGTCAAATTCAATCACTTTAAGATGGGGAAAGTTTTCTTTGAGCCATTTCACAGAGGTGTCGGTTGAGCCGTTATCGGCCACAAAAAGATCTACTTCCGCACCTGAAGTGTATTCACATAGTGAGGGTATGAACTGTTGCAGAAGGTGCAGGCCGTTCCAGTTGAGTATGATTACCGCTAATTTTTTTTCGTGGTCCATCTTAAGCCAGAGCAATTTCAGAAGATCCGGGTTTTAGTGAGGAGATTTTCACTTCACTTACACTATTGATCAGAGAGATATTCAGAGGTGCTTCCACACGTATATAATTGTCGGTAAGACCTTGCATATAATTGGGAGCTGAAGCCTTTTCCCAAAGCACCTTCCTGGTTTTCCCAAGATTTTTTTCAATGAATTCACGTGTTTTTTGATCCGAAAGAAGGTTCAGTTGGCTTACCCTTTCATATCTAACGTTCTGGGGTACCGAATCCCCCAAAAGGAGGGCCTTGGTGCCCTGGCGTTCGGAATATGGAAACGCATGAAACTTTGCCACGTCGAGATTTGTGGCAAAATCAAGGCTTTTTTCCCATTCTTCCGGGGTCTCACCTCTGGCCCCGGCTATTATGTCTATCCCGATGAAAGCGTCAGGGATAAGTGACCGGATTCTGTCTATACGCGAAGCGAAGAGGGTCGTGTCATATCGGCGGTTCATTAGCCGGAGCACTTTGTCTGATCCTGACTGGAGAGGGATATGGAAATGTGGCATGAATTTGGTAGATGATTCTGCTATCCATTCCAGTATGTCATCCGTGAGCAGATTGGGTTCGATAGATGAAATGCGGTAACGTTCTATTCCTTCCACGCGTTCCAGCGCTTTAATAAGAGACAGGAAGTCTTCGCCGGTGTCGCGTCCGAAAGTACCGATATTCACTCCGGTGATCACAATCTCCTTACCTCCCTTTTCCGCAGCTTCACGAGCCATTCGTGTCAGTTCGCAGATAGAGCCCGATCGTGATCGGCCCCGAGCGTAAGGGATTGTGCAGTAAGTGCAAAAATAGTCGCAACCGTCTTGCACCTTAAGAAAGTATCGGGTACGGTCGCCACGTTCACATGAGGGCATGAATTCTGATATGGATAATGATGGGGTGGTTTCCACCTTCACGCCTTGATTTTGCAACCATGAATCCACATACTGTGAAATTCTTAATTTTTCGTTCGACCCGAGAACCAAAGCCACGTTTGGTAGTTGAGCCACCTCTTCGGGTTTGAGCTGGGCATAACATCCTGTCACGATGATAGCCGCTTCGGGATATTTTGAAGCAAGGCTTCGTATAAGTTGGCGTCCTTTCTTGTCGGCGTTGCCGGTGACTGAGCAGGTGTTCACCACGCAGATATCGGGAATTTCCCCTTTTATACCCTTTTCGATACCTTTGGCTTTAAGCATCGCGGCGATAGTGGAAGTTTCTGAAAAATTCAGTTTGCAGCCAAGAGTATGATAAGAAGCTTTTAAAGTCATGGAGTAATTAAGTATACGATAGTGCAAATTTAGACAAAAAGGATGTAGAAAAAAGAGTTAAACAATAAAATATATGGCAAATTGCTAAAATAATAATAAAAAATTTGGATAATTATAATAAATTACTTAACTTTGACCCATTATGCTATACAAGCATAAACAAAGATAAAAAATTCTTCTCATAAGACCAATTAATCGTTTCATTGATAATTTTATTGTTGCATTAGTAAAGTTATGGATTAATAGTTAAAATTAGGATTAGGACCATCAATGTATTCCGATGTGTTTCGTGATGCATTGGAAAAAAGGGATACGTAGTGATTACGAATCCCTTTTTTTCGGTATTGATAAGAGAATATAAATGAATCAGGAAAGGAGGCATAGGGTGGGGAATAATAGGAGGGGTTAGGGTTCTAAATAAAAAGCGGCTCGCCGGGATGGCGAGCCGCTGTAACAGGAGTGAAACTTAATTATTTCACGAGAACTTTCTTACCGTTGATGATATAGAGGCCTTTACCCATATGGTTGCGGTCAACGCGGATACCGTTGATGGTGTAGATTACTTCATCACCTTCGAGGTTAACGTTGAGACCGTTCAATCTTGAATATCCACATTCAAGAGTAAGGGTCTTGGCATCCCAATCAACCTTAGCAGATAATTCACCGCTCCAATTAACAAGAGTCCAGTTTGGAGCATCACCTTCTACCATGTTGAGAGTTATTTCCTTGTTAGGAGTCACATTCACCTGACTTTCTTCGGCAGCTGCGCCATGCCAGGTGCCATTGCTGTCTTTAAGCTTGATTTCTGTCACTCCATCTTTAGGATTGAGTTCACCTTCACCCACATAGGTATTGCCATTAGCAGGATAAAGTACGATACCATTTTCCCAGTCATCACCACCAAGGAGGTAGATATAATCAGGAGCCGCCATGTTGACTGTCTTACCGTTGACAGTAAGTTTGAGGTTGACTAAATCCAGTGTTATAACCGGGTTCTCGATATAAGTTTCAGAAGCCAGGGTTATATTCTTTGAGTCACCGTCATTGATAAGTGAGAATGTCACACCGGGAGTCAATTGGGTAGCATCTGCAGGAGCACCGATATTGTATCCTGAATTCCAATCACCGTTGTTGAACTTGAATCCGGAACCGAGACGAGAACCGCTCCAAGTGTAAACATCGTTTTCATAGGTCATTTCTACAGGGTTCTTCCAAGCATCTTCGCCATCAACATCGCTACCGAGAAGGTAGATATGAAGTTCAGGTTTGGGATCAGTACCGGGATCTTCATCGCCACCGCCCTGGCTGCCGCCTTCGACCAGAGTTACGAGCACCTGGTTGGTCTCAACGTTGTACTTCACATTGTATTTTGAAGATTCGGTAGCGCCCACGATCTGGTTGATATTGCCCTCACCCTGGTACATCTGTGTCCACTGACCCGGAGTCACGCTGAGGTTCTGAGCAGTGAAGAAGAGGTCGTTTTCGCCGTCCCAGATCTTAACCTGGAATCCGTCAGTACCAACGGGCACCTCTGTGAGAGTAGCGATGTTGTCTTCACCGGGCTGCTGGCCTGGGAAGTTCCAGTCGTATTCACCGATGATGTTCACATAGTACTTTGAGTAGTCGGGACCTTCGGGTTTGGGATCAGTGCCGGGATCTTCGTCACCGCCGCCCTGGCTGCCGCTGTCTTTGAGGCCGTCGCTGTATGTCTTGCTGTTTTCGAATACGAGGTCATCGGTCTGTGCAGCGTTATCCTTCTTTCCGTCGTTGAAGATGATGTGAGAAGCCTCACCCTTTCCGGAGATAGTCCAGACGTCACCGGCCTTGGTCATTGCAGTACCGGGCCAAGTTCCGAGAGCCTCTTTGCCCTCCTCACCCTTTACGAATGAATAAGCATAAGGGGTAGCCCAGTTCAGAGGGTTGGTGTATGAAACAGTCCAGGTTTCGCCCGGGATCGGTTCCTCAGTACCGGGATCTTCATCGCCACCGCCCTGGCTGCCGCCTTCGACCAGAGTTACGAGCACCTGGTTGGTCTCAACGTTGTACTTCACATTGTATTTTGAAGATTCGGTAGCGCCCACGATCTGGT
>JAFLTT010000004.1:145622-224821 GCA_022509165.1 Muribaculaceae bacterium
CCTCTGTGAGAGTAGCGATGTTGTCTTCACCGGGCTGCTGGCCTGGGAAGTTCCAGTCGTATTCACCGATGATGTTCACATAGTACTTTGAGTAGTCGGGACCTTCGGGTTTGGGATCAGTGCCGGGTTGGTCGCTACCGTCCTGGCTGGAAATTTCACCGTTGGGAAGGTAGGTGGCACCGATCACCATATTTGAGAGGTTGTCAGTTTGTCTTTTTTTGTCACCCTCAGCAAAAAGGAAGTTCTTAATCTGTGGAGTTGTGGATGAAGTAGTAGTTAATACCCATTGATAAGTATCAGAACTTCCGGGAACCTTAGTCATTTCGGTACCTGGCCATCCAGCAGTATAAGAGGGGTCCCAAGTATGTACATAAACCTTCTCCCAACCCTCTGTGTTTTTGAAATAACACATGGTATAGGTATTGGTTTTTGCATTTACCGGGCCATTCATGTCATAGGTGGCACCATCAACAAATTCAAGGTCATTAGTTTTTTGACCCTTGTCATTGTTGTTAAAGATGATTTGGGTGGGAGTGCCTGTGCCGGTGTAAGAATAAAGACCGGTAGTCGCATTTTTGGTCATCAATTTACCGGGCCAGGTGCCTCCGGTATAATTTTCGGCACTATCCCAGGCCCAGACTGCGACTTGGTCCCAGCCGTCAGGGTTCGTGAAATAGACCGTCCAGGCATGAGCCGAGATAATCCCGAAGCACGCCAGGAAGGTGAGTAGAAATTTTTTCATGAAAAATTGATATTAGGTTAATTAAAAATTGTGTTGTGTCGGAGAAAAAAGCAATGTCGGCGTCACACCGACTGGCAAAATTACATATAAATTGGGGTTTAGGCGGTGAGCAGAAGTATGTTTCGCAACATATTGCGACAAAAAAGAACCCTGCAGGGAAAATGCTGCAGGGTGTCAATACATGAGATAAAAGCTTGCTAATTAGGACTTGATTAGATTAAAAGGCTTTATAGTTTGTGAGATGGACAGGACCATCTGAAATATCATTCGGTGATAGACTTCGGAAGCACAGGCATGGCGCCTTTCTGGGTGCAAACGAAAGCAGATGTCTCCACAGCCTTATGGTGAGCCTCAGATACTGTAAGACCCTTAAGGATGCTGGCAATGAAAGCGGCAGTGAAGGAATCGCCGGCGCCAACGGTGTCTTCCACTTGTACCTTGGGAGTTGGGAGGAATGACACGTTGCCGGGAGTGAACACATAGCTGCCATTGATACCACAGGTGAGGATAAGCATCTTCAGATTATATTTGCCCAGAAGAATCCAGCACTTGTCCTGAAGGTCTATGCCGGGATATCCAAACATACGGCTCACAAGAACCAATTCTTCGTCATTGATTTTGAGTATATTACACTTCTTCATGGAATTGCAGAGGATTTCCTTGGTAAAGAAGCCCTGACGCAGATTTACGTCAAACACTATCAGGGTGTCGTCGTTTTTGGGCATGGCATCCAGGAAATCGTTGATGGTGTCGCGACTTACCACATTACGCTGAGCCAGAGAACCGAAGCAGAAAGCACGGGTGTTTTTGGCCAGTTCCTCAAGATTGTCGGTGAAGGGGATATTGTCCCATGCCACATTCTCCTTGATGTCGTATTGCGGGATACCGGCCTGGTCTATTTCCACCTGCACTGTGCCGGTGGGATAGGGCACTTCAGCGAGACTGAAATTGAGGCCTTTGGAGGTGAAGTTCTCGATTATTTCCTTACCGAGAGGGTCGTCACCTACAGCACTTACGGCGCAAGAGGGAAGGCCGAACTGAGATACATGGTAAGCGAAGTTGGCCGGTGCACCACCGATTTTCTTTCCTTCCGGGAGGACATCCCAAAGGGCTTCGCCCATTCCTACTACATATTTTTTATCCATGGGGAGTCGAGTATTTTTATCTTGTTAATTTTAGATTCTAATTTTTTTGCAGGCACCACTTTACCCGGAGGGAGCGGTGCCCTTTTATATCGGATTAAGCTGCGGGTTTACGGATACGTGTTGTGAAGAACAACAGATAGAGCACACCTACACTGATAACTGCGATAGCACCCCCGATGCCTCCGAAGAGATCGTAGGCATAGCCCATAACTCCTGAGAAAGCTGCACCACCTACCAGACCCATGATCATAAGGCCGGAAACTTCATTTCTTTCTGTGGGTTTAGACTCGATAGCCTGAGAGAATACGATGGCAAAGATGTTGGAGTTGCCAAAGCCTACCAGAGCTATACCGGTATAAATAGCGCCTACTGAAGTGCAGGTGAAGAAGATAACCATTGCAGCAATCATCATAGCCACGCTGATGAGGAAGAATAATTTCTGCGACATAAGACGGAGCAGGAAGGTGCCGATGAAAGTGCCGGAGAGACGGAATATGAAGTAAAGTGTGGTGGTGAATACTACTACCTCCTCCATCGGAGCAAGGTTGAGAGCATCCATAAGGATCTTCTTACCATAAGTGTTTACACCCACGTCAATACCTACATGGCAGAAAATGCCGATGAAGCACAGGAATACAAATGGGCTGCCGAGAAGCTTGATACATTCAATGATGCCGGAAGCCTTATCGGGTTTCTCCTCTTTGATAGGAGTGGCAGCGAGCACGGCGATCGACAGGAAGCTGATGATAGCATAGATTGCCATGAAACCTTTCCAACCGTGGCCGAAAGTGGGGATCATTTCATTTGCACCCCAGGCTACCATAAGGGGAGTCATGGCTGATGCGATAGCCTTGATAAACTGACCGAAGGTAAGAGTAGATGCCAGTTTGTCGTTAGAAATCAAGTTACTAACCAACGGGTTGAGTGAAGTCTGCATGATTGCATTACCGATACCCAGAAGGCAGAAACCGATAATGATAAGTGCGAGACTATTTCCACAGATAGGAATTATAAGGGCAAGAGTGGTGACGATGAGCGACACAAGCACTGTCTTTTTACGCCCGATTTTATTCATGAGGATTCCGGTGGGCACCGAAATCACGAAAAACCAGAAGAAAACGATAGAGGGGAGCCAACCGGCAAGGCTTTCGCTCATGCCGAAGTCATTTTGCACATAGTCTTTAGCAGTGCCGATAAGGTCAACGAAACCCATCGCGAAGAAGCAGAGCATCACGGGGACTATCTGCATCAAAGATGATTTCTTGTCCATAGGTATAGATTTGAGAGTAGCGTCCATGCCTTAAGTATTAAACATTAAATTTTTTAAACAATAAACAGTGAACAATAAACAATAAGTAGATTACTAATATCCTGCGGTAAACGAATTACGATTAACCATAAACGAGTTAGTATTATCCTGCGGTAAACGAATTACGATTAACGAAGAACGTTTTTCGATTAACGTAAATCTATGGAGTAGATTTTTAGGTCTACGAGATGGGCATTGCCATTTTTCGACTGTACGGAGAGATTGGTGTAAGGATTATTCGGGAACACCAGGTTGGTCATTACAAATTGCCCATTGTTGCCAAAGAGTTCAATGCTTGAGCGGTCGATAAATATTCTCAGGCTAATCTTGCCATCTTTCTCGAAAGTGGGTGAAGTGGTGATAGCCGGGAATTTGTCGCTGAAGTCTACTACACCGCTCTCACGACGGTCGAACGACATGGTATGATTTTTAGCATCGTATTTCATCACTACCTTTTCGCCCTCGGCATTGTCGATAGTCAAGGTGAGGAGGTCGGCATCTGAAGCCTCGAAGGTGAGGTCGATTTCAGCCATTCCGTCGGCCGGCAACTTATAGTGCAACTCTTTTTGACCTATATTTTTGTCGGAAGCTTGAGCCACCACCTTTCCGCGGAGTTTTTCTAATTCGGGAGAGGGCACGGATGCCACACGGAGTTCGCCGTCAGCGTCTACGAAGAGTTCCATCTCACGAGGTAAAGTATTAGCGCTGCGGAACTGGGTAGTAGGTACATCAGCGGCATACTGCCAGTTGCTCATCCAGCCGATTGTGGCGCGGCGATTGTCGGGGGCATCGCTCCAGCTCACCAAAGCATAATTGTCTTTACCATAGTCGAGCCATTTTGTAGGCACTGTGCCGTCGGGATTTGTATCGGAAGTGAAAGTCTTTCCATCAAAGTCGCCGATAAAGTATTGGATAGAGCTACCGCCGAAGGGTCCACCGGGGTTGATGTTGCAGATAAGTACCCATTTCTTGTCATTTGTGCCCGGTACTACGAGTTCAAAGAGGTCGGGACATTCCCACACACCTTCCTGAGCTCCGAGACCTTTTCCGAAAGTGCCTGAAAGAGTCCAGTTGATAAGGTCGGGAGAAGTGAAGAAGAGGTTTTCTTTCTCGAGCGCATGAGCCAGCACAAGGTTCCACTCTCCGGTTTTCTCATTCCAGAACATATTGGGGTCACGTGCCTCTGATTCAAGAGTGATGATAGGATTTCCGGGATAAACTTCGAAAGTCTGGCCATTGTCGTTGCTGTGAGCGAGGCTCTGCATCTGTGAAGTTCCGGCTGATGTATAAAGAGCGATTATGGCATCTTCACCGAAACCGGCGGTATTATTATGATCGATCACCGCGCTACCGCTGAAGATGGCTCCGAGGCCATCGGGGCGTAAAACGTCGGGTTGATGCTCCCAGTTGATGAAGTCGGTAGAAGTGGAGTGTCCCCAGGTCATGTTCTGCCATTTGCTTCCGTAAGGATTCTTCTGGTAATAGAGGTGCCATACGCCATCCTTATAGAACATGCCGTTAGGGTCGTTCATCCATCCGTAGAGGGGAGTGTGATGGTAAGCGGGACGCCATTTAACCTCAGTGTTGGTAGTATCGAAAGTATCTGTGAGAATCATACCATCCCAGCATACATCGTCTTTAGCATCACGCACAGTGTTGCGGGTTTGGTTGGTGACGATGTCGAACATCACGTTTTTACCTTTGAAACGGCTCAGGTCGTAAGGCACCGAATAGTCGGTCTTGGTGCGAGCGAGCCTTACATATATGGTTTCTTCGATCTTCCCGTCTACGAGAACGTTGATGCGGGCATCGTCTTCATAAATTTCCTGTACCGGGAAAAGGATGAAATTTTCATCACCGGTGACTTTCACAAGCGTGTTTGTGGGGCCGAGGTGGCTAACCTCCACTCCGTCGGCCGCCACTGCAACGCCCGGCATGAAGAATCCGCTTATCAACAACGCGGGAATAAGAAATTTTTGTCTGTTATTTTTCATATTTGTGAAATGTAGTTTTCCGATTTTGCAGTGCAAATATAATATAATAAGAATGGGGCTGCATATAACAAATGTGACTTATGATATCACAAATGTTGGGATGCATCAAATGTAGTGGCAAATGCAAATTTTATTATATTAAGTAAGAGCCCGTTCCCTAATTTATGTTAAAATTTAGGGCACATATCTCGGAGGGATTTTTAGGTTGGATTGAAGGAGCAATGGGGTGCCATTGTGACTGAAAGCCAACATAAAAAGCACCCGAGAGATGTGGGGCAAAACTAATTTTAAAACAATTCATTTTATTTTTTCAATAGAAATTATCAACATTTATTACCAACCAGACAAGGCTCATGAGTCAGTTATGTTAAATTACCTTTGTCCGATGGTCTGCCACGCATCTTTGTCCGCTTGCGTCGGTCACAATGGAACCGCATTGCTCCCTCGCTGTGCGAACAAATCTGCATGACATCCCATCGCCTAAATTTTAACATAAATTGGGGAACGGGCTCTTAATCCATTGTGAGAAAGAGAGTTTTTATATAAATTTGTAAGGTCACAACCATGAACTATTAAAATAAAGAGTTCCATATCCTGATACCTACCTAATGAAACAACTTTTAAGCTACCTGACGGCTTTCATTTTCCTTTTGATTCTTGCCGGATGCCATGAAAAGAAAACCTATAAGATAGGCATATCTCAATGCAGCAGCGACGACTGGCGTGAAAAAATGAATGAAGAAGTGATGCGGGAGGCCATGCTTCACGACGATGTGCTCGTGGAAATCCGGTCGGCCCACGACGATAGCCAGGACCAGATGCAAGATATCGACTATTTTTTAGAAAATGGATTTGATATCATCTTAGTGGCCCCCAACGAAGCAAATGCACTGACTCCAAAAGTGAAAAGTGTGTATGAAAAGGGAGTGCCGGTAGTGATATTCGACCGTAATATCAACGACAGTTCCTATACCCAGCGCATAGGTGTGAACAATATAGGGCTCGGTGCCCAGGCAGCAGAATATGCAGCCTCGATTCTCCACGACAGTATCTATGCTCTGGAGATTTTCGGTCTGAAAGGTTCATCACCGGCCGAAGAACGCAGCCAAGGGTTTAGAAAGGCTCTTAGTGAAAAACGTGGAAGGGTTTTGGCTACTGCTATGGGCAACTGGCGTGAAACACTGGCTGAGTATGTGGCCGATTCCTTGCTCCGTCTATATCCCAAAACCAATGTAATTTTCGCTCACAATGACCGTATGGCTATCGGAGCATCCAAAGCCGCTGCATCTCTTGGACGCGATGATATCAGAATCATAGGTGTGGATGCAGCTCCTCACATAGGTATAAAGGCAGTGAGTGACGGGGTGATCACCGCTACATTCCTCTATCCCACGGAGGGTCACCGGATACTCCGCGAAGCGATCAATATCGTGAAAGGGGGTGATTTTAATAGAGAGATAGTCTTGCCCACCACTTCAGCGGTAGATTCCACCAATGCCGACATCTTGCTACTGCAGAATGAGAATATAGAGGAGGATACAAAGAAAGTGCTGGCACTGAAGGAACAACTCGACGACTATGTAAGCCTGCACAGTGCCCAGACAGCTCTTGTATATGCAATCATAGCGATACTGCTGCTCCTTTTCGGGGTACTTTTCCTGGTACTCCGCACATTCTGGAGCCATAAACGTCACAGGGCCGCTTTGCTTTGGAAAAATAAACAACTCGAAGAGGAGAGGGACAAACAGAAGGAACTAAACGAAAGACTGGAACTGGCCACGAAGTCGAAGCTTGTATTTTTCACCAATGTGAGCCACGACCTCCGCACCCCTCTTACATTGATATCGGAACCGGTGTCACAACTCAACGGAGCCCAAAATCTTAATGACCAGCAGAAGACTCTGGTGAGGATTGCCGACAAGAATATCAAGATTCTGCAAAGGCTGATCAACCAGATACTGGACTTTAGAAAATTTGAGATCGGAAAACTTAAATTACACCTTAAGGAGATTGATTTCAGCAAGGTAGTGGCCGATTGGCTCGAGTCGTTTCACGCCATGGCAAAGAAACGTGACATCAAACTGGTGCTTAATGCTCCGGAAGAGCCGGTGATCCTTGCCATAGATGTGGAAAAGATGGAGAGAGTCTTCTTCAATCTTATCTCCAATGCTATGAAATATAGCCCCGACAACAGTACGATAACAGTAAGTTATGAGGTGAAGGAGAATAACTTAGTGCTGAAAGTGGCCGACACCGGAGAGGGCATATCGAAAGAGGACCTTCCCAATATATTCGACAGATTCTTCCAGGTAGACAGAGTGAGACCTACAGGAAGCGGTATAGGTCTTTCTCTCACCAAGGCGTTGATAGAACTTCATGGAGGTTCTATTTCGGTGGAAAGCGAACTGAAGAAAGGCTCCACTTTCACTGTCACACTTCCTGTGGTGCATGTGGCTGAGGAAGCTGAGGATGTCGACAAGACAATCACCTCTGAAGATGTGAAAGCGGAATTGGACAATGTGGAGACTGACAAGACGTTTACCGACGACAAACCATTGTTGCTTGTGATCGATGATAACCGCGACATCCGGGACATGGTGACGGAATTAATGAAGGAAGACTACAATGTGATATCGGCACCAAACGGTCAGGAGGGAATCAGGAAGGCCACGAAATATGTGCCTGACCTGGTGATATGCGATGTAATGATGCCGGAGATGGATGGCATGGAGTGTTGCTCACGGATAAAATCGGAGACCATAACCTCACACATTCCTGTATTGATGCTCACAGCCTGCAGTTTGGATGAACAGAGGGTTCAGGGATTTGAAAGCGGAGCCGACGGATACCTCTCCAAACCATTCTCCACATCCGTGTTGAAGGCTCAGGCTTCATCTTTGATTGCTAACAGGAAAAGAATCAAGAATGTGATGCAGAGTGGGGTGCCTTCATTAACCTCGGAGAAGAAAGAGGAAGGCAAACCGATATCCAAGTCAACGGATATAGACAATGATTTCTACAACCGGTTCATTACTCTGTTTGAGGAAAAGATGAGTAACCCCGACCTCAATGTAGAGGCCATGGCATCCGACCTTGGTTTCGAGCGTACGCAGCTTTATAGAAAAATCAAGGCTATAACCAATTATTCTCCTGTGGAACTGATGCGCAACCTCCGACTCAAGAAGGCGAGGAGGCTTTTGAAGACCACCGACAAGACTATAAGCGAAATCTGTTATGATGTAGGTTTCTCTACTCCGGCCTATTTCACCAAATGCTACCGTGAGCAATTTGGTGAGACACCGTCAGAGACCCGCAACAATGCATGAGGCCAAGCCCATGCCAGATACACTCCACGCAGCAAAAGATAGGATAGGAAAGCAGTCCAGATTATGTAGTTGCCGGTTTCGAGGGAGAGACCTCCTCCGTCAAAATAATTGAAAAAGAGGATGCCGAAGAATATCAGGGCGCTGATGAAGGTTGAAAACATCATTCGAAAAGTGTCGGTGATGCCGATATAGAAACCGTCATATATAAAAGTCCAGCAGGATACAATGGGAATGAGGCTAATCCAGATTGTGAGTGAACCTACACCTTCCCTCACGTTGAGGCTTTCAGCGAGAAGAGAGGTGAAGAGGTCGAGGCCGAAGAAATAAAGAAGAGAGAAGGTGATTCCGGTTCCCAGTGTCCATTTCAGTAAACGTGAAGTGTACTGTTTCAACATAGGGAAATCTCTTTCCCCGGCTTTCAGGCCTACCATTGCCTCGGCGCTGTAGGCAAATCCGTCCATAAAGAAAGAGAAGAACTGGAAAAACTGCATTACAATCACATTCACTGCCAGAGTGAGGGTGCTGATCCGAGCTCCGAAGGCCGTAACCCCCATAGTGACACAGATAATTAAAAGGGAGCGGAGAAACAGGTTGCCGTTTACGGAAAAATATCTCAACCATTCCCCCTGTATGAGGTTGCGGAAGCTGCACCGTATGATTTTGCCCCGCAGAAACCAAAGCACACATACCAGTGCAATTACCAGTCCGGACCAATTGGATATCAGAGTCCCCATCGCCACCCCGTTGAATCCTGAGTTAAAGCCATACACAAGCAGACAACTTGAGCCAATGTTTATGACGTTGGTGAGAATGGCTATCAGCATGGGATAATAAGTATTTTGCATGCCGACAAACCATCCGCTCACAGCAATAATGGCGAGAAGGGCCGGGGCACCCCATATTCTGATTGTGAAATAATCGAGTACGTTTTGCTTGATTTCCTCACCTGAGCCCGCAATCCACCAAAGGACGTTGAAGACAGGCCTCTGAAATATTATCAACAGGAAGCCGGCACTTCCGGCAATCAGTAGGCTACGGTAAAATACTTTTGAAATATCAAGCATTGAGCCGGCTCCCAGAGCATTGGCAGTGAGTCCCGTAGTGCCACCACGCAAGAAACCGAAAATCCAGAATACCACATTAAGCATAACCGATCCCACCGCTATGGCGGAAAGAAAGAGTTCTGAACCCAGGTGGCCGGAAATGGCAGTATCACATATTCCCAACAGAGGTATGGTGATATTGCTTACCACTGTTGGAATACTGAGTCTTACAATTTCCCGATTTATCCGGTCCATATGCAAAAATAGTATTTTTTTGCGTATCGTGATTTTTGAAAAGCCTATTGCTGATGAGGTGAAATTTTAAGGCTCGTTCCCCAATCAAGATTAAGGCAGAGAGAAAGGGAGCGGTGACAAGCCGCTCCCTAACCCTTGATGTTGCGATAAAATATCCCTACTATTTCACAACCTTCTTTATCCCATTCTGTCCTTTAAGGATATAAATACCCCTTGACAGGCCATCAAGGGCTTTTTCTGCAGTTACATTAGAGATCACTACCCTTCCTTGGATATCGATCACGTCAACAATATCTGAGGTGGCAAAAATACTTTCCACGGCTCCTGTATCACCACTGCCGCTGTCGGCCGGATTAACGTTGGTGAGTACCACAGAAGTAATATTGAAAGGATTTCCTTCCTCTTTGTTACCTTGTATCATAAGTTGGTTCACGTCAGCCAGCATGGTGGGGAGGTCTACATTCTGCAGGTCGACAAGAGCGTATGAATTAGTCTTTACGATCTGATCGTTATTTGCCACTACAGTTTCCGGATCCCATTTTGTGAGCACCTTCATAAAATACTGGTCATACTCTCCATTATCGTCAGAGATATTGATTACCAAGTATTTCTGGCCATCATAGGCGTTGAAAGCGCTCTTAAAGATTTCGAGTGTTTTCCATTCGTCTACCCAGAAATATCCACCCCAGATTGCATCCTGCGGCATCTGGAATCCATCGTTGCAGATGGATACTTCACTTACTGTGAAGTTGGCGCCACAGAGTTCAAGACCTGTGGATTGAAGTGCAGCTTTGCCGGCTTCAGTAATATAGCATCTGAGATCGGGCATACCTTCGCCCAGCCAGGTGAATACACTGCCGGGGAGCCATGTACCGTCAGATTTAAGTTCGATTACATCAGTGGTATTGGAGAAAGTGATGTAGATATAATCACCGGTTTCCACTTCAGTAAACTTTTCGGCGGGAATCATAAGGGTATTGTCCCATGATACGTTGAAATTTCCTGTAAACAGGGAAGCCACTACATCTTGTGCGAATAATGAAGCACTACCCAAAATAGCGGCACAAAGTGAAAGTAAAGGTTTTTTCATTTTAATTAGATTTAAAAAACAATAAACAATGAACAATAAACAATAAGTAGAATGCTATAATACAGCGAATTACGAATTACGAATCGCGAATCACGAATTACGAAAAACGCTAAACATAGTATTATCCTGCGATAAACGATAAACGATTAACGATAAACGTTTTTGAAAACATGCAGGGTTCACACCCTGCATGTTCTCAAAAATGGATTATTTCTTGCTTACAGTGAGATTGGAGATACGGATATCGCCACCGTAAGAGTTTATGCTCCAACTGTTTCTTGCGCTATTGTATATGCGGGTAGTCTGAGCCACATTATCATTGATGTACATAGTCACCACAGAGTTGTCGATAGTGATGGTTACATTGTATACACCATCGGCAGGAGCTGCGAAATTATATCCATCGTTGTCAGGTATGAAACCACGGCCGCCCTCTTCCTCGAAATTGATTTTACGACGAGTCTCTGATTCCGGATTCACAATCAAAGAATAATATGTGTCGGAGTCATCTCCACGTCCGAAGGAAACACCAAACTTATCCCAAGGGTTGGAAGTAGTGACAGTGAAGGAGATTCTGTTTTCTACACCGAGGCGCGGCATGAGTTTGTAGGCTTCGCCATTAAGAGCGAAATCAGCGTAAGCGGTACCGTTACCGAACTTTGAAGCAATACCCGGCACTTCACCCAGTGAGAGAGTTCCGTCTGCGTGCTGGATGAGTTTATGCATCACGAGGTTGCCGGCCCATCCATAAGCATTGGTATTGATGTTGCCCGGACGGTTTGCACACCATCCCCATACATAGCGGTCGGTACCGTTGGAAGCAGTCTTGGCAGCATAAAGGCCTCTTGAATCCAGGAAACCCTCATGGTCATCTGGCCAGATGCCGGCGTCATCCTTGGTGCAGGCTTTAAGGTCGTCGAGAGTGCGACCCTTGAAGTATTGTACCTTTCTGAGAGCATTGTGCATCTCAGAATAGATAAGGTACCACCAGTCGCCCATCTTGAAGATATCGGGGCACTCATAGAAACGGTCCCACATCATTGTCATGAATACACCTTCAGAATTCCAGTTGTGAAGGTCGGTAGAAGTATACTCTGCAAGCACACCTTTACCATTCTGCTTGGTGGATACCAGCATGTGGAATTTGTTGTCGTCTCCTTTGAATACTATAGGATCGCGGAAATCTACATCTGAGTATTCGCCGCTACCGGTGAGAAGAAGATTGCGGTCTTTTTCCCAGTTGCGGAAGTCGGAAGAAGTGGCAAGCATCACTGCCTCGTTGAGACCGCCTGTGATGGCAGGACGGTAAGAGTGTCCGGTGTAGAATGTGTAGTACACCCCGTCGTGATAGATTGTAGAGCCTGTGCCCGGAGCCATATCCATTTCAGAAGAGCTTCCTGTAGGTATCAGTTCGCCTAAAGAAGTGTAGGAAGAACCATCTTTAGTGCTCAGACCCCAGATAGGGTGGTGGCAGAAAATATCATTGTTGGGATACTCCTGGAGGTAAAGAATCTTGAAATCCTGAGCCACCGGATCGTAGAAAGGCATCGGGTCGCCTACGGTGCCTACAGTGGGCTTGAAATAGATATCCTGCTTGGCTTCATCCGGTGACGCAAGGAAAGTAGTGGTATTATCAAAGTCTTTGTTGGTGATGACCGGCTCATCGTTGCTGCAGGCTCCCAAAGAGAGGGAGGCTGCACCCAACAAAAGCATATTAAATATCATATTATATTTCATAGGATTAAAATTTAGGGGGGATTACTGGCAAAGATAGTTGATTGCGTTTCTTGTCAGATTTATCATATTGCTCTGATAAGGATTCTCAGCGTGGTTGGGATCGAACCATTCGAAAGCGGGTGAACCGATAACGATAACGCGTCCCGACATGAAACCTTTGAGAGCTTCTCTGGGTTCAAACTCAGCGATAGTGACGCAGTTGGGATCATAATCATGGCTTGAAGCCAGAGCTGTAGCACCTGTGCGTTCTTCCCATCCTGTCATTCCTCCGTATGGCTCCCAGTCTACAAACCATTGCAGAGTACGGTTGGATGAAGCGTTTCCGGTAGCCTTGAGAAGGATACGATTGTCAGCATCAGTTTCGATACCATCGTAGAGAGGATGTCCTTCATGTCCCGTGATTGTAAATCCTAAGTCATGATCGAGGTCTTCGAAACCTTCACCGCCGAACGGGTTGTTGGGACCTTGTTGGTCGAGAGTAATACGCCAAACGTCGTTGATATATCTTGCACCGTCGCGAGTGGCAAGGATAGCTCCACCGCGCAGCCAGTAACCGTTGACTAAGTCGCGTGAATCCCACATAAAGCTTGGCCAGTCGAGGAAATCAAGGTGACACCAGATCATCTTATAGTCGTCGAGTTTTGCTTTGTTGTCGATCAGATCCTGGAAGGAAATGAGCACTGTGTTCGGCACATTTTCCATCATCCAGGTATAAGCAGCTTTTGCTTCATCACCGAGAGCATCGTAAGAATTGGTGTTGGCCACAAATGCTTTAGGCGACTGATCCATGTCATCCTGCACTACATAAGCTGTATAGACTATTTTGGCAGACTTATGGGTGGCAGTGAATTCCACCGGATTGCTGAAGTCAAGCATAGAGCCGGATGCCGGAGTAACTTCTGTGTCTTCATTTACCGTGAAGGTAACGAGCATTGACTCGATATTAGCGGTATAGGGCACATATACACGTATGCTTCTGTCGTCGTTGTTGATTGTGCCGGAATACAGACCGTCAAGTTCGAATGAAAGGAACTCTACCTGATCATGGATAGTGGTAAGAGTATAGTCGGTGTGCACATCGCCATTCTTCACATGGATGTTGCGAGGCACAAGACCATTGAAAGTTTCGCCTACATTGAGGTCGCTCACAGCACCTGCGCTCAGTTTCATAGCATCCACCTTAAGGGCTGAGAGGTCGGTCTCCACCGGTAATTCCACCTTGACAGTGTGCGCGTATTTGTCGATAAGACCTTCTATCCCGTTGATGGTGATAGACTCGATTACAGTGTCGCCGTCAAGATTCAGATGAGTCGAGTCATCTTTACATGAAGCCATCACCCCGGTGAGAAGAAGGCTCATGAATATATATTTTATATTAGTTTTCATTTTTAGCGATGATTAAACGATTACCAGTTGCCGATATTCTGTACGTAGTTGCCATTTGAGGCGCTGATCTGAGAGAAAGGAATAGGGAGGTATTCATTCTTGTCGGCAGTGAAAGAAGCAGCCGAGTAGATAGGACAATCGTCAGTTTCCTCCACATAGTATTTGTTGAGCACCTGTGCTGCTTCACCCCATCTCACGAGATCGAAGAAACGCTGACTTTCCATAGCCATTTCAAGACGACGCTCGAATTTCACCATTTTCAGGAGGTCCATGGCTGAGTAGCCGCCCGGCTGATAGGTTTTCACTTTCATTCTTACGCCATATTCTCTTTCATAGTCGGAAATCATAGCAAGGCTCTGATTGGCACGGGTTCTGAGAGAGTTGATTATCTCCAGTACTTCGGGAAGGTTTTGACCGAGTTGGGCCAGAGCTTCAGCACGCATGAGCATGATGTCGGCATATCGGAGCACAATAAGATTCATCGGATTGCCCCACCAGAGACCGCCACGGATATTGTATTCGGTATCCGGGTCTACATTTTGCTTGAGAGTAATGTAGTAACCGTAGGTACCGTTGCTACGGCTCCAGGTAGCGGTGTGGTCAATGATGTAATTCTTGTTGAACATATACGGAGTGCCGGGCATACCTACAGTGAGGAAGAGGCGCGGGTCGGCATAGTCGTTGGCCATGTCATAGTCTTTAGAATTGAAGTCATCCAGATACGGCAGGCCGTTTTCATCAGTCTTGAAAGCATTCACCAGATTCTGGGTCGGCTTGTAGAAGTCGCAGCCACCATCAGTGACACCGGGGATAGCCGGGAGGATAAGACCGTAAGACCAGTTGCAGTTGCCTTCAGGAGTTCCATCATTGAAAGAGTATTGCATTGCCCAGATAGATTCCGGACCGTTTTCATATTGAGGTTCAGGACGGAAATTGTTGTGAAGATCTGTGTCGAGATGAAATCCGGCTGCAGTATATATTGTCGGGTCAGAATATTTCACCACCATATTCAGGTCTTCCTGGTTGATTGAAGTCACCTGATGTGACTCGGGGTTGTCCTGACGGTAAGCCTTATAAAGATAAGTCTTGGCAAGGTAAGCGGCCGCAGCAGCCTGTGAAGGGCGACCTACAGAAGCCTGTTTTACAGGAAGATTGTTGTAGGCAAATTCGAAATCATCGATGATTAGTTGCCAGCCTTCATCATTAGTATAAGTGTTGTTCTTAAGGTTGTTGTAACCATCCTGCGAGAGGTTTTCGTCGATGATGAAAGGGATGTTCTTGTAAAGACGCTTCAGGAGGAAATGTCCGTGAGCACGGAGGAATCTCATTTCAGCCTTACGGGTTTCAAGTAGAGGATAAGATGATGCATCCATCATATCGAGCACCTGCAGTGCAGTGTTGGCACGGGAGATACAGTTGTAAAGACGCTGCCACATGTCAGAGATGTTCCAGGCCTCGGTCTGTATGCCCTGAGAAATTTCAAGGTTGTGGAATACACCACCGTCGTCGGGGCCGCTTCCACCCTTGTAAGCATCGTCTGACCTTACATCATAGTTCCACATCGAGAAGGAAGAGTTGATATCCTCAGAAGTGATCCAGATGGCGTAAGCCGAGATGATGAGGTTGTCGATATAGGCGGGGTTGAGCACCTGCTCCTCGTCGAGCACACCCTGAGGTTTCTGCTCATCAAGAAAGTCGTTGCAGCTTGTTGCCATGAGCAAGGAAAGAAGAGCTGCGGCGTATATTTTTGCTTTCATTATATTCTCTGTGTTTTAAATTAGAATGTAAGATTAAGACCAAAGGTGAGATTGGTTGAAATCGGGTAACCGAAGTTGGGGTTCTCCGGGTCGAGTCCGGTGAAGCTCTTACTGTGGATAGTAAGAAGGTTCTGGGCGCTCACATAGAATCTGAGTCTTGAGATTCTGATTTTTTCAGTGAGTTTTGAAGGAAGCACGTAACCAAACTGGATGTTGCGGAGTTTCAGGAACGAACCGTTTTCCACAAAGTAAGTAGACATAGCGTGTTCGTGGTTTGTGTCGCTGTTTGAGAGAGCCGGGATTGTAGAATTAGGATTCTGCGGAGTCCAGGCATCGAGCACACGGTTACCTTTATTGAAACCACCCACGGTTGTTGCACTCCATAAGTCGGTGTTGCTCTTCATATCAAGCACGAGCGCGTCGTTGCCTTGAGAACCTTGCCAGAACATTGTGAAGTCGAAGTCACGATACTGGAGGTAAACGTTGAGACCATAGGTGAAATCGGGTGTCGGGTCGTAGATCCATGTACGGTCTTTCTCATTGATGATACCGTTGCCGTCAAGGTCTCTCCAGCGGATACGGCCTACGCCTGCACCTTCCTGGATAGCATGGTTGTTGACTTCATCCTGCGACTTGAAGATACCGTCGGCTACATAACCTGCCTGTGAGTAAATCGGGTGACCGATTACGCTGAACTGGCCGTCGCCACCAAATTGTCCTGTAGCTGCCACTGTAGCCGGCATATAGGTGATTTTGTTGCGGTAGGATGAGATATTACCTGTCACTTCATAAGTGAATCCGTAGGAAGTGGTGTTGCGGAATCCGAGTGTAAGCTCGAGACCTTTGTTTTCCACGTCGCCGGCGTTGATCCATTGAGATGAACCTTCACCCATTGCAGCGATACCTACCATATTCACGAGGATATCTGAGGTCTTCTTGTAGTAGATATCGAAGTTACCGAAGAGTCGTGAATTCAGGAATGAGAAGTCAAGACCGAGGTTATACTGAGTAGTAGTTTCCCATTTGATGTCGGGGTTACCGATTTGCTGACGCTTGAAGCCGGAAGGCAGGAGCGAACCACCGTTGGTACCGTCGATATCATAGGAAGTTCCGTAAGTCTGACCACCGCTCGAGAAGTTACCGTAATTAGGCACGAAGATATAGTAGCGTGCAAGGTTGTTGATTTCCTGGTTACCGGTCTGACCCCATGAAGCACGGAGCTTAAGATCTGAAATCCAGGTGATGTCGTGCATGAATTTCTCCTGGTTGATACGCCATCCTAAAGAAACTGAAGGGAAGGTAGCCCAACGGTTGTTAGGACCGAAACGTGAAGAACCGTCATAACGTAGAGTAAGTCCGAGGAGATATCTTGAATCATAAGAATAATTTATCTTAGCGAAGAAAGAAGCGAGAGAGTATCCTTCACCTCTACCTGTTACCAGTGAGGAACCGACGCCGGCATCCGGCCACATATAGTCGGGGTTGAGGATTGCGAAGTCTTCTTTGTAGCCTGAGAACCAGTCAGTGTTTTCGCGGATAAGCTCCATACCGGCCAGTGCATCGATGTGGTTTCTCTTTTCATAACCGAATTCTACGTTATAGTTGGCCACAAGGTTCCACATCCATTTTGTCCAGTGCTCCTGAATCATAGTCACCGCATTAATGGTGGCTCCGTTTTCAGATTCGGGGAGACGGAAGTTTCTTTGCTGTTTCTGAGAGTAGTCGAGACCGAAAGTGGTGCGGATATTCAGGCCTGTGAAAGGTACCACGTTAATATAAGCGTCACCAAACATTCTCCAGAATTTGTATCTGTTGTTCTTGTTACGGTAGAGCTGAGCCACCGGGTTTTGGTGAGTCTGGTCATAGCCTTCGGGTGCGCCTGCGAATTCACCGAGAGAATCGTAAACCGGTACAGTAGGATAGAATTCCAATGCACTTCTGAGGAAATCGCCCGGAGAAGCCACTTCGTCGGTGTGGTTTACAGTAAAGTGTTCGCCGATTGTGAGCACCTTGTTGAAGGGTTTGTATTCAGTATTAATACGTGCTGAGAATCTTTCAAAATCAGTGTCTTTGATCACACCGAGATTTTTGTAGTAACCCAGTGAGAAGTATGAGCTTATCTTATCGGTACTTCCGCTCACTGAGAAGTTATAGTTCTGAACAAAACCTGTGCGTGTTGTTTCATCTACCCAGTCAGTGTCGCCTGCCTGGAGGGTCTGAGCCTGGTCGAGATATTTTTTCATCCCCACAGAATAAAGTACCGGATAACCGGAAGCGTCATAACCCCAATTATAGCTGAATCCGCGAGAGTTGTTGTTGGGATCGTTGCCGTCGTTTACAGCAGCCTGCCACAAAGCGCGGCCGTATTGTTCAGAGTTAAGCACCTTAAGTCTGTGGTTGTAGAATTCTGCAGCTACAGAAGCGTCGAGAGTCACCTTCAGGTCGTTACCTTTCTTGGTGGTGATGATGATTACACCGTTGGCTGCTCGTGAACCATAGATAGAAGCCGAAGCGGCGTCTTTAAGAATCTGCATAGATTCGATGTCGCCCGGATTGAGTTCGTGAAGTCCGCTCTTGGTAGGAACACCGTCGATCACGTAGAGAGGGTCGTTGTTGTTGAGAGTACCGACACCACGTATTCTCACGGTGGCTGAACCGCTGGGGTTACCGTCGGCAGAGATGTTCATACCCGGTACACGTCCCTGGAGGGCCTTCATTGGGTTGTTTTCGTTTTGCTTTGCAAGATCTGAAGCGCTTACAGTAGAGATGGCGCCGGTTACGTCAGCTTTCTTCTGAGTAGAGTAACCTACTACCACCACTTCATCGAGCACTTCGGAGTTTTCAGAAAGCTTTATGTCCATTTGCGGCATGGCTACGCCTTCAAAATCTTGGTAACCTACATAGGAAACCCTGATTTTTGTACCGGATGGAACACTAAGCTCGAAATTACCGTCGATATCGGTTGCTGTGCCTTTCTTGGTTTCAAGCGACATTACTGTCGCTCCTATTAAAGGTTCGCCGTCTTGTGCGGATATGACCGTGCCTTGGACGAGGATGTCTTCTGCTTTAATTGTCAAAGTTGCCATTAGGAGAACCAAGGAACTTAATAAAAACTTTTTCATGTAAGGATGTTAGGATTGGTAAATTGATAATTTGGCCGCAAAATTATATTATGTATAGAGGGGTAATCTACAACAATTGTGGATTAAATTATAAATTTTGCGATATGCAACAAGTGTGATACGGAATACAACATTTGTTGGTCGTGCAGGGAAAAACCGTTGATGTTGTCTGCAAAAAAATTCTTGGGTGTGTTTTGGTAAGGATTAGGATTAGAGGAGAGCATAAAATAATAATGAATATTTTTAGGTTAGAACCAACTTATAAACAAGCCTTTGAAATTTTTATTGTTAGACTTTTTAAAGAGGGAATAGGAATTATATAATATTAAGATTGATTGAGATTTAGAGTCAATTTTATTCAAATTTTAACAAGTAGAAAAATGCCTCTCGGAGGTCCTTTTTAAGCCGAGAAAATTGATAAATTGGCTTGTGTATTTTACAATCTGCCGGCATAATGAAATAGTGAGTGGCAAAATTCCAAACCCCGGTTTCTAATGATTAAAAAATGAGGGGATAATCTTTAAAATTTTGACCTACAAAATGACGTGAAAACTCATGTCAACTTGGCACAAGAATGTCGCCTATGGCGAATGAACAGTAGCCCTATCGGATATTTGTAGTCTTTTCAAAAAGCACTTGGTTTAAGCAATGGGAATTCAAAGACAAAAAATATTTATGGTATTTTAAGTAAAATATGCTTTAAAACATAAAAATCCGGGTGAAAATGGGTGAAGGATTGTTAAAAACGTTGCAATTTCTATTAAAATTGATGAAAGGATAATTTATTATAGTCTCTTCAACAAATGTGATAACTCTAATAATTAATAGGATATAATTTCGCGCCAAGAAATTTTTTTAACCAAAAAATTATAACATGAAAAAAGTAATCTTAGGCGCAACGATGGCCATACTCACAGGTTTGGCCGCGCAAGCTCAGGATATCACGGTGCAGGGTACTGTGGTGTCGAGAGCAGACGACGAACCCCTCATCGGGGCTACCATCATGTGTAATGAAACACATAAGGGCACAGCCACGGATATCGACGGACAGTTCACCATTATGGTGCCGGAGGGTTCCTCTCTTACAATCACCTACATCGGTTACCAGCCGAAGACTTTGCCGGCTGAACCCAAAATGATGATCTATCTGGATGAAGACTCCGCTATTCTCGACGAAGTGGTGGTGATCGGTTACCAGACAATCCGTAAAGCCGACCTTACCGGTGCTGTATCCGTGATGGATATGAAAGAACCTTTGAGCCAGAACACAGGTAACGTGCTGAACTCAATGGCCGGTAAACTTCCGGGTGTAAACATCGTACCGGATTCCAAACCGGGTGGTGGCGGTTCGATCCGCGTGCGCGGTATGTCAACAGCCAACTCCAGCAACGATCCTCTCTACATTGTCGACGGTGTTGCCACTTCAGAAGGTCTGAACGGTATCAACCCGAGTGATATTGAAAGCCTGCAGGTTCTTAAGGATGCTGCCTCGGCTTCTATCTACGGTTCACGTGCAGCCAATGGTGTAGTGATCATCACTACCAAGCATGGTAAGGGCGACAGAATCAATGTAAGCCTTAACTATTCTATAAGTGCACAGACCATCGCCAAGAGATATAAAATGCTCGACACAGAAGGATGGGGTCAGGCTTGGTGGATCGCACAGAGCAATGCCGGCCTTACACCTCCGGGCAATCCCAAAATCGAGAATATCTATGGCAACGGCACTACTCCTCAATTGCAGAAATATCTCAACGGTGATCCAAATTTCCCGGTGGCAAACACCGACTGGCAGGATGAACTCTATCACACAGCCTGGACCAACAATCTTACAGCCACAATCACCAATAACTCAGAAAAGAGTTCAGTGCTATTCTCACTCAACTATATCAATCAGGACGGTAACATCAAAGATACTTACTACCGCAGATATTCAGCCCGTGTGAATTCAAGGTTTGATTTCAACAAGTATATCACCGTTGGTGAAAACTTGATGGTGTCTTACTGGAAAGACAGGGCACCGGGCGTAGGTGGCGACCGTGGTGCAGCAGTACTCGCTCTGGAAATGCTTCCCGCCATGCCGGTTAAGGGCCTCAACGGTGAATGGGCCAACCCGATGACACTTCTTGGAGTAGACTATGCCAACCCGATGTGGGCTCTCTATAACGACAGAGATGACAATACTACATCATGGCGTATTTTCGGTAATGCCTTCCTGGAAGTGAAACCTATTGAAGGTCTTACCTTGAAATCCAATATCGGTATCGAACATATCCAGTTCCTGGCAAGAGACCTCAGCCGCACAATGAACGAGAACGATAAGACTTACGCTTCAAATTCTTACGGACAAGGTGACACCTGGACATGGACTAACACAGCAGCATATAATAATGTATTTAAAGATGTGCACCATGTATCAGCCCTCTTAGGTGTAGAAGCAATTCAATACACCAACAAGACTTTGGATGCCACCCGTCAGGGATATGTATCACAGGATGAGCAGTTCATGCAGGTAGGAGCAGGTACAACTGTATGGGGAGCAGGTGGCGGCAAGAGCGCCTGGAGCGTGTTCTCAGTATTCGGTAAGGTAGACTACAATTACGACGACCGTTATCTTGCATCATTCACCATCCGTCATGACGAAAACTCACGTTTCGCTAAAAACCACCGCGGCGGTACATTCCCTGCATTCTCACTGGCTTGGCGTCCGTCGGCTGAACCTTGGTTCCCGAAGAATGATGTACTTGCAGATTTCAAAGTAAGGTATTCATGGGGACAGAACGGTAACGCAAATATCCGCGACCTCTATCCTGTATACACTACTTATAACTACGGACGCGCCAACGGCGCATACGATATGGAAGGTACCGGCAACGGTTCCACATCAGGTATCACAAGAGCCTACACCGGAAATCCTGACCTTACATGGGAAACAACTACTCAGAATAATATCGGTGTTGACCTTTCATTCCTTGGCGGTTCAATCAACCTGAGCGGTGATTTCTATATCAAGAAGACCAAAGATATGCTCACCATGCCTCCGGTGCTGAATGTAGCCGGTGAAAATGCAGGCGTCTGGATGAATACCGGTGCCATGAAGAATATCGGATGGGAAGTAAGCCTGGGTTACACCTCACCTTATTACGGCGACTTCACATGGAGCGGCAACATCAACATTTCTCAATACAAGAACAAACTTGAATACCTCAACAGCAGCGACAACTTCCTTGGCGGAGACTATCGTCTGATCCCGGGCCAACCGATGGGTGTATACTGGGGCTATGTATGCGACGGTATCTTCCAGAATGAGGCTGAAGTGGCCAACCACGCCACTCAGACAGGTGCAGCACCCGGACGTCTTATGTATCGTGACCTCAATGGAGACGGTGTGATAAATGACGACGACCGCTGTATCATCGGTAATCCTAACCCCGACCTGTCACTCGGTCTTAATCTTGCATTCAAATACAAAGGTTTCACCCTTGATATGTTCTTTGCCGGCGACTTCGGTCAGGATATCTATAACGGCATGAAGAGAATTCTCTATTTAATGAGTTCTAACCTGAACGTGGTGAACAGAGCCAGCGACATCGTGGAAAAAGCATGGACTCCCAACAATCCATCAGCCACTATACCGGCGCTAACTACTATGGATACCAACAACGAGCAGAGATTCTCATCATGGTATATCGAAAACGGCAGCTACATGAAGATGAAATACCTGAAACTTTCCTATTCACTTCCCGAGAAATGTCTTGAGAAATGGGCAAAGAGTCTGGATGTATTCTTCCAGGTAGAAAATGTGTTCACAATGACCAAATATAAAGGATTAGATCCCGAAATCATCCCCGGTGACTGGAGTCAGTTGTACGATACCGGTGCATATCCTCGTCCCCGTTCATTCTCTATGGGTGTAAATGTAACCTTCTAATCTTTCACCACCTAAAACTGATAAAAATGAAATTCAATAAAAATATCATTATAAAGTCATTCGGTGCTGCAGCCATCGTAATGACGGGACTGGGAGCAGTGTCGTGTGGCGATATGCTCGACCTAAAGCCCCAGGGAGTGCTTTTTGCCGACCAGATAGGTGAAGACCAGGCTATAGAGCTGATGACAGCTGCTTATGCTTGCCTTGTCAACAACCTTGATCCGGGTAACAATGACCAGTCGTTTAACGGTCCTATCAACAACTGGGTAATCGACCTTCGTTCCGATGATGCCCTCAAGGGGGGACCGGATGCAGGTAACCAGGGTCACATGCTTCAGCTTGAAATAGGCAATATCCAGAGCGATAATGGTTCCATCAATCAGAAATGGGCCAACGATTATTTCTCTGTGGCACGTTGCAACACCGCTATCCAGACTCTTCTTTCTTCCGACGGTATCGCTCCTGAAGTGAGAAATGCATATGTAGCCGAAATGAAGGTGCTCAGGGCTTATTTCTATTTCGACATCCTTCGACTTTTCAAGAAGTTCCCTTATATAGATGAGACAATGGATGCTTCTACAGTGCCGGCCGGCAACAAAACACGTCAGGAAGTGGCCGAACTCATCAAGGAAGATCTCCGCAACGGCTATGAACTTTTACCTGCAACACAGGAACTGGTGGGTCGTTTCAACAAATATGTGGCAGCCGCTCTTCTGGCAAGGGTTGACCTATTCACCGCCACACCTGAATTCACTACCAATCCCCAGGCCGCATGGGCAGAGGCAGAAAAATATTGTGACTATGTTATCACCAGTGGCCAATATGACCTTTATGATCATTTCCAGGATATCTCCAATCCGCAGATGAACAACGGTGTGGAATCAGTGATGGCTATACAGTTCTCATCAGCCAACGAAGGCCAGATGTATGACTTCAACAACTGTCTTAATTGTACAGTATCTGTAGGTAATGTGTATGGTAACGGCGACGACTTCTATCTTGGCTCACAAGATCTGGCCAATGCTTTCCGTACTAATGAAAACGGACTTCCGTATCTCGACGGCTATACCGGCAACGATATCGTGAACAGAGTGGATGAAGAGGGTCTGAATGATCCCAATGTCTACAAAGGTAATGTAGACCCACGTCTTGACCTTACCATGGGACGTATCGGTGTTTACTGGCGTTCAAATCTCGGAGTGCCTGCCCAGACTTACATGTACACTCAGGGATGGTGCCGTAACTATGACCTGTTCGGACAATTCTCAGGCAAGAAGCCTTATCCTGCTCCTTATGATCCTGCAGTGACAATCGGTATCGTGCCTTGGGGTGCTTCTACTCTCAACTTCATGATAATCCGCTACGCCGACGTACTCCTGATGAAGGCTGAGGCTATGATCGAGCAGAACAATCCTGATTATCAAACAGCCATCTCCTATATCAACCAGGTGCGTCGCAGAGCACAGATGTCTTTTGACATGAACTATGAAGGTCCCACCGACCTTAATCCGAATGTGGTGAACTATAAGGTAGAGGAATATCCTCTCACAGGTTGGAATCAGGAAAACGCACGCCAGGCAGTAAGATATGAGCGTCGCCTTGAGTTCGCTTTGGAGGGTCTTCGCTGGTTCGACCTCCTTCGTTGGGGTGTAGCACAGGAAGTGATGACTAAATACTATCAGTATGAGTCACAGTTCCAGGAATACTACAACAGTGCTTCCTTGAACCCCAATGATTATTACTTCCCTATTCCATTGAATCAGGTAGACACATCCAATGGTCTTTACAGCAACTAATAATCTAAAAAACTCGGAAAAATGAAAAAAATAATGAAATATAGTCTGTCGTTGATAGCCATGGCTATGGCAGGCATTATGGGCTCTTGCTCAGATTTCAAGCCGGAGACCCCGGAGCTTCCCGACCTTCCTACCGTGACCGACCTGAAGGCTACAGTGGCCAACCGTGTGGTTACCGTGTCGTGGAACCTTCCCAGCACTTCTCTTAAGATAGAGGGTGTGAACGTGATTCTCAACAACAACCAGACTTTCTCAGAGGGTGGCCCTATCAACAGCATGCAGTTTAAAGGTCAGCCGATGCAGGAAGAGAATATGTATACCGTAAAGATACGCTACGAAGGTGGGTATGTATCCCCGGGTCAGTCGGTAGTGGCAGCGGTTCCTTATGAAGAACTTGCCGATCTTACATCATTTGAGGTGACCGGACTGGATGGCAGAAGTGTGACTTTCTCATGGACTTTGCCCAATGCAGCAGGCATCACCGGTGTGATGGTGGGTATAGACGGCGAAGATGGCGGCCAGGTATTTGATGTGACCACCAATCCCAATGGCGGAACTGTGAATGGACAGAAGACTGGTGTAGACCTTAAATTCCGTGCAAAAGTTGTGTATGATGAAGCATATTATTCACAGGGTGTGGTAGTGAACACAGCCCTTCCTGAAATGGAAGTGAAAGCAGGTTTCCTCGTTCTTGGTGCTGATCCTTCAGAGCTTGAAGACGATGATGAACTTGCAGCAGCCGAATGGTTCTATGAAAATTATGTTGAGAAAGGCAAAGGTGAGTTTATACCGGTGGCTGATCTTCCCAATATCAATTTCGATGAGTTCGGAATGATATGGATCTATCAGGATAAGATCGGTCAAAATCCGGGATGGGAAAATCTTCCTGCTGATCTTATAAGCACCGCTACACTCGACGCTCTGAAAGCTTACGGACAAAACGGTGGTAACCTCTTCCTTGCCAAGATGGCTACCCAGCTCACTGTACCTTTGGAAATAGTTCCGAGTGATATGGGTCCAAATATCTTCTCCAACGGTGAAGGCGGTATGGGTGACGATGTATGGACAATCAATCCGTTCCTCGGCTGGGACTTCCGTCCGGGCGGAGCTGATCCAGGTAAACAAGATTACTATGACAGGTCGACACATGCCATCTATGCCGGTCTTGAATTCAGCGACCCCAACGGATGGGATATTCTCGGTCTGCCTATCGAGGGTCCGGGATGGCGTGAAGACCATAACTGTATGTGGGATTGCAACACATGGGGTAACGGTGTTTACAATAACTCGGTAAGGAATTTCGAGGCTCTGACCAACTCTATGGTATTGGCAACCTGGTCGCATGTAAGAGACCATTGCGTAGCAGCTATCGTAGACTTCAATCCTAACGCTACACACGGTCGCGTATTAGTGATAGGAAGCAATGCTTACGAATTCGAACAGCAGGGTGGCAATGTTTATCAGGACAATGTGAATAAACTCACTGAAAACATAATTAATTACCTGTTGTAAACGTTAATACACCATAGGGGCGATTGCTCGCTCCTATGGTCCTAAAATCCTGAAAAAGCAATCATGAAAAAATCTTTACCCATTTTGGCATCATTATTGATCGCCACTCCGGTTACATTCGCAGCTGATATCGTCGCCAATATTCCGATGGAGACTGATGGAACCGGAAAAATCAAATCAACCGACATTACAGTAAAGGGACGTCATACAGATGAAAATGTGGCCGGCGCCGTAGGAGATGCTCTGCGTCTTGATGGTTACTCCACCTATGCCGAAGGGAGTATCGCAGATTTCACTCCCGCCGGAGCCTCATCCTTCTCTATATGGGTGGCTCCCGAGACTTATCCTATCGTGCAACACGATGTGGCTACAAATGAGAAAATACTCATAGCTGGAACTCTCGATGCCGCAGCAAAGAAGGGCTGGGGATTCACACTCGACAAGACCGGGAAATATGCTTTCGAATATTATGCAGGAGGCGTAGCGGGACAAGTGCAGGCCTCAGATCTTCTGCCATGCTATGAATGGAGCTTCCTGGTGGCTGTGAACGATCCCTCTACATCTTCTATAGTTCTTTATAGAAACGGTGAACAGGTAGGCCGCGCCAACAGTCTTGGAAAGATAGGCAATGACTCAGCCGTGCTTACCATTGGTATGAACAAAGGTGCCAGTTCACTCCTTTACAGTGAAAAAGCCTTCAACGGCCTTATCGACGATATCACTATATATGACGGAGCATTGACCGGCAATGAACTGGCCGCAACTCCTCAGAATGAAGCCGACCTCTCGATACCGGCTTCAAGATTTGAAACAGACCTTCTGCGTCCTAAGTATCATGGAATGCCGGGTGCAAACTGGACAAATGAAAGCCATGGAATGACTTATTCAGATGGAAAGTATCATGTATACTTCCAAAAGAATGCAAATGGACCATATATGAGCCGTCTGCATTGGGGTCATATCTCGAGTGAGAATCTATATGACTGGACTGAAGAAAAGATAGCCATCGCCCCGGGTGAAGATTACGACATTAAGGGATGCTGGAGCGGCTGTGTATTTACCGACAGTCAGATAACCGGTGATTTACCTAATATTCTTTATACCGGAGTAGATTATGCAAAGGCTTATATAGTACAAGCGCAACCTACCGATGAAACATTGATTGACTGGGAGAAAAAAGGCAAAGTCATAGACGGTCGCCCCAATGGCCTGTCGGATGATTTCCGCGACCCTTATTTCTTCCGTAGCGGCAACAATGCTTACATAATTGTGGGTACAGCGAAGGATGGAGTTGGAGCAGTGACTCTTCATAAATATACTCCCCTCACCAAGCGCTGGAGCAACGACGGTAAGATTTTCTTTGCGGGTAAATCGGCTTCCGCACATGGCACTTTCTGGGAAATGCCGAATGTCACCCAGATGGAAAATGGCAAATGGCTCTTTACCTGCACACCACAGGGCACCAACACCGGTGTTCACACTCTCTATTGGGTAGGTGATATAGCATCTGACGGAACTTTCGTGCCTGACACTGAAGATCCTTTAAGCCTGGAACTGATAAGCCAGCAGGGTTACGGGCTTTTGTCGCCAACAATCTACCAGAAAGATGGAAAGACACTGATGCTCGGTATCGTGCCTGACAAACTTGCTACCATCGACAACTGTAACCTGGGCTGGGCCCATACTTACTCTTTCCCTCGCGAGATCTCTCTTGATGAAAACGGGACATTGGTGCAGAAACCATTTTCAGGCCTGACCGGACTCCGCTCAGACAATAAATTTGAGGCATCGAATTTTACTCTTGACGGTGTAAAAGCAATCGAAGGAGTAAAAGGTCGTCAGGTAGAAGTAAGAGGTGTGTTTACCGTAGGGAATGTGCCTTTCGGTATGAATCTGTTTAAAAACAGTAAGGGAGAGGCTTCCATTACTTATAATCCGGCTTCCAATAGACTTGAGGTGGATTTCACAGATCTTAACCGCATGGTGAATGACAACAATATTTATAACGGAAGATATACTTGCACTCTTCCTGTATCGCCGGAACCTGGCAGCGACTTTGTCCTGGATGTATTTGCCGACGGGTCTGTACTTGATATCTTTGTAAATGATAAGTGGGCTACTTCGATGAGAGTTTATCCCACCGATAAAGATGCTGATAATATCGAGGTATTTTCAGACGGCGGCAATGTAAATGTCAAGAATCTGTCGGCATGGGTGCTCCAAAGCACTTGGGAACCGGGAAGCGGTGAAACTACTGACCCCAGCGATCCGGGTTCAGGCGGAATAGAGGAAATCATCGATACCTTGCCGGAATATGTGAATGTATACAATCTGAATGGCGTACTTGTAAAGAGAAATATCAAATCATCCGATATTCTGACTTCTCTGCCGAATGGAATTTATGTGATCAATTCCAAGAAGATAGCCATTCCGTAAAATAGAAAGATTATTAAATCGGGGTAAGTCCCCGGAGAGTTAAATACACTGCAGGCTGTTGAATATTCAATTCAGCAGCCTGCAATTTTTAAGGGTCTATATAAGTTTCAGAAGGAAGAACGGAGTCGTACTTCTGTATCGGTTACTTCCAGTTCTACTTTGGCCCCGATAGTAAGCGGAAGATTAAGGTCGGTGTGCCCGACAGGGAAATTATACACAATAGGTATGGAAGATGTAGTGATAGTATGGCTCACAAAATCGAAGAGCATCTCTTCCATTGTGTCGAAATTTCTATCAGATTTATATTCTGTGAACTGACCGAAAATGATTCCTTTTACCCTTGGGAGGGATCCGTTGATAATCATTCGCCACAGCATACGGTTAACCTTATATATCGGCTCGGCAATATCTTCAAAGAATAGAATAACACCCTCTTTATTATTGTCATTTCCGGAGTCAAGGATATCTATGGGGGTACCTGCGAGATCGGTGAGCACTGCCATGTTGCCACCTTTCAGAATTCCGGAGGTCTTACCCGGGTTATTATATTTATGAGAGGGAAGGGTGTAATCAAACCTACCTCCGTTCCCAAGCATTTTGAATAGCGCTAAAGTGCATGGATCATCAGCAGGTTGTGTGGCAAGGTGTTTGGCCATTGGTGCATGGAGAGATGCTACACCGGAGGAATAGAATAAGGCATGAAGGGCCGAGATATCAGAAAAACCTATCAGCCATTTTGGATTCTTAGATATCAGGCTACAGGGTAAATTGGGGATAAGCTGGCAACATCCATATCCCCCTCGGGTACATAAAATCGCTTTGTAATCCTGATTATCTAAAGCCTCCACGATATCCATGAGTCTCTCTGCCTTTGAGGCTGCGAAAGAACCGCTGACATGGCCCAGGGCATAAGGCATCAGTTCGGGCTCGTATCCAAATTCCATGATACGTTGCATGGCTCCGTAGACATATTCGGCCTTCACCTCAGATGCCGGAGAAATGAGAGCAATGCGGTCGCCCTTATTAAGAGGTTCCGGATATATTATCGGTTGAGTCAAGAAAGAAGATTGACAATCCATGAGTGATGTTTTGACAGATACCCTTATTTTTATGCAACCTGTACCGGTATGCCGGTGGCATTCTCTATTTTCTCACCGATTTTCTCCAGCTCTTCCTTACTTACTTTCACCAGTTTCTCCTCCGGAGTGGAACGGTCGAGACTGTAAATCATGATTTCCCGGGGTTTTATCTCCTTATATGCCTTTATCAAAGCATCTATCTCCTGAGGTGTAGTATTGTCGATAGGCTTACCGTCATGTTCGCCACGAAGGAACATGGTCTGGATAATGCCTGAACCGGCAAATTGCTTAAGTCCTTCTACCACCTTATCAACTGTGAAGGAGGGGGAAGTTGGTCGATCGATAATCTGCATGGTTTCTTCCACAGCTGAGTCAAGCTTCAGGATATTATTGTCGACCTCTTTCAATGCATTGGCTACAGCGGGAGTGAAAATCTTTGTGGAATTAGTAAGTACGGATACTTTGGCATTCGGGTAGAATTCATTGCGCAACGCCAGCACATCCTCTATTATTCCCGGGAAGTCGGGATGAAGGGTAGGTTCGCCGTTACCGGAGAAAGTTATTACGTCAAGAGGTTCTCCTTTTTCTTTCATCCCGATAAGTTTGGAACGCAACTGTTCCTTTACCTTTTCGCGAAGTGGCAGACCGGAAGAGCCTTTGCCTTGCGAATTATAGCCCGCTTCACAATATAGGCAATCGAATGAACATACCTTACCGTCGTTGGGGCTCAGGTTGATTCCAAGTGACACACCCAGTCTACGGCTATGTATAGGGCCGAATATAGTGCTGTGAAATAAGACTTTCTGATTTTTACCCATATTCCCGAATATTTACTTAACCGGAGCGAATTTAATGGAAAAAAGATTATTGCCCAAAAAAGAGGCGTGATTCCAAACGAACCACGCCTTGTTTCAAAGCTTGCAGAAAGATTAGTTTTCAGGATTCACAAGGCTCCTGCCTTTCTTGATTGCATTGATATTCATAGGTATCATGTGGTGATAACGCTCGGGGAGTGATTTTGCGAGTCCTAACTCCACATGCTCCTGCTGCAGTTCATAAGGCATAGCCTTAATCAATGCACCCATCACTACCATGTTGTAAGCCTTGGGATTACCGAATTCCATAGTTGCAGAGATAGCATCGATAGGATATATGGTGATGTCGGTGCGTGTGGGAGGCTTATGTATACCATTTGTATCATAAATCAGGATACCTCCAGGCTTAACTTTCGGGGCAAATTTGTCAAGGCTTTGCTGATTGAGTGCAATCACTATGTCGTAAGCATCCAGCACAGGTGATGATATTTTCTCATCCGAGAGTATCACAGTGACATTGGCTGTGCCGCCACGCTGTTCCGGACCATAAGCCGGAAACCATGTAACTTCTTTATTGTCCATCAAGCCCGAGTAAGCCAGAATCTTGCCCATAGACAAAACACCCTGACCGCCGAAGCCTGCTATAATAATTTCTTCCTTCATGATTATTCGTTTTTAAGGTCGCCCAGAGGGTATTTCGGGAACATATTATCCACCATCCAGTTGTTGGCTTGTTCGGGGGTCATTTTCCATCCGGAGTTGCAAGTAGAAACTATTTCCACTACAGAGGTACCCTTCTTATCGAGGGAATTTTGGAAAGCCTTTTTCAAGGCAGCCTTAGCTTTTCTCACAGCAGCGGGGGTATGCACTGCCTGACGTGTGACATAGCATGTGCCGTCGAGGAGTTTCATCAGCTCAGTGATCTCCAGAGGATGTCCGTTGAGGTCTACGCGTCTGCCGTAAGGAGTGGTGGAGGTCTTTTGACCCAGCAGCGTTGTCGGAGCCATCTGCCCGCCGGTCATACCATAAATAGCGTTGTTGATAAAAATCATCACAATGTTTTCGCCTCTGTTTGCTGCATGGATACTTTCAGCAGTTCCAATAGCGGCCATATCTCCGTCACCTTGATAAGTGAAGACCGTATTGTCGGGCCATAGACGTTTGATGCCGGTAGCCACTGCGGGTGCACGGCCATGGGCAGCTTCCACCCAGTCTACGTCGATATAGTTATATGCGAATACTGCACAACCCACCGGAGAGACACCTACCGTAGTTTCTGTAAGACCCATTTCATGTATCACCTCAGCCACGAGTTTATGCACCACGCCATGGCTGCATCCCGGACAATAATGCATATCAGTTTCATCCAGAAGCACCGGTGAACTGTATACCTTGTTTTCTTCTCTAATTATTTCCTTGATTTCCATGGCTGAATCATTTTTCCGGGTTAATTAATTTCTGTTCCAGAGCCTGCACTATCTCTGTGGGACTTGGTATGATACCTCCAAGGCGACCGAAATGTTTTACCGGCAGACTGTCGTGGACAGAAAGACGTACATCTTCAATCATTTGTCCGGCATTGAGTTCTACCACCAGCACACCCTTCTTATCCTTTGCTGCCTTTTCAAGAGCATCGATGGGATAGGGCCAGAGAGTTATGGGGCGGAATATGCCTACCTTAATGCCTTTCTCTTCGGCTATTTCCTTGGCCTTCTCGCAAATTCGGGCTACGGAACCGAAGGATACTATCAGATAATCGGCATTATCCACATCTTTTTCCTCCCATCTGGGTTCATTCTTTTCTATTTCACGGTACACGGCCTGCAGACGGTGATTGTTGACTTCCATCCTGGCGGGGTCCATCTCAAGCGATGTCACCACATTTCTTTTTCTGAGGCCCGTACGCCCTGTGGCTGCCCAGGGACATTGAGCCTTCACCTCTTCATCAGTGCGACGCGGCCTTTGCTCCGGAAGCACTACCTTTTCCATCATCTGACCCACGATACCGTCGGCAAGAATCATAGTGGGAGTGAGGTATTTGAAAGAAAGGTCGAAACCTAAGGTTACAAAATCCACCATTTCCTGTACAGAAGATGGAGCGAGCACTATCAGGTGATAGTCGCCGTGACCGCCTCCTTTTGTGGCCTGGAAATAATCGGCCTGCGAAGGCTGGATGGTACCAAGTCCGGGTCCTCCGCGCATTACGTTGAGTATTAAAGCCGGCAATTGAGCTGCCGCTATATAAGATATACCTTCCTGCTTGAGGCTTATTCCCGGAGAGGAGGAGGATGTCATCACTGCTTTACCGGTAGCGGCACCACCATATACCATGTTGATTGCAGCCACCTCCGATTCAGCCTGAAGCACAACCATGCCGGTTGTCTCCCATGGCATTTCAGCCTGAAGGGTCTCAAGCACTTCACTCTGTGGGGTGATAGGATATCCGAAATATCCGTCGCAGCCATATCGGATGGCTGCTAAAGCCACAGCTTCATTTCCCTTCATTAATTTTACTTCCCCTTTCATAAAATAGGTGTCTTAAATAGTATTGATTAAGGAAAAATAATTCAGGTATTATTCGTCTACTTTAACTCTGAAGACCTCAATACATGCATCGGGACACACCCAAGCACATGAAGTGCATCCCGTACAGTTATCAGGTTGCTTCATATAGGCGAAATGATACCCCCTGTCGTTAACTTCATGAGGTTGCAATGCCAGGGTATCGGTAGGACAAGCCACCACGCAAAGATTGCAACCCTTGCAACGGGCAATATTGACCGTTACGGCGCCTTTTACTTTAGCCATTATTTATGTTTTTAAAGAGCCCGTTCCCCAATTTATGTTAGAATTTAGGCGATGGGATGTCATGCAGATTTGTTCGCGCAGCGAGGGAGCAATGGGGTTCCATTGTGACCGACGCAAGCGGACAAAGATGCGTGGCAGACCATCGGACAAAAGTAATATAACATAACTGACTCACGAGCCTTGTTTATCTGTTAATCAATGTTGATAATTTCTATTGAAATATTATAATTAATTGTTTTTTAAATTAGTTTTGCCTCACATCTCTCGGGTGCTTTTTATGTTGGTTTTCAGTCACAATGGAACCCCATTGCTCCTTCAATCCAACCTAAAAATCCCTCCGAGATATGTGCCCTAAATTTTAACCTAAATTGGGGAACGGGCTCTTAGAATATCTTCCAGAATTTTCATGCCCTCGGTAGCCTTTGCCTTGATTACGTGCACCTGGGGCGATAGGATAGTGATATCGGCAGGATTCGGATCGATATAATAAATCGGAATCCCGGGTCTCACATAATGTAGAAGCCCGGCTGCCGGATATACATTAAGTGACGTGCCTATTACAACAAAGATATCGGCATCATGCACCCATTCGGCAGCCAGTTCCATATTTGGCACCGGCTCCTGGAAGAATACGATATGGGGCCTCATGTAATCACCGTTTTTACCTTTAGTTTCAGGGCACGATTCAAGATGCTCCATGTCCAGACTTTCGACATAGTCGGGTCGTGACACCGAACGAAGTTTCATCAGTTCGCCGTGAAGGTGCAGAATCTTGGAAGAGCCGGCACGCTCATGCAGGTCGTCTACATTCTGGGTGATCACATATACATCGAAATCTTCCTCCAGTTCGGCAAGTATTTTGTGGGCAGCATTGGGCTGTTTGTCCACCAGATCTTTTCTGCGGGCATTATAGAACTCATGTACAAGTCTGGGATTTTTGCGGAAACCGTCGGCAGAGCAAACTTCCATCACAGGATAGTTTTCCCATAAGCCGCCGGCATCCCGGAAGGTAGATATGCCGCTTTCGGCACTAATGCCTGCCCCGGAAGATATTACGAGTCTGGGTTTATTCATGGTATTACTTTTTTGCGAATATAAAGAAAAATCCAATATTTCCAACAATAGTGCACGTTAAACGTAAACTGTGCATACGAAGATGAGAAAAAATTGTCAGGAATGTTTGGGATAAATATCTGGGTGTAATAATTTTGCATTACCCAATCTCTAAGAACATGAAACGAGAGATATTTTTAAAATATCCATGGGCCATATTGCTTTTGACCTTAATAATCGGAGGCTCATGCGGAAAAAAGAAAGAGGTGATAACGGTGGCACCTCCCGTTAAAGTAACAGTAATAGAGGTAAAAGATACCTCTACATCAATGGGTCGGGAATATTCAGGTACAGTATCTTCTTCAATGTCGACCGATGTAAGTTTTTCGGTACCCGGTACGGTGACAGCACTCTATGCAAAGGAAGGGCAAAAGGTAACAAAGGGTCAATTGCTCGGCAAAGTAAGAAGCGGAGAATATGAAAATGCTTACAACATTGCCCAGGCTCAATTGGCAGAGGCACAAGACGGTTACCTGCGTTTGAAGAAGCTGCATGACGCAAATGCTCTTCCCGATGTGAAATGGGTGGATATACAACAGAAACTGAAGCAGGCAGAAAATATGGCGGAAATGGCGAAAAGAAGCCTTGAAGATGCCAACCTCCATTCACCAATGACCGGTACTGTGACAAAAAAATATGCCGATGTAGGGCAGAATGTTGTTCCCGTTGAGCCTATTTATGAGATTATTTCTTTAGATAACCTTTCGATAGATTTTTCAATACCGGAAAACGAAATAGCTTCATTCCATACAGGTCAAAAAGCAAGTATAGATATAGAATCAGCAGGGATATCAGCCTTAGAGGGAAAGGTGACAGAGAAGACCGTGAGTGCCGACCCTCTTACACGAGGATTTACTGTAAAGGTATCTTTGCCTAATACTGATGGTAAGATATTGCCTGGAATGACCGGCAATGTAAGGTTTGAAAAAGAGGAGAGCGAGGCAAGTTCGGCTTCCGGAACTATGCTTCCTTCACAAGCTGTGCTGCTTAATAATGACAACCGTCTTTTCGTGTGGGTGGTAAATGACAGTGTGGCGGAACGAAGATTTGTCACAGCAGATGAGATGGTGGCAAATGGAATTCTGGTGAAAACCGGTCTGCAACCCGGCGACAGAGTAATAGTGGAAGGGATGCAGAAAGTAGGTACAGGCTCTAAGGTGACGGCAGTGACCAAATAGTTTCCCCGATGATGGAAGAAGATTCAAGAAAGCCTAATCCCATCGTAGTGATGGGCATGAAATACAGCAAGGAGATAATATTCATACTCTCTTTGCTTATGGCATTCGGTATATTCGCCCTTGAGGTGATGAACAAGCAGGAATTCCCTGCGTTCACCATCCGGGAAGGAGTGGTGGCGGCAGTGTATCCCGGTGCATCTGTGGAGCAGATAGAAAACGAGGTACTTCCCACTCTTGAAGATTATATTTTTTCATTTAAAGAGGTAAATAAAAAGAAGACCCATTCTCAGGTCACAGCCGGGATGGCTATCATCTTTATAGAACTGGATGACAATAGCCGCAACACGGATAGTTTCTGGAATGAATTTAAGATCGGCATGGAGCAGGAGAAGATGAAACTGCCTGCCGGAGTACTGGCAGTGGAGACACTCAGCAGTTTCGGCGACACTTCCTCGCTTCTCATCACAATGCAGAGTTCCGATAAGACTTACCGGGAACTTAGTGAATACATGGATGCCCTGCAAGATGCCATAAGGCCGGTGGAAAGTGTAGGGTCTATGAGCGTTTACGGTAAGCAACAGGAGCAGATAAGCGTGTATTTAGACCCCCAGAAACTAAAACATTATGCCTTGCGTGAAGAATCCCTTGCCGCCACGCTTTTAGCCCAAGGGTTCAAAACCACAGGAGGGGCTTTAAAACAGCAAGACTATTCACGCCCGATATATGTGGCTCGTGATGCAAATTCGGTGTACGAAATAGGCAATACAATAGTGCTCAGTACTCCCGAAGGCTCAATCGTAAGGCTAAAAGATGTGGCTGAGATAAAACGTGAATATCCCGATCCCGAAAGTTATATCACCAATAATTTTGAAAAATGCATTCTGCTCAGCATCAGCATGAAGGAGGGATACAATGTGGTGGAAATGGGCAAGCAGGTGCAGAAACGTATAGATGAATTCAAAAAGACGCTGCCCGAATCGGTGACACTATTCAATATTACCGACCAACCGGTGGTAGTGAACAGCAGTGTGAATTATTTTCTTGTGGAGTTGCTGATTGCAGTAATTGCGGTGCTTGTAGTGATACTTATACTTCTGCCATTAAAAGTGGCAATTATTGCAGCCATGACCATACCGATTTCTATATTCATTTCTATTGGATTGTTTTATGCTTTTGGAATAGAACTCAATACTGTGACTCTGGCATGTCTCATTCTGTCGCTCGGTATGATTGTAGACAACTCGGTGGTAATAATTGATGATTATGTGGAGCTGATATCGGAGGGAGTAGACCATTACACAGCAACACTCAGAGCGGGCACGGAATTTTTCAAGGCCATCTTCTCGGCTACCATGGCCATATCCATTACATTCTTCCCCTTTCTCTTCACCGTGAAAGGAATGTTCAGAGACTTCATCACCGATTTCCCTTGGGGTCTTACAATCATTCTCTTTGTTTCACTGGTGATTGCTGAACTCCTTGTGCCATACCTTCAATATAAACTTATAAAGAAACCGATTTACAAACTCCAGGAAGAAGCCCTGAAATCCGGGAAAAAGAAATTCACTATCTTCTCTGTGATGCAGAAAGGTTACGACAAGATAATCACCTGGTGTTTCAATTGGCAAAAAACCACAATTGTGATTGGAGTGCTCTGTATTCTTGGAGGTCTTTGGCTGTTTGTATCTACACCGCTTCAACTGATGCCTATTGCGGAAAGAAACCAATTTGCAGTGGAGATATTCATGCCGGCAGGCACCACAGTGGAGAGAACCACAGAAGTGGCTGACTCTTTAGAACGGATACTTTCGGCAGACCCGAGGGTCGTGTCGATCGCATCATTTCACGGGATGTCGTCGCCAAGATTCCAGACCACTTACGCACCCCAGGTGGGAGGCCCGGATTATGCTCAGTTTATTGTGAATACAAAGAGCAATCAGGCCACAGTGGATGTGCTAAATGACTATACGGAGAAATATCAGGGTTATTTCCCTGACGCACTGATAAGGTTCAAACAGCTTAGCTATTCTATTGCAGATCATCCGGTAGCAATCCGTTTTTCCGGATCCGACAGAAGTGTGCTTCACTCTTTAAGTGACACAGTGATGCAGATAGCAGCCCGCGTACCGGGGCTACGTAACATCCATACCTCTCTCAACGGGAGCCAGGCAGTAGCATTTATTGATCCGGAAAAGACTCAGGCAGGACGTCTTGGTATCAATAGTCTTCTTCTGGAAGCCACGCTTGCTTCTCGATATAGTCCCGGAGTGCCGGTGGCTACGGTATGGAACGGCAATTATGGAATGCCTGTGGTGCTCAAGACAGCCAATTCCAATTCCGGCACTCCTGCCGAACTCCTTGACGAACCGATACCGGCAAATCTGGTGGGAACAGTGCCATTAAGTCAGGTAGCCACACTTTCTCCCCAATGGCACTATGGCAAACTTGAGAGATACAACGGTGTACCTACCGTGCAGGTGATAGCCGAACTTCAGAGGAATCTTAATGCCGTGGACCGTACCACTGCTCTTATAGACAGTATAAAGCATCATGTAGTTATCCCAGAAGGAGTGGAGATGAACGTGGGCGGTGAGTACGACAATAATATGAGCACATTGCCCGAAATTCTTTTAGGGCTCGCCATTTCCATTGTGATTATTTTCTTTATAATCCTCCTTCATTATGCCCAGGTGAACACTTCGGTAGTGCTCTTGTTTTCACTTTTGCTGGCTGTGCCGGGAGCGGGTATTGGATTGAGAATCCAACCATGCGCACTTTCCCTTACCTGTGTTCTCGGCCTGATTTCTCTTATGGGAATTCTGGTAAGAAATGCAATCGTATTGATAGACTATGCCGAAGAATTGCGAAATCAAGGCCAGAATGTAAAGGATGCTGTGTATAATGCATCGATGAGGAGGATGAGACCTATTTTCCTTACTTCAGCAGCAGCCACTATGGGTGTATTGCCGATGATAATAGGCGACAATGCCTTGTGGAAACCTATGGGAGTGGTGATTTTCTGGGGTACACCCATCACCATGATATTTATACTTACCGTGATACCGGTTGCCTATTGCATGGTGAGGAATCATGGAGCTGCGGCTGATGAACCGCTAAAGCAACCGCTGGAGACGCACCTGGCTTAGCCATACGTGCTTTCTGAAAAATAAGAATTGGATTAGATGAAGAGGATTAAGATAATATTTTTGATTTCGATATTCATGGCTTTGCCTTGTCTGGCCGAAGCACAGGAATTGATGCCTGCTAATAAGTGTCAAAAGGATTCCACACTCACATTAGACCAATGCATCAGTATGGCTCTGGAAAACAACCGCAAGGCTGAAACGGCTAAAAATGAAGTGGAGATGGCTGTGAATCTGAAGAGGGAAGCTTTTACCAAATATTTTCCGGAAATAGCCGCGATGGGAATGGCTTTCTGGGCCAACCATGATATCTTACAATATAACATACTTGATATAATCGAACTTGGTATTATCAAGAAAGGGAAAGTGGCCGGCGTGCAGGCTTTACAGCCGATATTTACCGGAGGGCTTATAATCAATGGCAACAAACTGGCCGGTGTAGGAGAGGAAGTGGCCCGCCTGAGGAAGCAGCAAACCGACAATGAACTCAGACTCACAACAGAAACTCTTTTCTGGAAACTTAATACCTTGAAATCAACCATGAAAGTACTTGACACGGCAGTGTCTTTTCTTGATACTTTGGAAAATCAGGTAAAGGCAGCAGTGGATGCAGGAGTAGTGACCCGAAACGACCTCCTGAAAGTACAGCTCAAAAGAAACGGCTATATGGCGGAAAAAGTCGACCTCGAGAACGGTATCTCGTTGATGAAGATGCTTCTGGCGCAATATGTGGGACTGGGAGTGACCGACAAAATAGAGATAGTGGCCGAGATGCCCGATAATGTGCCTCCGTTTCCTTACGATATTTATTCCCCTACGGAAAATGCCTTGCCTCTGACTGCCGATTATCAACTGCTGGAAAGAAACGTTGAAGCCAAAAAACTGGAAAAAAGAATGGAGATTGGCAGCAATCTCCCTTCGGTAGCTTTCGGTGCCGGCTGGTATTATCATGACCTTTTAGAGCAGAACCATAATTTCGGAGCCCTACAATTGGCAGTGAATATACCGCTCAGCGGATGGTGGAGCGGTGCCTACGGTATAAAAAGAAAAGACCTGGCATTAAAAAACGCCCGTAATGAGCTTGAAGAACTCTCTGAAGAACTCCGGATAGATATGCAAGACAAATGGAACACACTTACAGCGGCCCACAGAAAAATGGAAATAGAAAAAATAGGGATAGAACAGAGTGAGGAAAACCTGTATCTAAACCGAATGTATTATGAAGCGGGAATGTGTACCATGAGCGATCTCCTGGAAGCTGAGACGTCACGCAAGGAAGCCGACGACCGTTTCGTGTCTGCCTATGGAAATTTCTGCACAGCCAAAGCAGCATACATGATAGCTACCGGCCGATGATTTTGCCAATTTTTAAAAATAAAGTGGCAAATTAAAAACTTTTGGTTAATTTTGTGAAGTTGGAGTTGAAAATACAAATTTAAGGATAAAGAATTCTTATCGGTAAACTCTGATATTCACCCTGAAAAAACTCTAAAACAAACATACAATGGCTGACAACAACATTAACCAGGACCCGAATCAGGATCCGTTTGCACACCCCATTAAAAGAAACAACTGGTGGCTTTACATATTCGGCGGTATGGTAATAGCCGGTATCATCATTTGGTTTTTCATTGACTGGAGTTACAAGAACCGTAACCGTGAACCGGAACCCGTACAGCAGGTAACAGAGACACCGGTACAAGAAGAGGTGCAACAGGAGACACTCCCCACCGTGACTGTTGAGGGAGAAGAAGGGGGCGACCAGAAATAAAGAAGGGTAGCCTATCCTTTGGGCCAAAGGTAAAATAAGACAGGGAGCCGATTAGAGAGCTCCCTGTTCTATTAATGTGGCTATACGGTCGATTATAGCATCTTCTTCGCTTTTGTCGGGTTTGAATCCGGCTTTCATGTTCATTCCGAAAAACCGTCCGAAGGTCTGCCAGAATCCGGCTCGAAAGGTTCCAAGAAAGGCTTTTACTATGCTATAAGAACTTTGATCAGTTTCTCGGTTGATAAGTTTAAGCAGAATTTTCCCTTGCCCTTTTGTCATGGTCTTAACCACGGGTTTATACTGATTGAATATATCTTTTTCAAGTTGTTTCAGATGTTGCTCCCTAAGTTTTTTGTCGGGAATTGTCTGGATATATTCATAAGTTTCGCAAAGAGTAGAGAAGGCAAGTTTTGCGTAGGGAAGAGTCTTTCTTACATCACGTACGGTTCGCCAATAGAATTCCTCTTGCTTTTTATTTTTGAATTTCAGGGGCGGATACACCACCACATCCTTAATTATTGTCATTCTGACGGTATCGCCGTATTCATCCACAAAACGATAGAACCCTGTATAGGCTTTTATCTTCACCTGGGGATTCTGTGGCAACGACGACACATCTACCTTCTCAGCCCAGGCAATCTGCAGGCCGGTAGACACAATCATTATGATGATTGCAAATAGGCGTGAGAGGGATTTCATTTTCAGGTTAATCTTAGAAGTCCAAAATTAGTAAAGCGTAGGGTTTTTCCCTAATTCAGGCAGTATAAATTTAAGGGCGAGCCAGGAGTCCGAGGAGTGTCTCGCGTCCGTAGGTGGCTAATGCCGGGAGAATTGAATGTTCAGGGATTATGCATTCTGCAATTTCCTCCCCCCGGGTTTTCAACACAGGGTTGCCGTAAAACTGATTTAACTCCTCGAAAGATATATCACCCAATAAAAACGAAAGCAAGGTCCGGAATATTGCCAGATTGAAATCTCTCAATGAAGAGAGGGAGGTATCGCGATATACTCTTGAAAGAGCCGGCTCTAAATTACGGTAAAAAGGAGCTCGCCCCATATTTGCCTCTATAGCCCCCAGATGTGTCTTTCGCCAGTTGCCATGTTCAGAAAGTTGCAGTCGGGATATTGACCCAAAATCCCGCAACTGTCTTCCTCCTCCTTTCACAGCAATCGGCAAGGTCACTATGGGTCCTCCAGAGGTAACTAAAGAGTACCTTCCAAATTCTCGGGGGGATTCCACAGTCTCATTGGCCACCTCAAAGGCTTCAATAAGGCTGAATCCCTGAGAGCCGGAATGAAGAAAACGGGAAAACCACCTGGCCGATGGCATCAAGGGAGGAAAGTCTACCATTTCCCTGAATCCGGATTTGCTGATTTAAGGATGCGTTCCCAGCGAATCTTCCCATCAAAAAGACTCTTGTCTTTATCAAAGGATGCAAAAACAAACATCGGAGTGCCCACTATATGGTCTTCAGGCACAAAACCCCAGTAACGAGAGTCGGCGCTACGATCGCGGTTGTCACCCATCATCCAATAGTAGTCGAGTTTGAAAGTATAATAATCTGTCGGGTTTCCGTTGATATAGATTTTACCGTCTTTCACCTCTAAGTCATTGCCTTCATACACTTTTATCACGCGTTCGTATATGGGAAGGTTGTCGAGTGTGAGATGCAGGGTAGATCCACGCTTGGGAATCCAGAATTCTCCCATAAATGGTCGGCTCCATCCGTAAGGATTGTCAAGTGGGAATATACCGGCAGATAGATCAAACATTCCGGTCTGATGTTCTGAAAGCACAGCTCCTATAACTTCAGGCCATTTTTCTACTTTCGATTTCATCTCATAAGTGAGAGGCACGTTATAATAATATGTACCGGTACTTTCGTTGTAACCCATTCCGGCTGAATAATCATCTTTGCTTACACCTATCTCTTCCCATCTGATTTCCGGGATATTGGCTTTCACAGGTATAATGTAATTATACTGGATATTAGTGGGCTCTGCTATTGGTTGTCCATTTATAAAAACTGAATCGTTTCGTATCATGAGGCGTTCACCCGGGAGTCCGATAGCTCTTTTCACATAGTTCTCTCTTCGGTCGACCGGACGGTATACAATCTCCCCGAAAATTTCAGGATTAGCCTCCATATAGGCTTTTGGATCAGTGATGCCGTTGTTCCTGAGGTCGTGAGAAATCTGATAGTAATCAGGGTTTTGAATCTTCAAGGCTACGGTATCTCCCTGAGGATAGTTGAAAACCACTATATCACCACGCTTAATGCTTCGTATGCCCGGAAGACGATGATATGGCAGTTGCGGATTCTCGATATAACTCTTGGTGTTGATTATGGGAAGAGTATGCTGCTCAAGAGGGAAATGAAGGGGAGTCTGAGGTACTCGCGGTCCATACAGAGCCTTGTTTACCCAAAGATAATCTCCTACAAGAAGCGATTTCTCAAGGCTCGAAGAGGGAATCATATAGTTTTGTCCTATGAAGGCAAATATGATATACACCAGGATAAGGGCGTAGATGATAGCATCGACCCATCCCATCACCATTCTCGTTGTGCCTTTAGTATCTTTCCACCAGGTCCATGGAATATACGACGTGATATAGATATCACATAGAAGGAGCCATATGAAAAGCAACCAAGGATTGCCCATCCATATTACCCACAGGAAAAAGATAAGCGATACGATACCGAATCGTATCCAGCGTGTGGTCTTTACATTTGCTATCCTCTCTTTGAAGGAAAGATTTTTCTCTTTCCGGGAATCACGGTTGCTTGAAGATGAGGATGATTTATGAGGGAAAGAGTCTTTATTATTTGCCATCATTACATGGGTGCGAATCCCATCAGGGATTTATGACGATTTATTCAAAAATACCTTTAGTGCCGGTGACATCGGATAAGAAGTCACCGATAGAATAGAAACCTTTTTTGCCGGCAAGCCATTGAGCCGCGCTTACTGCCCCTCTGGCAAAGCCAAGACGGTTTTTTGCATCGTGAGTCATGATGATGGAATCACAGTCTGATTCCCACGACACAGTATGAATACCGGGCACCTCGCCTTCACGACGGTGATATACCGGCAGAAATCCGGGTTCTGCTTTTTCACCTAATTCCTTTTCAATCCATTGTTTCACTCGCGAGGAGATGGCTGTAAGTTGGTTTGCCAAAGTCACTGCGGTACCTGAAGGATGGTCGAGTTTATGTATGTGGTGAACTTCTGTGAGCGATGGGCTATAAGAATCAAAAGCATTCATTATGCCGGTGATGTAGCGGTTGAGGGCCATAAAAATATTCATACCTATTGAAAAGTTGGAGGCATAGAGTATTGTTCCGGCTCCTTTCTCACACATGGCTTGAATCTCAGGCAGTGAATTATCCCATCCGGTAGTACCTACCACTACAGGCACCTTGGCTGCAAAACAAGCCAGAATACCTTCGATGGCTGCCGACGGGATTGAAAACTGTATGGCCACATCAGATTTACGGAATTCTTCACTGGCAAATTTATCTGTATCGTCTACATCGATTATGCAACTGATTTCCAGGCCTCTGCTTTTAGCCACTTCCTCAATCAAATGGCCCATTCTTCCGTATCCGATGATAGCAACTTTCATAATTTTAGTTTTATTTAGTTTGTAATAATTTAACGTAGTGCAAGAGTGATTATTCTACTCATTATTCTACTCAAAGCCGAAGGCTACATTGTCGATGTATAAAGTCAGGCCTTCAGTACCCACAAAAGGAGTTCCACACGAGGATGAAAGCATCACGAGCACATGTGTGGGCACAGCATCTGCCGGAGCCCATTCCACTTCCTGTACGGGAACGAGTTTCCCTTTGGAATTTTTGGCATAATAAGCTTTTTCACCATTTAGGAGTCCCATCCACGGCTTATAGAAGGGTTGATTGGTTATGTCGCCGTAATGTATAGGGAGCACATGTTTCTCGGTCCAGGGAATGGATTTGGAATAACGTTCACGACCCGTACCTACCCTCTGAGCAAAGATATTCCCTTTTTCATCTTCCCATCTCTTTTGCAGAAGCACATAGACTTCAGCATTATCACGGCCCGGTAGAGTCTTTTTAGGAGAAAGGCCGGTGGATTTCACCTGTGTATTTACATTTGGCATATCTACCTGGAAATCATAGACAAGGGCAGCCGGCCGCTTTGTATAGGGTATACCCATCTCCATTTTTGAGAAAGGACCTTTGGGGGAAGTGATCGGTTCATAAACCTGACCCAGGAAAACTGTTCCGGCCACCATCACGTCCATGTTGACGAGACCAAGCACTTTAACCTCTTCCATTTTGGCCTCTAACTTGGCACACCTGTTACCATTGTGTATAGCCGGGGTCACAGTGTTGGATGCCTTCACCACCCCTGCCACTTTGGCATATACATTGCTTGTAGCCCATGGAGAGCCTCCTTCATTAGTGTATGGAGTATTGCCTTCAGATTTGCCTTCAGGGGCAATTTCATATACAGTCTTATGCTTTCCTCCAATAAGTTTGGATTCCGTTATGCCACGAGCTTTCCAGGTGGAGAAATCGCCGTATGGAATGGGCTCGAGGCGTAAAGCGTAAATTTGAGAGGAAAATATTGAGATACTCAACAGGAGGAAAATTCCAAAGAGTTTGTTCATTTCAAAATACTTGATTGGATATTATTTTATTTGATTATCCTCATAAACATCCCCATTAATAAATTGCCCTCAAACGTAGGGACGCACGGCTCGTGCGTCCGAAATAAAAGAGGGATAATTCTTTGATTATCAGAGGACGCAATGACCTTGTGTCCCTACATATGTCGTTTGGGATATTATTCGGGATAATCATTTTATTTTAAATTCCACAGTTAATATTTGAGCCGAAAAGAAAGAAGGATGTGTTGTCTGCTATGAGGTCGGTAATGTCGTGACCTATAACTGCCGAGAGATTTCCGATTATCTCCTCTATAGGCAGAGTAGATTCATCTGTTTCAGCCAATATCATGTTCCGGGGCACTGAGAGAAGGGTTTCCGGATTGAATTTTTCTCCAAAAGAGAGGTATATTCCGGCATCGGTGAGCATCTTGGCTACAGACGGCTTCCCTCTGAATCCATGCACAAGCCATTTCTGTGTGGGATTAAGGTCCCTTTTCAGACCTACTATCACATCATGGGCTTTCACATCATGGATAATGAGGGGTTTCTTCAGCTCTTCGGAGAGGTCTATATGTCGTTTGAAGAGATTCATCTGTCGGAAAAGAGGTCCACCCTTCAATTTGTCGATGCCACATTCACCAATAGCCACCACATATTCCTTCTCTGCCATTTTCTCAAGCTGCCTATATTCCTCCGGAGTTATATTTCTTACGGTTTCCCAAGGATGAATCCCCACGGAATAGTATTGCCCCGGGAAAGGTTCAAATCCCTGGATACTTTCTGCCACCACTGCACAAAGAGCAGGAGCCGGATGATGTGTATGTATGTCAAGGCACCGGATCATAACCGCTTCCACCCAAAGGATGGCATCTTGAAATTCGTTTAATAGCAAGCCAGGAGCCTTTTAATGCTCCATGTTTGCGTAAAGCCTCCACAGCATATGCGCTGCAGGTGGGAGTATATCTGCAGGCCGGTGGAAAATGCGGAGATATAGCGCTCTGATAAATCTTTATGAAGAAAATCAGGATCTTCGACATGTAATTATTTTTTTGGATTATCCTCATAAATACCCCATTAATAAAATTCCCTCAATTGTAGGGACGCACGGCTCGTGCGTCCGAAATAAAAGAGGTATAATTCTTTGATTATCAGAGGACGCAATGACCTTGCGTCCCTACATTTGTCTTTTGGAATATTATTAGGGATAATCATATTATTTTTCTTGAGAAGTTGTTCTGGCGTATAGTTTATCCAGAAGTTGTATCATTTTCTGTTCAATCATTGCGTAGGGAAGGTTCTTGTCGTGGACATATACCAGAGCCAGAGACAATGTGCCATGAGAGGTTTCAGTCTCTAATTCCTTTCTCAGTGGAATTCGGTGAAGACGATATGCCTCGCGTATCCGACGTCGCATCAACACTCGGTCTGTGGCCTTGTGGCGTTTTTTCTTGGGCACCGTAACCATCATCTGGAGGCTTCCGATGTCTGCCGGCAACTTATTTCGGAAATTTGCTTCCAGTTCGGCCTGGCTCAATTTTCTCCAAGTCACCTTAAAAGGGAATTCGTAAAACGATTTCCCTAATCTGAAAAGACCTTCTACAAGGCTTCGGTGATGTAGCCTCTCAGCCTTCGGAAATCTATAGGATTCCTTTATTTCAGGTTGCATGAAAGGTGTCTTCTGTATAAGCGCAATAATATTGCAAATTTACTGATTTTTGACCACTAATCAGTCCTTCCGTTTAAACCTTAATAAACATGGCTCTTTTTTAAAGATATTTTTACAGGATTATCACGAATAATATCCCAAACGGCATATGTAGGGACGCAAGGTCATTGCGTCCTCTGATAATCAAAGAATTATCCCTCTTTTATTCCGGACGCACGAGCCGTGCGTCTCTACTTTTGAGGGCAATTTATTAATGGGGTATTTATGAGGATAATCAAATATTTTTATCTTGAAGAGGGTAGATTAAATTTAGATTTTTTCAATATGTATAAAATAGCAATCAATTGATAATCAGGAATAAAGTGGTGGAAATTATCTATATTTTTACTTGATAATATTGATATCGGTATTTAAGATTTTTATTTTTGTATTGCAGTAACAAAAAAATCATCTATGAATATACGAAGACAACTTATGCTTGGGCTCTCGCTCCTTATGCTTGCAGGTATCAACTGCAATGCTCAGGCGTTGGGCCTCTCCTCAGCCAACAATTCTCTTTCCGAGAATTTTGACTCAATGTGGACCGGAACGGAAGTAAGTCTCAACCTTCCGGAAGGATGGCGAATCGACCGCAATCTTAGTGTCCCCCGACAAGTGTGTGCGTGGGACAATGCTACCACCACGCTGATGTATTCCGACAGTGAGAATCTGGCGAGCAATCAGAAAAACGGAACATATTGCTTCGGTGCAACTGCCGACAATTCCGACCGAGCCATCGGCGGACTTTCCACCGGTTCGGTAGGTGGAAGCGAAGGAACCAGAGGTGTAAGCCTGATGACTAAAATCACCAATGAAGACCCGTCGCAGATTCTTACCAATCTTAAGCTTGACTATAACATTGAGAAATACCGTAAAGGTAGCAATGGAGCAGGCTTTTCAGTGAGACTTTTCTCCTCTAAAGATGGAATAAAATGGCAAGAAGAAGAAGCTTTCATAGAAAGTTTTGAACCTGACAATGAAACATTAGGCGGATATCCTGTGCCACTGAGCACCAAGGAGGTGAAGGGTAACACCCTCCGCACCCACGTATTACCCGGTGAGGATTTATATCTGGCCTGGAACATTTCAGTCACCAGTGGATCCACTTGCAGCAGTGCTCCGGGTTATGCAATCGATGATATTGTAATGAACGGTGTCTTCGCAGATTCAGATCCGGATTGGGTGGAAGATGAAGAAGAGGATTATGACTTTGTTCCTTCAGGTATATATCTGAGAGGAGAAATCAACGAATGGGGCGCTACAACGGAATGGGAATTCAGCAAAGTTTCCGATACTGAATATGCTCTTTACAACAAGACCATATCAGGCAGTTTCAAAGTAGCTGATGCCGGATGGAGCTCATCCTGTAACTATGGTTCCAACGGTGAGAACATAGTGATGGGAGTACCTTATAAACTTGCTAAGGGAATAGATACCAATATCTCTTGCGGTAACTTAACGTTCCCTTGTGAGAAAATAACCTTAACAATCGAAGATGGAGTAGGCACCCTCGAACTTCTTCCCAATACAAGCACCAAAGGCCTATCGGCTGTATATATGATAGGTGACTTCAACGGCTGGAACTATATGGGCACTACCGGAAAGCTTACTCTTGACACAGATGATAATCTCTTCAAGGGACAAGTGGCCCTCACAGCAGGTGACAATGGTATTTCGGAATGGCTTATATATCAAAGATTGGCAATGGCAGGAGTTTGGGGACTTGAAACAGATGCCACCGCTGCTTCACTTCAGGGTAGGCTTATAGCAGGGGCCAATGGAAAGGTAGCCACAACTCCCGGAATGTATGATGTGACATTCAATCTCGCCACAGGTGAATATACACTCACCGCTCTCCAATCTATTGCAGAATCTCTCACATTAAGTCCGGCAGCTGTCACCTTAGTGCCTCAGGTGCCCCAGACTGTAAAGGTTCTCTCACTCAACAACAGTTTGATACATTACAATGATCAGGCAAAAGTATTCAATGAAATAGCAGCCTCTATGGGTAAGGATGCCAACTGGACCAAACATACCAATCTTGGCAAGACCTTGCAATATCATTGGGAAGAGGGTGACGGTGTGACCGGTACCGGTGAGCCCGGTGCAAAGATGATGGTTCGTTCCGACGTATGGAGCCACATTATCCTTCAGGAACAGACTATCCTTCCACGTACAGATTTCGCCGGCTTCAGCAGTAGCGTAAAGAAGTGGGTAGAATATATTCGTGACAACTGTCCCAATCCGAATGCTGTGATCATTCTGCCGCTCAACTGGGCTTTAGGTCAGGACTGGAGCAATTTCTCAGATTATAATAAAATTCTGGTTGACAACTATACCAAGGTAGCTCAGGATTTAGGTGTAGTAGTGTGTCCTGTGGGTCTGGCTTATCAGGCTAAGTATGATAAAGATGGAGGAGAGAATACTGAGGCTTCATGGTTCCTCCCGGGTGATGACCGTCATCCCACACTTAAGGCAACCTATTTGGCCGCTCTAATGGAATATGGAATAATCTATAATGAAGATCCCGCCACTGTTACTTATTATCCTACCGGTATCACTGATGAAGACAAGGTAGGTGAGATGAGCGATGAGATTGCCGCAGAAATGAGGGAATATGCTTCAAATGCTCTGAAAGCCTATAAGAATGTAGTAGACAATCATTCCGGTACAGTGAATTTCAAGGCAGCTCTTTACGATCAGTATGGAATCGAAATTCCGGATCAGACTATAGAATGGAGTGTTACTCCCGCTACTGCTTCGTTGAGCAATGGTGTATTTTCCGCAACTGAACCCGGGGAATACACAGTAACTGCCAAGACAGGTAATTTTACTGCCACTTCAGTTGTAACTGTGGGCCAAGCCGAGACTGTGATGCCTGAAATATCCTTCATCCTCCTCAACGAGGATAACCTCTCTTACACTCAGGATTTCGACTCTATGGGTACAGAGGAAGAGGCCACTATTCCGGAGGGCTGGAAAGCTGACGTACAACTCTCTCCGAGAACCTTGGGCAGCTATCAGAATGCCGGAGAGAAAACACTGAAGGCCGGTGGCGCAGACTTTGGAAGTAGCGCTAAAAACGGACTTTGGAATCTCGGTGATTCGTCTGATGCAACCGACAGAGCTTTGGGTGGCGTGACTACAGACGTTGAAGGCGGTGCAAAATCTATCAATATCTATACCGCTATTAAGAATGATGGCAAGAAATATATATCAGCCCTCAACCTTGGATATGATATCGAGAAATATCGCGACGGTAGCAACCCGGCCGGTTTCACAGTGAAACTATATACCTCTTTAGACGGCAAGAACTGGGCAGAAGCCGGTGCAGACTTTACAACAGACTTTGAGCCGTCTGATAATACTATTGGTTCCAGTGAAGTGCCGATGGAGACACGCCATGTGGCCGGAGTTCTCAACAAGGAGATAGCACCGGGTGCAGAGCTCTATCTTGCCTGGAACATTTCAGCCACAAGCGGCACAAGCTGTATGTCGGCTCCGATACTTTCCATCGACAATGTTACCATCGATGCCGAGTTGCGTGCAGTGCCTGTATACGATTATTATATCTACATAGAAAATAATTCAGATTACGAAAGCTGCGGTCTGTATGCATGGGGTGATTCTGAATTATTCGGTGGTTGGCCCGGTCAGTTCCCGATTGATGAAGTGACAATACAAGACCATACTTTCCAGGTATTCGGCCATAACGCAGGATCAGGGAATTATCATCTGATTTTCAACAACGGCAACAACGGAAAACAGTTTGCTGACTACGATATCACAGGAGGTCAAGATTATTATCTGACTACCAACCAGAGTGCTAATAAACTGGAAAAAGTGATTATAACCAAAGTAGAAAGCATCATCGACTCAGAAGAATCTTCAATCATAGTAAAAGGGGATACTATAATTTGTGAAGATGCCGGAGAACTTACAGTTTACAATCTTGGCGGGGCTATGATAGCCAGGAGTTATGGTAACACTCTTTCCATTTCACCGCTGATGCCGGGTATATATGTAGTTAAAGCCAAAAAGGAAAGTAATATCGAATCCAAAAAATTTGTGAAGAGATAAGTTTCCCGCATTAGACTTAAATATTTCCCGAATTAAACTTAAATAGAAGGGGGGTGCTGTTCTAAACAGCATCCCCTCTCTGTTATGTGTCGCAATTATCAGAAATTAGTAAAGGAAAAAGGCAGAAGAGATTTGATGGAAGGGAGGATATAAATTTTTTCTTTCCCATACAGAATCACTTCGATGTCGCCATAAAGGTATTCATATTCCAAGAGAGCCTGACGGCATCCGCCACAAGGTGAAACTGGATTTTTCTGGAAACCCTCTTCCTGGTCTTTATCAATTCCCGGGTCGATCCATGCCGCTATTGCAAGTTTTCTGAAGGCAATACCTGGATTGGCTGACGAGGCATAGAAAGCAGCAGTGCGTTCTGCACATAGTCCGGATGGATATGCTGCATTTTCCTGATTGCTTCCCTCCACAATCTTACCATTGTCGAGCAAAATAGCGGCGCCAACCTGATATTTTGAAAAAGGAGCATATGCACGTCTGGTGGCTTCCTTTGCACATTCTACCAAGCGCCTGTCTAAATCGCTTAATTCATCATAGCTATACTCCTTTACCAGCGATTTTATTTCAAATTCCTTCATGGCTATTTATACTTTCTTTATCGGTATAGATCTTGTCTTTATCTCTCAGTGTGCTTTAATTGGGATCAGTCCTTGGATTTATCGCGCATAAAGATCTGGATAGGGGTTCCGTGGAAATCCCATTTCTCTCTGATTTTATTCTCCAGGAATCTTCTGTAAGGCTCTTTCACCCATTGGGGCAGATTGCAGAAAAAGACAAATGTAGGAATCACGGAATCTTTGAGCATCGTGACATATTTGATTTTCACAAACTTCCCTTTGTTGGATGGGGGAGGTGTCTGAGCAATCTGCTCAAGCATATAAGTATTGAGCTGTGATGTAGGGATTAACCTCTTACGATTGTTGAAAACTTCGATGGCAGTCTCAAGTACTTTGTATATTCTTTGTTTTGTGAGCGCAGACGTGAAAAGGATAGGGAAGTCGGTGAAAGGAGCAAACCTTCCTCTTATCGCCTCTTCATATCTTTTTTGAGCCTGGAGAGAACGGTCTTCAATCAAATCCCATTTGTTCACGCATACTACCAGACCTTTCTTGTTTCGTTGAATCAGTGAGAAAATATTGGCATCCTGAGCCTCGATACCACGGGTGGCATCGATCATGAGGATACACACATCACTTGCCTCAATAGCTCGTATAGAACGAATTACACTGTAGTATTCTATGTCCTCATTTACCTTATTTTTCTTGCGGATACCGGCTGTGTCAACAAGATAGAAATCGAATCCGAACTTGTTGTACCGATGATATATAGAGTCGCGTGTAGTTCCGGCTATGTCGGTAACTATGTGACGTTCTTCACCGATAAATGCATTTATAAGAGAGGATTTTCCTGCATTCGGTCTACCTACAATTGCAAATTTTGCTATGTTGTCTTCAGGTCGGTCGTCAGCTTTGGGTTCAGGCATATCTGCTATGATTTTATCAAGCAGGTCGCCGGTTCCGCTACCGTTGGCTGAAGATACTTCCACCGGTTCTCCAAGGCCGAGTGAATAGAATTCCGGTATATTGAATCGGGCATCTCCTTTATCTTCCTTGTTTGCCACAAGTATAACAGGTTTTTTCGAACGCCTGAGTATCTGAGCTACTTTATCATCAAGGTCAGTGACACCATTGGAGGCATCTACTACAAATAAAATCACATCGGCTTCTTCTATAGCGATTTCTACCTGCTTGTTGATTTCAGATTCAAATACATCATCCGAATTAACAACCCAGCCTCCGGTATCTACTATAGAAAATTCCTGTCCACACCAGTCTACTTTGCCATATTGACGGTCGCGGGTGGTGCCGGCCGTATCATCCACTATGGCCTGGCGAGTTTGAGTAAGCCTATTAAAAAGTGTAGACTTTCCCACATTGGGACGTCCAACTATTGCTACAAGTCTTCCCATGATTCGTTTTTCGTAATTCGTGATTCGTAATCCGTAATCCGTAATTCGTTTATCGTAATCCGTTTATCGTTATTAATAAAACAACGAATAACGAATAACGACTAACGAAAAACGATTAACGATTCTTATTCCATATAACCGAAAGCTTTGAGTTTATTTTCACGGTTTCTCCAGTCTTTCTCCACTTTCACAAAGATTTCCAGATATACACGTTTGCCAAAGAATCTTTCGATATCTTGTCTGGCTTCTATACCCACCTTCTTGATTTTGTCTCCTCCTTTACCTATGATAATGCCTTTCTGTGTGTCTCTTTCCACATAGATAACGCTCATAATATGGATAGACCCTTCCTTTTCTTCAAATTTCTCTACCAGAACTTCAGCACTATAAGGAATCTCCTTATCGTAATTCAGCAGCAATTTCTCACGGATGATTTCTGTCACGAAGAAGCGTGCCGGTTTATCGGTAAGAGCATCTTTTCCGAAGAACGGTGGAGAAACCGGCAGGAGTTCCACTATCCGTTTCTTAAGATTGTCTACATTGAAATTCTCAGTGGCGCTGATAGGGAAGATTTCTGCTTTCGGCAATCTCTGGTGCCAACGGTCTACCAGCTGCTGGAGTTCTTCTTGATTTTTCAGCAGGTCAATCTTATTGATCACCAAAAGCACCGGAATCTCTTCCTTGGCTACTCTGTCGAGAAAGTCTTTGTTTTTCTCAGGGTCTTCCACTACATCTGTCACATAAAGCAGAATATCGGCATCAGTCAGGGCTCCTTCAGAAAAACCGAGCATTGATTCCTGAAGTTTATATTTCGGTTTCAATACTCCCGGGGTGTCTGAAAAAACTATCTGGTAGTCGGGCGTGTTAACAATACCCATAATCCTATGTCTTGTAGTCTGTGCCTTTGAGGTTATGATGGAAATTCGCTCTCCTACCAGATCATTCATCAGCGTAGACTTGCCCACATTTGGATTTCCGACAATATTAACAAAACCGGCCCTGTGTTCAGCCTTCGGTTGTTCAGTGGATAATATTTTAATTTCTTCTTCCATAACGTCGTTTTTATTATCAGGTTCCTAAAAACCGTGATATATGGCTTGGAACCCTTTATATAATTGTAACGCTGGAAAGTGATGGTGGTTCACAAAAAAGAGACAAAGCCGGGTGGCAATGTCTCTTATCTCTTCAAAAGTGAGTTTTTATACTTTCTCTGGATTCTTTTCCTCTTTCTCTTTCTCTTCTTTTTCTTTTTCCCGTTCCTTCTTTTCTTTTTCACGGCGTTTTTCTTCATCACGGTCTCTCTTGAGTTGCTCTTTTGTGGGTTTTGTATCAAAAGCCCAGATCAGGTACATTGCTCCCCAGGTAAAACCTGCGCCAAATGCAGTGAGAAGGATCTTATCGCCTTTTTTGAGACGATATTTGAAATCGTCGAGACAAAGAGGGATAGTAGCAGCAGAAGTATTACCGTATTTTTCTATATCAATAAGAACTTTACGGTCGTCGATTTTAGTTCTACCGGCTACAGCCTCAATTATTCTGAGGTTAGCCTGATGAGGCACGAGCCAATCCACTTCCTCTACCGTGAGGTTATTGCGTTTCATCACAGAGAGTGTAGACTGGAGCATATCTCTTACAGCATGCTTATACACCACACGTCCTTCCTGATATACGTAATGTTCGCGTGCTGCCACAGTTTCATGTGAAGTGGGCTTCACAGAGCCACCGGCTTTCATCACCAGGTGTGGAAGTCCGGAGCCGTCTACATGGAATTCACCGTCGATTATACCCACAGGTTCCTCGGTCGGCTCAATCAGCACACAAGCGGCGGCATCCCCGAAGAGAGGGCAGGTGGCCCGGTCTTCGTAATCCACCATACTTGTCATTTTTTCAGCACATACCACAATTATCTTCTTGTAGAGACCGGCCTGAATATATGCTTTAGCCGACTGCACAGAAACTATGAAACCGGCGCAAGCCGCCTGGATGTCATAGGCATAGCAGTTGGTGAGGCCACAATTATGTGCTATTATGGAAGCGGTGGAAGGGAATCGATAGTCGGGATTGGAGGTGCCGCAGATAAGCAATTCTATATCTTCGGGGGCAGTACCGGTGTCGGCAAGGAGTTTTTCCACTGCTTTGGTTCCGAGGAAACTTGAACCCTTCCCGGGCTCTTTGAGCACACGTCTCTCTTTGATACCCACGCGGGTGGTGATCCACTCATCGTTGGTATCTACCATCTTCGACAGCATTTCGTTGTCTAAGATATCGTCGGGCACATAAGACGCGATGCCGCTTATCTTTGCATTAAGCATGATTCCAAAAAGATTGCTTGAGAAATTAAGCCTTTACTTTGTCGATAACCTGACGTCCACGGTAGTATCCGCATTCGCCGCAAATTGTATGCCATACATGCCAAGCACCGCAATTGGGGCAGATGGCAATGGTGGGGATAAGTGCCATATCGTGGGTACGACGTTTGGCGGTACGGGTATGTGATTGTCTTCGTTTAGGATGTGCCATAACTTGGAGTGATTTTAAATTGGTCAGCCCGACCTCACGGGCTTTCTATCTACTGTTAAATTTCTTTTCGTATTAGTTAATCTTCTTCAGGTGCTCCGTTCTCATATTCGGAGTCAACTTCATCGAGAGCATTTTCCACCTCTTCATCGCCGGTGTTATTGCTCCTGTTTTTATGTAGCGCTGCGAGCATTGCGCGGTTACATTTGCCCATAGGATGCACATGTCGCAACGGAATTGTGAGCACTATGGTATCGTAGAGCATATAGGCCACATTCAGATAAGAATCAGAGTAGGGAATTACAAGGAGGTCGTCGCTCTCATCATTGTAACCCTCTCCGTATTTCACTGTGATGTGGTAGGTGGTATCTACTTCATGATCTATGGGATCAAGGCACCGGTCGCAGGGTATTTTCAACATTCCCTTGCACACGAAGGTACAGTCGTAAGTTTCGTTCTTCTTCACCAGGTCCATGTGAACTTTCACATCAGAACTGATGATGTCGGGGTTCTCCATATTCTTGAAGAACTCTGTGCCACATTCAAACTCCTGTTCGAACTTTCCATCGCCGAGCGATGCCAATTGAATCTTATAAGGCGCAAATTTTCCCACTGTTGAGAATTTTTCCGTTAGTACCTCCGAGGAGAATCGAACTCCTATCTAAAGTTTAGGAAACTTCTATTCTATCCGTTGAACTACAGAGGCTTTTGTCCACACATTCGCCACTCCTCACCGGCAAGGCGAAAGTCAGCGGTGCAAAATTATAGAAAAAAAAGATTTTATGCAAAAAAATTATATCCCCCTACCTCCTTATTTCCAGCGTTTATGGCTCCATAACCAATAGGCAGGCTTTTCCTGAATTGTTTTTTCAAACTCTTTCCAGAATTCCCGGGTATAAGGATATGGCACTTCCATATCGGCCGGGTGAAGGGGCTTCATGTTGATTTGATAATGTCCTCTTTTCACCGGTTTCATTTCCAGATAATAGAAGGTGGCCCCGGTCTTCATCCCGATTTCTTCCGAACCATATATAAATCCGGTAGGATGGTTCAGAAACATCAGCCAACTGTTGGCGTTAGGATGCCATGTCCACTGATCTGAAATAAAGCCGCATACCCATGGACTGTTCTTCTTGTTCAGAAGCACTCGGGCCGATTTCTTCATTTCCACGATCTGGTTGCCCCAACGGCTCCTTAGTTTTATGAAAAGATTGTTCCAGACAGGATCGTTGAGTTGATGATAGATGGAGGCCATGAAGGTTCCGGGCAGAAAATACCTGCTTATTTCCTGTACCCATTCCCAGTTGCCGTAATGTCCCATAAACAACACTACATTCTTGCCCTCCTTAAGATCAAGGTTAACTATGTCGGCACCGTTGACCTCAACTCTTTTCATTAATTGTTTGTCGCTGATGTTAAAAAGTTTGAGGGTTTCCACCATCTGATCACACAAGAAATGATAGAATTGCCTTTCTATTTTGCTTATCTCTTTTAGATTTTTCTCCGGAAAGGATGTAGTAAGATTATCTCTCACCACTTTGCGTCGGTATCCAAGAATCCGGTAGATTATAAAATAACCCAGGTCGGAAAATAAATACATTAACCAAAGGGGAGTGGCTGCTAAACCTTTCAGCAAGTAATAAAGAAATTTCTCCTTCATATTAATTTTCTCCAGCCTTTTTGTCATTCACCACAACATCTGCCATCGACCCGGGAATTATCTGATTCACTGCATGTCTGCTGCCTTGGGGTTTGTAACTACATTTCTGAAAGAATGCTCCTTTTCTCATTTCTTCCTCAAGTGCGATGCTATAGGGCAGGTTGCCAATTTTGTGCCATAAGACATGTGTAGGATCCATCTCAATTTTTGGCATTTTGGCAAATAGGTCTTTGGCCTCCTGATTGTAGGTGACAAGGAGCCGGAAGAGGAAATGTGCCAGGAAATAATCCACAGCTTTTTCCTCATTGAGCCAATATTCAAAAATGAGATCACGCCACATTTTCATGAGAGGATTGCCCTGTTTAGCGCGTATAAAACAGGTCTGGACAAACATGTGGGTGTAACTTCTTTTATTGGGCACAAACATGAAAAAATCGCAATCCATTATCTTTTCAGGTACAGGGCCGGTAAGGAAATCGGTAGCATCAAACCAGCAACCTCCTTCTCGGGCAAGAAGATCGATTCTCACCACATCTGAAAAATTAGGTGCGATAATCTTTCCCTGTTGCCATTTTTGTATGATTGCATCCGGTATTTGAGTATGTTCCGCCAGATTTTGTGAGTCGAGCACTATAAAATTATCAGGATAAAATTTTCTAACACTGGCAAGACATTTTTTTATGAGGTCCGGAGCATTGTTCTCTCCCTGATACCAAAGTGAGAACATCTTCTCGCTTTCCGGTGAAATTTCTTCCTGTGGAGGTGCCTGCAGTTGCTCTACAAAAGGGATATATTTCTTAAGTTTCCTCATTCTATGGGCCACCCTGGCGTTTTCACGCCTTATCCGCCTTGCATCTCTTGGATGCCATAGCGGATTGGAGAAGTGGGCTTCCCACATGTATCGTAAAGAGTCAAGATCCATTAATTCCTTATCCTTTTTTCATGTAACGGTACCACAGGTACTTTCGCATAAATTTATTTTTCATGGCAGAGGAAAAGCCATAACGATTGCTGTAGTCTTTAAACAGGGCAAATAGATCCGAATCGGGAATTGAGCGTAATTTTGCTCCCTTCTTCAGGAAGTCGAAAGCACATCTTGCTGTTGCCTCCTGCATTTCAGCTTCAGTCAATTGCGCGTCTCCGGCCAGGGCGGGAAGCATAAAGTGCCATTTCTCATTATGGAGCCTTAAAGTATCTTCATACCAGTTATGGTCGTATGAACCTTTCGAGAAATGCCAGAGATAGATTTCAGGATCTGTCCACACGAAGTTATGGAATCCATTATGATTTAAGGAGAGTGCGAAATCTATGTCGTAGCCATGAAATCCTGTTACCATTTTCTCATCAAATGGAATTTTCTCCCATACCTCTTTCCTTGTAAAGATGGTGAGTCCGTCGAGAGTCACTGTTTCTCTGAACTTTTCGCCTTGTCTATTTCCCTGGCGAAACATGATAAGTGGCGTTACATCATTTTCCCTTTTGTGTTTAGTATCGGTATTGATGTAGTTGGTGATTTCACGTCCCCGGATGCTTGTCCATCCATGGAAAGAAGGAGCATCAAGACGGATGTCGGAACCTGCCATGCCGATGGCACCGGTATTTTTCTCCTTTAATTTGGCTATAATCTTTGATCCCCAACCTCCGCACATCCATTTTACGTCTTCGTGGGTGAAGAGAAGGAAATCATATTTGGCTTTAGCCGCTCCTTCATTATAGGCAGCCGTGATGGAAAGACCCCGGTGACGGTTGTCGATAATAATAAATTCTGTATCCACACCGCAAGTAGATAAGATATTACCTTGCAGATCTTTGGCCATTTCGGGATGAATACTGCATACGATAACGGATATGCCTTCCGATACACTCATCTTATTTTAATGTTTTGATTTGTATTTAAGATATTTCTTAATTCCCAGTATCCGTATAAATTTCTTACGTTCCGGGCCCTCCTTCTCACAACAGAAGATGAATTTCCCTACAGGTTCAAAAAATTTTGCCACCGCAATTCTCCGACTGTCTTTTTTTGAATGCCACACAGGCACGTGCCGTAGGCCGCTATTGATGGCAAGATGTGAAAATATGCGTTCATAAAGATGAGCCTTATGAAAGAATGTGCCGCTCTCAGGAACTTCACATTCAAATAGATGAGAGTCAATATCGGGACGTTGAAGCAAACTCAGTATGCTGCTCCTCATCATGAACATTGTGCCCATACATGTATGAGGATCAAATTTCTCCCAACCGAGCCGGTCGAGTTCATTTTTCACTAATGATTCGTAATAATCTCTTTCCACATAAGTGAGCAGACTTGATACCATTCCTACCGAGGGATCATTTTCAAAAAGTTTCAGCACATTGAGAAAATGTTGTTTGTTGTATAGCATCCCATCCACCAATACATTTCTCCAGTCAAATCCTCGCAGTTTTATGATGTTGCACCGGCAGGCCCCGATGCTCCGCTTGGTATGAAGCTTCATCACAAAATCATAGTCCTTGAGGTCGGTGTGCTGAATAAGGTCTATGAAAGGCCAAATGTCATACCCGATATTGTCGGTTTTACGGAATACCACATCAGGTTTGAATTCGCGTAGTTTACGAGCGGATTCTTCATTCCATTCCGAGTATGTCACCACAAGAGTCCAAACCACACCGGAAATATTGCTCATCTTTTCGATGAAGTAATCTACCTGGTCATGGTAATATAGATGGAAATGCGTGAGCAGCCTTTTCATATCTTCGGCTTGGTTCATCCGTTGGGATATAGTTTTTCGAGGATTTTACGGTATTCGGGATATTTACCGGTCTTAGACTCATAGACCTTGATTCCGAACACTCGGATATATTTTTTTGACTCGACGCCTCTACGTTCTATCAGAAGGAAAAACTGTGATATCTTTTCTCCCATCCTGGTGGCATGAATTTTATTTTTGAATTCTTTTTCAGGCAGTACGGGTAAATGCTTCAAACCATAATTGACGGGAAGACTGGAAAGGAGACGCTCATATATATGTGTCATGGAAATAACTATACCACTTTCGGGGGTCACATCCCGGAATTTGGCTTCATATACCATTTCTCCTTGCAAGGGTTTCAAAGCCTGTGCCCTCATGAGAAACATACTTCCCATAAAAGTATATTTGGCTCTTTTCTTAAGTCCGAGCAGGGATAGCTCTTTGCCCACATATTCATCAAACTTGTCTCGTCTGGTGTAAGTGAGAAGAGAAGATGCCATTCCGAGTTTTGGATTAGAGTCGAACTTGTCGATGAGCTTAGTGAAATGTTCCTTGTTTTCTAAAAGTGAATTCACCAAAGTCTCTCTCCACATAAATCCTTCCATGGGAACCACATTGATTTTTACAGGGGGAGTACTGCGTTTGGTGTGTAGTTTCATCACATATTCATAGTCATCGAGATTGGTATCTCTTATTACCTCTATGAATGGCCATATATCATATCCAATATTTTTAGTGGCCCGGAGAATAACGTCAGGTTTAAATTTTTTCAGTTTCTCCTCAACATCATCGTTTTTTTGAGTGTACGTCACCACCAGGTCCCAGTCTGCCAGGGTGATATTTCCCATCTTTTCAATGAAGTAATCCACCTGGTCGTGATAATAGAGGTGGAGGTGTACTAATAGTTTCTTCATTTCTTTAGTTTTAGAAGTATGGAATCGAAGAAGTAAGTGAATCTGAATTTTAAGGTTTTCCCCAGGGTGCGTTCATTTTTCGGGAAACTGAAATATGATTTAGAAGCTTTATGCCTGGCCTGAGGGCCTTGGCCATATTTTTCCAACAGGGGCAATTTCCAATCTATAAAGAACCTTTGTTTATCTTTCTCATGCACCGAGAGAGTTTTCTCTTGCCGGCAGTATGAGTGTTCGGAAATGCGGTATCTGTAGAGTTCTTTATCTATAAATTTTATATGATGCTTATTATGAAGTGTATAAGAAGTGAAAGGATGTTCCTCACACATTGGGTATCTTTCATCATACCCTCCGATTTCATCAAAGAGTTTCCGTGAAAAGAACAGACCCGGACCCGGCACGAAAAGAGACCATAAGTCTTCCATGTATTGTTGAGGTTGAGACAACCTTATTTTAGGGTAGAGGTTTTCTTCATACTGACTTTTCAGAATCGCACATTCTTGAGGATTCACACCAAACATTTCCAATTTTGCAAATGCGATATCAGCCTCCGGATGTTTATTCATGAAGTTCAGATATTCTTCTATAGCTTCCGGCTTTAGTTGGTCGTCACCTGCCAGCACTTTCAGCCACTTGCCGCTTGAGGCTTTCACGGCACGGTTGCAGTTGGGTGCTATTCCTCCGTTTTTTTGTGCCGTGATTACTTTCACGTCGGTAAACCTGTCTTTGTTCTTGTCAACCCATTCCCTCACAATCCGGACAGTGTCGTCTTTAGAAGCATCGTCACTTACTATCAGTTCGATGTTCTTATAAGTCTGGGCTTTTACACTTTCGAGGGCCTCCACTACCGTTTCGGCTGAATTATATGTAATCAGGAATACAGAGACCAGAGGCATTTCCATAATGGTTTCATTAGCCATGATTAGACTTTAAAATTATTTAACTTTAAAATCATTTATAAGACGGATCACATCAGACACCTCTTCTTCTGTGAGAACGGGACTCATGGGGAGGCTTAACTCCTCGGCATGGATTTTCTCAGTGATAGGAAAGGATAGGTGGTTCATGTGGCTATAGCACTCCTGTTTATGGGGAGGTATAGGGTAATGGATATTGGTTTGGACTCCGTTATTGGTAAGATACTCTTGAAGTTGATTCCGGTATTTTGTCCTTATGGGGAAGATATGAAACACATGGGCATCACGGTCTTGTACTTCGGGAAGGGTTATAAGTGGATTTTTTATTTCTTTGAGATATTTTTCAGCCACTCTTTTTCGCTTTTCATTGTCTTCATCAAGATGACGTAATTTTACATCGAGCACAGCTGCCTGGATCTCATCAAGCCGGCTGTTTCGTCCTCGGTATTTGAAGACATATTTCTTTTGCGACCCATAATTTGCGAGTGAGCGGATCGTGTCGGCCAGCAGTTTATCATTTGTAGTGACCGCACCGGCATCACCGAGTGCCCCCAGATTTTTCCCGGGATAGAAACTATGGCCGGCAGCATCCCCTAAAGAGCCTGTGTGTCTGTCGCCATATTTGCAGCCGTGTGCCTGGGCATTGTCTTCGATCAGTTTGAGATTATATTTGCGGCAGATGTCACCGATTTTTTCAGTATAAGCATTCTGACCATAAAGATGCACTATCATTATGGCCTTGGTCTTGGGTGTAATGGCCTCTTCAATCTTTTCAGGATCTATCTGATAGGTGCGGAGCGAAGGTTCTACCAGTACGGGCACGAGTCCATTGTCAGTAATTGCAAGGATAGAGGCAATATATGTGTTTGCAGGTACTATCACCTCATCCCCGGGAGCCATTACTCCGAGTTCGATATAGGCTCGGAGTATCCAATAAAGTGCATCCAGGCCGTTGCCGCAACCGATTGCATAGTCAGTGCCGATATAAGCAGCAAAATTCTTCTCGAATTTTTCATTCTCTTTGCCCTGAAGGTACCATCCGGAATTTACAACACGGTTGACGGCTTCATTTATTTCAGTACCATGACTGGCTGTAACTTTTTCTAAATCAAGAAATTTTATCATGTGTAAGAGATAAGCACTAAGGTAAAACTAAATGTTTTTTACGAATCGGGCGGGATTGCCTAACCACAATTGGTTGGCCGGGATATTGCGTGTGACCACGCTGCCTGCTCCCACCATAGAGTTCTTACCTATAGAGACTCCCGGTAAGATGGTGGAATTTGCACCTATGGAAGCACCCTCTTCCACCACTGTTTTCTTTAACTCCCAATCAGGATTTTTGGAACGAGGGAACTTATCGTTGGTGAATGTCACATTCGGACCGATGCATACATTATCTTTTATGGTGATTCCATCCCAGATCTGCACTCCCGATTTTATTGTGACATTATTACCGATCACCACATCGTTTTCAATCAATACAAATGCACAAATATTACAGTTATCGCCGATTTGCGCATTCTCGAATACTACACAGAATTGCCATATATTAGTACCGGCCCCTATTTTAGAGGCCTTTACATCAGCCAAGGGATGTATCATCTTTCTTTAATTCTAAGAAGTGGTGATAATTTCGGATGTAATCTTCGGGGTCGTAGGGAGCCGAGGCAAGAACGAGACAAACTGACCCAGAAGAGAAATCATCGAGGGTACGCCAGATACCCGGCACTACATAAAGTGCCTGGTAAGGACGGTTGAGCAGAAAAGTACGTTTAATGTTTCCGTCGTCTAAGGTCACGGAGAAGCTTCCGCTCGCTGCTACGATAAGTTGCCTGAGCTTTTTATGGGCATGTTCACCGCGTGCTTCTCCTCCGGGTACATCGTAAAGGTAATAAGCCCGTTTAATGTCGAAAGGGATAGAATCACCGTTCTCAACCACGCTCAGGTTTCCTTTACGCTGACTGTGATGGCGACTTAATTCTATCACGCTGCAGTCGTATACGGTATTGGTATGAAATTCATTCATGACTGAAGTAATTCAGATAATCCTTGAATTCCCGGATATAATCCTGGGGATTATAAGGCGAAGAAGCAAGTATGAAGGCCAAGGCATTCGTGGAGAAATTGTTCATTTCACGCCATGTCCCCTTAGGTACATAAAGGCCGTAATAAGAGCGGTTGAGTGAAAAGATTTTCTTTTCATTTCCTTGGTAGGTTATCACATCGAAACTTCCGGATAGAGCAATTATCACTTCCTCATTCTCAAAGAAAGCATGGCCTCCCCGGGCTTCTCCTCCGGGAACATCGTAGATCCAGTATGCCCTTTTCAAAAGAAAGGGTAAATGTTGGCCCTCCTCTATAAAGGTGAGGTTGCCGCGGCTATCCTTGAAAATCGGCAGGTCTATTATCCTGGGGTGATCCTTCATGACATGCAATCTTGTTTCCTACTTCCTGTCAATCTTTTCTATATGCTTTTACCTGTCATGCAAAGGTAAAAAGTTTCTAAATTAAAACAAAACTTAACCTCGAGTCTTAGGGGCGTATTTGAAAAAATTATAAATACAGCAGGATAGATCCGTTGAAACTCTCTCAAGGAAGAGAAAAATGGGTAATTTTGCAAGGTCATGAATAAAGATAAAGGCAAAGTTCAGGAGAACTACAAATCAGACTCATCTGAAAAGCTTCAGCGAAAAGAAAAAATGCAAAAAATCAAAAAATGGTTTTTTGTGGAGCGGTTATGGACCGGTACATTCACATATTGGTGGATAGTGTCGGCCGCTACTGTGATATTGTTTGATATCTTCTGGATGATGCAGACCACTTTTCGGGGAATGTCTTATTTCGCATTCTATCCGGTGTGGTTCTTGAGCGCATTCTTTCTGGCATTGCCTTCCCTTCTTTCACGCAATGGAGTGCTCCAGACCATATGGTTACTTTTCTTCGATATGCTTTTCATAGCCAACCTGATGTATTGTCGCACTTATTACAATGCGATACCATTGGAAAGTTATGCCTTGGCCGGAAATCTGAAGGATTTTTCATCCTCGGTAATAGATTCATTTAAATGGTATTTCATTTTCTTGCCTGTGCTCACACTCGTGGCCTTCACTATATATTCTCTCAGTAACAATCTACGGAAGCGTCTTCCCTCACCGTGGGTGTATATGGTGTATGTAGGCATACTGGCGATAATAACCTGGGCCTCCGACGCTTGGAGAGGTGGTATAATGAAAAGGATGGATTTCATGTCGGGATATGCTTATCTCTCCAGCAGTATTGTCCCGATTTATTCCCTTGGAGGTTACCTGGTGCATGATTATTATAAGGCCACGGAAACTCTTTCTGCAGAAGATAAAGAGACTGTGGTGCAATGGCTAAAATATCATGAGGAGCTTAACCGGCCTTACTGGAATGATTCAACCCGAGCAGAAAGAGCCGTTCCAAAAAATCTGGTGTTTATCCTCTGCGAGAGTCTGGAAAGTTGGGTTATAGATACAGAGGTGGAGGGAAAGATTATAACCCCGAACCTGAATAGAATTGTGGCGGATTCCACCACTTTCTTTGCCCCTAATGTAGTGACCCAGGTAGGATCGGGACGTTCGATCGAGGGTCAGTTGCTTACACTCACGGGTCTTATGCCGATGTATAATAAGGTTTATGCTTACGATGCTGTGGAAAACCGGTTTTTTTCTCTTCCAAAGGTAATGCAACAGAGAGGAGCCGATACATATCTCCTTACGCCTGATAAACCTTATGTATGGAATCAGGGACGTGTGGCACCGGCTTTCGGATTCACCCACCTGATAGATGAGTCGGATTTTACTATGGATGAACTCACCGGACGCACCAAACGACTGGGTGACAGGTCATTGTTCCGCCAGATTGCTGAAAAAATGGAGAGTGGAGAAGTAGGTTCGCCGGACACCCCTCTGATGGTGCTTACCGTAACCAATTCGGGCCACAATCCTTTCAATCTCCCTGAACATCTTCGCACCATTTCCTTTTCTTCACCTATGCCCGGGGTAATAAAGGATTATCTTGTCACGGCCCATTATACCGATGCATCAATTCAGATATTGATAGACTACCTTAAGCAAAGAGATGACTGGGCAGAAACCATGGTAGTGATAACAGGTGACCATGAAGGTCTCGCCACAGATCGGCGGGAGGCTTTGGCCAATGAATTTTCAAGAGAATTTGTCGACCCTCTTCAGCATACCCCTCTCATTGTAATGAATTCACCGGTTCCGGGTTATTATGGAGGTCAATTAGGGCAGGCGGATGTATACAGTACCGTTCTCGACCTTCTTAATGCCTATGATTACCCTTGGAAAGGTATGGGGATTTCAGTATTTCACCCTTTGGCTCCGGGAGTGGCAGTCGGTTCAGCCGGCGATGTGGTGGGCGATGCATCACAAGTCTCACCCGAGTTGCTTGAACATATGCAGAAAGCCAGGAAGGTGAGCGATCTTATCCTCAAGTTCGATCTGTTGCAATCCTATCCGGATTCCATCAGGAGCAAATAAAATTTCTTATATTTGCAATCTAATGGGGATGCAATGAAGAGAATCCTGTTTTATTCTGAAAATTTTTGCGGGGAGCACATCAAAGGCGGTCTTGAAGTTGCCACTTTCCGTATCGCTCAAGCCCTGAAGATGAGCGGACAATGGGAGGTGTACAATGCTTTCCGTAGTAAATCAGATGGCAGCGATAAGTCTATCTATACGGATGTAATTAAACTGAGCACCTCAGATAGTCTGTTTCAACGGAGCCTGAAAGACTTTATCATTGCAAATGAGATAGATGTGGTGGTGAATATGAGCAGGTTTTTTCGTCATGAAGTGATCAGGAAAGCAGTAATGGATTCCGGCCGCGAAGTCAAAATCATCTTTATGCAGCATTTTGCTCCGGGAAGTGAATTTAAGAAGGGAACCTTTTCCGCGGGATATCATCTGTTGAGACTCAATCCCTTCAATCCCTTATATCTTTTACGTGCCACTATATACCCTCTTCTGAAATATTCCCGCAACCGTCGTCTTGCCGGAGTGTATGGCTCTACTTATGAAAATAGCGATAAAGTAGTGCTCCTGTCACAGGGTTATCGTGAAGATTATTGCCAAATCGGTGGTTTTAAGGATGAAGCCAATAAAATCACAGCCATTCCTAATATTTTTGACGCACCTAAAAAAGATGGTATTCTTGATGGAAAGAAGAAGAGAGTATTGATGTTAAGCCGTATGGACGAAATCCAGAAACGGATGTCGGTCGCTCTCGAAGTGTGGAAAAAAATAGAAGAAAAGGGCACTTTCAACGACTGGCAACTGGATATAGTGGGTTCGGGTCATAATACTGACATCGTGAAACGTCTGATAAAAAAATTGGGGCTCAGACAGGTGAAGTATCATGGATGGAAGGATCCGAAACCTTTCCTGGAACAATCCTCTATCCTGATGACTACTTCGGAATATGAGGGGCTGCCTCTGGCCATACTGGAGGCTCAAGCCTACGGATGTGTGCCGGTTGCATTCGATTCCTATGCTTCCCTGCGAGATGTAGTAAGCCATAATGAGACCGGAATCATTGTGGAGAAATTTGGTGATACCGACACTTATAGCAATGAATTGGCACGGCTTATGGAAAATGAAGAGTGGCGCCGGTCATTGGCAATCAAAGGGATAGAAGGTGCCGACAGGTTTTCTTCTCAAAAAATCGGAGCCCGGTGGCTTAAAATGCTTGATGAATTATGAAAAGTGATTTCCCTATAGATTTTGTAGTGGTCTGGGTGGATATGAACGACCCGGAATGGCAGAAAGATTTTGCAAAATGGTCGGGACAGGAAAAGACTGATTCCTACAATACAGGGATGGAAAGATTCCGTGATTACGGCTTCCTGAAATATTGGTTTCGAGGTGTAGAGAAATTTACACCTTGGGTAAACCGTATTCATTTTGTTACCTGTGGACAGAAACCGGATTGGCTTGATACCTCCAATCCGAAGTTGCATCTGGTACATCACAATGACATAATTCCTGCAAGTTATCTTCCCACATTCAATTCAGGTGTGATAGAGAGGTATATTCATCGGATTCCGGGCCTGAGTGAGCATTTCGTATATTTTAACGACGATTTTTATATCATCCGGCCCACTCCTCCCCAACGATTCTTTCAGGATGGTCTGCCGTGTGATATCGCTGTTTTTCAATACAATCCTTCCTGGAGTCCATATTATGTGATGCTTAAGAATAATATCCGTATCATCAACTCGCGGTTTGATAAGCGAGAAGTACTCCTTCGCGACGGCCACAAGTGGTTTACTCCGGAATATGGTGGGAAAGAAAGGATGAACCGTCTGTTGCAATGGTACGATAAGTTTATCACTTTACGTGTGCATCATAATGCTCAGCCTTATCTGAAACAGTCTTTTGAAGAAGCATGGTCTTTTGCCGAGAAAGAACTGAACGAGACTTCCAAAAATAGGTTCCGCGACAAAAGCGACCATACCCATGAACTCTTCCGGACCTGGCAGATATGCCGGGGCAACTTCCATCCTTACAATACCTACAAGGATACCAAGATGTTTCCATTGATGGTGAAACCTAAGCAGGCAGTGAGGGCTATACGGAATCAGGAGTATTCACTCGTTTGCATCAACGACAATAAGAATATCCGTAATTATGCTGAACTGATGCAGCAACTTCAGGCAGCCTTTGAATCGATACTTCCTGAACCCTCCTCTTTTGAAAAAAAATAAAGAAAGATGATATGAATAAGGTGTTGGCAGAAATAATTGCCGGTGTGATTCCTCATAAGATGACCCGCAACCGTTGGAGAGGAATCTTACGGTATGGCCCTATCAATGCCTTAAGGCTGAAAAGGGAGATCAAACGCAATCGGGAAAAACCTGTGGAGCATTATCTTGCTGCAGTGGTGATTGCCAAGAATGAGGGACCCTATTTCAAGGAATGGCTTGACTGGCATATATCCAAAGGGATTGAGAAATTTTATATATACGATAATGAAAGCAACGATGAAACACGGGATGTGCTACAGCCATATATCGATCGAGGAATAGTGGAGTATAATTATTTTCCGGGATATAGGGTGCAGTTGGCTGCCTATGACGACTGTCTTCGACGCCATCGTTACGACACAAGGTGGTTAGCCGTGATAGATATGGATGAATTTATCGTGCCCCTTAAGGAAACTACCATCCCTGAATACCTGGAAAATATGGAAGAATTTCCCGTAGTGGAAATAAACTGGTTATGCTACGGCAGCAGTGGACAGAAGAAAAGGGAACCCGGAGGAGTGATGGAGAGGTTTCGTAAACATTCCCTGACAGACCATCCGCTTAATAAACATGTGAAGAGTATCCTCGACCCGCGGCGTGTGTATGGGATGACAGGGTGCCATGAGGCTGCACGTATCAACGGTAAAGCTTCCGACAGCCATGGTGACAGGGTAAGAGTGAGTTGGCGTGACCGGGCCCCGCAACACGACCGTATCCGTATAAATCATTATGCGGTGAGGAGTTATGAAGAATTTATTGAGAAGAAGGGCAGGGGCCGGGCTTCAGGTCCTGTGCGTCAGCTCCAGGATGAATATTTCCATCGCTTCGACCTTAATGACATAGAAGATTCCGGGGAATAAAAATTGGGGAGAGAGTCCTTATTTTTATAAGATTTGTGGAACCGGTCGAATGGGGAAAAGATGACAAAATGAAAGAAAAAGCCGGGAAAGAGCCCTTAAAATATCAGAATGTTAGGAAGATAAGGTAAAATTAGAATTTTTGACAAATTTTTACATACTAATAAAGGGAAAACGGGCGTTATATTTCTGTTTTTACTAATTTCCTATCCTAATTTTTAACGATGAATAAATTTGGCTGTAAAGCCATATATCTTGTACTGTCATTTATTTTTTGTTTTACAAGCATCACTTCATTTGCGAAGAGTATCGGAGATATTTCAGATGAAGCAGGTAAAGCAGATGATGCAATTTCTATAACATATACTCATCCATTTGAAATTACCAGCGATTTAATTTTGAACTCTCCTCAACTCAATAATTTTTCCCAAATCTTAGATTCTATTTCCAGGGCGGACTCCATCATCGGAGCCGACGTGGCCGGTGTGTCGTCAGTCGACGGAAATTCACGCCTAAACCGAAAGCTTTCCCGACAGAGGGCACAGGCTATGGCAAAATGGCTTGAAGACAATACAATGCTTTCACCCGATATTATAAAAGTGAAGGCTCGAGGTGAAGACTGGCCCCTCTTCCGTAGTCTGGTACGTGGCGATTCCCGTATACCGGGATACACAGAGGTAATATCCATCATAGAGTCGGATATGCCGCTGGAGGCTCAGGAAGCAGCTATCCGTGCACTCGAAGGGGGCAAGACATGGAAATATATGGCGGAAAATATTTTCCCCAAGATGCGTAGCGCAGAGGTTACACTAAATGTAAGACGCTATGCAGCATCTCAAATGAATGAAGAAACTCAGAATATAGATGAAGTTATAAAAGAAGAAACTTTCATGGCACAGGAACCGGAGCCGGGGACTGTGTCGGAAGATGCCATTGTTTCAGATGTGTTTCAATCATCAGCCGGTAATGACTGGCGGAGAAGGATGTATATCAAGACCGACCTGCCTTACTGGCTGATGTTCTGGAGCAATGTAGCCTTTGAAGTAGATCTGGCCCCGCATTGGTCGTTTAACCTTCCGGTGTATTATTCCGCCATGAATTATTTCAGGAGTGACTTGAAATTCAGGGTATTCGGTTTTCAACCCGGCATACGCTATTGGTTTAAGGGCGAAAACAGGGGTGCTTATCTGGAAGCTCATTATGGAATGGGATGGTACAACTTTGCCTTCGGAGGCAATTACCGTTATCAGGACCATTCCCGCAAGACTCCGGCAATAGGTGGAGGTCTGGCAGCAGGCTATCGTTTGCCGATATCAAAAAATGGTCGATGGGCCATGGAGTTTGGTGGTGGCGTTGGAGTATACCGTCTGCACTACGACCGTTTCCAGAACCGTCCCAACGGTAAACTGATAGATTCCCGTAAAAAGACATTATTCGGTATCGACAATATCAATGTGAGCATCTCCTATTCCTTCCCGATAGAAAAGAAGAAAGGAGGCGACCGGTGAAAAAATTATTTAAATCTATACTCGGAGTGTTGCCTTTGCTGGGACTGCTATCCTGCAACGTTCACCAATGGCCCGAACCGGAACCTACAGAACAAGTGAAACTTTCCCTTGTATACGATACTGAAATGCCGATGATGGAGCACAATCTTTCATCAGGAGATACTAAAAGCAGTAAGGTGGATTCAAAGGGGATGGTGACACAAACTGGGGTAATGAGATATCACGTCAGGGCTTATCCAATCCAAGGAAACGATATCATCTCATCTGATTATTATACGAAATTTGAAGAGACTATAGAGATATCAGGTAGTTATGACCGTAGTATGGATCTCAGACTGGTTCCGGGTAAGTATAGACTTATAGTATGGTCAGACTTGCGGGAAACTTCCCAGACAGAACACTTCTATGATGTCACAGACTTTAATGCCGTGAAACTATCAAAACACCAAAGTAACACTGATTATCGCGATTCTTTCAGAGGATGGGCAGATATGGAAGTAATCAATTCAGTAGAGTTGAAGGATCCCAAAGAAATAGTGGTAAAGATGCAACGGCCAATGGCAAAATTTGAGTTTATCACTACCGACCTGGCCGAATTTCTCGACAAAGAGACTAAGAGCCGTGGAGAAGAAAATTCCGGTGATGGTACTACAGGCCCTGATCTTTCTGACTATACAGTGAAATTTTATTATGTTGGTTTCATGCCATCAGCCTTCAGTGTATTTGACGATAAACCCTCGGATTCAGTTACAGGAGCTACCTACGACGGTAATCTTACGCGTATCAACAACGACGAGGCGTCTATGGGATTTGACTATGTTTTCACCGGTACAAACGATACTTATGTTACCTTGAGAGTAGGCATCAATGATAAAGAGGGCAACCAGATATCTCTTTCCGATGCCGTACAGGTACCAATCAAACGGAGTTATCATACCGTGGTAAAGGGTTCTTATCTTTTACAGAATGCAAGCGGAGGCGTAGGAGTTAATCCTGATTATGACGGCGACCATAATATTATCTTTCCATAGAAATAATTACAGGGGATAAAATAGTATAATTGAAAATTTTCAAGATATAGAAACAATACCTTAGTGGTAATCATAAACAATTTAGTAAATAACCAATAATCCTATTTTTTTAACAACATGAAAGGAATCTTAAAAACCGGTCTTTTCGCAGTTGCAGGGGTGATGTTGGCTACCTCATGTAGCAATGAAGACCTTATGCCAAACGCAACCGGTAATGGTAATGAAGGTGTAGTAACCTTCTCGTTGAATATTGAAAATGTGATAGGCTCACGTGCCATTTCTGACGGCACCGGCGCCAATACACTTGTATATCAGGTATTTGATGCTAAAGGAAATAATCTTACCAGTTTAAATGGAAAAGAGACAGGTATTTCTTACCCATACCAAGGTTTATCTATCAGATTGGCTAAAGGGCAGTCTTACCAAATCGCTTTCTGGGCACAAAATTCAAATTGTACAGCTTTTAATACAGATGATCTGACTGATGTAACAGTTGATTACAATGGCCTTAACAATGATGAAGCACGTGATGCTTTTTATTCAGTGGAATCTTTTACTGTAAGTGGGGATGCAACCATAACAACTACTTTACGTCGTCCTTTTGCACAAATAAATCTCGGTGCCACACAGGAGGATTATGAAGCGGCTTCAGCAGCTGGAATTGATATTGCTACTTCTCAAGTAGTATTAAACAAGGCTAACACAAAGATTAACCTTCTAACAGGTGAAGTTAGTGAACCAATTGCAGTAATATATGGTTTTTCAAAAACTCCGGCTAAATATTCTACACCTGAGACTTTGACTGTTTCAGTGGAGAATACAGCAACCGGTACAGTTGAACCCACAGAGTTTCACTACCTTTCAATGTCTTACATCCTTGCACCTGTAGCCAAAACTACTTTGGAGGATCTCTCCTTTACCCTACATCCTTCTTCGGGTAACGATATTACCATTAGTGATGGTCTTACCAATGTACCCGTTCAAAGAAACTGGCGTACCAATATTTTAGGTACCTTCCTCAGTAATGAGATTAATTTTGAAATTGTAATAGATCCATCCTACTACGGAGATAACAATAACGCAGAAGACCATAAGATTGCTGATGGTGTAGATTTCTATAACAACACCTATTATCTTTACGGTTTAACCGGTTTAAAATGGTTCCAGACTCAGATGAATAAGGCCACCAGTGCAGCAACATCCCATAATTCAATTAAGAAAACCGGAACTTCAATCTTTACAGGACAAACCGTAAAGTTGATGACAGATGTTGATTTGAATAATGCCAGTTGGACGCCATTGGGGAATAATGGTCTGATTTTTAATGGTACCTTTGATGGTGACAACCATACTGTAAGTAATTTGAAGGTTTCTGTTAGTAAAGAGAAATCCGCAGGGTTCTTTTCCACAGTTCGCGGAACTGTACAAAATTTAAAATTGAAAAATGTTAACATTGCCGGTGATTGGAAAGCCGGAGCAGTTTCAGGTGATGGATTATGTGGTCATTTCATTAACTGTCATGTTGAAGGAGGTTCTATAACTTCTATACCTAATAAAGACAAGGATAATGATGATGGTAATAATGTAGGTGGAATCACGGGATATCTTTCAGCTGAGGGTACCGCTTATATTGAAAATAGTTCAGTTAAGAATCTTAAGATTAAGGCTTACAGAGATGTTGGTGGTATTGCAGGTACTGTAGGTGGTGCAAATGCCTATATTAAAAATTGTACTGTAGATGGAGTTGATGTTATTGCTGATCAAACCATGCCTTATAAAGAAGAAGGAAAAGCTCCGAATGTAGGTGAAGTATATGGAAGACTTGTGAATGGTGCAACTCAGGAGAAAATCGAAGTTAAAGTCACTAATACAAATACTCATGTATTCCAAGTTGTAGAAGGTAAAGTAACTTTAGATGTGACAGATTTGGAACTAATTCCTTCAGCATCAGACATTGTAAATGAAATCATTTTGGAAAGTAGTATGACCGGTGAATCTACAAAAAGTGCTTCTTATGGATCAACTGCCTTTAAATTAGAAAATGGAGTCATTATAGATGGGAAAGGCAATACATTCACTTCAACTACTCAAAAAGGAGAATACACCAGTTTAATAAATGCAGTATCCGGAACTGCTCAAAATATGAATCTAAGAGGTGCTGTGAGAGCTCTCTTTATCGGAAATGGTGTAAATGGCGATATCTATTTTAAAAATATCACTGTAGATAATACATTATATGCCTTCAATAGTGATGCAGGTAATAAGGAATTTGGAGTGTATTTCGAAGGTTGCCGTTTGAACGGATGGACCAGTTTCTCAAACGTACATAAAGAAGTAATATTCAAGAATTGTGAATTTGGTAAAGGTTCTAAGGCAGGTTGGGCTTATGAATTCATAAGGCCGTACAACCCATGTGAATTCATTGGCTGTTCTTTTGACGAAGGTTTTGAAATGGATGCTACACAGTCAAGTTCAATTGTATTAAAAAATTGTAAATATGCAGGAGAACTATTGACAGATGAGAATATCAGTAAACTTTTGGGCGGAGAAGAAAAACCTGAAACTCTGCTGATTCAGAACGACTAATTTTTAGGTATTGTAATTATAAATTTTCCCGGAGAGGCGTGAGTCTCTTCGGGAATCTTTTTTAGAATTTTCGGAAAAATTTTTAGAATTGGATCGGGTTCCAAGCTCCCATGGTCTTAAGGGCCCAAAGGTTATTTTAACTCTTGGATAAAATATCAGAGGGAGCGCAGGTAGGTGAGTAACGTAGAGCCTACTGCGTTTAGGGTTTCAGTAGAGATACCCTCCATGTTGTCGGCGGTAGTATGCCAGCGAGAGTTGAAACCCAAGTCATCGTCAGGATGGTATTCAATAATATCTATAGCTGGAATACCGGCCTTGATTAATTGTACATGGTCGTCCATCACCGCTGTGCCCAGCCGGTTGAGAAAATATTTCCCATATCCTAATTTACCGGCTGTCTGCCATACGGATTCTGCCACACGTGGTGCTGAACGTTCAGAAAAATATTCCCGGCAGAATGTGGCATTCTCTCCTCCCACCATATCAAGCAAAATGGCAACCTGGGGGGAATAGTTCTTCAAAGGTGGATTCTCAACAAAATATTTTGTGCCTAAAGCCCATGACTCGTCATCTCCGTCGGTGCCCCAGTCTTCTGCGTCCACGAAAAGGATGTCTATTCCTTTAGAGACAGGGTTAAGTTTCAATTGTCGGGCAATTTCCAGAATTACTCCCACTCCGCTTGCGCCGTCATTGGCACCATCCACAGGTAGTATTCTCTTTTCCGGATCAGGATCTTTATCTGCCCAGGGTCGGCTGTCCCAGTGAGCCAATAATAAAATCCTTTCCTTGGCATCAGGATTTATTTGTCCGAAAATATTCTTAGCATTCAGGATTGTACCGTCGAACGCTTCGAGGCGAGCATTTTGTACCGTCACTTTGGCTCCGTGGCGTTTGAGTTGCTCGGCGAGCCAGAGTGCGGTAAGCCGATGGGCTTCTGTATTTGGTACGCGAGGCCCGAATTCCACTTGCTTTTCCACATAATAATAGGCACTGTCGGCATCGAAATCACCAAGGGGACTGCTTTCCATTACGTCGGGAGGTGCCACCGATTCACTTTCTGCAAGGAAATTCATATTTTCTGACACAGCCTTTGAAGAATTAGAGCCGCACGCTATGAAGCATGCGGCTACCAATGATAATGCTAATAAGGTATAAGTTTTCATTTGACGACAAAAGTCATGAAAAGATCAAATTTTTAGATTAACCCACAGAAGAGCCCGGGCGCACTTCACCGGTGGGACCGATGACCACCAGACGACCGTCGGCATCTTCGGCGCTAAGAATCATTCCCTGGGATTCTACTCCTTTCAGTTTTCTGGGAGCAAAATTAGCAATGAAACATACCTCTTTACCCACCAGGTCTTCCGGATTGTAGAACTTGGCAATGCCACTCACTATAGTACGGCCTCCCATGCCATCGTCAATCTTGAATTTCAATAGTTTGTCGGCCTTGGGCACCTTCTCACATTCCAAAACTTTTCCTACTCGGATATCCATCTTTTCGAAAGTGGGGAAGTCTACCGTGTCTTTTACCGGCGAAGGTGTCCATTGATCCAGGAGGTTTTTCTCCTTCGCATCCTGAAGTTTCTTTATCTGGAAATCCACCACATCGTCTTCAATCTTTTCAAAAAGAAGTTCGGGTTTACCTATTTCCACACCGTCAGGCACAAGTTGGAAGTTTCCTGCCATATTCCATTTTAGTTCCTTAAGCCTCAGCTGTTCTGCTAATTTGGCGGCTGTGAAAGGAGTGAAAGGTTCGAATATCACCGCCAGGTTTGCACAAAGCTGGATGGCGAGATTAAGAATAGTGGCAGTGCGTACCGGGTCGGTCTTTATCAGTTTCCAAGGTTCGGTATCGGCAAGGTATTTGTTGCCTATGCGAGCCACATTCATTGCATCCTTCAGACCTTCGCGGAATTTGAAATTGTCAAGGTTGTCGGAGAGGGCTTTGATGCTTTCCCTTACCTCCTCCATCATTTTGTGGTCTTCGGGGGTAAATTCACCGGCAGCGGGCACCATGCCTCCGTAGTATTTATGCACCAGCACGGTTGCGCGGTTGATAAAGTTACCGAGTATAGCTACCAGTTCATTATTATTACGGGCCTGGAAATCTTTCCATGTAAAATTGTTGTCTTTTGTTTCCGGAGCATTAGCGGTGAGCACATACCGAAGCACATCCTGCTTGCCGGGGAGTTCCCGTAGATATTCATGTAGCCATACAGCCCAGTTGCGTGAAGTAGAGATCTTATCGTCTTCCAGGTTTAGGAATTCATTTGCCGGCACATTGTCGGGAAGGTTGTAGCCGCCATGAGCCATAAGCATAGAGGGAAATACGATGCAATGGAACACGATATTGTCTTTGCCTATGAAATGAATCATGCGTGATTCGGGATCTTTCCACCATTTCTCCCAGTCGGGAGTAGCGTCGATGGTATTGGAGATATATCCGATTGGAGCATCAAACCATACGTAGAGTACTTTTCCTTCGGCTCCCTCCACCGGTACAGGGATACCCCATTTCAGGTCGCGGCTCACAGCCCGGGGCTGCAGCCCGAGGTCGAGCCAGGATTTGCATTGGCCGTATACATTAGGACGCCATTCCTTATGTTGCTCGAGTATCCATTCCCGCAGCTTGGGTTCCCATTTATCCAGAGGAAGGTACCAATGGGAAGTCTCTTTGAGGACCGGTGTGCTTCCTGAAAGTTTTGACTTGGGGTTGATAAGTTCGGAAGGACTCAAGGATGTGCCGCATGCCTCGCATTGGTCGCCATAGGCACCATCTTTTCCGCAATGCGGGCAGGTGCCCACTACGTAACGGTCGGCTAAAAATTCTCCGGCTTCTTCATCATACAACTGTTGAGATGTTTTTTCGATGAATTCTCCCTTGTCGTAGAGAGTCCGGAAAAAATCTGAGGCGGTCTTATGATGAGTCTTTGAGGTAGTGCGGCCATATACATCGAAAGAAATGCCGAGTTCCTCGAAGGAGTCCTTTATGATCTTATGATAACGGTCTACTATATCCTGAGGAGACACTCCCTCGTTGCGGGCTTTGATAGTGATGGGCACGCCGTGCTCGTCGCTACCGCCTACAAACATTACCTCCTCGCCTTTAAGACGAAGGTAACGGGCGTAGATGTCGGCCGGCACATATACTCCGGCAAGATGACCGATATGCACGGGGCCGTTGGCATACGGAAGGGCTGAAGTTATTAAAGTCCTTTTATACATGGTAATTTTGTCTTTGTTCTTATGGAGAAAAAGTCTTCAAAATTAATAAAAAAGGGTAGTTAGGCAAAATTGAATTATCTCACTAATTTTGCAAAGGATTCAAAATAGAGAAAGAAAAAGCAGGGTATAAGCCATGAAGATATTTAAATTCGTATTTGCAGTTGTTATCGCACTATATTCGGTAGGCGCCAAATGTCAGGTAACGGTTGATTCTCTTTCTTTGGAAACTGCAGAAATTATCTTTGCAGAGGTTCCTGATCTGGAATTGTCTGTGACCGGTGTGATTCCTGCGGATGTTACGTACGTGAATATCTGTATGCAGGATATCACACCCTTAGATCTGAAGGTCGGGGAGAAGAAGTCCAAGGAATTTGATGTGAGTTTCAAGCCGGTTCAATTGATAGCGCCGTTGTCGCTGATTGCCGTTGGTACTTTCGGTTATTATTCCAAGGCGTTTCATAAACTCAATGATAAGGTAAGGGATGGTATGACACATATCCGGGGCGACCATTACCTTCATTTCGACGATTATCTTCAATATCTCCCGGCAGCAGCCTACCTGGGACTGGGATTTTATAAAGGAGGACGTAAACTTGACTGGCGTGAGAGAGTGGCAGTGGAAATCACTGCCTACTTGGCTATGACAGCGGTGACCAACATCGCTAAATATAGCTTCAAGGAGAAACGACCCGATTCAAATGCACGCAACTCTTTTCCTTCGGGTCATACGGCTACCACTTTTACAGGTGCAGAATTAATAAGGAAGGAATTCGGATGGGGTATAGGTGGAGCGGCCTATGCTGTGGCTACTGGAGTAGCCTTCCTGAGGTTGTATAATGGAAGACACTGGCTCAATGATGTGATAGCCGGAGCCGGAATCGGTATTCTTTCTGCCCAGATAGGTTACTGGATGCTGCCTCATTACCGCAAATGGTTTCATTGGGATAAGAAGAAAAATCAGCAGGTTTGTTCTATAATGCCCTCTTACAACGATCATACTCTTTCAATTAATATGGTAATGGTGTTTTAAGTTTTATGATTATCCGTAAAAATACCCAAAGTCGAGAAAGTAGGGACGTACGGCTCGTACGTCCTCTTGAAATTGGAGTGTGGATAATCCTATTAAGTTTCCACATATGAAACTTGTTTAAACTTTCGAAAGAAAAATTAACATTTTTTGATTTCAAAGATACTCAGGCAGTTGCGTGTGAATACAGTGCAGAATTTGGTCGATCATGGAGCGAAGTGTTGCACACGGGTCGGGATTGATGTAATTTTGCAACCGCTGTCGCAAACGCCACGGGGGTGAAAGCCCGGGCCGGGACAGCGGAGAGGACAATGAAATGATGCCACAGGACAGGCGATTCCGCAAAAAGCGGGATTGCCGGAGCAGCAAAGAAAAATGGGAAACAAGGTTATAGATATAATACAAGTTTCCCGTCGATATCCTGGAGAGACGGCCGGACAGACAAACTGAAAAAAAGAGATCTGAAAAGATAGATAACAGCGGAGAGTTTGATCCTGGCTCAGGATGAACGCTAGCGGCAG
>JAFLTT010000005.1 GCA_022509165.1 Muribaculaceae bacterium
TTTTTGCTCCCGCTTGAGAATTTCAAATTCTTCTTTTGTCATAGTACAAAAAATTATAGAGTTTGTAATCCCGCAAAATTACAAACCCTATATCCTGTACTCAAGGTGTACTTCAGTTAATGCTTACTGAGGAGATGAGGGCCACAGGTGAACCTTGTGGCTCTGGCCTTCGGCCGACAAAAACCGAAATTAAAAGAATATTTGTACCTATTAGAGAGGGTGAGCCAAAAAATTTGGCTCACCCTCTTCTATTTCTATGAAATATTTCTTCTTAGAAGCTTTCCCGATTAGTTTGATTTCAATTCAAGGTAATAATCATTTCCACTCTTGGTCAAAATAACTACACCGGTAAAGTCTTTATTCATTTCCAAATTTCCACTGTTGTAGCTGAGCTTTCCTTTCTTTCCAGCCTCCCAAACAGTATCATCTCCTTTACCATAATTAAAACCATCCCAGGTATTTTGGTTAGCAACCTTAAATGTTTGACCCTTATACAAAGTAATAGTATTAGTTGACCACTGAGTTGAACTATCTACATAAAACCGGTAGGCTTCTGTGCCATTACCAAAACTATTCCACGAACCTCGCAGGTAATAATCAGACCCGGTCCTTGGGGTACTTGCGGATGTCCCATATACTAAACGTATAGGCATATAACGGAAACAGCCGTTACTACCACCTTCAGAACCGTCAACATATCTAAGCTGACCAATATTCTTTATCTGAGTGGCTCCTAAAGTAGTGCCATATCCATTCAAATATCTGTACCAAAAACCGAATTCCTTGCTAAGGTGTGAATCAAATCCTTGACTATAGCAATGTAAATTTTTGGTCCAAACGTTGGCATTTTCATCATTTTTAAAACCCTTAGAAGATGCATCATAATAACCGCAATGAGGGAAGAAAATTTTAGAATCAGCAACTTGTCCAGTCACATTAACTGTAGCTACTACAGCTGTGCCATTTGAACCGCCTTGATTAGAGGTATAAATACCCAATCCCTCTATTTGCTTTTGTAATGGGATATTAAATCCTGAAGGCAAAAGAAGTTTATCTTGGATTGTCACCGTACTTACCACCTCCTGTAATCTTGATTGGGATTGTTTGGGCATAGGGTTTTCAGCAATCTTGAAATATGCTCCTTTTGCACCGGTATTTTTTCGTATCGTAGAGTTTGTAGATTTATAAGGAGCATTGGTGGTGGCACCAAGGTTCCTATCCATAATAAGAATGCCATTAGCATTTACCAGTTCATAGTAATACCATCCGGGCTCGACGGTTTCCTCAGGCCTAGCATAAGAATTTAAAACCGACTGAGTGAGATTATGGAATATACCGGTTTTATAAAGTTTATATTGAAGTGTCTCGTTATTAGCATTCTTAAATGAGAAATTACCAATAACAAGGTTCTGGTCGGCAGTTGCACTAATAATGTAATAATCGCCTCCATCTGAACAGGTGAATCCTGCTGATATTGTAGGGGTATTATCTCCGGCAAGTTTCGGGATTCTATATTGAAGAGTGTATGAGGGAACCGGTGGGAAATGAAGTCCTTCATTTCTGGCCACATTTCTATTCGCTTCAGCAGATACACCTTTACATTGGTCAAGCCATGCAATATAATCCTGCCAATCAGTTGAACCTAACGAGATATTTGTCCCTTTAAATTGCACTGCTCTATCACCGGATCTATAGGGATCATATGCAGATTGTGTAATGGTGACTCTGCGTTCAAGATCTCCAGCTGAGACAATAATCTCAAATTGTTTCTCTTCCTGAGTCTTATTCGCTTCTTGAGTTGAGATTTTTAATTTATATAGAGTGCCACTATTGATATCTGAATCGACTATTTTATCAGTGGATCCTACAGTTTCCACTTCCTCTAAATTCCATGTTAAATTATTGGAACTTGTTGTTCCACTCACATTGAAATTAATCTTGTTTGAATTAATCTCTGTGAGGGTGAAAACCGGGTAAGAACTTGCAACATAAAGATAGGTTTCCATTGGCTTACCTGTAGTGGCTACAGCCGGAATAGGATCAGGTTTATTGACACCAAGAGCATAGTCTTTACAGGAAACAATGTTTGTAATACTCTCAGTTTCATCTATTACGAGTATAGTCATTCTATTATCCGGTTTGGCAAGTAAAGCTTCACTAAGAGTGGGCCAACCCTCAGATCTCACTTCATCGATTACAAGACGATAGTTATGACCTCGGATAAGAGGTATGTCTTTATAGGTGTAATGATCAGGGTCTTCAGAGTAGGACCCAGATGCACTGGCTTTCCTTTCATTAAATTCCGCAACATAATAAGTGGAATTAGCTCCATTATATGAACCTTTAATAATAATCTTTGCCTTTCCTTCAGGTGTTTCAAAAACATAGAAATCATTACCTGACATGATAAGTTCACTATCTGTCTTATCGGTTAGTGAGCCATATACCGGAGAAGAAGGCAGATTGGGTTCTTCAGAAGAAAAATTCCAATCTTTAGGAGCTAAAGAACCTGTAGTAGTAGAGCCAAAGACACCAAATTTCTCTAGTGAAAAATTAGTTACCCCTTCGCCTTTTGCAATTGAGACTTTGACATCATGATGAAGCAATTGCATTTGGAAAGAGTTGCTTGATTCAGGCAATTGAGCCATACCCCATAATATAGCTTTATTTGGATCTGAACCTAAATAATGGTCAGAGACAAACACCTGAGATGCATCTTTCTCATTTACCCCAAGGCTCTTATTGATAATAATTTGAATGTATTTAGCATCCTGCACTTTAGGGATAGAGATGACGATATTGTTTTCGGAAGTTGTGAAATCTGAAATCGTCCTCTGTTCAATAAAACTATTAGAAGCGTCAGATTGATTGTCATTTTTATAATAAATGACACTTAAATTATCAATCCAATCATTACCCGCTCTAGTACTTAATGAGGTGATTGTATAACTCGGGACAGACATAGACACTGTGTAAGAGTTATCATCCATCTCAGACACAGAAGAAGTATAGTCATCAAAATCCGAGCAGGCAAAAAGACTCAAAAGAGGTGCAACCCAAATTGAAGTCTTAATATATTTGAAAAGTTTCATAATATTAGTTTCCAAAATTTCTTAAATTCAAACACTTATCAATTTGCAGATGGGCTCCAAGCTGAATTGTTGAAATAACCCGTGTTATTAGGATAAGCTTCACCATTAAACAATTTTGTACTTGAAATAATGGTATTATAATATTCCTTGTAACCGTATTCCTGATGAGAAGGTGTTTTTGGATTGTTTTGAGAACAATAGATTATGTTTGCATACATATTCAGAGTGATATCATCTGTCTGGATAGTACTCCTATCATTGGAACAAAAGACAATTTTCCCGTCATGATAACCATATGGAATATCATAATAATATATCCATCCGTTATGATCATCAGCTTCACCGATATAGGTCATTTCCTCACTGTTATTCCAACTATTTTTTTCACCTTTACTACCACCAAATAAATGGACTCGTGGGCTACGATCTCCCCAGTTATTATCATTCTTGAATTTCTTGAAATAAACTCTATATTTACCGTTTGTATTCAGTGTGTTAATCTTAATGTTTTTAGCGTAATCGTCTTTAGGTGCCTTTAACTTAATAATTGTTCTATACCATCCGTTTCCTAATTCTTCACACTCGTTATCTTTAAGGGTGTAATGAATTACCCATTCGCCATGGTTGTCATCGTAAGTGGTCATTCCACCATCTATATTGCCATATTTATTATGCCAACTGTAAACAGGACTTTTTGTATAGACAATATAATTTACATCCTCAATAATAGGTTTACTATCATATGTTTTTGAGTAAGGAGCACAAGTGGGATCATAAAGAATCCAACCTTCTCTATCTTCATAATCAAATAGAGTTATACCGGCATCCATATGATGAGGAGCGCGATGAATTTCTTCTCCTATATTATTCCTTCCCGCATAGAACATTAATAAAGTTTTACCGGGTTCAGGGTTCAAAGAGGAACCGGAATGTTTAATGTCAGTAGGGGTCTGATTCCATTTAAGTTCATAAGAATACCATCCTGCATTTGAAGAAGAGGGTGTCATCTTGTTATTATAATCATCATCCTTATATGGGCCATTGAATTCCCATGCTCCGGTATCTTCGTTGGTATCTAGTGTCTCACCGTTCTGGCCATAGATATAGATTCTATGATTGTTTGCACTTGAAGTCCTATTATTATCTTCACTCCACCAATCCGTCCAATTTGAATTACCTTCAATAGGCCATTTAGAATAGTCTCTGCCTAAGAATTCATTCCCGTTGCCATTAGCCTGATAATCGTTGATAGCTCGGAAATAAATGAAATAATTGCCATAAGGAGGCATTACCTGTACCTCAAGATTCGTACTTATGGCTGTAGTTGGTTGGTTGGCAGGCTCAGCTGTAAAAAGATGTACTGTGGTTTCTTTCGGGTCAGTTGTTGCTTTTACTGTAATAGAACCTTTTCCTGAAGATGGATCTGTACAGGAAATAGTTATACTAGATTGAGAAACAGTACTTACCGATGATGTCTTTGAGGAATTTATAAAGATGGTGCTTGCATTGCTTTGTCCGGTCCTCCCCTTTAAGACAATGCCTCCAAGGTTGGTTTCGTATTCAAACACCTTCTCCAATTCAGAACTTCCAGAAGCATATCGTATCTTTTGTATACCCGGTGTAATCTCAAAATATGGAGAGAGATTGTAATTAACTGCTATTTGTTTCTTGATATTACCGGCGGTAATGTAACATAGAGCTGTACCTGTAATATAACCTTCGGAATCCGCCTTAATATTATAAATAGGAACTGAAGGATTTGCTTTGAGTGTGAGAACAGGAACACCATTAACTGTTTCAAAAGAGCCGAGTATAATTGGATCCGTATCCGCTTTTATTTCTCCAGACTTGCCACTTGTAGATGACCATTGGAGATTGTTGTCCTCATCATTTACTGCACATTCGAACTTCATACCCCCTCTTCCATCTGTACTATACGGAATACTTACACCTTCGGTAGAAGTCACAGAAACTTTTGTGCTTTCGACTGTGAGGTAAGTATGAACAAAATCTGCCAAGAGCGACTCAACATTCCAGTCTGCTACAGTCACTGTGGCGTCTACGGCGTTGTCGTTGAGCACTGTGAGCAATACGTCGTACATCATTGAACGAGTAAGCTTGCCATCATCAGAAGACTTTCCGGGGCTGAGCACCACTTCTTTCTGAATTTCGTACAGACTCTGAGTAGATGTGGGATTGGCAAAGCAGTCACCGTTGAAGGTAAGAGAAGTTTTCTTTCCGGTATTGGTATTCTCCGGTAAGTAGATAATTCCTTGCCATGCACGGGTATCATTGTCGGAAGAGCTCCATGAATTCTTGCTGCCTGTGAGGTCAACTATTTCATCAGGATCGAAGTCTGAAGGCAGTGAGAATTTATTCAGGTCGCCCTCTGCATCCTTATATGTAAGGTCACCCCATTTATCATAAGCTTCTTTAATTTGAGATGACATCAATACATCTTTTACCTCAACAGTACCGTCGAAATCTACCACATGAGCATTTTCCTTAAACTGAGAACCTGTGGCATTACGGTCGAAGAGAATTGTGTAGCGCACCTTGGAGCAGAGGAAGGATAAATGGGCATAGATGATTTTCTGGCCCATTGCTTCGTTTCCTGTTACTTCAATCTCCCGGTCGGAAAGAGTTGGTTCGGCATTCTTGGCGATGGTGGAGAGACATGCCATCGGAAGGTTAGACTGTGAAAGCGGACCGGTGAAAGTAAGGCTTAAATCTTTGATATCATCAATGGTATTGATATTTTTCAAAGTGTTGACATCACTTACATAATCTTCCAGGTTAGCAAGAAGATAAATTTTGTATTTACCCGGGTCAAGCGGAAGATCATAATCTTTATATTCCTTGCTGTTATCAGAATTTTGTATTGATGATGCTATATCACCCTTATATTTCTTTACGATATTCCAATCGGCACCATTCTGTTGGAATACATAAAGATAAAGTGAATTGAGCTTACCCTCATCGGCTGAGGCATCCATGCCGGCAGCGCGTGAGGATGCATCTGCGGCAGCCTCAATGTTAGGGATTCTCAACACTATACCCTCAGTGAAATCAGTGTCGGATGATTTCACCGCCAGATCGTCGGCACAGCTACTGAGTCCGAAACCGGCTGCTGAGATTCCAAGTAATGTTGCGATATATAATTTTTTGAGTTTCATCTTCAATGTCAGATTAAAAGGCTTGTTAGTTAATTTGCCGTTTTCTATTGACTGTATTATGTAAAGAGTAGATTAGATAACATCTGTGATTTTGTAATAACCCCAGGAGTTAACTTTTACATCCACCACAAAGTCTTGTGTACGCACTTTTGGTTCGGGTTGCTCATCTTTTGCATCAGGATCGTAAGGCCATGGCAAGAGATGGAAACTTTTTACACACAATTTATAGATATTATTTCTCACTATAGAGAACTCCATGGGACCTTGCACTGTAAGATCATGATTATCATTGTGACGAATCCAGTAATAATATGTGAGATAGTAATAAGGGTCGGTATGATAACCAGCGATTGCAGTCATTCCATATTTCGGATCATAAATCTTCAGGTTTTCTCCATCCTCTTCTACTACAAGATTACTTGCATTCTTCAATTGTTCTTTAGTCAATTTGTTTCCATTCTCATCTGTGAGAATTACCTGGAAAGCAACACCAGTGGAAAGGCCTTGAATCATCCTAGCAGGCGAGGGTAAAGTATTTTCTGATACATAAATCCAGGGGAAATAATTTCCATTATAAGGAGTATCGCCATAAAGGGAAGCCCTACATTCATATGGATATATTTCTGACACAAAATTCTCTCCTGTAGGAGTCAGGAAAGATTCTGCGCCCAGATAAGAGGCAGTCTTTTTAGCTGACCAGTCGTAGTCATACACCCAATTGTAAGGGCTACCTCCTTCGCTACCGAATAAAGAGCCTTCGGATGCATTCACCTGAGCCATATGACGGAAAGCGTAAAATTTCTTAGCCACGTTCACAGGGAACATATACTGTAACCTTCCATAAAGGCCTGTATCACCTATTTTATAAATATAATTTTCTCCTAAACTTTGAAAGTCGATACGGGCTACACCATGTTCGAGCAATACAGTGCCAAGACCACCGATATTAGAGATGCCGCTATTCATATCTACAGCATAATTGGCTTTAACCAATTCTTCCTTCACTTCTTCTGCAGACAGTCCTTCGAAATTAAGTTCTCCGGTGGCGGTAGAATTAACCAGAGGCACTACTTTACCCTCTGTGTCATATCGGAGGATACTGCCATAAGCAAGCATCGCATCGTCTACAGTGTTAAGGGTACTCAGATCGGTATTTGCAGCGAACAGAAGGGTGATCTTCTTACCGGCTACTATAGTTGCGAAACCGTCGGAATTCATCTCCCAGGAGGCTTTTACCGACTTACCGTCGTTGGCCGGAATGAGCTGGCTTCCTGTGAGACCTATTACATTCATCACAACCTTATTGCCCTGGCAGAAATATACATTCAGTGTATTAATTTTATTTTCGTTTTGAGTACCATATTCCGTTCCACCGGATGAACTGCCATTCTCGTTTGTAACACTGCGAGTTCCCTCCGGCAGAGAGAGGTCAACTTGAAAACTTATGTCGCCGAGTTGAGCGGCCGACTCTATATTGTCAGGTTCATCCGCAACCGGGCCTTCTGAAGAGCAGGAGAAAAGTCCTAATCCCAGGCAAGCCACTGTCGCGAAAGCCACCTTACTTCCCAGACGTTTTACCGGGATGAGTGTTCTTAAGTTTCGTTTCATGGGAATTGTTAGTAGTTACTGAAATAGGAAAGAACCTTAATAATTGATGTTATCGTAACGAACTTCCCAGTCTTTCACCTTGATAGTGATGCTCACCCAGGTATTTTTCGTCACGTCGATTTCCACATAGATATCCCAGTTGTTTTCACGGTTGAGGAATTCCTGATCCGCCATGTTTTCATGACCGGGATATGCATCTTTAGCATCCAGAAGTTTGGTTCTGAGATCACTGTCGGTGAAAATCGGATTTTCTTCTCCGATTGCCTTATTGATTATGGCGAATCTCGGGCTTCTTCTTGTGGAAAGTTTTGACACTGAGAAACTTGTCTGCACACCTGCATACTGGCTTGTCTTTTTTGCCGGTATGAAGCTCTTGTTCTCCTTGATGTAGGGACGATAAATGATATCATCACCATCTATGAGCATATTGTCGGGACCCATTTCATTGTTGTCGTCTATGATATACATCCTGTAGTCATGAGCCTCGAGAGGATAATTGTCTTTATCATAGATGTAGAAATTGATTACGTTGGTATTCTTCATCACATCGATTGTAACCGGAGTGTAATCTCTGTCACCTACTGAGAACACATCAGACTTGCCGTAGAAATGATCGTGGAGTTCGAGTGCACTGTGGTCGATTCCATCCTCATCGTAATCACCGGTCCAGGGACTATCGTCGAAATAATAGTTGGTAAGCATGGCCACTTCGAGTTCCTCAATCGAGATATTGTCATCATCATTGAAAAGGCTTGTGAAAGCGAAAGAAGACTCCGAGCAGTTCATACCACCATACACCACAGCCTGATATTTACCCGGTTCGAGGTCCATAGGCACCGACACGGTTCCATCAGCCATACGGTTTTCGTTGTGATAAGTCTTATAGAGCGTAGTAGAATAATCAGCTTTTGTACCTTCATTCACCTTGAAAACATAGAGGTCGAGACAGTGCACCTGTTCTGCGAAATAATCCTGGAAGTCCATGTTCTGCGTATAGGTGAAAGCGATATGGGCACCGGGAGGTGGACATTCGGGAAGTTTGTCATACAAGGAGTTGCAACTTGTCAACGCCAATACGCCGATTGAGCCCACCGCAAGATTACGGATTAGATTCATTCTTTTGAGTTTTAGTATCATGATGTTTTTAGATTAATTCGTTTAGGTTTTTCGGTTCCGCGGCTTTAGCCGTCAATTGGAACTATTGGCAGATGCAAGGCCTGCAAGGGCCTTACATCTTATGAGGTTATGAATTCCTTAGAATTCGATATTGTCTTCACGAACTTCCCAGTCTTTCACTTGTACATTTACAGTGAGGGCAGTGTTCTTAATTTCAGGTTTTTCAGGATCGTCAGGAGTGTTGGGATCGGGAACGAAGTCACCGGGATAACCGAGGTTGGCAACATCTTTCACAGTAATCTTATAGATATTGTTGCGAACTACACCAAACTCCATCTCATGCATTTTGCCATTGTTGAATGTGCCGGCAGGAGCATTGTGGCGTACCCAATAGTAATAGTAGCAATAGAACTTACCATCTTTCTTCGGGAATACATCAAACTTGGCAGCCTTGAGGGCATCAAGTATTTTAGCATTATCTGTTTCGTTTCCTATAGCTGCCTTGTAGATGTCAGCAATCTGAACCTGCTGTGCGCCTGAAGGGTTAGCAACGATAGCCTGAAGATCAGCGAGGCTACCCCAAACTACATCGTAGTAAGAGATAAGTTCATCACCGGCGGTGAGAGCTGAACCATCTTCTTTAGTCATTTCAGCACGGAAGATGATACCTGTAGAACGGCCGTTCATCTGGTCATTAACATCCATTACAGTGTTAGGAGTAACATAACGCCAAGTAGCCATGGCATCACCCTCAAACCATTTTTTGAAATCCCGAGCGTCAGTAGCGATCTTGTCTTCAACCGCATAGTGAAGAGTGTTTTTATTCCAAGCAGTTTTCGGGTCTTTTACCCAGTTTTTATCGGTTTCGTCAGCCCAGAGAACGTAATTTGGATCGATTCCTACCTGCTTGAAGAGATAGAATGACTTGCTGAGGTTAACAAGTGCTACTCCGTCGAAAGTAAGTTTTACGTCTGATACCGTACTGTTTGGCTGAGCATTGCCAAGATCAAGACGTGCCATTGTACGCTGCACGGTTATAGTACCAAGGCTGTGAGGATTTTCTTTTGTATATTTGCCATTCTTGATACCAACAGGGTCGATGGTGCAAAGAAGGTTTGCATCAGCGTTACTCATCTGGAAACCATTGGTAGCGCTCCAAAGGCTGTTGTCGTCAGTTAGATAATCCACAGTCTTCTCAGCCGGATTGAAGTTAGTTCCGGTGATAGTAGTACGGTTAGGATTGCACACGATGTAAACTTTCACCTGAGTACCTTCATATTTTACAAGAGCTTTGAAATCATCTTCATCAAGTTCGAAAGTGGCTTTGGTACCGCTGATTCCGGTAGTAATTGTTTTGCTTACAAGTACATCATTGCTTGTAGGATCAACCAGTGCCACATGAATGCTCTTGATATCACTCTCTCCTGGTTTAACTTCCTCAGGGTCTTCTTTTTGGTCACCTGTAGCGGTACGTGACACCGGATTTAAGTTGAATGAGAGGAAAGAACCGCTCATGGCACCATTGTCGGCACCCGGTTGTGCAGGACCTTCCATCTTGTCGTTGGCGCAGGATGCTAAGAGACCCAGAGCCAGAAACATTCCAAAATATTTGAGTTTCATAATGTAAGATTGGTTAATAAATTATTTGTTGTTTATTTATTACTTTAGTGCTTTGTGCATAATGCATGGTGCATAGATTCAGTTTACCGGAGTGAACTTGTTGGTGAACTTCTGCATTGAAGCTTCAAGACTTTCAGCTTGGACTGCAGCCTTATGGCGAAGCGATTCAGAGCTTGCATTTACTGCCAGAGCCTTGAATTCCTTAAGAGCCAAAGCCTTGTCGCCGTTGAGCGCTTCATACACCGCGCGTGTGAACTTAGCTTCGTCGCTGTTGCCTGCTTTCTTCAGATATTTCTGTGCAGAAACGAAGTCACCTCTTCTGATAGCATTTGTACCTGCGTTGAGGTTGGCTGTTTCATCATCAGGATAAAGCATCGCTGCAAGTTCAAACGACTGGTTATACAGGTCGCTGCCCTCCGGCTGTGAGTTTGCTACGAGGAAGAGTTCGTTGAGCGAAAGTTTCTGAGGTGATGCCAGCATCACTTCGGTAATTTCCTGCACATCTTTATATTTACGGATATTGAATTCAATCACGTAGTCTGAGTGACGAAGTGAAGGATACACATTCTCAAGCAAGTAAGCATACTGCTTAGGATAAGTAGTCTTGATTTTCTGGTTACGTGCATAGGGTTCAAGGTCACCGTCAACGATCCCCAGGATTTCATCGCGGTTTTCTATATCGTTATTCTGAAGCCATTCCTTGAGACCGGCCCAGTCTACAGGATTGTAGCTGGTCTTGAGAAGACCTTCGGGGAACTTATAAAGTTTCTGCACATATTCTACGAGAGCGTCGGTACGGCCTTTAGCCAGACGAACGTTGTTTTCGTAAGAACCTTCAGGAGAAGCTGTACCGCTGATTTCGATAGAACGGATGGTGATGTCCTGGTCGCTCTTGATAGAGTCAATGGTGGCAAGAATCTTGTTGAGTTCCACGCGGTTGTTGCGGTAATCCGGAAGAATGTTTGTCTGGTTAACCTTGAAGTCGATATAAGCACGACCTGAGAGTTCGCGGGTCTTTATTTCCTCGGCCACCGGAGTGACATAAAGGAAGTCGCTTATATATTCAGAAGGAGTATAATCAATGTATGCCAACGGATAATCGGTGATAGTTTTGCCGCAGTTGGCGCACCCTATATCTTCCACACGCATCACAAATGTAGATACGCTCATCCAGTCTTTGAAAGTGGCCACAGCTTTATAATTGCAATTTACATAACCGTCGCCCGATTCTGTAAACTGATAATTGTAGCCTGAGGGAACAGACTGTTTACTCATTTCACCGCGGTCGGAACCGTAGCCTTTGAAGAGCACCGGAGCCAGCTGACCATTACGGAGATTATAAATGTAACGGTTGTGTCCGGCCAGTGTAAAAGGAGTGAATTTCACTGTATCGGCACCGTTCACTATCATAGGAGTGTAGATGGCCTCTTTATTTCTCTGGAAGTTCACTTGTGAGAAATTGAGGTCAAGGTTCACGTTCATTTCGTTGCCGATCTGTTCGAGTTGGTTTACAACAATCTGTACGTCGGAATTCGGCTTATTTCCTGCCGGTATTTCAGAAGCAGAAGCGCCGGGCACCAAAGTGGCAAGGAGAGAGAGAGTTATGAATAATTTTTTCATGATTCTTTTTCTTAATGGTAAATTGGCCGCTTCTTAGAAGAGGTATTCAAGATTCAGGTTAAGTTTTGTGAGACCGAAATAGTTGTGGTGGGCGTTGTTTTCAAGTTTTTTGCCACATTCCACGCAAGCGGGATAAGCGTCATACTTGAGATAAGCATAACCCACACCGATCTCGAATTCAAGGTTCCAGTGCTTGGCGAGTGCCCATGCGTAACCGTAACCGATACCGGCACCGAGACCCCAGCCCTCGTAGCGACGGTCGGAAAGGTTTCCGAAGTTACTGCCGAGGAGGTTGATTGAATTGTGAATGTTGCCCACATTGTATTGGCCGCCCAATAGATGTAGACCCCAGAAAGAGCCTTGGAATTTTTCGCAATACCACCAGCGTATTTCCGGTGAGATCAGATAATGTTTCCAGGAATGTTCCTTTATTTTCCAGGCATTGATCTGGTAATCTGCCTCGAGGGTCCAATGTTTGGCGAGACCGAATTCTACACCAAGGTTAGGACTGAGGGCAGCATCTGTGAGAAGGTTGGTCTTGATACCCACCTTTTGTGCTTGAGCTCCAAAAGACAATAGGAAGGCAACCCCCAGCAAAGCAAGAGTTCTTTTTATTGACATTATATCAAAATTTATTGGTTATCAATGGATTAGTATTGAAAGGCTAAATGATATTTATTACAAAATTATCAAGTCAGCGTCAAAATTACAGAATTTTAATAGACACTACAAGTTTTTTAACAATTAATTTAAGCCTCCACAAGCAAAGTGTCAGTCGCACCTTAATTTCTTGTATATGAAACCCTGACAGAAATTATAGCAAATAAAATTTAATGATTATCCCGAATTATATACCAATTAGCTTTTGTAGGGACGCACGGCTCGTGCGTGCTCTGAAAATCAATTAGTTAGCCTTTTTAATTAGGACGCACGAGCCGTGCGTCCCTACATTTGAGGGTAATTTGTTAAAAGGGGTATTTATGAGGATAATCATTTATAATTTTTGAAATTCCGGAAAGAAATTTCAATGTTAGGCGGGATATAGCGTTGGAGTGTTTTCCAATAAAAAACGCCAGGGATTAGTTGGCGGGATGGTATAAAAAGAAAAGATTAGGTGTCATCCCGACAACTAATCCTCTAACCTTAAATCTAATACCATGAAAAACACGATGCAAAATTAAAAAATATTTTTGGAAATAAAAAATAAAAAAGGCAGAATAAATGAAAAAAGTGAATGTTTATGTGAAAAAACCGGTATTTTTTGGCACTTTTAGGGTCAAAAAAGTAGAAAAATGATTATTCGGAGTTAAAATGACCCCTTCATTTTTATTGGATTCTAACATTTTGTTATGTTATACCCCTTAAAAGATAATTTTCACAATTAATTATTTTTTTATAATTTTACACCAACTATTTGCAAACTATCGGTATTGCAATTTCTTATTAAATGTTTTTCAAGAATAGATTATGAAAAAATGAAATAACATTTAGAGAAAAGTGATAAAGAAAAATGCAAAACAGAAAATATTTTTCCCAACCAAGCCTGAATAATCAGGATACCGGAAAATATAAACTTGATACTTAAAAAAAACAATATATGAGACAGTCAAGAAGCGAAACCGTTGCTCAAAATCTGGAGGATTTCCTCGCTACAAAATCTGAAGAGTACAAAAACAAATTTTATCAAAAAAATCTCGACCAGCAATATGCCGCAATAGCAGCCTGGAAAAGAAACGCTAAAAACTTAGGTATGGCAACAAAAGATTTGGCAAAAGTTACAGCCGCCACAGTAGTATCTTATCTTAAGGATGCTCACAAAAAACTTCAAAAACTCGAATCTCTTTCTCCAAAAGAGGCTCAGAAGATTCAGGATGTGCTCGATGCAGTGAAAAGCTCAATCGACAACTTCGACCGAGTTAAGAAACAGCAACTGCTCGACATGTATCGTTCCGAAAAAGAAAAACTTGCAAAACAGGGTTCAGACCTCGACCGTAAGATTGAAGAACTTCAGAACCAACTCGGATAAACTCTCAATCTCCTTATACCATGGTAAATAGTTTTTTCTCAGACTCACAAACCGAAGCCTACATGAAATGTGTGGCAGCGTGCTTTCCATACGTCACCATCGGATTTCTGGGACATCCTGCACTTACTATAGCAGCAGGTTGTGTAGGCGGTGTAGCACTGATCGCTTTCTTCATAAGAATCGCAGTGCTGTTTAAGAAAGAGCCCGTGAGGAATCCGGCTCTCGACCATATAGTGCACGGACTTTTCTTCCCCTATGCATTTTCTCTGGCTTTTGCTGCCGGCATTGCCTTTGACCATGGCAACAACAAATATGAATTCGGATGGTATGGCATCTGGTTCTGTCTGTTCTTAGCAATCTTTATAGTAATTGGCAACTGCCTTGTGGCTAAGGCCAACAAATAATCCTTCTAAAGGCTAAGGAAAAATAAAATTCCCCGGACCGAAAGTTACCACTTTTGGCCCGGGGCAATTTTTTCCAAAAACTTAAGATGACTATCTATGGCGAGAGGCAAGTTCGCGTTCCAAATCGGCAAGCGAAACATTCATCTGTTCCAGAAGCACAAGAAGATGATAGATGAGATCACAAACTTCATATAAAAATCTATCGCGATTACCATCCACTGCCTCCACTATAGATTCCACAGCCTCCTCCCCTACTTTCTGAGAAATTTTCTTCACACCCTTGATGAAAAGACGGGTTGTATAACTGTCTTCAGGCATCTCTTCATGCCTTTTATGAATCAGGGAAGAAAGGTTACGTATGAAACCCTCTTCCTCCGGGGTATCGAAGCAAGATGTGGTGCCACGGTGACATACCGGACCCACAGGATTAACCATAATCAGAAGTGTGTCGCTGTCGCAGTCTTCATACATCTTAACGACGCGAAGAAAATTTCCGCTTGTTTCTCCCTTAGTCCAAAGTTTTTGCCGTGTACGGCTATAGAACGTAACAAGACCGCTATCACAAGTTTTTTCAAAAGCCTCCCGGTTCATGTATCCCAGCATAAGCACTTTGAGAGTAACAGCATCCTGCACTATCACAGGCAAAAGCGCATCGGCACATTTTGAGAGGTTGAATGAATCAAAAGTCATAAGTGGGTTTTAATTAAGTGCATAGAGCATAGAGCACGGTGCACAGCTATAAAATTATATCTATAGAGCATAGGGCACGGCGCACAGTAAAAAAATTATAGGGCATACTAAATTCTTACCGGGATGCCGGCCGAAGCAAGGTGCCTTTTGAGAGTGAGGATATTCATATTGTCATAATGGAAAATGCTCGCTGCCAGGGCAGCATCCGCCTTACCTTGAGACAGAACTTCAGCTATATCCTCCCATTTCCCGGCTCCTCCCGAAGCTATTACCGGAATCGATAGACTGTCGAAAAGTTTTCTATAGGTTTCGCAGGGATATCCCGATCTTGTGCCGTCGTGATTCATTGAGGTAAAAAGAATTTCTCCGCATCCGCGGTCTTCCACTTCCAAAGCCCAGTCGAAGAGATTGCGCGGTGTGCTTTTAGACCCGCCATGAGTAGTGACATGCCACACCCCATCGGAATCAAGACGGGCATCTATAGCAACAATTATAAACTGGCTTCCATACCTGCGCGCAATTTGGGTTACCAATTCCGGATTATTCACAGCTGCAGTATTCACTGTGATTTTATCGGCTCCGGCATCCAGCAAACGTGAAGCATCATCTACTGAAGCGATCCCACCGCCTACGGTGAAAGGAATATTGATGTTTTCAGCTATACGCCTCACAAGATCGGTGAAGGTGTTTCGACCTTCCCGGGATGCTGAAATATCCAGGTATACCAGTTCATCTGCTCCCTCACTGGCATATCTTACACCCAGTTCCACAGGGTCTCCTACATCTCGCAGGCCTTCAAAATTTATCCCTTTTACTGTACGGCCCTCCTTCACATCGAGGCAAGGTATAATTCTTTTTGCCAACATACCGGTTCTTTATAATCATTGAAACTATCAGAGGTTGAACTGCCGGAGAGCATTTAGAGAAATCCTGTTTTCATAAATAGCCTTGCCCACTATTATCCTTCGCAAACCTGCCTCCTGTGCCCTTTCAATATCCTCGATACCTCCTACACCTCCTGATACTGTGAAATCCACTTCCGGGAATCTATCTTGCAAGCCTCTATAAAAATCAACATCAATTCCGGAAAATGTGCCGTCACGCGATATATCGGTCACTATTGCCTGAGAAAGTCCGGAGGGTAGGAATTTCTCTACGAGTTGAACCACCGTGAATTCCGTCTCTTCAGTCCATCCCTTCACTGCTATCTTTCCATCCTTTTCATCGGCGCTAAGTATCATAAAATCAGGACCATATTCCTTAAGCATTTCCTTGAAAAGTTCAGGCTGCCGAGCGGCCACACTGCCTACCGACAGGAAAGAGGCCCCGGCATTTCTTGCATCGCAAGCATCCTGCAGAGTCTTTATTCCACCGCTCCATTCTATCTTTGCTCCATCTATAGAAGCCATCTTTTCGAGCACCTTGAGATTCACAGGCGATGAAGCCTTTGCCCCGTCAAGATCTACTGAATGAATCCGATTGAAACCATGGTCAAGATATCTCTTCACCATATCCACCGGGTCGGCATCATAAAAAGTGGAGAGATTATAGTCGCCCTTGGTAAGACGTACGGTCTTACCGTTGATAATATCTATAGCGGGAATTATCAGCATATTTCAAGAAAGTTTTTCAGGATTCTTTCCCCTACGTCACCGCTTTTTTCCGGATGGAACTGAGTGCCGTAGAAATTCTCATATTTTAGAGCAGCGCTGAAACGGGAACCGCAATATGAAGTAGTGGCAATCGTGTCGGGACAGAGTTCGGCTCTGTAAGAATGTACATAATACACATATTCTCCCGGATCAATTGCCTTGAAAAGTTTTGACTCCAGATTGTGAAGGCTGTTCCAGCCCATGTGAGGAACTTTGTCGGTTGTACCTGACGGGAAACGTCTCACATGTGAATCGAAAATACCTATACATTTCGCGTCACTCTCCTCTGAATCCCGGCACAGCACCTGCATACCTATGCAAATGCCGAGCACCGGACGCCTTATAGCCTTGATGGGTTCTACAAGCCTCTTTTCGTGCAATTTACACATCACCTCCGCAGCATCGCCCACTCCTGGGAGTAAGATATGAGATGCCTTCTGCAATTCCTTCTCATCGGCTGTGAGACACCATTCGGCCCCCAGGCGTTTCAGAGCATTACACACTGATGTGATGTTGCCTGCATTATAATCCACTATTGCTATCATATCACCCCTTTGCTTGTGGGAAGAGAATCATTATATAAATCACGTTTCACAGCAGCCTTCAGCGCTCTTGCGAAAGCCTTAAACACTCCTTCGATAAGATGATGGTTGTTTTCCCCTTTTGCTTCTATATGGAGGTTGCATCCCAAAGAGTCAGAGAGAGACTTGAAGAAATGGCGATACATCTCAGTAGGCGTGTCGCCTACATATTCACGTGTGAACGGCACATTCCAACGGAATTCCGAACGTCCTCCCAGATCTATAAGCACTTGTGCCTGTGCCTCGTCCATTGGCAGTACAAACCCATATCTTTCAATACCCCTCTTGTCACCCAAGGCTTTTTGGATAGCCTCACCTAAGGCTATAGCTGTATCCTCCATTGTGTGATGCTCATCAACGTCAAGGTCACCTTTGCAATGTAGTTTAAGCGAAATTCCGGAATGATGAGGAATCTGACTCAACATATGGTCGAAGAAATGTAACCCGGTAGAAACGTCGCACCGGCCTTCTCCATCGAGCAATACTTCCACTTCTATCTCGGTTTCCCGTGTATTTCTCTTTACTGTGCCGCACCGCTGACTGTCTAATATCTTTTTAGCAATTTGGTGCCAATCCTGTGAAGCAAACCATGAGTCTTCCGGAGCCTCTTCCGGGGTTCCCAGGAAGATACCTTTGGCTCCTAAATTTTTGGCCAACTCTATATCTGTATGTCGATCCCCTATCACGTATGAATGTTGCAGATCGTAATCTCCCTGTAAATAAGAAGTGAGCATTGCCGTACCCGGCTTACGTGTCGGTGCATTTTCATATGGGAATGTCCGGTCGATATATTGGGCATCGAAAGTTATTCCCTCCCCTTCCAGAGTCCGGAGCATTTTATTATGAGCCGGCCAGAAAGTCTCTTCCGGGAAGGAAGATGTGCCGAGGCCATCCTGATTTGTCACCATCACCAACTCATATCCCTTACCGGAAAGCAGTCTGAGGGCTGATATAACTCCCGGTACAAATTCAAGTTTTTCAAGGGAATCTATCTGTTCGTCAGCCGGTTCCCGGATGATGGTCCCGTCTCGGTCGATAAAAATGGCTTTTTTCACTTTTTATAATTTTGTAATAAGGCAATGACCCTTCGGTTTTCATCCGGTGTACCAATGGTGAACCGTAATGTCGGGCCACATCCCCTCACACGGCTTCTATTTCTTACTATTATTCCATTGGCCACTAAATAGTCATACACCTCATCAGGTTCCGCCACCTCCACTAAAAGAAAATTTGCTTCGGAGGGATTTACTTTCCTTACCCATGTAAGTTTTTTCAACTCCCCGGCCATCCATTCTCTCTGAGAAAGCAACTCTTCAACATGATTAGTCGGAGTTTCTGTCTCAAGAAGATGAAGGATCCTTTCTTGGGTTGGTCCGTTAAGATTATAGGGATATTTCACACGATTGAACAGAGAAGCAATTTCAGGCACAGCAAATGCCATACCGCATCTCAAGCCGGCCATTCCCCAGGCTTTAGAGAAGGTGTGAAGTACTATCAGATTCGGGTGCGACTTTATATCATGAAGCAGACTTCCTTGTGAAGAAAAATCCACATAAGCCTCATCTACAGCTACTATGCCATTGAAATTGTCGGCCAGATGAATAATTTCTTCTTTCGAGAAGGCATTTCCCGTAGGATTGTTGGGACTGCAGACCCATACTAACTTGACATTTGTCTCCTCCTTAGAAACTTTTAAAATTTCTTCAACCGGGAGAGAGAAATCTTTGCCTAAAGGAATATCCAATATCTTAATATCGTTGATGTCAGCTGCCACTCCGTATACTCCATAAGTTGGAGAGGGTATTATCACCTTATCCTTACCGGGGGTGCAGAAAATCCTGTAAGTCAAGTCGATTGCTTCGTCACTTCCGGCTCCTCCGATAAAAATCATATCAGCAGGAACTCCCTTGATTTCACTGATTTTTTCTTTTAGACGTCTGTGGCGAGGATCCGGATAACGGTTCACCCCATTTTCATAGGGAGATTCATTGGCATCCAGCCATACATCTATCTCTCCCCCACCGAATTCGTCACGTGCCGTGGAATAAGGTTGAAGGCGAAGGATATTAGGCCGAACATATTTGAGCGGGTCTGTCATTTTCCAACCCTCCTTTCTTGTAATCTCACCTCCACTGCCAATGCGTGTGCATCAAGCCCTTCAGCCTTTGCCATAGAGGTAATCGTATCACCCAGATTCTCTAAGCCTTGAGGTGTCAGTTCCTGATACGTTATCTTATGTATGAAACTGTCGATATTAACTCCACTGTAGGAGGCAGCCCATCCGGAAGTGGGCAGAGTATGATTCGTGCCTGATGCATAGTCGCCTGCACTTTCAGGTGAGAAATTACCTATAAATACACTTCCGGCCACTGATACTTCTCCGGCTATCTTCCACGGATTCTTAGCAGATATAATCAGATGTTCGGGACCGTAGGTGTCTATGAATTCTACACAAGTATCTATTGAATCAAAAACAATGGCATGACTTTTTGAAAGAGATTTTTCAATTGAATCTGTTCGCGAAAGATGTTTCTTCAGTTCTTTCACCTCGGCTTCCACTCTCTCGGCTATTCTTTTATCGGTTGTGACCAGAATAGCTTGACTGTCGGGCCCGTGCTCCGCTTGAGAAAGTAGGTCAGCAGCAACAAACAACGGATTGGCAGTCTCATCTGCCATTACCAATACTTCGCTTGGACCGGCCGGCATGTCTATTGCCACTTTATCCGATACCTTCATCTTAGCCTTAGTGACATAGCGGTTTCCCGGACCGAATATCTTGTTTACCGGTCGGATTGATTCAGTGCCATAAGCCAGGGCACCTATGGCCTGCGCTCCCCCGACACCGTAAATTTCGGAGATGCCACAAACTGATGCTGCATAAAGAATCTCAGGAGAAATCCGGCCATTCTTGCCTCGTGGAGTACATAACACCACTTCGTTACAGCCGGCAATCCGTGCCGGCAGCCCCAACATCAGAACTGTGGAGAATAAGGGAGCCCTCCCTCCGGGAATATATAGTCCAACCCTTTTGATGGCTACACCCTTCTGATAACAGGTGACCCCGGGCTGCACTTCTACTTTTATCTCTTTTGGTAGCTGAGCCTTATGGAACTTTTCGATATTTTCTGATGCTATCGAAATTGCTCTCTTCACTTCTTCGCTTACAAGAGAACATGCCTCCTCTATTTCTTGACGGGTAACTTTTATTGCAAGATTTTCTACACCGTCAAATTCTCGGGCAAAATGCTTCAAGGCTGCATCACCCCTATGCTTTACCTCATTAAGAATACCGGCTACTGACTCTTCGATAACGGTATCGTCAGGTATATTACGCCTGCATATTTCCGGCCAATCGGTTTTGGGTGGATTAACAATTATATTCATAATGCATCAGCGTATTATGTTTTCAAGGTCCAGTACCAGGATATCCTCTGCGCCTATCTCTTTCATTTTTTCTATCTTATCCCACAATTCATTTTCATGAATCACGACTTGAAGAGCATGCCAGCCCTCACGTGCCAATGGAATCAGGGTGGGGCCTTTCATGCCCGGCATTAGAGAAACTGCTGCCTCTAAAGCGACGGAAGGAATATTCATCAATACATATTTAAATCCGCGGCTCTCTTTTATAGATCGGAACCTTAAGAGAAGTTTCTTAAGAAGTTCTTCGTTTTCTTCGCTCAATACTTTAGTGGAAATCAACACTGCCTCAGATTTAAAGACTTTTTCCACTTCCACCAGTCCATTCTGTACAAGGGTACCACCGGTAGATACTATATCGAAGATCGCATCTGCCATTCCCACTGCCGGTGCTACTTCTACAGAACCCGCGATTTTCTGAATCCGGGCCTTTATGCCATTTGCGGTGAAAAATTTAGTGAGGATACCGGGATATGATGTGGCCACTCTTTTACCGTTAAACCATTGCAATCCATAATAACCCGTGTTCTTGGGCACAGCCAGGGATATATGGCACCCTCCGAAACCTAAAGGCATCACTTCTCTTACATCTTGGGCCGATTCCGCCACTTCATTCTGACCAACGATACCGAGGTGAGCTACGCCCATGGCCACAGCCTGTGGAATATCGTCGTCACGGAGATATAATACTTCCAACGGAAATCCATTAGCCATAGCTGTGAGCGAACGCGATGCTCCACTCACTGAAATGCCGGCCGCTGAAAGAAGTTCCATGCTCTTGTCATTTAACCGACCCTTAGACTGGATTGCTATCTTTATCATTTATATTTGAATTGATTATGCAAATTTACAAAAGTTTTATGAAATGTTGTAAAACATATCTTTTTAACGCTTTTTAGGCCATATATAAATCACACAAATCCAATGTAGCGCTAAAGGTTTTAGGTTTATTACTTTTTAAATTAATTTTGCAATATGACATCACCTTTCGTCATAGTGATTGGACGCCAGTTTGGCAGCGGAGGACGCACTATAGGCAATATAGTGTCGCGGCGTTTAGGTATCAACTATTACGACACCGAGATACTTAAACGTGCAGCCCAAAAAGAGGGCTTGGACCCCGACATGCTCAGCCGGCATGAGGAGAAAAAACCTTCGATACTGAAGGCATTGCTCCAGGGTGCCTATGGTATTCCCGACAATTTCCATACTGTGCCTATTTCGGGAGAAAGAGTTTACCGGATCCAAAGCAAAATCATTAAAGAGATTGGTGAAAGAGAAAGCTGTGTGATAGTGGGTCGTAATGCGGATTTTGTTTTGCGCGACCATCCGAGACTACTGAGCGTGTTCTTACATTCTCCTCTGAGCAACCGGGTGGAACGTATCATGAGCCGTAAAGAGGCTTCCACTCGTGATGAAGCCGAGGAGATGGCACGATGGCACGATCGTAGAAGGGAGTCATATTACAATTTTTACACAGGTGAGAAGAAATGGGGAGTGGCTTCAACCTATCATCTGTGTCTCGATACTTCTTTGCTTACAAATGAAAAAGTGGCCGACATTATCATTGAGATGGCGAAGGAAAAATTTAATATTTAACTGAAAAATTTAGCTATACAGGCAGAAACGAGGTCTGTCGCTCCGCTTTTGATGGCGGGGAGGAAAGTCCGGGCAACAATGGGCAGACATGCTTTTTAACGGAAAGCCGGCGGCGACGTCGGGGTAAAGGTGACAGAAAACAACCGCCTGAGAGTCTTTCAGGCTCCGGGTAAGGGTGAAAAGGTGGAGTAAGAGCCCACCGGATTCTTTGGTGACAAAGGATGCCGCACCACCCATGTGTTGCAAGGCCAAATATACCGGCTGATGAAGATGGCCCGTCTTCCGCCGGGGGGTAGGCTGCTGGAACTGGCAGGCAACTGTCAAGTCAAGATAAATGACAGACACCGACTTTATGTCGGTACATAACCCGGCTTATATCGTTTCTGCCTTTTCCTTAGAGGGGTGAGTCAAAATCTATATTTTCGGCTCACCCTTTTTTGTCTATAAATGTGCTTGTTGCAAGAAGCTGAGGATGAGGTCGAGAACTTTTTATTTTTTAATTTTTTTATTGAATTTTACAATCCAAGAGGCTATATCTGAAGGTTTTTATATCTATCCTTCAAAGAAATGAAGGAAGTTTTTTACCTTTGTAATCTAATTGAAACCCAAAGCGGTTGTTGATTCCGTAGATTCCACTATGACTCAGAAAAAAGATGAGAGCAAGAAGGGCTTTATCACAAAAGTAAAAGCCTGGTTTGAATACATGGCAGGAGGGGTATGGAACGATACCAGCACAAAGACCAGAGTCAAGGTTGCTAAGGTAGTAAATTTGTCTTTCCGATCCTTCATGGACCGTGACCTCCAGACCAAATCCATGGCTCTGACCTTCTCTACAGTGCTGGCAATTGTACCGGCCTTTGCCATGCTGTTCGCCATAGGACGTGGATTCGGCTTTCAGAATTTGCTGGAGGAACAACTCTTCATGAATTTCCCGGCGCAGAAAAGTTTCATCACATTCGCTCTCAAATTCGTAGATTCCTACCTAACGGAAGCTTCCCAAGGAGTGTTTGTGGGGGTAGGTTTAATTTTCCTACTTTACACGATGGTGTCTCTGCTTTCTGATATCGAGACTTCTTTCAATCAGATTTGGGATATAAAGAGGGACCGCTCAATTTATCAGAAAATCACCGACTATATTGCCATATGTCTCCTGGTGCCTGTGATGATGATCTGTGCTTCCGGAGTAAGCATTTTCATGTCGTCTACTTTACAATCTAACACCCATTTCGCTTTTCTTACTCCATTGGTGAATGTTGGACTTGAGGCCTCACCTTTTATTCTCGCTTTTCTTGCCTTTTCCATTTCACTATGCCTCATTCCCCACACCAGGGTTAAATTCAAATATGCCGCCACAGCCGGAGCCATCTGTGCCATTATCTTTCAGATACTACAGATGCTTTTTCTTAGCGGCCAGCTTTACGTATCTAAATACAATGCCATATACGGATCGTTCTCTTTCCTGCCACTGCTTCTGATATGGCTTCAGCTGTCGTGGCTTATTCTTTTATTTGGTTGTGTACTCACCTATTCCATGCAGAATGTGTTTGCATTCAATTTCCTGGACAATTCCGTGCCACCTTCCCGGAGCCTTGAGACAAAGGTGATGCTTATAATAATGGCAGTGGTGTCTAAAAGATTTCATGCAGAAGAAGACACCCTGAGTATTCAGGAGATAAGCATAATGTATAATCTACCCATAAGGATGGTTAACCGCTTGTGTGAAAAGCTGAAGAAAGCCGGGCTGGTCAACATGGTCATGAAGGATGAATACAACATGGGAGTGGCACCGGCTGTAGATACCGATGAACTCACTGTGGGCAACATTTTCAAGAAAATAGAAAACGAAGGAAATGCAAACTTTATACCTCGTTTCAATGTTATCTATGCAAAGACCATCCGTTGTCTCGACGAATGGTTTGCCACGTGTTATAAAGATTTGGATAAAATACCCTTAAAAGAAATACCATTGCCTGAAAATACCAATTCTGAAGAAATAATTGTTGCAAAATCTGATTAATTTGTTGCATTTCTTTATTTGTGACAGAACATGCATCAAATTAGATTGTGAAAGTTAATATTTCACCTTACCTTTGAAATCCTAAAGGATAAAGTAACAACTCACCATAAAAAACTTAAAATACAACAATATATGAGTTATCTGAAATTCGACAAGAGTCTCATGATTAATCTGGAACAGAGCCTGCCGAAGGAGATGCTACGCACCAATAAGAGCGGTGCGTATCATTGCACCACAATCGTGGGCTGCAATACCAGGAAACAACATGGGCTTTTAGTCATACCAATACCCGAAATGGACGACAAAGCCCATGTGTTGCTTTCGAGCCTTGATGAAACCGTGATACAGCACGGAGCACCTTTCAACCTCGGTCTGCATCAGTATGGGGAAGGAATATTCAGTCCGAATGGGCATAAGTATATCCGTCAGTTTGACTGTGAGTCAGTACCTACCATGACCTTCAGAGTGGGTGGTGTGATACTTACTAAAGAGAAAGTGTTCATCTCTCATGAAAACCGCATTCTCATCAAATATACCCTGGTAGAAGCACATTCTCCCACAACCTTGCAGTTCAGGCCATTTCTTGCTTTCCGAAATGCCAACGATCTTGTAATGGAAAATTCTGCCATCAACACCGAGGTGCTTCCGGTGAAAAACGGTATCTCAACCTGTCTTTACGACGGGTATCCCAATCTGTACATGCAATTCTCAAAGGAACCGGAATGGGTGAATGACGGACATTGGTACAAAGGGATAGAGTACTACAAAGATAAAGTTCGCGGTATCCCCTATAAAGAAGATCTATGGGTGCCGGGTTATTTCCAGCTGCCGATCAAGAAAGGTGAAAGCATTATTTTCTCTGCATCAACTTTTGAGGCTGACCCTGAAAAATTTGCTGCTACTTACGAAGAGGAGCTTAAAGTACGCACCTGCCGCACAAGTTTCTACAACTGTCTGAAAAATTCGGCAAAACAGTTCTATCTCAAGAAACCCGACGGAATGTATATTATGGCCGGGTATCCTTGGTATAATGTAAGGGCTCGCGACGAACTGATGGCACTGCCCGGATGTACTCTTGCAATAGACCATAAGGAAGATTATGAAGTAATAATGGAGACCTTCCTTAAGGCTCTGACCCAGTATCTTCTCACCGGACAAAAAGATAAGACTATTGGTGAAATAGACCTGCCTGACATACCATTATGGACCATTTGGGCTCTCCAGCAATATCGTCGCAACTTCGGAATTGCCGCTTGTCGCGACAAGTATGGGGAGACAGTGAAATGGCTTGTGGATGTTATCAGAGACGGGAAAGTACCGGGACTGTGGCTAAACGACAATGGTCTGGTAAGTGCTGACGGATCTGACAAACCGGTAACCTGGATGTCGGCTTCAATCGATGGAAAACCCATTATACCAAGGACTGGTTATATTCTGGAATTCAATGCATTATGGTATAATGCTCTGATGTTCTTAAATTCTCTATATGAAGGAACTCAGGGTATGGATGACTATCTGAGTGCACTCAATGAACTTGCCGGTAAAGTGAAAGAGTCGTTCATTTCCACTTTCCTCAACGACTTTGGATATCTCTATGATTATGTAAATGGCACTTATACCGACCTTGAGGTAAGACCTAACCTGGCTATCGCTATTGGAATGGAGTATTCTCCGCTCGACCGTCGTCAGAGAAAGAAAGTACTCGACCTGGTGACCCGGGAACTGCTGACACCTAAAGGACTGCGTTCTCTTAGTCCTAAAAGTTATGCTTATAGACCGAACTATGTGGGAGGCCCCACTGAAAGAGAACTTGCCGTGCATCAGGGCCCGGCACGTCCATGGCTGTTCGGATTCTATGCCGACGCTTATTTTAAAGTGTTTGGAGTGAGCGGAGTAGGCTTCATAGAAAGAATGCTCATCGGATATGAAGATGAAATGACAGAAGGTTGCATAGGTTCTCTTTCTGAAATGTATGATGGAAACCCGCCTTACACAGGCCGCGGTGCTGTGAGCACAGCTAAAAATGTGGGCGAAATACTCAGGACCTTACGCAATGTGAAAGAACTCAATAAGTTACAAACCTTAGATACCGAAGAATCCCAATGAAAGCACTAATGTTTGGATGGGAGTTTCCTCCTCATATCCTTGGAGGACTCGGCACTGCAAGTTATGGCCTTACCAAGGGTATGCATGCCAATGGAAATATGGATATCACTTTCGTGATTCCGAAACCCTGGGGTGATGAAGAAAAGGATTTCGCAACTATTATAGGTGCAAATTGCACTCCGATAGCGTGGCGCGAAGTGAGCCGGGAATACGTACAGGAACGTATAGGCAAATTTATGGATCCTCAGTTATATTTTGACTTGCGCGACCATATTTACGCCGATTTCAATTATATGCACCTGAATGATTTGGGTTGCATAGAGTTCTCCGGCAGATATCCCGATAATCTCATCGAAGAAATAAATAATTATTCAATTGTGGCCGGTGTGATTGCAAGGACTGTGCCTTGCGACGTAATCCACTCACACGACTGGCTGACTTATCCTGCCGGCATACACGCTAAGAATGTCACAGGTAAACCTTTGGTTATCCACGTACACGCCACTGACTTCGACCGTAGCCGCGGCAACGTAAATCCCACTGTGTTTGCAATTGAAAAAGATGGTATGGAGAATGCCGACCATATCATCACAGTGTCTAACCTCACCCGCAAAACTGTAATTGAAAAATACGGTATGCCACCTGAGAAAGTTACCACTGTACACAACGCTGTGATACCTCTCGATAAAGAACTTCTTGATCTTAAAAGAAGGACTCATGGTGAGAAGGTGGTGACCTTCCTTGGTAGGATTACCATGCAGAAGGGTCCGGAATATTTCGTGGAGGCTGCAGCCAAGGTGCTTAAAAAGAATAAGAACGTGAGATTCGTCATGGCCGGAAGCGGCGATATGATGGATGATATGATCAAACTTGCTGCAAAACGTGGTATAGCCGACAGATTCCATTTCCCGGGATTCCAAAGAGGTAAAGAAGTATATGAGATGCTCCGCGATAGCGATGTATATATCATGCCTTCTGTGTCTGAGCCTTTCGGTATTTCACCCCTTGAAGCTATGGAAATGGGTGTGCCATCTATTATCTCTAAACAGAGTGGTTGCGCTGAAATTCTCGATAATGTAATCAAGACTGACTACTGGGACATTGATGCAATGGCCGATGCCATACATTCTATCATTACCAATAAGGCGCTTTATAACACTCTGCGCGACAAAGGTATTGAAGAGATTCACGGCATTACTTGGGAGAAAGCCGGCAAGAAGGTAATTGATATCTATGAAAAGGTGATTGCCGACAGAAAATAACGGTAACAATAGTAATCTAAAAACAAATTTACATATATGAAATCTGCCTGTCTATATTTCAATATTCATCAGCCATTCCGCCTGAAACGTTACAGGTTTTTTGATATCGGCAACGACCATTATTACTATGATGATTTTGCCAATGATGAAATCATCACAAGGTTGGCTGAGGTAAGCTATATTCCTCTCTGCAATACTCTCCTTAAAATGATTGAGGAATCAAACAGAGAGTTTAAATGTGCTATCTCTATTTCCGGCACCGCAATTGAGCAACTTCAACTTTATGTGCCTGAATGTATCGACTTGCTGAAAAAGCTCGCCGACACCGGTTGTGTGGAATTCACCGGAGGAACTTATGCCCACGGACTTTCTGCTCTCGAAGATGTAGAAGAATTTATCCGTGAAGTGAAGGAACATGACGATCTGCTGAAGCGTACATTTGGAGTAAAGACTAAGTTGTTTGCCAACACTGAACTCATTTATGATGACGATATAGCAGCTATAGTGGCTTCCATGGATTTCAAGGCCATCCTTACAGAGGGTGCTAAACATATTCTGGGTTGGAAATCCCCTAATTATGTGTATGCAGCCGCCACTGCTCCTAAATTGAAACTCCTCTTTACAAACCGTAAACTTGAAGAAGATATCACCAATAACTTCAATAACCCTTCCTGGCCGGAATATCCGCTCACTGCCGATAAATATATAGATTGGATTGCTTCAATGCCGGAAGAGGAACAAATCGTGAACCTTTTCTTCAGTATGGATACTTTCGGAGGATTCTTACCAAAAGACACCGGTATTTTCGATTTCCTCAGAGCACTACCCAGATTTGGTAAAGAAAAAGGAGTGAAATTCGCAATGCCCTCAGAGGCCGTGGCTAAATTGAAACCTGTGGGTGAAGTATCAGTTCCTTCGCCTATCTCTGATATCGATGAAGCAAGAGACGTATCGGCATGGAAGGGTAATGAACTTCAGAATGAAGCCTTGAATAAACTTTATGCCGTGGCTGAGCGTGTGAATCTATGTCAGGACCGCCGCCTTAAACAAGACTGGAAATATCTGCAGAGCAGCGACCACTTCTATTATATGAGTACTAAGAATAAGGCTGATGGTGCAAGCCATGCTGCTTTCAGTCCTTACGACTCTCCTTTCTCAGCTTTCACCAATTATATGAACGTGCTGGCCGACTTCCTTGTGAGAGTGGAAGAGCAATATCCTGAAAATATCGATAATGAGGAACTCAACTCCCTCTTGCTCACTATCCGTAACCAGAGTGCGGAAATAAATGAACTCAATAAGGAAGTGAAGAATCTCCGCAACAACATCCTTAATGCTGATGATTCAAACAATGCGCCTAAAGTGGAGATGCTTGAGATTGCTGAAAAAAGCGACATAGAATCTCCGGCTGTGGCTAAGGAAAACGCAGAAAAAGCTCCGGCTAAAAAACGTACAGTGCGTAAAACCAAAGCCAAGGCTAAGGAAGATTGAATATAGAAGATAGATTCCAATCTTTTTCAATAGAAAAGGGAAACGCCGTATCGTGCTTCCCTTTTCTATTTTTTGATATTGATCGATCTTACAGTTTAGATTAACGTAGAAGGAAATGGTCGCCTGTTTCCTTTACTATATTTTCGTAATATTTTTGATCATATCCAGGGAAAGATGGATAAGCCGGTATTCCATATTCAGTTATCTGGAAGGTACCGTCTTCATTGGTCTTTTTCATATTGCCATCCATAAATTTCACCAAAAGATAGATGGCGAGATCTCTATATGAGTCGGTTGAATTCTGTGCTAACTGTGCTGCTTCCGAATTCACAGCATTTAGCAAGGACTCCATATCTCCGCTTTCATACATAGCCAACAATTCCTGTTCCTTTTCCGGTCTGGATTCTTGAAAACCGGTCTCAAGGGCTCCTTGTACTTTACGGATATCCGGAATCATCAGGTCATAACGGTTGTAAGCCTGGTTGGCAACCCAATTGTTCATCCAAAAGTTGGAATCCATCGAGAAAGTGTTGATATCACCTTTTTCCAACTGCTTCGGAACCTCAGTTAGTGAACAATAAAACGGCATGTACACCGAGGTATTGGTGTCATCAGTACCGAACCAGAATACTCCTCCGATTGGATCGGGCAACCAATCCCGGCTTTGGCTAACAAAACTCCATCCTGTCTGTTGAGTTCCAATCGCACGTTCCATGCAGTATTTGTTGCCATCCACCTCAAATTCCATCGGTCTCCAACGATAGGGCACATGGTTGGGGCCGGCTCCTATATCTGAAGTCATTTCAAAGGGAGTTCCTTCATAGTGATCACGCATACTTTCCTGCATCTCGGCAAGGCTCACCTTTCTTTCAGGTATCACATAAAGTGGCATAGGTTCATCGCTTTCATAAGCACACCAGGCATAATACTTATCAGTCTCAGGCTGGAATCTTCTGAAGTAACTCCATACCCTTGCATCACATCCCCTTCTTGTGGCAGCATCATGCACGGAATATGCATCAGCAAAAGAGAAGTCCTCATCCTTTCCGTTGAAATATCCTTTCTTACGGGCAAAGGATATCATATCCTTGCTATACATCACATTATCCTTATCCTTAAGATTTACCTGACGTATGCGTGGCTCGTTTGCATGTCCTGAGATAGCATCATCCGGAATACGTACTGCAATCCAGACAGCACCTTTTTCCGCACCCTTGCCTATCATATCCATTACCCAAACCTCATCCTTATCGGCAATAGAGAAAGACTCACCCTCACTTGCATAGCCGTATTCCTCCACGAGATCTGTCATTACCTTTATTGCTTCCCTGGCCGTCTTAGACCTTTCGAGGGCTATTTGTATCAAAGAACCGTAATCTATAATAGCATTTCCGGTGGTATCCCATAGTTCTTCATGGCCTCCCCAAGTAGTTTCACCGATAGCAACCTGAAATTCATTCATGTTTCCAACCACATTATAGGTCTCTGGCACCTGAGGTATTTCGCCTAACGGTTTGTTGGTATCCCATTCCACCACTTTACGCATCTCCCCCGGGGCATGCTTTGCTGCCGGAGTATGGGAAAGATCCCCGTATAATCCATGGGAATCCGCTGCATAAGTTATCATTACACTGCCATCCGTGGTTGCTTTCTTTCCGGCTATAAGATTAGTACATGCATCTGCTATACCATATCCGGCCAGTGCTGTCAGGACCGTGAAAATTGAAATTCTTGTAATTCTCATGTAATTTATCATTAGTTTAATTACGAAATTACATAAAATTTCTTTTTTTTTGCGTATCAATGAGGAATTAGACCCGGTTTGGTGTTTATACTAATGTAAAAGGTGGTGTTTTTAACCCTTTTTATGCATTATTAAAAATTTAAACGCAAACCTCTATATCTTATGGAAGAATTGAATATAGAAAATAATCCGTCTCCAACTGAAGATGATAATATGACCAATCCGTTCTTGGAACTGGGTGTGGATCCTCAACTTGTAAAGGCAATTGATGAATTGGGTTTTGCAGCCCCGATGCCTATTCAGGAAAAGGTAATTCCTCATCTGCTCTCGAAGGAGGGTGATGTGGTAGGACTGGCTCAGACAGGTACAGGAAAAACTGCAGCATTCGGATTACCGGTACTACAAAGAATTGACGTGAATAAAAGGGTGCCTCAGGCTTTGGTTATTGCACCTACACGTGAATTATGCCTTCAGATTGCCGGAGACCTTGCTGATTTCTCAAAATATATCGACGGACTTAAGATTCTGCCTGTCTACGGAGGATCCAGTATCGACAGCCAGATTAAGGCTTTGCGTAATGGAGTGCAAGTGATTGTAGCTACACCCGGACGTCTTATAGACCTGATAAAAAGAGGGGAAGTAAAACTTGCCGATGTGCATACCGTAATTCTCGACGAAGCCGACGAGATGCTCAATATGGGATTCCTTGATGATATCAAGGAGATTCTGACTCATGTGCCTGACGACCGTAAGATGCTTATGTTCTCAGCCACAATGCCAAAGGAAATAGCAGATATCTCAAAGCAGTTTATGCATAATCCGGTGGAATTTGTGGTAGGTAACCGTAATGAAGGTGCAAAGAATGTACGCCATATTTACTACATGGTAAAGGCTCATGACAAATATCTTGCACTAAAACGAATTGTAGACAACAGCCCCGATATTTATGGACTAATCTTCTGCCGCACTAAGAAGGAGACACAGGAAATTGCCGACAAACTTATTGCTGACGGTTATAATGCAGACTGCCTGCATGGCGACCTCTCTCAGGCACAACGTGACCTGGCCATGAAAAAGTTCCGGGATCATGTCACTCAATTACTGGTTGCAACCGATGTAGCGGCCAGAGGTCTCGATGTAGACGACCTTACTCACGTTATCAATTACGGATTGCCGGAAGACACTGCAGTTTATACTCACCGTAGCGGGAGAACCGGACGGGCCAATAAGACCGGTGTGTCTATCGCTATTATCCATTCACGAGAAAGGGGTAAACTCAAAGAGATTGAGAAAAAGATAGGAAAGACTTTCGAATACAAGAAAGTACCTACTCCTGAACATATTATCGAAAAGCAACTCTATAATCTCGCAGACCGTCTTGAGAGAGTACAGGTGGAAGAGGATACAATAGCTAAATATATACCCGGAGTAAGGAAAAAACTCGAATGGCTCACTGAAGAGGATCTGCTGAAAAGAGTACTCTCACTGGAATTCAACCGTCTGTTGAATTATTACCGCAATATGCCGGATATCGACCTTAATGCCCCGGAACAGGGTGAAGGAAAAGGTAAGAAACGTAATGAAAGAAGTAGAGACCGCAGAGACAAAGACCGCAGAGACGGTGAACCGGGGTTCGAACGGTTGGCCCTCAATGTGGGTAAGGCGCAAGGATTCTTCCCCGGAAACCTGATGGAAATCATCAACAGGAACACTTCAGGCAACAAACCTGAAATCGGACGTATTGACCTGATGCCGGATTATACCCTTTTTGATGTGAAAAAAGGTGATGCCCATAGAGTGATAAGCGCTCTTAAGAATGTAGACTTCTTTGGCACAACTCTTAAACCGGAAAAGGCTGTGGCAGGACGCGATTATTCTTCAGGATCTCGTTCTAAGGGTAAAGATTCAAGAGGAAAATCGAAAGATTCAAAGTCTAAATCAACGTCCAAAAAGGATAAGAAACAAAAGGGTTCCTCTAAACCCGACTACAACGGAAATTATGAAATTTTTTATAAGAAGAAAAAGTAAAATCATAAGCAAGGCAGCGTTTGGGTCGGCACTTTTTATGGTGTCGGCCTTTGCCATGTTTACACAAAAGGTCTCGGCCGATACTAAAACCGTTGACCATATATCACAAGAAAAAACCGATACAATCACAGCCCGCAGTATTTTTGAAAAGATTCATCTTTCCGCACTTGAAATTCTTCCCCGAAGCACCCGTCTCGATATGTTAGATTATTGGGATGTGGATAGTGTGCATAAGGTTACGAACGTGATGGAAGGGCTTTCTTGGCTTGAACAGGTTACACCCTCTTATTTAAAAGTCCACATTTCGGCAGTAAGCACTCTCGAAATAAAATTGTTGTCGGCTAAAAAGAATCCCATTGTAATGACTATATATACCGTGGGAGATGATGTGCAGGCACAGGATAGTCAGGTGAAATTTTTCTCAATAGATTTGCAGGAACTTGATTCGTCGAAATACCTGCAAATGCCACAGTTAAAAGATTTCTTCGATATTCCTAAAGGTTCGACTACAAAAATGAAGGAAATTGAAGATATGATTCCTTTCCCTACACTGGCTTTCTCAGCCAACCCGGAAAATGACAACCTGAAAGCACGGCTTACTGTGGAACAATACATCAATCAGGATGATTGGAATATTGCCCGACTGTTTGTAAAACCTTATATCACTCTCATTTGGGAGAAAGAAAAATATAAGGTGGAAAAATCTAAATGAATAAAAATCAAATTAAAATAAATAATGGACAGGAAAGTTAGAGTAAGGTTTGCACCCTCTCCCACAGGACCTCTTCATATCGGAGGTGTGCGTACTGCTTTGTACAACTACATCTTTGCAAAACAAAACGGAGGTGACTTGATATTGAGGATTGAAGACACTGACAGCCGAAGGTTTGTGCCCGGTGCGGAAGAGTATATCAACAATGCATTGGCATGGTTAGGTATAACCTTTGATGAAGGTGTGAAAGAGGGAGGAAAATACGGACCTTATCGCCAGAGTGAAAGAAAAGCCATATACCGGGAATATGTCGATAAATTGCTTGATGCAGGTAAAGCTTATATCGCCTTCGATACTCCTGAAGAACTGGAGGAAGCTCGTGAAAAGATACCTAATTTCCAATATGATGCCCATACCAGAGGGAAAATGCGAAACTCTCTCGTGATGCCAAAAGAGGAGGTAGACCGTCTGATTGCTGATGGCACTCAGTATGTGGTGAGATTTAAGGTAGAGCCCGACCATGAAGTGGTGGTAAATGACCTTATTCGCGGAGAGGTCAGAATCAATAGCAATATTATTGACGATAAGGTGCTCTTTAAAAGTGCCGATAACCTTCCCACATACCACCTTGCTAATATAGTGGACGACCATCTTATGGAAGTGACTCATGTGATAAGAGGCGAAGAATGGCTGCCCTCAGCTCCATTACATGTATTGCTTTATGAAGCCTTCGGTTGGAAAGATACAATGCCACAGTTCGTGCACTTGCCATTGCTTCTGAAACCGGTAGGAAATGGAAAATTGTCTAAAAGAGATGGCGATAAACTGGGCTTTCCTGTGTTCCTGCTTGAATGGAAAGACCCGGTCACCGGAGAAATCTCATCAGGTTATCGGGAAAAGGGTTATTTGCCCGAAGCAGTAGTAAATTTCCTTGCTTTGTTGGGATGGAATCCGGGCGATGATACCGAGATGATGAGCATTGACGATCTTATCAGTAAATTCTCTTTTGAACATTGCTCTAAGAGTGGTGCCAAATTTGATTATAAGAAAGGAATCTGGTTTAACCATGAATACCTCCAAAAAGCAGATAACGCTCGTCTGGCAGAGCTTCTTAAGCCGACCCTCGAGGCAAACGGGGTGAAGGATTGTGACCCGGATTATGTAGCTAAAGCCATTGCCCTGGTAAAAGGGCGGGCAGAACTGGTACCGGATTTATGGACTCAGGGAGATTTCTTCTTTAAAGCACCTGAAACTTATGCAGAGAAGGATGTGAAGAAAAGATGGAGCGCAGAAACTCCCCGTATCATGGAAGAATTAATCGGTGTGCTGGAAGGAATCGACGATATGAGTTCTGCCAATGCAGAAAAGATAGTTCTCGACTGGATTGCCGAAAATGGTTATCATCTGGGCAATGTAATGAATGCATTCCGACTCTGTGTGGTGGGTGCATGCCGTGGCCCTCATATGTTTGATATTACCGAACTTCTCCCTAAAGAAGAAGTGATATCACGTATTCGCAAAGCTATAGAAACTATCCCTTCTCCCGAGAATTAATCACATAAGCATTAAATGCATTATAAGCCTTGAAAGCATTAAGGGAGAGTCAAGATCTTGACTCTCCCTTTAATTCTTTTGTCCCCCTTATAAAAAAAATTGATTGTCTCCCGACAACCAACCTTCAATTAACCTTAAAATCTAATACCATGAAAAACTCGATGCAAAGTTATATAATAATTTTATAAAACAATGCTATATAACATAAAAATTTGTCGTTTTAACAACATTTAACAAATTCTACTTCTATATTGGATTTGAAGGTTTAATATCGAATGTTTTATCCGATAAATATCTCTTTCTTAATTATAAATGAAACTTCGAGGCTATTGCTTCACTGATTTCACGCATTTTCTCCGGTGATGGATTCTCTATTTTTCTTCTAAAATCCATATCACCTTCACTATTCAGGGGTACTAAATGGATATGGGCATGAGGCACTTCAAGACCCAAGACTGCCATACCAACTTTTCTACACCGTATAGCCTCCTGAATGGCTGTAGCAACCTGCTTGGCAAATACGGCCATATCTCCAAGAGTGACATCATCTAAATCAAAGATATAATCCACCTCTTTTTTAGGCACTACAAGTGTGTGACCCCACGCGATAGGATTGATATCTAAAAAGGCATAGAATTTATCGCTCTCTGCCACTTTATATGAAGGCAAGTCCCCTGCAATTATTCTACTGAAAATAGTCATATTTCTATATTTGGAAATGAGAGTGTTCTATACTTTTTTGATTCAGATCTCAATTTTGAGAATCTCAAATTCTAATTCACCTGCCGGAGCTTTCACTTTAACCTTATCACCTACTTTATGTCCCATCAATCCCTGGGCAATCGGAGTGGTAGAGGCTATCTTTCCCTCACGGAAATTTGCTTCATTTTCTGTGACGATAGTATATGCCACTTCCATACCGTTTTTGGTATTCTTGATAGTTACCTTATTAAGAAGTTGCACTACTTCGGTATTTAAATTAGAATCATCAATAATACGGGCACTGGCTATAAGTTCCTTGATTTTTGCTATCTTCATTTCCAACATTCCCTGTGCCTCTTTGGCAGCATCATATTCTGCATTTTCTGAAAGGTCTCCCTTATCGCGAGCTTCGGCTATAGCTTGCTTTATCAATGGCCGCTGAGCCTCAAGTTCGCTTAGTTCCTTCATTTTCTTATCATATCCTTCCTGTGTAAGATAAGTCGCCATTTCTTTTCTTTTAAGATATTAGACTAAAAAACTTCCGGAGAATTTCTCCGGAATACATAAAATAAAGAATCTTCATAACCGCCTGTGTATCATTGCAGCCTGAAGAGTCTCCGGGGAGGTATCATCTCTGACCCTTTTCCGAGTGCAAAGTTAATGCTTTTACATCCCTTCAACAAATTCTTAACATTTTTTATATGCTGAGCCATACCACTTTCCATGTTTTATTTTTTATAAGTATCTTTGTTCACCTTTTATGAAGATTTTTCCAATTCTTTGCTTCCTTTTCTCATGGCTCTCCCTGAGTGCTTTCTCCCGTGATACCTTAGATATATCAGGCTCATGGTACTATAGGCTCAGTAATGTCCCAAGTCATGTGCCCGGGGAAGGTTATATCTCTCTTCCAAATACTCTTGATAACGCCCGTAAATCAGTTTATAATCCGGAAACACTCGAAACTGACCAACTCAGAAGAGAATTTTCATTTGCCGGTACAGCAACATATTCCAAAGACATCCAAATACCGGAAGATTGGGCCGGTGACCATATAGAATTATGGTTGGAAAGATCACGCCCTTCGTCGGTTACATTCGATGGTATCCCTGTTGCATTTGATTTAAAGGTTTCATCTCCTCAAAGATTTAACCTGACACCACTGATTTCTCCGGGAAATCATACAATCTCTATCAGTGTAAATAATCTTGACTCGGTACCTGCACAGATTTCAAGAGACTCTCACTCTTTCTCCGAATCAACACAGACTAATTGGAATGGCATTCTCGGAGAAATGCTGATTATCCGTAAAAATCCTTTTCATATTACCTCCGTTTCTATTGATGAGAAACAGGATAAGGATGATATTATCTTCGGTTTAAATTTTTCCCGGAGGACACACGATAAATTAAAGATCGGCCTTGAAATAAATGGAGAAAACGTAATTTGGGAAAAGATACCCGAAGGGACAGATTCCATTTCTTTCCGACTTCCTAAGAAAAATGTAAAACTCTGGAGTGCCTCTACTCCCAATCTTTATGACGTCACTTTCCTGGTCACAGATAGTGCCGGAAAGGAAATTGATTCCTATAGTTTCACTACAGGTTTCCGTGAATTTACATCATCCGGTAATCAATTTCTCATAAATGGTAATCCTGAATTTCTTCGAGGCACAGTCAATGCTGCGGTCTTTCCTCTTACTGCAGCGCCACCTATGGATCTTAAGTCATGGCAGGAATATTTTTCAACCATAAAAGAATATGGATTAAATCATGTCAGATTTCATTCCTGGACACCTCCCGAAGCTGCTTTCTTGGCAGCTGACCGGGAAGGTGTATATCTGATGGTTGAATTACCTCTTTGGGGAGATCTTGACAAGGCCTCAGAAACTAAAAACCGGTTCCTGAAAGAAGACCTCAAAGGTATAATGGAGGCTTACAGGCATCATCCCTCCCTCATATTATTCTCTCCGGGAAATGAACTCTGGGGTGACATAAATATAATGGGAGAATTCATGACTCTGGCAAAAGTTCTGAATCCAAGGATTCTTTCCACTTATGGAACGAATGTTTACATGGGTATGTATGGTCAGATTGGAGATGAAGACTTCATTGTAAGTGCAAAAACCACTGATTCTATACAAAGCAGCTTAAGAGGATCAAACTCTTTTGCCGAATCTATTACCGGAGGTTATTTCAATTCTACTACGCCTTCAGGAGATAGCCACTTTCCTATTGACACTACAAAAATTCATGTACCTGTAATTTCACATGAAGTTGGTCAATATCAGTCGTACCCTGATTTCCGGGAAATAGAACTATATACCGGGAATCTGAAACCGGATAATCTTAAGGCCTTCCAAAAGAATTCCCGGGAGTCCGGCACGCTACGGAAAAGCCAGAAGTTTCTAGAGGCTTCCGGGAAATGGGGCGCCGCTTTATATAAAGCCGAAATGGAAATGGCTTTAAGAACACCCGGGCTTGCCGGTTTTGAAATATTTGGCCTTCAGGATTACCCGGGCCAAGGCACTGCTATGATTGGAATTCTCAATCCTTTCATGAAATCAAAAGATTTCATTACTCCTAAGAAATGGAGACAATCTTCTGATACCGTTGTAATACTGGCAGAAATGCCAAAATTTACATTTTATGAAGGGGAAGAAGTAAGAATCCCAATTAAAATAGCAAATTATGGCATATCTCCATTACCATTTGAAAGATTGAACTGGAACACTAAATTTGCAAAAGGTATCTTTACCCTTCCCGAGGGAAAAGGAATTGTAGGAGTTGATACTATACGGTTTCAAATTCCAAAAATCTCAGAGCCTGCTAAAATGCAATTAAAATTGTCGGGTATCGATAATGAAATTTACAATGTTTATGATTTCTGGGTTTATCCTTCTAAAGTGACTCCGGTTAAAAATGTATTAATCACTTCTGATATTTCTGAAGCTATTGATTATCTCAACCGAGGAGAAAGAGTGATATTATGCCCTGAACATTCCTCTATACTCCAGACTTCATTACCCCCATTATTCACAACAGATTTCTGGAACTATCGACTTTACAATTCCGTTTGTGAAGAAATGGGAATCCCATCTTCTCCCGGCACATTGGGTCTTTTGATAGATGAGACTCATCCGGTTTTTAATAAATTCCCAACTGAAAACCACACTCAATGGCACTGGTTTTCTATAGTCAATAATTCGCGCACTCTAATAATAGACCGTCTTCCGGGAGAAATCGATCCGATAATAGAGGTAATCGACAATCCGGAAAGAAGCTACCGACTCGCCTTGATGTTGGAATGTAATGTAAGCAAAGGGAAACTTCTCATTCTCACTGTAGATCTTCAAAAGATAGAGGAGACACCTGAAGGATTCTGGCTAATGCAATCGGTGAAAGAATATGTGGCCGGAAAAGAGTTTAATCCCTCCCTTACACTTACGCCTCTTCAAGTGGAAAACCTTCTCACTAAACCATCCACAGCCAGAAAAGTAAAAGAAATGGAGGTAAAAGGTTGGAAAAGAACCGAGAATTAAAATATAAGACCCTTAAGCTATAATAAAGATAGGATTATCCGAACTTGGATATTTTACGCAATTGAGGTTCATTTAAAATCTTGATACGTCTACCGTCTACCAGGATCAGTTTCTCAGCCACAAAAGCCGTAAGGGTTCTGATGGCATTTGAAGTTGTCATATTTGACAGGTTGGCCAGGTCTTCACGGCTCATGTATATCTTGAGTGTGGCGTCATCATCTTCAAGACCATAATTATCCTCAAGCATTAATAAAGCATCCGCTAATCTTCCCCGTATGTGTTTCTGAGTCAGGTTTACAATTTTGGTATCTGAACCACCGAGATTTCTGGCTAATTCATGAATGAAAAACATTGCCAGATCATTATTGCTTTTGATAATTTTTTCTACAATGCTCATCGGTACATTACCTATCACCGAAGCCTCCAAGGCTGCACATGATGACACATAGTTTTCTTGAGCAAAGTAAGCCCTATATCCAAAATATTGCACCGGACGGTAAAGACGCAGTATCTGTTCACGGTCGCCTACACCGTTTTTATACATCTTTACTTTACCCTTTATGAGACACCATAAATTCTCGGGCTCTTCATGCTCAGCATAGATTATTTGTCCTTTCTTATACTGTTGCACTGTGAAATTATCGGTTATCAGGCGTTTTTCATCCGGTTTTAATACTTCCCAGATATCTGCCATCTCTTCACTTACTATCTGCTCAAGGGTACTCTTCTTTATCATTAGCGAATGATTTCAGTGGTGTTATTCTAAAAAAATCGGCCAATATATGTTTCAAAACACAAATTTAAAACATTTATCTAATATCTTAAAATTTTTACTGATTTATTAGCATTTTGCTTATGTACAAATCAAAAAAGAGACCTTCATATTGAAATGAAGGCCTCCTTTTTATACTAATTTTTCAAGTCAGGGACGATTTATTTCACCACTTCCGTATATTTTCCGGTAAATGCTCCATTGTATTGATAGTTGGCCACTATAAATGTGATTTCACAATCAGTCAATTCAGGATTCGTTGTCTTAAATTCTATTTCATTGATGATAAAAGCCGGAACAGGAGTTCCTTCACCACCTTCAACCATTGTGGGTACGATATTCTCTCCGGTAGCCACAATTCCTTCATTACTAAATACCACATCAAGTCCCGGTACTACTATCTTTTCTTTTGGTCTCTCATTAGGATTATTCGAGAATTTTGCATCTATCATAGATAGATTGGCTTTCCCCGAATCGTCAGGTACATTGAGTTCCAAAAGATATTTGATTCCGTTAGTCTCCATCTTTTGCTCTTCTCCTGTAGCACGATCTATATAGCTTGTGTTGGTTATGCCTGTGAAAACTGTATTGTTGTGGAATGTCTTGATGAGATATTTGTTATTCAATGTATATTGGGCCACAACAATATTAGGAGAATTGGCTGAGCCTTCTGCACCTACCACCTGTGGATTGTTGAAATAAGGAGTAAGTAGGAAACTGGAATTTGAAAGGCTCACTGTAGGTGAAGTCACATTGGTAAAAAGTTCATAGAATCCGTCAGATGAGAAATTTTGCTGTTGAGTTACAAAATTATATTTTTCAGTATCTATTGTCAGGTCGCTTACTGAGATGATACCATAATTCCCCTTGTCGGAAAATGTTAAATCAAAAGCATAAACTGCTGTAGACACTTGGGTGGTGTTGTCATCAAGGGAAGTGATAACGTTCACCGCTTTATCAAGATAGGTAGCCGGTTTGTAGTAAGATTCCTTTGAACAAGCCGAAAGGATGAGCAATCCTGCCAATCCTCCGTAGAGTGTTGTCTTTTTCATCTTAAAATTTTATCTGTATGTTTGTTTCTTAATTTAAACGATTAAAAATCTGAGGTTATTGCTATATCAACTTATTTATTTTATTCACCTTATAGCTGCCATCTCACTGAAACTCCGGCTTCTACTCCACGTCCGCGTTGCACAAATTCATTGCCCATCGACATAAAATAAAAAGTATGATAAAATGTATTTGTGAGATTTCTTCCCCAAGCCTTAAACTCCCAATTGCGCCATTGATAAGTGACTGAAGCTCCCAACTGGGCATAAAAATTTTGTCGCAGGGTATTTTCTTCATTCCAGTATATTGGACCCGTACCTCTCAGATTCAGATCGAATATCAGTTTTGATTCCTGTTTATACCTCAGTGGCAATTCATAGAGCCCCTGTACAAACAAAGTGTTGGAAGGTACATAGGGAAGTCGGTTGCCGGCAAAGTTCATGATTCCATTAAAAAACTCCTTGAACTTCGCATTCGTATATCCATATGTAAGATTAAACAAAGTATTCTTTACGATACTGAGCGTGCCTGAGAATTCTGCACCAAAACTTCTGGTCTTGCCGGCATTGGTCATTATACGTCCCGTGGTCGATCCATCGGGAAACATGGTGAGTTGCTGATCGCGGCAATCAATATAAAAGGCCGTCAGTTCCATGCTTAGCCCTATTTCATGAAAGTCCAGATGACTTCCTAATTCATAGTTCCAGCTCTTTTCCGGTTTATATCCTACTATATCATCTACATTGTAAGCAGCCCCTATTCCCATTAATCTCATGAGCCGTTGCTGGAGAACATCGCTAAACATCTGGGTATTAAAGCCACCGGCCTTGTATCCCTTAGAAACTTTCACATATATATTGCCTCTATCTCTATCCAGCCGGTAACTCACCGCAATCTTTGGAAGAAGATTAATGAAATCTCTTTTTAATTTGCCGGTATCGTCTATATCTATAGGCACATGTCGATAAAATTCCAAGTCATCGCCATTCTTTTGATAGATGGTATAACCAGTATTACAAAAACTGCGATAATCCAGGATTGTCTTTTCATAGTCAAATCTAAGACCTCCTGTAAAATTCCAATTACCCAGATTATATTCCGACTCGTGGTATATAGCCAATCCGAATGTGGGAATGGTAAACTGGCTGTTAAGGGTAAAGAGACGGGTATCCCATTTAATAGGATAATCAGGATTACCGTCGTTTCTGTGTTTCTCTATCAATGAAGCAATTCCCACATCTTTGAATGTGACAGGTGCATCCATATAAAGATGCTTATAGAAACCCATCGCACCCGTAATCCACTTATATTTATTTTCAGCAGTCTTGCCCTTAAATATGACTTCTTCGGTAAATGAGGTTTCTTTCTTTTTCTGGGTCAGAGTGAAATAACTTTCAGGAAGAAAGTCCTGATCCAGCGTCATATTATCATTGATGTGCTGTACCGAGGTGATAGAAACCAATTCAAATTTTTCGTGATTGTATCCTACAGTAAGGCCATCAGTAAATGTAAATCTCTTGTAGAAACACGTGTCGTTATATTCAATCTTTCCTGTGCCCACATATTCATAAGGATAGCCACCCTGTCTTAGGAAATTGGCACCGGCCACATTTTCAATCCTTAGATTTGGAAGAGGATTATATTGAAATTTTGAACGTAATGCAAAACTGTTTTCCTTGTCGGTCTTTTCGTTATTGTATTCATTTCGGTAGAAACCTTCAAGATGCCCGTAGTCTCCTGTGATTGAAAGTGCTGTTACCGGAGAGAACTTATGGTACCATCCTACATTGGCACGGATTCTGCCTCCGTTTCCACCTTCCAGGAAAGCCCTCCATCCTTGAAAAGCCATAGGTGAAAGTGTGGTGATATTGATCACTCCGGCCATGGTGTTACGTCCGTAAAGTGTGGATTGAGGACCTCGCAACATCACCACGGAAGTTATGTCGCTTACATCGAAGTCATATGCATCTTTATTAAGATAAGGAATGTTATCTACATTCAGTCCCACCGATGGTTGGTCCATTCGGGCACCTATACCTCTCAGATAAATAGTAGATGTGATACGGGAGCCGTAATTCGGCATATAGAAGTTTGGCACAACATCGGAAATGCCTCTCATCGATACAATTCCAAGTTGCTCTATCTCCTTGCCGCTCAATACAGTGGAAGCCTCCGGTTCTTCCCTCATCACTTCCGTTTGCTTCACAGCCATCACATTGATTTCATTCAATGTAACAAAAAGTGAGTCTTCCGGAAGTATCTCTGAAGAATAGGTTAAAAGCCTGAATATTATAATATATCCTATTAGGACTATCGCTCTTTTCACGATGCAAAACTAATTCAATATTCTCAAATTGAAGCAATCATTTTAAAAAAAGTTGCTAACTTTGCTATATGGCATATAAGGCGCCGATAGACGAAAAGGAACTCGTGAAGCTTCTGAAAGATGAAAAGACAGCTTCACGGGCATTTGAAACATTGCTTAAAACCTATAGCGAACCTGTTTACTGGCAGATTCGTCGGATGGTGCTCAATCATGACGATGCCAACGATATTGTTCAGAATGTTTTCATAAAGGCTTGGACAAATCTCCACAATTTCCGGGGAGATGCCAAACTTTCCACCTGGCTCTTCAAAATAGCTGTAAACGAGTCAATTAATTTCCTTAATAAAGAAAAAACACGTTCTCAAATATCAGGAGGTGGTGAAGACGACTCCTCTTTCCTCAAAAATCTGGAGGCAGACAGTTTCTTTGACGGCGATGCTCTTCAGGCCGAACTGCAATTGGCCATTTCGAAACTCCCGGAAAAACAAAGGCTGGTATTCAATATGAGATATTATGATGAAATGAAATATGAAGATATGTCAGAAGTGCTGGGCACTTCTGTGGGCGCGCTTAAGGCAAGTTATCACCATGCGGTAAAGAAACTTACCGAAATGCTGTTAGCCTAAGTAAAAGAAAATACGGAAGAGTTACCGGCTATAAACAACAACGGCCGGTTTCCCAACCGGTCGGAGCCTATTTTTCATAAACAATTTTCAACTAACCAAACATCATGAATTTCTTATCTTATATCTTTATAACATTACCGGATTTCAAAGGTTCACCAGTTTTTTTTGATAAGCGTTAAACTATCTTAACGAGGAAAGGTCAAAAGAATATGAAACAGGAAGAAGCACTTATAAATAAATATGGCAAGGATTCCGGGCTAAAGGTGCCGGAGGGGTATTTCTCTGACTTGGAAGCAAATATAATGGCTTCACTCCCTCCTTATAAGAAGGCGGAAAAAGTTGTGTCCCTCACCGGCTGGCAACGGGTTAGACCTTATGTTTACCTTGCTGCTATGTTCTGCGGCATTTGGTTGATGATGAAAGTGTTTCACACAGCCACTCAGCCTATGAATATGAGCCTTGATAATCCTCCGGCTGCATTGGTTGAAATGATCGACGGCGAAATGGACTACGACATGCATTATCTTCCATTCAGCATGATGGATTTTGACAATGAAGATGAAGACTTTATCATGAGTTACGACAATATAGAAGATTTTAAGGATGACTTCTATAAAGTTGGTGGCTAATCAAGAATGAAACATATATGAAGAAACTTCTACTACTGATAGCAATTGCCCTTTTTGGTTTTAATCTTTTATGGGCCCAGGAAGAGGATGCCGTTAGAAAGGAAAAGATGTTTAAGGAAGTGCAGGAATTTAAAATGAAATATCTTGCACAGGAAATGGACTTATCTGAACTTCAGAAAAAGAAATTTTTCGAACTCTACTCCGAAATGAGCGAAAGCAAGAGAAATTGCTATAGTGAAGCTCGGGTAATGGATCGACGCATTAAGGAGGATAAAGAGGCCACAGAACAAGATTACCAGCAGGTAAGGAATGCTTATGCTCATGCCAATGCTCAATGGGCAGTTATCGAAGCTCAATACGACGATAAATTTTCCGAATTCCTCTCTCAAAAACAGATTTATGAAATGAAAGAGGCCGAGGCAAGTTTCAGAGATAAATTCGAAGAAATGAAACATAACCGGAAGAAATCGCATTTCAAGAAAAAGGATGACAAAAAATGATGATATAATGAAAAAATCATTCAATATACGAAACGTCGGGGAGTGGGTTAGAATCTTCCCGGCGTTTGTTTTTACTATGCTTTCAGTTATCTCCTTGAAAGCCAATACCGGTGAATATAAAACTCCCGATTTCGCCTTTCCTCGAAGTGTGGAACAGAGCGCTGACAGTTTGCTCCATGTCTCATTAAAAGATGGCGACGGGTTGATGGCCTTAAGGGCAACCCTTAATTTGACCCTTGCCAGAAATCAACTAACCGACGCTGAAAGTGTGGCTCCAAATTTAGTTTTGTTAGATTCAGTAATCGGTAGAATTTCCCAACCTTATAAGTCCATAGGATTACTCTTAGAAGCACAGATTCTTAACAATCTCTATTCTCTGGATAAATATACTTTCGATTCACGTAATCTTCCATTGAATATGCCCTTCCCCTCCGATCCGACAGAATGGAGTGGTGGAATGTTCCGACATAAGATTTATGAATTAGTGGATTCTGCTGCCAACGGCATCAATTTCATGAAGCCGGAGAATATCGGGAAGATATCCGTTTTGCTCAACGATTTTACTTCTGCAGAAGTTTATGGACTAACCATACCTGAATTTATCGCTTTCAAATCGGCAGATATACTTAAAGATTTCACTAATGAAAGGGCTGCTACCTTAATTCCATTTTTCCCGGCCCAACAGCAGAAAACCATTGAAGGTAAAAGCCTTAAGAAGGCTCTGGAATTACTCAGCTTAATAGAAAATGATTTTGCCCGAAACAATTCAGTAATTCAATCGGCTGCAATACGTGCTTCTATCCCATTGAAATCTGATGCCGAACAAGAACAATTTCTGATAAACAATCTGGAAAAACTCAGAAATACTGAAGGCGAAGGAGTTATTCTTTATGAACTATGGAATCGTTACGGGTATTCCCAAAAGAAAGACTATGATGCCATTGTTTCCTGGCTAAAAAAATATCCTCAGGGATATGGTTCCAATTTGTTGGAAAATGCCAAAAAAGAAATAGAACGTCAACAGATAGATGTTGAATTTCCTAAGACTGCATTGCCCGGCACTGACATATCAGGCAAGATAACCGTATCAAATATTGATAAGGGATATTTTTTGATTTATAAATTATCTACTGATCAATACAATCAGTATGACAATTTGATTTTAAAGAAATTTACCGGGACCGGAAATCCTGTAAAGGTGATTGAATTTGAAAACCCGGGGCAGGTGCCATTCCGGTTTGATAAAAATGTGAACTTAGGAGAACTTTCCGAGGGAATATACACCGTTATACCGTCGATGAGTCCTAAATTACCGGCGGGATGGAACAAGACTAACTCATCTGCCAATTATTCCACTGTGCGTGTTTCAGAAATTGCTCTCATCACCTCTTTTGATTCAGGCATTAAGGATTCCGGGCGTGTTTACGTGGTGAAAGGGGCAAACCAGCAACCACTGAAAGGTGCAGTAGTAAAATATTATTCCGGTAATGACAAAACTCCGAAAGGAACCTTAATCACTAATTCAGAGGGCTACGTGAGAATGCCCAACGGGTATTTCCGTATAGAGGCTACTTATGGTCAGAGTATGGCTCGGTCTGAAGGAGGCTTCAGTTATTATCCACAATCGGTAAAAACCTCTTTCCACGCCTCTATTCTTACTGACCTTGAGGTTTACCGGCCCGGTGATACTATAAAATTCGCCTTGGTCGGATGGAAACAAGACAAGTATCAAAATTCCCTTGTGAAAAATTGCAATATAGAAGTGAACCTTATAGATCCCAACGGTAAAACTGCAGGCACATCGATTCTTCGTCTGAATGAAGAAGGAAGATCCAGCAGTGAAATTATGATACCTTCAGGGAGACTACTGGGGACATATAGTCTTATTGCCAATTTTTCTGATCCGGAATATAAAGGCTCCGGTTCTTGTACAATCCTTGTTCAAGAATATAAATTGCCCGGATTTTTCGTTTCCATGAATCAGAAGGATGCGGAAAATGATTCTTACGTTTCTTTTGAAGGCATCGCTAAAACCTATAGCGGAATGCCCGTAAATAATGCTAAGGTAAATATCAAAGTGGAATATCTCCCTTGGAGATGGGGATATTTTGGCAACAATGCTTCTTACTTTACTGATACTATTACAGATTCTGAAGGAAATTTCAGCCTTGTTCTGCCTTTGGATGAATTAAAGAATACTCCTTATTCAAGAGGTCGCTTTTCAATCACTGCTGAAGTAACATCTGAAGCCGGTGAAACTGAAAAATCTAATCCATTATATTTTTACCTTGGCAAAGGATACGATATCCGGCCGGCAATACCGGATAAGACAGAAGTGGTAAATGATACCATATCATTCAATGTGCCTGTTTACGACATGGCAGGTTTGCCTCAAAAAACAGAGGTGGATTTTTCAATAATAAATCTTGCCTCGCCTTCTGATACGATTAAGGGTTACTTTACAAGCCCTACCCTGGATTTAGAATCTACATCTCTTCCTTCCGGCAGATATCGTTTGATCTTTAAAACTAAAGACTCAGATTCACCGGTCACTACAGAAACCGTGATTTGGAGAAAAGATGACATTAAGGCCCCCTTCCCTACCCCTTTATGGGTACCGGAAACCGAACTTCAATATGATACAGAAGAAAAGAGCATTGATGTAATTTTTGGTAGTTATTGGGAAGATTGGATTCTTTGCGTAGTGAGCGATGGTGAGAAGATAATCAGAAATGAATGGTTGGAACCCCGATCCGATCTTCATCATCTCACTATAGATATTCCGGACGGTAATCCAACTCTTTTCGTGAGTTTATCGGGTATGCATGATCTGGAATCGGAAACTAATCAAATCACTATTGTGTCAAAAAAGAGCCTGGAAAAATTGACGGTGACCGCATCAAGTTTCCGCGACAAAATAACTTCCGGCGATAAAGAACAGTGGACATTCAGATTCAATATTGGTGAAAATGCTCCTGAAAATGTAAATGTTTTCGCAGTGATGACAGATAAGGCCCTCAATGCCATTCAGGATTTTAAATGGGGACTTAATATTTGGAAACCCGGCATATACAATAAAGTCCGTTTATTCCCCCAAAGAGAAGGTTCCGGGGTTTCTTACAAAATTTTCTCCGGATATAATAACGTGAGCATAGATTGGCATAAACTCAATCTTATACCCGGATGGCAAACGTATGGATATCCATTGGTTTCTTATTCAAGTTTCCGAACGGGAGGAGTATATCTTTACAAGGCTATGGCCACAAGAAATGCCATGGCGGATAAAATGAGCGCTACCATGGTCACTGAAGAGGCAGCCTATGATGATGCTGAAGTGGAAGCACCCCAGGAAAGTGGAATCATTCCTTCCGAGGAACTTAAAGAAGAGGAACAGTTACGTCCGGTAGAAATGCCCGTGGCTTTATTTCTCCCAAATCTGAAAGCAAATGAGGATGGTGAGATCACAATCGATTTCACGGTTCCAAACTTCAACACAACCTGGCAATTCCAACTGGCAGCTTATACCCCTGATTTGCTCAACACTACCTTGGTACTCGATGCCGTAGCTACCAAACCGGTAATGGTGAAGAGTAATCTTCCCCAATTCCTGCGCACCGGAGATGTTGCTTACATTTCATCCACCATATTCAACAATACTAATGAGAATTTACCCTTAGGAGGAAAAATCCGGGTTATCAACCCCAATAACGGTGAAGTGCTTGTTTCCCACGATGCAGCTCAAGAAATTGTAGAGCCTTCCGGTAATAGGGTGATTACAGTTTCTTTTAAGGTAGGTGATGACCTCCCGGGGTTAATTGTGAAAAGTTATGGTATTTCTGAATCGAGTTCCGATGGTGAACAAGGTTTCGTGCCGGTACTTCCTTCAAGCACTCCTGTCACCGAGTCTACTGTGTTCTATGCCAAAAGCAGCCAGGACTCTATTGAATTAACATTGCCAAAATTGAACAAGGAGGCCAATGTAACGCTTAAGTATTGTGATAATCCTTTATGGGATGTGATACTCTCGCTTCCGGCCTTGGAGAATTCTGAAAGTGGTGGAGCGCTGGCAGTAGCATCCAACCTTTTTGCCACTATCCTTTCTTCGGATATTATAAATAAAAATGAGAATATAGCATCAGGAATCGTGGATATTGTCTCCTCCGAAGATTCAACTATTTCTATGTCTCCTCTTCAAAAAGACTCTTCTTTAAAGATTGCAAATTTGTACGCCACTCCATGGGTGAACGATGCAGAAAGTGAAACCTCTCGCATCAGAAGCCTCGTGAAATATCTTGACCGGGAGAAAGTGGAAAATCTGATCACAAACAATATTCAGCATCTTTCCAGACTTCAGCAACCTGACGGGGGCTGGAGCTGGTGGGAAGGAATGAAGTCTTCACCCTATATTACCTCTCAGGTGATTTCTATAATGGGATATCTGAATCAGAAGGGGCTCCTTAATGCAGAAATGAAAAAGATGTCTCAGAAAGCAGTGAAATATTACGATGGAGTTTTAGTTGAGGAGAAGTCCCAAAATAAAAAAAATTCACCTGTATCGGTAATAAATTATCTGTATTATCGCAACATGCTTGGATATAGTATGGACAACGGGATGAAACGCATAGAGAAAGAGGTATTAGATAGTGCCGTGTCTCAATGGAGAAGATGGGATATCTCATCAAAAGCAAAGGCAGCCATGGTGTTTATGAATAAGGAGAAGTACAAGGATGAAGCATCTACTATTGTTTCTTCCCTTAAGGAATTCTTAGGCAAAAAAGTAGATTTGCAACAAGATGCTCTACTCCTTGAACTTTTCTATAAAATGGAAGCCGGTTCTGAGATTGTGGAACAACTCAGGGAATCATTATTCCTGAAGAAGGAAACACAAGACTGGGGCAAAGACCTTATGGCAGCCGGGGTGATCTATACACTTTTACAGACCTCCTCACCTATACAAGTCCATAGGAAGGCTCCTGAAGTCTTTATTAACGGTAAGCTACTGCCTTTGTCTTCCACTCAGTCATTAACCGGAAACTATACCTTTAATTTAGATCCATCTGATATAGCCGGTAAGAAACTGGTAATAAAAAGAGAAGACGGGTTACCTGCCTGGGGCGGTATAATCAGTCAATGGATACAGCCTATAGTTGAGGTTAAGAATAAAAGTGTGAGAGACCTCGAAGTTGAAAAGCATCTATATATAGAAGATTCCAAAGGCAATGTAAAAGAAGTGAAATCATTCCGACAGGGTGATAAAATTAAGGTTGTTCTTAATATTACCTGTAGGAAAGATATGGATTATGTAGTGATCGCAGACTCTCGTTCGGCTTGCCTTCAGCCCGACAATCAAGTATCAGGGATTGTAAATGTAGATGGAATTACTTCTTATCGGGAAATAAGAAAAGATAAGACCTCTTTCTTTATTGAGAATCTAAGATCGGGTAACTATGTTATCAGTTATGATTGCCATGCCGACCGTTGCGGCATCTACTCTCTGGGAATTGCAGAGGTACAATCATTGTATTCACCGGCACAAGTGGCACATTCGTCCGGGAAGGCAATAGAAATCTCAAACTAATATATCACCGTTCTTAGCCCCTCCCGGTTGAGAATGACATTAGGAAAAACTTCTTGAGCCTCCTTCAAAAAACCAATGTCATCTTTATAGCGTGAAGAATAGTGGCCTGTGAGAAGTCGTTTTGCTCCTGCATCACGGGCCACCATTGCTGCCTGTCGGGCTGTGGAATGTCCTCGTTCTCTGGCATCGGCTTCTCGATCATCAAGATAAGTCGTTTCATGAAATAAGAGGTCTACAGGCCCAATCTTATGGGCAATCTCCGGCATGTATCCTGTATCTCCGATATGTGCGTAAGAATAGGAGGGATCGGCATCTGTGGTGAGCATCTTGTTGGATATCACTCTCCCATCGGGTTTAATAAAGTCTTCACCCTCCTTTATTCTCTTCATCATTGCTACCGGCACTTCATGAAAGGTGGTCATTTCAGGATTGATATGACGCTGCTTCGGTTTCTCCTCAAAAACGAATCCTACCGTTGGCACTCTGTGTTTTAAGGGGATTGTACGTACAGAAAGAGATTTATTATCAAGAATGATTGCCTCTTCCGGTTTTATAATATTAAAATTAAGGTTGAATGACTTTTCCTTGCAGAAGTAATCGATTATCTGTTTCAGTTGTCTGGCTCCCTCCGGAAAAGTATGGATAGTCAGTTCACCACCGATATTATGTAGGTCGAGTGTACTGATTAAGCCCGGTAGTCCTAATACATGGTCACCGTGCAAATGGGTAATGAAAATATGTCTTAATTTAGAAAAGGAAAGGCGTTGGCGCATGAAGGCCAATTGGGCTCCCTCTCCACAGTCTATCATATATAATGTGCCTCGGTGATCTACCACGGTACATGAAGGCTGATGAAGAAGGGATGGTTTTGCCGAGCCACACCCTAAGGAATGGACTGTGAAATTGCTCATTGCACATGTTCCACCTTAAAATCACGTGCCAGGCCTCCTGTGCCGGTCTCTTTATACAAAGAAGGAAGGTCATGACCCGTCTCTTTCATCACTTGTATAAGTTTGTCGAAACTTACCCGGTGTTTTCCGTCAGAGAATGTGGAATAAATATTAGCATCGAGGGCTCGGGCTGCCGCATAGGCATTTCGCTCGATACAGGGAATTTGTACCAGTCCGCATACAGGGTCGCATGTCATTCCAAGGTGATGTTCAAGACCCATCTCGGCGGCATACTCTATCTGGGCCGGAGTACCACCAAACAATTGGCAGGCAGCGCCGGCTGCCATAGCACAGGCCACACCTACTTCCCCCTGGCAACCTACATCTGCTCCGGAGATGCTGGCGTTATGTTTCACTACATTCCCTATCAGGGCTGCGGTAGCCAGGGCATGATACATCTCTATATCAGAGAAATTACGGCTTTTCCACAAATGATAAAGAACAGCCGGCACTACCCCGCAACTGCCGCATGTGGGGGCAGTTACTATCACTCCTCCTGCAGCATTTTCCTCACTCACTGCAAGAGCATAAGAGAAAACCAGACCTCTTGAACGAAGATTATCTCGGAAGCCTCCGGCACGCATATAATATGAACGCGCCTTCCTACGAAGATTAAGGGGACCGGGAAGTCTTCCATCCGTCACAAGCCCTCGTTCTACAGAAGCTTTCATTGTATCCCACACTTCTGCCAGGAAGTCATTGATATCCTTCCCTTCAGTATGCTCTACATATTCCCAATAGCATCTTCCGCTTTTTTCGCAATAATCCATTATCTCAGTCATGGTATTACGATTGTAAATCTCCGGGCTTCCCTGGTTGGAAACTCCCGACTCTTCTATCGCCCCACCACCGACGCTATAGACAGTCCATTCATCAGATGGCAATCCTGCCTCATTCAGACTTCTGAAAGTCATTCCATTAGGATGATAAGGAAGGAAAACATCCGGTTTCCAGATAATATTCACAGGCATTTCTGTCTTCTCAAGCACATCGATGATTGCTTCATCGGTCATGTGTCCTTTTCCGGTTGCAGCAAGACTACCATATAACACCACTTCATATCCGGAAGCATGTTTATGCTTTTCCAAAAAGATTTCTGCCGCTTTTCTCGGACCCATTGTATGACTTGAAGAGGGACCCGTTCCTATCCTATATAATTCTCTGATTGATTTCATGGATTAGATTTTTTACAAATTTAACTAAGTAATGAGTAAGTTACAAAAGTCTTATGAAAATAAATAGGACGCGAACCGGTCGCGCCCTATTTGAATACTATTTATATCTCTTCTTTAAATAAATACTGTATATCACTTGGGTTGGGATATCCGGATTGAAACAGTGCCGTCAGGTGCTACAGAAACATTGAGAGAAGTACCGGGAGCCAGACTTATTATCTGTTCATCCTTCACTGTCACCTTCTTTACCGGTTGCTTGTAATTACCGGTACCACCCTCTACTTTATGCAGTGCACGCAATGAATCGAAACCCTTCACCGGAGTCACTTTACCGGGAGCAGCAGCCGGTTTCTGTACCGGAGCAGCAGCTTTTGGAGCCGCCGTGGCATCACCTGCCTTTTGCCATCGAAGTATGGGCTGGTCGGTAGACATTACATCACCATCGTTGAGCAACAGGGCTTCAATCACTCCATCTTGCTCCGCAAGAAGATTGTTTTCCATCTTCATAGCTTCATATATAAGAAGAGTGTCACCGGCCTTAACTGCCTGCCCGGGCTTAACTTTAAATTGGAGTATAGTGCCACCCATGGGTGCAACCAATACCTGAGAATTTCCGGTATCTAACACAGCCGGTTTAGCGCCTTCACCGGCTTCTCCTTCAAATTCAATCAGAGGTTGGTTAGTAGAAATCACGTCTCCCTCTTTTACCAGAATTTTCTTGACTTTTCCACCGATTTCAGTAGCAAGGTCATTTTCCATCTTCATGGCTTCGTACACCAGTACCACGTCGCCCGGTTTCACGTCATCTCCCGGTTTAACTTTTAAAGAAAGAACCGTACCTCCCATTGGAGCATTGAATACAGGTCCGTTGCCAACTTCTGTTTGAGTTTCTCCCTTGCCGGACTTATCATCTGCGTGTGCGCCTTTTGCCTCATATTCAGCTTTACGCAAATTCATTAGATAGGTCTTGGCCACTGTGGGAAGAAGTTCAAGGAGCAAATATTCCTCCTCATTCTTTGCAAGTTTTACTCCTCCATATTGTTCGAGCACCGGATTTTCCGGTTTCTTGTAACTTGCCACATCATAAGGTTTCTCTTCAGCATCACCGGTGATATGTTTACGGAAAGAAGGATCAATTTCCACAGGGGTCTTGCCATATTCACCTTTTACAAGCGAGATGAATTGATTGCTCTTCGTGGTATAATCCGGTTTTCCGTTTCTTCTGTCCATAGCCAGTGATACAGCCTGCGAGCCTACAATCTGACTTGTGGGTGTCACGAGAGGTACTAATCCCGCATCACGCCTTACTTTGGGAATTAGCGCCATAGCTTCTTCTATTACATCCTCGGCATTGAGGGCACGAAGATTGGCAACCATATTGGAATACATTCCGCCCGGCACCTCAGCTTCTTTCACAATGAGGTTGGGTTTCGGGAATCCGAAATAAGCATCGATCTTATGACAAGCATCCAGGAGTTCCTCCTCACGGTCCTCTTTAGCAGCTTTGATTGCACGGTCGAATTCTGCATCAATTTCCTTAGGCATGGCTGCATAGGCCTCATCAAAGTCTCTCTGCCATTTATCTTTATTCAGGTCGTAATCGCTTAATGCCATACGTGCCTCTTTGAGTGCTTCGCGAATTTTAGCTACTGCAGCCATATCCACGTCTAACTCGATACCCAGTTTCTTGCAGAAAATATCTACAAGCTCAATGGCAGGCGCAGCACTTCCTCCACCAAACCACCATATATTGGTATCTACAATATCCACTCCTTGTATTATGGAAGTAAGCACAGATGCCAGACCATAACCCGGGGTACAGTGAGTGTGGAAGTCCACCGGCACTTTTAGCGCTGCCTTGAGTTTGGGCATAAGCGAATAAATACGCGATGGATTCACAAGACCTGCCATATCCTTCAGGGTAATCATCTTCGCACCCAGTTTCTCCATCTCTACTGCAAGATTTACGAAATACTCATCGGTGAAAATCTTCTCATCTTCAGGAGTACCCTTAGGATCAATGGTATAACATACTGCAGTATCTGCGATGCCTCCAAGTTCATTGATCATCTTGATTGATGACTTGATGTTGTCGATGTCATTCAATGCATCAAAGATACGCATTATGTTGAGACCGTTTTTGATAGCCTCGCTGTAGAAACCTTCCAGCACACTGTCGGGATAAGGTACATACCCAAAAAGGTTTCTGCCTCGTGAAAGTGCACTTAATAAGGAAATTCCCTTCATGGCTTTACTGCACTCACGCAGACGGTGCCATGGGCTCTCTCCAAGATAACGCATCACAGAGTCCGGAACCGCCCCTCCCCATACTTCCATTATATAAAATTTTGCATCACGATAAAGGGGGAGCAACTTGTCGATATTTTCTTGCTTCATGCGTGTGGCAAAGAGAGATTGTTGGCCGTCACGCAATGTCAAATCTCTTATTTTCAGTTTTCTTACCATAAGTATATTAGTGTTTTTTAAAATGGTATAGATATGTGGTCAAAATTAATCATAAAATTCAAAAATCACAAATTATGAAACATAGATAAACACTACCTTTCCACTATGTTTTCAGCCTCTCGTGATTTATTGAGAAAAATTATCACTCTAAGCCTTGAAAATAGGAATTTTTTCCATGAGATTTCTTAATTTTGTGGCTTAAAATAACTGCAAGAATCTATGAAAAAAATATTATTGCCGCTCATGGCTTTATTTGCAGCCGTGACATCTTATGCCGGGGTGACAATCGCTCCTACTGTTGTACCTTATAACGTAAACTATCACTGGGGCATAATAAATGTAAATATCGCTACCGGCACTGTAAAATATCAAAGCGACGGGTGCAATTTCTCAGGTACACTCGATGGTGTAAGTATCCCTTGGGAAGGTCATGTGATTATGGTATCTGACACTCTTAAGACACAGATGCTTCCCACTGATAAATATAGTTTAGAGAAAATCGATTACCAGTCGGGTTGGTACAGAAGGCCGAAAGCCGGATATTATCAAAGCCATAACTTCAATGCCAATAATCCCGAGGATTATAAGAATATAGCAGGGCAAGGCCAATATGATGCCAGCAACGACTCTATGGAGGCTATCGCCATCACATCCGATATGATTGGTATGTATTACTATGCAAATGAACTCGATTTCGACTCGATGAACACCGGGCAACAGATCACTCTTCCGATTGAGGGTCAATACGCTCAGAAAGTAATCGTGACTTTTCTGGGGAAAGGCACTTATGAAATTGGGAACACTTCATATCCCACATACAATATAATGTTTGAATATAATTATGAAAACCGGATGTCGGGATATCCTGTGGAAATGAAAATAAGGGAGACCGACCGTATCCCGATTTTCCTTAGTGCAAGCATTCCTGTGGGAAAGGTGGAAATGATATATAAAGAAGAAAATTAATACCCGTCTTTAGAAGTCATTGTTTTGCCGTTATTGAATCTTACACTTGGGGTATAAAGTATAATTTAACGGATTAGAAAAAGAAATTCGTGGAAAAGATTGCAAGTTTCAGGATTGATCACAACAGGCTTCTAAGAGGTGTATATGTGTCACGAAGAGACATTACTCCCAATGGTGATGTCATCACCACATTTGATGTGAGGCTTACAGAGCCCAACCGGATGAAAGCCGTGTCGCCGGAAGCATTACATACTATTGAACATTTAGCGGCTACATTTTTGAGGAACCATCCTGATTGGAAAGACAAAATAGTGTATTGGGGACCAATGGGTTGTTGCACAGGCAATTATCTGATCATGCAAGGTGATTTGCAGCCCGAACAAATTCTACCACTGCTGAAGGAGACCTTCCGCTTTATTTCTGATTTCGAAGGTGAAATACCCGGAGCAACACCTGCCGACTGCGGCAACTATCTTTTCAACGATCTTAAAGAAGCAAAAAAAGTGGCCGGAAAATTTCTTGTAGAAGTTTTGGAAAAAGCAACAGAAGAAAACCTCAGATACCCGGGGAATGAACAATAAGTGAAAAAGGTTTGTAATATTTATATAGAATAATTGAAATTGATTATCCTTATAAATATCCCCATTAATAAAATGCCCTCAAAAGTAGGGACGCACGGCGCGTGCGTCCGAAATAAAAGAGGGATAATTCTTTGATTATCAGCAGACGCAATGACCTTGCGTCCCTACAAAATCCGATTGGGATATTATTCGGGATAATCATATAATTGAAAATTCTAATTCAACAACCTGACACTACATCATTTAAATTCCTTAAAAAAAATAACTTAATGACAGCTCAAATGAAAAAGCAATCCGACCACAAGTTATCGGGTCTCATGATGGGTTTCACTCTATTACTTGTAATGAGCATGTTGACCTTTAATTCATGCGGCTCCAAGAGCGACCAGAGTAATAAGGCCGAAGATTCTGCAAAAGTTGAGGATGACGCTTTCTATGAAACTCAACCTGTGCACAGCGGGCTATACAATGCCGACTACTACGACATTCAAGGTACCAATCCCCGTAAGGGCAAATTCGATGGAAGAATATATTTCAGCCTTAGCCCGGAAACATCTGCATTTTATGTGTTTGAAAACGGCAACCGCACTAAGATAGATTATACCGTGACTCTTAAACATCCTTTTGAGAAAAATGATAGCGGTATCTATTGCAGCGTAGATACAAAAGACCGTCCTGTAACCGTGAACACCGATAGCACAACTTACTTCCTCGACTTCCAGCGTCAGGGAGAAGAAGTGAAGATAGGGTTTAGCCCGAAGGCACGTCACACCGGTACGGCTTTGGAAATTCTTGAGAAGATGGCTGCTCAGAAGAACAAAAAATAATAGATGAAATACACTCTTTCACAGCGTCTATCCCATTTTTTTCATCTTGTATCAGACATTCAGCCGATCGTATGGATCGGCCTCTGGCTCTGTGCTACTCCTGTATTCGCATTTATATACTGGCTTTTACCCGATGGTCAGTTCCGAGTACCTGAAGGTGATGGCACCGGATATGGATCCTGGCTATATTACAGTATAGTCACTATCAGCACTTTAGGTTTTGGAGACTATACCCCCGCTTCTCCCGGTGCACAGGCTATCACAGCAATTGAGGTAGTATGTGGTCTCATTTTTCTGGGCCTCTTCCTGAATGCTGTAGGCGCCATGAAGTCGGAAATCGACGTGGAATCAGAAATAGAAAAACAGAAAGCTCTGCATCATGCCTCAGAACTTGAGAAACTGGAGAAGTCTATACCTATGATAATCCATTCTCTGAATCATTTTCTTGCTTACTGTTATGCTGTGACCACTCCGGTTTCTAAACGTGACACTGTTGACCCAAAATATAATTCAGATTTCAAGTTTAATGATCTTACCGATCTCTTTGAGCCGACCGGGTTACCAATTGACCGTACTACATTGCCCGCAGTAGAACGCCTGATGCACAGCACGGCCCAGACAAGCCTTATGCTCGACTCTCTTCAGCAAAGACTGGACCTTACCCTCTGGCCAAAACTTCTGGAAAACTGCTTTGCGTTTGTAGCAAACTACCAGATGTTTTCAAACACTGATGTGATGTTTCGGAATCCGGACCGTATAGTGCTCACCGACAGTACTCAAGATGAGGCAACAGTGCAGAATCAGATCAGTAAAAAAATATCTGAATGGACCACCGGTGACACGAGGAATCCCGACCCCGACCTTAAAGCTGTGGAAGATTTATATAATTTCATAAAAGAAAATGGACGCCTTGCTGAAGAAATTGAAATTATTCTTAGCGAATTGGCTATGAATCCCAATTAAATTATCATATATATAGATTTTTTTAATTACCTTTACACCAAATTTTTGGGGTGTATCACCCGAGACCCCCTCAATGAAAGAAACATTAACTATTATAACTAGAATTATGAAGAAACACATTCTGATTCTTTCTCTGGGTGCCGTGCTTATCGGTATGACAGGCTGTAACAAAAAAGTAGGCGAATTCCAGAGTTCATTCTTCTCAACCAACCCCACTCCGCTGGAGACTGTAGGTGAGAACGTACCGGCTACCGTAACCGGTAACATTCCTGCAAAATTCATGCAGAAAAACGCTAAGGTGACTGTTACACCGGTGCTGACTTATGCTAATGGTGAAACTCAGGGTTCTCCGGTTCTCATCCAGGGTGAAAATGTACGTGCCAATGGCCAGATGGTTAGCTACGCTGTAGGTGGCACAGTGCAAGTTCCTTTCAACACTAAGTACAATGCCGATATGGCACAGTCTGACCTCTGCCTTGATTTCGAGGTTGATCAGAACGGTAAGATCTATGGCCTTCCCCGTGTGAAAGTTGGCTATGGTATCATCGCTACTTCTACTTTAGCTTCTGCTAAGACTGTTTGTCCGGCTATCGCTCCCGACAACTTCCAGAGAATCATCAATGAGAAATATAATGCTGAAATTATGTTCCTCATCAACCAGGCAATCATCCGCAAGAACCAGATTGATGCTGCTGACTATGTTGACCTCAACAAACGTCTTATCGAAGCCAACGAAGCTCCCAACCAGGAAATCGTAGGTATCGATATCGCTTCTACTGCTTCTCCTGATGGTACTCTCGCTTTCAATACTGCTCTCGCTGAAAGACGTGAAACTGTTACAACTGACTTCATCGAAAACCAGCTTAAGAAAGACAACATCACCAACTTCGGTGAAATTACTTCTTCATTTACTCCCGAAGACTGGGAAGGCTTCCAGGCACTTGTTGAAAAGAGCAACATCCAGGATAAAGACCTTATCCTTTCTGTTCTCAAAATGTACAAGGATCCCAATCAGAGAGAAGAAGAAATCCGCAACATGTCAAGCGTATTTGATGAACTCGCAGTGGAAATCCTTCCCAAGCTGAGATATTCAAAGATCCAGGCTTCTATCAACATCATTGGCAAGAGCGATGCTGAACTCAATGAATGCTTCGACAAAGATCCCAGCCAGCTCACTGAAGAGGAAATCCTCTACACTGCTACTCTTACCAACGATAACGCCCGCAAGATGGCTATCTATAAGAAAGCAACTGAACTTTATCCCCAGAGCGCTCGCGCTTGGAACAACCTCGGTGCTACTGAATACGTAGCCGGCAACTACAGCCAGGCTAAAGCTGACTTCGAAAAGGCTAAGAAACTCAACCCGAGCCTCAAGGAAGCTGACATGAACCTTGGTCTCTGCGAACTCATCAATGGTAACTATGCTAAGGCTCAGGAACTCATCGGCAGCGCTGCCGGCGTACCTGAAGCTAAAGATGCTCTCGGCGTTTACTACCTCACTCAGGGTGAAGTTTCAAAAGCTAACACTGCTTTTGGCAACGCTAAGACCAACAATGCTGCTCTCGCTAAGATTCTTGCAAAAGACTACTCAGCAGCTCAGTCTATCCTTAACGCAGTTCCCAATCCTGATGCCACCACTTACTACCTTGATGCAGTGGTTGCAGCAAGAACAAACAATCAGGCTGGTGTAGTAAGCAACCTTAAGAAAGCTATCGCCCTTGACCCGGCTTGCGCTCAGAAGGCTCTGACTGACCTCGAATTTGCTAACTATAACCTCGCTGGCATCTAATTCAGATTTAAATCAGCAAAATAGAGAAGCCCCGAAATCGGGGCTTCTTTTTGTATATTGTCTCAAAGTATAATCACATTAATGTAAGCAGGTAGAGAAATTTGTTTTAAGTGTTGACCGGCACCCAAAGATAAAGTCTATCGGATGGACGTATCTTGGCTGGTACAGGCATGGAAAAAAGTTCTCCTTTCTTCACTTCATTTACCGGCTCAAGCTCAAGGCGCAATTCATCCACTTTGAAAATCAATGCTCCTGTGGTTGGCCCGGTAATTATTACCTCATCCCCTGGATGCAATACACCACTTTCCATCCGAAATTCTCCTACTCCTAATTTAGAGAAATAGCGGATAGCTTTTGCCACATATTGTTTAACCCTCGTAGCGGAGCTTCCATATTTTTTGCTCCATTCGCCCAAAGGCTGCCCCAGATAATAACCATCCCAGAACCCACGGTTGAAAACTTTGGTGAGCCTACCTTCCCATTCTTTCAGACTTTCTTCTTTGAATTCTCCCCGGCAGAGCGCCTCCAATGCCTCTGAATAACTGCTTACAGTCTCATATACATATTCCGGTCCACGGGCTCTTCCTTCGATCTTGAAGACCGATACACCGGCTTCTACAAGACGGTCGAGAAAATGAATCGTCTTCAAATCTTTAGGAGACATGATGAATTTATTGTCTATTACAAGTTCCTGACCTGTCTCCATATCTGTGACACGATATGATCGGCGGCAAATCTGATTACAGGCTCCTCTATTGGCACTTGAATTCATCTCGTGAAGGCTCATGTAGCATTTACCGCTAACTGCCATACACAGAGCTCCATGGCAAAACATCTCGAGCCTTATTAATTCTCCTCTTGGCCCTCTGATATCATCTTCTATGATTTTATCGTGAATAGCCTTGACCTGTGTAAGGTTTAATTCGCGGGCAAGTACCATCACATCTGCATATTGTGCATAAAACTTCACTGCACCGATATTAGAAATATTGGCCTGAGTGGAAATATGCACCTCCACACCTATGCTTCTTGCATACAATATAGTTGAAATATCTGTGGCAATTACTGCTGAAATACCGGCTTCTTTTGCTGCAGTTATTATGGAATGCATGTATGGGATGTCTTCGTCATAGATGATAGTATTGACCGTAAGATAGGTCTTTACTTCCTTTTCATTACATCTTGACACAATAGTGCGAAGGTCGTCAAGATTAAAATTAGAACTCGACCTACTCCTCATGTTCAATCCCTCTATACCGAAATATACCGCATCGGCACCTGCACTCAGGGCCGCTGCCAATGATTCAAAACTCCCCACTGGAGCCATAATCTCAAAGTCAGACCTGTTCATCAAACACGAAATTTTTAACGCGCTACATAATAAGTAAGGGCCCCGAAACTTAGACTTTTCCACTCTACATGAGAAAAGCCGGATGCATAAAGCAACGCCGCCATATCTTCACGTTTTGGACATGCGGCTATACTTTCCGGTAGATAGGAGTAGGCACGTTTATCACCCGATACCCATTTGCCTATAATTGGTATCAATTTACCGGCATAAAGATCATACGCCGTACGGGTAAGAAAACTGCGAGGAGTGGAAAGTTCTATGATACAAAGAACTCCTCCGGGAGCCAGTACCCTTCTCATCTCATCAATACCTTTGCGAAGGTCACTGAAATTTCTCACTCCATACGCCACCGTAATGAAATTAAATTCTCCCTGATGAAAAGGCATCCCTAAAGAATCTCCTTTGCCAAATGCCAAAAATTTCTGCTCCCCTGCCGGTAGAGAATTTAATTTTTCCCTGGCAATATCCAGCATCCCGTCTGAAAGGTCAATACCGGTGATGAGGGCTTCAGGAAACAACTTATGTAACTTGAAGGCTACATCCCCTGTGCCTGTGGCTACATCCAGTATCTTTAAATTATCTTTTTGAGGAAGAGACCTTATCGCAGCCTTCAAAGCTATATTGCGCCATCTCTTATGTTGTCCCAACGACATGGCTGCATTCATCATATCGTATCTCCGGGAGATGGAATCAAACATTTGTTCTACTTCCTCACCCTTCTCTTCCCGTTCCCCATAAGGACTAATTTCCTCTACCTTCATATTCAGCCTTTTCCTTTTTTCCTATTTTTAGGTAACAATATACAACTTGGCCCTAAAGATTTTCAATAAACCGATATTGCTCATAGCATCTGATTTATCAGCCATAGGGTGAATATTAGTCAGTTTTAGGTTTGTCTTAGGTTTGTCTTAGGTTTGTCTTAGGGTGAATATTAATATCACAACATCTTTCGGTAAGCCCTACGCCTGCGGTGCTGGCGGTTTGTGAAATAATCCCATTGTCCCTGCACCTTATTGTTTGTTTCCAATTCCAGATTGGATTCTGCATATTTGAATCCATATTTAATATAGTAAGGAATTAGATCCTGGAATAGTAGAGCATTGACACCTTTGTTGAGATATTGAGGCTTAACGGCTACAAGCAACAGGTCTACCCTGTCTGTATGACATTTCAGAGCCCTTAAAAGATGATACCATCCGAAGGGGAAAAGTTTACCTTTACTCTTCTGAAGAGCCTTGCTCAACGATGGCATCGAGATACCTATACCCACAAGATTGTCATCTTTATCCACTATGGCTGTGAGCAAATCGAAATTAATCAGACTAAGATAAATTCCTATATAGTAATCTATTTGTTTCTCAGTGAGACGGGAGTACTCATAAAGATTGTCATAAGCCTCATTTATAAGATGGAAAAGAGGCCTTCCTATCTCTTCCTTTGCTTTCTTAGGACTTTTATATTTTTTCACCCGCAAGCCATATTTTTGTTTCACTATGTTGGCTATGCGGTCGTACTTCTCAGGTATCTTATCAGGCACATCCATCAGAAATTCCACCCAGTCTGCCTCCTTTTCATATCCAAGTTTTTCAAGATGTCGGGGATAATAGGGATAGTTGTAGATAGTAGCCATGGTCCCCAACTCCTCAAAGCCGTTGATCAGCATACCCTCATGGTCCATATCTGTGAAGCCCATTGGCCCGATTATCTTTTTCATGCCTTTTTCCCGGGCCCAGTTTTCCACTGCGCCTATCAGTGCAGAAGACACCTCTTCATCATCGATAAAATCTACAAAGCCGAAACGTGCTGTAGCACCTCCACTTTTTTCATTGACCTGTCGATTGATAATGCCTGCAATTCTTCCTACCGGTTTCCCATCCTTATAAGCCATGTAATAGACTGCTTCACAGAAATCAAAGGCCGGATTGGTTTTGGGCGACAGAGTGCCAAGATCATCCGATATCAAGGGAGGCACAAAATAGGGATTATCCTTATACAGATCTATCTGAAACTGAGTGAATTTCTTCAGATTGGATTTCGTGGGTTCGAGCTTCTTAATTTCTATCATTTGAGGGCAACTTAAGGAATTTCTAAATTAAGCCTTACACTGTGAGCCAGATTAAAATGAAAGCCATAACTGCTATGAAGCAACAAATTATGATATAAAGCTGGCTTGATGAACGTCGCTCCATATCAAGCTGGAGATCGGCTACTGTGCGGTATGAATGTTCCGGGTTTTCACATTTCTTGGCTATTCTTCTCAATTTGGGCAGATTGGCCGGAAGATTATCAAGCACTTCATTTATTATCTTGCCATAGGAGGCTATATCGGCACGTGTATCCTGTTCGGAAAGCATATCCTTCTGGTCAAAACCCACATTGGTGAGCTTCAGATTTTCACTGTATTCGGTGAAAATTATCGTCTCAGGAGTGATGGGTATATGTTGCACATGATTTTCCTGGATATATTCCATTGCATCCAGCAACTGGGTCTCAAGGCGGTGCACAATCTTTGGTGTAAGCCTGTGTTCATCTATTAGACGACGTAAAGAATAACCATACACATCATCTGTGATTATGGCCATTCCTACCCCGGGTACCTTATCAAGGTCATTCACCATCACTATATTGGGATGGCAAAGGTTATACCTTATATCAAACTCTTTCTGAAGTAAAGCCTCATATTTGGGATTTCCTGCATATTGTGGCTTAAGAGCCTTAAGCATCACCCATTTCCCGAATTTCTTTACAGTATATACGTTGTAATAATCCTCTTCCCACTCAGGCAAAAGGTATAATTCACTCCATTTTCCGGATGGATCATCAATGGGGATCTGTTTCTCCTCTTTGCTTACGTAAGGGTATGAAACCTTATTATTCATCTATCCGGGATAAGTTTGTCAGTTGATCATATCAAAACCGGTGTATTTCCTAAGACATTCAGGCACCACGATACCCTCCGGGGTCTGAAAATCTTCGAGCAAGGAGGCCACTATTCGGGGCAATGCAAGAGCACTGCCGTTAAGAGTATGGCAAAGTTTTATCTTCTTATCCTCATCACGGTAACGGCATTTAAGCCTGTTGGCCTGATATGTTTCAAAATTAGAAACTGATGAAACCTCCAGCCAGCGTTGCTGTGCCGCGCTCCATACTTCAAAATCATATGTGATGGCGGAGGTAAACGACATATCGCCTCCACAGAGTCTCAGTATTCTCCAGGGGAGTCCCAGTGAATTTAGCAAATTTTCCACATGGGATTTCATCTCTTCGAGTGCAGCATAGGAATTTTCCGGCTTCTCGATTCTTACAATCTCCACCTTATCAAATTGATGCAACCTGTTGAGACCTCTTACATCCTTACCATAACTTCCGGCCTCTCTACGCCAACATGGAGAATAAGCACAATTCTTACGAGGTAACTCATCTCCGGGTATTATCACGTCACGATACATATTGGTGACCGGCACCTCGGCTGTCGGTATAAGATAAAGATCGTCTACTGTGACATGATACATCTGTCCCTCTTTGTCGGGCAACTGGCCTGTGCCATAACCGGAGGCAGCATTTACTACAAAAGGTGGTTCCACTTCGGTATATCCTGCAGCCGAAGCACTATCGAGAAAGAACTGAATCAAAGCCCTCTGAAGTCTGGCGCCTTTTCCGATATAAAACGGAAATCCGGCTCCTGTCACTTTCACTCCAAGTTCAAAATCGATAAGGTTATATTTTTTTGCCAAGTCCCAGTGAGGAAGAGCCTCCGCACCAAGTTCAGGCATTTTTCCTCCTGTCTTTACAACCACATTATCTTCAGCACACCTTCCTTCAGGCACATCTGCATTAGGAAGGTTTGGCACTGTAAGCAAAAGGTCGCGCATTTCATTTTCACTCCGATCAAGTTCTTCCTGCAATTTTTTGGTGTCCTCCTTAATCTGTGCCACTTTAGTCTTGGCTTCTTCAGCCTCTTCTTTTTTACCCTCTTTCATGAGAGAGCCGATTGTGGCTGCCAGTTTCTTCAATTCAGAAGCATCAGAGTCACATTTCTGCTGAAGGCGACGTCTTTTGGCATCAATATCCAGAATATCATTGATTACTTTTTTACCATCGAAACCTTTTACTGCCAGTCTTGAAATCACGAATTCCGGATTGGCCTTAATAGTCTGAAGTGTCAACATGTGGTAGAGTCAAGCGTTAGTTCGTTTTAAGTAAATTTGGAGAGGGTAGATAATTAGCAATTATGCAAAAATAATTTAAAATGATGTTATAGGCAAATTGGAACAGATGCTACATCCTATTGCAATAAATCCGGACGAAGAAGTTTTGTTCTCATCATGCTCTGTTCGTGGCGCCAGTCGGCAATCCGTGCTTCATGTCCTGACAGTAATATGTCAGGCACTTTCCAGCCTTTGTAGTCTGCAGGTCGTGTATAGATAGGGGGAGCCAGCAGATTATCCTGGAATGAATCAGAAAGTGCCGATTGTTCGTCACCTATAGCACCCGGCAGCAGCCTTACTATAGCATCTATCATAACCATTGCAGGCAGTTCTCCCCCGGTAAGTACATAGTCTCCAATTGAAATTTCACGTGTCACCAGATGCTCACGGATGCGATAGTCAACTCCCTTGTAGTGCCCGCATAAGATTATGATATTCTCAAGCATCGACATCCGGTTGGCTATCTGCTGATTGAATCTCTCTCCATCGGGAGAGGTGAATATTATTTCATCGTAATCTCTTTCAGATTTCAGATGAGATATGCAGCGGTCCACCGGTTCTATCTTCATCACCATTCCCGCTTCCCCTCCAAATGGATAATCATCTACCTTACGATGCACATCATGGGTATAATCACGAAGGTTATGCACTTCAAGATGTGCGAGTCCCTTTTGTTGTGCACGCTTTAAAATGGAGCAAGAAAGCACAGACTCAAACATCTCCGGGAGCACTGTAATAATATCTATTCGCATATTCAAATATACAAATAACTCTCTACATAAAAAAACGGGAAGACGCTCATATGCATCCACCCGCTTTATAGAGTAATGAAAAGTTATCAGTCTATTAATTCATCGGCTTTATATCCACCCATTACACGTATAGCGTTCTTGAGCATTACATACTGTTGGAAGAGATTGTTTACGGGCACCTCATCCTTGGTATAATCGTGCATCGGGCTCTTCAGGAAGAAACTGAGGAATCTCTGGATACCATAGCGTCCTGCTCTCTTTGCCACATCGCTTAGAAGTACGAGGTCCAGACAGAGTGGTGCTGCCAGGATAGAGTCGCGGCAAAGGAAATTGATTTTGATTTGCATGGGATATCCCATCCAACCGAAGATGTCGATATTATCCCAGCCTTCTTTATTGTCGTTGCGGGGAGGATAATAGTTGATACGCACCTTATGGTAGTAATCACTGTATAGATCGGGTTGAGCCTCCGGTACGAGGATACTTTCAAGAGTGGAAAGTTTACTTACCTCCTTAGTGCGGAAGTTAGCCGGTTCATCAAGCACCAATCCGTCACGGTTACCAAGGATATTGGTAGAGAACCAACCTGCAAGGCCTAAGCAACGCACACCGATAATGGGAGCGAAACCTGATTTAACAAGAGTCTGACCGGTCTTGAAGTCCTTGCCGGCAATAGGCACACGCATTTTCTCTGAGAATTCCCACATGGCCGGAATATCAACAGTAGTATTTGGTGCTCCCATAATGAATGGGCAACCCTCAGCTATTGCAGCATAGGCGTAGCACATTGAAGGTGCGATATGTTCTTTATCATCAGCCTTCATAGCCTCTTCTAATGCGGCAAGTGAACCATGTACCTTCTCATCTACCGGTACATATACTTCGGTTGAAGCAGCCCAAAGCACTACTATGCGGTCAACTCCGGTTTCTTTCTTGAAATTACGGATATCCTCACGGATTTGTTCCGTCATATCCCAACGGTCTTTCACAGTCTTTACATTATCACCGTCGAGACGCTTTGCGTAATTTTTGTCGAAAGCAGCTTTCATTGGTTTGATAGCCTCCAACTCTTCCTTCACCGGAAGGATGTCTTTGGCTTTGAGAACTTCTGCATTTACGGCTGCTTCAAAAGCATTGGCAGGATATACATCCCATGCACCGAAAACGATGTCGTCTAATGTGGCCAGCGGAATGATATCCTTATATTTAAGATATTTTTTATCTTCACCTTCGCCCACTCTGATCTTATCGTATTGGGTCATGGAGCCCACCGGCTTAGCGAGACCTTTGCGAGCCATAAGAACACCGGTCATGAATGTGGAGGTAACAGCTCCAAGTCCTACTACGAGAACACCAAGCTTCCCATTTGCCGGTTGTGCCTTTTGATTTTCCATAGCTTTTATGCTGTAAGTTTAGTTAGTCAATATTAATATTTTAGGGCCGTATTCTACCCTTTGTAATTCCGCCGGGAATTGCAACGACAAAATTACTTGCAAAATTACATACTGCAAATAAAAAGCAATAAAAAGAAGACTACCCTTTTATTAAAAATTTATAAAAACAAGCGTATTTTATAAATTTATGTTAATAAAATAGATATTTATAAGAAAAGAGCTAAATTATGTTAATTAGGCACTTCTAAAAACCCAAAGATTTCATCAAGATTCCTTATGGCAGCTCCTTCATGCTTAAGTGGTGTGTCATCCCATCCTTTTCCCTCTATCAGCAGGGTCTGGCAACCTATCTTTTTGGCCGGATCTATATCATTCTTTACACTGTCGCCGACTACCAAAACTTCTTCCGGCGACAATCCAAGAGCTTTTACTCCAAGCTCAAAAATCCCGGAGTCAGGCTTCCTGACTCCTACTTTTGCGCTTTCCACCACCTTCTTGAAGCAATGCAATATCCCAAAATCTTCAAGCACTGTTTCTATATTTCCATAAAAATTCGACACCAGAACCAAGGGATATTTCTCGGCCAACTTCTCAAGTACCTCTTTTGATTTACTTACATTTTCTTTTGCCACCTCATAGCAATAGGTTGCAATCTCCCGTGCCTTTTCATCTATCTGGGCAGGCGGAAAGTTTCCCGTCCCCGCGAGATATCCCAGTTCTATCTGCATCTTGATATAAAGGAGATCTCCAAAATTATGATGGGGAAGGATATGGAGTGTACGTTCCAATTCTCTTTCTCCGTAAACATACGACTCACGGAAAAGAGCATCATTGGCAGCTACTCCTGCTTTATTCCATCCCTCACGTATCACATGACTCCAATGGTCACCTCCTGTGTCGAGTGTACCACCATAATCAAATATAATGCCTTTTATTTCCACCTTTTTGATGTTTTGAGTTTATAATTCAGATGTAAGTACAGTCGTCTTAGGTTTATTGAACCATATTCCCGACTTTTAGAGTGCTTTGTCTGTAGAATTTGAAGTTGTAAGTTCCTTTGTCAATGTCTTGCAAAGATGTTCATGCCTCACTACCATATAAACCAATATGATATTCAATACTATTACCTCAAAAGCAAAATAAAGCCATGGCATCCTGAAGATTAAAATAGCTGCAAAAAGTGCAAAACTTCGGGTATTGAAACTTAAGATATTGGTATATTTCATAAGAGGAAGGCTCATCCTCCGGAATTTCTCTCGGAAATCTGCAGGGATATGGTTACCGTATTTATCCTTGATAGCCTTACGAAGTTTCTGCATCCAAGGTGTACGTTTTTCCTGGCCGGTGGTATAGTTGGCATAGAAGCCCATCACCAGTTTCTGGAAGAATTCTTTTTTCCACGACAAAGAATGGAATTTCTCCCAGAGAGGTGCTGCTGTTTCCAACTCGCTTCCCTCTTTCCCCTTCAAGAAGAAAAGATGAAACTGCCGGTAGTAATCAGCCATTGCTGCCTGGAGTCCGTGAAAGAATCCGGTGATTATCGCAAATATCCAGATAGCCCATAGATGAGTCATGAAGAAATGACTTGTATGGTTCTCTCTCAGACATATAGCAGCATAAATGGCAGCAAACCATATCTCTCCGCTTAGTCCGTCGAGTATCCTGCCTAACCGGGAATATTGACCTGTCATTCTTGCCAACTGTCCGTCGGCGCTGTCGAAGGAGTCTGCCCACACAAGCAGAATCACTCCCCCGATATTAATCCAGAGGTTGTTGAAATAGAAACAAACACCTGCACCTATGCCCAGGAAAATTGATGCGATTGTAATAACGTTGGGGGTAATGCCCAGTCGCTTGGCCAGAAGGGCCCACATATATCCAATGGGTCGATAGAAAATAAGATCGAAAGTTTCCTCGGTATCCATGGATTTCAAAGAATCCTTGTACCTGGATTTTTTCTTTGGTGAAGTTCCGCTGTTTGAAAGTGTATCGTCAGTCACTGTAAGTGGTTTTTTCTGTGGTCAAGATTAATTCTTCTTCTTCCAGTCTTTGATGGCGGAGAAAATACATTTGGCTATATATGGTGCGGCTTCCTTACGACACGGTGCAAAACTTGGCCAATCATTAAAATCGATTATTCTGACAGTGCCGTCCTTATCAACTATGCAGTCACCTCCATAAATCTTTATGTCGAATATCTCAGCGGTTCGGTTACACATATCCATAAGAGCTTTTTCATCGAACGGAAGGTGTTGGCTCTCACCGTTGATTTCTTCATATCCATATTTACTGTGATGCTCATCAAAAGGATAAAACCAGAAGAAGAACGGCTGCCCTACCACGCCATAAAACTTTACGAGGTCTCCTTGCAAGTGGCGGTTGATCACTGCTCTTTTGATGCCTCTGTAAAAGAATTCATGCAGCACTTCCTGAGCCTCTTCCGGATGTCGGCAGTAACTTACATCTTCTTTATGCATGGAATGATACTCCCCTCTTTTAATCCAACAGGATGTGATACCTTGGTTCTTTAGGTCATCAATCACCTTTTCATTGGTATTCACAATTAGTGAATCAGCCGTCGGGATATTATTACCTATGAGAATCCTTGTCATTCGTTCCCGGGTACAGTTCTCAATACCAAATCCTGAATTTATCACGAGTCGGCCCTCCTCTTCAAGTTGTTGCAACTTTAAGACAGATTCCTTTTCCCGACACATGTCCATGATAAAATTCTGGGAAGGAGTATGAGTCAGAAACTGTTCCTCACTCATTAATTCAACTTCGCAACCACGGCGTCTCAGCTGGTCGGCTACGGCATTGAAAATCGCGGCATCATTCCCGATATGATTGGGAGAATATGCCCCTGCTCGCATTATTCCGGCTATCTTTATTTCAGCCATAATTAATTTATATAAGGCTTGCCCGGTCTACACCAGGAAAGCATTTGCTTTTTCTATGTCAGCAATATGGTCTACATCCAGCACTTTTCCAAGGTCGAATGCATCAAGGTTCAGACCCTTTTCAATCAGTTTTCGCTGAAAGTTTCGCATACGGTTCACACCGTTGTCTATACATTCCTGTAGCACCGGAAAGGCTGTGGTACGTAAGCCATAAATGCCGGCACTCACATATTTTACACCTTTAAAGGGCTCATCCTTATAAGCCACGATACGGCTATGGCCTTCAGTCTCCACATAAAGGGGTTTTTCGTCGTCTATATAAGTTGTTACTCCCATCAATCCGTCGATATCATGGGGATCATTCACAAAAGTGTCTACGTACTTTTTGAAGTCTTCTCTACGGAAGATTGTATCTACGGTAGTGATGACGAATTTATTCTCCGGCTTCATCACCTGCAGCAGTTCGTAGAAACTATGCATAGATGAAGGTGTCTTCTTAGAAAGAAGTTTCAACTCACAACCCATAGAAGGCACGAGTGTTTTGAGGTAATCCAACACATCGGGCATATCGCTGTTCACTATCACGCTGATTGAATTAGCTCCACACTGTTCCATCAGTCCGATCAGACGTCCTATCATTGGCTGAGACTCTATTTCCACCAATGGCTTGGGGAGTAAGGAGCCTTCTTCTTTTATTCTGTTACCGTCTCCTGCGGCTATAATTCCGAAATCAATCATCTGCGTCTTGATTTTGTTCGTTTCTGTTCTGAAACCGTTCTAATTTTTCTCCTCTTTCCGGTTTCTCATGCACATATTTTTTCAGAGGATTGGAATTGGCTCCTTCAAAGGTTCTCCGTCGTCTGTAGATATCTATACCCATATAGATAGCATCTCTCATCGAAGTGGCATCTGCCTCACCTTTCCAGGCTATATCGAAGGCTGTGCCATGGTCGGGCGATGTCCTGACATAAGGCAATCCGGCACTGAAGTTAACACCTCCGGAGGTAGCGATGGTCTTAAAGGGAGCAAGACCTTGATCATGATACATCGCCAATATGCCGTCATATTTCTTATAGCTTCCATGTCCGAAAAAGCCATCTGCCGGGAAGGGCCCGAAAGCCAGTACCCCCTCTTGCATAAGTTGATTTATGGCCGGTTTTAGGATATCTTCTTCCTCAGAACCGATAAGTCCTCCGTCTCCTGCATGAGGATTTAGGCTCAGGACTGCAATGGCCGGTCGCACTATGCCGAAATCCTTTTTCAATGTATCTGAAAACATTTTCACTGCTTCTACTACATTGTCTTGGGTGATATGTTCTGCTATACGGCTAACTGGTATATGTTTCGTAAGCAATGCTACCCGCAGATTGTCATTGCAAAGAATCATCATGGCTTCCTTACCTTCTCCGAGACGAGCCGACAGAAATTCAGTATGACCGGGGAAAGTAAAGGTTTCGGATTGCACTGACTCCTTTGAAATAGGCGCCGTGACAAGAATATCTATTGTATTATTTTTTAAAGCTTCTACTGCAGTTTCCAAAGCCTCAACTGCACTGTGTCCGGCATCTTTCCTTACTTCTCCCGGATGCAGTTCAGGTTCTTTGTCTTTGAGAGCCACTATATTTATTTTGCCATCTTTTGCCTCAGAAGCATCTGTAATGAAATTGAACTTCACATTGGGAAACCCTAATTTTTCCTTTGCTTCCTCTGCTATGTAAGGCACGCCGAATATTACAGGAGTGAAAAGTTCTGTCATACCCTCTTCTGCAACTGCCTTGAGGATTATTTCATAACTTACTCCATTTATATCTCCATGGGTAATTCCCACTTTTACAGGATTATCCATAATCTAACAACCTTTTCCGGCGAGCATGCCACAGGCCGCCATTATATCTTCCCCACGTGATGCACGTATTGTGGCTATAATACCGTGGGTGTTCAAAAAGTTTCTGAACATTATCATTCTCTCTTCAGTGGCAGGCTGAAGCTCTACACCTGGTATCCGGTGAAATCTGATTAAATTTACTCTGCAATCGAGTCCTTGTATGAGAGATACAAGAGACTTGGCATGCTCGATATCATCATTCACTCCCTTCCACATTATATACTCGAAAGAGAGTCTCCTTTGATGGCTGAAGTCATAAGACTTCAACATTTTTATTACCGATGTAATTGGGAAAGCTTTCTGTGCAGGCATCATCTGTTCCCTAATCGAGGCATTGGGGGTATGTAGACTCACTGCCACATGCACTTTTGTATCGTCAAGCAGTTCTTTCAATTGCGGTAATTTACCTACCGTCGATACCGTGATACGTTTAGGACTCCAAGCCATTCCCCATGAGGCTGTGAGAACGTCTATCGCTCTCTTCACCTCCTTGAAATTATCCAGGGGCTCACCCATTCCCATGAATACTATATTGGTGAGGTCCTCTTCATCATTCCCGGCATTTATTTCCCCACCTACCGTGAGAATCTGATTTAAAATCTCTGCTGCTGTAAGGTTTCCGGAAAAACCGCTTCTTCCTGTGGCACAGAAATAACAATTCATGCGGCATCCAATCTGTGAGGAGACACAAAGAGTGGCCCGGTCACGGTCAGGAATCATCACTGCCTCGATTTTCTTTCCCTTATCTGCATTGAAGAGATATTTTACCGTTCCATCTGCCGATTTAAATCTTGCAGAGGGGTTCTCTCTCCCTATTTTACAGTTAGCCTCAAGCCATTCACGGTTTTTCTTCGAGATATTATTCATTTTCTCGAAACTCGTGACTCTTTTCTTATAGATCCATTCTGCCAGCTGCTTCCCGGTAAAAGCAGGCATCCCTCCTGAAATGGCGAGCCTCTTTAATTCTTCGAGGTCCATTCCAAGAAGGACTACCGGTTTTTCTGTTACTGCCATTGTTTTAGCAGATTTATAAATGAAGCTTAACTATTTTTTCAGTCACCGGCTTCAAACTTGTAGATATTATTCTTATATTGTTTAGCACCTTTCAGCATTTCTCCCATATTAGGATTAATCATCTGGAAGTATTGTTGCTCATATTGAGATTCAGTGTATGGGAAATTTTCTGTGTTTTCCGATTCAATCTTGTAAGCATATACACCACTGTCTCCTTTTACAAGCACTACATTACCCGGTTTACTACCTGCTATCTGACCCATTACAGCTGCATCCCTCACCTGGGGAGTTCTTGAGAAACGGAAAGTAGCGTTATTGCGTGGTTCTACTCCCATAGCCTGAGCAGCAGTCTCAATGGTAGAAGTCTGAGAGTTGTATTCTCCCATCAGTTCCTCGCCGGCTTTTGACTTACGCACTCTGTCGCTTACAGCGCTCCTAACGTCTGAATTAGACAATGGAGTATAGTCATCATATGAAGCAAGCACTGCTGCTGCATAAAGTGCCGGGCTCATGGCGTCTTTTGATTCATAGATATGACTTACTTGGCCTGGCTTACCGTCAATCATTACCCAACGTACCACCTGACGGCTATCAGGATAGAAACTCTGCATACCTGCCATTCTGGGCACTGCCGGAGTTGATGCTGTAAGATCGATGTTACGGATGCTGTATCCCTCTTTTGGAGCATTCTCAGCAAAAAGTTTGGCTGTTTCGTTTGCCACCAGGAAGTCTTCGAGTTTTGTGCGGGCATCGCTTACTGTGGCAGTGCTCGGCTTGAGGTCATAGTTCACCTCATCGTATTCATAAATCAATACCGGAGAACTCTTTGAAGTAACCTTAGCCAATACTGATCCCTGGGGAGATGATACAAGCGAGATGTATTTGTTTCCGGCATTCAAAAGTGAATCTACCTGTGAAGCTTCCAATGCACCGGTTGCTCCCTGGGCATTGAACAAAGGTATCCATTGTTCTTTCTGTACGAATACACTGTCTACTGATACCACTGACGCAATGGAGTCGATAGAAACGCCGGTGTTCAGACCTTGGAGAGTTTCAGCCACAAGACCTTGGCCAATCACTTGTACAATATTGAGTTGCAGTGAGTCAATCTCCATTTTTTTATTGCCCATCTTTACAACTGTGAAACCTTGGATGTTTTCCTGCACGATTTCCACAGAGTCTTTGGGGGCACTCGTAAGGAAGTCTTTTACAGCTCCGCGGGGAAGATCTTCTTCGCGCAATTGGCGATGAGTTACAACTACACCCTCTTTGCGAAGATCCTTATTTACTGTAGCATCATTGCTGCGTAATGCTGAAGCTGTCTGCTTAGCCAGCTGTGAAGCTGCCTGACGGTCGGCATCAGATGGTGCGATGTTCACTGCAATGAAGGCGATTTCCTTAGTGAGTTCGTCAACCTTATAATTGTTTTTAACATTTTCATACTCCTCACGTATCTCTTTGTCGGTAGGAGCATACTTTTCATCGCTTACATTACCAAAGGGCTTATAAGCAATGTCAACATTTTTGGTGCCTACATAGTCGTTATAGAGAGCCTTCTTGTCAAGATCGTTGGCTCTTACAGTTCCCATAAGGAGACGCTGATAGGTGTTGCGGCGAATCATCTGGGCTGTTTCAGCCTCCATTCCTACCCAATATTTCTGGAATGGTGCCATCTCTGCTTCAGTCACTCCGTTTCTCTTTGGATTGAAGATTATTTCGTAAGCCTGTGCAGGTGTGGAAACACCATATCCTGCAACGTTTAGCTGTTGAATTATCTCATTCACGCGAGGATTCAACGGTTGTTGAAGTATATAATAAGATAACTGCGAAGAAGAAGTGCGGATACCTGCATTGTCGGCTGCCTGATCCAAAAGAGCCTCACCCATTAATTGGTCAAGAGCCATCTGTGAAAGCACCTGGGTATCGTAGTTGGCAAACTGAGCCGGGTTCTGTCTGCGGGCATTCTCAAGCTGCGCATTGAGTTCTTCACGTTTCTTCACATAGTCGTTGTATTCTATCTTTGTGCCGCCCACTTTTGCCACTGTGGTCTGTTCTCCAAACAGGTTGCGGCTGTTGGTAATTGCGTCGCCGATGATGAAGGCGAGCAATGCAAGGCCAATCACTACTATCAATAGCACTGATTTACTTCTGATTTTCTCTAAGGTTGCCATTCTATGGTGTTATGCTTGTTTTTTATTTTGTTTTCTGTTGGCACATTTTGCTTTATGTGCGCAAATAACACGCAAAGATAATACATTCCGTGGAATTGCACAAAATTGGGGATATATATCCCTTAAATTATACCAAAGGCTTTTTTTACATCTTCCACCCGGTCAAGTTTTTCCCAGGTGAAGAGTTCCACTTCTTTCACTATATCTTTGCCATCATATTTCGATGAGAAGACCTTTACCTTCTTCTCCGGATTTCGCCCCATGTGCCCGTAAGCTGCCGTCTCACTGTAAATAGGGTTGCGAAGACCCAATGACTTTTCTATCGAACCGGGTCGAAGATCGAACAATTCTCCTATCTTTACTGCGATTTCTGAATCTGACATAGGTACTTGCGAGGTGCCATAAGTATTGACATAAATATTGATTGGTTCAGCCACACCTATGGCATAACTCACTTGCACTAATGCTTCCTTAGCAACTCCCGCCGCTACCAGATTCTTGGCAATATGACGGCAGGCATAAGCTGCTGAACGGTCTACTTTTGACGGGTCCTTGCCGGAAAAAGCACCTCCTCCATGAGCTCCCCGCCCTCCGTAGGTATCCACAATAATCTTTCGTCCCGTAAGGCCGGTGTCTGCGTGCGGACCTCCTAATACAAATTTTCCGGTGGGATTTACATGCAATATCAGATTTTCATCAAATAATTTCTGCACTTTCTCCGGCAACTTCGCCATCACTCTTGGAAGCAATACGTTTTTAACATCTTCTTCTATTATCTCCAGCATCTTTTTATCAGCTGCTTCCTGGGCTTCAGGAGTATCATTTACCGGCGGTACAAATTCATCATGCTGTGTGGACAGTACTATTGTATGTATGCGTAGCGGTCGACGGTTTTCATCATATTCAACCGTCACCTGACTTTTGGCATCTGGTCTCAGATATGTCTTCACCTTACCTTTACGGTAATATGTCATTTGTTTTCCCTCATTCCGGATTTCCGACAGTTCTTTCAGCAAGAGATGAGACAAATCCAGTGTAAGGGGCATATAATTATCGGTTTCATCCACAGCATACCCGAACATCATTCCTTGATCACCGGCGCCTTGTTGGGAAATCTCTCCACGGTCTACTCCCCTCTCTATATCTGCGCTTTGTTCATGAAGTGCCGAAAGAATACCAAGAGAGTCTCCATCGAACCGATAGGCCCCTCTGTCATATCCTATTTTTTTGATAAGGTCGCGGATAGATGAATGAATATCCACATAAGCCTCTGAGGAAACCTCTCCGGCCACAACCACCTGGCCCGTGGTACAGAGAGTCTCTATGGCCACATGGCTTTCAGGATCCCGAGCCAAAAATTCATCAAGAAGTGTATCGCTTATCTGATCGGCCACTTTATCGGGATGTCCTTCAGAAACTGATTCTGATGTAAAAAGGTAACTCATATTTACTTTTTTCGATTAGGGTCTAAAAATTTATTCGATTATCCTCATAAATACCCCCATTAATAAATTGCCCTCAAACGTAGGGACGCACGGCTCGTGCGTCCGAAATAAAAGAGGGTTAATTCTTTGATTATCAGAGGACGCAATGACCTTGCGTCCCTACATATGTCGTTTGGGATATTATTCTGGATAATCATCAAAATTTATTGTCGATGGTTTTTTCAATTCTTTTGTGCAGTGAATCTTTACTTTCTTGAATCGATTACTTAAAACTATTCTCTACCAATCAACTCTTATAAAACAGTAAGGGCATTGGATTGATTGCAATCACAATGCCCTGCGGTATCTTTTCCCATCTGTAGTGGGATATGAGTGCAGTTTTAGCATTTTTTCAAGTGGTTGCAAGCAGCCAAATTTATCCACCTTAATTTTGTCGGGGTGAGAAGACTCGAACTTCCGACCTCTACGTCCCGAACGTAGCGCGCTAACCAACTGTGCTACACCCCGAGTGCTTTAGCTTTCGCTTTTGCGAGTGCAAATTTACTTAATTTTTGTTTTCCACCAAAACCTTGGCTGAGTTTATTTATATTTGCATATGGATATTTTCAGAAAAGCGTTAAGAAGAACTGTTCATATTTTGGGTGAAAAAAGATTGCTTTCTCCCCTCCGCACCATGGTATGGCTCCATACTATTGAATTATGCCGTTACCCAAATTTAAAAAACCCTTCCGACATCAATGAGAAATTGATGTGGCAGGAACATTTTGGAGACACTGCGATATGGACCCAACTTTCTGATAAATATGAGGTGAGAAAATATGTGGAAAGCAAAGAACTGAAAGATATTTTAGTACCTCTCTATGGTATTTATGACAGTTTTTCTGATATTGACTTTTCAAAATTGCCCTCTCAGTTTGTGATAAAAGCCACCAACGGATGCGGCATGACAGTAATCGTGAAAGATAAAAGTTCCCTTGATCTTTCCCGATTAAAACATACTATAGACTCATGGCAGAAAACACCCTTCGGTCTGGCAAACGGCGAATCTCATTATTTAAGTATCAAACCACGCATCATTATAGAAAAGTTGCTTGCACCGGAAAGGCAAACTTTACCCTGTGATTATAAATTTTATTGTTTTAATGGGAAGGTGGATGGTTGCATTCTCACTTCTGAAAGAAATATTGAAAAGGAGAAATACAAATTGAATTTCATCGATCCTTTTACTTGGACTGATATTCCCGACTCAGTTTGTCCTCCCGAACTCATGGAAAAAGATATAAGCCGTTTTCGTCCTTCCAATATTAATGAGATGATAGAGGTGGCCGAACAATTATCGCAAGGTATTCCCTTTGTCAGAGTCGATCTCTATAATGTAGACGGGAAGATATATTTCGGTGAACTTACATTTACGCCTTCCGGGTGCCGTAAAGCAGATATGCCTCGAAAGAAACTGAAAGAACTTGGGGAAAAAATCAGATTTTAGAGATGGAGGTTTCAATCATATTACTTACCTACAACCAGGAAACGTCTATAAAAAAAGCTCTTGACTCTATACTGATGCAAAAGTTCAATGGCCCCTACGAAATAATTATAGGCGATGACTGCTCTACTGACAGTACAGGGGAAATATGCAAAGAATATGCGGCAAGATATCCGGATATTATCAAATATTATCGCCGTGATGAAAACCTTGGTTTGGTTAAAAATTATTATGATTGTCTCGATAAAGCTACCGGAAAGTATATAGCAGATTGCGCCGGTGATGATTTTTGGGTAAACGAACATCGATTGCAGATACTTTATGATTTCATGGAGTCACATCCCGACACAAATTTAGTTGCAGGCGAGTGGTTATGCCTAAATCCGGACCAAGATATCATTAAAGCCGGTAATGCTGCTCCACCGGGAGAATACTCGGGTAGGAAAGATTTATTAAACATCCTTCTGAACAAAACAGTAATTAATCTGAGTTCTTCCTTATATAAAAGTGCGGTCGTCAAACAGATGATTCAACGGTTTCCAAAATTATTTATAGGTGATAACCTGAGATTTGAAGACCTCCAAATCATCCTAACTTGTATTTCACAGGGTCATATCTCTGTAATCCCTACTACCGTTTACATGTATTGCACCGGCCATGACTCTGTTTCGAATCCTAAAACTTTCCTAAAAAAATACTTATATACCTCAAATGCTATCATTCAACACCGTAACCTGGTAAAATTTTTTCTTCCTAATCCTTCTCCTTCGGAATCGGAACAACTCAAAAGATACTATAAAAACAAGGCAAATTATATACTTTCTATGGCGTTTAAGGCCGGACCTGATGTAATGATCACTTATCCTTTAGACCGAAATATTAAAAAGGAGGCCTCAGCTAAAGGAGTGTTTTATTATTGTCTTATGCAAAATAAAATATTATGGGAATCAGCACTAAAAGTGATAGAAGTATTAAAGCCCGATAAATTACAAATAAAATGATACGTTGGCCGGAACGATTTAAATGGATTGAAGGACGAAAGTCCAAAGTGAAATATGTGCAGGGATTTGTGAGAAAATTCGCTTCTCTGGCTGAAAATGTATTCATTCGTCTAGCCCCGCTTCCGGTTCCCGGTGTAAATAAGAAAGAAAACCTCAATAAAAAAATAATTGTTTCTCTCACTTCTTTCCCTCCGCGCATCAATCAGGTTTACTATGCCATAAAGTCTCTTATGCTACAAAGTATGGTTGCTGACAAAATAATCCTATGGCTGGCGGCCGAACAGTTTCCTGATTTTCAGATACCTGAACCATTAGAGAAATTAAAAAGATTAGGGTTGGAAATAAGATTTACTGAAGATGATTTGAAGTCGCATAAAAAGTACTATTATGCTTTACAGGAACAGAAACCGGATGAACTGATAATTACTTTCGACGATGATCTGATATATGAGCCTAAAGCAATAGAACGGCTCGTAAAGTTATATCAGAGATATCCCGACAAAATTATAGTAAACCGAGGGTTGGCTGTGACATATTCACCGGAAAAGGGCGTAGACAGGAGCGACCCTTCACGATTATACAGCGACGTAGGAGTAAATTCACCATCATTTCTTGTGATACCTTCTACGGGGGCAGGCTGCCTATATCCTTATGGATTAATGCCTTCTTCCACCTTCATTAAGGAAGACATACTTAACCTGGCACCCTCAGCCGATGACATATGGATTTGGTATAACAGTCTGAAAGGCAAAGTAGGTGTAGTGAAAACAAAAAAGATATCCCGGGCTCTTTGTGAGGTGACCGGAAGTCAGAAGATTTGTCTGGATCGTATAAATGATGCCGGAGGAGAAAATGACCGCGTTTTGAGTAGACTTGATTATAGGAATACGCCTCTAACAGATCCGGAATAATTCATACCGGTTCATCTAAAGGATTGCGTTGCCGGTACCTCTTTTTCTCTTTTGAATTGGTAGACTTTTTCTTTTTATTGCGATTTTTATTATCTTCTTTCTTTTGCTGTTTCTTCAATTCTAACGAATCTATCAATTGGGGATATTCATTGACAACGGGCACTATTTCGGCCTCAGTTTTAGTTGTGCCGAATAAGGTGACGCCGATACCGGCTGCCACAATAATGAGAGAAATAAGAGCTATCAACAGCACTCCCCTTCTTTCAGAGGCCGTATATGAAATATGTGCCATGGCTTAATGGGGTATGGGCTCTTAAAACGGATATCCTATAGCCAGATGGAAAGCAAAGGCCTTTTTAAATGCTATGTTGAAATAATGAGGATTTTCAGGGAAATAAGGAGCATGAAGACCATATCCTAAATCACCTCTCAAAACCATAACACCTATATCCACACGGAGTCCTACACCGGTGCCTAAAGCGATGTCACGCAGGAAGGTACTTCCCTTAAGCAATCCTCCTGGTCGCTGAGGGTCGTTTTTCAAAAGCCATACATTACCGGCATCCAGGAATACCGCACCATGAAGAATACTTACTATCGGGAATCGGTATTCTACATTTGCCTCTAATTTAAATGTTCCTGTTTGGTCGAAATAACCATCCCTTTCTTGGTTTGGTGGCCGGTAAGAACCCGGGCCTAAAGAACGGATGGTAAAAGCTCGGATTGAGTTTGCACCTCCTATATAAAATTGTTCGGAATAAGGTACCTGTTTGGAGTTTCCATAAGGATGCTCAGCCCCTATCAGTACTCTCGAAACAATCCATTGGTCGGATTTTGGGAAAAGACGCCGGTTATATACAAGTTGGAACTGGCCTTTAATAAACTGGGAGAACGGTGTGCCGAAAAGAGTTTTCTCACCTTTCACCCCACACAAGGAGTAAATGCCATCGAAGATATTGCCTGCCTCTGTAAGTATGGTCTGCACATTGATTCCGTTTATCCTCTCACGTTCGAAGAATCTGTCGTAGGTGTAGGTCCAGCTTATCTGCGGTATAAACTGATCTTGGAATCCTAAAGCGATTGCCGGATTCTCTGTCATGATCCGGTCAAATTCCTCAGTATGCTTAAGTAACTTGGTATAGGTAAGTTTAAAGAGGGTAAGTTGATTAAGCGAAAAACGGTTGGTACGCCATTCATAGGAAATGCCCGCATTAAATTCAGCCATGTTAAAGAATTGTGGTCTGTTAAGAGTATTGGCACCAAGGCTGATGGTAGTCCAGTTAAGATCTCTTCGGGTTCGCTTTATGAAGTTGGGGGCAAGAAGGCGTGGAAAGGCCAGAGAACCTGTGATTCCGAATTCATAACTATTGAAATTCTTATTCCTTTCTCCTCCTGTCTGCCATTCATAGTCTGCGGTCAGTTGTACGCTAAGTTTTTCTCCTCCTCCGAATATATTGTTATGAGAAAGTCCCAATACAATTCCCGGTCCGAGATAACTGTTGGACTTGGAGGTTAAGTTCACAGCTATAGATGCTTCGATGGGACTCTGAAACCTTGCTGTAGTGTAGATATCTACCAAAGGATTTGAAGGGCTGGTATCAGAAGGGGTCACATTAATTTGGATCCCGCCAAAAATACCTAACCGAGAGAGACGTGTCTGAGTAAGATTCATATCTCTGACAGTGAGCAATTTCCCTTCTCGGAAAGTGATACATTCAGGGATTAAGCTCCTGCGAAGACGTGCCGGCTCGTACACTATCAGTTCTCCACGTTTTGTCATGGTTGTGTCAGGTGTCCCTGGGCTCTCCTCGCTGTTGCGAAGTATGATTGTCTCTATCTTCCCGGTGCGATACTGCAGTTTGGCCATATCGGGAATATTGTTGACAAGGTTAACCTTGAGAGCCACTTCCCCGGGAGTGATGAGGGTGTCGGCAAGAAATTCTATATATTCCGGACGGAAATAATAGTATCCTCTGTTGCGCATTGCATTGACTATTCTCACTCTTTCCGCCTCTAAGGAATCTACACAGAAGATTTCTCCTTTTTTGAGGTATGGGCTCTTCTTCGCAACTGAATCGATAAATTTGTTGAGAGATGAATTGCTCTCAAGATACATGATGGAATCTATTCGATGAGGTTTGGGCACATGCAAAGTATATCCGATTGCCGCAAGTTTATCGTTTTTCTTATCATGCTCAATATTGTAAGTCACTTGTGAACCGAAATAACCATTGTCGTCCAGCAACTGTTGCATTAGCTTTGCCCTTATTTCCGGTTTCACCTCCCTCACCAGCACCGGGTCCTTCACCCATTTACGATAAAGCCATCCCTTGAGACCCTTGGCAGAATCATTCCAGTTGTTGTAGACCCATAGACCTAAAGGTATTTTTATGAAAGGTGCAAGAATATAATCATTGGCGTCTGTTTCACCGGTCTTTCGCAGTTCAGACTCTAATGCAGAGGGAAGCTTTGTATTGTCGGCTGTTATCACATCAAATTTTCCCATTCCTGTATACCGAGTCTCATCAGGACCCAGACGTTTGGTTGTGGAACACGAAACAATCACCAGCAGCAAGAAAACTACCAGTACCGATGCAACGGGAATTTTTCTGATATTACCTTTCATTGCCTTCTATCTTCTTTACTGTAATGGTGTCGTTAACCTCTTTATGAGAATTGGTCCCTGCACTCACTGAATCCGGTGCCACCGGTTTATTAATGGAGTCGCGTGTTTCAACAGATCGTGCCGCATTTCCACCGGTTCCAAATCCCGGGAAGACGCCTCGGCCGGGAAGGTTATTGGTCTTAGGCGTATTGAACTTGAAAAGTGACTTCAGATTTGAAAGACGTCTCCGCAAGAGGAAACCGCCACCCATCTCTGTAATTTCACCCTCCAGGATACTTTCATATCCTGTGTGGCGGAACAGACGTGCATACATGGTCACATTTGCTGTCTGTTTCAACAGATATTCGAAGGATATGTCACTGATAAGATTTTCCGAGAAGTTTTCATCTGCTGCAGCATCGGTAGTGTAATTACCACCCACTGATATCTTGAACCGGTTGTTGAAAAGTGACTTCGATACCTGATAACTATAACTTGTGGAAGACCCCATCTGGCCGTCGGTTGAGTTGCCGAATTGATCTACCCCAAGACTTATGTCTACACCTCTCACATTGTTCGCAAGCCAGCCATTGATAGTCGAGGTGAGGATATTATACATGGTGCCTTGCAAAAGATCGCTGCTGGCAGTCTTTACTCCGGCACCCGAATATTGGCCTGTAAGAAGCATATTCAATGCAGCCATGCTTCTGGCATTCGGCGTCATGGATTGCAGTTCGTTGCGTATCGACATATCGTCGTCTGTAGTAAGGTCGAATTCTATTTTCGGACTCTGGAGATTGTTAGTGATATCCACTCCTACCTCAAAGTTCACTATACGTGAATTGCCGTTTTCAATGACACTCGCCCTCACATTATCCCAGGCTTTGATATTGAAGGATGGATTCATTAAATCTCCCTGGAACTGAACGTAACTTGTGGGTTCAAACACAAACTTCTTTTCACCCACTATCGGCATGCTGTAACTTGCAAAACCATTGCCGGTGAAAATCTGGCCGTTGAGCCTCATGTCACCAAGATAGTTCTGGAAATAAGTGAGATTACCGCTCGGTTGTATTTCTACCTTTGCCGACCCCGTAGTGGTGGAACCCGGATAGATCACATTCACCTGCATACCCGGTTCAAGTGCAAGATTAGCCAGTATCCTCATTGACACGCTTGACGCCACGGTATCTTCTTTTAGCACGAGTACCGTATCATTGAAATTCACAAACTTCACGATTCCTTCCGTGTTGTGGGATGTGAGCTGGGCTGTGGTCTGAGGTATCGAATAGGTCACATTAGTATTTGAGAGTATATTAACTCCTGCACTGACATTGAAATGTTCCAACGGACCTCGCGCACTTGCATGAAGATCTAAAAAGAGTTTGCCATACAGATCTGACCGGGCTCTCCAGTCGTTGTTTATCAATTGGAAATTATTGGCATTGATGCGGAGGTTAAATATGGCACTCCTGAGATCACTCATATCCACCGTGCCATCAATTTCAATCGGATTCTTATTCGCACCCCAGATATCAAATTTATTGAAATCTATCACATTATCTGCCACAAGTATTGAGTCTTCGTTAAATTTCACCGAAGATCCCATCATCGGTATGAACACACCTACCGAGTCACAGGCTATGAAGCCGTTGAGTTTTGGTTCTTTAAGACTTCCTGTCACTCCCAACTCTCCATTCAGCCATCCGGATAATTGGGCCACATCCTTACCTAGGAAGGGATTGGCTATATTAAGCGGGAACTTGGTTAATTCCAGTCCCATTGTCTTCACTTGTGGCACTTTCAATGAATCCGGCACAAGCAACGCTTTCGCTGCAACTGCATTCTTACCGTTTATTTTCAATCCCAACCTTGCTCCTGTGGATCCATCTTCATTCATACCGGCTCTAAGGGATAGATCGAAATCTCCCACTTTCATTCTGTCGTAGGTAAAATTCTGCACTCCCACATTGCCATTGCCATATAGCCATCCTTCGGTATATCCCACTCTTAGGTCAGCATCAAGAGAAGCAGTGATTGGAGGTGCGAAAACAGATAATTGTAGGAAATCCTGTACCTGGATATTGTCAAGAGCCAAGTGGAGTTCATCTCTTCCCTGGTCACCTTTTTCTGTCTTCAGAAGAATACTGCTCTTTGGACTCGTGGCTAAAAGGTTGGCGTCTATCCTGAAGTTGCGTAAATTTACCTGAAGGCTGTTGTCGGTGTTGAAAGTCCATGGAATATAGCCGATCATAGCCTTTAAAGGAGTGAAATGCACAGTCACCACAGAATCCTGGAAAGCAGCTGTAAGTCCTAATCTGTATCCTACTTCTTTCTTCTGGTTCAATTGTAGTAATCCCAACATCAGTCGGTTTTCACCCACATAACCATTGATATTGACATTGGCAAAATCTCCTATGGGATTCGACGGTGTATTTCCCATGTGGGCCCTGTAATCCAATAATTCTCCACGTTGCCGAAGACTTAGGGTCAATGTGTCGGCCCTCATCTTGGCATTAGCGAAATCAAGAATTTTGAAACGTGCGTGAATAATCGAATCATTCGTGATATTGCCATATATGGTATCCACACTAAGGCCCGCTCCAGCCAGTATATCGGCCATGGCACCATTACCTCCTGCTTCAAGGCTCAGTCGGAATTTTGGTAATGCCGTCTGCAATGCTGCAATATTAAGTTTCTTAGCGTCTATCTGTTTGCTTACAGAATCACCTACTTGTGTAAATGAGTCTATTAGAGCCTTCAAACCGGTGTAAGCCTGGAAATTGAGGCACGTGCCTTTGGCATCTATATCAGCTTCTACATTTTCCGGTGTGCTCTTAAAAAACAAATCTATATCATTAGGTATGGAATAGTAGTTGGCACCTGAAATATAGGCCAGATCCTCCATACATACTTCCACATTATAAAGCCATTTTTCCGGACTTGCCGTGCCTTTGACTGTGATTGTGCCGCTTGCAGAACTCTGATCGGGAGAAAGTCCCAGCGCAGTTAGATTTATGTGATCAAGCACCATTTTTAGATCGGTGGTATAAAGGTCGGGGGCCAGGGTCCCGTCTCCGTCTAATTTCACCCTAAGAATTTCATTGGGTGAATCCAGATGCAATGAATACGCTCCTTTATCTAAAATTACCTCGGCATTGATATCTTTCAATACCTGATCATTATATTCAATAGAGGCAACCTTAAGTTGAACATCGGTCTCTGAGCCTTTTTTAGTGGGGTTAAACCCAACTCCTTGTGCCATCAGCGAGGCATTTACCTTGCCAATCTTGAGGTCGGGCATAAATCCTTTCACATTTATGTCTTTTACCGACACGTTAGCCTGGTATTTTTCAGGAGTCATTGCAACCTTTCCGGCTGCAACAACCGAACCTACCGTTGTCTTTAAATCAAAATTGGCTGCATATACTTCATTCTGTGCCGTGGCCTCTCCTTGCAACTTTAATGCAGGCACATTAATGCCTTTCAGTTCCAAAAGGTTGTCGAGCACTTTAGGTCCGGTCACATCACCTTCAAATGTTATCTTTGCATTAAGTTTCTTTAAATCGAAAGCGTTTGCTGCATAACCTTTTGCATGGATCCTTAGCACATCCTCAATTCCCACATTTAAATCCGTGAGTCGTATATCGGAAAGTGTGCCTCCCGCCTCTACGTTAAACTCCAACGGATTTCGGGCTGGCATCTTCTTGGTGTAGGATTTTAAGTCAGGCATAAATGCCTCTATATCGGGCCATCCTACATCGCCGAATGCATCCAGATTGAACAATGTGTATGGATGCAGTTCCATAACTGCAAAAGGAATCTCCGCATTGGCATTAAGACTGGTAAAAGGTGTACGCAAATACACAGAACTCAACGTAAGACCTGTACTGTCTACTGCTACTGTACCGTTACCGGCTGTCACCATCAAGCCACAGCGTTCATTTGCACTGATCGATGCTATTGGTAACCTTACGGTAGAGGCCTCATTGTAGAAGTTGTCGAGAACTATATCTACATCTGAAAATTGAAGGTACGAAGGATCGAAACCGGGAAGAGGCTTCGCCCCTTTTATTGCATATAAAGCCGAGAAATTCTGCACCTGTACTGTGTCGCCCTTAATTATCATAGGAGCGGTTGGAACTGAAATAGTATCAATCGGTACAGGATGTGCAGCCACATATTCCGGAGTGGGAGTCAGATAGGTCACCGATCCATCAGAAGTACCTAAATAATCTGCAGTAATAAGACTTTTGCCTAAATCTATAACTCCGTTTCTTATTTCTACATTTTTTGATATAAGAGAGAGGGTGTCGATAGTCGGTAACATCGACATGCCAAAATCAAAACCTTCTATTACAGCATCTCGTAAGAGGATTTTAAGGTCAACGCTGGCAGTGGTATCGGCTGATGGCTTCTTTTTCCACACATCCATATCCAGACTCAGATCGGCCTCCCTGATTAAAAGTTTGTTGATATCTACCGTCATGGTCTTTATATCCACAGAACTTTTATCATCTATCTCTATAAGGTTGGCTTTCAGTTTCAGAAGCATCGAAGAATCCGGAGCCATTATCCGGAGACCGGCTTCCTCCAGTTTAAGGTCATTGATGTCTACATCCAATTTAAACAGTGGGGCCAGCTTTACATCGGCTATCACCTCTTTGGCATATACCATCGTGTCGCCCGTAGCTTCAACTATGGTGACTCCATCTAAAGCCACATCCACCGGCCATTTAAGTCTGAACCGGTCGATACCGATTTTCATCCCGGTGGATTTCTCCACTACATTACAAGCTACATTCTTTACAAAGGTCTGAACCGGAGGAACATAAAGAAGTATCGGCACAATTATAGCAATACACACCACGCAGATTATTATCCACATGAGTGTCTTAAGCACGATTCTCAACCATTTAGGATGAATCCAGTGCTTTTTTACAGGTCGGTCGTGAGAGGGAAATTGGTCTTTTTGACTATTTTCTTCCTCCTGTACCGGGGTTATTTCTTTATCTTTTTCTTCCTCCAATATGTTAGGTCAGAAGGTTTATCCCTGTTAAAATGCTCTTGAATGTCTTCAAAATTACAATTTTCTTTTCACTTAGGAATAATTCTAAGCCAATATTTCTGTAAAAGCATCCATAGTATAGCAAAAGTAAAGGCGCCTATAGTATCTGCCAGTATATCACCCCATTCAAATCCGCGGCCCTGCTGCATAAGATTCTGGGCACATTCTATAAAAATTCCAAAAAAGGTTACTGCAGTGGCATAAAGTGTTGCCATTCCCCATGAGGCCCGCTCCCATTGATGCACTCTTTGCCAGTCAAATAGCATCATGGCGGTCAACCCTCCAAACATTAATCCATGGGCTAATTTGTCGGCTCCGGGAAATAATTGAGGTGGATGCTCACCCAAGGGCTTGGGCGCTAAAGTAAGCCAAAGAATCACTACTCCCGTTATTATCGTGAACAACGCAGGGGGTAACTTCGACAGAACTCCGGGCAACCTTTCTGTCATTTCATTGCTATGATTATAAGGGAATGATATTATTCCGCTTCTTTAGTGACGGTGATGATGGGATCACTGGCCTCGGGAGCTGCAGGGTCCGGTGTGTCCGAAGGATAAAAGAATATCACAAACAAACTTACTATTACAATAATCAGAGCTATTATTCCTATACTCTTTTTACCGTATCTCTTGTTCTCGTTATTTTCCATAAATCAATTTATTCTCTTTTTTTCCCTGATATAATTTTACTCTCTGATGCCTTTTTCCCTAAATATTTTGTGAATTCCTCCTTTAGTCCGGGAAAGTCCATTGTGGGCATAGTTCCATAAGAGGCATGAGAAAGAAATCCCTTTCTGAAAGATGTGGATGGGGCACCGTAAGACATGAAGTGGAATATTTCAAGCTATCAATAGCCATAATGTCTATATCTATCTTGCGGTCTATATAACCTCCCTGAGCATTCCGGTGTGACTCATTACAGATCTCTTTCTCTATCTTTTGCAAGGTTACAAGCAATTCTTCAGGATGTAGACTGGTTTGAAATGAAACCCCGAGGTTTAGAAACCGGTTGCCGGATTCAAAACCCCAGGGTTCTGATTCAATATATGAACTCATGCAGCATACACCGAACATATCGGATATCTTTTGGAGGGCCAGCTCTATAAAGGCCTTCCGGTTGCCAAGATTGCTACCGATATTGATGTAGGCTACCGCCATCAAAGGCCTCTCTTCACTTCTACTTCTTCGTATCCCTCTATAAGGTCGCCCTCACGGATATCGTTGTATCCCTGCACACTTAGACCACAGTCGTAACCGGATACCACTTCCTTAACATCGTCTTTGAATCGTTTGAGACTGCCAAGGTCTCCGGTATAGATTACGATACCGTCACGGATTACACGCACCTTATTGTTGCGCTTGATTTTACCGTCACGCACAATAGCGCCGGCAATTGTTCCAACCTTGGAGATGTGATAGGTCTGAAGCACTTCGGCTGTTCCGGTCACCTCCTCCTTTATTTCGGGAGAAAGCAGACCTTCCATAGCATCTTTAACTTCTTCGATGGCCTTATAAATCACTGAATAGAGTCGGATTTCCACTCCTTCCTTCTCAGCCTCTTTTCTTGCGGCTGCAGAAGGACGCACCTGGAAACCGATGATGATAGCATCTGAAGCTGCTGCCAGAGTCACATCGCTCTCTGAAATGGCTCCCACTCCTTTGTGCAATACATTCACTTGGATTTCCGGAGTGGAAAGCTTTATCAATGCATCTGAGATGGCTTCAACAGAACCGTCAACGTCACCTTTCACTACCAGGTTGAGCTCATGGAAATCATTGAGCGCCCTGCGTCGTCCCAACTCTTCAAGTCCCAGACGCTTCTTGGTGCGTAGGCCAAGTTCGCGTTGCAATTGTTCTCTTTTAGTGGCAATTTCTCTTGCTTCCTGTTCGGTCTCAAGTACATTGAAGGTGTCTCCCGCAGTAGGAGCACCATTCATTCCAAGAATCATAACAGGAGTGGCAGGGCCGGCTTCCTTCACACGTTGGTTACGCTCATTGAACATAGCCTTGATTTTACCATAATGGGTACCGGCCAGAATCACATCACCTACCTTAAGAGTACCATTCTGCACGAGCACTGTGGCTACGTATCCTCTTCCTTTGTCAAGACTGGATTCTATCACTGAACCCATAGCCAGACGGTCGGGATTGGCTTTGAGGTCGAGCATTTCTGCTTCCAGAAGCACTTTCTCCATCAATTCCTCTACACCGATTCCCTTCTTGGCTGAGATATCCTGGCTCTGATATTTTCCGCCCCAGTCTTCCACCAGATAATTCATAGCAGACAGTTGCTCCTTAATCTTATCCGGATTGGCAGTGGGTTTGTCTATTTTATTTATTGCGAATACCATAGGAACACCGGCAGCCGATGCGTGATTGATGGCCTCGATGGTCTGGGGCATTACATCGTCGTCGGCAGCCACAATTATTATGGCTATATCCGTTACCTTGGCACCACGGGCACGCATAGCGGTAAAGGCCTCGTGACCGGGAGTATCAAGGAAAGTGATATGCCTGCCGTCGGGCAATTTCACATTGTATGCTCCTATATGCTGTGTGATACCTCCTGCTTCTCCGGCAATAACGTTAGCCTTACGGATATAGTCAAGAAGTGAGGTCTTACCATGGTCTACGTGACCCATTACTGTAACGATAGGAGGACGTGACTGGAGGTCTTCATCACTGTCTTCTTCCGGAGCAATGGCTTCGCTCACCTCTGCACTCACATATTCGGTGGTAAATCCGAACTCATCCGCCACGATGTTGATGGTCTCGGCATCCAGACGCTGGTTGATCGATACCATTACGCCCAAATTCATACAGGTGGCGATTACATTGTTCACAGGCACTTCCATAAGGTTGGCAAGGTCATTGGCTGTAACAAATTCTGTAAGCTTAATAATCTTGCTTTCCTCCTCTTCACGCCTTTGGTTCTCCAGTTCACGATTGTGGATGGCCTCTTTCTTTTCCTTTCTCCATTTAAGACTCTTCTTCGGAGCTTTCGTGGTGAGACGTGCCAGAGTTTCTTTTACCTGCTTCTGTACATCCTCCTGAGAATATTCTTCATTGCGGCCCTTATCGTTCTTTTTGCCCTTGCGCTGATCATCTTTCCGGTCACCACGCTTACGGTCATTCTGACCCTGGTTTCGGCGATCCTCTTTTTTCTTGCCGTCGCCATTCAAACCGGCCTGGGCTGCCGCCTTTTCAATATCTACTTTTTCTTTGCCTATTCTGCGGCGTTTCTTCTTATCGCCACCTTCATTTTCACTCTTTCCTCCCGTATGTCCCTTTTTCTTCGGGCGGGTAGACTGATTAAGGCTTGAGAGGTCTATCTTTCCTAATACCTTTAATTCCTTGGGTGCTTCGGGAGTATTGAGACGGAATACATCATGATCCTCTCCGGCAATTTCTGCCTGATGTTCTTCAATCTCCGGTTCACCCTTTGGTTCAGGTTTTACCGGTGGCACCTCTTCTATTTTTTTTGTTTCTACCGGCTTTTCCTCTTTCGGCGCTACAGGCTGAGATATCTCTACCTCTTTTGGCTTGGGAGCCTCTTGTTTTGGTTCCTCTTTTATTACCTTAGGCTCTTGTTGAGGCTTTGGCATTTCAGGTGCCGGTTGTTGAATTTTCGGTGCCTCAGGTTTCTTCACTTCTACCTTCGGCTCTTTCTTCACTTCCGCTGATGGTGAAGATACCGGTGTGGTAGCAACCTTGGGGGCTGGTTCCTTCTTTTCCGGTTTTGCCTGACGCCGGCCATGGCGTGTATCTTCTAAATCAATCTTCCCCAACACTTTAAGGTGTGGCATTTCAGGTGCCTGCTGACGACGTTCGGCCTTTTCTACCCGGTCTGAGCGTCGTTCATTCAATTTACCTTCCACCTTTGCTTTTACAGCCTTGTCTTGGCTGAACTCTTTGCGTAGAAGTTCCACGGCAGCCTCATCGATTCGTGCGTTGGGGTTGCTGTCTACTTCTATATTATGTTTGCGGAGGAACTCCACCACGGTGTTCACTCCCACATTCAGGTCGTTGGCTACTTTACTAATCTTTGTACGCATTATGCTTACTGGTGGGTTTTATTTTCAATCTTCAAATTCTGCCCTTATTACTTCAAGCACATGGGCTATGGTGTCATCCTCAAGATCGGCCATTTCAAGCTTCTCCGGAGTGGCGTTAAGCACTGCTTTGGCTGTGCCCAGGCCTATATTCTTGAGTTGCTCTATAACCCAAGAATCAATTTCATCTGCAAATTCATCCAGATAAATGTCTTCTTCTCCCTCTTCAATATCTCGGTATACATCAATGGTGTATCCCGTCAGTTTGGTGGCAAGTCGGATATTCAGACCATTCTTACCGATTGCCAGCGACACCTCGTCGGGGTGAAGGAATACTTCGGCTTTCTTTTCTTCTTCATTAAGTCTGATAGAAGAAATGCTGGCAGGGCTTAAGGCCCTCTGGATAAATAGCTGAGGGTTAGAAGTGTAGGAAATCACATCGATATTTTCGTTGCGAAGTTCTCTTACAATGCCATGTATACGGCTACCCTTAATTCCCACACATGCTCCTACAGGGTCGATTCTGTCGTCATAACTTTCCACTGCAATCTTTGCCCTTTCTCCCGGTATTCTGGCCACAGCACGAATTGTGATTAGCCCATCATGTATTTCTGGCACTTCCTGCTCAAACAGACGGCGCAGGAATGCCTCATCTGTACGGGATACTATCACCTTGGGATTAGTGTTGGCATTGTCAACCCTCTTCACCACACATCTCACCATGTCGCCCTTGCGGAAATTGTCGCTCGGGATCTGCTCATCTTTAGGCATTATTAGTTCATTGTGTTCGTCGTCAAGCAAAAGAGCCTCACGTTTCCAAACCTGATGAACTTCACCTGTAACGATCTCGCCCTCCAACTCACGGAATTTCTGACTGAGAGCCTCCTTCTGGAGGTCTAATATCTTGGATTGTAGTGTCTGACGAAGATTTAGAATTGCCCTTCGACCAAACTTCTCAAAATAAATCTGTTTGGACACATCCTCTCCTATCTCACACTCGGGGTCGATCTCACGGGCTTCCGTGATGCCTATCTCCCGGTCGGGATTCTCTACTGCCTCGTCGGGAACAACTTCCAAATTTTGATATATTTCGCAGTCTCCCTTGTCAGGGTTCATGATCACGTCGAAATTTTCGTCTGATCCAAACATCTTTGCCAGCACATTGCGGAATGATTCCTCAAGCACGCTGATCATCGTTGTCTTGTCAATGTTCTTGAGTTCCTTGAACTCCGCGAACCGGTCGACCATATTGACCGTCTCTGCCTTTTTTGCCATAGGTTAGAATTTCAATATGTATTTCGTTTGTTTTACATCGTTATATCCCAGAGTATGATCCACTTCCTCTATCACAGGCCGCTTCATCTCAGGTTTCTTCACCTTCTCTTTGCTTATTATGGTAAAGCTGTTTTCATCTGCACTCTTAAGTAGACCTGTAAGCTTCTTGCCATCCTTGAGAACTGTCTCTACTTCCTGGCCAACATATTTCAGATATTGCCTTTTCACCTTAAACGGCGAGGTAATTCCTGCGCTGCCTACTTCTAAAGTGTAGTCTTCCTTGTCACGGTCAAACTCACTCTCGATAGCCCTGGTGAGTTTCTCACACTCTTCTATCGATACCGGCGAATCGGAATCTATCTCTACCTCTATGAGATTATCTGGCTTTACCTGTACGTCTACCAAAAAGAGGTCGGTTCCTTCCAGATATTTCTCTATGAAATCACGGATTGCTGTAGCATCTATCATCTCTGTTTCTTAAAAAAGAGGAGGAGACTATTGCCCCCTCCAGGAATTCTTTTGCAAATATAATGAAATTTATGCCTTTAGGATAATTCTTGTATTCCCTATTTCTCGACTCACTTTTTTATTTAATTATTTTTAACCTTTGTTTAATATTTTTAAAAGATGGTTGAAAGCTCTTTTTATGTGTTTCGCCTACTCTAATTCGGCCTCTATATCCTTTAGGAATTTGGCTAAATCTGCATTTTCTTCAACCACAATTTTGAGGAAGTCACGAGGATTAATACCCTGGTCAGTACTCTCCTTTTTCGGCTCCTCTACTTCCAGCCTTATAAAATCATTGCCTAAAGTCTGCTTCAGATAATCAAGCACTTCACTCATCGATGTCTCATAAGCCTGCTTCTGAGCCGGATGATCTACCTTTACCCTATAAATGGTAGAATCTATCTTTTCAGGCGTGGCTCCTCTCATTGCTGCCACAAGGATGCGCTGCTCGGGATGTGAAACGATATATCCTTCCCATGCCTCCTTGAATTGTATCTCATTGAAAGGGTTGTTTTTGGGCCCTTCCTCTATTTTTATGCCATTTTTCCCTGTCTCGGAAGAAAGACGGAAACTCTTGGGGCGGTCGGGATGTAACTTACGGGGACCGGACTGTATTCTCTGCGATGCCTCTTCTCTTAAAGCCGGAGCGGGCTGAGGCTTGCTACCGTCCGGTGCCTCGAAAGGGCCCGAGGACTCTTTCGGTTGTTGGGGTTGAGAAGGAGCGGGAGTTACATTCTTCTGAGCTGAGGGACCGGGACTCGGAACCTTACTAACGGTCGGCTGAGGAGTGGAAAGCAAACGGCTTAGCCGGATGAGTGCCAATTCTGCCAACAGACGCTTGTTGCTTGAAGTTCTGTAGTTTACATCCGTATCGTTGAGTATACGTATGGCCGCATAATACCACTCCACAGGTAACTGTGGCGCCTGTTCGTTGTATCTTTTTGCCCATTCTTCTGAAGTGGAAAGAAGTGATACCGTGCGTGGATCCGCACATACCATGAGATTTCGTATATGGTCGGCCAGACCATTTATGAAGAACTGTAAATCGAATCCTTTGTCGGTTATCTCTTTTAATGTCAGTAAAGCCTCTGCCACTTCTCCACGCCTGAATATGTCTACAAGCCTGAAGTAATAATCCTGGTCAAGCACATTCAGTGACTCGATGGTACCTTCGTATGTGACATTGCCATGGGTAGATGCTGCCACCTGGTCAAAGATAGATAATGCGTCGCGCATGGCTCCGTCGCTCTTAAGAGCTATTACCCCCAGTGCTTCTCTATCGGCCTTTATACCTTCTTGCTCTGCCACATATTGTAGATGGTCGATTATATCAGTAACCGTTATGCGACGGAAATCATATATCTGACATCGGCTCAGTATCGTGGGGATTACTTTATGACGTTCTGTAGTGGCAAGGATAAACACCACATTTTTTGGTGGTTCCTCCAGTGTCTTAAGAAAAGCGTTGAATGCGGAATTACTGAGCATATGCACTTCATCAATGATAAACACTCGGTATCGGCCATTCTGAGCCGGAATGTTCACTTGCTCTGTTATATTCCTTATATTCTCTACAGAATTATTGGAGGCAGCATCAAGTTCTACAAGATTAAAACTATTGCCCCTCTCGATAGCCTTGCATGATTCGCATTCTCCGCAGGCTTCTCCGTCGGAAGTTGGATTAAGACAATTGATGGTTTTCGCAAAAATTCTGGCGCAAGAGGTTTTTCCCACTCCCCTTGGGCCACAGAAAAGATATGCCTGTGCAAGCTTTCCACCGGCAATAGCATTTTTTAAAGTGGCTGTAAGTGCACGTTGGCCAACTACACTTCTGAATGTAGCCGGACGATACTTTCGCGCGGATACTATATATTGATCTTTATTTGCCATTTATTATTTTTAATACCGCAAATATAACTCTTTGAAACGGTTATTTTACCTATGCCTGAATTTTATATTGCAAAATTTTAGCCAATTTGCAACAATATCGCTCCACAAGCGTTTAAAATTATGAAAATTACCGAGATTTGAAAGTATGGAAAAATCAACCGTTTACACTCGCACCGGCGACGGCATCAACACTTCCATTATTGGAGGCGACAGAATACCAAAATACTCGCTTCGTCTTGAGGCTTATGGCACAATCGACGAACTATCTGCCTTTTTAGGCAATCTTGTGGCCGATGATGCTGTAATAGATGAACAGCGCCTTCAAATTCTGAAGGTGCAAAACATGCTTTTCAACATTGGTGGATATCTGGCCACTCCTCCTACAATAAGAAAACCGGAAGTGCCCGGCCTTTCACAAGAAAATATTTCGGAAATGGAAGAATGGATCGACATTATGGACTCCCAGCTTCCAAAACTCCATGATTTCATAATCCCGGGAGGATGCAAGGCTTCTGCAAAAGCAAACCTGGCACGCACAGTTTGCAGAAGGGCAGAAAGAAGGGTTATCCAACTGGCAGCGCAAGAAGAAATAAACCTTCTGGTAATTGCTTACATCAACCGTTTGTCAGACTACCTTTTTGTAATTGGCCGATACCTTAATAAATTTGCAAACTTCGAAGAAATTATCTGGCAAAAGCCGGAAAATATTTAATAAAATTATAAAGTAATTTTTATTACTTTGATTCAATAATTTGAAACCACAAACCGTGCTCAGAGCAATTCCGTAGCACCAATAAAAGAAATCTTATAATATGTACTGGACACTTGAACTGGCATCAAAATTAGAAGACGCACCTTGGCCTGCAACCAAAGAAGAATTAATAGACTACGCCATGAGGAGCGGGGCTCCTATGGAAGTGATTGAAAACCTCCAAGAGATGGAAGACGAAGGCGAGACCTACGAAAGCATCGAAGAAATCTGGCCCGACTACCCCTCCAAAGACGACTTCTTCTTTAACGAAGATGAGTACTAAAAAGAGGCTTAGGCCTCTTTTTTAGTATCGTTGAAATGATTTAGCATACATCAGCGGCTTTAGTGGAGTAAAACGACGTAAAAAACCAGCTGGGTAGCGATTTATGAAGTAAAAAAATCATGAGGCAATACTTTTAGTATCGAGGGTCTGAATTTAGAGAACGTCAGACGATTTGTGTAGAGAGAAGCGACTCCTCTGGTTTACTCCATCCTAATTAAGGATGTTTTGTATTTTGGGAATTATTTGTCAAATTTGTGAACATGATGGGATATAATCGAAAATGAAGGAATTGATGGAATTTGAGGTTGACTATGATTGGACAGTGTCGGAACCTGAAGCAGTGTACGGCCGTAATGAGGTCAACCGGGAACTCAACACAGCATGGGATATAATCGAAAATACCGATTCTAATCTTTTCCTAACCGGGAAAGCGGGTACAGGCAAAACCACTTTCCTCAAAAAGCTCAGGGAAAAGTCACGGAAGAATATCCTTGTCCTTGCTCCCACGGGTATTGCTGCCATCAATGCTTCGGGGGTTACAATCCATTCCTTCTTTCAGTTTCCCCTCTCCCCCTTTGTGCCCGGTCAAGGCTTTATTTCAAGTGATCGTCGCTATCTCAGGTTGGGAATGAGCAAGAAATCTTTGCTCCAGTCAGTCTCGTTATTAGTGATAGATGAAGTGAGCATGGTACGTCCAGATATTATTGACGCCATAGACCATAGTCTGCGTAAAATAAGACGTTCATCGCGTCCATTCGGAGGGGTTCAACTGTTATTGATAGGCGATCTTCGGCAATTGCCTCCGGTATTAAAGGAAGAGGAATGGAACTTACTGAGTCCTCATTACGGTTCACCATATTTTTATGAGAGCCTTGCCTTAAAAAAAGCCGGTATTCAGATTGTGGAACTAACAATGGTGTACCGTCAAAAAGATCGTGAATTTATTGACATTCTCAATAAAATCAGAGATGGCATCATCGATAAAGATTCACTTTCTAAACTTAATGAGAAATGTCTAATTAAGGCTCCCTTAAATGAGGAGGGATATATACGGCTTACCACCCACAACCAGCATTGTGCACGGATAAATGAGGAAAGGTTAAGTTCGCTTCCCGGAGAAACTTCTTTTTATGATGCAGATGTGGAAGGAAAATTTCCCGAATCCTCTTATCCTTCCGATTTAAGGCTTCGTCTTAAAGTAGGAGCCCAGGTGATTTTTGTAAAGAATGACATCAGACCAGAAAGAAGATTCTATAATGGCCTGATAGGTACGGTAGTGGCTTTATCAAAAGAGAAAGTCAGAGTCCGCATTCCTACGGGGAGTGTGGTAGATGTGGTTCGTGTGGAATGGGAAAACTTGGGATTTATCAAAAATGAGGAAACAGGAAAGATTGAACAAAAAGTGGAAGGTGTGTTCCGACAATTCCCTTTGCAACTTGCATGGGCCATCACAATCCACAAGAGTCAAGGACTCTCCTTCGATAAGGCTATAATCGATGCCACCAATTCATTTGTACCGGGACAGACCTATGTTGCCTTGAGCAGATGCAGGAGTATGGAAGGCCTCAAACTTGAGCGTCCGATTTCTATGAAGTCAGTGATAACCGATCATAACGTAAGTCATTTCATTCAGGAAAATCTAATAATCACAGACTCAAAAGCGAAGTTGGAAGAATTGAAAAAGGACTACCTGTTAAATTCTTTTCTGGAACTTTTTAATTTTGACTCTTTGACTCAGGCCTTCAATGCATTGTCAAATAATTCATTGATGGAAGGTTCTTTTACTTTAGGCGATGGAATGGCTGATTTGTTACAGATGCGTTTTCTTATTGAAAAGGAACTCACAGTAGTTGCAGTAAAGTTCACGTCTGCCTATTCCACTGAAACCATAAATGAGTCGGAGGGTAGTTTGGTGCACTTTCTTGAAAGAATCCAGAAGGCTTCAAAGTATTTTCACGACAAACTAAGGGAACTCGAATTTTATATCGACATGCTCCCCCAAGGAATGAATTTCAGCGAACGGGGAAAGAAATTGTTTGAAGCATTTATTTATGAATTACAAATTAAGGTCAAGGTTTTCTATTTCTTCACAAAAGAAAGATTCTCTGCGTCTTCTTTCGAAACCGCAAAAGAAAAGGCCATCTGGCAATTAGAGGAGAAAGCAAGAAGAAAAAAGGAGAAAGTATTTCGGAATAGAAATTTTAAGAAAGAATCGGGTGTTAAAAAACCGAAGACACCCACAATAGACATTACTTTAGGATTACTCCGAGAAGGGAAAAACATAGAAGAAATAGCCGAGGTAAGATCGCTGAAAGAGTCAACAATAGTCACTCATCTCCTGACTCTAATTCAGAAGGGAGATATAAAGAAAGAAGAGGTTGTAGACATGACGATTTATCCTGAAGTGAAGGGAAAGATAAAAACCGTACAGGGATGCAATTTTCAAGACACTTTGGAAAGAGTGAACAAAGAACTCCCTTCTCCACTCCCTTCCTATCTCTTCCGATTATACTACCACCTATCTTAGTCAAGCAAGTTGCAGTGGCTCCGCACTGTTGGGAGGGGAGATTTTTCTATCGATTCACCAGCCTGATATTTCGCAAACTCATATTAACAAAGCAGTTAACAATACAGGCACTATGTGACTAAACCTCCATATCCGAATGGACTGGAGTCTTCACCAGTTAATAATGACACGTTATTTGCATTTTGGAAACAATTTCTTAATTTTGTAAAAAGATGAATTGTGTCAGTTATGAGAATTTTTACTGAGAAACCTCTTAAAATATACGCTGATTTACATCCCGAAGCCAAAACTGCCCTTCAGGATTGGATAAAGAAGGTGAAACAAGCCCAATGGCATAATCTAAATGATATTAGACAAACCTTTAATTCTGTAGATTATGTTGGCAATCAAAGGTATGTCTTTAATATCAAAGGCAATGATTATCGGTTGGTAGTTGTCGTACAATTTACACCTCAATTTGTATATGTCAGGTTTATTGGCACACATTCAGAATATGATAGAATTGACTGTTCAAAAATATAAATAGAGTTTCAATCATGACAAAAATAGAAAATGAAATACAATATGAATGGGCGGTAAACAGAGTAGAGCAACTATTGCCCTTGGTAAATGATGACACCCCCGAGACAGATTCAAACTACATAGAGTTAGTCCTTTTATCTAATCTGGTGGCAGATTATTCTGATGAACATTTCTCGTTGGGAGAACCTTCCCTTGTGGATATAATCAAATTAAGAATGTATGAGATGGGACTTAATCAGACCGCACTTGCAAAATTGATTGGGGTCTCTCCCTCAAGAATCAGTGAATATCTTTCAGGTAAGAAACAGCCCACTCTTTTACAAGGTAAAAAATTAAGCCAGAAATTAAACATCGATCCTTCAATAATTTTAGGAGTATAAGTGGTCTCCAAACTTTCCAATCTCTCAAATATTTTAGATATGTCAAATAAGGCAAAAAGGAATCTTGCGTTGGTTATGGTTGTTTTATCCCTGGTCTTATATGTTGGGATATTCATAAAGAAAATATTTTTGGGTGGTAATATTGACTGGTGGATGTGGTTGTCACCAGTTTGTTGCTTCATCGTATTTTTAGGATGTTACCGCAACTTTAGCCAAGCGGTTAAAGAAGATGAAAAATATGGTCCTTTAGAGTAAAATGGCTACTCAGCATTATTCAACAAAAATAGACTGGTGGATTATTTTTGTTTTAGTATTTATTATGGCTTTTGTTTTTTATATTCTATTATGGATTGGGATAGAATGGTATATTGTCTTGATTATAGCCTTACCTTTGTTGGGAATGGTGGGTCTTTCAATTAGCGGGATATCTTACGTAATAAAAGATGATGAATTGGGAGTAAAATCAAATGTTAAATGGATGTGGTATCCCATTGAAAATATTAAAGAGGTCAGAAAAGTTAAAAGTGTTTTGGCTGCACCAGCAACGTCATTCACAAGAGTTCAAATTAAATTTAAAAGAGGAACTACCAAAACCGCAGTTCCACTTGAAATATCCCCTACAGACAGAGATCAATTCATCCAAGACTTGTTAAAGATAAATCCCAATATAAAGGTAATTCCATAGTTAATCAAACCTTAAACAATTTATCAATCTTAAAAACGTGTGTAAAGATTGCTAAGTTTTTAAGTAAGCTTTCCCTTTCTTATCTCCAAAAGACTGGCTATATTAACCTCGAGTTTGATAGGGAATGAAATTAATTATTCTTCTTGTTTTAATTTGCATCTCTTTCTTGAAAAACATATTTTTACAGAAATTTCAAATCATCACTATATGGAACTTTTAAAAGATTTATTAGAGAAAACTGATATAAAGGATCTGGACAAGGAAGGAATAAACTTACGATTTCAAGAAATTGCAGAAACCTTAATGGGGAATTATATCATTAAGAAAGGTGAGAAGAAAAAATATGCTATTGTAGAGATTGAATTTTATTTATATACTCCTTCTCATCAAGATTTCATAACTTATCCCCGCGACTTGGAAGCCGGCAGATGGTTTTTCCATAAGAGCGGAGTGGATATCACTTTTAAAAGTCAGGATGTAGAGGTGACCATCAAAGACAAAAAAGAAATTTATAATGCTAAAAATGGTATTTTAGGAGGCATTCTCATCAGAGGTCTTTACGACTTGACACCAAAAGATCAAGAATCAAAAAAAGAAGACAGATATATTTTTGGACCACTCAAATGTGTAGATCTTTTATGGGATAATTTTGATGCATTTCAAAATTCTAAAGAAGAATACCCGGTATTGACTTCTTTCAGTGAAGGGATATCTCTGGATAATATGGTCAAATGTAAAAGATGCATCAATATAGAAGAAAATCATGAAATCAAAGTTGTAGAATGGGCTGAACGATTGGGCTTTAATAAAGATGATAATATAGAAGAAAAAAAGATATATTGTAAAAAACTTTTTGATCAAGACATTCATGAATATCATTACAGATTTTTCAATTTGATCACCGGCCATAATCCCCAAACTTTCACAAAGATACAGCCTCCGGCTGCTCGACCTCTAAAAATTTTTCCAGTGAAAAAATAAGTTTGCCGATTTGAGTACAAAGCCCCGTTTATTCTTCTCATAAATTTGCAGTGTAATTCTAAACACTAAAATTATGAGAAGAATAACTTATTTTTCACCCTTCCTTAAAAATCTTGCCAAATATCAACCCGTATGGGAGCAGATACAATCTGTTTTGGAGAAAGAAAATGAATTGTATGAGTTCGTTGACAATGCAAAAGATATTTGGGTTCGGGACTTTATGCCTTTCCAACGGCCAGACGGCGAATTTGTGATTTACCGATACAATCCTGATTATCTTCAAGGAAAGAATTCCAGATATATCACAAATTGTAGAGATGCCTTCATAGAAATTGGCGGCTCTACGGCCCTCTCATCCAAAATATGCCATCATACCAACCTTATTCTCGACGGAGGTAATATGATAAAATGTAAGGATAAGAATGGAACTGATTGTGTGATAATGACCACAAAGGTTCTTTACGAGAATGCTAATATGTCCCATCACGAAATTCTTATTGAACTTGAAGATACTCTTAACGCAGAAGTTATCCTAATTCCGTGGGATACAGAAGAAGAATACGGTCATTCAGACGGGATGGTCAGGAATCTTAGTGACGGACATATTCTCCTAAATTGTTATTCAGATTTAGATAAAAAATTAGGTAAAGCTTTGAAAAAATCTTTGGCTGAAAGATTTGAAATTTCAGAATTGTCATACGGAAACAAAGCAAGAGACAAGAGTTGGTGCCATCTCAATTATCTGGAACTCCAAAGAGTGGTTCTCGTTCCAACTGCAAGTCTTGCAAGTGATTCTCCGGCACTTCAGCAAATTGAAAAATTAACAGGGAAGAGATGTATCCCTATTCAAATGGCAGATATTGTAAGGGAAGGTGGGGCAATGCACTGCATATCTTGGTCACTAAATACTACTGTACTGTTTGAGAATGATATAATGTTTGGTCATCCCATTTTCAAACCTCAATGTGTATAACCTCATAATCAGTCATCCAATGGATAAAATAACCCAATCCTTACAATGTTATCATAACAGAGCCAAAATTAAGTTCAATACATGGTTTAATCTTGAAAAGGCTACACGATTTGAAGACCAGACGTAGACTATATTTCATATTACTGGAAAAATTGATGGAAGAAAAATGGCGATCACGGAGAAAGATGGTTTGAGTTTTAGTTTATGGCGGAGATATATTGATTTGATAATACAAGAATCACTTGAAGCATGGGGAGTGATTTACAAAATTCTTAATATCCCTTTCAAAGAACCTTTTGAATTAATAGAATCAGAAAAAAAGAGGTTTACATAAAAGAATATAGTTTTAACTAACAATCGGAACCCATATTTCAGTTATCAATTCCTCCGTTGGTGTATCAACCGGGGAATTGATATATTTTTCCATTATAAGCGATGATTTGACCATTTTAAGATCATGCGATTGTAATATTGTAAAAATAACCGACTGATAAAAAGAAGAAAGACCATCATAGTCCCCCATAAAGGTAAAAACTGCATATTTACCGCCGGGAATATTTTTCCAACCTATTTCTTCCCTGAAACCTTTAGATAATTTTGAAGCAAAGAGATTTCTATATAATACACCTGAAATAAAGATTCCCTCCTCTATCTTGTTTTCAACATATTTATCAAGGGCGAATCCAACATCGGCTACTTTCAAAGCAGCCGGAAAATTACTTTTTACAAATTGCTCTATTTTATCCCAATGGGATGTTTCATATTGAGGATCAGCACATAATTTATAAAGGGTTTCTTCTAAAGTATACAACAAAATACAATCCAGTAATCTCTCTTGTCGGAACGGTAGTTGTACTAAATCATTGTTCAGTTGATTACCCCTTAATTTGTTCATATCTAAAATACCACCCCTTCTCATAAAAGGATATAAGGCATGAGAGGTAGATAATCCAATTATATCCGCAACCTCCTGTTTGGTTGTGTCAGGAAAGAGACAAAAGATTCTGGCTCCATATTCTCTTTTTCGTCTATTGATATACTCACTGATGTTAAGTCCGGTATACAATTTGAACCATTCCCTCAAACTACGTTCAGACATACCGCTTACTTCCACAAGTGATTTTACAGTAACGGGATTGTCACTGTCTTGTCGGAAGGCTAATTCGATCTCTATAACTCTGATGATTAATTTCAGGTTTCTTTCTATTTCTATTGGGATGGGTTTCATACCCAAAAGTAATCATATTTACCTTAGTTTCAATCTTTACTCTCAACTTCACTTCTGAATTATTCCAATTTGTGATGTTGTCTTTAAAATTTCTGAACTACATAAACCGATCTTTTAATACTAGAGATTTGGGAAAATTTCCCAAATCCCTAGTAAATATTTTAATCTCTAATTTAAAAGGGTAAAGAGATTATTTACCGAATAAAAAATGGAAAGGATGGTCAGATATCACGAAATCAGAAGTTACATCACCTTCATAATTTTTCCCATCAGTCAATTTTAATATCCTTTCCCCCTTCTCTTTAGAAAAATCAATTTCTTTTAAATTCACATGCATTACTGCCATGGGCACTGTCTTTTCAAAATAGTACACTAAATTTTTCTGATCGCATACACTGCGCCAACGTGTAGATGAGATATGAGGACTATCGGGAGTGGAAATCCCGAAAGGTACGGATACATTCCTAATTACAGAAAACACTGTGGGAATTGCTATAGTCGCATCGCTTGTCTGTGCCACAGCATTGATATAGAAAGAAGCTCTGGCAAATCTGTCGGAAGAACGGTTGGTACCCGGTAACATATTCAGGCCTCCTACTTGTTTCCAATAATCGTTTATTGCCAATTGAAGATTATAAGCCGGAGAATTAGTCAGCACCTGATATTGTTTCCCTTCATAGATTGATACGTGTCCGTCAAGGTATTCTATGATTGCGTTGTTACCAGTTGAATCAGAAATTGCTAAATGTAATCTTGATTTCACTCCATTAGGTAAATCCGGTGCATCGAGTCTGAATGAATCTTTCTCCAAGGCTTCTACAGCCTCATCTACTGTAGCAAAATTATCAAGAAGGTATTGAGTCCAGATGCTTAAACCCATCACCGGTCTTACATCATTTTCTGTTTCATAAACTGATTCAGGCAGAAACAAAAGATTAGCCACCAATCCTTTTTCATTAATCCCGTCGCATATTCCAATATCATAACCGGCCGCCACGACTGAGCCATATTTTGAAACCCATTGTACGGTAGCTGCTGACTCTGCTCCTTTTCTTGCTATGCCTCGGGGGAAAATGTAAAGATTGGTCTGAGGATCTTCTTTCCAATCCATTGTCCTTCCTGTTGCAATCATTTCTTCGGGCCCTTCATACACAACCCTTGTACAGGCTTCTGATTTTTCATAAAAAGATGATATACAGACCAAACTCAAAAGGGGTAAAATAAATTTCTTCATGTTGTATAGATTTTTGTAATGATTATTGTTTTGATATTAACATGAATTTAACATTTCATTACTAAGAAAGGTTCATAAAATTGAGGATTCATTTTTAAATGTAAATTTATTTAAGAATATCTAATTTTTATAAATGGTTAGCCTCAAGCTTTTCAATCTTCCATTAAGATCTAATTAATATACAGATTTAATGTTTTACGTGATCCTCAGACTTAAGTTATAACACTGCCACTCTCTATGTGCCCGAGGAATCAGTAGAGGATTATGAAACCACTGAACCTTGGTGTAATTTTTTAAAAATTGAAATTTTTGATGAATCTCAGATGGGTGGCAGTAGTACGGTGGAAATCGTTGTATCGAGCACCAGTCAACTCTTCAATATTTACAATCTGAAAGGAGTGATGCTGAAGCATAATGCCACGCATGAAGATATTAACAATCTTGCCCCCGGTCTTTACATTATCGACGGCAGGAAAGTATTGGTTAAGTAACTTTATACCCTTCACATAAATACTTAGCCTTAAACGGAGTATATCTAAACGCACAATCTGCTTCGTTGCTTCCTGAAATCGTCCAGACCATTTACTTCAGTAAACTCTTCAAAAGCAGAGAAAGACCCGATTGTCCAAATCCCCTTTTTACATCCCAATTAAAAGAAAGTACTGTTTAAAATTGTTATTATATCATTTTCGCATGAGGCAGGACAGTAGAGATGCACTCCTGCCTTATTTATTTAATTCTCCTAATTCTAGCCTGTAATTCTTCCATCCTTGATATAAGTTCAGGAAAAGAAAGAGGATTGGTGTCAAAAATAAAAATGGATTTTAAGGATTCATAATCTTTTTCCCATTCTGCTATTATTGATTTGGGTGGCAGAAATGAAACTGTTTCTCGTTTGTGGGTTTCATAATCCACATGTTCCATTTTGTTAAATATAGACCGATGTGTAACTATATTGTCATATAGTTCCTTATCATCTATTGCTGTTCCGTAAGCAGAATCCATTAGCTTCTCTATATCGTAAAGATGTCGGCTCATTCTCATGCTTCTTGGATTTAGCTTTTGGAATTCTTCATGAAGTAGAAATATTTTCTCAAGGAATGTTCTTGACGGTAGTACTGTTGAAAAATTGACCATCATATCCTCATCACCTTTCATATCCATTGAAAGCATACTGTATATAGACTTATCTTCAACGGGTTCTTCCATATTCATACACCCAATTTCAATTTTGACTCTTGGTTCAAAATATTTAGATACTTTAGGAACAATGGAATCGTATATTACAAAAATAGTGGATGGATTGGTAGTGGCAGATAATTCTTTTACATTACTATCACGATCTAATTTTGAGATTTCTGGATTTATTGAATAATCAGAAACTCCCATTTCTTTAAATACTGCATCTAATTCTAAAGGTAATTCCCTTATTATATAATGGCGTGCTTTCCTTTTTGCCTTGTTTAATTGATTCCCTGAAGGATTTGAAATACTGAAATTCCCTTGTCGTGCAAGAGATATATCAATATCTTCACTAAAACGGTTTATTAATCCGTACCCTTTAGATAATGAAGTTCCTCCCTTAAAAGCCATTAATGGGAAATGCTTAGTTTTTGAAAGAGCATATAATGTTGCTGTTACCCACCAATCTTTTTCTATGACATCTGCCGGTAGCCCTGTTCTTTCTGAAGTGATGTTCAGTATATTCAGCCTGTCTTCAAGGCTTTGTTGTTGCCAATGTTTCATTTCAATGAAAAATTATTCGATTGATGAGGGTTCTTATATTATTAGGAGCATTAAGTAAATCATTTTTAAAATGGGAATCCTGAGTTTTACCGATGAAATTTTTTATTGCAAGGAGATTATTTTCTGTCAAATTACTAATGCCAACCTCTTTGATGCCATGAACTAATAATGGAACTATAGTCCCTTTTGTTGCAAAATTTTTAGGCATTCCATGTTTAAAGATAATTTTTCGGTTACCAATTTTAAGTGTCCTTGCCGTCCCACTCGTTATATAAGAAAGGTTCATTGGCACTTGTGTTGAGATCCCAATAATATTTGCCGCTGTATAGCCCGTCGGGATAATTTGACAGTTATCTCTTTTAGCCACAGCTTCAGCGATTTCTTCTAAAGATGGTGGAACAATCCCATATTTAGAACTTTTAGGTTTGATATAAATACCTTTACTCGCCCTCGAAAGTTTATCCTGTAAAACCGCTTGAACAAAAATCTTTCTGATTGTTTCAGGTGAACCTAATTCCAAAAAATCAGTAATAAAGAAGACAGTGTTTGGTTGACTATCCTCTATTTTCTTCATTACCAATTCTTTAATATAACCCTTTTGTCCTACTTTTAACATTTGTTAGTACCGAAAAAATGTTATTATTTCGGTGCAAATATAATAATTTAATCTGGGTTGATTTCACTATTATACTAAAAAGATTTATCATATTGACATTTGAGGAAAAACTTTCAGAGTATGAGGTATGAAAAGTGGGCAATGTTTTCAACAATGACTCCTTAATAAGGATGGCTGCATTGGCAATAATGAATCTTCTACTTTGGTTCCTATATTTTTCTGTAGAAATTAAATTTTTTAACGAGGTGAATTAGGATATTCAAGAATTTTATTAATAGCAGTAGAGGATTATGAAGTCACTGAACATTGGTGTAATTTTTTTTAAAATTGAAATTTTTGATGAATCTCAGATGGGTTGCAGCAGTAGGATGGGAAAAAAATTGAGAATATGATTATATTTCACTATATTTGATGTGGTAAACAATTAAAAATAAATTCATTGAGAAGAAGATTATCCATAGTCGTATCATTTATTCTGTTTATAGCTATATTTTCTATCGGGGCTCAAACTCCCCTAATTGAAGTTACAGGTAAAGTAAAAAATAGTAAAACGAAAAAGGCCCTCGCAAATGCCGAGGTGTCTATACCATATACGAATGTAGGTACGGTAACCAATGCCGACGGATATTTTTCCTTAAAATTTCCGGTGGATAAACTCTCTCATGGGATAAAAGTGGATCTTATCGGATATGAAGGCCTCACACTTCCAATTCCCTCTGATAAATCTCATCAAAAAAATCTTACGGTATTTTTAAAACAGTCGGGGAAAGTACTTGATGAAGTGTTGGTTCTCGGAGGTGATCCAAGAGAAATTGTGATCAAAGCCATTGAGAAAATTCCAGATAATTATTCTTCCAATACCGACCTTTTCCAAGGATTCTACAGAGAGACCGTACAGAAAGGAAACAGATATATCAGTGTATCTGAAGCCATGGTGGATCTACTTAAAAGGCCTTATTCACGCAGAGATGTTAGGGGTGAGAAAGTTAGTATTTATAAAGGTCGCAGACTTATTAGCCCTAATAATTCCGACACCCTTGCAATAAAACTTATGGATGGCCCCTTATTGCCCATTAATTTCGATGCTGTGAAAAATGGAGATCATTTATTTTCAAAAGATGAAATAGACTATTTTGAATTTACAATGTTGCCTCCCACCATCATAGATCAACGCACTCATTATTCCATAGGCTTCAAACCCAGAGTAAATCTTTCTTATCCACTACATAAAGGTGTATTCTATATCGACACCGAATCACTTACAATATCAAGAGTAGAATTTGAACTGGATGTAAAAGATAAGGTCAAGGCCACAAGGGCAATACTTCAGAAAAAGCCGGGAGGATTAAATTTTCGTCCTTTGGAAGTTTCGGGAGTGGTGACCTATAAAACGCTCGAGGGAAAATCTCAAATAAATTATATTGCCACAAAAATAAGATTTAAGTGCGACTGGAAAAAACGTCTTTTTTCATCGGCTTATACATCGCTGGCAGAAATGGTGATTGTGGACCGAAAAGATACTCCGAAAGAAAAAACTAAATTTGTCGAAACCTTCGGCAAAAGAAAAATATTCTCTGATATGGTGGAGAATTATTGGGAACCTGATTTCTGGAAAGACTATAACATAATCGAACCTTCAGAATCCCTGGAGAATGCAGTCAAAAAATTAAAGAAACGTTAGAGCGGGAGGGACATGGGCCATGCAGTTTTCTCAATAATATTAAACTGCCTGGTAAACCTTGTGAAGTATTGCCATGTTAAAATAAAAAAGACCTGAAAGATATGAAGCAAAAATTAATCTATCTGCTTTTCATAATCCCCATGCTTCAGGGATGTGTAGAAAATGAGCAAACCGGAGAAATGACTCCTGGATGGCTTTTCTGGGTATTTTTAGGTCTTCTCCTTGGTGGTCTCTTCTTTGGTGCCTTTTTTAAATTCTTGAGGAAAAACAAGCCTGACGATCTTCCTACAAAATCGGAACAAGAAATCGAAGCTTATGAAGAAACCTTAAGAAATAAACTTAAGAAAAATTCCGACGAAGACAATAAGAAATAATGGGAAAAGAGTATATTTGCAAAGATTCTACTTTAACCCATTATTTCCGATGAAAAACTTCAATTATTACGCTCCCACGAGATATATCTTTGGTGACGATGCCCAGAAGCATGTGGGCAAAATGTCGAAAGAAATTCTTGGCGATAGAATTCTCCTGGTTTACGGAATGAATTCCGTAAAAAATTCCGGTCTCTTAGATGAAGTCGAAGCCTCACTAAAGGAGAATGATGTAAAATTCTTTGAATTCGGAGGTATAAAACCTAATCCCACTGACAGCCCGGTGAGATTAGGAATAGAATTATGCCGGAAGGAAGATATCACCGGTATTTTAGCAGTAGGAGGCGGATCCGTGATCGATACTTCCAAAGCCATAGCTGCAGGCGTACCATATGATGGAGATTTCTGGGACTTCTTTTCAGGCAAATCTAAACCTGAGACTGCTCTACCGGTTGGCGTAGTGCTCACTATCCCTGCAGCTGGCAGCGAAGGCTCAGGCAACACGGTTATAACAAAGGAAGAGGGTTTAATCAAAATTTCAATTCGCACCGACCATGTTTTGCGTCCGAAATTCGCACTAATGAATCCTACTCTTACCTATAGTCTCCCGCTCTATCAGACTGCTTGTGGAATCGTAGACATGATGGCACATATTCTGGAACGATACTTCACTCCCACTCCCGGCACTGAAGTGAGCGACGGAATAAGTGAGGGACTGCTTAAGGCAATAATGAAAGAAGCGCCAAAGGTACTGGCTAAGCCCCATGACTACGATGCTCATGCCAATATAATGTGGGCCGGCACTCTGGCTCACAATGGAATTTGCGGATGTGGAAAAGATGAAGATTGGGCAAGTCACGGCATGGAACATGAACTCTCCGCCCTTTATGGAGTGGCCCATGGGGCAGGCCTGGCAGTGATACTACTGGCTTATATGAAATATATGCTTACCCATAAGCCCCAAAGAGTTGTGATGTTGGCAAGAAATGTGTTAGATATTGAAGGGGGTGATGATATCAAGGCCGGTGAAAAGGGGATAGAAAAACTCCGTATTTTTTTCAAATCAATAGGCATGCCGGTAACCTTACAAGAACTTGGCATAGACAATCCCGACATTCCGCTCCTTGTAAAGAAAGTACACCAAAATAAGGGTGAAACTTTTGGAGCCTACTACCCTATCACCAAAGAGGTATCGGAAGCCATATACAGATTGGCCCTCGGATAAAATCTTTTCTTATTTCTAAGAAAATATAGGTTTCTAAAAAGTTATAGGCCCTGTTCATTATCAAAGATAATGGATTGGGCCAAACCTTTTATTATAATAGTTGTTTTTTAATTAAAACACTAAAAATCTTAAGGATATGGATATTATTCAGGCCATGAAAGAAAGGAAGTCTGTGAGGAGTTACAGCAGTCAGCCTTTAAGCCGGGAGCAGGTTGCCCTTCTTCAGGAAGCGGTAAAGCAATCGTATACTCTCTTCGGAGGCCACATTACTATAAAATTAAAAAGATTCGACATTGACGGGGATTTCAAACCCAGTACTTACGGAGTGATAAAAGGCGCCTCAGATTTCTTTCTCATGGGAATAGCGAACGACGAAGCCTCAGCGCTTACAGCCGGGTTCCAATTCGAACAAGTAGTGTTAAAAGCCTGGCAAATGGGTTTAGGCACATGCTGGATTGCCGGCACTTACAAAGGCTCTCAATTTGACAAGGATGAGAAATGGCCCGATGGGGAATCTTTGAAAATTATCTGTCCGGTTGGAATTCCTGAAAAACAACGCTTGTTTGAGAAGGTGATGAGATTTACTGTCGGAAGCAACAATCGAAAGCCGTTTTCAGAATTATTCTTTGAAGGCAACTTCAATCAGCCTCTCAATCCGGAAAGCAAATTCGGGGAATCATTGGAAATGTTAAGACTGGCACCTTCCTCTACCAACTCTCAACCCTGGAGAGTAATAGTGAAAGACAATACCGTTCATTTCTATTACAAGCCCAAAAGCCCCATCGCCGTTTTGGATATGGGAATTGGCATATGTCATTTTTATGAGACTGAAAAATATAATGGTTATGAAGGGAATTTTGAAAAAACAGAAGATGCCCCCACACCTCCGGATGATTTGAAATATCTTATTTCATATAAACGGAAATAAAATTTTATACCTTCTACAACTCTTAAATTATTATACCCAAAAAAGACACCGGTGATTAAGAATTACCAACGATGTCTATTAACAATCTAAAAATAACAAAATTATGAATCACGAACATCATTTTATCAAAGAAGGCCTTCATCTTGGTTTTGAAGTTGCCAAACTTAGCATGAAGGCAGTGGGACTTGTAGCAGCGTTCCTTATTGTGAAAGAGATTCACAATCTGCATAAGAGCCTGGAGCATCACAAGAAATAATTGGCAACGTTATTATTTTCAGATGATTATCGAAAATAGGAGAATAGCCCTGGAACCGGCATGATGGCTTCAGGGCTATTCTATTGTTTTTTTATTCTACTAAGGTTTCTGCTTTAATAGAATTATCAGGGTATAAATATTTTAGTGGAATGTTGACCGATGCGTATTATATACATTCCGGAAGGAAGAGATATGTTTAGATCATGACAGTCAGGTGAATTATAAAATACCTTACCGTCTACTCCTACGATTAGCACCCTTTCTCCCTCCAGGCCTTCCAGTAAGATGTTTCTGCCATTCCTTCTGATAGAATAATCGGAATCTGCTATTATCGAAGACACTCCTGATTTCTCTTCATATATTCCAAGGTCTTTTACAGCACTTTTGTTGGCCGCTTTCCCCTGATAAAGATGTTTATGAGCCATCGATGTCAGGTCTGCCGTTTGTTTTGTGCCTCCGGAGTTGCAGAATATCACACTGTAACCGGGAGAAACCTCTATTTTGTATATATATTCTTCGTTTTCTAATTTAGTCATGGGAGAACCGGGCCAGCCATTGTTGTCGCCTCCCTTCCAATAATAGCAATTTACTGCTCCCCATTTTGTTATCGAGTCATCATAGTATATGGTATAAGTGTCAGGCTCTATTTCTCCTGTATATAAGCCTAAGTCGTCCACAGGAGTCTTATTTGTTGAATTTTGGCCTTTATACACATGACCATCTTCCACTGCATTGCAATCTGCAGTCTGAGTACCATTATTGTTATTGAAAACCACATTACTGTTTTCAGGTATAGCAAGGTAATATATATCTCCTGAAGCCACTTTCATTTGAGTGCCGGGCCACCCGTTGCTTTCACTTCCTCCCCAATAGTAGCAATAGACAGGATTATACTTTGTGGCTGAATTATCGTAAAAGATGGTGATATATTCCGGATAAACAGTATCGTCGGGCACTATAGGCTCATCTGCATCCTCATAGAGCACCACTATTCCTGTGGGTCCTGCTTCTCCCTCTATAGTTGAGGAAGTGACGGTAAAGGTATTTGTCCCGGATACACGATCTGTATAAACACCGGGAGCAAGGTAACTATTACCATTCGGCACAGACACTGCACCCGAAGTTTTCATTACAATTACAGCTCCTCCGTTTTCTCGAGTCACAGAGCACGCATCCCTATTTGAATTCAGGCTGAATGCATCTGATTTATTCCCCATCTTATTTCGGAATTTATTCACCTCTCTGATGGCTTTTCCCCGATAAGCGTCGGTTCCCTTGCCAATCTTTATATTGCTAAAGCCAGCAGTTGTAGGCCGAGCAAAATAGAGTGCTGCTGACCCTTTTCGGCAAGCTACTGCAGCATAGGCTCTGTCTATTACACTTTGTGAAATACCCGTGCTCCATCCTCCATAATCGGCTGTATTGGAATATGTATCATGACTTTCGCCCCAATAAATCACTTTAGAGGCACCTACCTTAGAATTAGAAGCCCAGTTGCCTTGAGCTGAAGTAGGAACGCCTCCGTTGCTCTTTGCTGATCGATCGCTGTAATCACTGTCGGTGACTGACAATAAAGATGCATACTCTTCGATTACACCGTTACCCGGGCCCGGTGAAGATAGTATCTCGCCATAATGAAACATATCAGGCACAGAGGTCACCTCAGTCCAGAATGTACTTCCCTCAGAAGGAAGTTCTATATGTTTAGCAGCATCCCACCTTATGCCTCTCACTCCCATATCATGGAGGTCTTGAATATAAGCCTTAGCTCTTGCCACAACCTCCGGATTTTCAGTATTAAGTTCATAGTAATCTCCCAAGCGGTCGTGGGTTATGGAATATCGGCTGTTGTAATTGATATTGGCGTTTCCACCTTTAGAGCGTACATAATCACTATTGGAATCCCACCATGAATCGTGGTATCCGGAACTTTTATCTACATGATTCGCCACAACATCCACAATCACTTTAATCCCATATTTCCGGGCTTCAGCACAAAGGGTGCGGAGGTCGTCGGCATTACCCATACCCGATGTAGCTTGAAAAGCATAATCATAAGGTCGGTAAAGTTCTGACCATCCTGTATTGGATGTAACATTTTTTCTTTGAAGTGGCGACAATTGCACAGCTCCATATCCTGCTTCAGCAATATTTGGCAGGTTCTCTGTCACTGTTTTTATTGGCCAGTCGAAACAATGGAGAATATTCCCATCTTGAATATTTTCAGGAATACCATAATTATTGGCAGCTTGAACAGAAACAGGCAACAAAGCCATCAGCGCCACACAATACAATAGAGTTCTTTTCATGATTAAGATTTGTAATAGTCAGATTAGTACGCAAATATACAATTTTTTAGCCAAAAAAGGCCCCAAAGATCTTATGAAAAGGGTTTTCACTTATAAATTGAATCTGGTTCCTCTTTTATCATCAGGGCAAAGTATTAACAAGTTGTAAACTTTTGTTAATACAGGCCGTTTAATTTATATACCTTTAATTTTAAAGAAATATGAAACAGAAAATTTCTTATGGATCTTGGAACAAGACTGTTGACGTGATAACTTGGATAATCTGGATAATTTTTATTGCGGTATTCGTATTGTTTCTGGTTTTCTTCAATAAATCTTACGACAACGTTTGGTTCTGGCTTGCATTCGGTTTCTTTGTATTAGGATGGTGCTGGACTTTCTTCTGCATCCCCACTTCAGTGAGTGCTGACGATGAATACCTTAGTGTCAACAAACCGCTCAGGAAAAAGAAATATAATATCTCTGATATTGAATCTGTAGAACATCTGGATGGACCCCGTAAGAACTATGCATATTACGGGTCTCCAAAAAATCCTGTAATCGTGACTATGAAAGACGGCACACAGTTTGTAGTCGGCACTTCAGATTCCAAAGAATTTATTGATTATATCAACAAAATCAGAAGTAAAAAATAAAGGCAACAGAAACTTAATCTTTTAAGACCCTTAATCTATTTAAGGTTATGGTTTGTTATAGAAATAAAGGTGCAAACCTCTCGGGTAAAGGACAACCTTAAACCGGGCAAATAAAAGATCGAATATTAACAAATAAAAATAAACAAAATTATGAAACAAAAAATTTCCTACAATTCAATCCTTTCGGGCCTGTCGATTGCCTATTTCATTGTATTCATAGCCATCTTTGTGCTATTCTGGGTTTTCATCGATAAGCCATACGACAACGTATTCTTCTGGATTCTGTTTGGTCTCTTCTGTCTGGGCATTATTTGGATTTGTGGTTCTTACCCATACTCGGTTTACTCAGACGACGATGATGATTATATCGGCGAGCAGAGAGCATTCCACACAAGGAAATATCATTACTCAGATATTAGTTCTGCATCAAGGGCTGAAGATGGCGATGTAAGAGGTTTGCACTTCCATGGCAAATACAAATATCCGGTATTGATCACACTTAAGGATGGACGTAAATTTGTAATTGGCAGCGACGATCCGGCTCAACTCATTGACTATATCAATAACAGAGTGGCTTAAACCTATCCAATATTAAGATAAAAAAAGGAATCCGTCTGATATCAGACGGATTCCTATTTTTATATCACTTCTGTAAGATTAATTCAGCCCAGAAGTTGCTTTACCATGGTTGAGATATTCTTTCCCTCTGCCCTTCCGGCTAATTTCTTAGTAGCTACACCCATTACTTTTCCCATGTCTTTAGGACCTTCTGCCTTAGTTTCTACAATAATGGCCTTTATTTCTGTTTCTAATTCTTCAGGAGAAAGCTGTTTGGGAAGATATTCCTCAATTACCGCCGCTTCAGCAAGTTCATTTTCAGCCAATTCCGGCCGGTTATTATCTTCATAAATTTTGGCGCTTTCTTTACGTTGCTTCACCATTTTCACCAAAATCTTTATGGCGGTGTCATCAGGGAGTTCACCGCCTGCTCCTTTTGCAGTCTTTGCCTCCAGGAATTCTTTCTTTATCCCTCTCAGTGCTTCAAGCCTCACTTTCTCGCGTGCAAGCATGGCTTTCTTGATATCTTCACTTACTTTGTCAAACAGATTCATAATTTCTAAAATTTTCTTCAAAATTACCTTTTTCCTCTTAATTTCTCCCCTAATATCTACACAAACATCTTATTTAGGGGAAATTATCATAACATGGGACCCTAAATGGATTTACGGGTATTTTAAATTCGGGGGAAACGGATTCCAATCAAAGTCTATTTGGACTGTCGGAGACGGTGAACGAAATTAGAACGACGTTGGTTGCGGTCATCCGTATTCACGGCTATTTCCATAGCTTTTTCTTCTCCTAAGATAACGCATAGTTTACGGGCACGGCTCACACCCGTATAAAGTAGATTGCGATATAATAAAGGTCTGTGTGCCGTTGTCATTATCATGAGGATATAGTCAGTCTCCGTGCCTTGAAGTTTATGAACTGTAGTGGCATAGGCAAGTGATAGTTCTTTTAAGTCTGAAAGACCATAACGTAGCTTTTTACCATCATAAAAAGTCACTTCAAGAAATTTCCCTTCCGGATCAACATCTGATACCCAACCTGTTTCACCGTTGAAGGTACCACGGGCTGATGAATTTGCAGTTTGCATTACCCGGTCGCCCAACCTGAATCTCTTCACGCCCTTCTTAATTTCAGGTGCATCAGGGTTCAGGAATTCCTGTATCTCAATATTTAATTGTTTTGCTCCTAAAGGCCCTTCATTCTGAGGGGTTACTATCTGAATATCTTTCGGAGAGATTCCTGTGTAAGATGGGATTTCCTTTGCCAAAAGAGAGAAAAGTCGTTGATGAATCTTTTTGGAGGAGGGTTCCTGTACTAAGACAAAATCTTCAGCCGGGTCGCTTACCGGTACCTCCCCCTCTTTTATTTTGGAAGCGTTGGCTGCGATTTTACTCCCTTCGTTTTGTCTGAAATTCTCTTTAAGTTGAATAATCGGTATTTTTCCACTGGCAATGATATCATTAAGAACATTTCCCGCCCCTATTGCCGGCAATTGGTGAGTATCTCCCACGAGTAAAATCTTTGTATCATCTCTCAAAGCCTGGAGGAGATGATTGAAAAGTACTTGCTCAAGCATCGAAGCTTCGTCTATCACAAGTATATCCGTGTCGAGTTTCTTATTTTTGTACCCTCTGCCCATGGAATATCCCAAAAGCCTATGGATTGTCTTAGCCTCTTCTCCCGTAAGTTCCGACATTCTTTTTGCAGCCCTTCCGGTAGGAGCAGCCAGCACCACCTTCTTACCCATACTCACCAGAAGCCCTATAATACCGTTTAATGTAGTGGTTTTACCTGTGCCCGGTCCACCGGTGATCACAGTCACCTTATTTTTCATCACGGTATCTATGGCTTCTTTCTGAGCATCAGAAAGTGGATTACCCTTTATATCATGAGTTGGTATCTGATAATTTGCCTTGATTCCATCGTCTTTATTGATAATGCTCAATATTTTATTTGCAGCCTCCTCTTCAGCCTTGAAATAGGGTGGGAGATAAAGCCCATCCATACTCTCAATAATACGTCCAGATTTCACCAACTCATTAACTTGTGCCGGAAATTTTTCTCTATCTACTCCTGTAATTTTGGCAGCTGTATCTATAGCTTCTTTTGGAGTGGCAAACATATTTCCTTGTTCCTCGTAAAATTTCACAGCTGTAAGTAGAGCTCCACGAAGTCTCCTCTCATCATCGGGAGCCATCCCAAAAAATTTCCCGATCTTATCAGCCGTGAAAAAAGATAATCTCCACACATTCTCCACCATTTCATAAGGATCCCAGGCAATGATTTTTTCAGTTCGCTTGCCATAATGACCAATTATCTTCTCCACTTCCGTATCCTTTAAGCCCGCTGAGTAAAGAATTGCCATAATTTTTGGGGATACTTTCAAAGCAGCCATACTTTCAGAAAAATCCTCTATTTTATTACTTCCCAGGCCCTTCACCTCTTTAAGATGAAGATTAAAATCAAAGTCAGGATTAAGCACTTCTGCCCCAAAAGCATCTGCAATTTTCTCGGCATATACCTTGCCCACCCCTTTGGTGAAAGAACTTGAAAGAAATTTTTCAATACCCTCTTTTGTAGGTGCAGGAAAATTCATTGAAAGATCTAAATCCTTTTGCGGAGTATCATTCATGATATATTATTTTGAGGAATCTACAGTGAGAATTAATAAAGAACAGGGTGTATCAAAGATATAATTTTTTGACACACCCTACAGTTCAGGATTTAGGGAAATAGTGATTCAACTTTTCAATTTATCTGCAAGGTCAGATGTCTTGTCTGCTAAAGTGTCAAGAGCATCTGCTATTTTATCTTTTGCAATATCAGCATATTCCGCAGCCTTGTCTTTAACTTGAGAAGCTGTGTCTTTAATATCGGCTATTCCATCGGAATAAGCCTGACTCAGATCTTGTTTAGCCTGACTTAACTTAGCCTGAGCAGCTACTTTGGCTGCAGCAGCAGAGACTTTTGCTGAATTTATCGCAACATTAGATGCGGCATCAGCCACTATCTTATTTTTATCTATTGTTTCCATAATTTTCTTTTATTTAATTTTATATACATATTGTTGCCCAATCAATTTTCAATCGGAGCAAAATTATTATTCTTATCACTTATCTTTTGTAATAAAACATAGATAAACAGCCGAAAGTTTGTTAAGATTGTTAAAAAAATCACCCTCAAAAAATAGATCCATTTCCTCCGGAAAAGACTTGCTTCAATTATTGGGATCCAATGTAGTAGAAGTGGGTAAATTACACAAAAAATTAATAGATTTTGTTATTACAATATTTTGTTTACCAATTTTGTTATTAATATATATTTTGCTATATTTGCGTAAGAATAATTGAGATTGTCCGGAGTCGTTACGGACGTGGAGGGGAGGCTTTTAAAGCATCAACCTGTCGGAACTATCAATTCTTTTTATACATAGTCTGAAAAGCGAGCGACTTCCTGCCGTCTCGCTTTTCTTCTACATAGTAGATCGTCCCGTCTTCATATTCCCTCTCATATTTTATCACAGAATTCTTCGATGATCGCGATGGTGTTTCCGATTTAGATATTCGGTCATAATTCTCTAAAATATCCGGTATCTTTTTGAAGTCATCATCCGTTATTACAATCTGTCCTTTGTTCCTCTCAGATTTTTCATTGCCATGCATTCTCCTTGCATGTAAAATGGCGGATGTCTCTATGGAATGAACCCACTTCTCGTCTATAAGGATTCCATCTCCTTTTAAATCATTTATCTGCCTTTCAGTTGCCCTCGAAATGATCCTTCTCTTTATCTCTCCGCTATTGTTCTCTGCTTCTTGCAATATATATTCTATTGCATCAATAGCCTCTTCTTTACTCTCCGGTATATGTGGATCAAAATTCTCTTTTGCCATAATCTATAATTTTTGGCAAAAATAATGTTTTTCTCCTAATTGGCTCCGGCTTTCTTTTAGCTGTCACTGGAATTTTCGCTCTGCAAGCTTCGCTAAATTCCGACATCCAGCAAGCCTTTGTCGATTCTCTCTATGCTCTAAATCTTGTTCTATTCACGGGGGCTTCCTCTTCATGCAAATCCTTAGTAGTTAGAGGACAATTCAGGAAATTCAACTTTCTTCTCTTTATCTTTCTTGCCATAAGCAATATTTCCGCTGGTCCGGTAATGCATTAGATTTGAAGATTGTAGTAAAAAAGAGAAGCAACTGTCAAATCATTGATTTTCAAGTTGCTTCTCTTTGTCGGGGTGAAAGGATTCGAACCTTCGACCCCCTGCTCCCAAAGCAGGTGCGCTAACCGGACTGCGCTACGCCCCGAAGAGTGGCTGAATTCTTATTCGGCCTGTTTTGTAATGCAAAGTTAAATAATTTTTTCTTACTCCGCAAATACTACTTATTTCTGAAGTGAAATGTAGATCTTCTATGGGAATAGAAAGGACTAAATAATCTGTGTATTCCAATAAAATGGGGACACAAGATTTTGCATCCCCATTATACAGGCTATTTTAGAATCCCAAATCGCACCATGTAACTCTCAGATAATTATAACATGAAGCGATGGATTCCTGATTTTTATCTTATGGCTTTTATCTCTCCCAATGTGTTGGCCTGGTCGATTGACTGATTGATACCTTCAATAACCAGGTTTACCTGATCTTTTGAATTTTTCTTCATATCATCTCCTACTTTGCCTAATTCCACAGTCTTGTCGAAGGCGGTGCGCAGAAGTTTATCGAAACTTTTCTTGAGTCTTTCTTTATCAGAATCGGTGAGATGATAATCGGGATTATCCCTTACAATTGCCAGTACCTCATCCTGAGATAAAATCTCTTGTACATTGAGAAGATCTGAAAGGCTGGTCACATTATTCACCTTTTGTGTAGCATCTTCAAAAATCTCTACAATACGGTCTACCGGAGTATGAGTTTTAGAGCAAGAAATCGCGGCTACTGAAACCAAACAAACGATCAGCCCTAAAATTAATTTTACTTTTTTCATTATAATATAATAAGTTTATTTGACTATCCTCATAAATTTCCCCATTAATAAATTGCCCTCAAACGTAGGGACGCACGGCTCGTGCGTCCGAAATAAAATAGGGATAATTCATTGATTATCAGCGGACGCAATGACCTTGCGTGCCTACATATGTCGTTTGGGATATTATTCTGGATAATCATTAAGTTTAACTATAAATTATTCAGTATCAAGGATCTGTTCTTTAAGACTTTGCTCTTCAACGTCGTCTACGGGAATATCTTTATTCACATTGATGCAACCCCAGAGGCCATAGATAAATAGATATCCCAGACATCCTACCATCAGCCAATAGGAAGTCATATATCCCACCTTGTCGGCGATAAGTTGTTGCAAGAGTGGTATTACACCACCGCCTACCACCATCATCATGAAGATACCGGAAGCCTGAGCAGTGTATTTACCAAGACCTTCTACAGCCAGATTGAAAATACCTCCCCACATCACTGATGTGCAAAGTCCGCAAAGCACAAGGAACAATGCTGCAATAGGTACACCGGGAGCATTCACAAGCGCTGAAATAACTTCTGCAGGCTCTTTGGCTGATTCATTTACTACGGTCTTATTGATTGTGCCCTGTTTAGTTTCTATAGGCGTAGTAGTGGTGTAAGGAGCCAAGGCTTCCTCGCTTGGATTCTTTATGAAATTCTGGATTTCGTTATCGGGCATACCGGCTGCTGTGAGAGTAGCAGTGGTCTTCTCTACAGGATCGTAGATAAGGCTCGGAACACCAATCTGGGATTCTTTTGAACTGAATATGGCCATGACCACCAGGATAATACCAACTCCGGATACGGCCAGAAGCTGATTTCTGGTTGACACTTTTCCCGAAATGAAACTGGACGTGAAACGACCTACAAGCATTAAAAGCCAATAAATAGCAACTATTGCACCGGCTATTGTGGAAGCATCTCCCAAGATGCCCGCTCCTGAACTCTTCTGATCAGAAAGATAGAACATCAAAGTACCCGGGATACCAACTTCTATACCTACATAAATGAAGATTCCAATCACTCCAAGCACGGTATGGCGGAAATTCCAGGGACTATGTGCAAACTTCACATTCTTTTGTTTGCTTACATCCTGAGGTTCCGGAATTGCTACAAAATATATGATAATAAATGCAGCAATAAAGATACCGATTGCAATCCACAGCAGGGAATCTACATCGCTGAGCTGTGTACGCGGAGTGAGTGCACCAATCAAAACACCTACCAGGAAGGGAGTGAGAGTGGCAGAAAGAGAATTCAATGTACCTCCAGTCTGCAATAATTGCATTCCCTTGTTGCCTCCTCCTCCGAGAAGATTAAGCATAGGATTTACTACGGTGTTGAGCATACATACACAGAAACCGGCTATGAATGCACCCAGAAGGTAAATGATAAAGTTAAGGGCTATGTGCATGGTGCGTTCCACCGGATATTCAGCACCGTTGATTTTTTCCATCACTGTAACTGATGATTCAGCCACATGTATTTCTCCACCCCACATAGAAGAGGCGTATTGCACTGCCATACCTATGGCACCGATGGCCAATGCCCATAGAGTAGTTTTCTTATAGCCGATTTTGAGCAACAATTTACCGGCCGGGATACCCATGAAGAGATAGGCCAGGAAGTTCATCATGTTACCCAACATACCCAGGAAACTGTTGCCCTGGAATTGATACCCCCATATTGTGCCGATCGGGGCGGCAAGGTTTGTGACGAATGCGATCATCGCAAACATGAACATCATTGCGATAATGGCAATTGTCTTCCCGCTCTTGCTGATTTGGGGAGTTGTAGCTTCGCTCATAATGTATTAGGTTTTAAGTTTATGAATTCTTTAAAATATCTTATTCTTTATAGTGGAAATTTATTTAAAATAATCAGGGGTAATACCGGCTTCCGAAAATCGCTGAACCGATCCTCACTATATTGGCTCCTTCCTCCACTGCTAAAGGCCAGTCGCCACTCATTCCCATTGAAAGTTTGGAAAAATCCTTCAATTGGAGTGCTTCATCCTCTTTTATAGTCTTAAAAAGAGTATGAAGAGTAGAGAAATCCGATTTGATGCGTTGTTCATCATCGGTATTTGTAGCCATACCCATAATGCCACAGATTTTCACTGCCTTAAGAGACCGGAATTCCTCTGAGTGAAGATATTGCATTAATTCATCGGGATAGAAGCCGAATTTTGCTTCTTCCTCTGCCACATGAACTTGAAGAAGTACGAAAGTAACTACATCCACCTTCTCACTCTCCCGATTGATAAGTGAAAGAAGGCGGGGAGAATCCACACTTTCTATAAGTGCTGTCTTACCAATTATGGGCCTCACCTTATTGGTCTGGAGATGACCGATGAAATGCCATCTAATATCTTGTGGGAGCACTTTCTGCTTTTCCAGAAATTCCTGCACACGACTTTCTCCGAAGATTCTCTGACCGGCATCATATGCCTCCATAATTAGAGAAGCAGGATGAAATTTGCTCACCGCCACTATCTCCACACCTTTGGGAACCAACTGGTGAAATTTCTTGATATTTTCAGCAATCTCCATCTTAATTGCCGGTTATCTTTAGCGAATTTTAGACTTCGATTTTCTCTTTAATTACCTCTACCTGAAATGGGAAAACGTCCATGATAGGAGTCTCGGTTATGGAAGCAATTTCATAATCGGCCATCGTACCCTTCATTCCCTCCTCAAATTTTTTCAGAGCATCGGGGAAATCCGATGCCTGGACGAGCATGAAATTTGCTGTTTTCTTCTCTACACCTGTCTTTTCATCAAGCGAGATGAAATTCACTTTTACCATGTAATAACGGTCACCACGGTCGTCGAAAAAAATTTCCGAGATTTTGGTTTTTTTCACAGCCGAGATGCTGAAATCTCCGGAAATGAAAGGTGTAATTTTCTCAATTATGCGGGCTTCCGCCTCTGTAAATGTCAGAGCATCTACTAAGTAAGGTTCATTCACTTTTTTCACGGCAGCCGATTCTGTCATACGTTCATACCGCACCTTACATTCAAACCATAAAGCCATTTCGTATCCTTTAATTAATGAGCAAAGATAAGCATTTTTTTATTATTGGGTTGCGTGTTAAAGAATAATTATTAATTTTGCCATAGGTTAAAAAAGAGGTAGCATAGATGGCGGGATTTGCAACATTCACACGCAGAATCTGGGATTTGTATTACGACGGATTCCGCTCTATGACTGTAGGCAAGACATTATGGCTAATCATCCTTGTGAAGGTATTTATCTTCTTTGTGGTAATGAAGCTGCTGTTTTTCCCCAACCTACTGAAGACCAACTTCGACACAGATGAAGAACGTGCCGAACACGTGAGAAGCGAACTACTCAATAAAAATTAATAAAACACTCTATACCTAAAAACTCATGGACGATTTAATGACTGTGGTAGACTGGTCGCGATGGCAATTTGCTCTCACCGCTATCTATCATTGGCTTTTCGTTCCGCTCACTCTGGGTCTTTCACTCATTGTGGCAGTAATGGAAAGTATTTACGCAAAGACAAGATCGGAAAAATGGCTGGCCGCTACAAAGTTCTGGATGACCCTCTTCGGCATCAACTTTGCAATCGGTATCGCCACCGGTATAATTCTGGAATTTGAATTCGGCACCAACTGGAGTAACTACTCATGGTTTGTGGGCGACATATTTGGAGCGCCTCTGGCTATAGAGGGCCTAGTAGCCTTCTTCATCGAGGCTACATTTGTGGCCGTGATGTTCTTCGGGTGGGGTAAGGTGAGCGAACGTTTCCACCTTGTGTCAACATGGATGACATGGTTCGGAGCCTCCGTTTCCGCCTTATGGATCCTTGTGGCTAATGCCTGGATGCAATATCCCGTAGGTATGGAATTCGACCCGGGACAGATGAGAAACGTGATGAATAATTTCTGGGAACTCTTCTCCGGTATCGCTATAAACAAATACCTCCATGCCGTATTCTCCGGATGGGCTCTCGCCGGCGTATTTGTGATTGGAGTAAGTGCCTGGTTCCTTTACAAGAAAAGGAATGCAGCCTTTGCTCAAAGATCAATAAAGGTAGGTGGTTGGGTTGGTCTCATCGGTCTTCTGCTTACCATGTGGACCGGCGACGGATCAGCCGTAGAAGTAACCAAGCATCAGCCCATGAAGTTGGCAGCTATGGAAGGTCTTTACCATGGACATGAATCAGCCGGCATCGTAGCCGCCGGTATTGTCAATCCCAACAAGACCTGGAACAACGCCGAAGATGAATACCTTTTCGATATCACAGTGCCTTACGGACTTTCCATTCTTGCAAAGCATGATCTGCATGCTTACGTGCCTGGTATTGCAGATATCATCCAGGGATACACAATCAATGAGGCAGGTGATACTGTCAATACCGTGAGCTATGAAGAAAGAATACGTCAGGGTAAACTGGCCCATGAGGCTCTGAGGGCCTACGATATGGCCAGAGCTAACCAGGATGAGGTGGCCATGGCTAAAGCGGAATCTGAGTTGCGCGAATATTACCCCTATTTTGGCTACGGGTATTTCGACAGTGTAGAAGAAGCCATCCCGCCGGTAGGTCTCACCTTCACTTCCTTCCGTATCATGGTGTTCCTTGGCACCTATTTCCTCCTCTATTTCGTGGTGGCATTGTTCTGCGTATATAAAAATAACTGGCTTCATACTAAGAACTGGCTTCTTTGGATTCTGATGATAACAATGCCATTGATGTGGGTTTGTTCGGAAGCCGGATGGGCAGTGGCAGAAGTAGGCCGACAGCCTTGGACAGTGCAAGACCTCTTGCCCACAAAGGCAGCCATCTCTGAAATTCAGGCCGGCTCTGTTATTCTTACCTTCTGGTTGTTTGCTCTGATATTCACAGTGCTGCTGGTAGCTGAAGTGAGCATCATGGTGAAACAGATTAAAAAGAGATCGTTAACTAATTTGGAAATCGATTACGCGCATTAATTATGGCTTTAGAATATTTTCAGAATTATTGGTGGTGTCTGATCTCAGTTCTGGGAGGACTCCTGGTATTCCTGCTTTTCGTGCAGGGTGGCCAATCGATGTTGCTCACGGCAGGCACTGATATGAGGCGCGCACTCATTGTGAATTCCATGGGAAGAAAATGGGAACTTACCTTCACCACATTGGTAGTGTTTGGTGGCGCCTTCTTCGCATCTTTCCCATTGTTTTATTCCACAAGCTTCGGAGGAGCTTACTGGCTTTGGATTCTGATACTCTTTAGCTTCATAGTGCAGGCTGTGAGCTACGAGTATCGTAGCAAACCCGGTAATATATATGGCACCAAGACTTACGACACATTCTTGTTTATAAATGGCTGCGTGGGTTGTATTCTGCTTGGTGTGGCCGTGTCGATGATGTTCTTTGGAGCTGAATTCACCGTGACAAGAGGCAACCTTCTTGACACACATAGCCCGGTGATATCTAAATGGAGCCATTCACATGGCTTCGAGGCCATATTTAACTGGAAAAATCTTATTCTCGGAGTGGCTGTACTTTTCCTTGCACGAATGCAGAGCTGCCTCTATATGATGAATAATATTACCGACGACGATGCCTTCTTTGAGACATTGAAGAACAAGGCGCTTATCAATGGCGGTATATTCGTAGTCTTCTTCCTCTGGTTCCTCACCATGGTGTGCACCATCACAGGCTACGATGCCACCACCAACCATGATCTCACTGTCACCGCCACAGAAGAGCCTTACAAATATTTCCACAATTTCACACATCTATGGTGGACCGGAATGACTCTGGTGATAGGAGTGGTACTCGTGTTGTTCGGACTCCTGAAATCAGTATTCTCTCGTCATTTCACCAAAGGGATATGGTTTACCGGCACGGGAACTGTAATAGCTGTGGTGGCTTTATTCTGGGCAGCAGGTTATGGCAACACAGCATTTTATCCCTCACTTATCGATCCGGCCTCTTCACTTACTATACGTAATGCCTCTTCATCGGAATTCACCCTTAAGGCAATGAGCTATGTATCGATCGTGATACCATTTGTCTTAGGCTACATTGCTTATGTTTGGTGGAGTATGGACCATAAGAAACTGACACCTGAAGAACTGGAGACCACAACCCACAAATATTGATGGGACAGTATCTCACTCTGTTCTTTACATTTTTCAAAATCGGTGCCTTTACATTCGGTGGAGGCTGGGCCATGATTTCAATCATCGAGAGGGAAATTGTGGATAAACATCACTGGATAAAAAAAGAAGAATTCCTGGATCTGCTGGCTGTGGCCCAGTCGCTTCCGGGAATTCTGGCTGTTAATATAGCTACAGCGGTGGGAGATAAGATCGGTAAGACAAAAGGTAGTGTCACAGCAGCTGCCGGCACCATCCTGCCATCGTTTCTCATAATCCTGGCCATCGCTATTTTCCTTACTCCCGACATCATAAAGAATAACCGCTACATTTCTGCCATATTTATGGGAATACGACCCGCAGTGGTGGCTCTGATCATCGCTCCGGTCATCACATCTGCCAAGGCAGCCAAATTAAAATGGAAAACTGTATGGATACCATTTGTAGTGGCTCTGATGATATCGCTCGACCTGGGCTTGATATCCAATCCTATTTTCTTCATTGTACTCGGAGGTCTGGGCGGTTTTTTGGCCTGGTGGTGGCCTCAGAAATATGGCAAGAGACATAAAAAGGCATGAACATCTACTGGCAATTAATTTGGGCTTACGTTAAGATAGGTATCTTCGGATTCGGAGGTGGCTATGCCATGCTTTCACTTGTAGAGAAGAGTGTGGTATCGCCCGGATGGATATCCGAGACAATGTTTACCGACATTGTTGCCATCTCCCAGATGACCCCAGGGCCTATCGGCATCAATTCAGCCACCTATATCGGGTATGTGGCCCCGGGAGAAGTTAATCCGGAATATACGGGAATCGGATGGTCGTTATTAGGATCTTGTGTTGCTACGCTGGCTGTGGTAATACCAAGTTTCATTTTGGTGCTATACAGCTCCCACTTCATCCGTAAGCACAGCGAGAGTGGTGTGATAAAATCAATATTTTCCGGTCTGCGACCGGTTATCGTTGGTCTGATCGCATCGGCCGCCATCATGTTGATGAATGCACCCAATTTCAATCCTCGGGGTATAAACTGGCAGCTTTGGACCAATGTGGGTATTTGTATCATTGCCTTCTGCCTTGCTTATTTCCCACTGAATATCAAAAAGAAGAAACTTAAGATGCATCCCATTTTTATAATTGTATTGGCCGGTGTGGCAGGACTGGTGCTCTACCTGTAAGGAAGCCGTTTATATGTCTTATACTATACCAAGAAGAGTCGATCTTAAGTAATGAATGTATAACTAAGATGGAATCAAAGATAGAGAAAGATTATGAGGAAGCATTAGAGTTTCTCTATAGCCAGCTTCCTATGTTTTCACGTACGGGAGCAGCAGCCTATAAACCCGGTCTGGATACAAGCATTGCCTTGTCAGGTTTCTTTGGCGACCCTCATAAAAAGTTCAAATCTATACATATCGGTGGCACCAACGGAAAAGGGAGTACATCGAGCATGATTGCTTCCGTACTCCAGTCGCAAGGATATAAAACCGGCTTATATACATCACCACATCTTATAGATTTCCGTGAGAGAATGAGAATCAACGGAAAGATGATACCAAAAGAGAAGGTAGTGGAATTTGTAAGAAACTGGCGAAATTCCAACTATGAGGGTCAACCTTCATTTTTTGAACTCACCATGATAATGGCTTTTAACTGGTTTGCCGAAGAAAATGTGGATTATGCAGTGATTGAGGTTGGAATGGGTGGGCGTCTTGACTCGACCAACATCATAACTCCCCTATTGTCGGTAATTACAAACATTTCTCACGACCATAATCAGTTTTTAGGTGATACCTTGGAAAAGATTGCAATGGAAAAGGCTGGTATCATCAAACCAAAAATACCGGTGGTGATTGGGGAAACTCAGATGGAACCTGAAAAAGTGTTCCGGCATAAGGCTTTGGAAACTAATGCTCCTATTGTATTCGCCGATCAGGTTTCGGGGATTGAATGTTATTCTTCTCATGATGGATGGAGATACGATGGAGACAATTTCACGATTACCCTTCCTTTAGGAGGTGATTATCAGAAAAAAAATCTGATCACCGTATTGGGAGCCATCAATGAATTGAGAAAACTTGGGATAGCAATAGAAGATAGGGCCATTCAAGACGGCATAGAGAATGTGACAACCCACACCGGCTTTTTGGGACGCTGGATGATAATTTCCCATGAACCTTTGACTATAGCAGATACCGGCCATAACATTGCAGGTATTTCTTATAATATCAGTCAGCTGTTGCGTAAAATTAAAGAGAGAGAGGGAGGAAAATTAAGGATTGTAATAGGATTTGTGGCCGATAAAGCCATCGACAAGATATTGAAATTGCTCCCTAAACAAGCAGAGTATTACATCACCAATGCTCAGATACCCCGGGCCTTACCGGCAGAGAAACTTGCTGAAAAATTTGAGGAAGCGGGTCTTTCCGGCAGAACTTTTACCAATGTATGGGATGCCTATAATACGGCCAAAAAAGAAGCCTCCGTTTCAGATATCATCTTCATCGGAGGCTCTACATTCATTGTAGCTGATTTTCTTCATTATGCCGGTCTTTATGCCGGGCATGACTCTTCGACTGGTTGCTGCTGAAATCGCTCTCTTCCTTAAGGTCTATCTCCTTGCCTTCACGGTCTATTACCTTATATTGAAGATAAGCAAGCGACTGGTCGGGCACTACTTTAAGGCCTCTGCCATATTTCCTGCGCCATTTTGAATATATCGACCTGAATCCTTTCTTTATATAAGCCTCCACAAAAGGATGAATATACATAGTGAATTTCTTCACCTGAAGAGTGTTTACAAGGTAATCAAGTTTTTCATCCAATTTGTCGGTAAAAAGTAAAGAAGGCTCTATCTGCCCTTTGCCATAACAAGAGGGACAAGCCTCTGCTGTGGTGATATCCAGTGCAGGACGCACACGCTGACGTGTAATCTGCATGAGGCCGAATTTGCTCAATGGGAGTATGTTATGGCGAGCTCTGTCTTTAGCCATAATTTCCCGCATGTGTTCATAAAGAGCCTGGCGGTGTTCGGCCTTATTCATATCGATGAAATCAATCACTATGATGCCACCCATATCCCTGAGTCTCAATTGCCTGGCAATCTCATCCGCAGCCTTCAGATTTACATCCAGTGCATTTGATTCCTGGTCGCTGCTCTGCTTGCTTCGGTTGCCGCTGTTTACATCTATTACATGCAAGGCCTCTGTATGTTCTATTATTATATAGGCACCGCTCTTGAATGAAACAGTCTTTCCGAAGGAACTCTTGATCTGACGAGAAATGTTAAAATGGTCGAATATCGGAATTTCCTTCTGATAAAGTTTCACGATATCCTTCTTCTCCGGAGAGATCAACTCCACATATTTTTGAATCTGTGAAAACGCATCAGGATCGTTGACATATACGTTTTCAAAATCTGTAGAGAAAATATCCCGGATGATGCTTACGGCCCTCGACTCCTCTTCATAAATAAGCATCGGAGGCTGGCTTCTCTGAAGTTTGGCTATTGAATCCTCGAAAGATTTCACTAATGCCCGCATCTCCTGATTGAGTTCCACGAATTTTTTATTTTCAGCAGAGGTACGGATAATTACACTATATCCTTTAGGCTTTATACTACCTACGAGCTGGCGCAATCTTACCTTTTCTTCCGTCGATTTTATTTTCTGCGAAATAGAGATTTTATCGCCAAAAGGTATAAGCACCAGGAAACGCCCTGTGAAAGATAATTCTGTGGTGAGACGCGGACCTTTTGAAGAAATTGGTTCCTTGGCAATCTGCACCAGGAGTTGCTGACCCGGCTGGAGCACATCTTGGATAGTTCCTAATTTGGGAATATCTTCCAGGGCTTTGAACTTTGAAATGGCAGGCACCTTTTTCTTGTCGGTCAAAGCCTCACTGATATATGCCTTAAATGTGTTGAATTGAGGCCCCAGGTCCAGATAATGAAGAAAAGCGTCTTTTTCAAATCCCACATCTACAAATGCGGCATTAAGTCCGGGCATTATCTTCTTTACCTTAGCGAGGTAAAGGTCTCCTACTGCATAAGCCTGGTTACGGCTCTCTTTCTGGAGAGAAACGAGACGGCTGTCTTCAAGCAATGCAATGGAGATATCCTTCTGCTGGACATCGACTACTAATTCGCTTTTCATTATTAAGGTATTGAAATAAGAGGACGATACGTCCTATAAAAACTTGCAGACACAGCATGGGTGAAGAAATTCCCCACCCTTTCTATGTCTGCCTATTTTTTTGCGGCCATTTGGGAATTGTCACTCCCCTTAGCCTTTCTCACTTCTTCTTATGACGATTCTTTCTCAGTCTTTTTTTTCGTTTGTGAGTGGCCATCTTGTGACCTTTCCTTTTCTTTCCGCTTGGCATAATTGTATTGGTTTATGTTAATATATCCTTGCAGCCTTTTTATCGACCGCTTTTTCTCATTTTATCATTTTCACAGTGCAAATATCGTTATTTTTTTTGACTTACTGAAAGACCTTCTTAAAATTCCCCCTTTTATCATTAAATTTGCCTAAACATGCATAATTTTATGGACCATAACAGCCCTAAACAGATACACTGGATATTTTTCGATCTGGATGACACACTATGGAATTTCTCGGCTAATTCGGCCGTGAGCCTAAACACTCTTTATGAAATTTCCCCTATCCTTAGAAAACTTTTCAAGTCTCCTTCTGAGTTTATCGACATATACCATAAACATAATTTCCTGCTTTGGGACCTTTACAGTCAGTGGAAAGTGACCACCCGAGAACTAAAAGTGGAAAGATGGAGGCGTACACTTGCCACACGCCAGTTTGAGGTGCTAACCGCTGTTTGTGAGGAACTTGAGAAGAATTATCTTGATATCCTCGCTAAAGGCACCGAAATGATACCGGGCGTAACAAAGATGCTGCAAAATCTTACAAAGAAATATCTGATAGCTGTCCTTTCCAACGGGTTTGCACGTACTCAATATAAAAAATTAGAAAATTCGGGTCTTGCCAGGTATGTGACACGTACCATCGTAAGTGATGAGATAGGCGTGAATAAACCTTCCAAAACTTTATTCGACTATGCCATTGAGGAAACGGGAGCACAAAGGCCCTATCTCATGGTAGGTGACCATCCGGTTACAGATGTCCTGGGGGCTCTCCGGGCAGGCTGGTATGCTATTTGGTACAATCCCCAGTCCAAGCCTCTTCCTTATACTGAAGAGGAATTAAGATCCCAGGGAATAGATCCATCCCGTCTTGTGGCTATAGTTAAAGATATGGATGAATTAGAAAGGACTATAGAGGATTTTATGGGATAAATGAAAGTCCGTCGACATTTTCAAGGCGTGACCTTATGCGTGTAGCATAATCTTCACGGTAGGTAAGAGTCATTTCACATGCATTGTCGAAAACACGGTCTATTACCTCTATCTCCTCTGTCTTAACAATCTTCATCACTTCGTTAGAACTGACGTAGGGGAAACTGATTCGTATCGTTTCCATCTTATGCACCTCCTTTTTCCCCGCGTCTTCAAGTGCCAGCCTGGCTGCTTCTCTGTAAGCGCTGATCAATCCGGGTGTGCCAAGTTTAATACCTCCAAAATATCTCACCACCACTACCAGGACATCGGTGAGGCCAAAACTATTTATCTGGCCAAGAATGGGTTTACCTGCAGTACCTGAAGGTTCTCCATTGTCGTTAAGTTGCCATACGAGCCTGTCGGGTCCTATCACATAAGCCCAACAAACATGCCGGGCATCATGATATTCATTCTGGTACTTCTTCACAATCATCTTCGCTTCTTCGGCGGAATGGGCGAAGACAGCAAAAGAGAGAAATTTGCTCATCTTCTCTTTGAAGACTCCCTTTCCCTCTTTTGCTATAGTGAAATAGAGATCGTCCATCAGCCGAAATAATTCACCGGTGGATTCAGTTCGGTAGGATAATAAAGCATACCGGCAGCCACTTTGGCCGCTTCCTCTTGTCCTCTGGCCTCCATCACTAAAGATAGAGCCCATGGCAGAGCGTTGGCAGGCCCGTTGCCCAGCACAAATTTGTTACTGACTACTACAGGAGCGTCAATCAATTCGGCTCCTTCTATGTAGTGCTCGAAGCCGGGGTAACAGGTAGCTTTCTCACCTTTCAGAAGACCTAACTGGCCAAGTACCACAGCCGGAGATGCACAAATGGCTGCAATTCGTCCGTGGGCGGATTCCGCCTGATTCCTGAGTAAACCTTGAAGCGGAGCAAATTCATAAAGGTTGCTTGCTCCGGGCATGCCGCCCGGTAGAACAAGCCACTCCGGATCAGAAAAGAGTGTATTGTCAAAAAGAACATCGGCATTAACTGTGACTCCGTGAGCTCCTTTTACCTGTAAGGCTGAGGTTATAGACACGGTCTGAACATTCATACCTGCTCTTCTCATTACATCTATCACCGTCAAAGCTTCTATCTCTTCAAATCCGGCTGCTAAAAATACGAAAGATTCTTTCATAACTGATTCTAAATTTTTATTCTTCTTATTTCACAAATATAGCAAATAAGTTTAAATTAGTTGCCTCAAATAATCTTTTTTATAATGATTTCAATAATTTTTAGGCTCTGCATCTTACTTTTTATAGCAATATGTATAAGTTTCCAGGGTTGTGGAAAAAAAGAAACTTATGTGAGATGTGAAGGTATGATATGGAACACCCTGTATCATATTACCTACAAGGGAGACCCAAACCTAAAAGATTCCATTTTACCGGTACTGAATGAAGTGGGAGCAAGTCTTTCAGTATTCGATCCTCATTCTCTGGTATCAGCCCTTAATAAAGGTAGGGAAGTAGAAGCCGACATTCATTTGATAAAGGTCTTTGATGCCTCTATAGATATAAATAGATTAAGCAAAGGCAAATTCGATCCGACTGTATCGCCTTTAGTGGATGCCTGGGGTTTTGGCTCAGGACATACTCCCTCGTCTGATACCTTGGCTATAGACAGCATAATGGATTTTATAGGCATCACAAAGACCTACCGGAAAGGCAATATTATTTACAAAGAAGATGAAAGAACTAAGTTTAATTTTTCAGCTATAGCAAAAGGATATGGATGTGATGCCGTGGGAGAAATGTTTCGTAGAAACGGAGTCAAAGATTATATGGTGGAGATAGGAGGTGAACTGGCCCTTAGTGGACATAGTCCTTCAGGAAGTAATTGGAGAATAGCGGTAGATGCGCCTCAAGAGGGTAATAATCCCGGGGAGGAAACAGTACTTATTCTTTCTCTTACCGATATGGGGATAGCAACTTCAGGTAATTATCGTAATTTCAGAGAGGATGGAGGAATAAAGACTGCCCATACCATATCCCCAGAGACAGGACGTCCGATTTTGAGTGAAATTTTAAGCGCCACTGTATTAGCACCCACCTGCATGGAAGCGGATGCGCTTGCCACTGCCTGTATGGCTGGCAATGCTGAAGAAGCCAAATCCCTCATTAAAGAAAGCCATACAGAGTCAATGCTGATTTTTGCAGATTCTATATGGATTTCTCCCGGGTTTTATCAATATATCATCTCAGAAGTTTCGGAGCCTGCAGGAACAGGCCCAAATTGATACCAAAATTCCAGCTGTGGCGAGGGTGAGTAAGATAATTCACATAAAGTGAAAGGCTGGCGAAAGGAAAATTATATACAGCAGATACCTGCCCAATAAATTGCGGGTGCCTGAACCAGCCGTCATACACAGCCATCCCTTGTGCATCTGCCTCTATATTTCTTACCGGACAGAATCCATAGAATTCTCCGCGAAGCTGAGCTCGGTTGAAGGGCATCCATATCGGTATCAAACCGGCTGCCACATAGTTGGTAGACCGGAACCCGGTATTAAAATAATTTTTTGTTGAAGGAGTGGGAGCAAATGCCGGAGCATGAATCATAGTGCTGGTATAGTCTTGATAAAGCCTTGCCAACGTGGCCACTCCATTGGCCATTGCACCGAATTTAAAGTTTTTATGAAGATCGAAATAGTGCTTCCACAGAATTTCGGCTGAACCTACCAGGTGAGGAGACCGCTTAGTGACTTCTCCGGTGTGATGAGACTCAAACTTATTGTCTTCATGACTCAGGATAATGTTGAAATCAAGTTCCCTACCCTGACTGGGATACATAAGATTATTGAGAGTGTTTATCTCTATTCCGGCCTTAACCGCTGCAATATGATAAACGGTTCTGTCTTTATATAAAGGCACATACAGCGATTCCTGCTTAGGATAAAAAATATTTGATTCCCTTCCATATGCTGCACTCACATACCCTTTGGCCGGATGTCCCATTGCCCATGAATATCGAAGACGCACGAATTCTTCCACATCTGTGATAAAAGAGGGAGTATCGGACTCATAAAAGAGAATTTCCGAGTCATAATATTTCTGCCGGCTTACCACTCCTTCAAGTTCCAGATAAGAGGGATGTGTGGTAGTGAGCGCAATTCGCCCTCTGAGCTGGGCCGCATAATATGATTGCCCCAGCCAGCCTCCGAGATCGATGTCAAGACTATTGAAATTTAAAGTATGATATCCTGCCGTGATATATAGCATACTGTTGGAAGAGGTAGTGATCCATCCTCCTAAACCGAAACTCCATGGGCTTTTCACACTGGCTTCCAAAAGAAGTATATTCTTACCGTCGACATCAAATTTAGCCTGAGGCAGAAGATTGTAAAGTTTGCCTTCGCTCACCGCCCGGTAATAGCCGTCTTTCACTTGGGCCAGAGTCACCGGCTCCATCTTATCTTTTCTTTTCTTACCTTCGAAAAGAAACTTCAAATATTTTGCCTGACTGGGACTGGCACCGGTCACTTCGATTGAATCAAAAGTTACAACCGGTGTTTCGGAGGCAAATTTTTCGCGTCGTTGGGTTAGTTCTTCAAGACTTTCCCTTGCCGGAAGCCTTTTCTTTATGGAATCCACCATGGAGAGACCGGTCTTATATCCTATGTCATAAATTTCTTGGGCCGCATTCCAGTCAAGCACACCGAAACTTAATACGGGTACTTGAATCTTTACTCCCTCATCAGCCGGAAGGTCATAGTTATTATTCTGAATAATCATGTCTTCAAGCTGGCTGTAGATATCTCCGGGAATTGGTTTTCCGTCAGGACCTGATACCGAGACCCCGATAATAAAGTCGGGATGAAAATCCTCTCGCATCACATCTACGGGGAAGTTATCATAAATTCCTCCGTCGTAAACTAATACCCCATCAATTGTAATAGGTTTGAACACAAGGGGAAAACTCATCGAAGCCCTCACAGCATCGCCAAGCGAGCCATGACTCAATACTATTTTATGCTTATGGTACACATCACTTGTGACACAACGGAAGGGTACAAACAGATTGTTGAAATTTTCGCCACACTGCTCGGTATATGGAGAGTATAGTTCCAGAAACTCCAGATTCATAGGAATCGGATTGATAAGAGAAGTGGGTATTATGTGGCTAAAAATGTTGGTACTGTCATTTAGATTAGGATTAAGTGTAAACCACTGAGGTGTGGGCTGTGGCATGGAGGCCAGATATTCGAATTTTTTATTGAGAGTTCCGGTACTCCAATATTTGAAACCGGGCGACTTGATAAGTCCAAGCATCTGGTCAGGATTCCAACCGCAACTATAGAGGCTTCCGATAATAGCGCCCATTGAAGTGCCTGTGACATAATCCACCGGGATATCAGCATCTTCCAAGGCCTTTATTACACCGATATGCGCTATTCCCTTTGCACCGCCTCCACTAAGCACAAGGCCTACAGTTTCTCTAGCATGTGTATTGATAGTGCAACCAAATATGAGGAGAAGAGCCGTGATTATAGGTGCTATTTTCATCTGTCAGTGCTTTTGTTGTCTTGACTATGAAAGTTCGGTTTTATCTCAGCTGTCTTTTTCTGAAGGAGTAATATATGAATCTTTAAAACCAAGAAAATATAATATACCGTCTATACCTATGGTAGAGATACTTTGGCTGGCTTCGGCCTTTACTTTTGGTTTGGCATGGAAAGCAATACCCAGTCCGGCTTCTGAAAGCATCGGTAAATCATTGGCCCCATCACCCACGGCTATGGTCTGTGCGATATTGATATTCTCTACCTGGGCCAGTAGTCGCAACAGTTCCTTTTTTCTTTTACCGTCTACTATATCCCCCACATAGTTGCCGGTGAGTTTGCCATCGGGTCCTACTTCCAATTCATTCGCATAAACATAGTCGAAATTATATTTCTGCTTGAGATAATTGCCGAAATAAGTGAATCCGCCTGAAAGTATGGCAGTCTTATATCCGGATCTTTTCAACACCGACATAAGTCTTTCCAGACCTTCTGCTATTGGAAGGTTTTCTGCAATCTCTTTCATCACCGAAATGTCAAGACCCTTCAAAAGTGCCACACGTCGTCTGAAACTTTCCTCGAAATCAATTTCACCCCTCATCGCCGACTCGGTAATAGCTCTTACCTGATCTCCCACACCGGCTCTATCTGCAAGTTCATCAATTACCTCTGTCTCTATAAGGGTGGAATCCATATCGAAACATATCAGACGCCTGCTTCTGCGGTAAATGGTGTCTTCCTGCAAGGAGATGTCGTAATTCAGTTTCTTCGACAGCGACATGAACTCAGCCTGCATACCCTCCATATTCTTAGGGGTACCTCTTACTGAAAACTCTATACAGGCTTTAGTCATTGGTTTCACCGTATCATCGAGAGGAATACGTCCGGTGAGACGTGTGATAGAATCTATATTCAGACCTTGGCTCGAAATTATCCTGGCTGTGGCTGCAATTTGCTTGGCAGAGATCTTTCTTCCCAGAATAGTGATGATATACCTGTTCTTACCCTGTCGGGATACCCAGTCATTGTATTCTTCAGGACTGATAATGCTGAAAGAAACCTGAATCTTCATGGCATTGGTCTTCACCAGAAGCTCCTTGAGTATATCTCCGCTTTTTATATCTACGGTCTTGAAAAGAATACCTAAGGAAAGGTTATGATGGATGTCGGCCTGGCCAATATCCAGTACAGTGGCATCATATTTTGCCAGGGTTTCCATTAGCTCGGCAGTGAGGCCTGTACGGTCTGCTCCTGTTATGTTTATCAGAATTAATTCCGGAGTGCCCTTCTCTTCTTGTACCGATATATTCTTTTTTGCCATTATTCAATTATTTAATAGGATCAATTTTTATTGCCGGCAAGCCTTTCTATTCTCACGAGTTCAATCCTGGCTGCCGACATCTTGATTACTGTGAAACGGAAACTGTCGGTTGTAAAAGTGTATCCTACTTCCGGCAACTCCCCTGAATTCTTAAGTACGAGCCCTCCTATGGTATGATAGTCTTCATCCTCATCCAGGTCAAGACCAAATTTTTCATTTATATTCTCTATTTCCGCACGTCCGCTTACTTCATAGACACCGGGGGAAATTTCTTTCATAAGCACCTTATTGTGATCGTGCTCATCTTCAATCTCTCCGAATATCTCCTCTACCAGATCTTCAACTGTCACAAGCCCTGCCGTGCCACCATACTCATCCACCACAATGGTCATGGATTTTTTCTCATTCAGCATCCTCCTCATCATTTTGTTGGCCAGCATGGTTTCGGGTGTGAAAATCACAGGCTTAAGTTTTTTCTTAAGTTCAGCATTTACATTGAAGAGTTCGGAAATATGTATATACCCCAGCACATCGTCGATATCTTCACGATACACCACTATTTTTGAAAGTCCTGTGGCGATAAATTTTTTTATGAGGTCCTCTCGGTTCATGTCTTCAATGTCCACAGCCACTATCTCATTGCGAGGTATCATACATTCTGAGATCTGTGTATCCTTGAAATCGATGGCATTGCTGAAGATTTTCACTTCGTTTTCAATCTCTCCCTTATCAGGCAGACTCTCTATCTGGTCTTGCAGAAAAGTATCGAGTTCTTCTATAGTGAGACCTTGCTTTCTGTCTTCTTCTCCCCCTATGCCAACCATTTTCATCAGGCCTTTTGATATACCCGACACAAGTAATGATACGGGATATAAAAGCCAATATACCAGATAAAGAGGCAAAGCAAAAATCCTTATCATGAAATTCGGATTTATGCGAAACACAGTCTTCGGGAGGAATTCACCGGCCAGGAGTACCACTCCGGTTGATACCAGAGTGTTAACAATCAGCACCAAGGCTTCGTTATTAAACCACCGGCTAAAAATAGGCTGCAGGATTATACCGAATGTGATACCATAAATTACCAGTACTATGTTATTCCCTACAAGCATTGTAGAGATAAACACCTCTTCGTGATGCGAGAATCTGCGCAATATCCGGTCGATTACTCCTTTCCCGGCAGCATCAATCTCCATTCGCACTTTATCACTCTGCACGAATGCTATTTCCGAACCTGAAAAGAGAGCCGAAAGCACTAATGCAATTACAGTGATTACTATAGCTGTGGCAAGTGTCATATGGAATCTCGGTTGATTGGGAAAATGCCGTTAGGGTGAAGAATCCGGTAATTGTTGAGCGATTCGTCAGATTCAAATCCTGTGCCCTCTATTACATGGGTGGCATTTTCTATATGTATGAAGGTGTCGGAATACAGCTGTTGCTTACGTTGATCCCAGAATACCCTGGGTGAAAGGAAAAGTTCATCCGGAAATTTTGTCATTTCCACCTCACCTTCCAGCCTCCATAGCCTTTCGTTCTTGAAATATTTAGCGGAATCTGCTGCCACGGTTGAGATCACATTGTATTCCGGGTCAAATTTCTGAAGGTACAGGCCTTCGGGAAACGACCAGTAAGGCGTGTCGGCTTCATCAAAAATATTCCAGAGGGGAGAAATGATCTTATACTGAGTAATTCCGGAATCGGATATCAGCGTGGAAATATTTCTCGTTGACATGGAGGGCATTTTCGAAGAGTCCAGATTGTGCGAGATATCCACTTTCTGTTCCTCCCGGCAACTCCAGAAGAACGATAAAGCGAGAATGGCAATAATAAGGGAGAAAGGGAATTTTCTCATTAACGTATCTTACGCTGCCAGAACCAAAGTTCGTTGAAGTTAATACCCAGTGTGATATTAAAGAAATTCTCTGTGATGAGAGGGTTGGGAGTAGCCTTGCGATGTTTCCACTCAAATCCGAGATTGATCATAGTCTTTCCCTCGGGAGTGTTGAAACCGAAACCGGCAGTTACCCCATATTCCTTTAAATGGTTGCCATCTATGTTGAGATAATCGTTGTTATAGTAAACACCGGCTCGGTAAGCCATTCTTTGGAAATAATTTCCTCTAATTTTAGGCACGAACTCTCCTCCGAGCGAATAACGTGTGCGGTCTTTGAAATTCATTCCCTCAAACACCATATTATCCGGGTCATCGTCGGCATAAAGTGGGGAATAAGTCGCCTTCGACCATTGTTGGTAAGTAAAATCGAATTCCACCATCCACCTCGATGCTCGTTCATGTACCCATCCGATACCGGCTCCCACGCTCATGGGAGTGAAGTATTTTCCTTTCATTTTCATGAATGCCACCGTATCGGCCTCACTGTCGCGGATGGTTTCCTGTTTGGTGACCCATGTCTTACCATGTATCGATTTTTTGGGTGAGAAGGTCAATCCCAGATTGAGTCTTTCAGTCTTGGCAATTTTCGTGGTATATTGTGCTCCCAGCACTATATCCCAGTCTCTTACCTGCATTACATGCTCATAGAGGGTCTGCCCGGAATTTTCTACTGTGGTAAATACATCGTTGATGATATTTCCGAAATCATAAGATACATTGAGCCCGAGCGAGAATCCCGCATAAGTACCCGCTACACCAATATAGGCCTGGTTTATACCTCCTTCACCCTGATTGGACATGGCTCCATGTTCTATGTCAGTACCGAAGGCATAGCCCACATACGAATAAGGAACAAGGCCGATTGAGGCTCCGATATATTTCCATATCGGGAATTGCATGGTGATGTAGTCCAGCCCTCCGCCAAACCGGCTTTCCTTCTCCTTCATTAGAGTTTCGGGATTTATCTGTTTCTGCCAGATCACTGACATATCTGCCCCGATGTCAAAAAGGAACGTCAGAGAGTCTATGGCTGCGTATGAGGCCGGATTCATCACATTGATTTGTCGGCCCGAATGCATGGCATATCCTATGGAGCCCATCTGGCGTTGCATGGATGTGGCCCTGTCGCTCAGAAGTCCGTATCCATACATTGAATATTGCCTGTTATCCTGTGCTTTTATACAAAATATAGAGCTCAGGACCAATGCCATCAGTATATAAATTTTCTTATTCATCTTTTATAATTTTCACCTTTGAAGTGGGAAGTAAAATTGATGGAGATGGCTGTTGAGGCCTCTTCCCACCAAATATGGATCCCAGCGACAGTCTCTCTCTTTTCCAAGCAATTTTGCAAACCATTCGCTATCTCCTCCGGTGATTAATGTATTTCTAATGTCAAATTCCTTTTTTGCCCTCTCTTGAGCAAAAATTATCTCTCCCATTACCCCGTTCACCGCTCCCGATTGCAGAGATGACACAGTGTCGTGTCCGAAAGAGATATATTTATGTATGTTCTCCACTTCAGGAAGAAACGCTGTAGCTCCTGCCAGGGATTTCAGACGTGTCTTGAAACCTGCTGAAATGTTCCCTCCGCAATAGCAGCCATTTTTGTCGGCAATATCCAGGGTCATTGCCGTACCCATATCTACTATCAAGGCACCTTCACCTGCACTCAGGAAAACCTTTGCTCCAAGATAAGCCGCTATACGGTCGGCACCTACCTTTCCCTTATATTTTATTAGTTCTCCGTAGCGTTCAATCTCTTTATTATCAAATATCACTGTCGTGACCTCGGGTAAATTCTCCCGGAATTTCTCTGCCATTTGCCGTGGGTCGCGGCTTACAGACGAAATTATTATTCCTCTTACTTTATCGTTTTTGACCAGGTTTATAACCTCTTCAAAATTTGGATTCGTAAGACGCTTCAAGAACTCATTTCCATCCCAGAAATCATACTTTATCTGAGTGTTGCCGATGTCAATGGTCAATGAAGTCATCATCCCAATATTTTTCTTCCCCTTGCTTTACCTGGCACAATTATATTGCGCCGCTTTATTTGTTTCTCTCCCTGATTTCTTTCTTCGTCTGGGAATAAATCATCCATGATGCCACAATCTGAATCAAGGCACCCACAAGAGTAAACATTATGGTGTTTTGCAGCACAGCGAGAGCACCGGCATAAGGGCCGAGCCTATGTTGCCCGATAAACCAGAATGCAGTAGCCAGGCCAAAAGAGATTCCGGCCCAGAATTCCATTCTTCTGAGACGCTTTAGCCGTGGGGAATCCATAGGGTCGGAAATATCCACTATTCTTGCCATGAGATAGATGATGGTACCGGCCAGATAAATCCAGCGGAACACATTCAGATATTCCATGCTTGCAGGGCTTGTAAAAGGCCCAACAAGTGCCACACAGATTAAGATCAGGCCAAATGTGGCTGTGGTTTCCACTTGCTTCCTTCTCTTTTCCAGAGACGCGCCTGTCAGTTTTGCAGTCATTGTCAGGTTAGATTATGGGGTTAAGGGGATTATTTAAGTATATACACATCTTCGTTAGGCCGCTGCATATGGAATCGTTCCCGGGCGAGGTGCTCCAGGTCTTGAGAGTCGTGCAGGATTGCCTCACGTTGACGTCGGTAATAAGCTGCAGAATCTCTACATTCCTTGATTTCGAGCGAAAGACGGTTTATCTCCTTTTCATATTTCATATTTAGAGCCAGAGAGGTCTCATCATTGAAAAAAAGGATCATCACCACCAGTGTGCCGATTAAAATCAATGGAAGATGTGATTTCCTGCGTATCCAAAAATTTAAATTCTTGATTTTAGCACTCACGGATAGCCAAAAATATATTTTGGCAAAATTAATTATAATCCCTCAATCAGTCAAAAAATAAAAGCCGGCTTTCACCGGCTCATTAATTTGAATGTCTTAATGAAATTTCTTAAAGAAGTTTTGAGTTGATGAGAGAGTTACTGATAATCTTTAAGAATTTCGCGAAGTCTCTTGCGTGTAAAGAAAATACGGCTCTTTACTGTGCCAAGGGGCATCGACAGACGTTCAGCAATCTCCTCATATTTATAACCCGCAACATGCATGTTAAACGGTTCACTAAAATCTTTTGGAAACTTAGCGATAATTGAGGAGATTTCACTTACGGCAAAGGCTCCGTCGGGTGTCTCCAGACCGGAGTCTTGCTTCAGGTTGAGGTGATAAAGATCGGCTGTGGAATCCACCATGGTGTTCTCGCGTACATTTTTACGATAGTTGTTGATAAAAATGTTGCGCATGATTGTCAGCATCCACCCTTTTAGATTGGCGTTGTCTACAAACTTGTCTTCGTTGTTAAGCGCCTTTAAGGTAGTGTCTTGCACCAGATCATGTGCCGCGTCGTTGTCCATTGTGAGCTTCAACGCAAACGATCTTAAATTAGCCTGCATCCCAAGAACAGAATTGATGAATGGGGATTGTTGGCTCATAGGGTTGTGATTAGTTGGTTTTCGTGAGCAAATGTAAGTAAATTTTCTTAACGAAAAAATTTTTGCAAAGAAAAATTTCTAACAAATTGCTATTATTTAAATAATTGAGGTGCAAATTCTGTGAGATAAATGCGCCAATTTTTCCAAATATGGCCCTCAGGGGTTTCAACATACACATATGGATAACCTTCTTTATCAAGCAATTCCCTATATTGTTTGTTGTCTTCATATAAGAAATCATCACTCCCTATTGCAATCCAATATAGCTTGGGATTTTTTTCAAACTGAGTGCGTAATTTTCCATCAAAATCCTGAAATACCGGTGAGGTGGATCCTTCAGGCGGAAATATAGCTGCCGAAAAAAGTCCTACATAATCAAAGAGGTCGGGATACTGCTTTGAAATATGTAATGAATGAAATCCTCCCATCGACAAGCCTGCGATAGCCCTGTGGGCTTTGTCAGTTTTTGTGCGATAGTGTGAATCCACATAATTCACCACATCAGGAAATGCCTGTTCAAATTCTCCGCGGTTCATTCTCGACACATCAAACCCGGGGGTTACAAGTCCCTCTGCTGATTCGCCGGGGGCTGCTGTCTGAGTGGCGTTACCGTTGGTCATTACCACTATCATTGGTTCTGCCTTACCTTCGGCAATCAGGTTGTCGAGAATCTGGGCAGTTCTGCCAAGGGCAATCCATGCTTCCTCATCACCTCCGGCTCCATGAAGCAAATAAAATACCGGATAATTCTCATTGCTGTCTTCATAGCCCGGGGGTGTATAGATAGTCATGCGTCTTTTAGCACCAAGTCCTTCACTGTCATACCACACTCTCGATACGGTGCCGTGGGGAACGTCGTTTACACGGTAATTGTGTGCTCTGCTGCCTTCTTCATCAATAAGGAAAATATTGGTGACAGTGGCCACATCGCGGTTCATGTATACATTGTTTGGGTCCAACACTCTCACTCCGTCCACATCAAAAGCATACATATATAGTTCCGGAGCAAGTACCGGTGTGGTCCATGACCAGAGTCCGTTTTCATCCTTTGACATTACTGCAGGAGCTCCCAAAAAATCTCCTGTTACCTTCACTTCTTCAGCCTTTGGAGCAAAAAGATTAAAGGTGACAGAATTATCAGTATTGATTACAGGAGATTTCACTTCAGAGGCATTCCTTAAGGCCTGTTGTGCATATACCGGTGATAAGGCTGTTGCCACCAGTAATGCGACTAAGAGTTTTTTCATAGTTAAGTGTATTTAGTGGAAAAAGAGTATTTAGGGAAAAAAACTTAGAAAATAGCCTTCAAAGTGAACGAAGCATTCTCCAAAGCACAGTTTGAGCAGAAATTTCACGGTTGGCTGCCTCGGGAATCACGATGCTCTTTTCACTTTCTATCACATCATCGCTTACAATCATGTTACGACGCACCGGGAGACAATGCATGAAGAAGGCATCGTCTGTAAGTGCCATAGAGCGAGTATCCACTGTCCAGTTTCTGTCAGTGTTGAGCACTTTACCATAATTAGGGTCGGTATAAGCCGACCAGTTCTTAGCGTAAATGAAGTCAGCGCCCTTGAAAGCCTTCTCACGGTCGTATTCTACTTTTGCCTTGCCTACAAATTTTGGATCAAGTTCATATCCCTCCGGATGTGTGATAACAAAATCATAATCTGTGGCATTCATCCATTCTGCAAAAGAATTGGCCACCGCCTGGGGCAAAGCTTTGGGATGAGGGGCCCATGTAAGTACCACTTTAGGTTTCTCCTTAGTTTTGAATTCCTCGATAGTGATAAGGTCGGCAAAACTCTGCAGAGGGTGACGTGTAGCGGCCTCCATGCTGAAAACCGGACGACCGGAATATTTTATGAATTGATTGAGCACTTTCTCCTCGTAATCGGATTTTTTATCGGTTAAGCCGGCAAAAGATCTCACCCCGATAATGTCGCAATAAGATCCCATCACGGGAATGGCTTCCAATAAATGTTCAGCCTTATCTCCGTCCATCACCACTCCCCTTTCAGTTTCAAGTTTCCAGGCTCCCTGATTCACATCCAGCACCATTACATTCATGCCGAGATTCATGGCTGCCTTCTGGGTGGACAAACGGGTCCTCAACGAAGAATTAAAGAAAATCATCAGCAGCGTCTTGTTCTTTCCCAAATGGGTAAAGGCATACCGGTCTTTCTTTATTTCAAAAGCATCGTGCAATGCCTCATTTAAAGGGCCTATATCTTTTACATTAGTGAATTGTTTCATTTTAAGCTTTTTTTAAGGGCTTCCAAAAAGATGTCGGCCTGGTTTTTTGAAAGTGTGAGAGCCGGTAGAAGTCTCACGGTTCGTTCACCGGCTCCTCCGGTGAAAATATGATGGTCGAAAAGAAGTTTTTTCCTTAAGTCGGCACCGGAGAGGCCTTTCACTTCAAATCCAATCATGAGTCCACACCCTCTCACATCCTCAATTTCCGGTATCTTTTTCAATTCCTCTATAAGGTATTTACCTGTTTCTTCAGCATTTTGCACGAGATTTTCTGACTCAATCACGTCAAGTACTGCTAAAGCCGCAGCACAACCCAGATGATTGCCGCCGAAAGTGGTGCCGAGCATTCCTTTCCGAGCCTCTATATCGGGCGAAATCAAAACTGCTGCAAAAGGATAACCATTGGCAATACCTTTAGCCGATGTAATAATATCAGGCTTTACCCCTGCATGCTGGTGTGCAAAGAATTTTCCTGTGCGTCCGTATCCGGATTGTATCTCATCCAGAATAAGCAAAGTGCCGGTGGCTTTACATTCTTTTTCCAGTGCTTTGAGAAACTGAGAGGAAGGAGCATGAATTCCCGACACTCCCTGGATACCCTCTATGATTACTGCAGCATATTCTTTGGTCGAAAGTTCTTTGATTGTTGCCTCAATATCATTCAAAGGCACAAATGTCACATTATCTGTCTTATTGAAAGGGGATTGTATTTTCGGATTGTCCGTTGCAGCCACTGCCCCCGATGTGCGTCCGTGAAAAGCCTTTCCAAAAGCCAGGATCTTTTTTCGTCCGGTAGTAAAAGATGCCAGTTTTATGGCATTTTCATTAGCCTCGGCTCCTGAGTTACAAAGAAAGAGAGAATAATCTTCATAGCCCGAGGCCTTACCAAGTCGTTGTGCAAGTTCCTCTTGTAGACTGTTTTTTACTGAATTGGAATAAAAAGCCAGTTGTCCTACCTGATCACACACAGCCTTTACATATTTTGGATGAGAATGGCCTATGGAAATAACAGCATGTCCGCCATAAAGGTCGAGATATTCCTCACCATCAGCTGTATATACATAAGAGCCGGATCCTTTCACTGGCTCGATATCAAAGAGACTATAGACGTCGAATAATTTCATTTCAAAAAATTTATTCGCTACTTGAGCGGTAATTTTTCACAAATCTTCTTAAAATGCAGAGGGCTTTAGTCGCAGACCGGTGGTCTGGTCTATATCAAACAGAATATTCATGTTTTGCACAGCCTGACCTGATGCTCCTTTAAGAAGGTTATCTTCTGCACAAGTTATAAGCAACTTACCGTCGTGCACTACCACATTGATAATGGCTTTGTTAGTATTCACCGCCTGCTTCAGGTCTACCGGAGCATCACTCACCACTACAAAGGGGGCATTGCTATAAAATTTCTTATATATCTCACTCACCTCTTCCTGAGAAAGATTGCAATCCAGAGTGGTCACCGAATATATACCCCTGGGGAAATCACCTCTTACAGGAATGAAATTCAATCTTGAAGAAAATCCCGGCTGCTCCTTTGATAGAGTCATAGTGATCTCTTTCAGATGCTGATGAGTGAAAGGCTTATAGACCGACACATTGTCGTTGCGCCAACTGAAATGCGTGGTTGCACTCGGTTTCACCCCGGCACCGGTTGATCCGGTAATGGCTGTAATGTTTATATCTCCTTTATCAGGCAGCAGTCCGGCTGCTGCAAGTGGCAAAAGACTCAGCTGGATGGCGGTGGCGAAACAGCCCGGGTTGGCTATTGAGTCAGCATTCTTTATTCTGGAAAGGTTCACTTCCGGGAGGCCGTATACATATCCTTCGCTCTCATCACGGAAATCCTGAGCCAGATCAATTACCTTAAGATTGTCAGGTCGCCTGTTGTTTTCCCAGAATTTTTTGCTGTCACCGTGTGCTGTGCATAAGAAAAGCAAGTCGATATCTTCCAGAGGATGAGTGTCGGAAAATACCAGGTCGGTTTCTCCCAGAAGACCGCCATGCACATCTGTAATCTTTTTGCCGGCATTGCTGGTGGAATGTACAAACTTTATCTCCACCTCCGGATGATTTATCAGAATTCTCAATAATTCACCGGCAGTGTATCCGGCGCCTCCTATAATACCGATTTTTTTCATTCCCCCAGATCACTTTTTCCGTTCTTCTTCTGATTATTGTGATAAATCTTCATAGGAATGGAAAGTATGGTTGTGAATCCTTTCACGTCATCTGCAGTCCACGCCTTATTTATTTCACCATATTCGCCGAAGTCGGTTTTCATAAGGTCGAAAGGAGAATCTACTCCCACCAAAGTATATGATAAAGGTCTAAGTTTTATTTCCACAGTACCGGTTACATTTCTTTGAGAGCTTTCGAGCATCTTCTCGATATCACGCATCACCGGCTCAAGATACTGGGCTTCATGCAGGAACATTCCATACCAGGTACCGAGTTGATCTTTCCAGTATTGCTGCCATTTTGTCAGAGTATGTTTTTCGAGCATCTTGTGTGCTGCGATAATAAGGATTGGTGCGGCAGCTTCAAAACCTACTCTTCCCTTGATACCTATAATGGTGTCACCTATATGCATGTCACGGCCAATACCGAATTTCGATCCTATTTTTTCAATTTCCCGTATGGCATCTACCTTATTATCGAATTCTTTACCGTTTACTTTCACCACTTCTCCCTTGTCGAAAGTAATCTTCAAGGTCTCAGGTTCTGTCTGAGTCACTTGTGAAGGATAAGCCTCATCGGGAAGCGTGAGTTCCGATTTCAGAGTTTCCTTTCCTCCTACCGAAGTACCCCACAGACCCTTGTTGATAGAATATTCCATCTTCTTGAAATCGGCCTCGTATCCATGTTTCTTGAGATAGTCTATTTCATATTCACGGGTGAGTGTAAGGTCGCGTGTGGGAGTGATGATTTCAATATCCGGAGCCATAATCTGGAAGGTAAGGTCGAATCTTACCTGATCGTTGCCGGCTCCCGTAGAACCGTGTGCTATTGCGTCGGCTCCAATTTTTTTTGCATAATCTATAGTGGCTAATGCCTGGAAAATTCTTTCTGAACTTACCGAAATAGGATATGTGCCATTGCGGAGCACATTGCCGGCAATCATATATTTAATACTGCGGTTGTAGTAATCATCGGTCACATCAAGAGTAGCGTGTGAGGCTGCCCCAAGTTTCTTTGATTTTTCTGCTATTGCCTCAAGTTCCTCTTCTGAAAATCCGCCGGTATTGGCGATGGCTGTGTGTACTTCATAACCCAGATCTTCCGACAGATACTTTACAGCAAATGAAGTGTCGAGACCTCCGGAGAAGGCCAACACTACTTTTTTCTTTTTCTCATCCATTATAATTACGGTTGGTGCACGGAAAAGTGCACAGTAAAAAATTCCCTAAAAAATTGAAAGGCCTGAATTATTTAGACTTTCTGGCCAATTTGTCAAGCAGTTTCGACCACGCCGACTTTCTTTTTTCTTCGGTATCCACCAAAGATTGCTGAGGGTCGAATAGCATCCCGGTGCAAAGACACATTCGTCGGTTGTTTCTTTGCAATATGTCATAGTTACGACACCCCTGGCATCCCTCCCAGAACTCATTATCATCTGTCAGTTCTGAGAAAGTCACCGGGATATAACCCATACGTGAATTCAATTTCATTACCGGGAGTGAAGTGGTGATGGAGAACAGCTTCGCAAAAGGGAATCGAAGTCGAGCCAGCTGGAATGTTTTCGCCTTGATGGCGCCGGCAAGGCCAAGATGGCGATATTCTGGGTCGACAATCAATCCCGAAGTGGCAACATAATCTCCATGACCCCAACTCTCTATGTAGCTGAACCCCACTAATCTTTCTCCATGCAGAGCTACTACACTTTTACCACTCATAATCTTCTGGGCGATATATTCGGGAGTACGCTTTGCAATCCCTGTGCCTCTCTGCAATGCCGATTCATAAATCATCTGCACGATCTGCTCGGCATATACGGCTTCCTGGGGTTCGGCAAACTTTACATTAATCTCTTTGAGAGTCATAATTAAAGTGCGCGAATTGTAGGAATGATTGTTTTTTTTGTTTGAAAAACGTGCAAAGTTACAAAAAAAAGCTCAAACAGAATCTTTTTTACCCAATTCTTTTGCCAAAGGGAAAGAGGGCCAGCAACATCAATTTGAAATTTTCCATTCCAAAAGGAATGCCAATCACTGTGATACAATAAAAGAGCCCCCAGCAAAGATGGTTAATGGCTATCGGGAGACCTCCTACAATCCACCAGATCACATTCATAATTCCGGCAAGACATCCTGAGGGCCAACCGTCGTTGTGTACATCTGTGCCGAAAGGCCAAAGAGCCACAAGGGCGAGTTTCATGGTCTGCAAACCGAAAGGTATACCTACTATAGTAACCATGAGAAGAAGGCTTGATATAAAATAACCAACCGCAGATATCAGACCTCCGAAAATCAGCCATATAATATTTAACAATATCCTCATAATTTCCCGTTTTAAATTGCAAATGTAGCAACGTTTAAGGGATTTTGTGTAATTTCGTAAACTATTATTCTCTTGAAATATATTCGCTGATGATTTCGGTATATAAAATTGGTGGAAATGTTATTAATAATCCTGAGGAACTGAAGAAATTTCTACAGGATTTCTCTTCCATTCCCGGTAAAAAAATACTTGTGCACGGTGGAGGTAAAGAGGCAACAGAACTTGGGAAGAAAACCGGTCTTGAGGCCAAAATGATCGACGGACGAAGAGTGACTGATGCCGAAACTTTAAAGCTGGTGACAATGGTATATGCCGGCCTCATTAACAAAAGAATCGTGTCGATGCTCCAGAAATACGGATGCAATGCCGTGGGGCTTACAGGTGCAGACGGAAACGTGATTCCGGCACAACGCCGTAACCCCTCTCCAATTGATTTCGGATATGTGGGAGATATAAATCCTGAAAACATCAATACTTCTTTTATATCTTTGCTATTAGAGAATGGCTATGTGCCGGTATTCTGCGCAATTTGCAGGAATCCGGAGGGCGGTCTTCTTAATTGCAACGCCGATTCCATAGCCAGTGCCGTGGCTATAGCATGTAGTAATTTAGAGCCCACAAGTCTCATTTACTGCTTTGAGAAGCCCGGGGTGCTTTCAGACGTTGAAGACGACAATTCAGTGATACCTCTTATCACTCCGGATATGTTCAACAGTCTCGTAGAATCAGGCAAAATTTCAGGTGGTATGATTCCTAAAGTTACAAATGCACTAAAGGGTGTGGAGGCCGGTATAGGTTCAGTTAGAATATGCAGTTCAAAGGCAATATCGGGCAAGGAGGGTACTACCATACAAAAGGAACGCAAACAATAAGAAAGAATGAAGGGAACTTTAGAGGAGAATTATTTTCAGGAGGCAGTATCATTGCTGCAGCATCTCATCTCTGTCCCTTCTTTTTCTAATGAAGAAGGTGAGGCTGCCGATATTTGGGAAAAATGGCTTAGGGACCATGGTGTAAAAGCACGACGCTTTCACAACAATGTATATGCACTAAGTGAGCATTTTGATTCACAAAAGCCTGTACTTCTACTGAACTCCCATCTCGACACGGTGAAACCTGTGTCGTCTTACACTCGCAATCCCTTTGAACCCTCTATAGAAGATGGCAGAATTTATGGTCTCGGAAGTAACGATGCCGGAGGTGCCGGTGTGACTTTGGCAGCCACTTTCCTCCGTTTCAAAGATTGCAGTGATCTGCCTTTCAACCTTATACTGGCTATTACAGCCAGCGAAGAAAGAATGGGAGAACTGGGCATGAGAGCTTTCCTTCCACACCTTGAGGAACAAGGATTATATCCGGCTATGGCTATTGTGGGTGAGCCTACTGAATGTAAAGCGGCCATAGCAGAGAGAGGCCTGGTGGTGTGTGATGTCACCGTGAAAGGAGAGGCCGGACATGCTGCCCGCAACGAGGGCATAAACGCAATATACAGGGCATTAGAGGATATTACTTTACTTAGAAACATATCATTCCCAAAGGAGAGTACGGTCTTGGGTCCGATTAAGGTTTCGGTGACAATGATTCAATCCGGCACACAACATAATGTTGTGCCCGACCATTGCTCCTATGTTGCCGACATACGCACCACCGATGCCTATACTAATGAAGAGACAGTGAAATTACTTGAAGAAGCTACTTCCTGGAGCAGTTTTTCACCACGTTCCACCCGTATTCAGGCCTCAGTACTCTCATCCGACCATCCTCTTACACTGGCTGCCATAGAGATGGGACTTGACACTTATGTGTCACCCACCACGTCTGATATGGCTCTCATGCACTCTATTCCTTCCATAAAGATTGGACCGGGGAAATCAGAACGCAGTCATACTGCCGATGAATTCATAGAACTGGAAGAGATTCGATTGGGAATGGAAATCTATGAAACTTATCTAAAAACATTGTCACAAATTCTATCCACTAAAGATTGACAACATGCAACTATGGAACAAGGGTTTTGAACCCGATAAACTTATAGAAAAATTCACTGTAGGCAATGATCAGCTACTTGATCTCCGACTGGCTAAATATGATGTACAAGGTTCCATCGCCCATATCAAGATGTTGCAGAGCATCGGACTCCTTACAAAAGAGGAACTTGACACCCTGCTTCCGGCTCTGGAAGAAATAGCCGATAAAATTGAGAAAGGTGAATTCAAGATTGATCCCGGAGTAGAGGATGTACATTCCCAGATCGAATTCATGCTTACTCAAAAACTTGGAGATGTAGGAAAGAAGATTCATTCCGGTCGTTCGAGAAACGACCAGGTTCTGGTGGATTTGAAACTGTTCTTCCGAGATGAGCTTAAAAATATAGCTGCGGCCGCCGACAAACTTTTCCAACGCCTTCAATTGCTGTCGGAGGAACATAGAGACAAACTTATGCCCGGCTACACCCATCTTCAGATTGCAATGCCCTCATCTTTCGGCCTATGGTTTGGCGCTTATGCCGAATCCCTCACAGATGATATGCAGATGCTACTGGCTGCCTATAAAATTGCCAACCAGAATCCTCTGGGCTCGGCAGCGGGATATGGCTCATCATTTCCTCTCGACCGGCAAATGACCACCGATCTTCTTAAATTTGATAATCCCCACTATAATGTGGTGGCAGCTCAGATGAGCAGAGGTAAAACAGAGAGGGCTGTAGGAGCTGCAATAGCTGCTATTGCGGCCACACTGGGTCATCTTGCAATGGATGTATGCCTATGGATGTGCAATAATTTCGGATTTGTATCTTTCCCGGATGAACTTACTACAGGTTCAAGTATCATGCCTCATAAAAAGAATCCTGATGTATTCGAAATAATGCGCGGGAAATGCAACCGTATACAATCCGTACCAAATGAACTGGCTCTTCTCACGGCTAATCTTCCCTTAGGATATAACCGCGACCTTCAGCTCATGAAGGATATTATGTTCCCGGCCACTTCTGAACTGATTGATTGCCTTGAAATGGCTGATTTCATGTTCCAGCATGTTATCGTGAAGGCCGATATTCTCGATAATAAATTATACGACTATATTTTTACAGTGGAAGATGTCAATCGTCTGGCCTCCGAAGGGATGCCATTCCGGGATGCTTATAAGAAAATAGGAATGGAAGTACAGAATGGGGAATACACTCCAACCCGTGAAGTACATCACACGCATTTAGGTAGCATCGGCAATCTTGCCACTGAACAGATTGCGGCAAAGATGCAAAAGATTCTCTCGCAGTTTGAATGACTTAGGGCCCAAATTAAAAAGCCGGCTTAAGCCGGCTTTTCTCATGGCAATGATTATTTGAATTTGGAATAAATTTCACGGGCCTTTTCCTTTGCCTTCTGCTCATCAGCTTTATTCTCCGGGTTAACCCCATATTTGGCCAAATCCGGTACTATAACCTGTGTACCGGGCTTTATTCGGTCGGGATGTCCGAGTATGCTTTCATTCTCTATATAAATGTAAGGCCAGAAATTAAAATTTCCATAGTGTTCCCGGGCGATGGTGGTAAGATACCTTGTTGTAGATACCGTGTCGTATATAGGTTCGGGCTCCGGTATTTCCTCAGGCGTTTCTGCTGAGACAGTCTCCACCGGTACTTCTTGCAATGCTATCTCTTCCAGTTTCGAAGGGCTGCCAAAGTTTACCGGCCACCATTGGAAGAAGCAACCTAACATGAATATCACCACACACACCACAAGCATACTGAGTGAACCTGTAAGGAAACCAATCCCAAACCTGCTTTTGGGCGCTTCTGGTTCATAGCTTTCATATACAGGAGCAACAACGGGAGTTTCATGCACCTTTTCTTCTGTCACTTGCGGCTCTTGTGTATTAGGCTCTTGTATATGATATGCTTCATAAGTGATTTCATCATCCGAACCCTCTTCCATGGAACCCTCCTCCAATCTCTCTTGGCTCACTTCGTTTTCATCGCTCATTTTCTGCTCATCTCCTGAGGCTCCATTATCCTCAGCAAAACTCTGCGCCTCAGAATTTTGTGCTGCCTCCTCTCCGGGTTCTTCAAGGTAGATCAAATCTTCCGGCATCTCGCTGTCAAGTTCCACCGACTCAAACTCTTCAAAAGGAGCATTTATTTCAGAAGCCATCTCTTTGGCGGGAGTAAAAACTACCTTCTTATGTGCAGGTATCTCCTGTTTGTCGCCGGTATTGATATTCACCGCCATCCGGCTTTCCACATCCACTACTTTGAAAGTGCCGAAATTCTTTATTCTCAGTGTTTCTCCTGAGCTTAATGACTCTGATACCAGTCTGAAAAACTCCCTTAAGAAATCATCACATAGTTTCTTGCCCTTACCGGTTTTTCCGGCGAGGTTTGAAGCAAGGGAACCAACTGTTAGTTTATCTTCCATTGTTAATTTTCTGCTTTAAGACCGGTGATTGTTTAAACGACAAGAAAATTCTGGGGGGCACAAGAAGTCTTTTTCCTGAAGCCGGATGCACAGCCACTCTTTCCTCGCGTAATTTGGGCTCAAACACCCCGAAGCCGGGCACCACTATTGAATCAAGGTTAGCTGCCCTCTCAGCCATTTCTTTCGAAAGAGACTCTACAAGCAGACTGACGGTCGACACCGATATGTCAAGACGTGACGACAGTTCCTCTATAAATTTCTTGTTGTCCATAGATGGGTATTTTAGATTCCAAAATTACACATTTTTTGAGAATGAAAAAACGTGATGTTTATTCACCATCTTTAATCCAAAAGGATAAAGGTTTGAATTCCACCTTAAAAGGTGTGGCTACTTTCTTCGGTTCATTCCCTAAATAATAAAAGTAGGTATGCTGGGAATCCCAACTTCTGATATCAAATTTTCTTGCCTCTCCCGGAGGCACTTCACAAGGTAAGGTTACAGTCTGGCTATGGAGCATGCGTCCTTGCATGTCGTAATAAACAATCTTCACTTTAAAACCACTCACTTCAAAATTTCCTTCATTCTTCAGGATAAATGATTCCTTGTTAGAATTGATTTCCTTCTCATATCCTGTAAAAATGCAATGTGACAATTGTTCCCTGATATCTTTATCCTCACCGGGTGATACGCTGTCTGTCATGACAATTTCTTTACCTTCAAATTCAGGATGCCTCTTATCCCGTGATGTCCCGGTCTCCTTGACAACTGAGAGACTGGTTTTCACCTTCTTTGCCTCCGCTCCCTGGAGACAGAAGAAAAAGAAACAAGAAAGGAGTATAGCAATCCTCAAATTCATAGGTATCTCACTTTCCTACGGCTCGACCCGTTTCCATCATACGAGGGATACAGCTTCACCATCCCTACTGGCGCTTCCACTTTACTTGTACCGGTGGGAGAATATACTCCTGCACTTATCACTTTCCAGAAACCGGGAAGCAATCTGCTGAAATTAAAATTGAGTCTTCCTTTGAAAGGAGACTTCTGCCTTTTAAAAGTGAAAGTATCGCCATCTTTCGAGAGGGTGGCTATACAGGATTTGGGTTTCAGAAGCAAATCGTTATGCTTCTCTGTAGAGAGGTGTATCTTAAAAGTATTTTCATCTGTTGTAGCCTCCAGAGTTCCTATAAGGTCACCGGGACGCAAGGAAGCATCAGCCGTCTCTACCACCGAGATATTATAGGCAGGAAGATTACCGGAAATGTCTTCATTATTTCTAAGTATCAGTACTGTCACTTTATCTTCCGGATACAACCAGAGCCCCTCCACATTCTCCAAAGGGAGAGAAGTGCATATTTCCTTTGCCATATCTGCATCATATGCTATGGGAGACTTTGCCTGCACCATTGTTACTCCTCCGTTCATCATAAGGATGAAGAGAGAAATCCACAATCGCGCCACTCCGGAAATATTCATTCGATTTATCAGGGTTTAGTGGAGAAAGTATAGGAAAGACCAAAACTCAAGATTTCACGCATCATGAATTTTTTCCATTTTCCGTAACTTTCCGATGAGCCGTCATACCTCAGATGTACAAAAATTTGTGTGGAAAGGAATTTATTGATTTCAAAATTGATAGTATTCTGCCAATCCGCAAGATAATAGTGATAATCGGTAAACATGAACACACGGGTCTTATACTGGATATAAGCTGTGATTTTCCAATCCATATTAAATTCCAGATTGCTACCGATTTCACTCTTGGTCTTCTTATCCCAAGGAATATTGTAGGTCTCATGATTCACCAGGTCACTGATACAAGTCTTCAGGTTGTAAGATAAAGGTGAAATGGTAAGAGTATAGGATAAGGTATTAAGCTTGTTAGTATGCTTGTACGACATACCGAGACCTAAGTTAAGGTCACCCGGAGAAAGGAATGATGCCGTACGCACATCAGAGTTCTGCTCATAATTATTTAGCAACTGTGTTTTAAACTGCAGATTAAAAGAGTAATACCAATCTTTTACAGCCTTATAACCTGTATTTAGATTATACTGGAAATTATCCTCTGATACCGTGTAAGGATGATAGTAGCCTTTGGGATTTGAACTCAATGCAAGTTTATAATTCAAATCACTCTGGAACAATAATTTAGGATGGTAAACCTGGTTAAGTTCCACCTTCCAGTTGAAACCGAAGAGCAACGACAGGTAATTGTTACCTCCCTGGTACCAGTTTGGAGATACATAAGCCTGAGAAAACTGTAGTTGTGCCCCCACAGTATGCAGCCAGTGTTTTTTCTTTAGCACCACTTCCGGCAATATTGCATCGGCCGGATTGAAGTCAGGCACCTCCTGTTTTTTCAGAAAAGCCAGGAAGGAACGGTCTTCTTCCAGCAATACCGGAGGTTCTGGCAAGTCCCAATAAGCATACTCGATGCTAAAAGGATTATCAATCATGTAACCATACATCAGGTCTTGTTGGTCACGGGCCAGAAGCAACGCATCATTAAACCATTTGGGTCGTATATAGGTACGGATATCCGGAAGCGAGTTCTCATGCTCAGCCCTTAGTTGCTCCGGATTAAGATCAGGTATCAGCACCATGACAGGCATTGTGGATATACTGTCGGCCGATGCGGGCACCTCATTTTCCTGAATATCCACATCTTCTTCCACCAGAGCCATTTCATTTTCTCCGGTTTCCTCGAAGTCGGTTTCTGCCAATTCAACGTCGTAGATCGGAGTGTTGACACTTAGGTTATACTTCAGTGGGCGTTTGCTATATTCCGGCACACCGTGTATTTTCCTGTAACCTGCAAAAACCTTGGGACTGAAACTCAAATTGAGGTTATTGTAATTTACCGCAGGCTGGGGCAGGGAGTCGAAAAGAGCCACAGGATCCGACACTATCAAAGAATCCGGAACCTCTCTTATAGCACAGAATTCACAAAATTCTGAATGTAGACATTGTGACCTTCCCGGGGTCGTAGTCATGATGGCAAGTACCAAAACGAAGCAATATGATAAAAATCGTTTCATATCCGATTATTTATTGTTAGTTAGTCTCTATTAAATAGTGGTTCAATCTATGCAAAAGTGTTCATTGTGGAGGCAAAAGCATTTCGTATTCCTCTGAATTGATAAGCCTGTATGCCTCCTGGAAAATTGGATCGTGGGTGTTGTAGACTTTATAATATGTGGAATTATCAAAAACGTCCCTGCCGATCAAGCCCTTTATGATCATGGAAAATAGAGGTGAACTTATTTCTGCTTCTTCGGGATTGTAAGCCACGCCCTCTTTTTCTGCCATATCATAAACTTCTTTCAGCATTTCCGGAGTCACTACAAAGGAACGTGTATAATTATCATCGTTTCCGTAGGTCTTTTGAATTTCCTTCCTGTTGTTGTCTACATATCTTATCGCAAAAGAATTGAGCACTCCCTTGGCCATTACGTCGCGATAATAATTTGTAAACTGAGTGGTATCGAGCGGCACAAATTTATCGGGGTATATTCCTCCGCCTCCATAAATTGGTCGGTTCAGCCTCAATGATTCCACTCTTAGAGAATCTACATAATGTATGGAATCTGCATGCATAAGTTCGCCGCTATAATATCTGTCAAGAATGTCACCCCTATATGCCTTGGCATTACCTTTTTCGTAAGGTTTCTGTATATCACGTCCTGTGGGAGTATAGTAATGAGCCACTGTAAGACGTATCATCGAGCCGTCAGGGAGTGGAATAGGCCTTTGCACCAGTCCTTTTCCAAAGGTTCTGCGTCCTACTACCAGACCACGGTCCCAGTCCTGGATTGCTCCGGCAGTTATTTCCGAAGCAGATGCCGAATACTGGTTTGCCATCACCACAAGGCGTCCTTCGTCAAACAAAGGCTTAGAGCCGCTTGGAGATGCAAAATTGTCCATCCTGGGAGAATTCATGCCTTCTGTATATACTGTCATCAGTCCGGGCTGAATGAATTCACTCACCACATCTACAGCCGCGTTGAGATATCCCCCTCCATTATCCGTGAGGTCAAGAATCAGGCGGTCCATCCCTTTCTTCTTTAAACTTTTCAGCGCTTTTGCCACTTCATCTGCGGTATCGGCGGCAAATTTATTAAGGCGGATATATCCTGTCTGGTCATCAACCATATAAGCGGCATCTACACTGTAAATAGGTATGTCGGCTCTTGTGATTCTGAAGTCGATGGTATCGGCCAATCCTTTGTTAGGACGAAGCACCTTGACATCCACCTTTGTTCCTTTTGGACCCCTGAGGCGTTTCATGATATCGGTATTCTTCATTTTCACACCGGCTATCACTGTGTCATTTACTGAGATGATTCTGTCACCTGCCAATATTCCCACTCTCTCAGAAGGTCCTCCGGCCACAGTCTGAATCACATAGAGTGTATCATTGTTCATATTGAAAGTAATACCTACTCCGCTGAAATTACCGGCCAACGGTTCGTTTAGTTCCTTGGTTTCCTCGGCATTGCTGTACTGTGAATGTGGGTCGAGTGAAGTAAGCATGGCTACTATGGCATCTTCCACAAGTTTGCTTTCGTTTATGGAATCCACATATAATTGCATTATGGCAGCCTCAGCAATCCTGAGTTTGTTGTTTTCAGCAAGATTCATCTCCTGACGTCCCCATACGGAAGTGAGGCCTATGAGGCATGTGGCAAGTAAAATCAATATCTTTTTCATTTTCCTTTTGGATTATCTTTATGAGGCAAAAATGCAGAGGCATCGCAACCGAAATGCGATAATTCTCTTACCATGGAACTGCTTACAAATGAAAGGGATGGTTCGGCGGGTATCATTACTGTGGGCATACCGAATACTGTAAGATTTATATCAGCCAGTTCTTTTTCCTTTTCAAAATCCAGGGCGTTTCTCACTCCTCTTACAAGCACTCCTGCACCGTTTTCACGTGCCACCTCGGCCGTGATACCTTCATAAGCAAAGACTGTCACTCCGGGAGTCTCCGCGAAGATAGCCTTAATTTGTCTTAGTCTTTCCTCCACTTCTCTCTCCCTTTGTTTTGCCGGATTAAACCCGATTCCTATAATCAGAGTTTCAAACATTTCCAAAGCCCTTCGGGCTATAGAAAGGTGACCTATCGTGAAGGGGTCAAAACTCCCCGCGTAAAATGCTTTCATATCTCAGAGTCGTCTTCCAGTATGAGATTGTCGATAATGAAGTTCTGTCTTTCCATCGTATTCTTGCCCATATAGAAGGAAAGAAGTTTCTCAACAGTGTCATCCTTTTTCAGTTTCACCGGATCAAGGCGCATATCCGGACCGATAAACTCTGCAAACTCTACATCGTTTATTTCTCCCAGACCTTTGAATCGAGTTATTTCAGCATTATTGCCGAATTTGGCTATTGCTGCTTCCCTTTCCTCATCGGTGTAGCAATAATATGTGTCTTTTTCTCCATTTTCGGCTTTCTTTTTTCCTTTGTTGCCTTTGCCTCTTCTCACCGCATTTTTGTCTCTTACTCGAAAGAGTGGTGTCTGGAGGATATATACATGCCCTTTCTTGATCAAATCAGGGAAGAACATAAGGAAGAAAGTTATCACCAGAAGTCTAATGTGCATGCCATCCACATCTGCATCGGTAGCTATAATTATTTTGTTATACCGTAATCCGTCAAGACCATCTTCTACATTTAGTGCAGCCTGAAGAAGGTTGAATTCTTCATTTTCATACACCACCTTCTGGGTCATACCGTAAGAATTAAGGGGTTTCCCACGCAAAGAGAATACCGCCTGGGTTTCTGCATTACGCACTTTTGTGATAGTACCTGATGCAGAATCACCTTCGGTGATGAAAATTGACGAATCATCTCTGCGGTCTTCTCCCTTGGCACCTCCTTTGGTGTCATTGTAATGGATGCGACAGTCGCGTAATTTTCGGTTGTGAAGGCTTACTTTTTTTGCCTTTTCGCGAGCCAGTTTTGCCACTCCCGCCAGAGATTTCCGTTCCTTTTCTGTAGCGGTAATTTTCTTTAACATGGCTTCAGCCACCTCCGGATGCTTGTGAAGATAGTCATCAAGTTCTTTCTTAATGAAATCTCCTACAAACTTATTCACCGTTACGTTACTTCCGGGTGCTATTTCCTTTCCGTTGAAGCGGGTCTTGGCCTGTGAATCGAACATAGGTTCCTGCACCTTTACGCTCACAGCGGCTACCATGCCGGCACGTATATCAGAAAACTCAAAATTTTTACCGCTGAAGTCCTTAATGGTCCGGCTCACATGTTCACGGAAAGCGGAAAGGTGGGTTCCTCCCTGGGTGGTATGTTGCCCGTTGATGAAGGAATAGTATTCCTCGCCATATTGGTCGGCATGTGTCATCACCACTTCTATATCCTCCCCCTTAAGATGGATGAATGGATACAGAGGTTCAGCCGTCATATTCTCTTTAAGCAGATCAAGGAGTCCGTTCTTGCTCCAATATTTACGTCCGTTAAGAAAAATCTTAAGTCCGGTGTTGAGATAGGTGTAATTATTCACCATCATCTCCACAAATTCAGGTCTGAAACTGTATCCTTTGAAGAGAGATTCATCTGGTCTGAACCTTACAAGTGTGCCATTTGGCTCATCCACATCGTTCTGAGTCTCGGAAATAAGATTGCCTCTTTCAAAATCCACTGCCACCTGTTTCCCCTCCCTTACGCTGGCTATATGGAAACTTTCCGACATAGCATTTACGGCTTTTAGTCCTACTCCATTAAGACCTACCGACTTCTTGAAGTTTTTGTCGTCAAATTTACCGCCGGTATTTATTTCAGAAGCCACAGCCTTCACTTTGCCTAACGGTACACCACGTCCGTAATCTCTCACGGAAATTTCACCATCCTCTGTCATTGAGATATCAATCCGGGAACCGGCACCCATATTGAATTCATCGATACTGTTATCTACCACTTCTTTCAACAACACATATATACCATCTTCTGCATGGGAGCCATCTCCCAGAGTTCCGATATACATGCCGGAACGACGGCGTATGTGTTCATTCCATTCCAGATGCTGGATGGAATTATCATCGTATCCTCCCGGTTCGGATGAAGTGGTTTCCCCCTGTTCCTCCGGAGCCATTACATCCTTAGGCTTTGAACTCTCAATCTCCGGTTTTTCTTCAAAATTATTCTGAAACAGGTTGGTATTATCTGCCATTACACTTTTCTTTTTACTCTTCCTAAAAAATTAGGGCCGTTCTCATAATTCCTGATATCGCTGTTTCCACATACCTTAGAAACCCATAAGAGATGTGGTGTTACTCTAAATTTTTCCCTTGCTTATCGCAAATAAAGGCCCTCTGACAAAATTAATGAAAAAACATTTTTTGGCAAAAAAACAAATACTTGTACCATTGATGTCCAAAACAATAGAGGCAAAATCCTGAGGTTGGGAATATGCATCGGATTTTTTCTAATTTTTACCAATGATATTCTTTAACATTCCTTTTTTTGACCGTGCACAGGAGTAGATTTATCTAATGTTATTTTTTGGAATGTTTCCCATCCCGGTATATTGTCATAATTCTCCCTGCTACCCCAAAAGGCTTTGATTTTTTCCTCATTATTACCCTTGATCCATCCTAAAGTACCTGCATTGGGTTTGCTCACCACGTATTTCATAAACCTCTTTATAAGGAAAGCGGGAGCAAGAGGAGCAAGCCGATAATAGAGAGGCAATGATTTCCTTATTCTATCAAGAGCCCGGTCGAATGTGTCTTCGGCTCGGAAATGAAGAATGGAATCCAGATAATCTGAATCCTCAAACCACATCCCATGGAAATTTTGAGTTGGAAACCAATTTGGTTCGAAAATCTTTTCAGGAGGCGGACAACCCATAGCATCGAGCAATTTACGCTCAAATTCCAGATTTATCAAGCGGAATGGTTCCCCTCCCCCGGCATTATAACACTTTCCCCAAAACTCCTCGGGAACTTCTTTCCGGCAGACTCTTTCAAGCAGTCTTCCAGAATCTTCGGTAGTGATCCATTCAAGCACTCCCCCTACAGGCAAATGAAAAGCCACCGGATTAGTAGCATTCTTAACCAGACCGGCATGAAGTATTGCTGTCTGACGAATCGACACCCAACGTTTCAATCCTGCCTCTTTCAATTCTTTTTCTGCCTGTATCTTAGACTGTGCGTAAGCATCAAAAAGCGCAGCTCTCTGAGGGTCGTCAGCTTTACCCCAATGATTAGGGGGCATCTTGCTGCCATATTGGGAAACTGATCCTATATACACCACTTTGATAGTACGCTCCGGTTGCGTCGTTTCAATCTCTTTAACTATTGAAGCAATAAGGCGCATACTTCCTGTATTGACTTTAATAGTCTTTTCCGGGAAATAATCGGCCGATGGAGAAACCATACCACCTACATGCAACACGATATCGGCATTCTCAATCCCTCTTTTTAATGCAGATATATCAAGCAGGTCGCCCCAAACCACTTTTACTCCCTTCTTTTCAAATGGCCGAAGTTTCCGGCGGTTTACCTTCGTATCGCGTGCCAGCACCGTGACTTCATAAAGATGGGGTAAGGCAGTTAATTCCTTCAGACCTGCTGTTCCCATCACTCCGGTGGCACCGGTGAGAAATACTCTTGTTTTTTCTTCCATTACGCAAAATTACTGAAAAGTTATGTATATTTGTCCCAATATTCCCTCTTGCAAGAGGATGGTAAAACTCCTTCAATGAAACGAAAGCCGGTAGCAGCCACTCTGGAAAATATACTCAAATTATTTTCAAAACGCCTGGATAATTTTACCGGAGAAAGCCATCGTAGCTACCATAAAGCTTTTACCTCTTTCCAACTCTTTGTGGTAAGCAATTGTCATTTAAATGAAACTATCGACAGAGTGACGATAGAAAACTGGCTGGTAAGCAATTTTCTTCAGAATCTTTCGGCCAAGACCATTTCATTTTATCTTGATAAAGTCTCAAGTCTTTATTCAGCGGTGGCATTTCAACTTCAAGGTGGCCGGCAACCGGTGTTCAAGGAGGTTAAGAAAGTTCTAAAAACAATCAATGCCTCCAATAATTATGGCCATGAGATACATTCACGGGTAGCTAAAGTGAAGTCTTGGTGGAAAAGGTCACAGGAAGAGGGCAAAACAAATAATGTGATAGAAGCCATCACTTCGTTCGCAGCATATCCTGAGAGGCCTTTGCCACGGCATGTACAAAACATATGGGCTTGTGTGGCGCTTGATGCAGGCGTGCCGGGAAATGTGGTAAGAAATATCTTGACACAAGTGCCTCCTCAATTGAAATTCCTTTCAATATGTGAGGAAAGACCACTGAAACATTCTGAAGTGGAAGAAGCCGCACGCATCGCTGCTAACAGTCTTAAGGGAGAAGAACCACAATGGTTTGCAATGCGCATGCGTCCGCGCGTGAAATTTGAAGATCTCCTAAACCGCTTTAGCCTAATCAGTGATGAAATAAAAATACCGGAACTCTTTTATCCTCTCGAAGAAATTGCAAAAAGAGTAGGCGGCAAGATTGTGATGGAAGGGCGCCCAATTATCCGCGACATTGTTTTTTTCAAGAAAAGGAAACAGGAAATATATCCCATGTTCTGCAAGCTCTACGATCTGGCATGGTGTTATCGCACACCCGGAGCCGGAAGCGGAAATTATACTCCCATCCCCACAAAAGCTATGGAGAATTTCAGGAAGGCACTGGGCTTTCTTACCCCCGATTTTGAATGGAAACCATCGGGAGAAATGGAATTAAACCCCGGAGATGAAGTGGTAATAGTTAATGGGGAATTTGTAAACGACCATGCCCGTATCCTTAAGAAAGCCACTCTTGATGAACTCGGCAACAAGGTGTATAGAGTGTCTCTTATCGGGAACAATGGCCGATGGGACATCGGAATAGATGCCAGATTACTGAAAAAGGCATAAGGGCTCGTTCCCCAATTTAGTACATAAAAAAACGGCGTGAGAAAAATTTATTTCTCCCGCTGTTTTATTTTTTCTGAGTTAATTCTTACTTAGATGCAAGATGATCAGAAACCGTGAGTGAGGCACGGCCCTTTGCCCTGCGACGTGATAGCACCTTGCGTCCGTCTTTGGTGGCCATTCTTTCCCTGAATCCGTGCTTGTTTACTCTTCTACGGTTGGACGGCTGATATGTTCTTTTCATTTCTAATGATATTTATTGCGATGATTCGGAGTGCAAATTTATAAAATATCTTTTAATCACACAAACTTTGTTTAACTTTGCCTTCATTATGCACCGTTATGGATGAGATTATTACCCAATACTTCCCGCATCTTAGCGAGAAACAGAGGCATCAGTTCAACCAACTGCCGCAACTATACCATGAACTCAATGAGAAAGTGAATGTAGTGTCGCGTAAAGACATCGACAACATAGGCATCAACCATATTCTACACTCTCTCGCTATAGCCCGATATTTGAATTTCACACCCGGGAGCACTGTAATCGACCTCGGCACCGGAGGAGGTCTGCCCGGAATACCGCTGGCTATTATGTTCCCGGAAGTGCATTTTCATCTTATCGACAGGGTGGGAAAAAAGGTGAATGTGGCAAAGGAGATAGCAGAAGCCTTAGGACTGGAAAATGTGTCATTTCAACATGGTGATATGGGGGAATGTAAGATACAGGCGGACTTTGTGGTGTCGAGAGCTGTGACTGACCAGCCTACCCTTATAAAGATTTCTAAAAAAAATATATCAAAGCAGCACCGTAATGCCTTACCCAACGGGCTCATAACCTTGAAAGGAGGCGATGTAAGCGGAGAACTGGGGAAATACGCTTCCATCAGCGAGGTGGTACCGGTTTCAAATTATTTCTCGGAGGATTTTTTCAAAACTAAAAAAATTGTTTACACCCCCGTGACATAAGACGATTCCCTTCCGGGGGAAATAGGTAAAATTCTCCTGATCCGTGAAAGTTTTTTCTCCCGGGTTGTTGTAATATTATATATTAACAATTTATGATTATCCCGAATAATATTCCAAACGACATATGTAGGGACGCAAGGTCATTGCGTCCTCTGATAATCAATGGATTATCCCTCTTTTATTTCGGACGCACGAGCCGTGCGTCCCTACATTTGAGGGCAATTTATTAATGGGGGATATTTATGAAGATAATCAAATTATTTTTCAAGGTTCATTAATACAAATTGGAGAAAATACTCTTAATCAGAAAATGCAAGTAGCAATATTTCAATTCAGCCTTTTTGGCATCAACACTTATCTGGTGTGGGATCCCGATACAAAACAATGTGCCGTGATCGACCCCGGCATGTCCTCCCCCGAAGAAGAGAAAGCCTTAGAGGATTTCATCGCAGAGAAAGGACTCACTCTCACCAATATTATCAATACCCATCTTCATATTGATCATGTGGCAGGGATTCCATTTCTGAGAGAAAAATTTGGTGCCCCGGTTCTTGCTCATAGCGGAGATCAATTTTTAGGACAGAAAATCGGCCAACAGGCACAGATGTTCGGCCTCAATATGAACATCGGTGAGATAGAAATCTCAGAATTTATCCAAGATGGCGATATAATAAAGATTGGCAACGGAGAGCTGAAGGTAATATCTGTACCGGGCCATTCGAAAGGAAGTGTGGCTTTATACGACCCGGAAGCTCATTTCCTAATCTCCGGTGATGCTTTATTTCAAGGAAGTATCGGACGAACCGACCTGCCCGGCGGTGATTACCGCGAACTTATCTCAAGCATTGAGAGCAAATTGCTCACTCTTCCTGACGACACTGTAGTTTTGCCCGGCCATGGTCCGGCTTCTACTATCGGAGAGGAAAAACGTAGCAATCCTTTCCTGAATTAGGGATTTAATTACTTAATGAACCCTGAGATTTCAGGGTTCATGAGTCACGCGTATCTGACCGATAGGCAGGTTGCCTACAATCAGTAGAGGGGTGCTTGTGCCATCTGTCGAAATCCAACAGTTGATATCATCACTCGATTTCTTGCCTCCTTGCTGGGTAAATTTGAAAACTATGTGCCAGGCCTCTTTGTCGGTCTTGTCTTTCATTTTTACCATCTCTTTGCCCACAGCCTGCACATGTAACTGTTCCACCTTATCTCCGGAAAAGATAGTGGTCTTCACTGTTTCTCCCGGTTTCAGGCTCCCATAATCAATTTCACGCAGATAGAAATATATGCTGAGCATGTCGTATACCGGATAGGCTCCTTCGAGTTCCAGTTTCTCATGAGTGATGCTCCCGTCTTTCTGCTCCCTGAATTTTTCCACATGCCCTTTTACAGTATTACCTGAATAGGTATAGGTGATATCATCCCTTTTATACCGGTTTTTCTCGTTGGCGATTATGGAATATTGAATAGGACGATATTTATCTCTTAAGGTATGTGAAATCAGAGTGTCTCTCACACGGTAAATCCTGTCGGCCCATGGTTTTGTAGAGGCCACCATCCTTAGTTCATAGCCATTTGGACCGAGCCGTTTCGAAATTTTCACATCTCCGGCATCCTTTTGAATAAGTCCCCATTTATATGACACAGTATACTTGAAATCTTCGTTTGAAGCCCCATATATTACTCCCCAGATAGAGGCTATAAGCAGTGTTGCTAAAAATAATCTTTTCATATCTACATTATTAACGTAATCCGGGAGATATTATTGGCAACTCTGAGAGCCACAAAAATAATCCCGGCCTAAATTTGACCGGGATTATCATCAAAAGTTAATTTTAATAATTCAAATATCCGTATCAGGCGTATTCATTGATTATCTGTTCAAGGGTACCTGCCTGCTGCACTCCGCTCTGACGCCATTCTACCTTTCCGTTCTTAAACAACATCAAGGTCGGCACAGACCTCACTTGGTACTGCTGGGCCAATTCCTGATTCTTGTCTATGTCGACCTTAAGAATCCTGGCTTTGTCTCCAATAAGTCCGTGAAGCTCTTCAAGAATTGGGTGCATCATCTGGCACGGGCCACACCATGTGGCAAAAAAATCAACCAATACAGGCTTCTCTGATTTGATGATATCTTCAAACTTTTCCATAATTCTGTTTTTTTGTTTTTCTATATTTCAAACAAATTAAATATACTGTAGGTTCACTTTTACAAAATAAATTCATATCTTTGCTTTTGTGGCTTAGTCCAATCTCTATTGGCAGTCCACAAGAACTAAAAACCATGAAAAACAACAACCTTATGGACATCTCTCTTAACCCTAATAAAGTGGTGGAATTCCTTCAAAAACCCTCATCGGAATTCACCAAGGCCGACCTTATAAACTATGTGAAATCCAACGGCATCAAGATGCTGAAATTCATGTATCCTGCCGATGATACTCGCCTGAAAAGCCTCAACTTCGTTATCAATTCTGAAAGTTACCTGGATTCTATCCTAACTTACGGAGAACGAGTAGATGGTAGCAGTCTTTTTCCATTCATTGAGGCCGGTAACAGCGACTTATATGTGATTCCGAGATTTTCTACCGCTTTCCACGATCCTTTTGCTGAAATTCCTACCCTCACTCTGCTGGCCTCATTCTTCAATAAAGAAGGGCTACCTCTTAAGGAGTCGCCGGAATATGCCTTGAGAAAAGCCGAAGAGGAATTCGAAAAGACCACCGGTATGGAATTCCATGCAATGGGTGAACTGGAATATTATGTGATAGCAGAGGATTCAGGTTTCTTCCATGCTTCCGACCAGAAAGGTTATCATGAATCGGCTCCATTTGCCAAATTCAACGATTTTCGTATCGAATGTATGAGTCTTATTGCACAGGCAGGCGGACAGATCAAATATGGCCATAACGAAGTGGGAAACTTCACTCAGGATGGAAAAATCTATGAACAGAATGAGATTGAATTCCTGCCTGTTCCGGCTATGCAGGCAGCCGACCATATTATGCTGGCTAAATGGATTATCCGTACCCTGGCATCACGAAAAGGATATGATGTGACCTTTGCACCTAAAATCACAGCCGGGAAAGCCGGGAGCGGCCTTCATATACATTTCAAGATCATGAAAGATGGCCGCAATCTTATGATAAAAGATGGAAGTCTCAGTCCGGAAGCCAAAAAGGCAATTACCGGTATACTTGAAAATGCTGCAGCTATCACGGCAATGGGAAACAAGGTACCCACAAGTTATTTCCGCCTTGTACCTCATCAGGAGGCTCCCACTTCTATCTGTTGGGGCGACCGTAACCGTTCTGTGCTCGTAAGGGTGCCTCTGGGATGGACCGGACAAAATGATATGTGCTCTCAGGTAAATCCTCTTGAAAAAGGCCATGATTCAATTCCTCCACAACGCCAGACCGTGGAACTCCGGAGCGGTGACTGTTCTGCCGATGTTTATCAACTCCTGGCCGCTATGATTGTGGCTGCCAGAAAAGGATTTGAAATGGAAGATGCTTTGATAAAAGCAGAAGATTACTATGTGAGCGTAAACATACATAAAGATGAGAACAAAGAGAAACTGGCCCAACTGAAGTCATTGCCCGATAGTTGTATGGCTTCCGCCAATGCACTCGAAGAAGCTCGAAGTGTATTTGAAGAAAAGGATGTTTTCTCACCTCGTCTTATAGATGGCATACTGGCCAAACTACGTAAATATGACGATGCCAATCTCCGAAAGAAGACGCTCAGCGACCACAATCAGATGATGAAAGTGGTCAACAAATATTGGCACTGCGGTTAATGGTGACGGATGCCTCGGGTAGAAGCCAGACCTCCTCGTGTGAGCAGTCTGGCCATTCGTGGTGTGAAGGAAATAAAGATAAGAAAGGCTTCCACTATCAGATATACGAAGATACAGCTGCGCAGAATTGCGTCGTTGTCTCCACCAAATGTGGAGGCATCGCGCGATACGTCAGGACCGAGGAAATCGTCAATGTCAATTGAACTGAGTGTGGTCTTCCAGACTATTTTGCCCTTATCAAGGTAAACAATCCCCGGATTTCCCCTCACTACCTCTTTGATGGCGGTGTCATCTGCCAGATAAAGGGGATAATCGGTCATGCTCAGATCTTCCCATTCCTCTATCTCTTCCTGACTGCCGGATACAATGCCGATCATTTTCACTCCATTGTCTTGGGCCCATTCATACAGGGAATTAAGTTTCCACGTAGTGGCCGGAGATATCATTTTCACATTGGGAATCATCACCACAAGCTGTTTGCCTACGGTATCCATCGCTTCCTCGTTGCGGTCGTCGGCCGAGTCTATATCAAATACATCTATTCCGTGTTCATCATCACTGTCTATGGTGGCAAAAAGTTTTGAACCTTCCGGATAATCACGGAAATCTATCAGTGGCTGATAAAAGTATCCGAAGAGTTCTATCACCAGGATGAATAGTCCGGAAGCAACCACTGTGAGCCATTGAAAAGCCGGGATAACCAGACAAAGCACCTTGGTGTTAAAACGTATAAGCCAAAGTATACCTAAGGTAAGTACCACGTTTTTCCAGAAAGTCCACCAGTTGGAAATATGCCAGGCATCTCCGAAACAGCCACAATCGGCTACAGGCTCTTCCATCGCTACCCAAAGCGTAAGGGGCAGCATAAACATCATGATAAGAAGCGCGAATATAGGACAAGACTTACGGAAACAACCGATCAGAAGAAAGATGCCTACAATAAATTCTATGGCACAAAGCCCGAATACACCCATTCTGATCAGGGCAAACGGCACATCAAGGCCGAAAGCTGCCAGATAATCTTCTACCTTGAAGATTGTGCCCCAGGTGTCGATGGCTTTTACAAAACCCGAATAGATAAAGAGCCCTCCGCAGAGTATCCGGGCAAACCAGGTGATAAGTTTAATCGTTATGCTGTTCATCAAGCTTGATTAAAGCGAAAAGGGCATAATTTATCATATCGCGGTAATTTGCGTCAACCCCTTCGCTTATGATGGTTTTTCCATCGTGGCTTTCAATCTCTTTGGTGCGTAGTAATTTCTGAAGAATGATATCTGTGAAACTTGATACCCTCATATGCCTCCAGGCCTCGTCATAATCGTGGTTTTTATCAAGCATCAATTTTGTAGAGAGTTCTATCTCTTTATTGTATAGACTGATAGCCTCGTCAGCCGGAATAGGTTCACCGGGTCCGAGCGATAGTTGTATCAGTGCAATGGCACAATAATTGACTATGCCGATAAATTCCGGCAATATACCTTCGTTCACCCTTATGTTTTCATCACCCTTTTCTTCGATGCTTCGAATCCGCCGGGCCTTGATGTATATCTGGTCGGTAAGGCTGGAAGGCCTCATCACACGCCATGATGTGCCATAGTCTTTCAGTTTTTTCACAAAAATATCACGGCACAATCCTATTGCCTTTTGGAATTCAGAAAGAGTGTGTGCCTGTTGGTTGTCCGGGTGCATAATGATTGAATTTGAATGCAAATTTACCAAAAAGAAAAGATTTTTTCATGTAAAATTTGGATATGAATTAAAAACGATATAACTTTGCAACGCAAAAACGGGAAGGGATCAAGCCTTCCGATTAAATGCGAAAATAGCTCAGTTGGTAGAGCACGACCTTGCCAAGGTCGGGGTCGCGGGTTCGAGTCCCGTTTTTCGCTCCGAGAAAAATGAAATACAGCCCGAAGGAGATTTCCTTTATGCGAAAATAGCTCAGTTGGTAGAGCACGACCTTGCCAAGGTCGGGGTCGCGGGTTCGAGTCCCGTTTTTCGCTCCAAGCTTCGGGCTTTAAGTCTAGGTGGTGAAATTGGTAGACACGCTACTTTGAGGGGGTAGTGGACGTTAGTCCGTGTGAGTTCGAGTCTCATCCTGGACACTTCAAAAGGGATGGATATTCACTGAATATTCATCCCTTTTTCGTTATCCGAAAATCGTTTTTCGTTAATCGTTTATAGAAATTCGCTTTTCGTTAATCGTTTACCGCTTATAATACTATTCTACTTATTGTTTACTGTTTACTGTTTAGTGTTTATAAACTTACTGTTTATTGTTTAAAATACCCTTATGGACTCTATAACCGATCTTTTATCAAACTACGGCCTCGCCGGATTATTCATAGGTCTTTGCACTTTCCTTATTATCGGACTCTTCCATCCTCTCGTGATTAAAGGAGAGTATTACTTCGGTGAAAAAATAAAATGGGCTTTCCTTGCAGGAGGCATCGTTTTCCTGTTCCTATCCATAGTAGCAAAAGGTCTGGTCTTATCAGCAATACTGGGTGTGACCTCCTTCAGTAGTTTCTGGGGTATCAAGGAAGTGACTGAACAGGTGCAAAGAGTAAAGAAGGGTTGGTTCCCGGCAAACCCTAAGCATCCGGAACGCTATAATTCACCGGCTGAGGAACAACAATCATGAATATTAAAGGGCCATGTGGCCCTTTCTTTCTATTCCTCTCCTAATCCTTAAACCGGCACGTGAGGTCGTGATAGCAATCGATACGACGGTCGCGCAAGAAAGGCCACCAATGCCTCACATTCTCTATGCGCTGGAAATCTATCTCCACAATTGCTTCCTCCGGAGCTGAGTCACTGCACATATGTAGGATTTCACCTTGAGGACCACTAACAAAACTTGACCCCCAGAAATCTATTCCGGCTGTATGACCGGTGGGATCTTCTTCAAATCCATATCTGTTGACACTTATCACCGGCAAACCGTTGGCTATGCCGTGTGCCCTCTGTATTGTGATCCATGCATCGCGCTGTCTCTTCTTCTCTTCAATATCATCTTCCGGATTCCAACCGATAGCAGTGGGATAAATAAGTAGTTCCGCACCTTTGAGAGCCATAATCCTTGCTGCCTCAGGATACCATTGGTCCCAACATACAAGCACTCCCAGACGGCCCACACTGGTATCTACCGGTTCAAAACCGAGATCGCCGGGCGTGAAATAAAATTTTTCATAAAATCCGGGATCATCAGGAATATGCATCTTGCGGTATTTACCTGCCAGACTGCCATCGGAATCAAATACTAAGGCTGTGTTGTGATATAGGCCCGGAGCTCTTTTCTCAAACGCACTCGTCACCAGTACCACATTGTTTTTGCGTGCCTCCTCCGCATAGAAATCGATAAAATCATCTAAGGAGGTGGCGTACTTGAAATTCTCCACATCTTCACACTGGCAGAAATATGGTGAATCATGTAGCTCGGAAAGCACTATCAGTTTTGCCCCGTCGGAAGCCAGATTCTCTATCAAAGTATGGTTGCGCTGACGGTTGAGCTCTACATTATCGTCAAAAGACCTCTGCACAATTCCGATGTTGAGATTTCTTTCTTTCATTATTTCCTTTTAAATAAATGGTTAATCCTTATTATGAGTCATGGGTATATGGTATGTTGACGGCATCATCCGAGCCATCCTAATACACCTTTGGGCAACTGCATAGTGGCACAATGCAGTGATCCATGCTGCTTAATGAGAGTAAGACATTCTATACCCACCACTTTATGCTCCGGGAAGGCTATCTTCATGGTCTGCATGGCCAGTTCGTCATTGTGTGGCTGATTGTAAGTGGGCATGAATATCACCGAATCAGTCACAAGATAATTAGCGTAAGTGGCCGGTAATCGGTGTTTCTCTTCATCATAGATAGCATCAGGGAGAGGTAGCTCCACCAGATTAAATGCTTCTCCTTCGGCATTTCTGAACATTGTAAGCTGTGCCCTCATTTTCAGAAGTTCCTCAAATTGAGGGTCGTCCATATTTCTGCAACCGGTAAAGAGGATTGTATTTTCCGGTGCCATTCGAGCCAGAGTGTCTATGTGAGAATCCGTGTCATCCCCCATCAGAGCTCCGTAATCAAGAAACAGCACATGCTGGGCTCCTATCCTTTTTCGCAACTGCTTGTCGGCCTCATTCTTCGTAAGACCACCATTGCGGTTGGGAGAACACAGGCAACGCGTTGTGGTAAGCACCGTACCTTTACCATCAGTGTCTATCGAACCTCCTTCAAGAATAAAGTCTCTTTCATTCCTGTAGATTCCTTTCGTATAAACTGCTTTATCATTCAATTGAAGGTTGACCAAATTATCTTTATCGGCAGCGAATTTAAGTCCCCAACCGTTGAAGCCGAAATCAAGGGCACGGAGATCGCCGTGTTTTAAAATTGTGATAGGGCCGTAATCTCGCGTCCAAGTGTCGTTGTATTCGGCTTCAAGGAATGTGATATCCTTCAAGGCCTTTTTGTCAAACAATTTCTCCGCTTCTTTTACTTTCCGGCATAACAGCACTATATGGCAGCCGTTGGCCACCATTGTCTCTACGAGTCGTTTATATTGCTGCAGGGCTTCAGGTAATATATAATTCCAGTCGGTTTCTTCATGCGGAAGTGCCATGAGGATACCGTCGGCAGGTACCCATTCCTCCAAAAATTCTTTCATATCATAATCTTTGTGCGATGCAAAGATACAAAAGGAAAAGTTAAAGGGGAAATATCATCCTGCATGATTATCTCCCCTTTAGATTTACTTTACTCAAATCCGTGGGTATTCACCCGGACTTGAAATGGCGGGACCACTATTTTACCATAACTTTCTTGCCATTTATTATATAGATTCCTCGGTCAAGTGTGGTCACCACATTGGAGTCAGTGCCGACATAAATCTTCCGGCCATCTACCGAATAGATGGAATATTTACCCGCGCCATCCGATGAAAGGGAAGATACTCCTTGATTACTGAGATCGAATCTCACCATCATTTTTTCATTGAATCCGCCGTCAGGTCCCCACACCTCTATACGGTAGTCTTTATCCGGTTCTGCATCATCAAATATCACTGAGATATTGAAAACCTGTTCCTCTCCGGCATATAAATCGGGGATAGCATCGAAATGCTTGTGAAATACTGTGTAATAATCGCCGGAACTCAATGGCATCTGGATGGCAAGCATCAGGGTTTGGTTCAATGTACCCTCCAATACCTTTACCAGCAGGTTAGCCTCGAATTCATTGCCCTCGATTATATATACATCCCCATCTTTTTGGGCTCCTACGATTGTAAGTTCAGATTCTATCTTTGCAGTGTTGTCAGGTTTTGGGAGCACTGTCACTGTCTCTTCTATCCCATCCACATAAACTCCTTCCCAGTTGTCATACAACTTTAAGGTGAATTCCGTGGCTTCTGTTACCCCTTCGCTACCATTTTCCTTATACCATTGCACTGAAGTCCAGGTCTGCGACAATGATGACGAAGCATCTACATTCACGCTGTAATTTTCCATCTTATAACTCTCTTTGCCGCTTGAATCAAACAGCACTGCACTATAGTTTCTTGTCAAGGATTGTGTGCCCGGGTTACTGAAGACTGCACTGAACTTCACAGGCATGTCATAATAGATAGTTGAGGTCTCCACCTTGAAATCTTCTACCGAAAGGTCCCATGGCGTGTAGTTTTCCAGTTGATATCCCTCTGAGGTCTTCATTATTGTCACATAGTTATATTTCCCCGGCATGGCACATGCTTCAGTCCATTCCGAATAATCTCCGGCTGTGATATAAGTGGCAATGATGAAATCATAACTATCACCTTCCGTCATGTTCACTTTAGTGAGATCCACATCGGTTCCATCCTCGTCCCAATGAAAATAACTTCCCTGCTTGGCTTCCAGATTTTTCTTGCTGCTTTCAAAATATTGTACAGGCTCTGAGGAATCTGATATATTTGTCACCATTACTCCGAATGTGATGGTCACCGGATCCGGGTCGATATATTGTAAACCGGTTTCGCTTCCGGTAAGGCTAAGAGAAAGTACATTGTCAGTAATTTTTCCCGTCACGCTGCCAAACTGCATTACCTGCCGGCTTATATCAGCAGAATTATCAGGAGATATACCCAAGATAATTTGTTGCCCAAGGTTATATCCTCCGGCTGCACCCCCTATTCCGAATTCATCAGGGTTGAGAGCATCAAGAAGGTAGTAGCCGTCGCTCATGCCTCCCCAGCCCCAATTAAGATGGAAATAGCCGTTGCCGTCATATCCGTCGCATATGAAGGAGTGACCGCCATCCAATGCCGAACCGTTATAAACCACCGGACCGACCTTGCTGAGATTTTCATAGATCATCTCAGCCCACTCTTCATAGGTGCGGAACTTTCGTGTCTGTATATTTATACCTTCACTGTATCCGAAATATTGGGTCAGAGCACTGGCTATCTCGCTGCCATTTGCTCCGGACTCTCCTTTGCCGTAATCCATTTTTACGGAATATCCGCAGGCTTTCATCAGATATGCTACAGCATCTTCTTCATCGGCATTATAGCTGCCCGGATAATAAGTGGTCAGCATCTCGTCCCATTGAAAAGGCTGTGAGCCAAAATTCATGGTATAAGTGCCACTGTCGTCGAACTTATAGCTTATCTCTCCATGCCCTATTTCCGGATATTGGAAATAATACATCACCTGAGCCATGGATGTGGCCACACACCCGGTTACACTCTGGCTCTCCTTTCCATCAGGAGATATGGTGAAGCAATATTTATTGTAAGGCGATCCCTGATTCCATTTGGTCTTTATAAGCGGAGATATAGCGGGCATCCCATTCAATGGTGAATCCGAACGGGTGTTATTCATTTTATAATTGCTTTTTCTCAGGAATTCAATCTGTCGGCCATATTCTTCAAGCCAATATTTCAATTGTGGCGGAATATTGGAAGCATCAAACACACCATGGTCGGAATAGCCTAATAACGCCGGAGCCACATCATCCGCACCGGTCACCAGGAATCCCTCAGTCATATCGTTTTGAAAAACATACAGCGCGGCTTCTTTATCCGGAGCATCCAGAGTATAGACATGCCTGTAAGCATCTGTTTTATCTGCACTTCGAGTGTTTAAAATTGGATTATAACCCTCCCTTTCCAATCGCTCTAAGGCTTGCTGAGGACTAAGTGTATTACTAAAAACCGGAGTGGCACACAGGGTTAAAAGCAATAAGGATGGATAGTAGAATTTTTTCATAATATCAGGAATTAAAATGATGTCATATTACTGATTAACAAATAAGTATCCTCTTTTGGTTCATTCCCTTCCTCCCTTTACCCCAAATAATTGACTAAACCTCACCCCCTGATGTGATTAGACTCCATTTTATTAAATGAATCATTTTCGATTAAGCCCTGCTTAATTTGGTGGAAATTAAAAAATAGTTTATATTTGCAATATAAAAGCAACGCCCTGTTTTCTTGCAGGGAATAGGCCGCTTACGAGCGGCTTTTTTTGTAGCATATGGAAAAGGTGAAAAGAGTAACATTCTATATAGACGGCTTCAATTTCTATTTCGGATTGAAGCGAACTAAATATATGGATCCTGCATGGAAGAAATTTTACTGGATTGATGTGGTTAAACTTTGTGAAAGTTTTCTTGGAGAAGGACAAGTATTAGAAAAAGTAATTTATTTTACTGCGTCGCCGTTGAGTCCGCAAAAGAATAGTCGTCAAAGTGCCTTTTTAAATGCGAATAAACTAATAAATGGAAATCGTTTTGAAATAGTTCGAGGGAAATATCTTGAAAAACACATTATCTGTCCTTATTGTAAGGGTGATATCTCAAGACCTGAAGAGAAAAAGACTGATGTCAATATTTCAATTCGGATGGTTGAGGATTGTGTGATGAATGCCACTGATATCGTAGCTTTGGTCAGTGCGGATAGTGATTTAGTTCCTCCCATAGAATTAATACAAAGAAGATTTCCTAATGTAGGTATAAAAGTTTATTTTCCACCATCCAATTTCAGCAATGATTTGAAGGATAATTTGATTCATCATAGAAGTAAACCGGTATTAATGATAAAAAATCTTAGAAGATTTCAAACTGCTGTAATGCCGGAAATAGTTTCTAAGGATGGGAAGACCTATACCATTCCTGATAAATGGAAATGATTTGATGGATAAGATATCAAAAAATTAAATAAGCATCAGTAAGAGCCTCCTATCAGCATAAACAACTTTAGCATACAATTAGAATAAACAACTGCAGCCTGCTGTCAGAATAAAAATTGTGGAGTCTGACCTTTGTTTAGATCAGACTCCATTTTAGTAAATGAATCTTTTCAGATTGAGATTTTGTATCTCTCTTTGCCGGAAACTATGATGTAGATACCTTTATGGAGAGTTTTAAGTTCTCCAACTTTGCAATCCCTCTTTATCAAAACTCCATCAGTTGTATAAACTGATAAACTGTTATCAGGATTGGCAAACAATCTTTCCAAACCGGAAGATTTCTGAACTGTTACCTCACAAGTTGCAGATACATCTCCACATCGGGCGGTTATAATTGCCTTGCCGACTGAAAGAGCAGTAACCTCCCCTTCTTCCGAAACTGTGGCAACACTTTCATCTGAAGAACTCCATTCCACACTCTTATCCGTAGCATCCTCAGGTAAAATAGTAGCCTCTAATTCAACTGTTTCATTAATATAAAGTTCTACCTGGTTTTTATTAAGTATTATCTCCTCTGCTATAATTATACTTGATTTTGTAATTCTAAATGACTTAGCGGATTCAATTTCTCCAAAATTATTATAAATATTTGTTATGACAATTAAATCTCCATCCGGAAGAGATGACACATTAATGGAGTATGGCGAATTTGAGAGACTTTGTGATGAAATTCTTTTTCTTTGGTCGTAAAGATTTGAACCTGAGATTTCCATTCCACTTTCCTCATGAATAACTCTATATTCAAAATTGAACTCCTTACCTTCTACGGAATTAATTTTAAGATAGAGCATATCATTATCATCCATCTCGGCAAATAAGATATATTTAGAATCATCATCATCGGGTTCAAAAATCAAGGTTTCGACCAGATTAAAAGTCCTGCTGTTTAAAGCCTTGTCTGAAGCGCTTATTTCAGCTAATCCCCAAATACCTGGCACTGAACCCGGAGCCAAAGTACACTGGGCTATGACATGTTCCCATTCATGGGCATTTTTATCCCAATAATTATGTTTACCGGACACTCCATATACAAAAGAATATTGACCTCCCTGGGGATCTCTTAAAGTTAAGGTTCCACCTTCCACCCCTGACTTATCATCTCTCACAAATAGTGATATAGAAACTTTTGTTTCCCCGTTTGGTGCTTCCGGATTTGTAGGTTCAGCATAAATAGTGACTCTATTTAAATCCACTTCCGGCATTACAGTGTCAGGGTCAGGGGTTATTACTTCTTGATATTTTATTGGTTCATCGTCAGGGAATAATACCCAGCAGCCATTCCCTGCAGGATCATAGGCGGCAATTGAACCGACAAAATATTCCCCAGACCTAAAATAAGGCATTATTTCGAGTTTAGTATCAATCCATCCTCCTTTGGGGTTAATTGGATCTACAAGATTTCCCCATGCAGCTCGGCCATACTGGTCAGCATCTTTTATGCCTATTCCCATATAACTTCCGATAATCATCCTGTCGTCATAAGCTTTAAACATTGGTCTTAAAATTTGAATTGGATGACCTTCGGAATCTGTGGAATCATAAAGTTCATATTTAAGAGAACCTTCCTCATATTCGGGCGTCCATAAATCTTCATCACTATTATTGATCTGTAGTTTCCAGACATAATCATTTGCACTACTTGAAAATCTGGCATTACCATTTTCATCGCTTAAAGCAATAGAATATGCTGACCAATCTCCACTTTTGGTATTTTTTTGGACTGTCACCTCTCCCCTAAGATGAAATTGATCACCATCGACTGGAGAAATGGCTAAATCATAATAATGGCCTTTTTTTACACCATGTTGATCAAGGAATTGGGGACTAAAAATTCTTGTCCAGCCGGATGAAGCTCCATCCTGACAACCTTCCACATGGTTTAACCAAACATCTAATGTCACCTTCTTATCTTCATCAGGTGCTCCTATGGCATTAACTTCAATTTTAGTAATTTTTCCCGGATAATCATAATCAGGCCATAAATTAAATACTTCAAATGTGAATTGATCAGGAATTTTCGAAATATATTTAACACCATGCATAATATAATTACAGATGAAATCATATTTTTCGGTATTTCTTGAACGAAGCCATTCGGGATCTTTCAGATAATAGGCTATTGATTCTGCCATATCCTCATCAGGGTTATGATCATGTGCGTATTGAGAAACAAATCCTGTGGAATCTTCAGTCGCCCAGGTATATTCATTTTCCCCAACCGGAATCTTATACCATTTGCCAATCTCTATCCATTTTGACTTGATTTCCTCGTTAAAAGTAAAGGCCCATAAGAAATGTGTTTTTTCATGTAGGATAAGTCTTTGGGTATCGAAATGTTCGTTATTCCCACCAAATGCTTTATCCATAAACTCTATATATCCTGTCTCCAATGGCCATGACACTGCGGCTGCATCAGGATAAATGGGATGGGGATGTGTATCCAGTCTACGTATCAAATATTTAAGATGATCTGTTTTATGGAAACCCTCCGGTAATTCTTCAAACATATTTATAATCGCCACCAATTCTGAGGGATGAAACATTTGGAAATGGTCAGCCGTTTCAAAAGTTGTCAACGATGTAAGAGTTTCATAATCTATATTAAGAACTTCACAGCCGAATCTATTTAATAAAATATGATTGACTATTTCAAGATTTTTACCAAAATCAGTTATATATTTAGTCATGGCATGATGCAAACGCTTAGAATAGAAGCGTCCTTTTACACCTTCGAGACTTACAAAATATGGATTTGCATATGTAAAGGCATCTTTAGAAATCTTTACTATTTTATTGCCATCCCCCATATCTGTTATTATCATATCATCAGGCAAAAGTTCTGAAGTAAGTAAAAACTGAGAATGAGGCCTTTCAGGATGGTATCCGGGTTCATTATCTTGTGAAGCAATTTCAAAAGTCTGCATTGTTTGCCATAACCTATACGCAAATTCTTCTGTCCATGCCTCCTCATCATTAGAAAGTATAATCTGGAAATAGCTTAATAAATTATGTTGGGACGGAACATCTGCAGGTATTATCTGCTTTCCTAAAAATTCAATTTTAACTGGTTCATTTACATTGCATGATGTGGTATATCCTGCCACAGTACCGTCTTCACCCCATTCAAAACGAAAATTTTCCGAATTTTCTTCATTTTTGGTGATTGAGAATTTTAATGTGGTGGGAGGAAGGATATTTCCTGATTGGTCGATTTCTACCATGAGGGCTTGGGATGCTATATACCCATTAGCATTAACCCCCACAGTGTGTCTTCCAACCGGTACGTTTGTAAACTCATACTGTCCATTTGATGTAATGTTTTTTACATCCAAATATTCATTAGAAGAAATTGTCACCGTAGCTTGATCTCCTTCCAGCAGACCGGTTATTGAAATTGGAACATTTATCGACCAACTTGAAGCACATTGTATTATTAACACTAAAGTTAATATATACTTTAAATTAGAATGGAAAATTTTTATCATTTCTTATATATAATTGAATAGGTTAGTTTATTAATTATCATCTTATAAAAAGCTTTGGTGACTTTCCCTTGATTCTTTTCCTCATCGGTGAGGTTCCTATAATACTCAAAGCGTTGAATTTGCATCTTATAAAAGTATCATCTGGGAAGGAGTCCGCATAAAGAATAAATTTTCATTAAGAAAGGATTCTTTTGTCCCTTTTTAATAAATCGATAGTCTATTCTTCGGCTTATTTCATGGCTTCTTTATTTTTTATTTGTCTTAACCAATTAGATTTCCTGATTTTTACAAGACTTCTTCCTGATTTTCAATCCATCAACAAATATGTCTTGGAAAGCTGTCTAAATTTCATATAGACATCTCTCCCAGTACTCATTTTTACCCGTTTTCGGTGTTTCCATCTATATTTGCAAAAATATATAAAAAACCTTTAAAACTTCAATTTTTATGCCGATTTTACGGATAACAGATTGCTATTTTATGAAGATTTTACGAATGTCAATTTCAAAAACAGATAAAAACTTCTTTTTCTAATATTTTCCCTTTTAATCTACCTCCTCCTTAGTAATTGGAGACAGTCCTGGATCATTGAATCACAACATACTGATGTAATTTTTGGAATTATGCAATAAAAACATTATGTTTGCAATGCATAATATTTCTGGGTATGGAATTTGTTGACCGGATAAAAGAAAAAGAAAGATTAGAAAATGCCATTTCCTCTCTGCCTATAGGACTAACTGTACTTTACGGAAGGCGTCGTGTAGGTAAATCTACCCTTTTAAGAAGGGTAATCACGGAGAAGGATATATATTTTTTGGCTGACCAATCAGAGGCCTCTCATCAAAAGGAAGTCTGCGCTAAAATTATTGCTGATAAAGTCCCCGATTTTAATAAGGTAAATTATCCGGATTGGGAAATACTTTTGACTTCCCTGAATCATAGGGTGACAGACTCCTTCTGTCTTTGCCTTGATGAATTTCCCTATCTTGTGGAACAATCCCCGGAGTTACCGTCGGTTTTACAAAAACTCCTTGACGAAAAAATCCTTAAATATAATCTATTGATTTGCGGGTCTTCTCAAAACATGATGTATGGATTAGTGTTTGACAGGAAATCTCCTCTCTATGGAAGAGCCAAGGAAATAATTAAACTCAACCCTCTTAAACTACCATACATAGAAGAGGCTCTTCATGTGAGGGGGTCCGATGCAATAAAGGAATATGCTGTTTGGGGTGGAATTCCCCGATATTGGGAACTCAGAGAAAGTTGTAAAACTTTTGAAGATGCATTATGGCACAATGTCTTTTCCATAGATGGAATCTTATATAATGAACCTAATCAATTGCTCCAGGATGATATGAAAGATATCGTGAAGGCTTCCACAATATTGTCTTTCATTGCCTCAGGAGCTCACAGGATTTCAGAAATAGCTTCAAGATCAGGAGAAGTGGCAACCAACCTTTCCCGTCCCATTGCTAAATTAGTAGAGTTAGGATTGATTGAGCGAGAAACGCCCTTCGGCGTAAATGAAAAAAATACTAAGAAAACATTATATAAAATATCCGACCAATTTATAGCATTTTATTATCGTTTTGTTGTTCCTAATATTTCCTTTGTTAATCTTGATAGAAGGAAGCCTATTGAAATTGATTTACAAAAAGGACTAAATGATTTTGTAAGTTCATTTTGGGAGAAGGTTTGCAGAGAAGCAGTCACAGGAAATGAAATCTCCGGTAAATTATTTGGGAAAGCTTCCAGATGGTGGGGTACTGTGAAGACAGAATCCGGTTTCAAGCAAATAGAACTGGATGTGGTGGCAGAATCTTTGGATGGTAAATCAATATTAGCGGGGGAATGTAAATGGACAAATCCGGAAATCTCTTCCGTTTTAATCAAAGAACTCAATGAAAAAATATTTTATTTACCATTTTGTCGTGGTAAAGAAATATTACCGGTTTTATTCTTGAAAGAAAGACCTAAAGATTATGATAACTATAAGAATATTAAGATATTTTATCCGAAGGACATAATCGATTTATTAAGATAGCAAGAAAAAACTTCCATCTTTGTATATTACGGAATTATATTTATCTTTGCTATCAAATGTATAACACTATGGAAGCAACAATAAGAAAAAAACCCACGATGTTTCGGTTGGATGAAGAACTGGTGACAAGATTGAAGGAATTGGCTAAACGGGAACATAGAAGTCTAAATAACTTTGTGGAATGTGTCCTCTTTGATGTGGTATACAATGAACCAAACGAAATTACAAAGGCTGCTATGGAAGAGGCTAAAAGTGGGAAACTAAGAGGCACTACTCCCGTTGATACTACCTCTGTGGAATCTATGTTTAAATCAGCCGGTTTATGAAAAAACTGGTTCAATCCACACAATACAAAAAGGATTTGAAGCGAATCGGGAATGATGCTAAAAAAGCTGAAGCACTTTTAGAGATTTTGACAAAACTGGAAAATGAGATCCCGATTCCATCTGAAAACCGGCCACATCTCCTGACAGGAGATTATAAAGGGTATATGGAGTGTCATATACAGGGGGATTTTCTTCTTATATGGTTTGACCCTGATACCGATGAAATTGATTTAGTTAGGCTTGGATCCCATTCTGAGCTTTACGGTAAAGGAAAGAAAAGATAGAAAAACTCGTCAAAAGAGATTTTTCCACTCAGCGAGTAGAAAATCTTTTATAGGTCAGTTTTAACTTTTATTGTGGTTTTTAAATGTTAAAATTTCTAAAATATTAGTATTGGGAATCTATATATTAGGATTAATCATTTTATCTGTTTAACTTTACAAAAATATGAAACCCCATCCTATTGGGATGGCTAAAGCCACTTTTCAGTGGCTTCTTTTTTTACCTTTATGAAAGTTAATTTTTACATAGACGGCTTTAATCTTTATTATGGTCTGAGAACTGCTAAAAATGAAGATACTAAATGGAATAATGCATATTGGATTGACTTTGTGAAATTCTTCAGCAAATTTCTTGGACCTGAACAAGAATTAGGAAAGGTTGTTTATTTTACGGCGACTCCATTGGATCCAGGCAAAGCAGCAAGACAAAGTGAACTGCTTAATGTTAATAAGGCTTTGCATCCTGATAAATTTGAAATCGTAAGGGGAAGATATCTATCTAAACGTTTAAAATGTCCAATATGTAAAAATACTTATCCAAGGCCAGAGGAAAAGAAAACCGATGTAAATATTTCGGTGCGTCTCTTAGGCGATTGTATGTTAGATGTTACGGATAGAGTAGTTTTAGTAAGCGCTGATTCAGACCTTGTGCCCCCTTTGCAATTTGTGTTGGATCATTTCCCTTCCAAAAAGATCAGGGTTATGTTTCCACCCACTTTAAATTGTAAGGAGATATCTGGTTTGATGAGAAAAAATTCACTCAAGACAATATTCCTTGAAAATAATTATCCAAAATTCTTAGATTCGAAATTAGCTGATGAAGTTTATATTAACGGGAAGACCTATACCATTCCTGACAAATGGAAATGATTTGATGGATAAGATATCAGAAAATTAAATCAGCATCAGTAAGAGCCTCCTATCAGCATAAACAACTTTAGCATACAATTAGCATAAACGACTGTAGCCTGCTTTCAGAATAAAAATTGGAGCCTAACCTTTGTTTAGGTCAGACTCCATTTTAGTAAATGAATCTTTTCAGATTGAGATTTTGTATCTGTCTTTGCCGGAAACTATGATGTAGATTCCTTTATGGAGAGTTTTAAGTTCTTCAACTTTACAATCCCTCTTTATCAAGATTCCATCGGTGGTATAAACCGATAAACTATTATCAGGATTAGCAAACAATCTTTCCAAACCGGAAGATTTCTGAACTGTTACCTCACAAGTTGCCGAGACATCTCCACAGCGGGCCGTTATAATGGCCTTACCGACTGAAAGAGCAACAACCTCCCCTTCTTCCGAAACTGTAGCGACACTTTCGTTTGAAGAACTCCATTCCACACTCTTATCCGTAGCATCCTCAGGGTATACTGTTGCAGTCAAGGTGACTTGATCACCGGTAAACATTTCAATGCTTTCAGCATCAAGATAAATACTTTGAACAGGCACTGGAGCCGGGATTACAGTTATATCGCAAGTAGCAGTCTTTCCCTCACAAGTTGCCGTCAACACTACCTTACCTACACTTAAGAGAGATACCAAACCGTCATCATCTACTGTGGCAACGGAATTATCCGAAGAGGTCCAGTTGACGGTTTTTTCTGTTGCGTTATCAGGAGTAATCGTAGCCTTTAATGACACAGTGGAGTTCACCTCGCCTTCATATTCCGTCTTATCTAATGATATTGACTCCACTGCTACATAGGGAACAATCGTTAAAAAAGCCCCCGGAGTGTCAATAACTGATGATTTGTTCACTCCCTCGGGTGTGCTCAACTTCACATTACTCATTATAAACTGATACGCTCCTTCTGCTATATCTGAAGAAAATGAGAATGGAAGATCAAACACATCACCGGTGCCTGAGGTCAAATAAACTCCCGATAAGGAATAACATATATACCTTACAACATTATTCCCCATCTTACTGAAATTCACATTGAATCCTTGAGTCCTCTCAGTTATAACCGGTTCCTGCGGCTCAAACCCTGCGGGATAGGTCACATCAAACTGGAATCCGCTTATCACATCGTAATTATCCAGAGAAACGGTCAGAATACCTTTTTCCAATGTATTTAAAACATTTTCACCAGTCAGCGAAAGTGAATTGGGAGCATATCTTTCGCCACTTAAGGTAACATTAAACATCCTATTTTCCGGATCGTTGGAATAGAGCTGTAGAGTACCTTTTAATACACCCTCATTCTTGCCATCCAAATTCAGAATAATATCAGTATTAGAGCCTGAAGAAATTTCTATAGGGAAATCATTCTTCATACTCAGATCAATACCTTCTACAATCGCTCTTTCTATTATCAAAGGAGCAGAACCGTAATTATTAACTCTTAAAGGTACTGATATCGCCTCTGTGATTGGAGTCCTACCTAATGACAAAGAATTAGATGCATACAAATATGGATATTGCACTGTAATCTGACCGGCGTAAACAGCCGAGGTTACATCTTCTACCCTATCTTTTATCAATGCTGATAAAACCGCTTTCGACGGTTTAAGGCTCGTACTGTTTCTGCCTTTCAATTTTACTTTAAAACTCGCAAGTTTACCCTCTTCCTCTTTGAACCCTGCATTGCTCAAAGAATAAGCTGTGGCTTTCAATTTAGAATCAGTATAGGAGGCCGATACTACATGGTCAGTTTTTCTATCTGATAATACAAAAGAATCGTCTACATATTCCAATTGAGAAGGCAAGTCGAATTCCAAGGTAAAACCGGTTATCTTGTCCATATTATTCATAGCCACCACGATTTCCACTTCGGAATCTGAGGTGCCTGTGACATTTTGAATATGGATTTCATTTACAGCGAAGGGGTCAGCCAATAATTTCAACACATTATTTGGAGAATAACTGTTGGAAATCAATTTCACCGATTCGGTTACAGGCCCTCTTTCTACCGGAGAATATCCGATTTCAAGATTAGAGGTATTCCCGGCATCAACCTTGAAGGGTAAACTGCTTATTACGGTAAATTCCGGAGCAGAGAATTCCAAATTAGAAATCACCAACTGAGAACCTCCGTTGTTTCTAACAGGAATTGAAATCGTGTATGAATCTCGTAAAGGTACTCGTCCGAAATCATAAGCCACTCCTCGGGGATATTCTGCCAAAGCACCGCTCACATTAATTGTCCAGTTTTCTGCCTGGCATGAAATCTCTTTTCCGTTGGCATCAGTTGCTTTTACAGCGACTACCGGAGATACACTCATAGGTAGTTCTCCAAGTTTCAATTTAAATTCTGCAACTTCCCCTGAGCCGGCAGCGATTGTATTCATTCCGGTAGAATAAATCATCAGATTCAGATTTCCATCCTTGGTTCCACAAGAGATGGAATGTCCCGCAGCCCGATTTAAAACCTTGCCACTTTCCGTTATAGCCGAAGCGGCATCCTCAAGAGGAGCCGTGATCTGAAGGGCAGAGATAGCCTCGGTAGAATTGAGACTGACCTTTACAGTCACCTCACTTCCCGGTTCACCCTGAACTCCGGAAAGACTTATCACATTGTTTCCGATAGCCGGGAACACCGAAAACAGTATTCCCGCTATCAGAAATAAATATTTATTCAGAAACCTGTTCATTTCACAACCTTATGGCCATTTATAATATAAATTCCGTGGGGTAGAGATTGAAGATCGTTAAGATGTTGACCAACTTTCACACCTGATATTGTATATATGCCGGAATTTACTGTGTTGTAGGAATTTATTGTTTCAATGGCAGTGGTTCCTTCATCAGCGCCACGAGTTTCGATAGCCACTTTTTCACCATCTACATCACTTAAGATGATATCGATGTCCTGAAGACCTTTGATTTGAGCTATGGCATACACTCCCGGTTCAATATATTTCCCGGCTAAACTGTAAACCATATATTTATATTGACCTTCCGGAGTCCGGACACCGGTCTTTTCAAAACCATTAAGCACTTCCGAAGCAATTACCAAACCGTTAGAATTCAAATCAAGATTCAACTGGATACCAGCCAAGGCTACAGAGGTCTCAAGATACAGCATTCCGTTTTTATCTACGAAATAATATGCCGGCTCATTTGCTGAAGCCAATGACATTGAAGAGGGAGAAAGAATAGTTCTTATTATGTTCACTACGTCAAGGATATCTATTTCATTATCCGTATTCATATCCGCAGCTTCGAATATGAATGGTTTCGGATCAAGTCCGGAGGCATAGTTTACAGTTGTGATCACGTCAGCCACATCTACATCTCCTGAACCGTTGGCATCTCCCTGTGTAGCGGTCATTGGAGTCACTGCCACAGTCTTTGAAGGTGAAGTCTCGGCCAGGTCGGTACGCATCACCTTATAGAAATAAGCGTAGGTCTGACGTGGTTTCACATCATAGTCGGTTAGAGTGGTTACATTTGGTTCAATAAGTTGTCTGTTAATCTGGATAGTATCACCTGCTAATCCCTCTTCATTGATTGTGTAGCGATACATGTTCAGACCCAGCATATCGTCGAATTCCTCTTCTGTATTATCCCATTCGAGATTTACTCTACCCAAACCGGCTTCAGCAATAAAACCGTCGGAAAGAGACCCTGCAGCCTGCACCATTACATTGAAACGAGAATCCTCTACCGGAATCGGGAAATATTCATCATCTTCCGCACCGGCAACATAAATACGGTTCAAACCATCATAATTAGATTTACCATTTATAGTTAGGTATGCAGTATATACATCTCCCTCATCATTCCAAGATCCATCTTCACCGATAGATATCGATGTATAAGGAGGTCGAACACCCATGGCAACAGTTGGAATTACATCCTTATTCATCGGTCGATTGAAATACACCTCGAATTTATGAGTACCTACTCCAAGAGGAGGAAGCAAATAAAATTCATCTTGAGCATCATAACCATTTACTACTACTTTCCAGACAATACCATGAGCTTCTGAATGGGGCTTTGTAGGAAGATTCGAGAAATCATATTCTGCATAAGTCAGGAAATATTCATTTAAAAAATGATTAATGTCTATAATTCTATTTTTAGCAATTGTTAATGATGAAGTACCTACATAACTGGGATTCTCACATTCATATATTATTGTAGTATTACTATTAGAAGTAAATGATAAATTATCATGATCTTTCCAGCTATTATTAAAAATATTGTTATTTATAAAATTTTTATTGATTTCTCTGGTATTAACCGAATACCCGGAATGAATGAAATAATATGGATTATTATTATCCAAATAATTGTTAATAATGTTAGAAGTATTCAAATTTCCAGAAGTATGTAACCCATTTATTCCAAATAAATTATACAAACTAGATTTAAACCATTCAGTCGCATCCAGTGTATATCCAGCTTTACAGTTCTTATAAATACAATTAGACGCCTTAGAAACCTTAAAACTCCAACCTTGATTACTTCCCCCTTTAAAAATTAAATCTGAAATTTCACAATAAGATATTTCATTGGTTCCTAAATTAATATATTGAATATTACCTATATATGAATCTTCTTTTGTAAATTTAATCATGTTTCCAATTTGTCCATGAGCATCTAAAGTTCCGTCTACTCTTAAGGCACTATTATCCCTGAATTTAAGAATAGTGCCCGGTAGAATAGTCAATTTTATTCCTTCAGGAACTCCAAAGGTACCTATTACAACATAATGTTGATCCGGAGTCAAAGTCATATCTTCCCTAAGAAGTCCAGATAATTCTACAGCATTCTCTACCCTTACTTCTAATTCTTGTTCTATAGTTTTAGAATTGGGAGTGTCGGCTGTAAATTTCATCCTAACAATTCTGCCGTCAACTACGTTATCCTTGAATTTTATTTTTAGAGGATTTAGGGATTTACCTTTGCCATAACTTGAAAGATTAAGTCCAAATTCAGCCTCTCCATTAATAATTTCAAAAGTATTGTTGACCGGTTCAGCACAATCTATAGATAATTTGATATTAGAAACCTTTCCCCAGGAATTTCTTATAACCGGATAGAATTCCACGACTTCTCCGGCATCAGCTCTTCCGTCGCCGTCAGCATCCACCATATCGAAAGTGACAAACTGCAGTTCAGGTGTCCTGTCAGAATCTGAAATACTATAGGAAGCATAGATGTCAAGATTACCTTTATTTGTTGTGCAATGAATCAAATCACCAAATAGTTCCTCTTTATTGGTATATTCTTTTGTTTGGAGTAATCTTGATAGAGCACCTGCTACAAGAGGAGTTGCCATTGAGGTTCCATTCAATTGTTTATATCCCCCTCCGGGATATGTACTCATGATTGAAACGCCGGGAACTGTCAGTTCATAATTATATAATTTTTCCTCTCCATATTCTGAGAAAGTTGCTCCGTTATCATCGTAATTAGAGAATGAAGCCAAATAAGAACCAAAATCATTAGGAGAGGATGAGGAGGCCTGCACTCCTAAAACGAAAGAATAGGCTCCCGGGAACATCGACATTGGCATAAATTGTGCTTTTTCAGGATGTGCATGGTTCAAACAATATCCGTCATTACCGGCTGCAGCCACAATCACAGATTTCTGATATGCTCTTCCTAAAGCTTCTTCAAAAGCCAATGATTCTGAATAGGTACCCAAACTCATGCTAATGATTTCGGCTCCATTAGCCACGGCATAGTCAATGCCTTTTATAATAGTTGCAATGTCTCCTTGACCGTTACTTTGCATGACAGTAATCGGCATTATCTTGGCATCAGGGTTTGCTCCTACGATACCAAGTCCATTGAAACCACAGGCTGCAGCTATACCGGCGCAGTGAGTGCCATGACCGTTGTAGTCATAGATTTCACCTGTCTGGTTTACAAAATCCCAGCCATGTATATCATCTACAAAACCATTACCGTCATCATCATAACCTGTGGCGCCGTTTGTTTCCTTTTCATTAGTCCATATATTTGCAGCCAGGTCAGGGTGAGTGATATCTACACCCGTATCAAGGATAGCAATTATCGGACCCTCTTTGGTAAGCACCGGTTCTCCCCAAAGTTTATCAAGATTGATATCTTTGATGCCATATTGCAAGTCGTAATAAGGATCATCCGGAGCTTCCGCTTCAAGAGCATAAACGATGTAATTAGGTTCTGCATATTCCACATCCTCCAATTGCTTCAATTCTTGCACAGCTTCATTAACTGAAATCTTAGTTGGGTCAATTGTAAGTTTGAAAGCCTTTTTAATCGGACGTGCCTCAACTGTTTTACCTGAGAAACCTTTTTGAAGCACCTTGAAGGTTTGATCTTGAGTCAAAGGCATCAAAGAAACCGTTTCCTTGACACCCAATTTATTGAAAACATTGTCTACTTTCTTTACGGCAGCCGTATTTAATGTAGCTACTCCGGAACGTGTTTTTACCAAGTCAACCTTACTTGTTTCCTTGAACTTCACTATCACCTCATTTGGTCTGTAAGCCATCTGTGAGGTTCTTGCATCCACGGTATTCACTTCCTGAGCCAAACCCGGGGTTCCTGCCATAAGTCCAAAACCTACGGCCAACATAAAGGAAAGTTTAGATTTCATATTTTTAAGGTTAAGTTAATTTTAGCATTAAAAGTATCGCAAAATTATCTTTATAGGTAGTAGTTTTATATACCCATGAGATTATCCTGATTTTACAAGACATCTTCCGATTTTCAATCCATCAACAAATATATCTTGGAGCACTGTTTAAATTCCATATAGACATCACTCACAGCACTCATTTTTACCTGTTTTACTGTGTTTCAACACATATTTGCAAAAATATATAAAAAATGTTACAAAACTTCAATTTTTACGCTGATTTTCCGGATAACCGATTACTATTTTATGAAGATTTTATGAAGCTCAATCTCAAGAGCCATCGGTAAACTTTTATCTTCTTCTTTGAGTTTTATACCGACAAGAGGGAAATCGGGAATAGACACTTATTAAGTGAATATATTTGGAATATTGAAATATTGTTAGTAATTTCGCTAACAACTAACAAAGGTATGAAAATTGAGATTACACCTGAACAGGAAAAGATAGCAAGAATTGCAAAAGCTATGGGGCACCCTACAAGAGTGGCCATACTTAGTTTTCTTGCAAAACAGAAAGAATGTTTTTTCGGTGAGATTCATGAGGTTTTGAGTGTCTCCAAACCTACGGTTTCAAATCATCTTTCAGAACTAAAAGAAGCCGGTTTGATTCAAGGCACCATAGAACCCCCAAAAGTAAGATATTGCATCAACAATGATAATTGGATCCTTGCTCAATCTCTGTTCAATTCATTTTTTGAGCAAAATGTAATTGAAAAGAAAGATAACTGTTGCTGAAACACTATCCTTATCATTTAAAACTAACGTTTAGATTAAGAGCTATGGAAATAAAGGTTTTAGGAGCCGGTTGCTCCACTTGCAAACGCCTTTACAATACAGTTCAGGAAGTGATCCAGGATCTTGGTATTGAAGCAACTCTAATTAAGGAGGAAGACCTTTTAAAGATTATGGAGTATAACGTTTTGTCACTTCCTGCTCTTGTAATTGACGAAAAGGTTGTGGCAAAAGGGCCCCAATCTTACAATAAAGTAAAATCCATATTAACAAGCATAAAATAAAAAGTTAAAATTATGAAGACTATAGAAATATTCGACCCTGCAATGTGTTGTCCCACCGGTTTATGTGGCACAAATATAGATCGCAATTTAATGAGAATAGCAGTGATAGTGGATACTCTTAAAAAGAAGGGAGTAAACGTGATCAGACATAATCTTAAGGATGAACCTATGATTTATGTCACTAACACTAAAGTAAATGACCTTTTACAGTCAAAAGGAGTGGAGGTGCTTCCGATTACTCTGGTGGACGGAGAAGTGGCAGTGACCGGAGAATACCCCACCACAAGACAGATGGCAGAATGGAGTGGTGTAAATCTTGATTTCATGCCGATTCAGGAAGAAAAACCCAGACAGAAAGAACAATCTAAGGAAGAACCCAAGAACGACTGTTGTAAAGGCTCAGATTGCTGTTGCTCAGGAAGTAACTGGGGTTAATTTCGTAATTATAAATTCGATTAAATGGAAAAATTCAATATAAATGATGTCAGTCTTACCAAGTACCTCTTCTTCACAGGTAAGGGAGGTGTAGGTAAGACTTCCATTGCATGTGCCACGGCTATAGGACTCGCAGACCGGGGGAAGAAGATACTTCTGATAAGTACTGACCCGGCCTCCAATCTTCAGGATGTATTCGGTCAGGATCTTGACGGACATGGCAAGGAAATAAAAGAGGTTCCGGGACTTACTGTTGTCAATCTTGATCCGGAAGAAGCTGCCGCCGAATATCGTGAGAGTGTAATTGCACCGTTCAGAGGTAAACTCCCCGAAAGTGTCATCAATAACATGGAAGAACAGTTATCCGGTTCATGTACTGTTGAGATAGCCGCTTTCAATGAGTTTTCCGATTTCATTACTTCTGCTGAAAAAGCCGGGGAATATGACCATATTATTTTTGACACAGCACCAACAGGTCATACTCTAAGGATGCTGCAGTTGCCTTCGGCATGGAGCACTTTTATCAGTGAAAGCACTCATGGCGCTTCCTGTCTTGGACAATTGTCGGGCCTGGAAGCACGTAAGGAAGTTTACAGGCAAGCTGTATCAACTTTGGCTGATTCTAAGCTTACCAGATTAGTCTTGGTGAGCCGGCCTGATGTTTCTCCCCTCAAAGAGGCAGCCCGTTCTTCTCATGAATTAAGACTTTTAGGGGTGAACAACCAGATTCTTGTGATCAATGCATTGTTGGACAAGGATGATCCTGATGACAAGGTAACCCATGAAATGTATGAAAGGCAAGAGAATGCACTGAAAGATATGCCTGAGACATTAAAGGACATCCCAACTTACTATGTGCCTTTACGCTCCTATAATATTTCGGATATAGCCAACATCAGAGAAATGCTTGTGGGCGACAAAGTAAGTGCTGAAGAAGAATATAATACTCCCAAGGATTTCTCTACAATGGAGCAACTGGTGGATGACCTGAGCAAAACCGGAAAGAGAGTAATCTTTACAATGGGTAAAGGAGGTGTGGGCAAAACTACTATAGCCACAGAGATTGCAAAGCAACTTGCCGGGAAAGGTAAGAAGGTTCATCTTACTACTACCGACCCTGCGAATCATCTTGACTACTCAGCGATGAAAGACCTTGGAATAAGCATGAGCAAGATTGATGAGGCCGAGGTGTTGGAGAACTATAAGAACGAAGTAAGGGCCAAAGCCAAGACAGCTATGACTGAGGATGATATGGCTTATATAGAAGAAGACCTCCGTTCTCCTTGTACTCAGGAGATTGCAGTTTTCCGGGCTTTCGCTGATATAGTGGATAAGGCCGATGATGAAATCGTAGTCATCGATACAGCTCCTACAGGTCATACCCTTCTGCTACTTGATGCCACTCAAAGTTATCATAAGGAAGTGGAAAGGACTCATGGTGATATCCCGGAATCGGTGAAAAAACTTCTGCCAAGGCTAAGAGACAAAAACGAGACTGAAGTTGTAATAGTTACTTTACCGGAGGCTACACCGGTATTCGAAGCGGAAAGATTGCAGAAAGACCTCCGACGTGCCGGAATCAATAATAAGTGGTGGGTGGTAAATCAGTCGCTATCTTTGACCGACACATCGAATCCGTTCCTGAAAGCCCGGGCCAAAGGTGAAGGAAAATGGATAGAAAAAGTACGGGAGTTGTCTGATAATAATCTAACCCTGATACCCTGGGAAAATAATTGATACTATCGAGTATTAAATTTTCAAAGAATTGAACTCCAGAGAAAAGGAAATTTACAAGGTCACGGCTGTAGGCACTCTTGTAAATGTTTCCCTGACTATTTTTAAGTTTGTTGCCGGTATTGTGGGACGAAGTTCTGCAATGGTGGCAGATGCTGTTCATTCTTTGTCAGATCTGGTGACCGATGCTATTATCTTCATATTTGTAAAGGCTGCCTCCAAACCCGTAGATCATGACCATGAATATGGTCACGGAAAGTTTGAAACCTTGGCGACTTTGATTGTGGGATGTATTCTAATACTTGTGGGTTTGGGGATCATGGTAGCCGGGGTGATGGATTGTATAGCATTTTTTCATGGCGACAGAGGCCAACATCCCCGTATCATAGCATTGATTGCCGCCATACTTTCTATAGTTTTAAAAGAAGGAGTATATCGATACACCATACAACGAGGCAAGAAAATAGATTCCCCGATACTTATAGCCAATGCATGGCATCATCGTTCGGATTCTTTCTCTTCGATCGCTACCTTGATAGGTGTGGCGGGTGCAATGTTCCTGGGAGAAAAGGGATTGATACTTGACCCTCTGGCCGCCATATTTGTAAGTTTCTATATATGTAAGTCAGGCTATGATGTAGTGAAGCCAAGCATAGATGAACTTATGGAAAAGGCACTCCCAAAAGAAACGGAAGATGAAATAAGGCAAATAATAAAATCAGTGGAAGGAGTGGAAGGGGTGCACCTTCTCAAAACACGAAAGATCGGCACTCGACTGGCTATAGAAGCGCATACTTTAATGGATGGACAAATCACCCTGAATGAGGCACACAAGATAGCTACATTAGCAGAAAGAAAACTGAAAAAACGATTTGGCCATAAAACACATATAGGTATTCACATGGAACCTATGAAAAATAAACACTAACAATCCAATTCTTCTTAATCCGGTCTGCCAACCTCTTATCTGAAATCCAATCCACCCCTATACCCTCCGTCCGGAAATTTTGAGAATAAGTAAGAAATCGGCTGAAAAAATTTTGAGGAAAGGTAGGAATCTACCTGAAAAAATTTTGAGGAAATGATTTAACTCATTAATTTTGTGGCCATAACAGTTGGCATGCCATGAAAAAAATATTTAAGAGGAAGATATATGATAAAATGCTTGAGTGGAAAAGAACCAAGAACGGTTCTACTGCTCTCTTGATAAAAGGAGCCCGGAGAATTGGAAAATCTACTATAGCAGAGGAATTTGCAAGAAATGAATATGAAAGTTATATAGCAATTGATTTTGCAGATGCACCTCAATCTCTGTGGGATGCGGTAAAGAATATTTCCGACAGAGATAATTTTTTTATGCAAATTCAATTTATCTATGGTATCACCCTTAAAGAGAGAAAGTCGGTTATAATATTTGATGAGATTCAAAAATGTCCTGAAGTTCGACAGGCTATAAAATATCTGGTTAAAGATGGTAGATTTGATTACATTGAAACAGGGTCTTTACTTTCCATAAAGCAGTCAACAAAAAACATCACTATCCCAAGTGAGGAAACCCGACTGACAATGTATCCGATGGATTATGAAGAATTCTTATGGGCTTTAGGAAAGGAAACTGTTTATAATCTCCTTAAAAAACAGTATGAACTCAAGAAACCGTTAGGAGATGGCATAACCAGACAAATGTTAAGGGATTTCCGGCTTTATATGTTGGTAGGCGGTATGCCACAAGCTGTAAATGAATACTTAGATTCAAAAAATCTTTCTTTAGTGGATAAAGTCAAGAGAGAAATAATAGAATTATACCTTGATGATTTTCTCAAAATAGATCCTTCGGGCAAGTTGAGCCAACTGTTTAGGTCAATACCCTCCCAACTGACAACGAATGCTTCGACATATCAGGTAAAAAAAATCTTAGGTAATTATAAGGATAAATCTGAAATGGCTGTTTTGCTCAGGGAGATGGAAGACAGTCTCACCGTGAATATCTCCCATCATGCAAATGATCCGAATGTGGGGCTGGCATTACACGCCAACTACGATCAATATAAGATTTATATGGGTGACACCGGTTTATTTATCACATTGGCTTTTATGGATAAAGATATTACCGAGAATATCATTTACTCCAAACTATTAAGTGATAAACTTTCCGCAGATTTAGGATATGTATATGAAAATGTAGTTTCTCAAATTTTAGTGGCCAATGGGTATCATTTATTTTATTATACATGGCCCACGGAAAACAGGAAGCATAATTATGAGATAGATTTTCTCTTGAGTCGCGGAGCTAAAATAGAACCAATTGAAGTGAAATCTTCCGGGTATAACACTCATAAGTCTTTAGATGAATTTATAAAGAAGTTCTCCAACCGGATAGCAGAGTCCTATCTATTATACACAAAAGATTTACGTAGAGAAGGGAATATTTGGCTGATGCCAATGTTTTTCACCCCATTTCTATAGGTTTTATCTTGAAAAAATTTTGAGGAAAAGACAGGAATCCGCCTGAAAAAATTTTGGATGCCAATGGGAACCTTTTATTTTATTATACCTTGACTGTGGAAGACATGTAACATAATTATAAATAACTCACCGTGGCCTTAAGATTATGTCAGTTGTCAGATTCCGGGTACCATTGGTTTTAAGAAAAGGCGCGTTTAGACGAATATCGCAATCCAATACAAAGAATGTGCCGGATTTAGATTTTACGATATTTTCATCATGCATGTCGCTCAGATAAATATCTGAGGTGTAATAGGTCCAGTTTTTGGGATTATGAAGATGGAATCCTAACTGCTGAAGAAAATATTCAATTTCTTGATTTGTAACGGCACGACCAATTATGTATGGTTGTTCCACTATTATTTTTAATTCACCATCATTTTCACCGAATCCTATAACTTTTAAACGGGTTTCAGGAAAATAGGCATTATGAAGGGAAATTCTATCTAAAGCATAGACTGGCTGTATAAAATAATCCAATCCGATTGACTTAATTACATTAGTGCCTCCGTCATATACCTTTGCCTCACCTCCTTCTGCAATTATATCCCCAACTTGATTATTGAGATATTTCTCAGGATTATCAATCCAGACTCCTTGTTTTAGAGCCCAGTTTTTTATTGTTTCAATCTGTTTCTTTGCTGATTGGAGTTCTGTTTTGAAGTCCGGGAAGCTTCCTTCAACATAGCCACTTGCTGCAACTTCTGCTCCCGCGAGCAAGGTTGCAATGACATGAGTGCTACCTCCCGTTGAGCAGCCATGCTGTTCTGCCGGTGAAAATCGTTGATATAAAAGTCTTCGTTCATTGAATAACTCGGCATAAAGTTCTAATTTATTTAACCCTTCAGGAGGAAAACCCGCTTCCTTTATCTGTTTGATTTCTTCCCATAGGTTCAACTTATTCATATTATGTGTCTTTACATTGCAAATATAATGAAATCCTGAAAGATATACCGGTATAAAGTAGATTTGCTCGCCTTTCGGGCACCGATTACCACGACCCAGGAAAATTTATGAGCATTAAGAATTGGGAAAGTAAGATTTCTATAATTCTAATATCTATACTTAAGGTTTTATATTTCCTCTTTTACAATTTCTTCATCCGAATACACAAAACATATTTTTTTCTGTATTAATAGGGGAATGATAAAGACTTTATTGGCTATACACCCTTGTTAAAGAGTGTTAAAATCCTTGACAAAAGCGTCACTTGGTATTAATTTTGCACTCAAAATAAGGGCAGCGTCCTACTGCCTTATTAATCCATATAATTGAAACGATAATTAAATTCTATATTTTACTATGAGATTTAAGAAGATTTACGGCTATGCAGCCGCTACCCTAATTTTAGGAGGGATGTTCTCTTCTTGTGATAATTCTCTGAAAGATCCAACCCTCAATCCTAACGACAATCTACAGGTAACTAAAGCATCTGATGTTGTAGCGTATTCCGGGGATAAAGTATTAGGAAGCACTTTTGGAACTAATACTATGAATCTTTCTGCTTTGTATGCAACAAGAAGTGCGAATGAATATCCGGAGTTTTTTACATTTTGCACCACCGGACATACAGGAAGTAATGACTGGCAGTATGCTTGGACTCCAAATGGTACATTTGATTTATCAGCCTTCTATGATAAATTACCAAAAGCCACAGGCAGAGGACAAGATGGTCGTGCAACTTCACAATCAGAAGCAGATTATGTATTCAATTGGATAAATGACAATTCTGATAAAGGATATACTGAAGCTACTACCCCTGATATATATTTCTTCCAATGTGTAGGTGCCAATAATTTGAAATATAATTGGAATGGCAATGGTGAAGAAAATTACACTATGGATAATCTTTGGCTAAATGAAGATTATAATAATCCATACAACCAAGGTGATCATAGTTATGGAAATTCCTATACCGGGAATTGTACAGGTCCTAAGGTACAAGGGGAATTAGTTTTATGTGCAAATTATCCAATCATAAACCCCTCTTATACCCATACAAATGGAGGCAGGGTTTATAATGCATATAAATTCTTTTACATTACCCTTCCAGAGGATGTAAATTCAGAAGATGCAGGTAAAACTTGCTTATATCTTGGTTTTGATTTCAGAACTCCTGATGTAACAGAACCCAGCAGACAACCGGAGCCGTTTTTGGGTAATGGAAAATATTATGATTGGGTTATGAAAATAATTCCGGCAGATGGATCTATAATAACAGCACCTACACCAGAAACATCAGACGAAGATGAGGATGATCCAATTGTTACACCTCCATCAGAAACTCCTGAGCATGTTGAAGTAAATTTTGCAGTAGAAGATCATAAGGATTGGTTAGCAACTCATTTATCAATACATGTTAGAGCCAATACCAATGTGGAAATATTCATTCCTATTGATGCTCAATATGTTTGTGAACCTGATGACCTGGCCATTGTAAATAAACATTTAGAAGATAAAATGTTACATGGTGGTCCGGAATCTATGACCTATAATGTGGGCGGTAAAACTGTAACCTTAAATATTGAACACCGTTTTGGAGAAAACTATGTTCCAGAGGGATTAAGAATTTGGACCGAAGGTATTGATCAAGACGTTATAGATTATTGCCGAGAAGAATATGGCGATGGAATAACATTTGAGGTTTGGAATTATTTTAATTCTGAATTGATTGATAGAGATTCTTTAAGAAAAGAGTTGCTGACTAATAATTCTACTATTAAATTCATAGAGAATTGTCCTGACTTATATGTAAATGCTTTCTTTGACGGATTTGAAAATCAATATGAATATGATTGTCCGGTCTTAATAAAAGAACAAGCAGATGAATATAATGACGGCGAAAAAGGCCTTTGGTATAATGGTTCCGACACAAATTATTTATATTGGAATAAAAATTATTCAAAAGAAAATAAATAATTTTTAATAAATATATAATTTGAGTTGCTCTAATCTGCTCCTACGGGAAACCCGGAAACTACCGGATCCCAAACCGGTGAAGGAACTTTCCATCACTCACGGAGCAGTACTCTCAATGATTAAGATTCAATCTTAAATCATTATAATATGTTAAAGATCTGCGGCTTAGCCGCGGGTCTTTATTATTAAATTAAGCGATAGGTGTTAATATCCGCCTCCTTCCTAATTTTTTTATTAACTTTACAATTTTCCTATGGATTCTATCAATGAATTATCCTACTGGTATAATCTTCTCCTCACTTATTTCGTGATCGGGATTACCTGGCTGTTTGAACATTTCAGGGATTTCGCTTGGATTGTAAGGGTGGCAGCTATATCTCTCACCGTTTCCGCTATTCTGATCATCATAAGTATATTCAGGATTATCAGCAATTCAATCCGTAGAAATAAATGGAGGAAAACTGAAAAAAAGCTCTCCGATCGTTACGGAGAGGCTTTAGATTATATACTTTCACCGGAGTCTGACAACAATATGGGACGTGACCGTATCCTCGAAGTGCTCGACATCGACCCTAACCAGGCCGACCCCCGCAAACTCCTTAAAGACAAGCGGGAGAAAATGTGCATGGCTCGGCTAATATACCGTACCAGGATATCGGAAGAGGCACAGGTGAAAGACAGCCGTAACGTTCAGGTGCTTCTAAGGATTTTCGGTATCGCCGATTTCCTGGAGGAAATGGTATTGAAAGACAAACAGCACCGCAAGGTAGAGGCCCTTCTGATGCTTCGCGCTTTCAAGGTCCCAACCAACCAGTGGATTGCCAATCAACTCATCAATGCCAAGCGGCACCGTGTGACCCGTATGGCTATGTACTCTTCTATCATGACCAACAGCAACACCGACTTGCAATATTTTGAAAGCGAATTCTTCGCCAATCATTTCTGCATGTACGATGAAATCCAACTCGGATTTGTGCTCCAACGAAGGCTGTCGGCCAGAAGAAAGATTCCCAACCTGGCTCACTGGGCTACAATTCAGAACGACCCGGCTGCACAGGCTATGTTCGTGAGAATGATGCGTCAGTTCAACCAGAAGGAATACTGCTTTGAACTTGAAGACCTTTTCAATCATAGTTCTCCCGGTGAACTAATCGAGGAGATAGCCCGTACCTGGGGTTACCTTGGTTACACTGAGGGCGAGCAACTGATGAGCGAAATGCTGCTTACCCAGGCCGATGACACCAAAGTGGCGATAATGCACGCCCTTACTCGTCTTAATACCGGAAATTCCCTTGAGGCTCTGGTTGACGGGTATAAAAACAGCGGAAGCCAACATGTGAAATTTGAGGCTCTCCGGTGTATCTATCTTTATGGTGAAAAAGGTCGTGAGAAATTTGAACAACTGAGGGCTACCGCCACAGACCGTGACAGCTTCTATTTCAATTTCTTTGAAAACGAACTCACGTTGAAGGAAATTCCCTTGGAGAAAACTGCCAGATACCATTCCAGGTATGGCGATAACCTCTTCTCAGTGGCTTAACATAGAAAAAATATGTGGATTACCATTTATTATATATTCAGTTACATTATCTTTTTCTACAGCATCATTGCTATGCTAGCACTGCTGTATCTGGCAATACGCAGTTCCATAGCCCAGAAAAGATTGCTGATTGACGCTCCTGACGACGAAACCATTCGCTACACCCTCAAGTCTTCCCCCATCACACCGGCAGTGTCTATCATTGCACCGGCCCACAACGAGGAGAAGACTATCCTGGATAATGTTTACTCTCTTTTAGGTATCTATTATCCTAATTTTGACGTAATAGTGGTGAACGACGGCAGTACCGACAAGACACTTGATCTACTTATAGAGGAATTCAAACTCAAGGAAGTGCCTTTCATCAACCTTAAACGCGTGCCTTCAAAACCTATAAAAAGAGTATTCAAGTCGGAAGATGAGCGTTTCAGTCAACTAACAGTTGTAGACAAAGAACCCGGAGGCCATAAGAGTGACAGTACCAACGCCGGGCTCAACATCTGTATGTCGAAATACTTTGTAAGTACCGACGTAGACTGTATTCTTGAGCCGATGGCACTTTACCGGATGATATGGCACGTAATCAACACCCACAACCCCATGATCGGTGTGGGTGCTACAATGTTGATGCTTAACGGTTGCGTTATTCAGAACGGACGAGTAGTTGAAGCGAAAGTTTCCAATAACCCTCTCCCCGCTTTTCAGCAACTCGAATATATGCGAAGTTTCCTCATCGGTAAACTCGGGTGGAGCAGTCATAACACATTGCCCAATATTTCCGGAGGTTTCGGTCTTTTCGACACCGAGACAGTAGTAAAATCAGGAGGATACGACCAGGTGAGTCTCGCTGAAGACGTAGACATGCTTCTGCGTATGGTTACCTATATGGAAAACACTGGCCAGAAATACAGTCTCGCTCAAGTACCTCAAGTGAGTTGCTGGACTGAAGGACCTTATAATATTCGGCTTCTATACCGTCAGAGAATCAGGTGGGGACGTGGCCTCTGCGAGGTTATCTCCAACCACCGTAAATTATTCTTTAATTTCCGGTATGGCAAGCACGGAGGTATTACCCTCCCGTATATCTTCCTGTTTGAATTCATGGCGCCGATTCTTGAAGTATCCGGTTTTATTTTCATGATTTGGCTTCTGCTTATAGACGCGGTAAACTGGAATACCGCTCTTGTGATCTTCGGTATGATCTATGTTTTCTCCCTGTCGCTTACTTTCCTGGTATTGATTTTCGACTATGCTACAAAATCCGTGAAATGGAAGAGCACTTGGAGAAGTTATACCAAACTCATAGTTGCAGCTGTTTTTGAACCTTTCATCTACCATCCCTTTATAACTACCTGTTCCCTAATAGGTTATTTCAACTTTCTGCGCAACCGCGGTAAAGAATGGAAACCCATTAAAAGGAAAGGTGCAAAAAAACGTGTGGAGGAAGGCAATGAAGCTGACCAAAACTCTCAATTCACCTCAAACGCTTAATTACATGAACCTTTCAAGGACTCTGTTAAAGATAAATGTGCTTTTCTTACTGATTTTCTTCGGGTGCTCCCATGCCTTTTCACAAAAGACCAGGGAGAATCCACTCGACGTGCATACCAGTCTATATTACTCTTCGCGTGCCGAAGACCTCGAAGACGCAAATGCCTGGGAAGCCGCGAAAAAGGAAATCGATGAAGGTCTAAAGCATTATCCCGACGACCCGGAACTCCTTTATCTTAACGGAAGGTATTACTATTATGCCAAACGCGACCTCCAGAAGGCCCGCTACAACCTTGTAAAGGCTCTTCAGGAAAACGACCAGCAATTAGGGGCAAAAAGAGTGCTCATCGACGTGGAGGAAGACTCAAGACACTATTCGAGTGCTATCTGCTATATCAATGAACTTCTGGAACAACAACCTTACGATAAAAGCCTGTGGCGGCGTAAGATCGCCCTATATAACAAGACTGGCAACATCGTAGAGGGCGAAGAAGCATTACGCCGTCTGGCGAAAATTTATCCCAACGACACAATAATCAAGAGGGAACTCTCGATGCTCAGCCGTGAGAACTGGAACCGACGTTTGAGCACCACCACAATTGCAGAACGGGCTGCCACACTTGAAGGTCTTATCAATACCGAGCCGGATAATATTGATAATTACATGGAATTAAGCGACCTCTATATCAAGATGGGCGATTACGACCGCTCCCTTAACACCGCAAAACGAGGTCTCAATCAGTTCCCCGGCAATACCTGGCTTATAAACCGTGTGGCGAGTCTAATGTCGGAGCAGGGACTGTACACTCGTGCGCTGATGTTTCTCAAGGAAAACCGTCAGGGAGGCAGAATATACGAAAACATGATGCGGGAAGCTGCCAATGATGCCCGGCTACGCGATCCATACGATATCTACGGACGTCTCTATGCCACTACCGGCGACGCTGACGCTCTCCAGTATCTTCTTAATATCTCCCTCTCGAGAGGGTATTACGACGATGCAATCGAATACCTCAACGAGGCTTACAAGAGAGAAGGAAGAACCATCGACCTTCTCCTCAAGGAATACACCTTAGAGAAAAGAACCGGAAATCAGAATAAGGCTGAAAAACTTCTGAAGGAACTGATGTCGAAGAGTCCGCTCGATGATGACCTGAAAGATGAATACATTGCCATGCAGTTGCAACTGGCAAGCATTGACGAGGAACAACAGGACTGGATGCAGGCCTATGAGCGCCTCACAAGCGCCTCGGAAGCTATGACAAAAGGCTCCGACCAATGGGTGTCAGCCATGGCTCACCGGATCTATCTTTTAGGAATGATGGGTCGTGACGAAGAAGCCCGAAGACTTTTCGGAGTGGCAAGCGTAGACGATCCCGACAACCGTGCCCGATTTGCTGCCGCTTATGAAGATATTGTTTCTAAAGATATAAAGCAACTTATCGAAGAAGAGAAGTATGAGTCCGCTCTTAGACGTGGTCAGCAACTCTTTGGTACCATCTTTAACAGTGAACTTGCATTGCGTACCTGTATCAACATGGCTCAGACGTTGAAAAACAAGACTCTTTTCTATAAGTATGCACAGTTGGGTTACGATTATTATCCCGAGGAGCCTTATTTCATCATAAAGCAGGCCGTAGCCCTCCAGGAACAGGGAAGATATGCCGAGGCCCTGAATCTGCTTAACCCTCAGAAGCCCGGCTCCAGATATCCTATGCAGCAACTTATCAACCCTTACGCCGGAGTTACCGAAGATTTTGCCGCACTTCTCCTGAAGAACAAAATGCCCGACCTGGCAATTGAAAAAATCGACGAGGCACTGAAATTCGATCCGGACAACAATGAGTTGCGCTACCTGAAAGGCCTGGCCTATGAACAGATGAAGGAATACGGTCAGGCTTACGATTATCAGACCAAGAACTACAATCCCAGCAATGCCGAGCAGGAGGAATGGATACAGCACATGAGGTATCTCAAATACAGGAGTCTGAAAAACCGGTTTGACATGGAGTTCACTTCTGCTTTCTACGACAATCGTGGCGAAGAAATAGCCTCCATAGCCCATATGTATTCCATAGGATCCTTCGCATACACACATTTATGGAAACACACGTCCCTTACTGTTGGAGCCAATTATAAAGGTACCGACGGTTATCAAGGCTTCGGAGTGTATGAAAGCGGTGGTAGCGGTATCGAAGGTTGGGCTGAAATCAGTCAGGACTTGCGCCATGGCTGGAATATGACATTGAGCGGTTCTTACGGTACAAAATATTTCAATAAAATCGGTGGTAACCTTGGGTTCACTGCATCTCTTCAAAAAGGATGGTCACTCGGAGTGAAAGCCTCCTACCGTCTCACCCCTCCCGTATTCGTCTACGAGAAGAATAAAGACTGGGACGGCGACTATAAGAAACGCAATTTACTTATGCTCGGACCACGTGTTTCCAAAGAATGGGAAAAGGTAGGTTTGCATCTTAACGCAGATTTCATTACCTTAGATTTCTTAAAAGAGATGTATTACAACGTGAGTCTTAAAGGAAAATTCTTTATAAACGAAGACGGAGTATCATCTGTAGGCGCCAACGTCGGGTTTGGTTCTTTCCCGGAACTAACCTTCTTTGACCAGACCACAATGAACGGTATTACCAATATGAACGCCATGGTGGGCATAGACGGTACATATTTGCTCACCAAAAACCTATTCATTACTCTTGCCGCGGCTTGGAACACCTACTATAACCCTGTCTTTTCCGCTGAAGGTTATCCTCTCGACTCTTACCGGAACATATACCAGGTTTCATTAGGATTGCACGTTGCCTTCTAACCTCTGAGTTGAAAATCCATTAGTCATGCAAACTCTCAGACTGAACAAAGAAATCTTGACCATGAGCACCGGAATGTTGGTGCTGGCATCGTGTATGGGAATGCTGTTGTCATCATCATGCGGCCAAGTCAGAGCTGCCGATGAAGATGCCTTACCTTCCGCATTCAAATATCGGGAAATATATCTGCCTGAAGGCATCGGAGAAAATGCCCAGGACTTCGGCCTCAATACCCTCGATCTTGACTGGGGTATTTGGGGACATAATCTCGGAAAGGTGCTTCCAAAAGATCCGTCACAAAGAGTTTTTGCAAAAGTAAACGGAGTAACCAACAAGAAACAGTTCTGCTTCACCAGCAATCATCTTTTCGAATATATCGAGGAGTACATTATCGATAATTTCGGTACTGAAGAGACTATAAGGTTTGCCATTATTCCAAACGATAATGAAATCGTGTGTCTCTGCGAAAAATGTGTCATAGCTGGTAATACCAAAAAAAATGCATCGCCGGCTGTAAATAAGCTTGTGAGAAGACTGGCTGAGAGATTCCCTAACCATATTTTCTATACTTCCGACTACAAGACCACTCAAGGGCTTCCTGTGGATTCGATGCCGAAAAACACCGGAGTGCTTGTGAGCGCCATAAATTTCCCGCTCTCTTACGAGGAATCGCCAGAAGAGACAAGTTTTATTCAGAGACTTCAGGCGTGGGGAGAAACCACACCCCGTATTTTAGTATGGGACTACATCAATAATTTCGATGACTATTTCACCCCCTACCCTACTTTCGGTGCTATGCAACGTCGCCTTAAGGACTATCGGGACAATAAGGTGACTGCAATCTTCCTCAACGGTAGCGGTGAAGATATCAGCACTATGAGTAGACTCAAAACCGCTGTGCTCGCAGAGATGACTCGTGACCCGGAAACTGACTGGAAAGTGTTGATATATGAGAAGGCTGCGGAATACTATCCTACTGCCGGCAAAATTATTGCGGACTTCATGGTATCGCAGGAAGAGGACCTTGAGCAATCGGGTAACGCCCTCCCGCTTTACGAAGGCGTAGCGATAGCTAAAGAGACATACCTCTCGGAAGATAAATTCATTCCATTCCACGACCAACTACTCGAATTACGGCCTTCTCTCACAGGCTCAGAAAGGGAATACATTGATATTCTTTTAGGTGAACTGGCCCTGACTCGACTCGAATTAAACCGTATAAAGGGTAATTTCAAGGACTCCGAAAGATTCCTCAACGAACTTGAACAACTCTCTAAAAAAGGTTTTACATCCTATAATGAATCCGGACTCACAATCGAAGGATACATCAACGATTACCGTTACATTCTTGACCATCTGAACGAGACTTCGAATAAAAACAAATTGAAAGGTGAGTCTTTGGTGGCTATGACTCCGCTCGATCCGGATTATTCCGACATATCAATCATTACTGACGGTGCCCTTGGAATACCCTCCAACTATCACAACGGCAACCTCATTATCTCCCCTAAAGAATTTGTCAAGATTGCCGTGCCTAATAAACCCGGACTCAACCGTCTCAAGGTTTGGCTCAGTTATAATCCTGCAGCAAAGATAGGCATACCGGAAAAAGTCACCCTCTCGGCTTCCGGTAAGGAATTGGCATCCTTGTCACCGGATTATCCAAAAGAAAACAACGGCCACCTGCCTATAGAGTTCAATGTGCCCGACAATGCTCAAGGCACACTCATTCTGACTTTCTACAAGGGAGAAGACACCAAATCCATCGCCATTGAGGAAATTGAAGGATACTGATGAGAAGATTAGTTGCATTTCCGATTGCCCTGCTTTGTCTTTTCGCCGCTTGCGAAAGAGAACTGAAACCTGTAGACGTTGAGATTGTAGACGCCAAGAGGCATTATTACCCGGTGATTCAAGGTGAACTGCTGGGAATAACTTATGAAGTGGAGAATATGTCGAAAGACCCTCTCTTTATTCGTGAGATCCAGACGACTTGCGGGTGCTATATAAATCAGGACAAACTGCCCATTGTTATTCCACCCAAGCAGAAAGGAAAGATACATTTCACCTACAATTCCACTAAAAACACGGGATATGTGGAAAATTTCGCATGGCTTTACGGCAACTTTGCAGATTCCACCTGGCGCGAGCTCCAGTTTGACACAAACGTAGTGCCTCCCGTAGCTTATACGCCCGACTACGAAGAACTCTGGCATCAGGTAGAGACCCGTTCTCCCAATATGAAAGACCTCGTAGATGGCAAAGCCACCGAGAAGGGCTATTATGTAGACGAAGACCTTGACCCTCGTGAAAGAAACCGTGAGGAAACAGAAGCAGAAGTAGAAAAACTCATCGTCTTTTAATCCTCCACCCTCCCCCTTTAACCTCAATTGAGGTTACTCCACACTTTCTTTTTTTGCTAATTAAAGATTATGCAACACCAACATTATGTTCCTCCCGCATAATCCCCCCTTCCAATCTTTTAACCTGTAGATGTGAGATTTAAATTTCATGGAAATTGGTCGGAATTATCATTGAGCTAAATACACCACTTCCCTCTTAGATTTATTGATAAAATCATTGATAGTAGTTCCACATTATCGTCAAGGTCGATAGTCGGATTCAAAACTGCGGATACTGTGTTGTGTCATGTGATGCTCGATTGATAGTTTCACGTCAACCTTAACATCGTTTATCCGCAATAGGTCAGGGATTGAATAAGGATTATGGCAACAGATGTCATGTATCGGGTAACAGATACAGATGTGTTTCAAAGCTTCATTATATAAAGCACCCTCCGCCCAACTTAATCCATCTTCCATGGTATCTGTGAATGATGTGCCGATATTATCTTTTTCTGTATTCAAGTCAGGAGAGTCCACACAATAGAAACAATTTGAATGATTCCAATTGTCTGACATAGTGAGATTCAGAGCCTCTGCTGCCATAAGGAAATCAGATCCATAATATTCATCCTCAGGAAGTTTGATGATACTCTCCTTATCAGAGATGTCTCCCTGCACTCTCATTGTGGCTTCAATCTCATATTGGTCATCAAACTCTGGCATAGTCTCCATCTGTTTCATTGTCTTATACAGCATGGCGGATCTCTGTCTCATCTGTTCGGTCTTCTTAAGAAAGAGATTGTTGAGATCTTCAAGACGTTTCACCTCTTCAGGGGTAGCTTTGAACATCCGATTAAGATAACAGGCTCTCATTTCCAAAAGTTCCTTCATCTTATCTATTTTAAATGGAAGTTTCCACCAGACATACCCATGCCATTTCTCCTCCATTATCTGTCTCATCTTGCTTTCTATGGCAATAACCTTTTTCCGTAGTATATCCGGGTTCTTTATCCTGATCATGTTATTTCCTCTTAATTTTTCCATCTTTTTTTAAGATTATATCATAGTTAGTGTCATCTTCTACGGGTTCTTCAAATTCTCCAACTATTTCACCTCCATTCCTATCAATTATTCGATGAATAGTATCAAGACATCCTTTTGAAAACTCATGTCCTCTAATATCAATATATTTCAAAGGAGCATCATTCGGCAAAATCAACTTGAGCTTCGGTGTGATATAGCACCAACATTGTAAATTCTCCAATTTATGGCAATGTGACAGATTTAGACACTTTATCTCTCTATTTTCACAATCGAAAACCAGTTCTTTAAGATTTGGCACTTTTGACAAGTCATACTCTGTTCCAAGCATTATTCTCAAAGTCAGCTTGGTTAAAAGAGGATTGTCCAATTTTACTTTCTTGAACGACTCACAATAAATCTCCTTTATGGAGGGAGCACCGGAGAAATCCACATATTCGTGATAGCAGTCACCTCCGGAAGGTGCAAAATATTCGATTTTTCCACCTCTTATTTCAGCCTCCACTATAAAAGAAAGTGTCGTTTCCTTGGGATAAATATGATAGGCTCTTATTTCTTTACCGTAATAAGTGTCAGTCTTTCCGTCACCCCAACGGATTTTAACATTGGAGTTATGCTCCGACAACCTAAAACTCATGCCATAGACTTCACCCTCGGTCCAATCTATCGGTTTTACGTGTACAATAATTTTTTCCATGATGCAAATTTATGATTAGCAACTGCCATTTTACGGCAGATATATTTTTCTGAAGAAATTTTATATTCTGCCGTCATTTGGCAATATCAGGCTATAAATTTGTCAGCAAAAAAATAAGATAGTTTATGTTAGTGCCTATAAAACGAAAATGCCCTAAATGCAAGCATGAATTTGTGATTTGGACAGGAGGCTTCATCCTAAAGGATCCTCCTTTCACTCTCTTCAATCCGTGTCCTTCATGCCATCATTGGCGAACTAAAGTGATTAAGTGAAAGAAAGACTTGAAGAAAAATGCCCTCATGAATAGGATTTCAACTAAAAGATGGTATATTTGTAAAAAATATAGGCATCTTGCCGAAAGTCCATAGTTCCGAAATCGCCAAAACAAGAACAGCAAACGGACTCTCGCGGAAGAATGTCCTTGACTCATATCAGAAGACATGGGTTTTAACCTGTATTCGGATATCGACGTGGGGCAAATTTCTTCAAGTCTTGTTTGTTAGGTGTTTGGCGATACCTGGAACTTAAGGCAAAGAAAAATTTGGCTCACGCTTTTTATATAAATATATAAATCTATTGAACGAAAAATGCCCTGAAAGTTATGGTAAATAAAAATAATTTATAACTTTGTAACTGATCCGAGTCGGAAGAGAAATGCCGGCCGGAAAGAAAAGCGTTTCGCTTTCTTCTCGTATGATAAAATCGCCAATTTTAGATGTGAGGGAATGGAAGCCAAGACGCTCTTCCTGTTTGTATGCGTGTGTCATACTTAGTATGATTATACATACAATTCAGTGGGGGCATTTTTCTTCTGTTTTCCTGTCATATCGGGCGTTTGGCGATGCCTATCATACCTGGAGAACCGAAAGAAGTTCCCACTTTTCTTAATTTAATAATAGTTTGTAAAAGGAACTTTACAAACAAAAAATATTTTTACACTATGGGAAAAATCAATGCACCAAAAAATGGAGCTATTAAAGACGTGGAGCCTACTGATGTAGTGACTTTAATTAAAACGGCTTGGAAAATCATTCAAGATCTTAGAAAACCTTCAAAATAACTTAAAAAATATATTATGTGGGCAGATGACGAATTAGATGATAATGATTATCCGTTCGACCCGGATGCAGAAAGAGATGCCATAGATCCTTATTGGAGAGAAGGAGACAGTCAATACAACAACTGATATTGTATTGTACATTTCATAAGGATTCTAAACTTATTTAAAAGACGTGATGTTTTGTCACGTCTTTTATCAAACAAAATTTTAGTAAACAATTGATAAAAGATGCCTCAATTATTAATTATGCTAACAAGTATTGAATTCAGGAAATGTAAAAATTGTGGACATGAATTCCAACATTCTAAAGGTGGAATTATTTTTATATTCTTAGATCAGATGATTCCAAAGTGTCCAAATTGTGGAAGTAGGAAAACAAAAATTAAAGCAGGAATAACCCTAAACTAACCTATAAATCTATGTTCGTGTAAATGAAGATTGAAACCAAAATACATTCTGCAGTGTTAATCCCGAAGAAGTTGGAAATTTTGTCAAAGGCATAATTAAAAAATAATTCAAGACTGGTAAAAGAAATAACTATGAAAGCAAAGCCGAATATCTGCGTTCAATATATAAATGCAATTCCATCTAAGAAACTTGTCAAATTAGATGAAATATACGGTTATGAATTTAAGAATGAAGAAAAAATCGTTGCCATAAATATTGACTTGGAAATTGCCTTTGATTATATCATGATGATAACTGTAGACAAAATGATATCTTCTTTTAGTGGTATTGAAAAAGTGGCTCTAATTAGATCTAATCATCCGAAATACAATGGCTTTCAAATCATCATTGATGGTGATATTCGAACGGACAAAAGCCTGATTCCAAAATTTATTACTTGGGAAAAATTGGAAAATCATCAGAAACAAATAGACGATCTTATTCCAATATATGAGGATTAAAGTAACAAGGAAACTATGAGAAAAATTAAGAATCAGTAGATCATCTATTTAAATTCGAATGGGAAAAACAATCAAAACTTGGATTCTATTCTAAAAAATTAAAAAATATGTAATCGGTTCATAAACAAACGGGCTTTATTATTGTAAAAACTAAAGAAAATTTATTTGAGCTCTAAAATATTTATTTTTTATTTATTGTTAATTTTTTCTCATGAATAAAGAACGAACACTAAGGATTGAAAAAAGTAAAATTGATCTTTCTTTAAATAAAGCATTTTATGATTCATGGGTTAACCAAATGAGTCTAGAAGCTAAAGAATTAGGTAAATTAAGGAAAGAAATAATTATTAAAGTTATAAATGATTTCAAAAGTTGTTTAAAAAAAATAGATTCCAAGAAGAACATAAATGTAAAATCTTTTGATATTCCGTACGAAGTATCATCTAACTTCACTACCGACATAGAAATTAAAGATATTTCTATGTCGTTTGATCAAAAGATGAAAATAGTGAATCATACTTTAGATGCATTAAATATAGGTATTCAAAAAACCATCGAAATCTTAGGGAAAAAGCAATTCTCAAATTTTCAAACAAACAACTCTACAAAAAGTGGAATTTGGTGGTTAGATTTAATCCAGTCAGCTTTTGGGATAGCTCAAGCATACGCTGAGAAAGATCAAGCTGAAGAAACTGAAGTTGTAAGATTTGAAACAGATGTAAAAAATTTGATCCAGAAAATCAATAATGAGATTACCTTAATTGAATATGGTATTATTCCACATATTAATCAATTAAAAGATATTATTATGCAATTAACTCCTCGATGTTTAAAATCTTTAGAGGAATTAATTTTAATAACAGATGAATTTGATATTGAAAATTATGCACATCAAGCTATATTGGTTAAAGTACGTAATTTGGCCTTAGCTATTTGTGATTCATCACGAATCGAAATATTAGATAGTCAGCATAACATATCTTCTAATGACAAAATGTATATTGTAAAATGTAAAAAACTTTTTATTTAAATAATAAATGAATATGGAAGAAAAGAAAGATAAAACTGAAAATAAAGAAAAAAATTACTTTGATTATAACAATGCGTTTAACAAAATAAGTGACGCAGTAAATAGTTATTATCATTATCAAGAAATTCGAGAAGGTCATATAACTGAAAGAATAAGAATCAAGGAGAATGGAGAGACTATTAGAAAGAATCTGGATAATCAAAAGGAACTATTCAAGGATTATTTTAATAAAGAATATTCCCTAAAGAAAGAAGCGATTGATAAATACTTTATTCTACTAGATAAATGTATGGCTGAAAATAATTTAGAAGCCCTTCAAGGTATATTAATGAATTTGGGTGATTTAATGAAAAACAATCCAATTACACCAATCTTGAATATCCAGCAACAAGCTAAAAAATTACTTGAAAGTGATTCTATTGATTTTTAATTTACCTTTAAGATTAGACTATACTCTCTTTCATACTTCTTTATTAAAAGCATGAAAGAATACTATCATTGTCAATATATTTATAATTTCATATGTAATTATTACTAAAAACAGGAGGGTTTAAGTGGATTAAACATTTTAATTTAGTATAATTATGGCTTTACACAAAGTTTGGGAAATTATACCCAAGAAAACGAGACAGATTAATGGAGAATCGCTTTCTCCGGCGATGAGAGTTGTAGTAACCACAAAAAATTACACCAACAATCCTTTTAATAGTGGTTCTATTGACGATATTGTTGAAACATATAAGAGGATTTATAATTTTGACTATAGAAAATGTGGCTGTATGCCAATGGATTTTGATTTTCAACCTCTTGACTGATTATGTTGTGGTTTGTAAACAGTGATTGTAAAAATCAAATCTTAAATTGGGAGAAGAAGCTTTATGCTCCAGGAAAGGTTGCTGACAAGTATGATATCCTTGAAAAGATAAGGCTCGAACTTGATAGGCTTTATAAGGAGGATCGTTCAAAATATGAGGAACTGGAGAAGGCTTTGAAGCCAAATACTTGGAAAGCTTTGGAGGACAACTGGAAACTTTGGAACCCTGTTCCGAAAAGTCATGCTGAATGGATTGGTCCGGGTGAAATGACGTGCCGGCTCAAACCTTTACATCCCGGTTATAAGGAATGTTCCGAAATAGGATTTACTGAATGCACTTACAATGAACATGGCAGTCCTGACTTTTCTAAAGTCACTTTCACCGGTTCTGTTGTGGATATTTCCGATCTTTATAATTCTTTATCCATTGACAACATTCAGAAAAGAGGAGGTAGTGCCAATAGTCTTCAGGAAATAGCTCAAATGAGAATGGTACCGAATCTAAAGTCGGCAATAAGCAAATGGGCCAAAGAAACCGGTAAACCGGAAGACTTCTGGGAATGGAGAAATGCTTTGAACCTGGTACCGCATGAAGATTCTAATTGTAGGACAATGAGATTAGTATATCGTCTTGCGCACATAGCATTCAAGCATCGTGGCGGTGTTGCAAACGCCATTAACATCAAAAATCATTTCTCTTGATAAAATTTAAGGATTTCTTTGGCTTGCCATTTGATTTCATCGCGGAGCCAAAGGGGTGAAAGGACCTCGGCATTGAAGCCCATTTTCAGGATTTCATGTTGAAACTCATATTCCGGACGCAGCCTAAAACTGTATTCGGAATATTCTTTTTCCCGTTTCACCAATTTTTGGGATTTATGGAGCGGTAACGTTTCAATATAATGCCTTTGATGGCCATAGACCCGGATTTTCACGTCCTCAGATTCATAGTCATCCTCAAGATTTACTCCTATCACTTCATCGAAATAAGAGTCAAGATTCCAACTCTTGTCAAACTTGAATTTTTCATTGGTTATATTTATTGCCTCAATCCTGTCAAGTGCAAAGACAGTCAAAGTTTCATAATCAGGAATATGGGCTATGAGATACCATCTTCGTGATGCTTGTTTCAAGCCATAAGGCTCAACTTTAAATTCCTTTAATCTTCTATCATTAAAACTACGGTAGTGTATTTCTATAAGTAAATTTTTGGAAATAGCCTCAATTATACCTGGGAGGTATTTGGTTCCTCCCGGTATTTCTTCATATTGAATCCTGTCTTTTATATCGGGATTGTCTATTAATTGGTTGTCGATTGCAAGACCGTTAAAAAGCGAGGCTGTAAAGGAGGGCTTATCAAGAATCTCTTCATTCCTGATATAATAGACATTCCCATTAGAGCGATCGCAACGAATTTCAATTCCAAAAAGATCTGCTATTGCTTCACGATGACGATGAAAAGTGCGTTCCGGTAAACCATCCTCAACATCTTCATTCAAGGATGAATTAATCCATTTATTGTTAATATCTTCAAGAGAGATTCTACCCGCTCTGAGTATAGTCTCAACCAACCATACATATCTCCTAATAAGTCTAACCGATGTAGCCATTTTGAAATTTTTTACAAAAATAAACAACAATCCTGCCATTTCATGACAGGATTACATATTTTTATAAATATCTTTTCAACTCATAGCCAGAAGACTCAAAAAGCAGAAGTTAATTTCTTGTTCTTCTGCTCTACCATTCAATACAAATCACTCATTGAGGGATTAAATTTGGGTAAATATTTTTGTTGTATTTATTGAGCTTTTTGATTAATCGTTGTTTTAATTAAACAATTTAATGAAGTGTTTTCCAGATTAAAAAAATAAATATCTTGCCTAATTATATATTTTTGGGTTTCAGTTATGCTCCTGTTTATTGACCTAAAACCATGGAATATTCTATTCTAACACCAAGAGCATTCATAATCCTATAAAAGGTAGAAATGCGGGGTTCCGTTATTCCTTTTTCAACATGTGATATATATGATCGATTACTTCCGATTCTGCGTGCCAATTCAGCCTGGGTAATTTTAGCTTTCTTGC
>JAFLTT010000006.1 GCA_022509165.1 Muribaculaceae bacterium
CTTTCGCAGACAATTCTTGCATGAAGCTTTCAAAATATCCGCCGTATGTCCTGATCTTTCTTTCCACAACGCAAAATTACCTATTGTTGTTCAATTAGACAACAATTTAATTTTAATTTATCAAGGAGTTTGGTATCGATTTCTATATTATGTCGACCTCGGGTGTTACGGAGGTCCTTGGGAATGGTAAATGGCTCTGTATTTTTGAACCATTCTTTGAAAGTGGTGGATAAGAACTCTACAATTTCATCAGTGGGGATTTCAGACTGATTGGCGATGTTCCAACCGAAATTAGATAAATCAGGTTTTGCAAGCTTAGTTTTCTTTTTACTAAAAATATGTTTTAACGGCAAAAAGGAATTGGTCTATGAAGATTTTTTTGAACGCAGCTATATTGTTTTGTTCATAAAATATCAACATGGCTTTCTTATAATCCACCGAATCAACTGTTCGAAATGAAATCGGACAATAATTATTTCCAATCAAGATTCCATTGCTTACAATTCTTGCCGTTCTCTTGTTTCCGTCGGTGAAGGCTTGAATATAACTCAATAAAACGAGTGCCAAAAGTGCTTTCTCAAAAACATTCTCTTTCTTGTTAATAAGTTTCACACTATCTTCCAAAGCTTCTCGAATCTGAAATTCATTGTCAAGAGGCATATAGTTTGTGCCGGTGATACCTACGCGTCGATGCCTGATATTTCTTTCCACTCCCAATTCCTTTGTCAACAAAGCATGAATTTCTTCTATCCTTGCAACAGAAATATCTTTAAGATATTCCGGGACTTCAAGAATGAAATCAAGTGCGTCCTTATGGTTTAGAAGCATTATGGCTTCTTCCTTAGTTTTACCTGAAGCAGTTTGTTTCTCTTTGAGCAATCGTTCAGTCTCTAAAAGAGAATATGTGTTACCCTCTATTTGAGATGACTTCCACGACAGATCAATTCCCAATCTCTCCATCTCCTTTCGATATTCTAAATCTGTCATCTCGGCGAGATGGCTCTCGAATTGACTTTGAGCCTTATTAAGCAATTCCAACTCTTCTTTCGAAAATAATTCGACTTTGGGAAGAATATCATTAATAAGTTCAAAGTTGAAAGTTTCTTGAATTTTTCTTTCGTCAATATCTTTCTCAAAATAAGTATCAAGGTTCAATTCCATTGTCAAATGAGCTTGAGGAGAAAGACGATATCGAGTGGAAGGACCTTTTCCTATAACTTCAATATTGCCATTATTAACTTCAATGGCAATCATTCTTTTTAGCGTAGCTTCACTGGGAGGATTACTAATTCCTTTAGCAATCTGAGTTCGAGAAGAATCCGGATTATAATGCAGGAACTGAAGGATTTCAATATCTCGTGTCATAATAGTTGAACTCAAATCTGTAAAATTAAAAGATAAGGTCTGTTTCTTTATCGGCTCAAATATAGTCACAATAAAGCAAAAATCGGCTCAATATGAGCCGATTTTTATGAATTTCCTGTCAATTTTGAGCCGATTTTTTGGTTCACGTTTATTAGAAAAGGGGATTGAGAAAAGAATGCCTGACCGAAGCCAGGCATTCAAGTGAATATTATATTGATATTTTGAATCGGTCGTTACCGGAAACTATTATATAAATTCCTTTAATGAGGGTTTTCAAGTCTTCGACTTTACAATCCTTCTTTATTAAGATTCCATCAGTGGTATAAATGGTAATCTTTGAATCAGGATTTGCAAGAAGACTTTCAACACTGGAATATTTAAGAACTGTTATTGCACATTCAGCAGATACCTCTCCACAAGCCGCGGTGATAATTACTGTGCCTGCCGATATGGCTTTTACAAAACCATCCTCAGATACTATTGCTACACTTTCATCGGATGAGCTCCAGATTACGGTTTTATCAGTTGTATTTTCAGGAAGCACCGTCCCTTCAAGCTGCAAAGTTTCGCCTACCTTTAATTCAGTTGATTCAAGATTCAAAACAATTTGCAGGGGCTCAATTACCTGTTTAGTTACTATGACTTCACAAGTTGATGATACCTCACCACAAGTAACGGTTATAATTGCCGTGCCAGCAGAAACGGCTGTCACAAGACCATTATCAGATACTGTAGCTATATTTGGATCCGATGAATTCCATGATAAGGACTTATCGGTTGTATTTTCCGGAAGGACAGTTGCTTCAAGTTGAATCGTTTCTCCAATTTTAAGTTCTACCTCTTCAACATTTAATACAATATGTTCTGCATCTATCCCAGACATTTCCTCAATATTCCAGAAATTTTTCCAAACAGGTGCATTTTTATAAATTTCTATGGTTCCTTTTGGAATGTATAATTTGGAATTTATGTACACATCATTACTTAATTCACTATTTATATCAGGCGGAGTAGGATTTTTTACCCATATAGAATCTGCAGAAAAGGCATTAATTTTTGATAATTGAGCCCCAATAACAAGCTTATTCAGTCCTGTTAAAGGAGGACATGTTGTGGAATAAGTTGTTCTTTTTATTTCAACTATATTATCGCCAATTATAAGTTCTTTTAAAGAACCTAAATGCGGTCCTGGAGACCAAGCATGACTAGAATAAGACCCGCCCAAATATAATTGAGTAATATTGCTACCATAAAATTCACCACATTCCGAATCATTTGCACTACGCTTCCAAGATCCTAAGGTTACATTTGATCCTTCTTCAAAACTTATTGAATCTAACGAAATGCAATTATAGAATGCAGTTCCATAGGAGGCGCTTGTTGAACCTACCCTCCCGATATTCGAAGTGAAGATAAATGATTTTAATGAAATACAATCCATAAAAGCCTCTGATTCAATAGTGGAATAACTATTTTTAGGTCTCCAATTGATATTCTCCAATTTGATACAGTATGCAAATGCACCGGATGAGATTTTATCAACTCCTTCTGGAATATCAATGCTTTTTAAATTTTTACAATATGAAAATACATATCCTTTTAATTCGGATAAATTAGGGGGAAGTTGAATGTTTTCAAAGGAATTATTTGATAAACCTCCTATAGAAGTGACTGAATTTGGAATAATGAGATTTGTGATATCACCATTATTCATTGAAATAATTGATGTTACTGTTAACTCCCTATTATAATACATTATTTTTTCTGGAATTTCAAATGCTCCTCGATAAGGTGTATAACCATTAACAACTCCAACAGTATTGTCTTCGAATGAGGTAACCTTATAATAAATATCATTTATTTTGAAATCATATTCAAAACCATACGGATCATCTTCTATATCTTTATCAAATATTTGGGTAAGATCTTCCGGTGAGTATTCAATAATATTAGGGATTTCTCCCCAGCCAGGAGCACCCTCATAAAAATGTTTGGTACCTTCTGGCACAAATAAATATCCTCGTCTTTTTAAATGATCACAACCTTGGAAATAATAGGTAGTAGAGCCATTCTTTTTCAATTCTAAGGGTGATTTAGATTGTATTATTACTCTATCTAATCTTTCATTATCATCGAAAGGTTCTTGATCAAATTTATTTAGATTATTTCCAAATTGAACAATCTCAATTTTTGATTTGGAACGAAACGCATACATATCTACTGATTCAACGGAGTCTGGGACTTTAACTTTTTTAAGTCCAAAGGGAACCGCTAAAAGTTTTTTTCCTTCTTTGTCTAATAATAAACCGTTAATGCTCTTATAAGAATTATTAGCTGGATCAACAATAAAATTCAAAAAATTTTCACCCCTAAAACATGTATTTGAAAATTCACAGCCTACTGGTATAAAAACGGTTTCTAAAGCATTACATTGGTCAAAACAATTTATTCCTATTTTAGTCTCAGGCGCAAGTTCCAAAGTCTTTAGATTAGGATTATTACTAAAAGACTCACTCAGAATTTCTAATTTAGGAAGTTTCAATGTAACAACAGCCAATCCATTTCCGAAAGAACTAGGTAATTGATCGTTTCCCGCCATAGTCACTCCTACTCTCGGAGAAAATCTGGCTTCACTTAAATCTAAATAGCAGAGATTTCTCTTTTTATAATTGTGACCACTTAGATTGTCAATAATATATTCTATATCTTCTGTATGAAAATAACCTGTAATTTTAAGGCTGTCAATTAAAGTTAATTCCGTGGAATGTTGATTAGACAACTTATCATTTAGCCCTATATTTACTTCTTTAAATTTTGCATTTATAGATTGAGAAAGTAAGCATAAGGTTGTTATAATTAACATTTTTATTTGATTGAATGCTATAGCTCTTTTTCTATCAGTTTTCATCTTTACCTAGATTGTTATTGATTTAATTGAATCGTTAAAGTCTGCTATTATATTTAAAAGTTTAACATCTGTTGATTGTATTTTTCCTTCCTTATTGTAAATATCTAATCCATAATAATTATCAATTCGTAATGATGAAAGGAATTGTTTAAAAAGTAATTTTTCCCCTTTTGGAATAATAATTTTATAGCATGAAATACCATTTGTAGAGAGGAGATCCAATATTGGTTTGTCAAAATCATTTGGATTTATTATAGAAAAATATCCATTTTGCCGGAATCTTCTCAATCGACCTAAAGGTAAATTTTGTATTCTGATGTCGGGAAAAACTAGATCAAAATCTTTACAAATAAGAATTGTTTCTTTCCATATATCTATTTTTGAGGTGGATTTAGTATGTTTAATTTTGGGAAACGACATAACATATATAATTCCATCACAATCTTGAAATTCGTCTGAATTATTACATGCCATTTCTATTGCAGTTTCAAAAGAAGAAGACCAATCAATAAAATGAGAAGGAAAGCCAAGATGACGTGCCATAGACATATAGAAGAAATCTTCATTCTGACTTTCTAATTTTAATTTATCATATCCTCCCTCAATTGCAACTCTTTTAAATCTATCAAAATAGTCTAAATACATTGACCAGCACTCTTCTTTTGTTAAAGATTTACCAATGACTCTTTGCAAAGTAGATTTTAACTCCCAAGAAGAGTTGCATTGTCCCCTAAAAATTGAATATCTTCCACCATTGCAAAACGATGAAAATTTAAATTTATAATCATCTATTTGTTCTATTTTTTCGAGAATCACATTATAATTAAGCCTCAGGGCTCTCCTCATTGGCGATTAGGTTATAAAAAGAAAGACGTGAGAGTCTGTACTGTTGCTCTTCACACCTTTTGAGGCTCTCGCATTGCCTGTACCGTAGAAGAGCAACGCCGAAGCCCACGTCTGTATGAAATTATTTGAAACCTCCCGGTCTCTCTTAATAATTCATACCACGAAGACATCTACGTTGCTAATTCTTGACGGTACGTTAGAATTTGCGAGATTCCAAAAGGCCAAGAATAAGCGAAGTAAACGCTTTCTATATTATGTCTGCTTACCCTCCCGCAAACCCATATCGGGCTTCGACGGGCGATATACAACGCAAAGATAATTAATATACCCCTAGTATCAACATTTTTGAGTCATCTTTAGACAGTTTTCCGAATTTCGCACTCAAAAGTAGAAGCTAATTTCTTACTAAATGGATCATTTGAAGTGAGATTGATGGCTATGCTATCGTACACCGTTCTAACTTGTTACATTGCAAAAATTGAGCGACTTTCACTTCAATCTCATCTCGAATTCGCTTCACTCATTTATCGACCCCAAACATGGGAGATTTCTCAGTTATTGTTCCCTTTCTGTAGTAATCTTGATGGTTTTACCACCGATACCAGATTGGCTTATTAAATTGTATATGCCATCCCACATTCATTTAAAGGTCACTGCTATTTCGGTTTGCTCAATTCTTGGAGGAGTAAAATCGATTGCGTGATTTTTGAATGGCTGAGAAGTTTTTAATGTCTTTTAAAATAGGACAAAAATAATTAATTTTGTCCTTAAAACAAGGACAAAATGAATATAGAATACTTAAAGTCTATAATAGTGATGAGGCAACAGGAATTTCCTGTTTCTTTGATAGAAAGGGAAAATCCCTTGCCGGTAGATTATAAAAGAATTATAACTGTGCCGGGGGTAAGAAGATGTGGAAAATCTTCTAAGATGGAACTTGTAGTTAATTTACTATTAGCTCAAGGTACCCCTAAAGAAAATATATTATGGATAGGTTTTGATGATGAAAGATTACTTTCCATGAAAATGGATGAACTCGATTCAATTATCCAAGCCTACAGAGAATTATATCCTCAGATAGAATTATCGCAAGTATATTGTTTTTTTGATGAGATTCAACTGATTGAGGGTTGGGAATTCTTCGTGATGAGAATTTATAAGCACTATTCAAAACATATTTATGTTTCGGGTAGTAATGCTACTATGTTGAGTGGTGAATTAAAGTCATCTTTAAGAGGTTGGGCCGATGATTATGAAACTTATCCTTTATCTTTCAAGGAATATTGTCGATTCAAAGGAATTGACTATTCCAGCTACCATGAAAAAGACAGGGTTTTAGTTAAAAACGCATTTAGAGAATTTAATAATGAGGGTGGTTTCCCGGAGTCCGTATTAACTGATAATCTCTTCCAAAAATTAAGACTGCTGCAGGGTTATTTCGATACCATGCTTTTGAAGGATCTTGCTGAGCATTACGGGATTTCAAATACTGAAGTGCTCCGATATTTTTTGAAAAGAATAATGGAGAACATCACCAAACCAACTTCTATAAGAAATATACATAACGATATCAAATCTCGACATCTTAAAGTAAGCAAAGACAATCTATATGAATGGATCAATCATGCGTGTGAAATATTTTTGTTTATAAGAGTACCCAATTATAGCCGGTCACTTCAAAAAATTGAAAATTCTCAACCCAAATATTATTGTATAGACAATGGTTTACGCGATGCAGTGATACTACCTCAAAGCCTTGATGATGGTAAGAAACTTGAAAACACAGTCTTCTTGGAATTAAAAAGAAGGATGATGCCCTCTGATAAAATATTTTATTTTCAAGGGAAAACGGAGTGTGATTTTGTAATCCAAAAAGGAATTAACATAGAAAGTCTGATTCAGGTAAGCTGGAATATTAATGAAGAAGAAACACGGGAGAGAGAAATTAAAGGGTTGATGGAAGCATCAGAGACAACTGGTTGTCAAAACCTTTTAATTATTACTTTAGATGATGAGGAAGAAATTATTATTGATAATAAGACGATAAAAGTAATTCCAGCTTGGAAGTGGATACTGTCCCTTACTTAAAATCTTATCCCCCATAAGTATCAATAAGGGCCAATAAGTACTTATAAGTACAGAATTGTCCCCCAATAAGTACTGGTACAAATTTGGTACAAATATGCGATAAAAATCGCGTAAACAAGCAAAAAAATCAATAAGAACAAAAATAAAAATTGAATATAACTTGCTGAGTTTCAATCTATAAAAAAGGGACGCACGGTTCGTGCGTCCCTACATTTATTTGATAATTCAATATTTTATTTGACTTCTTCGAAGTCTACGTCGGTTACTTCAGGTTCGTTGGGATTGGATGGACCAGCTGAAGGACCGGCTTGTGCACCTGCCTGAGCGCCTGCTGCCTGAGCATTAGCGATATCCTGAGCGGCAGCTTGGAAAGCATCGTTTACAGCCTTTTCAGCAGAATCGATGTCTTCGATGAGCTGGGCTTTATGCACTTCCTTGAGCCTGTCGATGGCACTCTGAATAGCAGCCTTCTTGTCAGCCGGAATCTTGTCGCCAAGTTCATTGAGCTGTTTTTCGCTCTGGAATATCATTGAGTCGGCATGATTGAGTTTATCGGCACGTTCCTTAGCCTTCTTGTCGGCTTCCTCATTTGCTTTAGCCTCATCACGCATTCTCTGAATCTCCTGTTCGCTAAGTCCACTTGAAGCCTCGATACGTATGCTTTGTTCCTTACCTGTGGCTTTATCCTTTGCAGAAACATTAAGGATACCGTTAGCATCTACTTCGAAGGTCACCTCAATCTGTGGCACGCCACGTGGAGCGGGAGCAATACCAGCGAGATTGAATTCACCGAGAAGCTTGTCGTCGGCAGCCATCGGACGTTCACCCTGGAGCACACGGATAGTAACTTCAGGCTGATTATCGGCAGCTGTAGAGAAGGTCTCGCTCTTACGGGTAGGAATGGTAGTATTTGCTTCGATCAGTTTGGTCATCACACCACCGAGAGTTTCGATACCGATTGACAGAGGCACAACGTCGAGAAGAAGTACATCCTTTACATCACCGCTGAGCACACCACCCTGGATAGCTGCACCAATAGCTACAACCTCATCAGGATTAACGCTCTTATTAGGTTCCTTACCGAAGATTTCCTTCACTTTAGCCTGGATTGCAGGAATACGAGTAGAACCACCTACAAGAATTACTTCGTTGATTTCAGCAGCTGTGTATCCGGCATCCTTAAGAGCGTTGACACAAGGAGCAGCCACTGCATCGATAAGTTTTTCAGCAAGTTGCTCGAATTTAGCACGGGTAAGAGTCTTTACAAGGTGCTTAGGTCCTGAAGGAGTAGCTGTGATATAAGGAAGATTGATTTCAGTAGAAGTAGAACTTGAAAGTTCGATCTTAGCCTTTTCAGCAGCTTCTTTCAATCTCTGCATAGCCATCGGGTCTTGACGGAGGTCAACGCCCTCATCTCTCTTGAATTCATCGGCAAGCCAGTCGATAATCACATGGTCGAAGTCATCACCGCCAAGGTGAGTGTCGCCATTTGTAGATTTCACTTCAAACACACCGTCGCCAAGTTCAAGAATAGAGATATCGAATGTACCGCCACCGAGGTCGAACACTGCAATCTTCTGTTCCTTAGTAGATTTATCAAGGCCATATGCAAGAGCTGCAGCAGTAGGCTCGTTCACGATACGACGCACCTTAAGACCAGCAATTTCACCGGCTTCCTTAGTGGCTTGACGCTGAGAGTCGTCGAAATAAGCAGGAACAGTTATAACAGCTTCAGTTACAGTCTGACCAAGGTAATCTTCGGCAGTCTTCTTCATTTTCTGAAGAATCATTGCAGAAATCTCTTGTGGAGTATAGTCACGGCCGTCGATATCTACTTTCGGCATATTATTCTGGCATACTACCTTATAAGGCACGCGCTTGATTTCATCTTCCACCTGACTGCAGGTTTCACCCATGAAACGCTTAATACTGTAGATAGTACGTGTAGGATTGGTGATAGCCTGACGTTTGGCAGGATCACCTACCTTACGTTCTCCGCCATCTACAAATGCTACTACTGAAGGAGTTGTGTTTCTACCTTCATTATTAGGAATCACTACGGGGTCTTTACCTTCAAGAACTGCCACACAGCTGTTCGTGGTTCCCAAGTCAATACCAATTATCTTTCCCATAATTTTGTTTTTATAATATTGTTAATAAATTCATAATTCCTACGCGGGGTGTAATACCTCCCGCTCTTACATATTAAACAAATAGCGCGCTAAAAGTTTCATTAGGTTAAAGAAAAATCTTCTTTGGGTTATCAACTATCACATTTACAGAAATTTATAAAATAGAGGCAAATTATATGACAGTGCCAAAAATGTCAAATAAACTTTTGCACATTAATTTCATATTTGAGCATTACAACTATTTGTAGAAATTTGATTAACTTTGCATTCTGAAATGACTTAAAATGGCCTGGCTAACAGAATGATTTTCTATCTATTTCGGGCCCCAAACGCTATAACATGAGTCTATTACAAGAAAAATTAGCTGTATACGACGCCCCCCAGAAGGCAAAAGCAGCCGGCGTTTATCCCTATTTCCGCCCTATTTCAAGTGAACAGAACACAGAAGTGCTGATGAACGGACGCAAGGTGCTGATGTTCGGTTCAAACTCCTATATGGGTCTCACCAACCATCCGAAAGTAATCGAAGCTGCAGTGGAGGCCACAAAGAAATATGGCACCGGCATGGCCGGATCTCCTTTCCTCAACGGCACACTCGACATCCACAAAGATCTCGAGGCACGTCTGGCAGATTACGTAGGCAAGGAAGATGCCATGCTTTACAGCACCGGTTTTGGAGTTAATCTCGGAGTAATTTCCACTCTTACCGGTCGCGAAGATTATGTGATATTAGACGAGCAAGACCACGCTTCTATCATTGATGGTAGACGACTATCATTCTCCAACTATCTTAAATACCGCCATAACGACATGGAGAGCCTTGAGGCTCAGTTGCGCAAGGCCGACCCCAATAAAGTAAAACTGATAGTGACCGACGGGGTCTTCTCTATGGAAGGAGATGTGGCCAACCTGCCCGAAATCGTAAGACTGGCCAAACAGTACAACGCTTCTGTCATGGTAGATGAAGCACATGGTATAGGAGTCTTCGGAGAAGGCGGACGTGGCACCTGCAATCATTTCGGTGTAACAAATGATGTAGAGCTCATTATGGGTACCTTCAGCAAGTCATTTGCTTCTTTAGGAGGATTTATCGCCACCAACAAAGACATCACAAATTTCTTGCGCCACCATTCCCGTGCCTATATATTCACAGCAAGCATCACACCTGCATCTACAGCAGCAGTGAATGCCGCTCTCGATATCATGCTTGCCGAGCCGGAGCGCCAGCAGCATTTGTGGGACATCACCCACTATGCTCTCGACAAATTCCGTGAGATGGGCTGTGAGATAGGTCATACCTCCACTCCTATCATACCACTTTTCATACGTGATGACTACAAGACATTCCACGTCACCAGAGACCTTCTCGATGAAGGAGTATTTGTAAATCCTGTAGTCACACCGGCTGTTGCACCTCAGGATACTCTGATACGTTATTCACTGATGGCAACTCACACCAAAGAACAAGTGGAACGTTCTATCGAGGCAATCCGAAAAGTATTCAAACGATACGAAATAATTCCCTGAAAAGAATAATATTTGATGTAAGGACATAAAAGAAGGCGACCTGAGGGATCGCCTTCTTTATTTTGGAAAGTTGATTGATTAAAGATTATTGATGTCAAATCCATCAGCTATATCTTCTTCGTCATACTGGTCATCGCCATATATATCCAGGTCAAGATCATCAGTCGGGAGTGAAATAGCAGCCGACTGATCAACCTTTGCATCGAATTCATCAAGATCTACATACTGAGCAGGAGGATTACCGCGCTTAAGAACGCATATAGGGTCGGAAAGAGTACGTCCCGGGAAAGACTCTTTCATTTCCATAAAAAAGGCACGCTCCGTCATGTAGTCAAATACAAAGATCAGTCTCTGTCCGTCTTCTTCTATTAGTTCGTTGAGTGGAGTATCCCCCATCACCCATATATCCTGATCGCTTGAACTGCCCATATCTTCGAGGGTTATTTCCTCGTTTTTCTGCCAGTCGTCGTCACACAGGAAAAAAGAATTGAAATCGTCTTTTGAATAACCTACGCTGTCAAGGATTGTATTGCGTAGTTGCAAGAAGGTAGCAGTGGAGTCGATTTCATACTCACGTGAGAAATTGCTCACCTCATCGCTTACAAGTTTAAATCTATAGACCATGTAGATTTTTAGTGTGTTCTGTTTTTAACGATGCGAATTTAATGCATTTTTTAATTTCACAAAAGAAAGAGCCTTATAATTGTAAAAAAAAATCAGGCCTAACCCGGAATCGATTAATTTTTAGGACTTATAAGTTCGTTTGTTGGCAATCTCAAAGGGATGTAAGAATACAGATTTAATTATTTTGAAGGTCAAAAATCAAGAAAAAATTTAAAATTGAGGCTATAAAGAATATAGATTAGGAAAATCATCTACCGAAAAGACGACCGAAAACAGAGGGTTTCTTTTCCGGCTTTATATGCACATGCAATTGGTTGTCTTCCTTGCCAATAAAAAGGATATGAGTGCGGAATACAAAAGCCACCAGTTTGTCGAATTCAAGCACTGCATTAAGGCTTCTTATGAGGAAACGACGGAAAGGATTGTATTCATCCACATCTTTAAGCACAATTTCCACACCATCAGTTTCAATGGCATGGTGTTGGCCGAGCATCGGGAGAAAATAATCAAGCTGAAGCTCCGATACGTTTTTATGCGGCTTGCTGAATTTTTTATATATTTCCTGGATAACCTTTTCGTCAACCATATTGTTGGCAGGTATAATTAAAATCAGGAAGAGGCATGGGTATTTTCTTCCTAATATGATTAACAAAAAATGGATGCGACGGTTTAAAGGGTTATGAAAATTTGTGGAATATTATAAAATATTTTTATAAAAAGATGGTACGTTTTAACACAATGAACAGTGTTATTATCTGAATGCGGTCGCCTTCATTTACTATAGACACGGTCCTCTCACCTCCTCTGTAGTGCCTTGCATCTTACCTCACATATCTATACACATTAAGAGGGTGAGCCAAAAAATTGGTCCACCCTCTCTTTAATAGCGGTAATATTTATTCTTATCCTAAGAAACTTAGCAACACGCCGGCTGCTACAGCCGAACCGATCACACCGGCCACGTTCGGACCCATAGCATGCATCAGCAGATAGTTGTTGGGATCGTATTCCAGACCTATATTGTTGGAGATACGGGCTGCCATCGGCACTGCGGAAACTCCGGCATTTCCAATAAGAGGATTGATTTTCTTATCCTTGGGAAGGAATATATTGAAAATCTTCACCGAGCAAACACCGGCTGAAGAAGCAATGATAAATGCAGCGAATCCGAGTCCGAATATCAAGAGAGTGTCGAGAGTCAGGAACATGTCACCCTGAGTGGATGCACCCACAGTAAGACCGAGCAGAATAGTCACGATATCTGTCATGGCATTGCTTGCTGTCTTGGCAAGTCGGGTAGTTACACCGCTTTCCCTGAGAAGGTTGCCGAAGAAAAGCATACCCAGCAAAGGAATACCTGAAGGTACTACAAAACATGTGAGCAAAAGGCCTACCACTGGGAATATTATCTTCTCGTTCTGTGAAACCACACGAGTAGGTTTCATCTTTATGAGACGTTCATGCTTAGTGGTGAAAAGTCTCATCAACGGAGGTTGAATAAGCGGTATGAGGGCCATGTATGAATAGGCCGAAACCGCCACGGCTCCCATAAGATTGGGATTTAGCTTAGAAGTGGTGAAGATAGCCGTAGGGCCGTCGGCACCGCCAATGATAGCCACACATCCTGCTGAAAGCGGGTCGAATCCACAGAGTAGAGCGAGCATATAGGCCCCGAATATACCAAACTGTGCACAGGCACCGATTATCATCAGCTTAGGATTAGCCAGCAAGGCAGAAAAGTCGGTCATTGCACCGATTCCCAAGAAAATAAGCGGAGGGTACCATCCTCTTTCCACACCATTATAGAGGATATTGAGCACGGAACCATTTTCATAGATGCCGATTTCCATTCCCTCCTGGAAGGGTATGTTTCCGATCAGCATACCAAAACCTATTGGCACAAGCAACAAAGGTTCGAAATTTTTCTTAATGGCAAGCCAAACGAAGAAACATCCTACTGCGAGCATCACAAGATTTTCCCATTCACAATTGTAGAAACCCGTGAACTCCCAGAAGGCTGCCACAGTCTGGCGTAAGAATTCGCCAAAAGAATATGTAGAGTCTGCTAAAATCATAATGTTAGGTTTGTGATTCCGGACTTAATTATTCAAGAATCATTATATCACCGTCTTGAGGTACAGCGTCGCCCACCTGTACCAAAATCTGTTTCACCACTCCGGCTTTGGGGGTGTGGATATCATTTTCCATCTTCATGGCTTCCAGCACACATACGGTAGAGCCGGCGTCAACCTTATCCCCTACTTTTACAGGGATACTCATTATGGTACCGGGTAGGGGTGCTTTCACTACATATCCCGGAGTCGGTTTAAGAGTGGGTTCACCTAATACTTTTTCCCCGGTCTCAGTGCGTGGAGCCTTTTCCGGTTTCTTTACCGGAGTAATCACATTTGGCTTGCCCACAGGCGCCTTGTCAAGTTCCACTGTATAAGGCACTCCATTCACTTCCACATGAACGGTGTTTCCTTTGGGTTCTTCCACAACGACATTGAATTTAATGCCGTTGATTTTGTATTTGTATTCTTTATGACTCATGACACATTAATTCATTGATTGTTTCTTCTGTGGTCTTGCACCTGACGCAGGTTATAAATTTTTGAGTTCCAAGGTGAATAATTTCTCTGCAACCTTCTGATAGTGAGAATAGTGTCTTCCACATCATGATGATTACCCAGGTAGTCGGCTAATGCCAGAGAAATTGCGGCAATCACTTCTCCGGGAGCCAGGGAGTGGTCATCTGTAGGGAGATGAGCGGCAGCCGCCTTAGCCTTTTTCTTTTTTGAAGTGAGGATGGCTTCAGATATCTTGCCGAAAATGAGGAATAAAATTGAAAGCACCAGCAGAGCAGATATCACTATACACATTGCGATAATAGTGATTGCACCACCCCATCCGTCGTTTTCCGCAGCGTTGCGAGCTTTCTCCTCTCGGGTCATTCTTCTGGCAATCTTACTTTCACCGTAGTCTGAAGTAAAGACATCCGGTTCCTGGAGTGCCAGAGGCACATGGTCTTGCTCCAGGTTGGCTGAAGGTTGCTCCAACACAACTTCCTCGCCTTCAATTTCCACTACATCGGCATGTTGCTGGATACCGGCTTTAGCTCCGACTGGAGCTAAAGCCAATAATCCGGCACATACTGCTGTAAGGAAACCTTTTCGAATTTTGATTTCTTTAAAGTTAAGCATTTGGTTTATAATGGAATATTACCGTGTTTCTTAGGCGGGTTAGAGAGTTTCTTGGTGGCAAGCATCTGAAGGGCCCGGATTATACGGAAACGAGTGTTGCGAGGTTCAATCACATCATCGATATATCCGTATTTTGCAGCCTGATAAGGATTGGCAAAGAGTTTGCGATATTCGTTTTCTTTTTCAGCCCTTATTTTGGCAGGGTCCTCGGCCTCTTTCATTTCTTTAGCATAAAGCACGCCTACTGCACCTTCTGCACCCATTACTGCAATCTCTGAAGTTGGCCATGCATAATTAATGTCGCCACGGAGTTGCTTACAGCTCATCACGATGTGTGCACCGCCATAGCTCTTTCTCAATGTCACAGTCACTTTAGGCACTGTAGCCTCACCATATGCATACAGGAGTTTTGCACCGTGCAGAATCACACCGTTGTATTCCTGTCCGGTGCCCGGAAGGAATCCCGGCACATCCACGAGAGTGACGAGCGGAATATTGAATGCATCACAGAAACGTACAAAGCGGGCAGCCTTACGTGAAGCGTTGGAATCGAGCACTCCTGCCAGCACTTTAGGCTGGTTGGCCACAATACCCACACTCTGACCGTTGAATCTTGCAAAACCTATGATGATGTTGCGGGCATAGTCACGATGTACTTCCAGGAATTCTCCATTGTCTACAATGGTGCCGATCACATCATACATATCATAACTCTGTTTTGCACTTTCAGGTATGATATCATTGAGATTATCATCAAGACGGTCGATCGGGTCATCGCATTTCACAAGAGGAGTTTCCTCCAGGTTATTCTGGGGAATATAACTCAGCAACTTTCTGATAATGAAAAGAGCTTCTTCACCGTTTTCAGCTGAAAAATGAGTCACACCGCTCTTGCATGAATGTACTGAAGCGCCACCCAGGTCTTCCTGGCTTACATCTTCGCCTGTCACTGTCTTCACTACAGTAGGACCGGTAAGGAACATGTAAGAAATACCCTTTGCCATGATGGTGAAGTCGGTGAGCGCAGGGCTGTAAACCGCACCACCGGCACACGGACCGAGGATGGCAGATATCTGGGGCACTACACCTGAGGCCATGATGTTTCTTTGGAAAATCTCTGAATAACCTGCCAAAGCATTGATACCTTCCTGAATACGTGCGCCACCGGAGTCGTTAAGACCGATAACCGGAGCACCCATTTTCATTGCCATATCCATTACCTTGCAGATTTTCTGGGCCATTGTTTCTGAAAGTGAACCGCCGAATACTGTGAAGTCCTGAGCAAAAACATACACCAGACGGCCGTCGATTGTTCCGAATCCGGTCACCACACCGTCACCGAGTATATGTTTCTTATCCTGGCCGAAATTAGTACATCTATGTGTCACAAACATGTCGAGCTCCTCGAAGCTACCTTCATCAAGGAGCTGAGCGATTCTCTCGCGGGCTGTGTATTTGCCTTTGGCATGTTGTTTTTCAATAGCTTTTTCACCACCGCCGATACGTGCACACGCGCGTTTCTCGATAAGTTCGTTTATTTTTTCTTGAGATGTGTCCATGATTATGAATAAAGGAGAGTAAATAGATTTAGGTTAGGATTTAAGATTGTCAGGCATTGCATCCACAGCTGCAGCAGGAATTTTCTTTATTAGGGTCTTCACAGAGCTCTGTGAGCACAGCCTGGGTAGATTTAGGATGAAGGAAAGCGATGTTGAGGCCGTCGGCACCTTTTCTTGGTGCTTTGTCGATGAGCTGCACACCTTTATCAGCACATTCAGCCAGGGCCTCGCCTACTCCGTCTTCCACGGCAAAAGCCATATGGTGCATACCACCGCGGCCATTGTTTTTTTCGATAAACTTCGCGATAGTGCTGTCGGGCGAAGTTGCCTCGAGAAGTTCTATCTTAGTATCGCCTACCTTGAAGAAAGCAGTGGTTACTTTCTGGTCTTCCACCACTTCCTGTTTGTAACATTTAAGACCGAGAACGTCTTCATAATACTTGATAGCCTCGGCAAGGTTTGGCACTGCAATGCCGATATGCTCAAGATGCGTTATTTTCATGATAAGAAGTTTTTGAATATTACGTGAATAAAAGTATTTGAAGTCTTGGAGACGGGCAATGCTCTGTTGGCTATGCACTTCTCTCCAATTTCCTTGCAAAAGTAAGCAATAATTCCCAATGCATAAAGCAAATTACACAATATATTTCAAGGGATATGAAAAAGCCTTTTTAAGGCTCTTTTTTACCATAAATAAGAAAAAATTTAACGATATTTGCAGAAAATATGTCTTGACATAAATTATGGAGATATCAGCTAAAGACCTGGCGGCGTTTTGTGGCGGAATTGTAGAAGGCAATGAAGCCGCGACCGTATCAGACTTTGCAAAAATAGAGGAGGCCGGAGCAGGCGACCTGTCGTTTGTAGCCAATCCGAAATATGCCCATTATGCCGGCACCACCGGAGCCTCCATACTTTTAGTTTCAAAAGAATTTGAGGCTCCTGCCAATACACGAGCCACACTTGTGAGAGTGGCCGACCCTTATGCATCACTTGCGCGGCTCATGACCATTGTGTCAAACCAAAAGCCAAAACCCCAAGGTATAGAACAGCCTGTGGCTGTAGGTGAAGGAACGGAGCTGCCTTCCGATATCTATCTCGGAGCCTTCTCATATATCGGGAAAAATGTAAAAATAGGAGCCGGGGCACTCATCTATCCCCAGGTATATATCGGAGATGACTGCGAAGTAGGCCCTGACACTGTGATCTATCCCGGAGCAAAGATTTACTCCGGATGCAAGATAGGAGCAAGATGCATAATTCATGCCGGTGCAGTGATAGGTTCTGACGGATTCGGATTCGCACCCGTAGATGGTCATTTTGAAAAGATTCCACAGATGGGCGGAGTAGAAATAGCCGACGATGTGGAAATAGGAGCCAACACCACGATCGACCGTGCCACATTCGGCAATACGAAGATAGGCAAAGGCACTAAGCTCGACAACCTTATCCAGATAGCCCATAATGTGCAATTGGGTGAGAACAATGTTTTCGCCGCTCAGGTAGGTGTAGCGGGTTCAACGCGCATAGGCGACCGCAACATGGTGGGAGGTCAATGTGGGTTTGCCGGCCATATCAAAATAGGCAACGATAATGAATTTGGCGCACAGTCCGGACTCCATGCCAATGTAGGCGACAAAAAACGCATGATTGGATACCCGGCGGTAGACGCCATGCAGTTTGCAAGAAATGCTGTAAATATGAAAAGGATTGCCGAATTTTTGGCATCACAAAAAACAAAGAAATAAATAATGGAACAACTTACGCTCAAGAGTCCGTTCACCGTAAAAGGGAAGGGCCTGCATTCAGGAATGATAATCACGGCTGAATTCAAGCCTGCACCGGTCAACCATGGCTACCGCTTCAAACGTATCGACCTTGAAGGGGAACCCGTGATAGATGCTGTGGCGGAGAACGTTGTCGACACCACCCGGGGCACCGTGTTAGGTAAAGGAGATATCCGCATCAGCACAGTAGAGCATGCTCTGGCCTCGCTATATGCAGCAGGTATCGACAATTGCCTCATAGAACTCAACGGCCCTGAAATGCCAATACTCGACGGCAGCAGCATCATTTACGTGGAGGAAATTGAGCGCGTGGGTCTTGAAAGCCAGGATGCCGATAAAGATTTCTTCATCATCAAGGAGAAACAGAGTCTGCGCGATGAAAAGACCGGAAGTATGATTACAATATACCCCGACGATCATTTCAGCGTGGAAGTGATGGTGGAATATAATTCTGCGATTTTACCCAACCAGTTTGCTATGCTCGACGACATTGCCGATTTCAAGCAGGAAGTGGCAAGTGCACGTACTTTTGTATTCGTGCGCGAGATTGAGCAATTGGCTCAAGCAGGGCTTATCCGCGGAGGAGATCTTGAAAACGCCATCGTAATATACGATGTGCCGTCTCCGGAAGAAAACATCAACCACCTTTGTGAATTGATGGGTGTGCCACCAATAAAAGTAAATGAATTAGGATACATCAACCCGAAGCCTCTTCAGTGGGACAACGAACCGGCACGCCATAAACTGATGGATGTGATAGGTGATTTCGCCCTCATCGGCAAACCTATCAAGGGGCGGATTGTGGCAGTGAGACCGGGCCATACCATCAACAATCAGTTCACTCGCATGATCCGCAAGGCGGTGAAGCACACTGAGATCCAGAGCCCGACATACAATCCTAACACAGAGCCTGTGATCGACATAAACGCAATAAAGAAACTTCTCCCCCACCGCTATCCCTTCCTGCTCATCGACAAAGTGATAGAGATAGATAAGAAACACTGTGTGGCAGTTAAGAATGTGACAGTAAATGAGCCTTTCTTCCCGGGTCATTTCCCTCAGGAACCGGTGATGCCAGGAGTGCTTCAGGTAGAAGCTATGGCACAGGCAGCCGGCGTGCTGGTGCTGAATTATCTGGAAGATCCTCACACTTACAGTACCTACTTCCTTAAGATAGATAATGTAAAGTTCCGTCAGAAAGTAGTTCCGGGCAATACCCTTTTGCTTAACGTAAGCCTGATGACTGAAATACGTCGCGGTTGTGCCATGGTGAAGGGCTATGCTTTCGTAGGCGAAAAAATTGTATGCGAGGCCGAATTCATGGCTCAGATAATTAAGAATAAATAAAGGAGGCCTCCTAATCCCATTAATCAGTTATGGAAAATATGTATCATGTTGATCCCGGTGCTAAGATCGGCAACAATGTGAAAATAGGCAATTTCACCAATATATATGATAATGTAGAAATTGGCGATAATTGCGAAATAGCAGGAAATGTAACAATTTATCCCGGAGCACGAATCGGCAACGGGGTGAAAATTTTCCCCGGAGCGGTGATATCAGGAATTCCTCAGGATCTGAAATTTCGCGGTGAGGAGACTTTAGCGATAATTGGCGACGGAACCACTTTGCGTGAGTGTGTCACAGTAAACCGTGGCACTGCTTCCAAAGGCAAAACCGTGGTGGGTGAAAACTGCCTGATAATGGCTTATAATCACGTGGCTCATGACTGCGTGATAGGCAACCGTGTTATCATGTCGAATGCATGCCAACTGGCGGGAGAAGTAGTGGTAGATGACTATGCTGTGATTGGAGGCGGCAGCCTTATCCATCAGTTCTGTCATCTCGGACGCAACATTATGCTTCAGGGTGGTGCTCTTGTCAACAAAGATATTCCACCTTATGTTAAGGCGGCGCGTGAACCCATCTCTTTCGTGGGACTAAACACAATTGGGCTTCACCGTAACGGATTCAGCAACGAGGATATCCAGACCATATCGGAGATCTATCGTCTCCTTTATCTCAGCGACCTGAATGTGACAAATGCTGTGAAATTAATTCGTGAAACCCTTCCGGAGTCTAAATACCGTGAAGAGATCGTAAGTTTCGTAGAAAATTCAGAACGTGGAGTGATCCGTTCGGCTATTTGATTTAGCCACTATTAAAATTTAGAAATACAGAATCAAAACCGCGGCAATCTAAAATCACCGCGGTTTTCTTATTGATTCCTATTAATAAATAAGCCGGCTGAATTGTTTCAACCGGCTTATTTCTTTTGAAGTGGTGCACGGTTTAGATATCACCGTGCCACCACTGTAAAATCCATTATCAGAGTATCACCTTCACGCCCTGTACAATGTAGAGGCCGTGAGGAAGCCCTTCAATCACATTTACGCCTGCTTTAACAGGTTCGATATGGTAACGACCGTCAAGACGTACAATCATGATATCCATATCCATCGGAGCCTCAATGTAAATCTTACCTTGACCGGCCCATACAGAAACCTTTTCTACTTCTGCCTTGAGATCCTCAACTCCTGATGGCTTATATAATCCCTGGTCGCCTGAAGTGGTGTAGATATGATTTGCTTGGGCAACAAAATCCGGAGTCTTAGTAGCATCACCGTCTCCTGCATTGAATATGCAACCTGTGGTTCCGGCAGGAACTGTATAGCTCCATATGTTATCGCTAACCTTAGTCATTGCAACACCGGGCCAGCTGCTTTCAGAAGCACCCCAGTAGTGAATATAAGGTGTGGTCCAGTTGCTGTCAGTATTGTCGAAATAGATGACAAAACCATCGCCTGTATTTCCACTGCCATCTCCTCCCTGGTTGCCACCCTGGTTACCATCCTTGTCATATACTCCCTGGTCGCCTGAGGTGGTGTAAACATGATTTGCTTTGGCTTCAAAATCCGGAGTCTTGCTTGCGTCACCGTCTCCTGCATTGAATATGCAACCTGTTGTTCCGGCAGGAACTGTGTAGCTCCATATATTACCGGTAACCTTAGTCATTGCCACTCCGGGCCAATTGCTTTCAGAAGCGCCCCAGTAGTGAATATAAGGTGTAGCCCAGTTACTGTCAGTATTGTCGAAATAGATTACAAAACCATCGCCTGTATTTCCACTGTCTCCTCCGCCTTGGTTGTTATCACCATTGTTGCCGGAATCTTTACCTCTGGTAAAACCTGAACCACCATCATAAGTGAAATATTCGTCAGAAGTGATTCCTTTTATGTCTTCAGTCTGCGCTCCATTATTGTTATGGAGAATAATATTCACACTGTTAACGTCAGCATCAAAGGTATGTTTCCAGTATTCTACTCCATCTACTGTTTCTTTTTCTTTCATCTGAATACCGGGCCATCCACCGTTAAGATCACCATCGCTGGTCCATGCATGTAAATGAGGTGCGCTTTTAGCCTTCACATAAATTGTGATACCTGCTGAGGGTTCAACCTTTGTAAAGGTGGCTTTGCCGGTATTAGTTTTGTTACCGTCTGTAGCGCTCCAATATACTGTCACCTTATCGCCCGGATTCATGTTGTTGCCAAGTGTAAATTTTGTGGCTTTGTCCGGGGTAAGGTTCACTTGATTGCCGTTATCTCCAATCTTATACCAACCACTTGTGGATACTGAATTCAGAGTAGCTGTTACATCTATCGTTTCCTTGAAGGAACCACCATTAGGAGAAATAGACACTTTCGGATTTGCCACAGGAGCCTCATCTATCTTCTTGTAACTTGTACCACCATTATATTCAAAATATGCATCAGCATCTATACCTTCGATATTACCGGTTTGCTGGCCATCCTTATTGAAAATGATGTTGATTGCATCCACATCAAATGAATAGCAATAGAATGGTTCTCCTCCTAATTCCACCTTCTCTAATTCCGAGAATTTCGTGCCCGGCCAAGCTCCGAGGATTTTATTTTCCTTATCATCCCATGCGTACATATAGGCGTCTTTGTCACCTTTCACATAAACTGTGATTACAGCATTAGGATCCACCTTCTTATAGGTAGCGCTACCGGTGTAGGTCTCTTTACCGTCTGTTGCACTCCAGGATATGGTCACAGTTTCACCGAAACTCATGTTGGAACCGATTGTAAAGCTTGCAGTCTTGCCCGGAGTCAAAGCCACCTGGCTGCCGGTGCCAATTTTGTACCATCCGCTGGTAGCTACCTCATTCAATTCAGCAGTGATATTGAGAGTTTCAGTCTTGAATGAACCACCGGCAGGTGAAAGTTTCACAGAAGGATTTCCTACCACGTCATCGGCTGTGTAATAAGAAGTGGTGCCTTTGTCAGCAAAAGTAGGATTACCACCTTTGGACACTGAAGATGATTTGTACATGAACTTTCCATCTTCAGCTACTCTTCCGCCGTTCCAGTCTTTTACCAATACACGGAGTTGTCCTTGATTTTTAGGAGCAGAAACTGTGATAGAACCGTTAGAGGCAGTATATTTATCGCCTGTCACCACATCAGTGTATGTACCTGCAGGCACACTGCTGAAGGTGGCGCCACCATTTATAGCCACAAGTGCATAAGACTCGTTCTTATAAGCACGTTTGAAGGCCCAACCTCCATCTGGACTACAGCCATCGAAGGTGTACTGGCCCTTACGCAATGCGGGGACAGCGGCACGAATCTTATTGAGCATACGGATATGGTGAGCCAAGTCACCGTTGAGTGTTTGGCTTACATTACCGTTGGCAGTATATACACCGAAATCAGATGCACTAACAGATCCTTCCAGATATTCACCGAAATAAGCACGACCGGATTGTGAGCGAGGAGTCTTATTATTTTCGCCACCCACATCGATTGGCAAACCTTTCTTGAATTCTACTTCAGAACCATAATAGATACATGGAATACCGCGGAAAGTAAACATCAGAGAAAGGTTTTCAGCCCACTGTCCTGTACCACCATTAAAACGAGTGCCATCGTTGGGGCCCGGGCAGTAGTCGTGAGAGTCTACATACACCACATTATAAGAGGCATCATTATAATATTTGTCACCCTCTTTTGCGATATTGACTGCACTTCCTGCATTATTAAAATTGTAATGCATTGGGAAGTCAATCACAGAGAAACCGGAATACTGAGAGTAGTCGGGTTCATGCCATGCGCCATTCTGCATGAACACATTGTTGGAATTCTTATTGAAAGTTTTCTCGCTTTCACAATCTATCATCGGGCCAACCGGGGAGTCATGTCCTTCGTTGAGTTTCTGAGTGTCCCACCAAGCCTGAGAACTATGACTCTTGAAAGTATTCATAAGGCTTTGGTCTGACTTCCAAGTATAGAAATGGCTTGAAAGGTTGTGCTGGTCACGATAAATCACACCGCCGAAACGAGCGCAACATTCACCAAACATGAAGAATGGGCAACCGTTGAGACGTTTGCTCTTATATTGCTCAGCAATCTCCAGGAATTTGGGAATGAACTGGGTATTGAAAGTAAGGCGGGAAATATGACCTGTGGTATCGATACGGAAAGCATCCACACCCATCTTGATGAATTCGCCGTAACACTTCACCAGATATTCAGCCACAGCATCGTTTTCTGTGTTAAGGTCTACACAGTCTCCGGCAATCTGTCCCCACCAGCGGTTAGGCAAGTCCCAGTTCCAGCCGGTACCATAATGGTGATAGATATTATGTGTGTCGTATTGCGGATTTTTGAAATATTTGAAACGCTCCTGATACTGTTTGTTGCCATCCTGCTCGAAATAATTTGGAGCGAATCTTTCGGGATTCGGGATAAGAGAACCGGCAGGAGTAGCCTGGTTGCGTATGTTCTGGTTACGGGTGAAAAGGGGATTGAGGTTTACTTCACCGAAGTTTCCGGTATGATTCAGCACGATATCGAGCACAATCTTCATACCCTTGGCGTGAGCTGCATCGATAAGGTCCTGAAACTTCACATCCTTAGCGCTACCCCATTCCTTACGGCTTTCATAGCGAAGGTCAACGCTTGAGAAGTCCATTGAATGGTAACCATGGTAGTCTTCACCTGAGGCATTCTGGGTGACCGGAGTAATCCAGATAGCGGTGAAACCGAGAGCCTTGATATAATCAAGTTTTTCAATAAGTCCGGCAAAGTCCCCGCGCCAGTCAGGGTCATTGTTGGCTTTCTGCACATCTTGTTTGTCCCACGACAAAACATTGTTTTTAGGATCGCCATCATAGAAACGCGTAGTCATCGCGAAATAGATGGTCTCGTCACGAAAATCGCTTCTTGTTCCTTTGAAAGTTTCGGCCATCATTGACAGCGACGGCAGCAAAAACATCAAAGTCAACAAAACTTTGGAAAGTTTTTTCATGATTGAAGTTAGGTTAATTAATTAATTGGTTAGTTTATAGTGCACTTTATCCCTTCCTTAAATTTACAAAAACTGGGGAAAGGAATTAGATTTCAAGGTCGGTTCGTACATTTTTATCCAATGTACTGAATTTCCCCGCAAAATTATAGAAAAATCTGTTTATAATCAAAAAAATCATGGCATCCCTTCTCCTTCACCAACTTTTATTTACCTTTGCATATCTTGTGTCTTATCTTCTTTCAAGGAACTATAGCTGAATTATATGTCTAACAGGCTTTATTGAAGATGGTAAAGGTAGTATAATCTATATCTAACTAAATAACTAAACAATATGACAAAATCAATCAAAGGAACAAAGACCGAGCATAATCTGCTTGCTTCTTTTGCCGGTGAAAGTCAGGCTCGCAACCGTTACACTCTTTTTGCACAGAAAGCCATTGAAGAAGGATATGAACAGATCGCCGCTATCTTCCTCACCACTGCAGATCAGGAACTCAGCCACGCCACCCAATTCTTCAACCTGCTTGAAGGTGGCATGGTGGAAATCAAAGCTGCATATCCTGCAGGTGTCGTAGGCACTACCAAAGAGAATCTGGCTGAAGCAGCTGCCGGAGAGCATGAAGAGTGGGGTGACCTCTATGCCAATTTCGCAGAGGTAGCCCAGGAAGAAGGATTCCCACAGATCGCTCTTCTCTATAAAAATATCGCTAAGGTAGAACAGATGCATGAAAAACGCTATCTGAAACTGCTGGAAAGAGTCACCAATGAGGAGGTATTCAAAAGCGAAGAACCGGTAGTATGGTATTGCAGAAAATGCGGCTATATCGTTGAGACCAAACAGGCACCCAAGAAATGTCCCGTATGTGGCATGCCTCAAGGATGGTTTGAAAGATTCCCCGACAATTATTAATATCTATCCGAATATTTCACGCAACACTTCCGGGCTTTTCAGGGATCCTAAACCCGGGAAATGGAAACTATAATAATTAAGGAGCCCATATAAGATTTGTCTCCGGCTTAAAGAATTAAGTCGGAGACCTTTTATATTAGAGAAATTTACACGCGCAAGCATGGGGATAGCCTTTGCTTCTTCACCGGAAATCACAGGTCCTTTAGCCTCAAACTCCGGCACAAAGGATCCTGACGAGAAGTCGAAAACATATCCGTTTTTCCAATTTTCCACATCCGGTTGTATGCCGGAGTAAGAAAGCATGGATACCAAAAACGGTATATGGAAATCAGACACTCCATCTTTCATTCGGTCGAGCAGTCTGAAAGAATCTGCCAGAAAATCAAACATCCGTATATCGGGCATTGTGGCGTTGAGAAGCCGATAGAGAAATTCCGAAATAAAGAGTGCCATAGTGCGTTTCACCGGATGGAAATACATGTCGGTAAATACTTCTGCCAGTGATATTGACCCGAGACGTTGCAACTCCGCTGTCGGTTTATAATTGAATTCCGTATTGATCAGGGTGAGAGGTTGAAGCCGTGCTCTTCGGGCATTAGATGACTTACCGCTTCCGGTGGGGGAGATAAAAGATAGGCGACCCCGCTCTCTGGTAAACAGCGTCACCACACAGTTACGGTCGTTATATTTTCTCACATTCAAAACTATACCTGTAATCTTTTCAGCCATAATACCTTCCGATGAAAGTAATATCTAATTTAAATCAATTATAAAAATTAGCAAAACCATTTTTAGTTTTCTTTTGTTAAAATATTACAAAAGGCCAAGCTTAAAAAAAGCCTCGGACCTCCATAAAATAACATATTTTAAACATCAAGATTACAAACCAATTTTAAACAATTATGGCAGACGACACTACAAAAAGCCTGAAAGGCACTCGCACTGAGAAGGCTCTTGCCAACGCTTATGTGGCAGAATCATGTGCTTATACACGTTACATCTTCTTTGCAAAAAGTGCTAAGAAAGAGGAGTATTATGAATTTGCAAACATCTTCCAGGAAACAGCTGACAATGAGCTTCATCATGCAAAGGTATTTCTGAAATTCCTTAAAGAGGGTGCAGTGATGACCGATCCTATCAGCATTGACCCCGGTATCCTTAAACCTACCACAGAATGTCTTAGAATAGCCGCTGAGGAAGAGGAGACTGAAGGTGTACAGCAGTATACTCAGGCTGCTGAAATCGCTGAAGAAGAAGGATTCCAGGATATAGCCGACCATTTCAGAGCTATTGCCACTATTGAGAATCATCACAAGGAAAGATTCGACCTCATGCGCAAACAGATAGAAGACGGCACAGTCTGGAAGAGCGACAAGCCAATAAAATGGCAATGCCTTGTATGCGGTTATATTTTCGAAGGTACCGAACCACCGGCAGTTTGCCCGGCTTGCGACCACCCATATCAGCATTACAAACGTGCTGAACCCTTCAGTGATTTTTAAGAAAATAAATTATATTTGTGCCGGTGAAAATTTTTCACCGGCTTTTTTATTTCCTGCAGTAAATTAATGGAACAACTTTACCACTATCTTTGGAAAACCGGCCTCGGAGGCAAGAGTTTCATCGACACTGATGGAAATGATATCCAGGTGCTTGATAGTGGTATACACAACATGGATTCCGGTCCGGATTTCTTCAACTCCAAGATTAAAATCAATGGAGTGGAATGGGTGGGAAATGTGGAGATCCATGTAAAGGCATCCGACTGGCAAAGACACGGCCACACCGGCGACCCGGCCTACGATAACGTGATACTGCATGTGGTGGGTATTTCCGACAGACGAATCACCGCACCGGATGGCTCTCTCATACCTCAGATAGAACTTACTTTCCCGGAAAAGTTTTTCCGTACTTACGCCCTTCTTAGCGAACAAAATAATTCCATTCGCTGCGCAGTACTTCTGAAAAATCTTCCTTCTATCAACCATCATGACTGGTTGGAGTCACTCGCGGTTGAAAGGATGCAGCAGAAAGCATCTAAAGTAAGAGAAATATTGGACACCACCGATGGAGACTGGCAACAGACATGCTTCATACTTCTGGCCCGGTCGCTTGGATTTGGTCTTAACGGCGATCCTTTTGAACTTTTGGCGAAGTCCATACCTCTCAAGATTCTGCATCATCACAGCGACAACCTTTTCCAACTGGAGGCTTTATTATTTGGTCAGGCGGCTCTTCTTGACGCCACGAATTATCTGTTTGATGAATATTACCAGGCCCTGTGCCGTGAATATTATTTTCTTGCACGCAAATACAGTCTGAGGCCCATAAGGACAGGTCTTTGGAAATACTCGCGCACGAGACCACAGAATTTCCCTCACCGACGTATAGCCTTTCTGGCTGAAAGTTGTCTTAATGGATTTTCCCTTTTCAGCCGGCTATTGGAAAATTGTCGTGATTACGATTCACTGATGAATGCTTTTGACATGAAGGCTCAAGGATACTGGGAAAAGCATTACTCATTTGACACCGATGCGGCCCATGCCCCTGTAGAACTTTCTCGCAGCAGCAAGACTCTTCTTGTCATCAATGCCGGAGTACCATTGATATATGCCTATGCATCTTCCATAGGCGATATCGATATGGGAGAAAGGATTGTGAACCTCATGCAAGATATTCCTGCTGAGAACAACATCATAACCCGCCAATGGCAATCGATCGGGCTTGAGGCTAATGATGCCTCACGGAGTCAGGCCCTCATACATCTACGCAAAGAATATTGCGACAAGAATAAATGCATATTTTGTCGATTCGGACATCAACTGTTGCGCAAGTCTGCCTCCCGCAACTCCTACCAGAGAATGAAATAATAGTTTATCAGCCTGATTCTTCTTTCTCACTTGAAGTAAGAATAGAGGATGAAACAGTTTGGCTTACTCAGAAACAAATGACAGAACTGTTTCAAACCTCACGTAATAATATAACCCTTCATATTAATAACATATTTAGGGAGGGGGAACTTAGAGAAAATTCAGTATGTAAGGAATCCTTACTAACTGCCGCTGATGGGAAAAAGTATAAAATAAAGTTCTATTCTTTAGATGTCATAATATCAGTAGGTTATCGAGTAAATACTATAAGAGGTGTTCAATTTAGGTAGTGGGCTAAAAAAGTTATTAAAGAATATTTATTAAATTGATAACCAAATCTATCATCTTGGAGAGTAATAAAATAATAACAAGAGCGAGAATTTTTGGAATCTTCCAATAAAAGGAGGTAAAGGGAAGGAATCTCTTTTGATATACATTTATAATATACTTTCAAATATTTACAATCCCATTTTTTAATTGTACCGATTTCGGTGCAATTAGAAAATCATTAATCATTTTTTGAGAAACCCATCGAATTCGAGGGGTTTGGGATTCAATAAAATCCCTAAATTTGCATTATGGCAAATATTATAGTTCAAAACACAAAGATTTCAGTTTTAGGCATAAATGGAGATGACTTTATTTCTCTTACTGATATGGCAACAGTTAAATCAGGAGAGAACAGGTCTGCCGATGTTATCAAGAATTGGCTTCGTAATCGATATACAATAGAATTCCTTGGAACCTGGGAGATTATTCACAACCCTGATTTTAAAGTGGTCGAATTTGACCACTTTAGAATATCGGCAGGATTGCCTTCGTTTGTGTTAAGTGCTTCAGAATGGATTGAAAAGACTAATGCTATTGGATTAATTGTTAAAAAGGGTCGATATGGTGGCACCTATGCGCATAAAGACATAGCTTTTGAGTTCGGATCAGCTATCAGCGTGCCATTCAAACTATATTTGATTGAGGAATTTCAAAGATTAAAAACGGAGGAGCAAAAACAAATAGGATGGTCAGCCAGGAGGGAACTTTCTAAGATAAACTACAGGATCCATACCGATGCAATAAAAGAGAATCTTATCCCCAAAGAGATAACACCCGCACAGGCAAGTGTAATATATGCTAATGAAGCAGACGTCTTGAATATGGCTCTCTTTGGGAAGACAGCCAAACAATGGAGGGATGAGAATCCCGGTTTAAAAGGAAATATCCGTGATTATGCCACTATAAATGAATTGATATGTCTTTCAAATATGGAAAATCTCAATGCCCTCTTCATAGAACAAGGTATGCCACAGCCTGAAAGACTTATAAAATTGAATCAGATAGCCATCCATCAGATGTCAGTGCTTGAATCCAATAATAATGAAAGAAAACTACTAAAATAATGAAAGCCTCTTATATGTTTTGACCTTGTTCATTAGGTTTTGATAAAAGAGATTGCCTTTAGAATCTTATTTATCTTGATAATTTATTAATAAGCAAGATTATATACTATATGGAAATAAAAATGAAAAACCTTCCCTCTTTATGTCTTCTTTTTGTAAGCGGTCTATTTATTTCATGCAATCAAAAAGCAGATTACAGCAATAATACTCTAAAATGCCTTGACCTTGAAAAGAACCTTTCCTTTAAAAATTCAAAAAACTTAAATCCGGAAGATTTAAAAATTATCCAATTAGAAAGGTGTGATTCAGATCTTGACTTAAATAAATCCCGCATTCTGGATATTGCAGGTGATACGGTATTTTTGCTGAATAATAATCTTATTCCGACAAAAATTTTAATTTTCAGTCTGCACAACGGCAAATATCTCGGTGAGATAAACCATCAGGGGGAAGGACAAGGCGAATACCGTTTTATCTTTGGTGCATTTGTTAATTCAAAGAAACAAACCGTATTAATACCTGATATTGACCGGCCTCTCGCTTATGAATATTCTTTAAATTCTAATTCCCTTGTTAATACTTATGATCGACCAGAACTAAATTTAAGACTTCAACCTATCGGAAATGTCAATTCCGGTATAAATTTTGGAGAACCTAAAGAAGAGGGATTAAGTATTTTACAGTGTAATTCAAAATTTGAAGTTTTAGATTCCTTGTTACTTAAAGGAATGAGAGTAATTCCATTTACGACTATATGGGCACAGTCCGGAACGGAGGGAATTATATTTTATCAAGACACACTTGCTGTAATTGATAGAGAACATTTAACTCCTATTGTAGCCGTCAATCTTGGTAAATACAAACTAAATGAAGAAAAAGCCATAGAAACCATTGAGGGGATGATTTCCTCTGACGAACCAGATTCAGAATACCTTAAACGACTAAATAATTATATTATAGTTAAAGATTTTCAATTTACAGAAGATAACGTTTTGGTAACCTCCATTTATGGAGATAATAATTATTCAGACTTATATAATATTCACACAGGCGAGCTCCTGAATCGTTTTGAAAGTGAAAAAGATTTTAATAGTTCAGGCAAGATAGTTATAGCAAATCAAGAAGGTGTTTCTTTGACAGTAGAAAAGCTATTTACAAAAGACAATATTTGGTATGGTATTTCTAATACCAAAGGAATATCTGAATCAACAAATGTGTTTAGTATTATCAAGTTTAGAATGTAATAACAACGAATTTCTTTCTAATTTGGTTTTATGAAATCCTATGTGGAATGTCATGTGGAATGGCATTAATTAAAGAAAAGGTAATAAAGTTTGTTTTGTGGTGGATAATGCATTATATTTGCAATACAAAATAATAAAATAGGATATGCACGAAGCGAATATTTCAATAAGATTAGAAAAGACACTAAAGGAAAGATTCTGCAATTTATGTTCTTCTTTGGGTCTCTCCACAACAAGCGCTATTACACTTTTCATTAGGGCAGCACTAAGAGAAAAGAAAATACCTTTTGAAATTGCGGTTGACGAAAACCAGGAATGGAGGGAAAAGGCGGCGAAAAATTTTGAAGGTATGAGACAATCAGTCGCAAATGCAGGAATGCAGGATTTAAGTCTTGATGAAATCAATGCTGAAATCAAAGCTGCAAGAAAAGAAAGACGTATTCAAGAAGGATTAGACGCCTTCAGGCAAATGAGGGAAATCGTAGCATCAAGTGGAGCAATGGAACCAACTATTGATGAAATTAATCAAGAGATTAAGGCTGTAAGGCATGCAATCCGATAAAATTTATGCAGTAATAGATACAAATGTAATTGTATCAGCTTTTTATTCCAAAGATGGTTTGTCAAATCCGGCAGTTGTTATCAATAATGTTCTGTCTAATAATATAATTCCTCTATATAATGATGAAATCATTATAGAATATGAAGAGGTGCTTTCGAGATCTAAATTCAATTTTCCTCCCGAAGTTATCTCTAAATTTATTTCCAATATAAAAATGTTAGGAAAATCCGTCACTCGTAAAAAGAGTCTTGAAGAGGATTTTCCGGATCCTGATGATATAGTTTTCTATGAAGTAAGAATGAGTGTGGATGATTCTTATCTTGTAACAGGAAATCAAAAACATTTTCCGGTAAAGCCTTTTATAGTGACACCGACACAAATGGTTGAGATTTTAAGAGAAAGGAAGTTGATATAAGGTACATACTAAGCCGCTTGATAGCGGTTTTTTTATTCATCTATCCTCAATGAATCTAAATTAATCTAAAACCTTGAAAATTAGAATCTCTTTGAAGCCAATCCTAAATTTTGTTCCCACAATTGAGCCCCGAAATAACATAACATATTCAATAAGAGTAAAAAATCTGATGAAGTGACATTGACATCCCAATGGTATGATTCATACCAACAATATTATAGTTCGGGTCAACAATTCTGGTTTAAGATTTCTGCCACATATACTTTTGGATTTGGCAAGAAGATCCAACGAGGGGATGAAGCTCAAAAACAAACAGGAGTTTCCTCCGGAATCCTTAAATAACAAAGATTTCAGTTTTCTCATTTTTAGTGTTGCTTTGTTCTGTAATTTAGAGGGGCAAAGAAGCGTTTATAAGGTAAAACTAAGGATTAGATGGAATCGAAAGTAAAATTAAGCACTTTCTCATTAATGCTTACTCTCATTTTAACAGGAGTGTTAATCGTAGCTGTCTCTTACTTTTTATGGAACCATGAAGATAAAGGAATCATTGGTGTTGTAATTCTTTTCTTTATGTTGATTTCAGGATGGCTTTATGGTCCGGTTACAATAGCCGCAGATGAAAAAAGCGTAACAATCAAATCAGTGTTAAGAAAACAACGGTTGGATATTTCAAATATCAAAAGTGTGGAATTATATCAACCTACTATGGGTTCCATTCGAGTATTCGGATCAGGAGGATATATGGGATATTGGGGAGTATACAGAGGATATATAGGAAGATATATAGCTTATTATGGAAAGGCTTCCGATTGCTTCCTGATCAGTATGAAAAATGGAGCTAAATATGTTCTTGGATGTGAAAACCCTGAAGAAATGGTTAATTTCATCAATTCAAAAATATGTTGAAAGCTCTTAGATTTATAATAATTATAATCGCTCTAACATCAGTTTTAGTAGTAAAGGCTGATAAAAAAGAGCATCTTTCAATAGTGAATGGATATTTTTTTAAGAATGTAAGTCCGATTTTTAATGACCAAGGTTATCCTGAAGATTTACTAATGTTCAGCATTGAAACTCCCGATGGCAATAGAGCTTTAGGATTTTATTCGCCGACCATTAATATTACAAATGAATTGAAATCCCTAAGTATCTCTACAGATTTAATAGTTGAAGGAGGAGAGTTACTGAGAAGGTTTAATGATTTTATTTCAAGAGAAAAGATAAAAAGAGAAAAGGGAAGTGAAACGACAAAAATAGAAGTCGGGGATTATTTCCCGGATTTTTCAGCCACTGATATTGATGGAAAAATCTGGTCAAATAAAGATATTGAAGGTAAAGTAATGGTGTTGAACCAATGGTTCACCGGGTGCAAACCCTGTCGCCAGGAAATGCCGGAACTTTCAGAATGGAAAGATGAAATGCCGGATGTAATGTTCTTTTCATCCACTTATGAAACTCCGGAGGTTGCAAAGCAAGTTTTAGATAAAGTCCGGTTTAACTGGATTCCAATAGTAAATGACACCCAATTCTGTGAATGGGTAGGTGACAGGGGTTATCCAATGACTATAATTATAAATAAGGAAGGAAAGATTGCAATGATAGAATTTGGCACTTCTCCCGAAAAAAGAGAAGCCATAAAACAGACAATAAAATCCTTGAGAAAACCATAATTTTTTTCGAAATTGAAATTTTCCGGTTAAAAATTGCATCCAACGGATAAAAAGAAAGAAAATGGATTTACAAAGGTTTGATGAGCTTCTAAAACAGGCTCAACAAAATGGTACTATTACGATTGAGAAAAATATGATAGTAGGAATTGACAATAAAACTTTTGAATTATGAAAACCAATCCTATATTCAGGGAATGTCTGTCGAAAATTTTTGATAAGACAAGAGCAGAATTCAATCTCTCATTTGAGATTGCAGACCGTATTGACAGCATACTTAAAAGAAAAGGAATGACTCAAAAGGAATTAGCTGCTAAAATGGGGAAACGTGAATCTGAAATTTCCAAATGGCTAACAGGCAGACATAATTTCACAACAAACACAATATCCGGTATTTCAAAGGCTCTGGGTGAACCTATAATTTTAATTGCAAAATAAAAAACGAATGATAGAAGAAGAGGATTATATCGGTATCACTGATATGCCTTTGAGTTGGCAATGTGGATCAGTTCTGACTTTAAAGTTTATATTATTAAAGAATTTCAAAGGTTAAAAACGGCGATGAATAAGCAAATAGGATAGTCGGCTCATTCGGGGTATTAGGGTACTTCCTCTTGGATCAAATTTTTCAATTCTTCCGATAAATTAATTACAGAGTCAAGAGAAGCAGAAAGCACTTTGCGCTTGTGGAGACTTATAAGATAAAGAGGATATCCTACCGGAGGCAACCATTTAAAAGACTCGGCAAGCCATGGGTATCTGACAGGGGTTAACCAGAAGGTATCATATACCCAGGGGAAGTCCCCAAGTTTATCCACTATATTGTTGTCCCGGCTGTCTGACAAATACTCCACGAGTGAATCCAAGGATTCTCCTATATCATCTATGCGGGAACCCAAATCATTCACAGTAAAGAATTGAGTGTATTTTGGCTTTGAATTAAGACGAGCGATCAGTTCCTTACATTTATCGATCAAGGAGTCAAGCCTTTGCAAAGCTTCTGCCGGAGTTATCTCATTTATCACCACCTCTTTTCTGCCCACGCTTCTGGGGAGCCGGATACCGCGTATTTTCCTGATAAGATCCTTATAACTGTCAGGATTAAACACTGCGGAATCATTCATGGCCTTGTAGGTAACATAAATACCCAATGGTGCCAGGATAAAGGTAGACAACCAGATACCTATCCATACTTCCCAACGACCGTCACGTGCCATTTTGTAACCTGTGTTGTCGATAATATAATAGAAAAGAAACAACAATACTGAAATCACCAGCGGAGTGCCAAGACCACCCTTCCGGATTATAGCTCCCAACGGGGCGCCTATAAAGAAGAAAATAAGGCATGCCACCGACAGAGTATATTTCTTCAGCAATTCGATCTGATGGCGTCTTATTATCATCTTATCATCGGCAGTAGTGGCCGACTTAAACTGCACTTCGTTGATTCTGCGACGTGAAATCGAGAGAGCAGTCTCAAACAGATTGTCGCGTCTTTCCAGAGGTACCGAAAGCATCAGTGAATCCATGTCGATGGGTACCACTTTAGCCTCTTCTACCTCCGTGATCTCGGTTTCTCCAGTTCCGGGAGTTCCGGGAGCCACATTCTCTGTTTTTTTATCTTCTTCCTTTTTATCCTGAGAAAATATCGGTTTACCTGTACGCCTGTCAATAAGCAATGGAAATGCATTTCTCCTCAATTCATTGGCATAGATACCTCCTGTAGAATCTATACGATGGCCTACTGAATCGATAGTGTGCTGAAGTTCCAAAATATTTTTACCCACATACTGACTTCTGATCCCTCCCTCATCCATGCGGTTGAAATTTGCATCGAAGGGTATGAGAATCTGCTTATCGAGGAAAGTTTCCCTTCGGAATGGCACATTCTTGTCAAGCGCCTTCTGCTCACGCAGATTCTCAAACTGTTCTCCATTAAAGAGGTGAAGGTAAAGATATCTCATATCACCTGTGAAAGCCATCCTTCCGGAATCTGACATCAATATTGTAGCGTTATCTCCTCCACGGGTCACATCATATATCATCACATCATAAAGCATCCCGGTATCAGGATTCTTCTTCTGTATAAGAAGATTGTACCCCGGGATCTGATCGTAGAACACTCCCTCCGGAATTTCCACCTCAGGTGATTTCTGACGCATCGAAAACAGCAGTGTCCACATCTTTACCTGAGCCGGCGGCAAGGCATAATTCTGAAAAAAGAAAGCACCCACAGAAATTAACGCGATAAGGATAATCAGGGGCCTCATGGAATGGACCAGAGATATTCCTGAAGCCTTCATGGCTGTTAGTTCAAACTTTTCTCCGAAGTTGCCGTAGGTCATAAGGCTTGCCAACAGGATTGCAAGCGGAAGGGCCATCGGCACCATCGACACTCCGGCATAGAAGAAGAGTTCTCCGATTAAGGTAAAAGGAATACCCTTCCCCACCAGGTCGTCGATGTGCTTCCATAGGAACTGCATGAGTACAATAAAGAGCACGATGAAAAAAGTCATCGCGAAAAGCGGAAGAAAGCTTTTTAGTATAAATCTATACAGTCTCTTTACTATAGCCACGGGGGAAGGGAAGTTTAATACTTATTCTTGGATTTCTTCCAGGAGGGTGATGACGGCAGTGTGAAGTTGGTTGTCTTCACCACTCATTGTTTGTTCCGGGCTATTGAGTACAAATACATCCGGTTCGAGCTGGGTATTTTCCAGATAACTTCCATCCGGTAACCTATAACCGGTCACCGGGATACCGAATACCATAGAAGAATCCTGCATCCTCACCCAGTTTACAGATGTCATAGTTCCGGCCACCGGAGCACCCACGAGTTTACCGAGTCCTTTATGTTTGTACACCCATGGAGTGCCATGAGCATTACTGTAGCATGCTTCACTCATCACCATAATGGATGGTTTGTTCCATCTGCGTGAAGGCATGGATGCAGCCTCCTCACCTCTTATCACCTGTGTGAAGTATTTTTCTCCGCTTAAAAGCACTTCTATATCTTCATGGAGCCTGCCTCCGCCGTTCCACCGGATATCTACCACTATTCCATCCCTGTCGTTGTATTTACCGAGCATGTCGGCGTAGATATCCCGGAAACTTTCGTCACCCATGGAACGAATATGCACATAGCCCAGACGACCGTTGCTCCATTTGTCGACATCCGCTGCTCTGTTTCTTACCCATCTTTGGTAGAGAAGCTCACTTTCTTCAGATTTCGACACCGGTATCATTACCTCTTCAATAATTTGTCCATCGGGCTTCTGATAGGTTATTCTTGTCTTCTTTCCGGCAAGGTCTGCTAATGCCTTGGCGTTGCTGCCACTGGCTTTGAGAGGTTCATCATTAATGGCAGTAATTATGTCGCCGGCTTCTATCTGCGACCAGGTTTTATCCAGAGGACCACCTTCAAGCACTTCAGTCACCAGCATACCGTCGGCGTTGCGTTGCATATCCACAAGCACACCAAGAGAGGCGGTGCGGTAACCATTAGCATCAGTCGGAGCATAATATCTTCCACCTGTATGCGACACATTTAGTTCGCCAAGCAATTCACTCAGCATCTCGGCAAAGTCGTAATTATTGTTGATATGAGGCAGGAATTCACGGTATCTTTCAGTGAGACCTTCCCAATCTACACCATGCATATCCGTACGATAAAACATCTCTCTCTCCTGACGTTTCACATAGTCGAACATATATTCCCTCTCTGCAGCCGGGTCAAGCAACATTTTACCTCCGTATTCTACATCGGTGAGTTTTTCACTTGATGGATTAAATTTCTTGATAGAATTCCGTGAAACCAGAAATACATTTTCACCCTTATCATCGGTTATGAATTTTCCGGCACGAGCATTAAGCTTTTTCACTTCTTCCGATTTTCCTTCGCGAAGGTTTATTTTCCACAAGTCGTATCCTTTCCCAAATTTGGCCAGATAATAAAGTGTCTCGCCATCATTAGTGACAAACGCATCTGATATATCGGATGAAGCCGGGGTGAGTCTGACTGTACGGTGTTGTATATTCTTTGGTTCCACTAAGATTTTCTTGTCTGCCTTAGCATCGGAATCCTTTTCTTTATCTTTATCTTTCCCCTTTTTATCCTTCTTATTATCCTTTTCCTCTTTATCCTTTTTATTATTTTTCTCTACCTCCTTTTTGAGTTTATAGTCCTCTTCTGAAAGAGTGAATTTATCATAAGCCTCTTCATTCAGGAAAGTTATCAGAATATCATAAAGCGACCCCCAGGAAGCGTGGTTGCGCATGCCATAACGGTCTGAAGAAAATATCACAGCATTTCCATCAAGTGCGAACCGGGGCATCTCATCAAAATATCCTGTTTCAGTGATAGGTATCAATTCAGCGTCATTGGTATTGACAAGGAATATGTCGTAATACGGGTCGTGATGATGTAGCACACCCTGTGTAAGTATCCAGTTGCCGTCGGGGCTCCACTGATAAGGATAACCTCCTTCACGAGAAAGGTAAGTATGTCCGTCAAGAATCTCTTTTACCTCACCGGTGCTCAAGTCTTTAATCATTAATTTGTTACGGTCTTCTATATATGCCAGTTTCTTTCCATCCGGGCTGAAGGAAGCATAGGTGCGTTCTACTGTATCATCTGAAGGGAACAAAGCCTCTTCAATGAAAATGGTGGAATTTTCGAAATTAGGTTCATCATCCTTTGCCTGTCTTGCTGTATATATATTCCAGTGACCGTCACGTTCGGAAGTATAAAGAAGTTTTTTGCCGTCGGTACTCCATGTCACATCAAGTTCTGCCTGAGGTGTATGTGTCACCTGCTTGGTGGTTTGATAATCTGCTGAAGTTACAAACACTTCCCCACGGCTTATGAAAGCAATCGACTTTCCATCGGGAGAAATGGCGGCATCATCAAGGTCACGGATATCAATCTTTTTTTGAGCGGGGAAACGGTCGGCAGTGATGTCAATATTTACTTTCTGAGGTTGACCACCGGGTTGCAGGGTATATATTTCCCCATCGTATGAGAATGAGAGCATACCGTTGTCGGCACCTGACAGAAATCTAACCGGATGAGTGGTGAAATCAGTAAGTTTCTTTACTTCTCCCCCTTCTGTATTCATGGAATAAACGTTGAGGCTTTCACCTGGCACCTCTCTAAGGAAAAATATAGTGTTGCCATCGGCACTTACTACAGGATTTCTGTCTTCACCTGCCCTGTTTGTGATATTCCTGAAAGAATTGTCGGCCAAATTCCATTGCCATATATCTCTTGTCACTGAAGAAGTGTGATGCTTACGCCATTCATCCTCCATGCTTTTGGAATCCTGGAAATAGATGATATCAGGATTATCTTTCGACACCGATGGCATCTGGACCGGTATTCCGGCCATCTGTATGGGGTTGCCACCGGCCACCGGTACCTGATAAAACTCAGTCATTCTGGCGGTAGGAAACATTATATTCTCAGCCTGATCCTGAAGAGCTGCCGAGAAATACACCATTGATCCATCTGCAGAAAAACCTTCCGGAGTCTCATTGGATGAATCGAAAGTGAGTTGAACAGGTGTACCTCCGGAAGCCTCAACAGTAAAGATATCGAAATTACCTGTACGGTTACTGCTGAACGCTATAGTCTTACTATCGGGGCTCCAGACAGGATGATCTTCATAAAAACTGTCGGTAGAAGTGAGTTTTACAGCTTTCCCTCCTTTAGAGGGCACGGTCCAGATATCGCCTAAATATGAGAATGCAATTGTGGAACCATCGGGACTTATCTGCACATCACGCATCCATAAAGGAGTGTCGGCATAAGAATAGACGGCACTTAAAGATATCAGTGCCAGGGATATATACTTTAATTTCATAGTTATGTAGACTTGTGTATTATGGTTTTGGCATCAAAATTAATGATTTTCGCGGTAAAGATTATTCTCAGGTATAGAGAACAATAATTTATAGGCAGTTTCAGAATCCGCAATTCCCTGAGAAAGGGCCCTGGAATACCATATCCCGGCATCATTTTCATCAGTTCCTTCAGATTCACAGGTAATAGAGATCAGCACATCGGGGAAAAACTCCAGTAGTTCGGCAAGAAGGAAACTTGCCGGGCCATCACCTGCCATTGCAGCCTTGTAAAAATATTCTATCGATTTCTGATGACTGTAAGGCACTCCTCTTCCTTTAGAATAAGCATCACCTAAAAGTGCCATTGCTTTAGGAATATTATTTTTTGCTCCTATCTCTATCAGTTTCACACCGATCACCGGAGCTCTATCAAGGTAAAGTTCCATACCTCTTATTAGGGCCGAATCGGGTGTGAGCTGCAACCATTCCTCCTCCTTAATTTCAATAAGGCGTTGCTGTGCTTCTGTCACTCCTGCTTCGGCTGCAATAGTAAGCCACTTTTCACCCTCTTCATTATCATGGGGGATATCAGGGCTGTCTAATAACAGATAAGCCATATTGGCTGCCCCTGTAATATCCCCATCCAGGGCTGCCAGTCTTATCCAATACAAGGCGGAATCTATATCCTTTTTCACATACTCTCCCCGATAATAGCGGAAGCCGATGAAATTTCTTGCCGGAGCATATCCCTGCCGGGCAGCCAGCAGATATAAGGCTGTGCTATGCATGGAGTCTACCGGGATACTGTCGTAACCTGTATCATGCAGATAGGCCAGTTGATAAATAGCCCTTAAATCACCGCTGTCAGCCCTCTCAATAAGAGTACGTAATTGATGTCCCGGCTCTTGCGGCGAGGTGTCTTGAGCCCAGATACAACCACATACCAAAAGGCTTATCAATAAAAAGGGAAGGCCATGTTTCATTGTAAGGTCAACGTGTGCGCGGAGTGAGAGTAATTAACGGTACAATCATTTCTTCAAGAGAAATGCCACCATGCTGGAATGTACCGTCGTAATATTGAACGTAATAATTGTAATTATTGGGATAGGAGAAAAAGTCTTCATTCATTGCATAAATGAATGTGCTTGAAAGATTGGGAGCTGGAAGTCCGAATTTTGCCGGGTCTTTCATCTCATACACTTGTTTGGGATTATACTTAAGGTTTTTCCCAACCTTATATCTGAGATTGGTATTTGTATTCCGGTCGCCCACTACCTTTATCGGGTTATCTACTCTTATTGTGCCATGGTCGGTAGTGATTATCAGCTTGAATCCTTTTTCTGCCAACCTGTGGAAGATATCCAGAGAAGAAGAGTGCCTGAACCATGATTCTGTGAGCGAACGGTAAGCGGCGTCAGAATTTGCAAGTTCCCTTATCATTTTCGATTCTGTTCTGGCATGGCTCAGCATATCGATGAAGTTCATCACTATCACATTCAAGGGCGTATCCTTGATTTCGTTGATTTTCGCCAGGAATTTTTCTCCGGCTGTGGAATCATTAAGTTTAGTATAGGAGAATTTCTCCTTTCTGCGAAAACGTTCCAGTTGAGTCCTTACCAATTCCTCTTCATGCATATTGAGCCCCTCGTCTTCTTCTTCCTCTACCCAAAGGTGTGGAAACATCTTTGCAATCTGCAGTGGCATAAGCCCGGCAAAAATAGCATTTCGAGCATACTGGGTACTGGTAGGAAGAATAGTGGTGTACACTTCTTCATTTACTTCAAACGTATCGTTGAGTAGAGGTTGCACAACTTTCCACTGGTCAAGCCGGAAATTGTCGATAAGGATGAAGCACACCTTTTCTCCCTCGTCGAGAAGAGGGAACACTTTCTTTTTGAATAGCTCATGACTCATGAGGGGATGGTTGTCGGTAGTGACCCAGTTTTCATAGTTTCGCCTCACGAATTTTGAGAAATTGCTGTTTGCCTCTTTTTTTTGCATCAGCATCATCTCAGCCATGTCGGTGTGTTCGAGTTTCAGTTCCCAATACACCAGCCTCTTATATATTTCCTTCCAATCCTCTATAGAAGAAGCATCGCTGATCATTGAAGAAATCTGCATGAAATCCTGTCGGTAATCACTTGAGGCTTGGGCTGCCACAAGTTCACGGCTACCAAGGTTTTTCTTGAGCGACAGAAGAATCTGGTTTGGATTCACAGGTTTTATCAGATAGTCGGCGATACTGTTTCCGATTGCCTGGTTCATGAGGTTTTCCTCCTCACTTTTTGTAATCATGATTACAGGCACCTCAGGATGATTCCTGTTTATTCTATTCAGGGTTTCAAGACCGGAAAGTCCGGGCATATTCTCGTCAAGAAGCACGATGCTGAAAGGATCCTTGTCAAGGGCTTCCAAAGCGTCCACACCATTTGATACGGTGACAACATCGTAGCCTTTGCCTTTGAGAAATAATATATGGGGTTTTAAAAGGTCGATTTCATCATCGGCCCAGAGTATCTTATGCATGGAGGTGTTTCGTTATTCGTGATTCGTATTTCGTTTACCGATATTCGTTTATCGTTTATCGTGATTCGTTTACCGCAGGATAATACTATTCTACTTATTGTTTATTGTTCAATGTTTATTGTTTAAAACGTTTATAAACTTGTTTCTCCCTCTTCCTCCGGGATTTCCATATCTTCCAACACTTTTGCTTCCACTTCATCTGCTTCGGCCTGTTCTCGGAATCTGAAATATTCTTCAAAGGTACGACCCTCTCGAAGAAGTATCTCAAAATTGGTTTTGCTTATCATGATAGGCATCACTTCCGGAGGAAGATTAAGGTCAGCCCTTTCCATCACCGTGCGGTAATGTTCCAGTTCCCTGAGATTGGCAAATCCTTTCACTATAAGAAGCCCGATATTTGAGAAACTCATCTGCTCCAGATCGAAGTCTTTCACAATGAACGATGAGAAATTAAATCGTGCAACCTCAAACAACACCATATTGGGATTTATTGAGTCACGCGGAAAAGCGAGCACCAGATATTGGGGAGCATCAGGATCTCTCTCAAAATTGGCAGGCATACCATCTTCGGCCAATTGTTCTTCTTCTGCATCCGTGAGTCTTATCTGCCATATCATTCCACGGGAGTTCACTCCGCTGCTATGAAGGGTGCGTCCCGCTTTCAATCCTTTCAATATTGCAGAGGCCATATCGGTCATGTCAGTGTCGGGCCATCGCTGCAAAAGCTCTGTGAGCTGGTCTTTGAATTTATCGTTATCACCCTCGGTAAAATATGATAAAGCATCGATAAATACGAATTTGGGCAATATAGGTGACAATGGATACTTTTCCTCCATTTCCTCCGTGAGCCTATGCACAGTGGCATTATCATTGTCGAGATAAGCCCCGTAAGCCTCGTCATACATTCCTTGCTGCAAGGTATGCATCTCCCTGAGATGCTGGAAATAGTCGGGGTCGCGCATTGCCATACCATAATTGGAATCCGGGAAAAGCGCAATAATTTTCTGTCGTAATTCCTCTGCTTGGGATTCATTACCTTCCCGGGCTGCCATCAGATAGAGATTGTAATATACATCCAGACTATAAACATTTTCCGGATAACGCTGCAATAACCTCTGAAACTCATACCTGGCAGCAGAATAGTCGTCGAGCTTGTCTTTAAGAATAAGACCCATATTATAAAGACCTTCCTGAATCACATCGTTGGCTACTTCTTTCTCCTCTTCTGTCTTCGGTATCTGCTTGAGATAATATTCTACAAAGTGAGGGTCAGACTCTTTTTTCTCAAGTTCTGCGTCTGTCTGAGGCATTGGTATGGAATCAGGTAGAGATTCCAATGCCAGCATTTCATCCTCTTCACTTTCCGGATCATCTTCTACTTCTTCAAAGGAGAAACTTGTCTTGTTGCGCCTGCGCCAGTCATCTTCTAGTTTCCTGGAACCCCACTTCCTCTGGAACTGTGTCTTTCCCTGATTTTTAGTGAAAGTATTGTAGAAATACCAACTTTTATCACTGTTGGCCTGAAAACCTTGAATGGCACCACCGGCATTATTATTGATGACATTTTGTGGCTGATTCGCAAGAAGTTGCTGTCGTTCCTCCTCCTCTTTTGCCATTTTTTCCTTGCGTACAAGTTCATCCACCAATCGTTTGGCCACTTTCTCCTGTTCTTCCGGCGAAAGCAAAGAGAGCTGTAGTAATGAATCCTGAAGCACTACATTTCCGGCATACAAGGCCAGTTCATCAAGCACGTCGCTCCTTCTTTTCAGCATTTTATATCCGGGATAGTTCTCTGTAAGAAAAGGTATGGCAATGGCATAACATGGTTGTGCCTCCACATATTTTCTTTGGTCAAAATAGATATTTCCCAAAGCCAGTTGTACCATAGCCATATCGATACCCTCCCTTTTTGATTTTTCCACAGCCAGGTTATAATTTTTAATTGCCTGGAGGGTATCTTTCGAGGAAAGGTACAGGTTGCCAATGGCATAATAGATCTGGTCTAAAAACTCATTGTTGCGGGCATATCTTGTCAAGGTGCGGAGAGAGTTTACTTCCTTACGGATATCATTGCCGGAAAAGACCTCGCTCTGTTTTATTCTGGCATTGAATTTGGTGCGGTAAGCAGTAGCCGGGCCTCCTTGAGCCTTCTTGAAAGCCTGGTAAGCATTGCCCTTTTCACCGAGATTTTCATAAATCTGACCCAAGAGGTAGTATAGACGAGTTTTCTGAGTTCCCGATGAACCTCGGGCAGCCTGTTGCAAGTAAGGCACCGCCTCGTCAAGTCGGTTTTCACGAATCAGGTAATCAGCTTCCACGAGATTATATAGGTACCTGAGTGAATTTGTTGTAAGATCTTTCTCCTTCACCAGATGCAACACATTTTCAGCCTCATATCCCCAGTCGAGTGCACAATAAGACCTGGCTTCCCATAGTCTTGCCTCTGTCACAACTTCAGGCAGCCATTTGAAATGCTTGGATATATACAGGAACGTGGAAGCCGCCCCCGGGAAGTCACCGTTGAAATACTGTGCCCGGCCCATCATCAGCCATGCGTTGTGGAGGAAAGGATTGAATTCCTCTCGGGCACGAAACTCTTTATCTTTCTTAGAAGCAGTGCGTTTTGCAGGTTTTTTTGAAATGGAGTGAAGCTGTATGGCTTTCTGCATCTTCTCGATGGTGCGTGTGAAGTCGCCGGAAGGTTGAGGAAGTTTAGGTTCTGAATATGCTTCGGCCGGATGCATTAGGACTCTTCTGGAATAATCGTCTTCATAATTCCTCTCCATGTCAGCTAAAGTCTCTTTATAATGCTCTGATCCATTGTAATATACGTTGTAGCGGGTATTGAATGCCTGCCATTGACGAGTGAAGGCTGTGTTTTTTTTGGTGCCACATGAATTAAGGGCCATCAACAAAAAAATAACACCCCACAGATAGAGAAGATACCTATGGAATTTCTTGAATTCAAAACCGTGAACTGCACTCCTTTTCACAACTAATAAACGTGAGTTCAAATTCCCTTATTGCAATAATTTTTAGTTAACTTTGCCAAGCCATAGGGCACCTGCCAAAATGAAAGATTTCACCGAATCAGATATCGAACAGATCGAGCACCTTGTAGATACCGGCAATAGTGAAGCCGCAAGCAAGGAAGTGAGCGAACTGCATGCCGCGGATATCGCTGAACTCTTCCGCAAGCTTAATCTACGAGAGGCAGAATGGCTCTTCGATCTCATTGACGACAATGAGAAGAAGGCCGATGTGCTTATGGAACTTGATGAAGATGACCGAAAGAAACTGCTCGAAGGCATGGAGCCGGAGCAGATCGGACACTTCATCGACCTGCTTGACACCGACGATGCCGTAGACCTGATACAGGAACTTGATGAGGAAGACCGCGATGAGGTAATACAGCATATCGACGACATGGAGCAGGCCGGAGATATCGTGGATCTTCTGCAGTATGATGAAGACACGGCCGGTGGTTTGATGGGTACCGAGATGATCGTGGTTAACGAAAATCTCTCAATGCCGGATTGCCTAAAGGAGATGCGTCGCCAGGCCGAAGACCTCGATGATATCTACAATGTATATGTGGTGGATGACGACAACCGCCTTCAGGGCGTTTTACCTCTACAGAAGATGATCACCCACCCTTCGGTGTCAAAAATCAAGCATGTGATGGATTCCGATCCATATTCCGTGCGCACCGATACACCCATCGACGAGGTGGCCCTTGATTTCGAGAAATACGACCTTGTGGCAATGCCTGTAATCGACAGTATCGGTCGACTTGTAGGACAGATCACTGTAGACGACGTGATGGACGAAGTAAGGGAGCAGAGCGAACGCGACTTCCAGCTTGCTTCCGGTATTGCCTCAGACGTAGACGTGTCTGACTCTGTATTCGCACAGACCAAGGCCCGAATTCCCTGGCTTCTCATCGGCATCGTGGGCGGTATTATCAATTCTATTATCCTCGGCGGATTTGAAGCACAGATTGCCGCCATCACTGCCCTTGCAATATTTATCCCCCTGATCGGAGGAACCGGTGGAAATGTGGGTGTGCAGGCTTCAGCTATAGTGGTGCAGGGTCTTGCCAACGGACGCCTCGACCTTAAGAATTCCCTGAGCCAGATCGGAAGGGAGTGTCTTGTGGCCCTTATGAATGCAGTGATAATCTCAGGGGTGGTATTCTTTTACATTTTCTTTACCCAGCCTTCCGGAGTGAAATATACTGTGTCTTTATCTGTGGCCGCTTCCCTCTTCGCAGTTGTGATCTTTGCCACAGTATTCGGCACTCTTGTGCCTCTGACATTGGAACGGCTTAAAATTAACCCGGCCTTGGCCACAGGACCCTTCATTCAGATTACAAATGATGTGGTAGGCTTGCTGATATATGTGGGCACTTCCACATGGACCATGGGTATATTCGGACTTGATTGAAATGGCAAAAATTGCGGAAACACCTCTGATGCTCCAATATCTGGAGATGAAAAGAAAACACCCCGACGCTATTCTTCTTTTCAGGGTGGGAGATTTCTATGAAACTTTTTCCGAAGATGCCATAGCCGCCAGCGAAATTCTGGGGATAACGCTCACACGCCGGGCCAACGGTAAGGCCCAAAGCGTGGAATTGGCCGGATTCCCGCATCATGCCCTGGATTCCTATCTGCCCAAACTTGTGAGGGCCGGAAGAAGAGTGGCCATCTGTGAGCAACTTGAAGATCCGAAACTTACAAAAAAGCTGGTAAAAAGGGGAATCACCGAGATGGTGACACCCGGGGTAAATACTTCACCGGGAGCCCTGCAAAGTAAAGAAAATAATTTCCTGGGAGCCGTATATTGGGAGAAAAACAAGGCTGCCGCTGCCTTCCTCGATATTTCCACAGGTGAATTCCTTTGTGCCGAAAGTTCAGTAGAGTCTATAAGCAGAGTCATAGATAAAATTGCTCCCAAAGAGATTCTGAGAATGAAAGGCACCCGCGATTTCTTCGAGGAGAATTTCAACTACAAGGGAAGTGTCTTTGAACTTGACGATTGGGTGTATACGACTCAGGCCGGTGAAGAACGTCTGCTGAAACAATTCTCCACCACCTCTCTAAAAGGCTTTGGAGTGGCAGGCTTAGGACTCGCTGTAATTGCTGCAGGAAGTATTCTTCATTATCTCGACCTCACGGGCCATAACGGTCTCTCACATATAACTGCATTAAGAAGGCTCGACAACAGCCGTTTCATGCATCTGGACCCCTTTACCGTGAGAAATCTTGAAATCATATCCCCTCTGAGTGTCGATGGGAAAAGCCTTCTGAATATCGTAGACCGCACTCTTTCTCCGATGGGTTCAAGGCGTCTGAAAACATGGCTACTCTTCCCACTGCTGGATGTAAAGGAGATCAACAGGCGTCTCGATGTTGTAGAAGACTTTGTGTTGGATGCAATGGCCCGTGATTCAGCCCGAAAGGCGGTGAAAAGAATCGGTGATATGGAACGCCTTACAGGACGCGTGGCCTCCGGTAAAATACTGCCCCGGGAGATGATCCAACTGGCCGAGAGTGTAAAAGGTGCTACCGAACTGAAAAGAATTCTGGGCAAACAACCGGGACTTGCAAAGGCCGACATCGCTTTAAAAATGCCCGATATATTGGATGTAGCCACATGGATTGAGGCTACAATCAATCCGGATACTACCAATAGTTTCGGTAAGAATGCTGTGATAAAGTTAGGAGTGGATAAAGAACTTGATGAACTCCGGCAACTCCGCAATCATAGCAGTGATGCCATGGCGGCTATCCAGGCCAGGGAAATCGAAAACACAGGCATCTCATCACTGAAAATCAGTTATAACAATGTATTTGGATATTATCTCGAAGTGAGAAACACTCACAAGGAGAAAGTGCCGCCACATTGGATAAGGAAACAGACTCTGGTAAACGCTGAGAGATATGTCACTCCGGAATTAAAAGAGCTGGAAGAACGTATCCTGGGAGCCGATGAGAAGATAGCACAGATAGAAGACCGTATCTATCGTGAACTCACATCAAAAATATCCACACGTTTTCCGGATCTCAACGCCAATTCGGCAAGCGTGGCCATGGCCGATTGTCTCTTAGGCTTTGCAGAAGCGGCTGCCGAATATGATTATGTGCGCCCTACCGTAGATGAATCCACTGTCCTGGAGATAACCGAAGGACGCCATCCGGTGATAGAACGCACACTTCCCCCGGGCGAGCAGTACGTGTCAAACTCTCTTACTCTGGATTCTTCCGCTGAAGATGGAGAGAGAAAAGGATGTCAGGTAATGATGATAACGGGCCCGAATATGAGTGGAAAATCAGCATTACTCCGTCAGACCGCACTCATAGCGCTCTTGGCGCAGGTAGGAAGTTTTGTGCCGGCCAAAGCTGCTCATATAGGCATAATCGACAAGATTTTCACACGAGTAGGAGCAAGCGATAATATTTCTTCCGGTGAATCTACATTCATGGTGGAAATGAATGAGGCGGCTTCCATTCTTAACAATATGGGGAACCGGTCTTTGATCCTGTTTGATGAACTTGGGCGCGGCACATCCACTTACGACGGAATTTCAATTGCATGGTCAATTGTAGAGCATATCCACGACAATGGAAGGGTGAGCCCAAAGACCCTTTTCGCCACTCATTATCACGAACTAAACGATATGGAGGGGAAATTCCCCAGGGTGGCAAATTATAATGTGTCGGTGAAAGAAATTGATGGCAAGGTAGTGTTCATGCGCAAACTTGAAAAAGGTGGCTCCGAACATAGTTTCGGTATCCATGTGGCGCGTCTGGCCGGAATGCCTCGCTCAATAGTGAAAAGAGCCGAACAGGTGCTTCACCAGCTTGAAGAGGGCTCCCAAGGTATGGCTGACGGAAAAAGGACTGCCACCAAGAAAGATACTTCTCATATTCAGAGCGGTGCGGAAGCCATGCAGATGAGTTTCTTCCAGCTTGACGACCCTCTGCTTTCACAAATTCGCGACAGACTATTAGACATAAATGTTGAGAACCTGACTCCGATTCAGGCTCTCAATATGCTTAATGATCTTCAAGGTCTCCTCACCGGAAAGTGAGGAGCGATTCACCTTCTTTCTTTGTCTCTTAACTTAACGGATAGCGGGATATTGAGCATCGCCCATATTGCGCATAGCATTATTACCCCTATTATCACATAACTTTGCCATGACATGTCATGATAAAGAGCCATAGTAAGAATACCGGCCACTACAACCGCAATCCCAATGAGCAACACTAATATGGCGAGAGGAGTATTATTGAACTTTACTTTCATAACCCTGATGTTTTAATGCGTTATTAATTTCTTTTCTGTTACTTTTTGTTAACATTACCTTTTGATATTATAATGTTTCTCATTCTGAAAAGTTCATTACCATTGGTCATATTCTTTACATTTAGCCTCTATTCCTCTATATCATAATCTTTTCTCTCATCATCCGGAATTCCCGCTTTCAAACAAAAACAGCTTCTCTTTTGTTGATAATGCATAAAACCAATTGTTAATATAAATTTAAATTGTTATGAAAAAATTCTACTATCTATTTCTGGCGCTGCCTTTTGCTCTGTTAATGTCGTGTAATGATGATAAGAATTTTTCACCGGTAGATATGACTCTCACTCTTTCAGGAGTCACCATGGTGGATAATACATTCTATACGGTTGCCGATGATATTGTTACAGTAAATAATCTTAGTGTAAAGGCTGTGGACGGAAAAAATACTGCCTTGAATAATATAGTGTTCCTGTTGGGCAACGTACCTTTGCCTCCCACTCCCGGATCAACCATTATCAGCGGATTCTCAACCGAGGATTTCCCGGCCGGTGTATACTCTCTTGGCATCACAGGCACCCTCCTGCAGGTAGATTCACCCGTTAAGACTTTTGCAGTGTCTTATCCTTTGGTGATTGTGGAGAGCCAGGATGACCTCCCTGACGGTGCTCCTGAGTTAGGCACCTATTCGGTCACCATAAGAATAGATTCCAAATAACTCTTAAGAAAGAATAATAACTGAGGGGATGCTGACAGCGGCATCCCCTCTTATCTTGTTGTTTTATAAGTCAACGTTATTTTATTGGGCTGGTGACTCAGCCGGGGTTTGTGGGGTTTCAAACGTCTGGAGGAATTCTTTACATTTGGTCACGAAAGAGTCATCGTAACTGTAATTTTCCATAAGTGTGTTGATAAGAGCCTTGGCCTGTTCAGGTTCTCCGGCTTTTTTATAAGCCAAAGCCAGACGCATACCGGCCTGCTGGGCTACATAAGGTTCACCATTGAGCAGTGCATTCTCATATTGCATCTCCAGGTCGCCCAACATTCCCGATACTTCTTCCTGAGAGGCCGATAATATATCGTTGGTTTCCTCAAAATCTCCTGCCGGCGATTCCACATAATTGGGATTTTCCACCATTTCAGGTGTCTCTACCGGGTTGCGCGTAGGGAGATGATACAACGAAAATATACATAAGAACAATACTACCGCGATAGATGACACGGTCGCAATTACCACAGCTGTCTTTTTCTTCTTCCTGTTTTGATTATTTTCTTCCATCGTATCCTTGATTAAAAATTATAATTAAATAACGACCGCCGACTTGCTATTGTTTAGAATCTGGCTTCGGCAAATTTGAAGAGAGAACCGGTGGGACATACAAAGCGACAATATGGCCGATGTATGAAAAGCGACAAGATAAGGAAGCCTCCGGCTATGCCTAAGGTCACCGCTGATGCATCTGTGAAAAAGAAGGCGGCAAAAGGTTCATAGCCCATCCAGTCAAACCATAGTCCTGTCCACAACAGCCACATGAGCACAAACCAAAGGGCCATGCGGAAATAATCGAGCCATTTTATAAGTCCGGGGCTCATCTTGATTTTTATCTTCACAAACTTTCCGAAAAGTTCCTGAATTGATCCATAGGGACACATCCAGAGGCAATAATAGTCTTTCTTTCCGAAGAAAGGATAGATAAAAGCTGCCACAAGCATCAGAGCCGTAGGGATCAGCACTACTTTGGTGATGCCATTGGCAAGATAAGATGTCATCAATGAATAGGAAATAAATGTACCTCCCCAGAAACCGAGGAGCAGCACGTTCAGCACCATCTGAAGTGTTCGGTAACGCTTGTCCTTTAAATATAATGGAATGATGCCTCCTGCCAGTATTATGGCAATTGTAACGTAAAACTTCACAGGAAGCCTCTCCGCCTCCGCTTTATGCTCGGCAGTATCTACATTGTTGTTGAGAGCGAAAGCCACTCCTGCCTTGATATTACCTATTATAGCTTTGGAGGTAAAAGTAGCACCCGAGACTCCATCGATTGGCTTTGATGCCGCTTCTTGCAATGTGAGTCCGTCGAGCGATTCAAGCAGGTCGCTATTGGTGATGGCGCCGAAAAATTCCGGGGTTTCTTGATTTTTCAATGGCTTTATCTTGGTTATCTTCCCATCCGTCACTGTTATCTCCACCGGAGTCTGGCCACCGTAGCCTGTTATTCCCTTGCCAATCTCCGTAGTGTTTATGATAAATCCGTTGTCGGTATGGGTTATAGTCTCCGGCTTTTCCTCTTCGGGATTATGTCTGAGCTGAATTCCAATAATCTTATTGTCTCTCCAGATAGGCACCACGAGCATCAGCATAAGGCATACCAAGAAACAGATATACTGAACGATACGCGGTTTTTTGTTTACAGTGCCTACTTTTTCAACAGCCTTTATCTTCATGCTCCGATTTTTTTAATGAGTTCTAAAGCTGCCTCTCGTCCGCTTTCCACCATGGCAGCATAATGGGTGTCGGTATTTACCGGCATCTGGATTCCTGCTTGCCTTATTCTCGCCCAATAGCGGGGATGGGGAAAAAATCTGCCATACTTTTCCCAATGTTTGGTATTAATTTCTATGGATTTTCCGCTACTTATAGCCATCTCAATGGTTTCTTGTGACAAACGTGAGTATTCCGGATCATCCTCTATTTCCGGCAATACCGACGATGCATTGAGGGCTATCTTATCGATATGTCCGATAATATCGAACCCTACGGCCTTTATCATCCGTTGTGTCTGAGTCCAGAAAGTTCTCACCACATACATGAGGTCATCGTCGAAATGCTCTTTCAGAGTGTTGCGGAATCTTTCAGGACTTCCGTCGATGTCATAGAAGTCTCCTTTTTGATTAGGGATGAAATGTACCGAACCTATCACATAATCAAGTCCATATTCTTTTACGTAAGGTGAAGCCGGTCCTTGCTCTTCCTCAAGGAAATCTATCTCCATTCCTGCAAGTATCTTCATCTCCGGAAACATAGGCTTCAATCTTTCCACCTCCTCCAGGTATTTCGGCACATCCTCGGCTTTCATATTACACGGACTGGGAATGATGAGAGGGCCATGAGGAGTGAAACCCCATGTGGTGAACCCGGCAGCAGATGCGGCGGTCAGGATTTCTTCCATAGAGTTGCGGCCGTCGCAGAATTGAGTATGACTATGTAGATTTGTTTTCAAAATTCTGATTCTCTGCAAATTTACCTCAAAATTCTGATTGACCGATATCTGAACTGAGCCCAAAGATTAATAGTGATGGAAATGATGGGGTTTAATCAGGCGTATCAATAATCTTTACAGTCTCTCCTGTTTTCTTAATGGAAAGAGCCTTAAGTAAGTGAGGCACCTCCAGAACCATTCAAGGGGACCGAAACGATAGAAACGGAGCCACGCTGCACTAAAGGCTATCTCCAGGAAGAACACAGCAAAGGCTATGATTTCTCCATACACAAGACCCGTATCGGCACCTAAACCAAGTCCCACGCCATAAAATATCATTACTCCGATTGCCGACTGACCTATATAGTTTGTCAGAGCCATTCTTCCGGGGTATGACATCACTTTCCACCATTGCCATTCCTTGTGGTGAAGATAAAGAAGGCAGAAAGTAGAAATATATCCGAATGAAGTAAGATATACACTTATGAAATAAAAAAGACTGTGGGTGCCGAATCCAAAGGGCTTACCCTGCATAGCACTCCAGGCATATATGGCCGAGAGTGGTAAACCTAAGCAAAGACCTGCGATACAAACTGTTTTAAGAATTTTTCTGAATTCTTCCAGTCGGGCAAACACCCGGTGGCGTCCCAGCCAAAATCCTATAAGGAAAAGCCCTAACACTTTGAAATACCTGTTGCCGTCTACAAATTCCTGCATCCTTTCCACAGCTCCCATTAGCAGGAAATTATGCATATCTCCATAACTCCGGGCATCTCTGAGCCAGTAGGCAAAATTCTCTTGAGTGATGCCGAAACGGTCACATAGAAGCCATTGCCATTCCACCAGGTTGGAAGAGAGGTACACGCCGGTAAACTGACACACATAGTCGATAATCACAGGCAACCCTAAAAATACCAAGGCCCAGATCAGCAGTGTGCGGTCTTTACACCTGAGGAAGAGTGGTAGAGTCATGCCCACCAATGCATAAAGCATCAGGATATCTCCGCTCCATATTAAAAGCAGATGGAGCAGCCCGATAAGAAATAGAAGGAACATCCTGCGATAAAAAATCAATGTGCCGTTGGCACCTCTCTTACGATTGTTTTCCAAAATGATGGAGAAACCGATACCGAAGAGCAACGAGAAGATTGTATAAAATTTTCCGTCGATAAGGATATAAAGACACCATTGCACCACATAGTCAATGGTAGCGGTGGGAAACATTTCCCGTGGCTCAGCTTCCAAGAAACTGTAAAGTGAGAATTCAGGATAATTGGCCAGACAAATACCCAGCAGAGCAAATCCCCTCAAAGCATCGAGGATGATGTGACGCTGTTTTCCCTCAACCGGTGCTCCGGCATGCCTGCCATTTTCCTTACTTACAATCTCCCTTCCCATTTTCTTTACCGATGAAATCCGTTGGCAAAAACCATGCAAATTTAAAAAGAAAAAATCCAAACTACTATAGATAAGCCGTTTGGAATTGTGACAAGATAAACTTATTTATTAGTAAATTATAAATAGAACTTTTTCAAATATTTAGGATTTTTCAAATGATCCATTTGCTAAACTTATTTTCTATTTGTGTTTATTAAATCTTTATATTGCTATGTCGGAAGGAGAAGAAATACTCACTTCACGAAGCTGATTATATATCTTCTCACCTAAATCTTCCTTAACGAGCAAAACGAGAGTTTTGAAGAATTCGGGATTCATGGCAGCTAAAATAAGTTTTGCATTAGAGAGAGAAGGTACTTCCCCTTTTTCATAATTATGGTATTGATTCATGCCAAACCCTAAAATTAGAGACATCTTGGAGGCTGAAAGCCCATATTTCTTTCTTAGGGCTTTTATTTCAGAAGGAAAGGGTATGCCATGTTTTTTTCTATAGGCATCATAAATCTGTTTAACAACTTCTTCATCTTGTTCTTCAGTGGAAAATTCAAGACCGGTCTGATCACACCGATACATTTTTCGTGTAATCTCGAAATTTTCTTTTCTATAGGGAATATGGGTCTTCTTTTCAATTAGGGTACCTTTCCCGTCGCAGAATGGTGAATCCATATTATGACTTTTTATAAGGATAAGACATCGGGTATTCTGAAAAATGGAAAGAAATGCAGATAATATCTTTATTTGGTTGTCCCAAAGAGATCTTGATATAGACTTCCTGATTCTTAATATCTTTCCCAAAGACCCACATGTCGCCTAATAAATTAATAACATCTTTAATAGGACCTTCGGAATAATCTTCAACCGTAAGAGTCTTGATAATATCCTTCCTTTTGGTACCCGGAATATCCAAAGCAGCCAATGTCTCAATATTTTTATCCCGGTTGTCAAGAAATCGGATCTCACTAGTAAACGGCCCAAATACCGCCACAGGGAGCTTTAACCCTGATTCTTTCAGGGTTTGCCAGATATCTTCAAAAGAGATTGGAGATTGATTTTTAACAAACAGGCATCCACCGGTCAGGAAGGAGATCCCGTTTGCCTATATGGTCGGGCGGAGATTTGAGTTTGCGGAAGAGATGACACAGATAGGCGTAGGGGTCTTTCCCATTGAGTCGGCAACTTTCCACCAGGGAGTGCATGAAGGCTGCGTTTTCGGCCGCTCCCTGGCTCCCGATGTTCTGGCAGTTCTTAAGGTCGAGCTTTATTGGCTTCATCCTTTGCTCGCAGAGATTATTGGATATCTCGGCGTTGCCGTCCCGGAGGAAGTTTCGCAGGGAGTCCCATTGGGTCAGGATATAGTTGACAGCTTTCTTGACAAGCTCTTTTCCCATAAGGATCGTGTCGGTGCTTATTGATTTGGCCATAGTGAGGATGCGGTTCAGCACATGGTTGCTGAGTTTCTGACGGCTCTGCATCTTTTCTGTGGCCTGCATGCCCTTGAACCGGCGTTCGTAGTCAAAGAGGGCGTCGATCTCGTCAAGAAGCTTATAGCCCACCTCGGATTCCACACCTATCATTTCTATGGTCTTGCGCCGTGCGTGGCTCCAGCAGCCGCAGTGGAGGATGTCGGGGTGTCTGTCGTCGTCGAAGACAGAGTAGGCGTTGTAGCCGTCGGTCGATATGGTGCCCTTGAACTTCTGAAGGAAGTTAAGCACCACTTCGCGGGCACGGCTCCCTCCCTCATAGACATAAGAGACAAGGTTGCCGCATTTGTTGTGGAAGGCCCACAGGTATTTTTTCAGATACTCCACAACTCCGGTCTTTTCGTTCTCGGTGCCGACCAGCACACTGGTCTCGTCTATCATCAGATAGGAACAGTCTGCCACAGCCTCACGGAGCGTGGCCTCAAGCATGGCTCTGAGTTCTGATTCGGCCAGCTGGTAATAATGGTTGAAGGTGGTCTTGGGGAACCTGGCGCCCATTTCCCTGAGCTTTATCCTTATGCGTTTCTTCGGCGTGTGGTAGCCATATTTCTCAACGAGCAGGAAGGCCAGCATCTCTGCCGAGAACGGACACCCTTTCACAGGGTTGTCCCTCTCTTCCTGGGGCAGTGTCTTGCAACAGTCTCCATCGGCATTTATGTAACAGGCTGTCTGCCATACATGCCTGACTATACGTCCGGGTATGAACTCATACTGGATCCATTCGTATATCTCGGTCTCTCCGTTACGGGTCTTGAACTTCGCACCTTCAGGCAACTTGAAGTAGTCTGCGAGCTCATGCACGATGGTCTCGTCGCAATCGTATCTCTCTATCGATGGCCTGCGCCCTTTGGATTTCTTCTTTTGTTTTGGTGTGGCATGCTCGCATGACCGGGATTCTGTCGTGGTTCCGGATGCCGGAGGATTTGTGCCGTCGAAGTCATCCCTGTCACGGCCACGGCCGTCGATACGGCGGTTGTTAAGAAGGTCTCGCTGTTCGGTGGTAGGGGCAAACCGCTTGCCTTGACTTAGCTTGCCTGTGGATAGGGCGTTGGCCAGTTGCTCAGACAATGTGGCATTGATTTTTATCTGCTGCTCCATGGTCAGGCGCATTGTCTCCAGGCTTTGTTGCAGCGAGGTGTTTTGTGCCATCAATGCATGCTGGGTGTCTCTCATGGCCGCCAGCTCTGCCTTGTAGGATTCTTCCATCGAGCTTAGCCTGGCAAGCAGTTCGTTGTTCTGCTGTTGCAGCATAGCCTTCTCCTCCTGTATCCTCGACATGTTCTCCAGCAGCAACTCGTATGAAAGATCCTTCCTTTTCATACCTCTAATTTAATGAAAATCTTTCATTTATGCAAGTAAAATTTGCATTTATTTTATTGATTTCCAATAAATTAAACCACTATTTCGAAGGCTCCGGACTCACTTCTTCGAGCCTTATCTCGGTGCGTGCCAGCCCCTCTGTCAGGCAAACAAGATCCGTATACCCGATTTGATACCTCCCCGTTTTCGACTCGTACACGGGCTTGCGGAAGCGTCCCTGCGAGGGCCGCTTTTCATACATCACATAGAACCCTCTCTCATAATGTACCAGCCTGACGATGGTCCGCGCCTTGTTCATGAAGATGAAGACATTGCGCTCGTCATAGGGATTGCTCCTCATCTCGGTCTTCACTGTCTGGAAGAGTCTCAGACACCCGCCCCTGAGGTTCACCCTGCCCGTGTAAAGATAGAACCTCATCTCATCGCTCACCCTAAACATAGCGCCGGTCTTATCTTGTTCAACATCTCAAGCAGGGTGTCCAGCTGGATCGATTCCCTCTCAAGCCTCAGCCCGTTGTCAAAACTTATCCTGACAGAGCGCACATTGACGGCCCCCGATAATGACTGTGGCTTGACCGGCACCATCTCCACCATGGCCGGCAAACTTCCCGAACATGGCTCCCCCGATTGTCTGCGTGTCGAATATCCCATCCGGCTGCGCCATGCTATATACCTTCTATAGGGAATGCCTTCCTCCTCACATATCTTCGTGAGGCTCATCTCTTCTGAAAATGTCTGTACCAGTTCATGAAATCCGGCCAGATCATACTTGGTTCTTCGTGCCATAATCATAGAATTTTTGATTTTGGCGCAAAGCTATATTAATCCCCTAACTCTGCGTGGCGGTATTTGGGCCGTTTACATCTCACTAATTGTAAGTTTGCCAAATAAAGTGGATAGAAATTTTCTACCTCATCAAATGTTGATATCTTCTTTTCTTCCATGAAACAAAGATATGATAAATATTTGGAATTATCACTTTAAAGTGATAATTTATTCTAAATTTTAAATATCAGAAATAACAGTTGGGCAAATGTTGTGCAATTTTGTATATTAAAAAATTACTAACTTTGTAAAATAACGGTATATCTAAACTATGGGAGAGATAATAAATATTGAAAAAATTAAGAATTTGATTATTTCATTGAGAGGGGAAAAGGTAATTCTGGATGTAGATGTGGCCCATATTTATGGTGTTGAAACAAAACGTATAAACGAGGCAGTAAGAAATAATCCTGATAAATTCCCTGATGATTTTGTATTTGTCATTGATAAAAAGGAACTTATGGATTTGCGGTCGAAATTTTCGACCACAAAACTTTCCCCTAAAAGTCGAGTTATGCCGAAAGCCTTTACAGAAAGAGGTCTTTATATGTTGGCAACCATTCTACGGAGTCCTATAGCTATACAAACAACTTTTACTATTATTAATACTTTTGCTCAAGTCAGGGAATTGAAAGAGGAGATTTCTGCAATGCATGCTGAAGGAGATAAAGGAACTCAAACTTCCCGGATTGAAAAAATAGGAGCCCTCATCGCTGATATTATGATGCCTGAACTCAAGACATCGGAAACCGAAGCCTCAATGGAAGTTAATTTAGTTTTCAGTAAATTCACATATACAGTTAAACGAACCAGGATGCAGGATCTAAAAGAAAAACTTACTCAAATAGCTGAAAGGATGCTCGACAACGGTTTCTCAGAAGAAGAAATCAAGAAATATCTGAAATAATACTTACCATTGACAACATCCTTTATTCAATGAAAAGAATAGAACTTTAAAATTTTTGCTGACAAACAGACCAAAAGGAGCCGAGATTTTAGAAAATAGATAGACCGCTGAAAATCAGCGGTCTTAATTGAAGTGATGGTGAACCGGGCGGGATTCGAACCCGCGACCCACAGCTTAGAAGGCTGTTGCTCTATCCAGCTGAGCTACCAGTCCCAGCAATTTTAGCCTTAACGGGCATCTGCCCATTTGTGGGTGCAAAGTTAATATTTTTTCTTTACACTTTCAAAACTTTTGAGACCTTATTCACCTCTTATTCTCCTCCCTTCACTAAAACGTGGCTATAATTCTCTATGGAGAAAGTCTCTCACCTTAATCCTTAGAGGGTCGTGAGGGACGGGAACGTTTGCAGATGGCCTCCTCAAGTACGGAAAGACAGTTTTTTGCCACTTGCGTATAATCAGTAGTCTCTCCCTTGGCTGTGATGGCAAACCAGTCGGCCACTGCAGATGCTACGATAAACTCATGTGCCACTTCAGCCAGAGATTTCGTGACAGAGGGATTGAAGTTAGACGGCATGTCGAGAGTGAGACTGATATCATCTTTTTCGCTTAGAGATTCATTTGTCGACATCAGATCCTTGGCGTCCAGAAATTCCGACAGACGGTTTCTCAATATCATGGCAGCCATAGTGATGCTACGAAGAATCTGCGCGGCATTCTCATCATCGTCGTTTGCCTGCATGTTGGCCACATGGCTGTGATTGTCAGCTCCTGCCACTGAACGACCTGTGAGATAGGTCTTGTTTTGTATGTCATAAATGATTTCGGACATACTGAGGTTAAGTGTGATGGATTTTTTCATAAATACTGATGGTTTTTCATGTTTTTTTCGATTATTCAGAATAAGAACGCCTGGGCTTCTTCCGGCTGCAGAGTTTTGAAAACGCACGGTTGAGAAGACAATGACTTTCTGTTTCCCATTCAGGTGTCTTTGTGGGACAAGCAAACCTGAACCACTCGGCAATAATACCTGATGTCAGGCAGGCTTGGAGGTCGGAATTGACCGATGGTGTGAGAGAATCACAATAAGCCCCGCTCACTTCCAGATTTAGAGTGAACTCCTCCTCTCCGGTTTCTGAAGAAGATAGAAAAGGCTGCAATTTCTCCGCCACCCGACCACACACCTTATCCCAGCAACTATTCAGGAGGGAAGCATCGGCATCCACAGTGGCAACACGATCGTAAGCATTATCATCTACCGATTTTGCTCCCGTATAAGCCGTCGCCAGCGCCACACTTTCCATTATAGCATTTTTTCTGAACTTTAAGTTTATTATTTTCATAGAATTCTTTGCATTGTTGAAAATATAATATAAATTTGCTAAACGATTATTATCACAATCAATAACACAAACCGCAAATATATGAGCAGTGTTAAAGAAAGATTGCAACAATTCTTAAAGGCCGAAAGAATTACTGCAAGCGAATTTGCCCGGAAAATGGAATTATCGCCCGCATATCTTGCTTCCATGCGCAAGTCGATGCCTCCGGAGAAGGTGGAGAAACTCACCCAGATTTTCCCGCAGCTCAACCGCGACTGGCTCCTCTATGGCGAAGGAAACATGTATCGCGATGATATTGCCGAGAAAGGCATAGAGCCTTACCGGTTAGACCGACACCTCGTGCCTCTGGTTCCTGTGCATGCAGCAGCCGGAAGTTTCCCGATGTATGCCGAAGGAGTATTACCGGAAGGCTGCAAACGAATCTTTTCTCCAATTCAAGGTGCCGAACTCGCTATAATGGTGAAAGGAGACAGTATGGAACCTCAAATTCAAGACGGCACCTATCTCTTTATCAGAAAGATCAACGACAAGTCCTTTATACCCTGGGGCACACCATTGGTGCTCGATACCGAAAACGGCTCTGTCTGCAAGATGATTTTCCCTTCAAGCAAAGGCGAGGAATTTGTTGAGGCACGCAGTTTCAACCCGGCCTATCCACCCTTCACCATCCCGTTGCAAAGCGTGTATGGCATCTACCGCATACTCGCAGAGGTGAAAGAGGGCTGGACATTATGAACCAAAGCCATCACAAGTTGATGATACACTCCCGGGGGCACCTCGATCATATCGCTGCTATCCACTTCCGGTCGGCTGATATAGCAGGCTGATTCCAAGGTGGCTCCTTTTGTGCTTGAATACATCTTCACCACCAACTTGCCCCCGGCATCTCCCTCTAATATTACCACAGGACGTTGCGGCGTACCCCTTATACCCGGAAACCGGCTCCCCTGTTGTAAAGCTTTCGGGCTTTGGGAATCTGTAATCTCACTTACTGCCCGTTGCCAGTCACTCATCTTAATGCTCACAAGTTTTAGGAAATCATCCGGCAGTGGCATAGTCACACATCCGGTTTTATCTGTTTCAATCGGGCCGGAAAAATTTTTCACTCCTCCCACATCATAAAAGGGCGCAGTGATCAAAATATCAGCAAGGAGGCCGGGTGCGAGCACACGCACCCGGTTTTCCATATCAGGGAACGGCGAATCCTCCGGGAGACATATATCCAGAAGCGAGTCTCCCACCACAGTCTTCACATCGTCAGCCAGTCGGCTAATGCTTACCTTTGACATCTTTTATTACCGGTGGTTCCGGCTTCTCTTTTTCTACACTCAAAGTCTCAGAGGAATAGATATAGATCTTGCCGCTGGTAAAACTTCTGGTCTTTTCGATAATTGCCTGCATGGCAGGGTTATCAGTGGTATATTTTGCGGGAATCACACCGTTAGAGCCCATGCTTCCACCCGTAAAGCATATTCTGATTATAGCGCCGGCTACATTCAGAGCCATCTGCCAGTCGAGCAAGCCTCTGGCCGCATAAGTCTTCTTTATTAGTTTTTTATCCATTTTTTAGAGTTGTTGAAGATATTGGAACTGATTTAGAACTCCCCTTTCACGCGGCTCCATACAGCACTGCTGCCGGCACCTTTAGCCTGCCATAATTGACCGCTCTTAGCCGAAGCATCGATCCCCTTACAGTCTACGGTGAGATACAGTATCATACCATCCTTAACTTCACTGTCGGCCGGTTTTGTTTCCTTGTCCCAGAGTTTGATCACAGAATTTCCATTTTCAAAATCTCGTCCTTCCCCGTTTATCCAGAGATGACAGGTACCCTTCAGTGCCACTGCATCCCAGATCAGCAGTCCGTTGCGTGTAGCCTCTTCACCTTCCACTCTGTCTTTGAAAGCATGTTCCTCGCTGTAGACATAGTGCACCAGACGGTTTTCACCTATCAGAGCTCCCGAATTGCTCCATCCGAGTCGGTCTAAAGTCGGTTCCCTTTTTATTTCTATATCTCCGAATACAGTATGGAAATTGGTTACAGTCCAGCCCACACTATTCACTTTAGTTGTGATATGAATCTCCGGATGTTTTGAATAATCTATCTTCTGGATAGATTCCAGCAGATTCTTTCCTGCCAGCAGCAATGCACTCTTTGGTACATCTTCACCGGTGAAAAACATCTTGGCCATTGCGATGATTTTATCCACGGTCCATGTGCCGGGTTCCTCGAGTTCTCTGCGGAACTGCCAACGAAGTCCCTCGGTTGTGTACACATACTGCATACCCATTTTCGGTACATTCACCTTAAATTTGCCCGCTCTTCCTGCCCATAGCGTACGGTTGCCTCTTACCTTGAAATTTGCAATTGCCTGCTCTGCGATTACAGCATGTGAGAAAGGCATCCTTTTCCTCTGGCTCTCGAAATAATCACTCACCACCTGGTTCATGCCTCGCTTCTGGAGGAAGATACGTGTGGGCTGGGGCAAGATGAGGTCGGGATCCACTTCTTTCTGGGTCTCATATAGAGAGTTGGCCAGAATCACTATCTTACTGCCGGCCGGGATATTTGGGATCTGGCCGAATTCATCTTCCGGTGAATTCTTCTTACCGTTAACAGCCCTCACCACCGGATAACCCATCGTTGGATCCATACCGGTCACAAAGAGCATAAGGTCGCGACCCGGAGTCGGGTTTTTCCCTTCTGCATCATAACCATCTACATCCTTCACAAGGAGAGTGGTATAGGGTCGTAGAGAATTGCCGTCGGCTTCGGCAAGTGGTAATGATGCCAAGGCTCTGGGAGTACCACCACAACTTCCGGTGGTGTATACGCAAGATTTAGCCTCATCGATCATATAATGGTCTACCTCAGGACTGTTTACCGTCACCCTCTTTGCCTTAAGCATAAGGTTCATCAAGGGTGTGTCTTCGCTGTTGAAACGGAAAAGCTCATCGTCTACGGCTGTGTCAATGAAATTTCCGGCATTTATACCGCCTGTTGCGTCTGCAGCCACACTCACGGTTGATACCTGTCCGGCCACAATATCTTTCAGACCGGCTGTTCCTTCTGTTACAGTGGCAGAACCTGAAACGGTCTGCACGCTCTCATTTTCCTGTGTTTCGTTTCTATACATTGGTTGGAGTTGTTAGAGTTGTTGGAGTTGTTGGAGTTGTTAGAGTTGTTGGAGTTGTTGGAGTTGTTAGAGTTGTTGGAGCTGAATCGGTAAAAAATCTAAAGATGTTGTCAGGCTTCCCGAGCCATCGAGAAGATGTCGGCTGCCGGACGCATCGCTGATGGTTTCCCTCTGAAAGCCGGGATGCCATCCTCTTTGCGAGGGAAATATCTCTCTTCTATCCGTGCATTCCGGGCAGCCAGTTCACCTTGTCGATAGGCCTCTTTAATAGCCTTCTCCCTGTCTAAATCTCCGGAAAGTTCTTTTGACTCTTCTCCGGGAATTGTGTTTCCGGATTCTGATTCTCCGGTTGCGGGGTTTCCTGATTCGCAGACTTTCTCGTTTCCTGGTTCGGGATTTCCTTGGTCAGATTGGAGAGCATTCTGCAGAATCTCTGTATTGCGGGCAGTATCCAGCCCAGGATTTCCAGCCACTTCAAGATTTTCTGTTTCATTTTGACTTTGTTTTGGAGGTTGATTATTAGGTTGATTCTCACTCGCCGGAGTCATTTCCGGCATCTCTTCCGGAATAATATCTGTGTTGCGATCCACCGGTGGTTTAATCCTTTTACCGGTTTTGAAAATTTCACGCACAAGATTTGATAATGTTTTCATTTTGTCAATTTTAAATTTTACAGGGCAAAATTATAATTAATTATAGCATCATTAATGTTATCTTTGCTTATTCTATATATAATTTTATATATGTTATATAACATAGTGAATTCATTTGGATTTTATTTAGCATTGCTATAATTTTGCCGCCGATAATTTAAGAATTATGAAAAAGAAAAATTCCAAATGCGAATTCTCTTCTGAGAGAAGCTTGAAACTGCTACAGAATTTCCGTGAATCGCTCGCCCGTCAGTCTAAAATCTCCGCTGTCCGTGCTTTCAAGGATGCTGCTGAAATGCCCGCTCCCCGTTTCTGGGTGAGTGAAGCCAGGGCAATGAGAATTGTGTCGAGACTCTTCCAAGGCATAGACCTTACCACCGGAATGCACTCAGAAAAAAGAGAAATGTATCTTGAGATCTACCGTCGCACCAAAGTAATTAAGGAGCGAAACCCTGAAACTCCATTAGGGGATATTGTATTTGATGTAGTCAACAATCCGGCCCCTCGATCCTACCTTACCTGGCAATATGCGCGCAAAATCATTAATAAGGCAAAAAGGCATGTTGAGTAGTGGCCTCTCCTTTTCTATAATTTTTCTAATCATCTTAGGACTCGTTCCCCAATTCACCTAAAAACTTTTTCCAAATGATTTTAAGTCAAAAAGCCCTCCTTTATGATATTGCCAATATGGCTTTTGTAATTGCCGACTCCGCAATTCCTTCTCATTCCTTGCATCAGGTAAGAGATATTTGTGAAGAAGGCAACATCTCACGTGTCGCCCGAATACTAAGCCTTGCTTATTCCGATATACTCCATTCTCTTGCCCCGGTCTTAGAGTCAAAAGTCATTGACATCGATGTTGAGTGTCCGGAAAATAATTGCTCTTTTGAGATCTCTCTGTCAGAAAATCCGGATCTGAAATTTCTGCTCACACCAGAGGTAAAACTCAAGATTAAAGAGACAGCGCATGAATACATGGTTTGCATGGCTTTATACGACTGGCTCGGTGTCACACTTCCACCGGCTGCCGATGTCTGGAAATACCGTGCCGAAACTGCATTGGAGTCTCTAAAAGGAATTGCAGCCTCAGTGTGTGGAAATTCTTTGCAGGCTTTCCGTAGAAAGCTCAACCCCTTCTAATTATTGTATCGGTATTGCAACGAAACTTATGACTATAGATGAAATACTGAAAGAAAATGACCGACGCCTTGCCCGCATATATGCTCCTTACAATCCCACAGAAGGTAGTAAGGATGGCGAGATTGATTTCTTCAGGTGTCAGAAAGATTTTGAATACTGGGCAGCCTCTTGTTGCTACATAAAGAATAAGCAAGGAGGTGAAGATATTCTCTTCCGTCTCAACCTTCCCCAGCGTAAACTTGTGAAGATGCTTGAGGAAATGCGTGTCACAGGGTCTCCCATCCGTCTTATCTTGCTGAAAGCAAGACAATGGGGCGGCTCTACCTGTGCCCAACTTTACATGGCATGGCTACAGCTTATGCACAAGTCAGGATTGAATTCTCTTATAGTGGCACATCAGCATGCTGCCACATCTGAAATCCGCGACATGTTCCTGCGCATGCTCGAAGCTTACCCCGAAAAAATGCTCTCCGCCACTGCTGATCCCCCTGTTCCCCGCAAGAGGGGACGTCCCAAAAAGTCGGAAAACTGCGCCAACAAAGGTAAAAAATCCGGCAAGAAAGGAAAACGCACCGAAGGGGCCGGTCCATCAGCATTTCGTGTCATTCCCGGTAATTTCAAAGTAAAGGTCGGGTCGGCCGAGAGGCCGGACTCTTGCCGTGGCGGTGACTACAGCCTGGTGCACTGTTCGGAAGTGGCTCTTTGGAAAAAGACACGCCTCAAGACTCCCGAAGATATGATAAGGGCCGCATGCAGCGGTATCTTGCTCAAACCGCTCACAATGATTCTTCTGGAATCTACAGCCAACGGCACGGGCAATTATTTCCATACTGAATATATGGCGGCCAAGAGAGGTGAAAGTCAGTTTCGTGCCCTTTTCGTGGCATGGTATGAGATTGAACAGTATTCCCTCCCTCTTGCGCCCGAGGAAAGGGAAAAATTTGCCATAAGCCTTTTAGAAGGTAAAGACAATCAACAGCCGGAGAGCGACCGGACTCAGCCCGGTTCATACCTTTGGTGGCTTTGGCAGAAGGGAGCAACTCTGGAAGCGATCAACTGGTATGTGAAGGAACGTGCCAAATACTCCGATCATGCTCAGATGGCAGCCGAGTATCCTTCCGATGATATAGAGGCCTTTGTTCACTCCGGGGCCAGGGTTTTCAACCGTTACCATGTGGAAGCACTCCGGGATTATTGCAAAAAGATCCCCTTAAGAGGAGAAATCACAGGGATGGAACCATCAGGTGCACGGTCTCTTCAAGACCTTGTATTCTCTGAAGACTCCCGTGGGGCTCTGAAGATCTGGGGAATGCCCGAAACAAACCGAGAATATACAGTTTCCGATCGGTATCTCACTGTGGTTGATATCGGAGGTAGGTCTATGAAAGCCGACTGGTCGGTAATCTGTGTTTTCGACCGTGCTCCTATGCTTGAAGGACGTGGACCGGAAGTGGTGGCGCAATGGCGCGGCCATACAGATTTCGATCTTTTGGCCTGGAATGCTGCCAGGATTGCAAAATTTTACTCCGATTCTCTACTTGTGGTGGAAAGCAACACTCTCGAGACCCATGACCGTGAAAGACTGGTAGAGGGCAATCAGGCTCATTACCTTCTTCACCAACTTAGAGACGCTTATCCCAATCTATATATGAGGAAAAGTTCTGCCGAGGATATTCGTAATGGCATACCTGTGAAATATGGTTTTCACACCAATATCGTCACCAAACCCCTTATCATAGCTAATCTGGTGAAAGTGGTGAGGGAGAGTCTGTATGTAGAAAGAGATGAGATGTGTCTCGACGAATATCTCACTTATGAACAACGGCCCGACGGCAGTTATGGAGCAATCAGCGGGAAGCATGATGATCTGCTTATGACCCGTGCCATCGGACTGCACATCTGTTTTAACGAGATGGAGCCTCCACGGCGACTACTTGCCGCTGAAACTTATTGCGGCTTCTCCCGTCCCGGTTCATATGCAGCTTTTTAGAAATCCAAATTTTAGAAATCCAAAAATTTACAAATATGATATTACACCAAGCCAGGGAATGTTATGAGCAACTCTCTACATTCCGCAGAAAAAGAAACCGTTGCCGCGACTACACTTACGGGCGACAATGGAACGACCCAATCGAGGTAAACGGCCGTTGCATCACTGAGTACGAATATATAATCAGCGAGGGCAATGTTCCGCTCAAAAACAACCTTATACGCCGCATAGTGCGTAATGTGCTGGGAGTATTCCGTCAGCGTCTTCCCGAAATTATGAACCAGGAATATCAAGGACCATTAGAAAGTGTGGCGCTCTCCAATTCTTTGGAGGAACTCTTCTGTCGCAGCATGGAGGAATTCCTTATATCCGGAATGGTAATTCACCGTAAGCGACTCGGCTATCATGGTTCAGATCACGGGATATGGACCGAAAGCGTATCGCCCGGAAGTTTCTTCTTCAATACGGATAGCCGAGACATACGTGGCTGGGACCTAAACTTGGCAGGTCAGCTTCATAAGGTAGACTACAACGACTGGTGCCGTGCTTTTGTGTCCACTCCACAGGATCTGCTGAAAGCACGCTCCCTGTTCGAAAACGGAGTAAAGCACGTAACGGTTTGGGAAGTTTGGCGCCGGGAGATGGTGCCCTGCAATATTGTTCACGACACGCAACAAGGGAAAGTGGTGAGACTTGATGTAGGGTCGCCTTTGCCCGATCCATTGAAAGATATGCCACATAAATGGACTATGACTGAAGTGTGGCGATATTATTTCCTCACCGATGACGGAACCGTGCTTCTTGAGGGCGATTCCCCCTACCTTCACGGCTCTCATCCATATATCATAAAAAGTTATCCTTATCTTGAAGGTGAGATACATTCTTTCGTAGCAGATATGATCGATCAGCAACGCTACACCAACCGGCTGGTGACCCTCTACGACTGGGTGATACGGGCATCTGCCAAAGGCGTGCTCCTGATTCCGGAAGGTTCGGTAGATCCACGCAATCTCCACAGCGTTTCTGATCAGTGGGGACGCTTCAATGGAGTGATTTTATACAAGGCAAAGCCTGGCAATCCTGAGCCACGGCAGATCAGTGGCAACCTTTCCAATCTGGGTATCTCGGAACTCCTGGAAATCCAGCTTAAGATGATGGAGGATGTTTCGGGAGTGAACGGTATTCTTCAGGGAAACACCTCGGGAGGGAATGTGAGCGGAACATTATACAATAGTCAGACCACCAACGCTTTATATTCTCTTTCCGACCTCATGGAAACCTTCAGGACCTTTATCCGGGAAAATGCTTCGGCCGACCGTATTCTGCTCCGTCAATGCCATGGAAAAGAATGTTAAGGCACCTCTTGAAATAGGGTTAAAAGTTTGCTCTTTAACATAAAAATCGTTAATTTTGCCTGTGAAGTTAAACCACGCTTTACAGGCTTTTGTTTTAAGTTATGGAGATTTTAAGCACTCTCCGGTTTAGAATAAAAAAGAACGTAAAATCAAACCCAATAACATAAGTTACAATGGCAAAAATTGATCTTTCCCAGTATGGCATCAAAGATGTCAAGGAAGTTATCTACAATCCTTCCTACGAGGAGCTCTACAAAGCCGAGACTGATCCTTCGCTCGAAGGCTTTGAGAAAGGTACAGTTACAGAACTTGGTGCTGTAAATGTGATGACCGGTGTTTACACCGGCCGCAGCCCAAAAGATAAATTCATCGTACTCGACGCCAATTCTAAGGATAAAGTATGGTGGACTACTGAAGAATACCCCAACGACAACAAGCCTGTGACTGAAGAGGCATGGAAGGAAATCAAAGAGGTGGCCGTTAAGGAACTTTCAGGCAAGAAACTCTATGTAGTTGACCGTTTCTGCGGTACTAATGCCGACACCCGCATGGCCGTGCGTTTCATCGTGGAAGTAGCTTGGCAGGCTCACTTCGTTACAAACATGTTTATCGCGCCTACCGACAAGGAACTCGAAGACTTCAAACCCGACTTCGTAGTTTACAACGCTTCTAAGGCTAAACTCACTAATTATAAGGAACTCGGCCTCAATTCTGAGACTGCAGTAGTATTCAATACTACTTCTAAAGAACAGGTGATTATCAATACCTGGTATGGCGGTGAAATGAAGAAAGGTATGTTCTCTATGATGAACTATTACCTTCCTCTCCAGGGCATCGCTTCAATGCACTGCTCTGCCAACACCGACAAGGAGGGTAAGAACACTGCTATCTTCTTCGGCCTCTCAGGTACCGGTAAGACTACCCTCTCTACCGACCCGAAACGTCTCCTTATAGGTGACGACGAGCACGGCTGGGACGACAACGGAGTATTCAACTTCGAAGGTGGCTGCTACGCTAAGGTTATCAACCTTGATAAGGAAAGCGAGCCTGATATCTACAAAGCTATCCGTCGCGACGCTCTCCTCGAAAACGTTACTGTAGACGAAAACGGTAAGATTGACTTCAACGATAAGAGCACTACCGAAAACACTCGCGTTTCTTATCCTATCTGTCATATCGAAAGTATCGTACGCCCTGTTTCTGCAGGTCCGGATGCCAAGAACGTAATCTTCCTTTCTGCTGACGCTTTCGGTGTATTGCCTCCTGTTTCTATCCTTGACGATGAACAGACTCAATACTACTTCTTGAGCGGTTTCACTTCGAAACTTGCAGGTACTGAACGTGGTATCACAGAGCCGACTCCTACTTTCTCAGCTTGCTTCGGTCAGGCTTTCCTCGAACTTCATCCTACAAAGTATGCTGAAGAACTTGTGAAAAAGATGAAGAAGAGCGGCGCCAAGGCTTACCTTGTAAACACTGGCTGGAACGGTTCCGGAAAACGTATCTCTATCAAGGATACCCGTGGTATTATCGATGCTATCCTCGACGGTTCTATCCTCAAGGCTCCTACAAAACAAATTCCTATCTTCGATTTCACAGTGCCCACCGAGCTCCCGGGTGTTGACCCCAAGATCCTCGACCCGCGCGACACTTATGCAAATCCGGAAGACTGGAAAGTGAAAGCCGAGAAACTCGCAGGCATGTTCATCAAAAACTTCAAGAAGTTTGAATACAACGAAGCCGGTAAGAAACTCGTAGCAGCCGGTCCGAAACTCTAATCATTAATTGATCATAAAGAATAAAGCCGCTTCCAAGCGGCTTTCTTCTTTATGATCAATTCGTTATTCGTTTATCGACCATCGTTTTTCGTTATTCGTGATTCGTTTATCGCAGGAAAATAGTAACTTACTTATTGTTTATTGTTCATTGTTTAATACTTAAAAAACTTAATGTTTATTGTTCATTGTTTAATACTTAAAAAACACCACTCCTTGCAGATCTTCATTCTCTTCAAGTTCTCCTTCAACAACTACCTTGTAGAATCTCATATAAATCTCCGGCAACGAAACTACTATCCCACCCTTTCTAACTGCCATAGGTGTCCAATGCAGCATATCCCGGCTGCCTAATACTCTCAAGGTTATCTTTTCAGGGCTGCACAAACCTCGAAGATACACTCTCATTACCCTTTTGAAACTTCCTCCATTTGAGAGTTTGAGAGGACGCGTCTCCACTTTGAAGTCTCCTCCGGTACCTTTCAGAGTCACGGTGACTGATTTTTCACTCTTCACGCCCTCTCCCGATATTTCCGCATAAGGATACTGCTTCCCCAAGACACCAAACACTGTGCCTCCCACTTTGTCGGCCTCACACCAGTCGGTTGCACGGTCTACTTCACCCAAAGGAATTGAAGCGAATCTATAAAACTTAAGATCCTCCGAACTATCAGCATCGTTCACTACGTCACGCATATTGGCTCTCCAGGCCAGAGATAAGACATCTTCACATATCCTCCGTCTCTCAATCTTTCCGGTCGTCAGGTCAAGAGATTCACACCAGGCATCTGTTGTGACATTTCTCGCAGGCAGAAAAGCGTGATAAAGATCATATTTCTGCAACGGTTCACTTACGAATATTTCCAAACTTTCTATAATCCCTACAAAGTCACGGAGCAATTCAGGCGCCTTCATTTTAATTTTTAACCCGCATACCGCTGCTGCTATCCTGAAGGTAACCTCCTTTTCAGTTATATCGCCCTCTGTTGCCACCAACGGCACCCGGCTGTTGGGAATCAGAGTCACCGGCTCTGTGGCACTTAGATATTCACCTCTTTTGGTTTTCCATACTGCAATTACCCGAAATGGAGATACAAATCTTCCGGCATAATTCGCTTCTGAAGAAAACTGTGCCAGAAGTTGCGGTATCAGACCGTTCCAATATTCCATGGATGGTGAAGAAGCCGCCAAGGTCTTTACAGGATAATTGTCGGGATGGTTATGCCAGCCGGGCACAATATCCCTTACTAATGCAAATGATATATCCGGCACCGGAGGCTTGGTCCTCCTCTCTCCTTCCCCGGAAGAACCAATATTTTCCCTTATCTGCCCCTCGCCATCTATCAATTTCACGCCATCCGCATATTCTAATTCTCCATCTTTACAGATGAAATCACTCTCATGGCTATGGCTCTTGAACGGTATTATAAAAAAATTGCTGCCCATATAACTTCAATTGTTAAACAGGCAGCAAATCTATCCTTTTCTTTTGTCAGGTATCCGTTAACTTTCTACTGATATCAGGAAATAATTCTTCTTACCTTTCTGCACCAGTATATATCGGTCGTTGATAAGTTCATCGGTGGTGACATTCATATTCGGATCGGTCGTCTTCTTCTTGTTGATGCTCACGCCACCTTGTTGCACCATCTTTCTGGCCTCTCCCTTCGATGGGAAAACCGAGGTTTTCACAGCTAAGAAATCAAGAAGCGGAATACCGGCTGAGAGTTCCTCTTTAGACACATTGAAGGTAGGCACTCCCTCAAACACTTCCAGGAAAGTTTTTTCATCCAGTTTTTTCAACGCCTCGTCTGTAGCATTACCGAAAAGAATCCGGCTCGCCTCCACAGCCTTGTCGTATTCATCCCGGCCATGCACCATCACAGTCACCTCTTCGGCAAGTTTCTTCTGCATCGGTCTTGCTCCCGGATTAGCTGCATGCTCCTCCACCAGAGCCTCTATTTCAGGCTTGCTCAGAGAGGTAAATATTTTCAGGTATTTCTCGGCTTCAGCATCGCTTACATTCAGCCAGAACTGATAGAATTTATAAGGAGAAGTGTATCTGGCATCGAGCCATACGTTACCGCTTTCTGTCTTGCCAAATTTGCTGCCATCCGGCTTTGTGATCAACGGACAAGTAAGAGCATAGGCTTCACCTCCAAGTTTTCTTCTTATAAGTTCAGTTCCTGTGGTGATATTTCCCCATTGATCGCTACCTCCTAATTGCAGGCGGCAATTCTTATCCTGATATAAATGAAGGAAATCGAATCCCTGTAGGAGCTGATAAGTGAATTCCGTGAAACTCAGGCCATCGCGTGCTTCACCGTTAAGGCGTTTCTGCACCGAATCCTTTGCCATCATATAGTTCACAGTGATATGCTTTCCAATTTCACGTGCAAAGTCGAGGAAAGTCACATCCTTTGTCCAGTCATAGTTGTTCACCATCTCAGCCTTATTAGGGGCATCGCTGTCAAAATCGAGGAATCTGGAAAGCTGCTTCTTGATTGCTTCCTGATTATGACGTAAGGTGGCTTCGTCAAGAAGGTTTCGCTCAGCGCTTTTTCCACTTGGGTCGCCTATCATTCCTGTTGCTCCCCCTATCAGAGCCAACGGCTTATGTCCGCATCTCTGGAAGTGTCTCAGCATCATCACTCCGCAGAGGTGTCCGATATGAAGACTGTCGGCTGTAGGATCAATTCCAAGATAGGCCGTGGTCATTCCCTTTTTAAGTTCCTCTTCGGTGCCGGGCATCACTGTATGCACCATGCCTCGCCACGTCAGTTCTTCTATAAAATCCATTCTAAGTGTTTGCTTATGTAATATTTGGCAAAGTTACTTAAAAAACCCCATATCTACCTTCTCATTCATCGCGTACACAGCGTATCGAGAACGCATCGGCTCGTGATGCGGCTGCTGCCGGCGACACTGTTATCATCTCGGCACCGTTCTGGTCTTTAACCTGGAAAGCCAAAGCAGAGAATGCAGCGCCTTCCCTACCGCTATAGGGAGAATTGCTCCAGTAGTTACCCCAGATACCGCTCACACTGCCCATCAGCATGGCATAGGAACCGTCATACCTTGCTGCTGCCGGAAAATACAGGTAGTCATTTCCGTCCATCCGGAAATACCATCCGTAATTATAGTCATCTATTGTTATCTCACCGTCGTTATTACAGTCAGCTACATTGAACTCATCCGGATTAAAAGAGAAATTTCCCGTTTTAGTAAAATTCTCGAATGTATCGGCCGGTGCTACTCTCCATCCTGCCGGACTGGGATCGTAACAGGTCTTTACTCCTTGATTTATAAATTTCCCGGTTCCTGTGGCCCTTGCATCACCTTCCGGATTTCCCCAGAGTGAATCATCACTTTCAGCCGGCACAAGCCAGTCGCGGCTCTCGGAATATTGAGAATAGTTGGAAAGCACCACGGTAGGATGGGCTATGGCATATTCAAGGGTATTGGCGTTCGTGTCGTACCAACTTGAATTTGACATACTCACCATTTTACCACCTTCATCATATACTATTCTTGGCAATGTAGAGGTGGTTCCGGTGAGTGTGGGAGATGCCGGAAATGGATCTTTCCTGCCCCACTGGTACAGCATGCCATAGGAATCCACATCTCCGGGGTTATTGTTGAGAGCACCCAGGTTGAGATTCATCACTTCATGGCCGTTCCATCCTTTCACCGAATTCACTTCCTCCACCGGCATCCATATATGCCAGCTCCATATTATTTCTCCTGTATCGTCGCTCACTCCGATCACGGCGTTTCCGATCGGGGTGTTTACTATGAAGTCTACATACGGGGTTCCTTCCTCATCCTTAAGTGTTACATTTGAGATCAGACCTTTGTCTGTCTGCCATATTAAAGTTGCTGAAGATGGGTGGAGTTCCGGTGGTACCGGAAGGCTGGCTCCCAGATTGAATTGATTGTCAGCGGGGAATTTATAATGACCCGCAGTCTGCACAATATAGCAATTGGCCATTCCCTTCTCACTCAGATCGATGGCAGGTCCGGCTGCTACCGTTCCTCCATTTTCGTCGGGAAAACCGGGGTCTTTGTCTTTATTGTCACAAGCACTAAACAAAGTCAATGTCAATACTGACGCAAATAGTAAAATCGCTTTTTGTTTCATGATCAGTTGATTAGTTTCTACAAAACGCTATTTTATAAATTCGTATAATTCAAATAAAAACCTCCCCTTTCCTTTTTTCAAGGATAAGGAGAGGTCTCATTTCTAATGCAAAATTATCGATTTTTTCTGAAAGTCTCCCTATAGTAAACAATAACTGAAAACTTTACTTCTTATATTATAAATCTCTATCTGATATATATATATAATCAATAACTCGTAGGAAAATCTTCAGGCACCACAATATAGAAATCGGCCATTCCGAGATATTCGGGGTCGAGACTTGTGATATCCTCTACCCGCAGGCTCGTCACTGTGGCTATCTTTGTTTCCGGACGGTAATGCTTGAGATAGGGAATTATTCCCTCGCCGCCGTTGGAATGCATAGTGCCGTTAAGATGCACAAAACGGGTATCCGGCTCCATATTTTTGGATATAAACCATCCCATCGTAGCATCCTTCAGAGCCTGGGCCTCGGCGAGTCGCTTCATCTCCTCGGGAGTCTTGCGGCTCAGCATCATCATGATGCCGAATTTGTCGGCTGAACCCTCCTCATCATATTCAAAGGGAATGGGTAGCGGAGCCATATAATTTTTTGCTTCCTGAGTAAAAGCTTCCAGACATTCGAGGCCTCCATTGTTTACTGCATTGGCATAACGCCTGGGCACATTCGTGGCAATCATCGGGATACCGTTATCCTTGGCATAATACACCACAGGATAATAATCTGTGGAATAATTGTCCCAGAGTCGGGCTTCAGTCTCAAATCGGTCGTAGGAAATAAGGTTGGAGAAATATTCATCAATCAGCAGCTGATTATCGGCCTCGAGCATTTCCTCCCCTATTTTCAACTTGTCGCCATGCTTGTCATGAAGCGCCTTGGTGATTTCATATTCCATCCAATGGGAGATGGGACAATTATGGTTTTCACCGATAAATACAACCTCGGCCTCGCCAAGTGAATCTACCATCTCACCGAAGCTTACCTCCTTGCCTGAATTATCATAAAGACGGTAAGATTCGAGCGTAGGATTTGCTGTGGCTGATAAAGCGGTGAAGAGAAAACTGATAATATAGATGCCGGTGTGTTTCATAGCATTTAATGATGAATATCTTGCGCGCTTATATAGAGCAGAAGATAAAGTTCGGGATTTATATATTTATTGAAGCCCTCGCGGATATCTTCAGGCGTGATGGTTTCGATGATGGCTTCGTAGTTATTGAAATCCTCTATTTTCTCATCATTTTTAATGAGACTCATAAGAGTATTGCGCCAAGCCGGTGAGGCCTGCTTGTTGAGAGTTTCGCGCCGGTTGATGATGCATGAGCGCTTCAAAGCCTCGAGCTCATCTGAATCCACATCGTTATTTCTCAAATCATCAAGAACGAAGTCAATAGCCTCTTTCACGGGCTCCATGTTGTTGTTTTCCGTTGAAGAACTGATGTCGAAATAATAGTAACCTCTTGGGATTCCCTCATAATTAAGCACCACATAGGGGGAATACACGAGCGCACGTTTCTCCCTGAGCTCTGCTATCACCTTGTTGCGCAGCACGAAACTCATGAGTTTCAACACCAGTGAATTCCTAAGTCCCGGTTCATATTTCCCGAAGTATACATAATCGAAGTCACTCTGGGTCTTATTTTCGGTGTCAAATCTCTCCTCCACAACTTCTGAAGGAAGATTGAGGGTAGTGAAGCCCTCGGGAGCCTTCCCTGCAGCATCAAGCCGATTGAATACCGACACGAAGTTATTTAGCACCGAATCAGGGTTGAAATTACCCGTCACAATAAAAGTGGTGCCCTCCGGCTGAGAATAAAGCGACTTATAAAAGGTGGCGATGGAATCAAGGTTTAATTCATCGGCATATCTTTTCCGGGCCTTCTTTCTGTCGGAAGCGGAATTGATTGGTTCGTCGAAATCGAGAGTGTTTCCCATCCATCTGTTCATGCTGGCCACGAGCTGACGCTCCGGATCGCGTCGAAGCATCTTGTAAAGCACTGTCTCCTCTTCATCTTCATACATCGAACTTCGCATCTCTTCGAAATCATCGTAAAGCAACTGAGGGTCAGTGATTTTTTCATACACGAGGTTGAAAAACTCATTGCTTTTTTCAGGGGCAAACGATCCCAGGAATCCATGCCAGTTGTTTTCCAGAGCGAGGCTCAGGGCAAGATTATTGGCATAAAGATATTCGCCAAGATTTTCCGGTACCTTGGCTATACCTCCCATGTCGATATAGCTTGCGACTGAAGAATAGAGCGGTAGTTTATCCTTGGGAATCACACCGTAGCCGCCTGCTTTAAGCATGGCAAACAATACGTCGCTGTCGTCGGTGGTGGGTTTAAGAAGCAAGCGTATTCCATTATTCATCTCTACATCCTCTATCCCCAATGCATCATATTTCTTATGGTTTTTTATGGCATTTTCCGGATATGGATGTCGCTCGGCAAGTATAGCGGGTGTCGGCACCTCCACATTTTCAGTTTCCTGAGGCCTTTCGAAAGTGTATGATTCTGGAGTTTGGGTCTTTCCTTTGTTCCAGCTATCGTTAATCTTCTCCAAGATTATTCCCTCTTCATATTCCACAGGTGTGCGGAGTGCATAAAGGATTGTATCCGAATGAGACATCCATGCTTTAAGCACTTCGGCCACTTCTTCTTTCGTGATACTCCTCACGGCCTCTGATAGTTCGGCTACTTGAGCCGGGTCGGAGATATAATGCTCACCGCTGATGATAAAATCGGCAAAGTCATCACAAATTGTCGCTGATGAAAACTCTCCTCCGGAATTTTTCTCAGTCTGTCGAGCCACTTTCTCCGATAGGTATGCCACCTCATCATCCTGAAAACCATTTTTTAGTAAATCCGAAATAATGGATGATGCTTTGGTCACATTATCTTCAAGAGAAGTCTTGCTTCCCTCTTTCACAGTGAAAGTGAGATGATTGGATGATCCCAGATACCAGTTGTCGGTGGCTTCCGCCGGAACTTTTGCGGCTGAAAACCGTCGGTTTATGGCATCGGTGATTATGCGCCCCTTAAGGGAATGACGCAAATCAGCTAATGTGCGGTTCACTGTGCCCGGATGCGGAATGATGATATCAAGCTGCTCTCTTCCGGCAAGAGAATCCACATCAATCATAATCTGACGCGACGGGGAATAGTCGAGCGAATAGTGCTCGAGTCCCGGATCTTTACCAGGGCTTATACCTGAAAATTGCTTCAAGATTTCCTTCTCGATCTCAGCCGGGTCTACATCCCCGATCACCACAATTCCGGCATATGCCGGGATATACCACTTATGGTAGAAATCTTCGAGCACATCGGCTGTCACTGATTTTATCTCGTCGAGTGAACCCAAAGGCATTCGCCGACTGAAACGGTTCTGCCCTATTTTCAGATTGTAGAAAGGGTCTTCTATTGAATATCCGCGTAGTTCCTCCTCTATTATTCCTTTTTCAGTTTTCACCCTGTCAGGATTGATTGTAAGTCCATCCATCCAGTCGGCCACGATGCTCAGGGCCTTAACATAACCTAAAGAATCGGGGAAATCAGAGGGGGTTGCAAAAAGATATATTGTACGGTCGTGACCGGTAAAGGCATTGATATCTATGCCATACTTCATTCCAAGAGATTCAAGATACTTGACTGCTCCTCGGTTGGGGAAATGCTTGAGTCCTCCGAAAGCCATGTGCTCAAGGAAATGGGCGCATCCCCCTTGATTGTCATCCTGTTGTACCGAGCCTACCTGCCACACCAGTCGATATTCCACTCTCGATTCAGGGAAATCGTTGTGAAGTATGAGGTATTGAAGGCCGTTTGACAATTTGCCGTAAAGGGTCCCCTCCGGAAACTTTATCTCATCAGATAGTGCCCCCAAAGATTGCAAGGGGTATGCTACAAAACTTGCCACCGTAAGCACGGCGGCAAGTCTGGCTGTTTTGTTTATGAATTTACCAATCACTGACATTAAGTCATAAGTATTTTACAATCAGTTTAATGTGTAGGTCACCTTAACTCTGGAGTAGCCATACTGGTCATAATGGCAGAATGGGAACTCGAAAGTGATGGTGCCGGCATTGAAATCAATTACACCTGAGGGATACACATAATAGTTAAGTATATCATCTTCTCCCTCATAATAGTCTTCAAGCACATCTTCGGTGCCAAGATAAAATTGGGGATCTGCTGTTGAGAGGGTACCTGTTAATTCTATAGCCTCCTCATTTCCATCCTCTACGAGTCCTAACTGACGGTTCCAGGCAGTAAAGTCATATTGGAAAGGTATCCAGCTGGTGGCATAGTTATGAAGCAAATAATCTTCCAATAACTCTGAATAAATAGGCTCTCCTTTAGAATTCAGGATATAGTTCTCACCCTCCTCTACGAATTCCAGGGTGGCTTTGCCGTTGGCTATATCAGTAATCTTGATACCGGGCAGAGTCACTGTGAAACTCTCTTGAGAATCAGCATTCCAACCGATAAGCTTCATAATTGGTCCTCCTATGCTGTATTCCTCATCTTCGTTTGCGAAGTATTCATAATCCTCAACTGTGAGCTGACGAAGAGTGGTGTAGAGATAATCGGTCATTCCCATCGGGTTTTCGATCATATCCAACACAGGCATTTCCTCTGTAGACTCCTGGCTTATTGCAAATTTTGTGTACCCGCTGAGAGTATAGGTCGTCGGAGAAACAAAAGGATCCAAAAATCCGTCGCCAGGGAATTCTATTTCACCTTCGAGTTTCACGTTGCCGATCCAAGGAGCCAGGTCTACGCCATAGCTGGTTTTCCAAGCCTCCACAAGAGCTGCGATTTCGGGATCAAGGTCGCCCGATGATTGCGCTGCAAGCATCTTTATGGTGAGATTCTGAGCTATGTCAAATTTACTGGGGTCAAGATTAGTGATCGTGAATTTTGCGGTCACATCCTCCGGAACTACTGCACCTGCAGCGGGAGCTACAGTAAAGAAGCCCTCAGCTTCACCGGCTTTGATTACTACAGGATTGTTGGTGATAACGAACACGCCATCTTCATCTCCATCCACTGCGAAAGTGAATGAAGTGTTCTCAGCCACGGTCTGGCTCAGACGAACCTGTACTTCGATTGTGGCATCAGTACCGGCTACGATAGTGGCGTTACCATCAGGCACTTGCAGGTAAATATGATTGATTACAGTTGTGTCCGGGTCTTTGTCTTCTGAACATGATACGAGAACGAATCCGCATATCACAGCTGCCATGGCAGCAAGAGTTTGTAATGATTTCTTCATATGAATTTTATTAGTTTGGTTGCGTTTTTTATTTTATTGCAACAAATTTCCATCTATTAAACGATATTTTTATAGATATCTTATTTTTTATACCTTTTTTCACGATTATTGTCATTATTCTGTGAATGTCACCCTCGGCCATCCGGGATTTTGTGTCACCTTGTCGTTGTAAAGGTATTCCTCCTTCGGAATTGGCCAAACCCAACGGTAATCGTCAGGCCCCGGGATACGCGTGGGGAACATAGATGCCAGGAGCCGTCGGTTTATCTTCATGTCGAAAAATCGCTCCCCTTCTCCCAAAAATTCCTTCTGCTTCTGCCACAGAATTTCCTTCAGCAGGTCGTCGCCCGATAGCGTTTCGTCTATTTCAGAAGCACCGCGGGCCCGGAGGAAATTATTGACCATTTCTATCGCCTTTGTACTGTTACCGGCTCTGCAATATGATTCAGCCCCGGCGAACAGAGCATCGGAATAACGGAGTTTATTCACAAAGTTTATCTGTTTCTTATCGCGTCGCAGCAGATTATATTTCCCGATAAACGACACTTCACCCAGTGTCTGGCTGGTATATGGCACCACTGTCCATTCAGTGCGACAGTCGCTCGGTTCAAACGATGACGCAATCGCCGGGGGGAGCATGAAATAGTCTCCCATATCTGCATCATATTGAATGCCGATGTAATAATATTGCGACATAAGAGGACTGTCGAAAATGAAAAGTTGCTCTCTGCAAGTGGTGGAATTCCAAAGAGTGCGATACACAGACTCGGTGAATACGTCGTATCCTGCCGAGTCTATGAGTTGTGAAGCGATACTTGCTGCTTCCTCATAATTTCCTGCATATAATTCCACTTTTGAAAGCAAGGTTTTGGCAGCGTTGGTGTTTAGCCAAGCCACGGAAGTTGACGAGGGATCCAGTTCTATGGCTCGGGTCAGGAGCCTGCGGATTTCTTCAATGGTTTCTCCCACAGTGGAGCGAGGAAGATCCTCCATCAGCACTTTCTGTTTCAGAATGATTCCATCCTTATCAAGACCTTCGGCCGGGTCCGAGGCAAAAAGGCGTAAAAGATTGAAGTAACAATATGCCTTCAGGGTATAGGCCTCTGCTTCAAGGCTCATCACTTGAAGGCGATCGGCTTCTGTTGATATCTTAATGAAGGGTATTCTCTCTATGAGCGCATTGGCTCTCACTATCACGTCATAATATTCCGGCCATAGGGATTGGGCAAGATCGATAAATGACTGGGGCTGCCAGTTGTATTGGTTGAGGATACCCGGGTCGCGAGATGCCCAGTAGGTATTGAGGAAATCATCGGAAAGCACAGCCAGGTCGAGCCCCGGATTCGGCAATGCGCTATAGGCCGAGGCGAGGAGTTCACGCCCTGTGGTGGGTGTGGTGATGGCATCCGGATCAGAAAACTGGTTGTCGTATGGGATATTAAGCGAACATCCCGACAGCACTAATGCAAATAGGAAACTAAATATAAATTTCTTCATGTCAGAAAGTCACGCTTAAATTAAATGTCAATACAGGTTGTATTCCGGCTCCTAAACGTCCCGTTTCAGGATCCGATTCTTTGTAAGGACTAAGGGTGAAGAGATTGGAAGCCTGGATACCGAGTGAGGCGAATTTAACCACGTTTTTTGTCTTGGCCAATATCGATTCGGGTATCACATACCTCAGTGAGAGCATCGACATTCGCAGGTAATTGCTGCTTCCGGTATTGGAGGTGTTGGCATACATGAGTGATTCGAGGGCTGCCGAGGAATAGAAAGGTGAATAATATATCTTGTCGATATCGCCGGGACGTAGCCACATTGTCTGGGTGAGTCCGCGCAAGGCATTGAAATTGATGTCATCGCGGTTTCTCACATAGGTGTAGTTATATTGCTTCACACCTCCTGCCACCCAATAAAAGTCAGCATCCAATTCTAAATTCTTCCATGAGAAAGTGAGATTCACCGAACCGGAGAAAGGAGGAGTAAGGTGACCCAATTCTATGAAATCATCACGACGGAGTATCGTCTGACCCGGTACTATCTCGCGGCCTCCGGCACCGATGAAAATCGGCAGACCGGTGACGGAATTTATGCCGGCCTGACGCAGACCATAAAGAATATCGTAGGGTTTTCCCACTTGAAAATCGGGGATCAGCGCGTCGTCGCTGGTATAGAGCTTATCGGTGTAAAATAGGTCGTCAACGCGGTTGCGGTTGTAAGAGAAACTTGCGGCCACTCTCACCCGGATGTCGGGCGCAGGGATAGTTAGAAACATTGATGCTGCTGCTTCGTAACCTTCGTTGCTTAATACGCCGATGTTTCGTTTCATCATACCGAAACCGTTGCTGGCTGCGATTGGCACATCAAGCAGTGCATCTGCCGTGCGCCGCCTATACCATTTTAGGTCCAGACTGAATTTATTGAAGAATCCCACCTGCAGCCCCACGTCGTAGGAGGTAGTATGTTCAGGCTTGAGATCACGGTTGTACATCGCCATCAGCTGAAGGATTCGGGAAGTGGCATAGGCATCCTCAAGGTATTGGAATGTTGCGATGGTTTGGGCTGCCGACACTCCGGCAAGCGACGCAGTATTGCCGTAACTTCCGCGAAGGTTGAGTCGCGTCAGCACCGGATTATCCTCAAGGAATTTATACATGGAGGGTGTCCAGCCAAGACCTAACGCCCAGGCGGAATTCCAGCGTTTGTCGGAGGGAAGCACTGATGACCCGTCAAGCTTGAAGGATGCGAAGAAATCATAGGTCATGGCGTAGGTGTATCCGGCTACAGCTCCGAAACCAAGCTGAGCTATTTTCTCCTTGAAACTTGACACGAATGGCTTTCGGGCACCTGTTATGGATTGGTTGATCAGTGCAGCCGACATATGGTCACCAACGCCGTAACCGGTAATTCCCAGGTTATCTGTATTGGTCATATAGTAGTCGTGGTTGAGACTAAAGGTTAGGTCATGTTTCTCCTGGAATTTGTTGGTGTAGACAGCACGGATATTATAAGAGAAATTGAGCACTGTGTTTTTATCTTGATTCAGTTTTCCGAGCTCGGCCGCGCTGAAACCGCTTTGCTGCTCGGAATATGAAGAGGCCGGTGTGAGCTGCATACCTTCGGAAAGCATGAAATCAAGTCCGGCCACTCCAAGGATATCGAGGCTTTCGATCGGCCGTAAGCTTATACTTCCGGAGATGCCTCCCCTCTTTTCCGTGGATTTGCCGCGATATTGGAACATTAGGTCGTTGTAAGAACGGTTGGGATACGACCACAGGCGAGCCGTCTCCTTCGTTTCATAAGGATTGAGGTTATATACAAGGTTTTCGGGTGAGAAACTGCTCCCGTTGGGCGTTTTGGTTTCGGTGTATGCACCATCCATACTGAGTGTGAGATAACCGATCTTACCCAAGGTGATGTCAAGTCCCATACGTGCTGTACCTCTCAGAGTGTTGTTCCCTTTCACCTGTCCTCCCTGGGTTGCGATATTGGCACTCACATAATACGAGGTGCTTTCATTTCCACCTCTCACTGAAAGATTGTGGTTCTGATAGAGCGCCACTCTCATCAGTTCATTAAACCAGTCGGTATTTATCCCACGCAGAGAATCGAGCATTGCCTTTCCTTGCGCTATCATCTCAGGCAATTTCGGATTGCCGGGATACATCTTGTTATAATAATCAGCACTATATCTGTATCCGGGGGTGGCTTCATTCATCATCAGGCGCTCGATTTCGAGTTTCTCGTCGGTACGCATCACCTGCACTCCCCTTCTTCCCTTCAGGGTTGCACCCATGCCAAGCGTGTAGGTTACGTCGAGGCTGCCGAAATGGCTTCCTCGTTTGGAAGTAATTTCTATTACACCGTTTGCTGCCTTGATACCGTAAAGGGCACATGCCGCAGCATCTTTAAGCACTTTTATCTCCTTTATATCCTGTGCATTGAGCGAACGGAAGGCATCGGCAGAAATCACCTTTCCGTCAAGCACATACAAGGGTTCGTTAGCTGCATCACCCGTGCGCAATGACTGATTACCGCGGATACGTATAGTAGGCTTTGAACCCAGTTCACCTGAATTGGTGACTATTAGACCGGGCACAGAACCTTGGAGAGCGAGAGCCAGGTCAATCATAGGTTTTTCATTCAGCCTTTTCATATCCACAAGTTGCACCACTCCTGAACGGCTACGGATGTCAAGATTGTTGATGTTGGGATCCGCTGTGATCGTTACTTCGTCAAGCGACTTTGTGTCGATTTCCAATGTGACATCGATATGGGTATCGCCGTCCCACACAATTTCGGCAGGTTTCATACCCATATAGGAATACACCAGCACGGCATCAGGTTTCAAAGGTGCCGTGAGCATATATATACCGTCGTTGTTGGTAGCAGTGGCGAAAGAGGTACCGCTTACCTTTATAATGGCCCCGGGTAGCGTTTCCCCGGTTTCGTCATAGACTGTACCTCTTACAGTTACATTTTTTTGTGCGTATGCTCCTTCTATACCTCCGAATAAATGGAATAACAATGTGAAGAGAAGGGCTTGAATAATCCTGCTTTGCATACCCTTATTTTAGAGCAAAACTAAGGATTTTTAAAGAGATAGACAAATAAATGTTTATAAATGTTTAAGAGAGCTGTTGACTAAAACCGTTATACAAAAAAATGTTAAATAAATTTTTTCTATTTCAAAGAAGGTCGATAGGGGGTTCAAAAAAATACCCTGCAATTGCTTGCAAGGTATTTGTATTAAAAAATAAGTTTCTTTAATATCCGTAACTGATATCGGGCGTGTAAAGTACTTCACTGGTTATGTTTAAGTCGTCGAGAGTATCTTCGCCACCTCCGCTACGTGCGATGTTTCCGATATTCATTTTATAGACATGATTTCTTATCAGCGGCCAGGGACGGTTTTCTGCCGGTGTAGCGGGATCAGCTATATTATTTGCATAAGTACTGAGATTGGCAAGGTTATAGTCTGAAAAAGCAGCTGCCTTGCCCCCATTTCCTATACTTGTCAAACCGGTATTTCCCGGTTTGCTATAGTCAGCTATTGGAAGAGAATAGAACTTATTATCATATTCAAGCACCCAGAAAATCACAGTTTTAGATCCAACTCCATCCGTTTCCATATTTTTTAAGTTGGAAGGGTCATTGATATTCCTTTCTCCTGTATAGGTAATGATATGAATGTTTTTCTTTTCCGGATCTTCGTATAAAGTCACAGTATGTTGATCACCATAAACATATACACCGTTATTTCTTTGAATCAAAGGATTAAAAATCCTTGGATAGGGAGTATCATCACCTTCCGGTACTACATTAGCGGATCCTAAAGTGCCGAAATCCCACCAGCCATCCTTCTTCCAGCAACCATAAATCCAACTGATTCTCTTTCGATAAATTGCAAAGGTACCATCGCTTTGACCATATTTAGCATCTGCAGGATCTTTTTTTCGAATTATTGGTCCATATTTCTGTATAGCTTCCCATTCACAGCCCTTATCATGCTCTTTCCATAATTGATTGGTCGGGGTCCATACATCCATTGGTTCGCACCTGGAATAGATATTGGAATAAAGCAGTAAGACTCGTGTCGGTTTCTTATTAGCCGGAAGAACCAGTTCCAATTTCACAGCCGATCTCAATAAGGATATAGGCTCATCAATTCCGGGACGGTTAAGTCCGAATGTAGTGCCCTTTTCCCATTGTGACTTTGCTATAGGCTGGAAATTCTGTACTCCATACATGGGTATCGGATGCTCTTTCGATGGGGGTAAAGTCTTACGACAATCCTGTGCAAAAACCTTTACCTTGTTTGTTCCTCCACCGTTTTCATCATCCCAATTAACCCAACTTACAAAAGGACTCATTTTTGCATCCGGTGGATCTAACACACCGGCAGGTGCATCCTCCATCAAGAAATTATAGAACCCTTCCCCGGAATAACCACTTGGTTTACCTTTGTTACGGTACGTTGGTTCCATCTGGCTGTGATGCAGGTCGAAAATGCGCTTACATTTCGGGTTTTCATTTCCATCCTTATCAAATCGTGAATTCTCCACTGTCCAATCCGGAGCATTGTTGGGGAACCAACCCTTTACAGTACCACCGTCCACTGTATTGGTTCCCGCATAATCCGAGGTATACTCATTCAAAGGTCGGTTAACCAGCAAAGCAATCTTAAAACCTCCTCCGTCGGGATCGGTCATAACCTCGCGTATCTTTTCCCAGCACCATTTCTCAGGAGTGTCATTTCCATAAGAAAAGATAGGCACCGACACATAATATCTTTTGTGGGCTATATCATCCTTTTCCTTGTCAAGTTTGTTCACCCAACGGCTCTTTGATTCAAAGAGAAAATTACCTTTAGCATCAAAGAAGAGCACCCTGAATTTTTGCGGGTCGATATAATCCTCCATCTCTTTCATAGGATTGAAATTATCTGCCCGGGTGGGAGAACCTCCCATTTCATCCAAGGTCACAGTGAAATCCAGTGAATAATTATCGCCATAATCCACTGCGTCATTTGGCTTGGATATCCCTGATGGATCAGGAAGTTCATCATCTGTACAACCTGTGGCAATCATGGCTAATCCCATAAACAGAATTGCCAGATACCTGTTGATATGTATTTTAAGTTTCATTTAATTATCCTGTTAAAAACCGCCGGGTGTATAACTTGTTTCAAAGTCGTGCCACTCCAGTAACTCCGTTTTCAAATCGAGTCGGTTGTTGTTTTCAACCTCACGGGGCACTATTGGCTGGTTGCTCAGATCTACTGAAATACCCACCTTGTTGATGCCTTCCACGCTAAAGGAATATGAATGATTTCTTACAACTCCATACACCCCGCTCCCTGCATTATGAACTACAGGAACTGCATAATACATTTTTCCATCGGTGAAATGTTCTATTGCACCCATCCATTCATATAAGAAAGACTTCAATTCATTTTCTGATACCGGTTCTTCCCTCAAGTCGTGGATCTCATTTCCCACAGTTTCATCCTTTCTCACTTTTTCAATCACACCTATATGTTGGTTAGTGACCTTACCGTCTACCACCTCTTGGATCGAGAGATCCGGAATCCAAAGGATTGATTTTCCGTCACCACCATCCACAGTGGCAGGAATAATGTATGAGTCCAGGTTCAAATCGTTCAAATAATTAATGTCAAGTAAATTACCTTTGTGACATAACTGATAGACAGCTTGTGACTGATTGACACCTTGTGTTGACATCTCAAGCATCCCGCTAATTCCTGTGGGTTCCAGATTTTCCCAGTCGTAAGGAGTGAACTTCATCCTCTTCTGGCTCCGCAAGGTATTGTTCATTTCAATTACCATTGCTATGAAACACTCCTTCTGGGTACGATAGAAATTACCCGTACGGTCACGATACAAATCTCTATTGGTGAAGGTTGTCTTATTATCCGGATCTTCATCATTTATATTGGTGAGCAATTCTGCTGTGACTATAAGATGAGTACCGGCCAACAGGTCTATTCTGTCTCCTAATGCAGACTTAAGTTCATTCGATTTATAATTATAAGTATTCTCAAGAGTATAAAGCGTCTTACCAAAATTATTCTGTTCAACAAATTGGTCATACGAAAAGTTCTTCAAGAGATTTTCATTGCTTGCCTCAAGAGTCTCATAATTATATTGCACTTTGTCAACACATTTGCGGTATTGTAGTGGATATTTCACTGCGTTATAATCCGGATCCTCACTCCAGTAAGTCCTGAAATTAGCCGCATCATTCCAGCCCGCGAAATAATTAGCCCCTTTGGTATGATTTTTGAAAAGATAAGTCGCTTTTTCCAAAGCATTCATTCCCCAGCCTGTTATTTTCACCCTATAAGAATAAGAAGTATCGTAGGCAGGAGCACCTTTCTCTTCATCATATTCCTTAAATACGGAGATTTCTTTCACAGTGGGTTCGAAGATCATTTCATCCACCTCGCCCACTCTTGAAAGCTTGCTTTCATCAAATTCAAGATTGAACTTGGCTCCTAATCTTTCTACATAAACCACCACTGCTCCCTTTCCGGCCCAGGCCATTTCGAGTGCGGTGATATAATTGTCTACAATCTTGGTGGGATCTACATCGGCCTCTATAATCTTAACTCCGGAATCATCTACATAAGTAGAATTTACCATCGTCTGATATTCCAGCCCGTTAGATCCGGTTATAGTTATCTCATTTACATCCTTATTCAGAAGGGCACTTTTCTCCATTTCCCATAATTCTTTATCGCTGTATGGGGAATTAAGTATCACTATACATTTTGAAAGACTGTTGAGCAATGTCTCGTTTTCGGCGAGATCCTGGCCAAACAACTCCGCATAGGCCACTGTGCTGTTCAAATGCTGACTATTGTTACCGGTCTCACTATCTCGCAAAGCATATTTCAATGATGCTATATACACGGGGTTAGTGGAAGTGGCTGTATAAAACAATGCAAAATGATGGTCACCGGGTGCCAACGCACTTTCAATGTTCTCACCATAGTCGAAACCTGCTCTCGTTGCCTCCCCTCCGCTCAGATTCAGATAAAAGGGCATATATCCCACCGGGGTAAGCGGTGTGAATTCAAAGCCCGGCTCTTCAACCTCCTCCGGAAAAGTGTCGTTGACACAGCCCGGAAGCAGGATTAAGGCTGAAACAAGAATTAATATATGATGTAGGTTACGTAGTTTCATATTATGTTATCCTCGCGATACCTGATAAAGCATCCGGCTATCGCTTTTGATTGAAAAATACAGGCCTGAGCCTTAATTCCCGGATAATTCTCCGCTCTGCGGCGGTACTATCACCCAATTGTTTATAATAATTTGCATCGGTACCCATGCTCCGGTGCTTGGGTCTTCTTTCTCTCCGGTAAGATAGAAAGTACAATTATAAGTATCTTCACAGTCCAGATAATATTGATGGTCGGATGTGAAGGTCTGCATCTGAGTCAGATACTTGATCAATGGCAGTGAATACACTGTCTCACCTGCCTTGTTTCTTACTTCAATCCTTGCGTCATCCTGACGGTGTTGCATAAGGCGTGAAGTGGAGATATGTGCTATCAGAGCTCCTGCTTCCACGGTGCTGCCGTTGTATTCAGAGTCTGAAGTGAGAAGTGAGGTAGTATGTGCATGATATTCCAGCAAATTTTCATCGGCAAGGGAGTTGTCGTCGAAATTCACTGTGCCGTTGGCATCCTTGTAAACTACATAGTAGTCGCCGTCGGCAAATGTGGCTGTGGTGTGTTGCACCCACACAGCTATATCGTTGGTATCCTTGGTAAGTTCCACAGGTATGATCTGGCCTCCGGAATTCAGAGTCACCTCTACCGATTCTACCTTACCATGATACACTGCTTCATATTTTTCTGAATTTACCGGATGTCCTGAGGATGAATTCTTCTTAACTGTCATTGTTTTGAATTTACCCTTTGTGTCGTCTCCGGTGAGTTCGAACGCATTGTTCTGGTCGTTGTCGTCAAGGCCGCACCATGCCACCAACCGATATTTACCCGGATTAAGGTCTACCGGCAGGAAACTTTTCTCCGTGGTGCTTCCTATATTCAGTTCTGCAGCCGACTTAAGGTTAGCTGCTTTTTCTTTCTTCTCATACACCAGGTCGCCGCTTTCCGCATCATAGATAAACAGATGCACCGACGATACTGAGTTGGAAAATGCGTCGTGACCGATACCATTGATCGAATGTAATGCCTGACGATGCTTGTTATAGACAAATTGCACCTTTACCGAGCAATCCCCCTCATCGTCGAAAAGTGGACCCCCGCTTTCGCATGAACTAAGACCTGCAATCACTACAGGCAAACTCATGTAAAGTAATATTCTTTGTAACTTGTTCATAAGTATCGGTTTCTGCTTTGTCTGCTATGGATTAACTATAAAAAATTAGAAGAAAGTCCGGCGGTGACACCGGTGGTGTTTCTACCGCCGGACTTTTTTATGTTTATCTCTGATTAGTTATTTATTATTTAAGTTCTACCTTTTGGGTATCAACAACTGCCCAGTTCAATACTACTATCTTTGCTCCGAGATAGTTGGCTTCAGGATCGGTAGGAGGCACGATGGGTACACTCGGATCAGGAATTGCATTTGCAAGACCACCGATACCTGTTACTTCCACTGTGTAAGAATGGTTACGTACCAAACCGAAGTCACCTGAAAGTACCTTCTTCCAGTCAAACTTACTGTCGCTCACCTGCAATCCGGCGTTACCGTTACCCGTACGACCGAAACCGGTGTGTTTGATACTTACGTTAAAGTAACCTTTACCACCCTTAAACTGTCTTGCCAAACCGCTGCTACAAAGCAACTGATAGTTTACAGCGTCGATATTGTCCTCGTTAACTAAGGTATATTTACCATTGAGAAGAGCAAAAATCGGAGTTGCCACTTCATCATATTTATCCTTGTCAATCTGCAGGGTTACGAAACGGCTGTCGAGAACCATTCTGTTGTTTTCGTCTGTGCCACGTGCACCTTTGTCCGGATGCTTAATAGTTATAACATTTTTATATCTGTTATCAACAAATTTTACTGCACCATCATCAAAGATTTTATCTCCATTGGTATTACTTACAAGTGGTACTGATGAACTATTTGTAAAGAAATACCAATACATTGTTTCTTCATCCTTGATCATCTGATAGTCTTTACTGTCATTACCGACTACAAAGAATGAATCATTATCATTGATTTCATTACCGTTAAGTTCATAATGACCAACTATCACAACTGAACCGATAGCAGCTCTGGGGCTGGCAAGAGGATCATCTGCTGCTTTCTGGAGAGCCTGGCCGGAAGTGGTGTTCTCTCTCACATATATTGATTTGTATTCTCCCTCTACATATAATTGGGAAGGATCGTTCACAAATTTTCTTGCACGGTTGTTAAGTCCCGGTTTGAGAGTGGTCTTCTCAGCGGCATTCTTCACCATGTCATCATATGAATAATAGTTGAGCTCATAACCACCCTTACGGTTCTCTTTATTTGCAGGAATACTCTGATCCTTGTTACTTCCCAACCATGCTTCATATTCATCTGAGTCCATTACGTCGTCTGACACACGCGGATATTTATTCACATAATATGAAGGAGACTGTGACCAGTAACTTCTGTGATTGTCCTCATCATTCCATTTCCATGGAGAACCTCCGTGGTCTGTTAAAGCACCATCCATGTAGTTAAAGTCAGCGTAACCTCCCATACCTCCATCGCCCGCAAGTTGGAAGAAACTCTTGGTAACATAGGTTTTGTCTTCGTAACAGTTTACTGCCCAGTATTCCGGTACAAACTTTATTATGTTGTTATTGTTATCAAAAGTGGCGAAATTTGCTATGAAATCCGGAATCTCCATTTGGTTCTTCCACACCTCATCTGCAAGTTCTACCGTAACCTTCGCTGCGTATCTCTCCACATAGATTGTTACTATCTCTGCTGTTCCTGCTTCCATAGCTTTTTCTGCCTGATCTCTGGAAGAGAAGAGGGCTTTCTGACCGTCAAACTGGGTGGCGATAACACGCTCGCCTGTTTTCTCGTTGTAGAAACCTGATTTACTCATCGCAAACCTACCGTTTTCATTTATAATGATTTCACGAGTGGCTTGTTCCACTTTGTCAAGAGTTGCAAAGTCAGGATTGGTCTCGAAGTTAGGGTTAATCGGGTTGATGAAGGTAAGAATCTGGGTAGGAATCTTAAGACCATGCTTTACACCTACCTGTACAATTCCTGTAAAAATCTTGCCTTCGCTGCCGGTTCCCTCTGACGGAGTGAGGTCAGTCTGACCGTTTTTCATTACCTGGGTTGCAGAAACGAAAACATCGTCTGAATCGTAGAAGAGAAGCCAGATATTGGCAATGTCATTTTCATCCTTTGTTCCCACGTCGAATTTGGCACGGCTTTGATCCTGGCCTAAAACGTCGATGTTCATGAACATGGCACCATCTTCCTCAAGGATTTCGTCCACTACAGGAACATCCTCGATAAGGACATCATCCTTACATGCGGTGAATCCCGCTGCAAGAATGGCGCTCAAACCTAAAAATAGAATTTTTTTCATGTTTGTTTGATTAGTTATAGATTATTTTTTATTTGTTGCTGTTGATTGCTTTCAAGTTTCTTAAAATTTCACGGGCGTGCTCAGCCTTGTCGCTGTTGCCTGCCTTCTGCAAATATTTCTCCGCACTCACGAGATCTCCCCTCATCATTGCTGAGTTTGCTGCATTTATATTTGCCGTTTCATCATTAGGATACATCCTTACGGCTATCTCAAACACTTCGTTGTATTCATCGCTACCCGGAGTCAAAGTACCGGCTAACGCATACATTTCATTGAGCGAAAGCTTCTGAGGAGATGTCTTTATCACCTCAGCAATCTCCGCAGTATCAGTAAATTGCTTGATTTCGTATTCGATTCTATAATCTGAATGTCTTAGGGCCGGGTATACATTATCAAGTAGAAAACGATACTGTTCCGGATATATTGTCTGTATTTTTGTATTTTTTGGGTCAGGCTCCAGATTACTGTGGATGATATCCAGTATTCCTGCCTTATTGTCGATATTACTTTTGGCCACCCATTCCTCCAGACCTTCCCAGTCTTCAGGCTCATAAGATGTCTTGATGAAACCTGCCGGGAACTTGTAGAGTTGCTGCACATAGTTCTTCAGTGCCTCTGTTCTTCCTTTGGCAAGCCTTACATTGTTGTCGTAAGGTCCTTCGGGAGATGCAAAACCCTTGATCGACAATGAGGTAACGGTGATATCCTTGTCGTTCTTTACAGAGTCGATTGTAGCGATAATCTTCGCAAGTTCTACCGAGTTCCTTCTATAATCAGGATAAATCACTGTCTGGTTTACCGGGAAGTCTACGTATGCCCTGCCGCTAAGTTCGCGGGTCTTCACAGTCTCAGCCACTGCTTCGGCAAAGATAAAATCCGGTACATATTTATATTCCTGGTATCCTGCCAGATCTGTTTCCACCATAGCGATGTCGCCGCATCCGGCACAACCGTAATCAGTGCGACGGAGCACCATCGTGCTTCCATCCATCCATTCCTGATAAGGCACAGATTGCACTAAGGCTACCTCTCCAAGATGCTTCGAACTTACCAGCGCCACTTCATTAGCGCCGGTGATGGGATAGTGACCCTGACGACGAAGCTGGATTTTCCTTGTCTTGCCATACACTCCCACGCCGTCGAGCACAAGGGTGTCGGGACCGTTCACTATCATCGGCTGAAGAATCACCGCATCATTCCTTTTCACTTTCATTCCCTCAAGGTCGAGGGTCACCGAGGTGTTCATCCTCGAGCCGTCACGGGCCATCGACGCTTCCACAGCATCTCCGGGAGCCAATGCAGCCATTGATGCCAACGGCATCGCGGCACTTATCATCACCAAGGCTCCGGCTATTTTCTCTCTTATCTTCACTTTTATCTTAATTTCTTTTATCTAAACAATAAGCAATAAACAATAAACATTAAGTAGAATAGTATTTTAAATCGTTAATCGTTGATCGTGGTTCTTTTATCGTAGGATATTACTAACTTACTTATTGTTTAATGTTCAATGTTTATTGTTTAAGTCTCTGACTTATTGTTTATTACTTATTGTTTATTGTTTTAAAAAATATATTCCAACGCCAGACTAAGCTTCGTGGGACCATAATAATTATGATGTCGGTCTTCTGCCACCTTGCGCCCGCAGTCGAAACATGAATACTGGTCAAATTTTGTATGCATCCATCCTATACCGATCTCTGCCTCGATGTTCCAGTGTTTGGCCACTGCCCAGGCATAACCGTAGGCGATACCTGCTCCTGCTGCCCATCCCTGGTAGCGATAATCGGTAAGCCCCGAGAAATTGCTTCCAAGGAAATGAATATTGTTATGGATATTACCGAAGTTGTATTGGCCACCGATGGCGTGTAGACCGAAGAAGTGACCGTTGAAACGGTCGCAAAGCCATAACCTGATTTCTGGCTGAGCCATCCAATGCTTCCATTTATGCCGGTTGACATCCCATAGACATGTCTGACCTGTGATGTCAAGACTCCATTTCCGTGCCAGACCTATCTCCACGCCCAGGTTTGGCGAAAGAAACCCATCAGGTATCAGGTTGGTCTTTATACCCACATGCTGGGCCTTGGCCATGCCCACTACCTGAAGCACAGCTACTAAAAGGATTAAAAATTTCTTTTTCACTATTTCTTTTATATAAATAAATCCGTGAGATGTAGAATTAAGCCATCTCTTAATCGTTTCTGTTTTTCAATGGAATTCTGCAAAAATATCAAAAAAAAGTTAGGTGAAAATAATTTCCACCTAACAAAATGTATCTATTTTTCCTTTTATTAACTTTTTTTAATACATAGGAGTGAAGCCGGGTGACTTTTTCATGGCATGATTTGCTTCGCCCATTAATTTTGTTTCCTTTGTAGTGTCCAGTTTCATTATCGGAGCACCGGCCTTCAGGTCGCATTTCTGCAAGTCGATATAATAGATGCCGAAATTGGTGACGATATCAAAGAAATACCTGCGGTGCTTTATGTCGGCATACGATCTCCATTGGGTGGAGGAAACATTCGGCTCTCCCTGAATGAGATAGGTATAAGGCACACACGAATTCACAAGCACACTGCGTGCTATGTTCACTGCCAGGTCGGCATCCGCCGTGGCCTCTACGTGATGAGCAAAGAAATTAGCCCTGGTGCATCTGTCGGAACTTCTCACGGTACCCGGAAGCATGTCGGTACCTCCCACGGCATTCCAGTAATCAAGAATTGCGGTCATCGATGGCCATTGGGGGTCATTGGTCATGGCATAATAGTCGCCCATGTCGTGAATCCTTATTACTCCATTGTCAAATTCCACTATCACACTCTTGCCGCTGGCATCAGTGATGCCCCAGTGAAGTGCAGATACGGTGCCTCCGTCGAAGGTAGCTCCCCCGATATTGAAGTCATGTTTCTGAAGTACCTCTACACACTCATCTGTAGTGGCATTCAGATCAAGAAGCCATCCTACAAACATAGCAAGCGACATTGGGGGCCGACCCTCGGTATCAGGATTGGAGTATACGGTGCCTTTACAGAAAAGGCCATTCACTACAAGCCCTTTTTCATTCATTCCTTCTGTAATGCCACCATCGTAGCCCACGGCATATACGGCCCCATATTTTGATTTCCATTTTATGGCTCCGGGCTGGTCGCTGCTCTCCTTCTCTACACCACGGGGGTAGACATAAAGATTGGTCGGTATAGGAGTTTTCCAATCCAGACAACGGGCTATGACGTATGTGGAGTCAGCTCCATGATAGTTAACTCGGGTGCAGGCGTCTGCTTCATTTGGCATCGCCATGGCCATGGCTGCTACTGCTGCCGTGGCAAGCATCATTTTTTTTACCATATCTACAATTCCAAAAGTTTTTCTGCTATATATCGGGCTGAATCCTTCTTATAATATGGATTAAGACCCGAAACCGGCACTCCCATGAGTACAGCTCTCATCTCCATGGAGAGTACCGAATCGATGGCATCTATGATCCCGGGAATATCTGCCGGAACATCTATCACTGTGAGACCATGGGCTCTCCCCTTCTGACGGGTGCCCACATTCACTGCCCCAAGGCGGCATGACGGAGCCTCTATTAGTGCGGCCGAAGAATTACCTACCATAGCGCAGGCATGCTCCATGGCATGACGAAAGAGCCGCGAACCTAAAGATTTCACAGTCACTACCGTTCCTCGGTGCTTTTGAGCCCAGTCAGTAATCAGATTTGTCACCATTTCGTTACCCGGATCTGAATTTGGCATCGTGGCCAATATCCTATATCCTTGACTTATAAACGCTTCTAAGGCACGTAAAGTTGCCTCTACATCTTTTTTTCCTTTATCAGCCAAAGTGGTGACCGGATGGATTGCCAGAAGTATGTAAGGTTCATCGGGCTCGATACCCGTCTTCACATAGAATTCCGGGGACAAATTATCATAGGGAGTTTCCTCTACTTCAGCTCCCGGAGCTCCGGAATGAAACACATTTTCAGGTTTCTCACCCATCTCTACTATTTTGCCGGCATATTGAGGTGTGGCGGCAAAATGATAGGTGCTCAGTTTGGTGATGGCATGACGGAACTTATCGTCGATGGCCCCTTCGGTGGTTTCTCCGCCATGAAGGTGCGCTATGGGAATATTGAATACCACTGCAGCCGAAGCGGCTGCCAATGCTTCATACCGGTCCCCCAATATCACTACTAAATCAGGCTGCAATTTTTCAAAAGCCCCTGCCAGACCCTCCTGCACTCTTGCCATGGATCTTACAGTGGAGGCTGCAGTATCTCCCGGTTCCAACGATGGTATCTTGGCATCTATCTGGAAGCCATCTTTTTCTATCTCTTCCACGGTGTTGCCAAACTGGGGCGACAGATGCATGTTGGTAGCCACAATCTGTAACTCCGCTTCAGGATGGCCCTTTATTTCATGCATCACCGGAGCAAGGATGCCATAGTCGGCCCTTGTTCCGGTGACAAAACATATTTTTTTCATCTATTTGTTCAGGATATTTCCTTTCTCATTTCTTCAGATCGGCTTCCCGTTTTGCTCATTCACCCCTGTTTTCTTTATTGAAAATATGGCGAAGGCGTGAGAAAATTCTCTTTGAAGTAGATTCGGTAGGTACAATGTTGGGCTGATTCTTCAGGCTTTCGATGGCTGCTGTCTCGGCACTTGTAAGATTTTCCGGAATATACACCATCACATTCACCAGAAGGTCGCCTTTCACATTGCTGTTCATCTGTGGCAGACCCTTCCCTCTCAATCTGAGCACTTTGCCCGGCTGTGTGCCGGCTGCTATCTTGAGGCGAGCACGACCCTCTACTGTAGGAACTTCGGCACTTCCGCCTAACGCTGCAGTGGGGATATCGAGCATCAGGTTGTAAATCAAATCATTGCCGTCACGAATCAGTTCAGGATCTTTTTCTTCCTGGATTACAATGAGAAGGTCGCCGTTTACGCCACCATGTCTCGGAGCATTGCCCTGGCCTCGCATTGTCAGTACCATTCCGTCGGTAACTCCGGCAGGGATATGGAAACTTACAATCTCCTCTTTCTTTTCTACACCGCTGCCTCCGCAGGAAGAGCAGGCCTGGGATATTACCTTACCCTCGCCATTACAGTCGGGACAAACAGCCTCGCTCTGCATCGGGCCGAATATGGATTGCTCTATGTGGGATATGTGGCCTGTGCCATGGCAACGTGAACAGGTGTGGAAAGCCGTGCCATCCTTGGCACCGGTACCTTTACAGGAGCTGCAGGCTACCAGACGTGGTATCTTAAGCTTCTTGTCTACACCATTCATTATATCCTTCAGGTTCACTTTTACCGTGATCCTGAGATCGGTGCCTTTGTTGACTTGTTTGCGAGTCCTCCGGCCTGCGCCTGTAGCGCCTTCAAAACCGCCGAAGCCACCGAAACCGCCGCCCATCCGGCCTCCGAAGATATCGCCGAAGTGTGCGAAGATATCTTCCATCGACATTCCGCCGCCGCTGAAACCGCCGCCTCCGCCTCCGAATCCTTGGGGACCCATGGAGTGACCGAACTGGTCATATTTTGCACGCTTATCTGCATCGCTCAATACGTCGTAGGCTTCGGCTGCCTCCTTGAATTTCTCCTCGGCGCTCTTGTCGTCAGGATTCCGGTCGGGATGATACTTGATGGCCAGTTTGCGGTAAGCCTTCTTTATCTCATCGGCACTCGCATTCTTAGGCACTCCAAGCACCTCATAATAATCTCTTTTCGTTGCCATAACCTGATGTTATTGGCCCACTACCACTTTTGCGTGGCGGAGCACTTTATCATTGATTGTATAGCCTTTCTCTACCGTGTCGAGTATCTTGCCCTTCTTATCTTCGTCGGGCACCGGCACAGCCGATATGGCCTCATGTTTTTCAGTGTCGAAGGTATCGTCTGTGGGATCGATCTCCTTCACTCCGTTCTGATTAAGATATTTCTTAAGTTTATTGTATATCAGATTCACTCCCTCTTTCACAGAGTCGGCCTCCGGACTATTCTCTGCTGCCTTGATACCTCTCTCGAAGTCGTCCATGATCGGAAGTAATCCTTTGAGTACATTCTCCCCGGCATTTTTGATTATTTCGCTCTTCTCTTTCAGAGTGCGCTTGCGGAAATTATCAAACTCGGCCATCAGGAATAGATATTCCTTTTTCTCTTTGTCTAAGGCTGCCTGAAGTTCCGATACTTTTTTCTCCAGGGCTTCACATGCATCGGCGGCTACTTCTTCAGGTTTTACCTCCTCTGCCTCTACCTCTTCAGGCACAACTTCCTCCACTTTGGGTTCTTCTTCGGGGGCTTCCTGTGGATGCGGCTTATGTAAATCCTGGGCCTGTTGTTTTTTATTATCCTGATTCATATTCTTTCCGTAGTATTTGTGTTTGTTTTTCATAATCTGGTCTATTTTTTAGCAGCAAATTTTACGCCAAATCTTTAATTCGTTTCTCGTTTCTCGTTTCTCGTTTCTCGTTTTACGAATCACGATTAACGATTAACGATTAACGTTTCCTTACATTCCAAACAACCAAACCTCCGGATAAGTTGACTTGAGCTGCTCTCTTTCTGCATGAGCCACTTCATAATCTTCGTAAATTGCGTAAAGAGCCGACCCGCTACCGCTCATCAAGGCAAACAGGGCGCCTGATTCATAAAGTCTTTCTTTGAGTGCTCCGAGTTCCGGGTGACGTGCAAACACCGGAGCCTCGAAATCATTCACCACATTGTCTTTCCAGTCGCGCACCGGCATATAGGGAAGGAACCGGAGGTCGAATTTGGGCCGTTGCGGCGTAATATTGGCAAACGCTTCTACCGTGGAAACATACACATCAGGTTTCACAATAAGAAGAGTGTATGACTTTAGGTCAAGTTCCACAGGAGTGAGTATATCTCCGATACCGGTGGCGAAACAGGGGCGATTCTCAAGAAAAAAGGCACAGTCGGCCCCTATCTTTACGGCCATTCGGTTAAGCAATTCGGCACTGTAATGACCTCCGGTAACTTCATTGAGCATAGCAAGAGTAAAGGCGGCATCGGCACTTCCTCCTCCCAGGCCCGCGCCATCCGGCAGATGTTTGTCTAAGGTTATCTCAAACATTCCAAACCGGGAAAGATCATCGAAGTCTTCATTATATCTCCCTAAGAAATGTGATGCAGCCTTCACAACCAGGTTTTTCTTGGGCGGACAGTCGATACGGCGTCCCACAAACTGAAAACGGCAGCCGCTCACTTCTCCACCATTGTAAGTCACTTCGAGGATGTCGTCGAAGGGTTCCGGCTGATGCGGCAGACCACATTCCAGACCTACCGGGTAAAACACAGTCTCCAGATCATGATAACCGTCCGGACGCTTCGAGATGATATTGAGACCTATGTTGATCTTGGCATTTACAAACCTTATCATACTTTTTTGAGTTGGTGGCCCATTCGTTCCTTCTTGGTGTGCATATACACCCGATTGTATTCATTGGGCTCTATCTCCAGAGGTACTATCTCCTCCACCTCCAGTCCGTAGCCCTCAAGACCGATACGTTTCACGGGATTGTTGGTCATAAGCCTCATTTTCTGCACACCCAATGCGTGGAGTATGTTGGCTCCGACTCCATAATCACGTTCATCGGCTTTATGACCCAGGTGCAAGTTGGCATCTACGGTATCCATACCGTTTTCCTGCAATTTATAGGCCCGTATCTTATCCATCAGTCCGATTCCTCTTCCTTCCTGGTTAAGATACACTATCACACCTCGGCCCTCTTTCTCCACTGCTTCCATAGCCTTATGCAGCTGTTCGCCACATTCGCAGCGCATGCTTCCGAAAATATCGCCTGTGGCGCAGGAGGAATGAACTCTCACCAGAACCGGCTCGCCGTTGCTCACATCTCCCTTTATCAAGGCAATATGCTCCAGTCCGTTGTCTTTTTGCCGGAAGGGTATAAGATGAAAATACCCATGTGCAGTAGGCAGTTTCACCTCCTCGCCTCGTTCCACGATGGAATCATTTTGCATACGGTAGGCAATAAGATCGCGGATACTCACAAGTTTCAAGCCCCATTCATCGGCAAGACGTCGCAATTCCGGAAGTCTTGCCATGGTACCGTCATCACTCATTATTTCCATCAGAGCGGCAGCCGGGTATAATCCTGCCAGACGTGCGAAGTCCACTGCCGCCTCCGTGTGACCACTCCTCTGTATCACTCCGCGGTCTTGAGCATAGAGAGGATTGATATGACCCGGTCGCCCGAAAGTTTCCGGAGTTGAGGAGGGGTCGGCCAATGCTCTTATCGTGGCAGCACGGTCGCTCGCCGACACTCCTGTGCTGCAGCCTTCAAGTTTGTCTACAGTCACCGTGAACGGAGTGCCAAGCACCGATGTGTTATCGTCTACCTGCCTGGGTAATTTCAGTTCTTCGCATCTTTGATTGGTGATAGGCGCACACAGAACTCCCCGGGCATTCTTAAGCATGAAGTTTACATCTTCCGGAGTGATTTTTTCTGCCGCGATGATAAGGTCGCCCTCATTTTCGCGGTCTTCGTCGTCTACCACTATTATGAATTTGCCATTCTTAAAATCTTCGATGGCCTCTTCTATCGTATCAAGTTTGATTTTTTCCTCCATTTCATTCAGGTATTATGAATATCGAAAAATTCACGCTTCCGTATGCTCTTCGCTGATTGAATCCGGGAAGGTTTGAATAATCTCGGGTCTTGGAATGTTCCACTATCACTATTGTGCCGGGCTTCACTAATGATGAATTGAGTATAAGTCCCGGTATTTCGTCAAATCTTTCAAGATCATAGGGAGGGTCGGCAAATACATAATCGTATGCCCTGATATCATCGGCTATAAACTTGAATACATCCCCTTTTACAAGATGAAGATTGGTGTCGCCTAAAGTTTCAGCCACTTTTTTTATGAAAGCTGCCTGCACCGGGGCTTTTTCCACGGCTGTGACATAAGAGCACCCCCTTGAAAGGAACTCAAAACTTACTGCTCCGGTACCGGCGAAAAGGTCGCATGCACTCTTGCCTTCGAAACCACCCAGATTCCCTAAAACGTTGAAAATATTCTCACGTGCAAAATCGGTGGTTGGCCGTGCAGTTATATTTTTTGGCACTTCAAATCTCCTTCTGCCATATTTCCCGCTTATGATCCTCATCTACTGTTTGATTCGTTTTTCGTTTACCGTTTTTCGCCTATCGTTAATCGTAATTCGTGGTTCGCCTATCGTTAATCATAATTCGTGATTCGTTTACCGTAGGATAATACTATTCTACTTATTGTTTAATGTTTATTGTTTAATGTTTGTTTAACCACCCTCCATGCCTCGGTATCATCCGACACTCCCTCCGTATACACCTTTACCTCTGCAGGCCGATAGCCGTAGACATCCATCAGGTTCAGGCATAGGTATGCAATATCGTCAGGATGTACCCATTCATGAGTGGAGGCGGAAATCAACCCGTTGTCTTCCAGCATTATTATGTCGGCTTCTCCCTCCCTGGCTTGGGCATATATGCTAACTCCCTTATTATCCTCTCGGAGACGCCTTACCTTCTCCATCAGATTGCATGTGATACGGGCTCCGGGAAATGTGCGCATCAGAAAACTCTTCACCCCTGGAGCCAGACTCCAGGCCGCTGTAAGGTCACGGTCACTGTCGGTCATTATATCTGAATAGTCGGCTGTATATACCTTCTGATATAGTTCCTCTTCGGCTCCCGAAGTCTCTTCAGCCAATTCCGTGGGTATAAAGAGTGTGCGCGGATCATACAGAATTATCTTTGTAGCGAAGTCATCGAGCAACCGTGGATTATTAAACACTGCCTCCTCGATGTTGTGGAGGAGTTCATCACGGTTTACATCCCATTTCACACTGCATAGAGTCTGAGGTTCTATTTCAGTATGCAGGGTATTCTCCAAAGCCGCATCAAGGCCTGTACATCCTATCTTCAGGAGTAGCCTCCATTGGCCTGTATCTGCAAAATCCGCCGCTGTCAGGGTATACATATCTAATATCTAACAGTTTACGACATTTCACCGCAAAGGTTACATTGTACGTAATATCTCACTTCATCGGGTTTCATCCCCCTGCCTACCAGGTACATCAGTTTGGTGATGGCTGCCTCCGAGGTAAGGTCATGGCCCGGCACCACTCCTGTCTGAGCAAGTTCCAGACCGGTGGAATATCTTTTAGGGTCTACAAGTCCGTTGGGACATTGCGTTATGTTTATCACTACGATACCTTTGCCCACAGCTTCTCTTATGGCTTCAAAAAGCCATGGCTCTCCCGGAGCATTACCAGCTCCATAGGTCTTTAAAACCACAGCTTTTAGACCGGGAGTGTTTAAAATGTGGCGAACCACATTCTCCTGAATACCCGGGAAAAGATCGAGAAAAGTGACATTGGTGTCCATGTTATAATGCACTCCCAACGGAGCATCTTTTACCGGACTCCGCCATAAGACATCTTTGTTGAAAGAGATGCCTAAGCCTATTTTGGCAAGTTCGGGATAATTGTTGCTACGGAAGGCGTTGAAATTATCCGCGCTTCTCTTGGTGCTACGGTTGCCCCGCCACAGATAATTTTCAAACAAGATCGCCACCTCTCTTATCATCGGGCTACCATCTGTATCTTTGGCAGCCGCTATCTGAATGGCAGTAATGAGATTTTCCTCTCCGTCGGTACGAACCTCTCCTATTGGCAACTGGGAACCGGTGATTATTACCGGTTTTGACAATTGCTGTAACATAAAACTTAAGGCTGAGGCGGTATAAGCCATAGTGTCGGTGCCATGGAGCACCACAAATCCGTCGTAGTCCAGATAATTGTCTTCTATCACCTTCACTATCTGACCCCAGTGACGAGGATTCATGTCAGACGAATCAATGGGTGTGTGAAACTGGTGATAATGGATATCGTAGTCTAATTTCTTTAGTTTGGGCACATTGTCGAGCAGATGGTTGAAATCGAAGGGTTCCAGAGCCTTGGTAACCGGATTCTCTTTCATACCGATCGTGCCACCTGTGTAAATCATTAAAATACGTGGGCGCAGTGTGTCAGGCATGTTTTTTCGTGGTATAGGATTTGCAAATTTAATCTTTTATTGCTTAAAAATCAAAATTTTAAGGAATCTTTATTCTATTGGTCTCAACCATCTGTAGCCGTAGAAATATTGGCCTTCTATCTTAAACAAACGAGGCAGAGGATAGGAATCCATGGCTACTACTCCCTTTTCCCTCGGGATATGAATCAAAGTAGGTTCCCCATTCTCTATGCTCACAATACCTATATCGTAAATGTCGAAATCATTGTCCATCGGACTCAAAAGTATTATGTCGCCATTCTGTAGCAATTCCTTCACTGCCTTATTACTGATGCTTTGTTTCTTCAAGTGGGGAATCCTATGACTCCGATAACCGAATTCCATCACCTTAACCTTATCAGCCACCTCCGGGTCTGTCATCGCCGGGAACTGATCTGAATGACGAGACACGTAGTCGAGCGTCTTGGTCCGGTAACTTCCTCCATCGAGGTATTCTGTCATCTCTTTAAGGTTGCCCCGATACACATTGTCTACTATCCAGTCTGAACCGTAAAGAAACTGTGAGGCGAAACCTTCGTCAACACCTTTTCTACGGCTCACGTTCTCAAGATTCTTTTCAAAATCCCTTAAAGTAGGTGTGGTGAGTTCTGCTGTCTTTGCAGCCGCCAGGGCAATGTATATGAATTCCCGTTGATTAAGAGAGTCAAGCCTTATCACCAAAGTGCCCACGGAATCATTGTCGGCTGCCTGAGAGTAGGGAATACCCTCCAATGCTTTTGCCGCACTCACTATCCGGTCGCCATAACTGTCGGACTGGGAAATGTTTGACAATAACGTCAATACCCGGGCTGAATCATTGGCACAATGATACCTTACTTCGGCCTTCACTATCTCTGCACAGGCTAAAACAGTGATAAGGACGAAAGCAAACTTAATAATCCTCTTCATACAAGCTTATACTTTCTGCAAAGTTAATAGAAAAGCATTATATTTGTAAAATGATTTCTAAGGGATAATGGCATATTAGCGGAATGGAATCTAAGGAAGTGATAATGGTGGGCGCGGGCGGACATGCCCTGTCTCTGGCGGAATTTGCAGAGCCCTTGATTTACGGATATCTTGCAAATGAAGAAAACCCGGAAATGCCGTCTCAATGGCTTGGTAAAGATGACGATCTGGCTTCCTGGATAGACGCCGGTAAGAAATTCCATATGGCTTTCGTATATTCCGGACTTCCGGTAATGAGTAAACGTGAAGCATTGATACGGAAATATGAAGAGGCCGGGGCAAGGTTTGCATCCCTGATTGCTCCTTCATCAATTATCACCCCTCATTCCGAGATTGGAGAAGGCTCGGCAGTGATGGCCGGATCTATTGTAAACAGAGCCCTCCTGGGAAGAAATGTGATTGTGAATTCCGGTGCCATAGTGGAGCATGATTGCAAAGTGGGCGACAATACCTTCATCGGTCCGGGTGCCGTGATCGGAGGATTCACATCCGTCGGATCCAACTGTTTCATCGGCCTGGGAGCCCGGATTGCCAACGGTATAACCATCGCATCGGGTATCACCGTCGCCATGGGGGCGATTGTTTCCCGTTCTCTTACCGAACCCGGCATTTACCATGGCTCTCCTCTCCGTTTATTCAAACTGAAGAACCGTTAACCCTCCTATAGGAAAAGAGCAAGTTTTTGGTTAACTTTGTAAATATGATTTACAGAATCGGACAAGGCTACGATGTGCACAGGCTTGTGGAAGACAGGGAACTGTGGCTATGCGGCGTGAAAGTGCCTCATACGCTCGGACTGCTCGGTCATAGCGATGCCGATGTGGCTATACATGCTCTTTGTGACGCTCTACTGGGAGCAGCAGCACTTCACGATATCGGATACCATTTCCCCGACACCGACCCTAAATATAAAGGAGCCGACAGCAAACTCCTGCTCGCTGAAGTGGTGAGATTACTCAATGACAAAGAATGGAACATCGGCAATGTCGATGTCACAATAATTGCCCAGGCCCCGAAGCTGAAACCCTTCATAGATGAGATGCGGCTCACTTTGGCCGGGATAATGGATATAGAGCCCGACTGTGTCTCGGTCAAAGCCACAACCACCGAACATCTGGGTTTTGAAGGCAGGAAAGAGGGAATCTCTGCCATGGCCGTAGCATTGATCTATCTGTCGTGATGCATATTTTTTTGGCCCTAATCTACAATGGAACTCAACGATAAACAGCAACAGGCCGTGGAGGCCACAGAAGGCCGCGTGAGAGTGGTGGCAGGTGCCGGTAGCGGCAAAACACGTGTCATCGCTCACCGTTATGCTTATCTGGTAAATGACATCGGTATTAGTCCGGGAAATATACTTTGTCTCACTTTCACCAACAAGGCCGCACAGGAGATGAAAAAAAGAATCTCCGGGATGGTTGACCGTGGAAGTGTAAATGATTTTATTTGCACAATACACAGTTTCTGCGCTAAATTTCTTAGAAGGGAAATTTACCGTATAGGGTATCCTAAAAACTTCACAATCATCGACGAGGAGGATGCAAAACAGCTCGCAAAACAGGCGATGATTGAATTCGATATCGACCGGAAGAAAATCACCGCCGAACGTTTCCTTAAAGGTGTGGCGGCTCTAAAAGGTTATGAACCTACTCATTACATTCAGAAACACCTGCTGCCAAACTCATCTTCTTTCGCTCCGGACGCCACAGTGAGATACCTTCGGTTGCAACTTAAGCATTTTGCACTCGATTATGACGACTTGCTATACTTCACTCTTTACATTCTCAACCATTTCGCTGATGCCAGAAAGTATTGGACTGAGAAACTGAACTATCTGATGGTGGATGAAGTGCAAGATTGTACCGGCGACGACTGGAAACTTCTGTATGCCCTTACACAACATCACGGAAATCTTTTTATTGTAGGTGACCCCGACCAGGCTATCTATGAATGGAGAGGTGCAAACCCAAAGATTTTTGTGGATTTCAAGGCTAATACCGATATCATACTGAACCAGAACTACCGTTCCACCCCGGATGTGCTCGATGTGGCAAACAGAATCATCGAGAATAATAAAAACCGCGTGCCAAAAGACCTTTTCACAGTAAAACTCAACGAGCGTCAACCGGTGCATCTCCATTCTAAATCAGAAAAAGAGGAGGCTGAGTTCATTGCTGCAAGGATTGAAGAGGGTATTAAGGAAGGGATGACTCCAAACCAGTTCGCTATCCTTTACCGAAGCAGCTTCTTGTCGCGGCAGGTGGAACAGGCTCTGCTTAAACGTAAGCTGCCTTACACTGTATGGGGAGGTGTCAGATTTTTTGAACGCAAGGAAATCAAGGATGTTCTTTCTTACCTCCGGCTCGTGGCAAGTGAGGAGGATGATATCTCTTTCCGCAGGATTATAAATCTTCCGGCCCGAAAGTTTGGTGATTCCTCAATGAAAGCTTTGTCCGCAATCGCAGAAGAGGAAGGAATACCCCTCATGACCGCTCTTAGAAGAAATATCGGCCAGAAACCTTTCAATAAGCCAAGCCTATTGAATTTTATCCAACTTATTGATGGCGCAAGAGAGAGGGTGCCACTGATGCGTGTGTCTGATCTTGCCGATTGGGTGATGAAGGAAAGCGGTTTGGGCGACCTTTACCGAAACGATGAAGAGGAGGAGAGACTGGAAAATATAGCCGAACTGATTAATTCAATGAAAGAATTTGAAGCCGGCAGAATCGATGAAGGTGATGCCGATCTCATTTCTTATCTTCAGGAAGTGTCGTTATACACTAACGTAGACCGTACCCTTGATTCTGAAAAGGTACGGCTTATGACAATACATCAGGCTAAAGGTCTGGAATTCCCCGAAGTGTTTGTAATCGGCCTTACCGAAGGAGTGTTCCCCAATCATAGATCCATACGTGAGCGCCGCGAAGATGGTGAAGAAGAGGAAAGAAGGCTGATGTATGTGGCAGTGACCCGGGCTGAAAAAATGCTATGGCTTTGCGAGTCGGAAGGATATATGCACGACAGCGGTGCCCTGAAATATCCCTCCAGATTCTTCTCTGAGGTACCGGACTGGATGCTCAAATTGGAAGGTGTGATGGACCCCTCTCTTATGGAGGGCACAAAGCAAATGGTGGCTATGCTGCGTGACGAACTCGGCCAGAATACTGAAAAACCGTTGGCTGCCGGCACACGTGTAAGTCATAAAGTGTTTGGTGAAGGAGTAATCGAGGCTTACGATGCATCATCAAAATCTTATAAGGTGAGATTCGGTGCCACCACACGCAATCTTCTGTTGCGTGCTCTTACTATAATCTGATTTAGGGATATGAAATCAATTATCATTGCTGAGGCAGGAGTGAATCACAATGGCAGTCTCGACCTGGCTTTCAGAATGGTGGATGCTGCTGCCGAAGCCGGTGCAGACTATATAAAGTTCCAGACTTTTAAGACCGAATCTTTGGTTACTGCCGGATGCGAAGCTGCAGGATACCAGAAAAAAAATGCCGGGGCACAAACACAACAAGAGATGCTTCGAAGCCTTGAACTCTCTTACACAAATTTCCGTTCGCTAAAAGATTATTGCGAAAATAAAGGCATCGGATTTCTTTCCACTCCCTTCGACAATGAGAGTGTGGACTTCATAGCTTCACTTCACCCCGATTTCATGAAGGTGCCAAGCGGTGAAATCACCAACCTGCCTTATCTTCGTAAGATTGCCCAAACAGGCATACCGACGATAATATCTACCGGAATGTGCACCTTGGAGGATATTGCAAAAGCCCTGGAACCTTTTTATAAAGCCGGGTATTCAGCCGATAAGTTGATTCTGCTGCATTGCACCACTCAGTATCCAACCCCCATGGAGGATGTAAATCTCTTGGCAATGCTTACCCTTTCGAAGGAATTTAATCTTCCCGCCGGATATTCCGACCATACCCGGGGTATTGAAATTCCGGTGGCAGCTGCTGCATTAGGGGCTGTAGTGATCGAAAAGCATTTCACTCTCTCACGGCAGATGGAAGGTCCCGACCACAAGGCTTCGCTGGAGCCCGGTGAACTCGCATCAATGGTAAAATCCATCAGGAATGTGGAAAAAGCTTTGGGAGACGGCAAAAAAGAAATCAAGGATTCTGAACGACTCAATATTCTTGCTGCACGCAGAAGCATCGTGGCAAAGAGTCATATTCCGGAAGGGGCTGTTATTACTGAGAAGGATATTTGTGCCAAACGTCCGGCATCCGGAATTTCCCCTATGCTGTGGGATTCGGTGGTAGGGTCCCGGGCACTCCGTTCTTACTTCCCCGACGATCCGATACTCCTCTGATTGCTTCTTCTTACCTTCTTTTCTTACCTATGAGCTCCTTGAGTCCGTCAAAGTCGAAGGTAAGAGTGAAACGCAAGGTCTGGTCTAATGGAGAACTCTGGGCTGTGGCCAACATATATGAAGCATCCAGACGAACCACATTGAGCGAAAATCCTGCTCCGAATGTAAAATAACTTCTTCCTCCTTTGGAGGCTGCCTCATAATTGTAGCCTAATCGGCCGAAAAATTGCTGGTTATAGGCATATTCCGCACCTACCGACACGGAGATCTCTTCCATTTCCTCCTTGAAACCCCCGGGAGCATCTGAGAAACTCTTGAATATACCGGTGATGGGCGACATGGTGTTCCATTTCTCTTTAGCCTCTATATACTGCTCGTAAGAGTCATAATCTTTCTCTCTCGGCATCGTGGGTACCAACAGTTTATTCAGGTCAAGACCCAGCGACAAGGTATTGTAATCCGCTATCGGGAACATGAAATTGGCTCCGAGACGAAGATTGGTAGGCAAGAAATAATAGTTCTCACCATGGTCATAACTTACTTTTGTACCGATATTGGAAATGTCGAATCCCCAGGCAAACTGACATTCACTCCTTCCCACCATAGGATAGGTGACGAAATAACCCGAAATATCTGCAGAGAATGCACTTGCAGCCGTGTTGGTTTCTCCTGAATATGTGTCTTCAAATGAGAGGTCGGAAAGGATATAACGCATCACCACTCCCATGGAGAATTTCTCCGACAGTTTTCTGGAGTATCCTACATCAAATGCAAATTCATAGGGATGTATGGTCTGCACACCTTCAAGGCCTACGTCGCCATATCCGGTGGTTACCTCTCCCAGCGAGAAGTATCTGAAAGAGGCACTCAAAGCCTGAAGGTCACTATCACCAAGTTTATAGTATCCGGTGATGTCAGCAAGAAAAATATCATTTACAATCTTCCTGAGCCACGGGGTATAGGAGATAGCTACAGCTGCCTTGCTGTAAGCGAAAGCATATTTTGATGGATTCCAGAATTGGGCGTTTACATCCGGGTCGGTGGCCGCTCCAAGGTTACCCATACCGGATCCTCTCGCATCAGGTGTGATGCTAAGGGTGGTAACTCCCGTATTTACAGGATTGAAATCTGCCTCCTTTATATCGTTCTGGGCATTTGCCGGCAATATATTCACCAATACCGACAGTAAGAATATAGTGGAAATTATCTTGCGTGACATATTATCTTAACTTAAATCCCCTCTCATTTATTGCCCTTATCACTTTACCCTTACCTGGAAAGCTTTCTCTCCATTTAACCTTACTTCGAGTAAATCCCCCTCCTTTATCTCTGTTTCCTGGCTAAGTCCGGGCAATAATAAATCACCCATCTTTATGGTGTTCATTTTTGACACCTCGGAAATAAGTTGGTCGATGCCTGTATGTAATTCCGACAGGATATATTCCGAAACTTCTCTCCCATTGACGTGCAGGGTAAATTTATCCTCTCCCTTTATAGGAGTGAATTCCCCCACAAAAAGTGAGCGGTCGAAACTACGGGCAGGATCTTCCGGCAATCCGTTTTCTTTCAACTGCGCGGCATAGTCAGTGAGACGGAAGTGTAAAGCAGGAGCATGCTCGGTATAGTAACGTGAGGCAAACTTTGGTGAAATCCCTTTTCCAAGACGGTTGAACCTCACGGCTGTAGAAAGTGATACCGAAACCCTGCCTTTATCCTCGGGAAGATAAAAGGGTTTTCCTGTATTAGTCACCGCTGAGTCAGCAATAAAATACCAGCCTGTCAATTCTCTTTCACCCTTATCCCCGTAATTGTCGGGCACCACAATCACTTTCATAATACCACCTCTTTACTAACTTAATTTGGTGATACCATCAGTTTCTTGGTCTTGGAAACAGTGGCCCCTGAGTCTGTTTTTACTGTAGCACGGTAAAGATAGATACCTCCCTGTACTCTCGCTCCTCCGAAGTCAGTAAGATCCCAGCCCAATGTAGTGCGGTAATTTGACCCTGAGAAGGAAGGAGCTGTATCCTGCCATACTTTCTTGCCCCACATATCATATACTTCCACTCTACATTCCATGGAATTTGTGGCGCCGTCAGTGGCGATGATAAAGTTAACATTAGAAGAAGCAGGGTTCACATCTGTGGTGAGTACCGAAATGGTAGGCTTCCAAAGCACTGAGATACTGAAATCAATAGTGGCAGTAGTGGAGTTGTTGGCATTATCCCATACTGTTAGTCTAAGTGTATGATTGCCGTAAGCCACGTCGCCAAGAGGATAGGTGAGACTTCCGGCCCCGCTGTCGGAATCGTCGGGAATATAATGTTCCGACACATCCTCATAATACTGCTTTCCATCGAGGTCGAGAGTGATGTTGTGGCCGATACCTGCTTCCGAGACACTTATGCCGGACTCATCGTAAAAACGTGCAGTGAGCACAGGATTGGGACTGACTTCATTGCCGCTTGCGAAGCTTGGACTGTTAAGATAGAATTCTATTATCTTCGGACCTTCGAAATCTTCAGGGGCTTCCGTGTCATAGCCATATACATAGAGCCTTTCTTCTGCTCCGCTGGCTTCCCTTCCCTGAGAATCCGTAGCATAAAACGACAGTAGTGCCGGCGAATAATTGTTTTCTATCTCTGTGGGCATTGTGAATGTGATGCTCCATTCTCCATCTGTCACTTTCGTACGTCCCACAAAGAGACGTATCTTACGGTCGTTGTAAGTAGATACCACTCCATCGCTTCCGTTACCATTCGTGGTGATCACCTTTTCAGCATCAAATAGAGCAACCTCAGTAATTCCGCTGAAGTCTTCGAGCTTGTTGCCGGCCTTATCCTCAATATGACCTGAAAGCGTCACAGATGAACGTGCGCTTAATACCGGAAGGTCTTCTGCATCCTCCAGGTCTTGACCATTTATTTTATCCACCTTCACATTCAAACCGGCCCACGGCAGACGCAAGGTTGGATCGCCTATAAGTCCGTACCTGAGTTTATTGGTACCTGTGTTACTTTCGTTTTTACCTCTCCGCATTATCTCTCCTACCGTAAGGGTGTTGCCCTCTTCATCCTCCATAAAGATATATTTTGCAACACTGCGGTTGAGGACTCCGTTAGAATTGATGAGAACTTCCCGGCTGGGACTTATCATACCGATGACACCGGATTTCGGCAACAGCCATAATACCTCAGCACCGCTCATATCATCTGCATCCCAACGAAGGAACTCACAGGTAGCCGCATATATGAAAGGCAACCTTTCATTCTTCATCGCGTTTATATCGGTCCAGGTTAAAAGATACTCATGTCCCCAGCTTTTAGGATTGGCATGTCCGATATAATCTATCAGCACCGTACCTTCGTTCCATTTATTCATCATTCGCTCATGGGCCAGAGGATAAGAGGCTCCTTTCCCGGTATACTCCAATGGATAGGCGTCGAGATAGAGTTTCTCATATAGCATCTGATTACCCTTTCCCTCGCTCTTCATCATGGCGATGACATCTTCGGCCTGTTGCAGGTGAACTCCGTCGTCTTGGTCGTCGGCTATCACCATCACATTGTTGCGCCACGATCCATAATCAGGATTCAGAAGATATTCCTCCAGTTTGTCGATGGCTGAATTCGCTTCGTTAAGACTCTTTACCGGCATCCTGGCCACTGAGATATGAATCGGCTCTGTACCGATGTTGAATACCCCGGTTACATCCCGCATCATGCCTACATAGTCGTCGGTAGAATATGAAGAGGTCTCCGAATCACCCGTAGCGCTTTGCCATATGGGTACCCTCGGGTAACCGGCATTTCTCACTACCGGTGTCACCATCTTGTTGTCGTAAGTGGGGCGACTCATAATAAGACAGTAAAGCGGGTATTCTCCCTCGCGGCCTTCCGCCCGGTCGTACCACATTTTCAATATCTTACGGAAAGCACTTACATCTGCCTTCCCACTGGAGAATTCATTGTAAATCTCTTCCGGAGTAAGCGCCAGTACCTCGATGCCGTCAGTCTGTTTATGTAGTTCCACAAGCCTTTGTGCGGCCGAAAGGTATTCCTTTGGACTTATAACCAACATTCCCGGCGCCGGAAGTGAGTGTAAATTCTGATTTTCAATTTTTCCGGCAGCCGCAACTCCCCTTTTTATATTTCCGGCCTCAAAAGCCACGTATTCGTGATAACCGGGTTCACTTACAAATGTGAGAGTATTGCCCGATATCCTTACCGGCATCTCTTTAATTTCGGTGGGATCAGTCACGTCCCATACTACGGTGGTGTTGCTTGCACCCTCCACGATTACTTCGCTTGAATTCGCCGGTTCTATATAAAAATGAAGTTCACCGTTTTCCATACGGAGTTGCCGACTATATTCCACTTCTATATAGTCAAGGCCGGCCATATTCACTGTGCCTGAACCATTGAATTTTATGTTAAAGTCGAGCATCTCTCCTCCATCTGCTATCTCTTTCGTTGTCTTGGTGGTGACAATCAATTTTGTAGAGGAGAAATTCATCTGGTCGGTAGTGGCAAAAGGAAGTTCCTCTCCGTTGGCGGTAAAAGTTAGCCGGGAACTGCCGGAAGTGGTCTTACATCCAAACTGAGTGGTGATACGTGTCTGCCCCAGATTGCCCGGCAATGCAAATTGAAAGCTTCGGCTGGTTACAGTCTTGAAATCCTCACCAAGTATGAGTCTTCCGGAATGCATAGGCATCCATAAGTCTTGCTCATGTACGAGACGTTCCCAGAATTCAGTCACGGGATTTCCACTTGCCGACTCCGTGATTTCCGCTTTTACAGCATTTTTCCTTGCCGGCTCTCTGTCGCTTACAAAATAATAGGCATGGTCGGAATAAGGATTGGAGGTATGGGCATAAGTAGTCTGCACATAGGGATTCTTTGCCCAACTCACATTCCCTTTACCGAAGAAAACTATACCGCCGTTCACCCTTATCGAAGCCATGATCGGCAAGTCGTCGGGCGATGCCAATGTCTCGGGTATCATCTCTCCTCCATATCCGTAGACGTTTACCTTTTCCGGTTCCGGAAATCCAAGCGAATTAAGCACTGCATCGCTAATAAATTGCATGCCGGTCTCACTTACTTCAATTCTACCCCAGTTGCCTTCTGAGAGAACTGAAGATTCGGCATAATGTTCGGGTGCATAGGCATAGCTCTTTGCTATTCCCAATGCAAGAAAAAACACTATTGGTGAAACTATCCTTTTAAGATATGAAAATATATGATGATTAGGCATTTTTTCCGAATTTACTCCTTTTCCAAAACGTTTTGATATACCTTCTTATTGCTTTTTACCCCCTGTTATCCTCACATCTATTCACTGTGCACCGTGCTCTATGCTCTATGCACTTTCACTGTGCACCGTGCTCTATGCACTATGCACTCACTCATACGGCCATACCGCTCCGTTAAGATATCGCTCCCATGCCTTTCTGTCGCCCATAAAAGCATTCAGGTCTACATCTCCCTTCACTCCATCTACTTTGCCATGATGATCGTATTGCCAGAAAGTCCATTCTGCATTGATCGGATTTTCCTTAAAACGGCATATCCACAACGGATAACCAGGCAGAATATCTTCGATATAGTCATAATAACCGTCGAGATTGGTATAAATCATCACCCGATAGCCCAGAAGGTTCATATATTCCACCATCATGGTGAGCTGTTTCTTGATTTCATCTACCGGTATGCCCGACGGATTTCCCGAACTCTCCACATCTATCACCAGGCCAAGTTCCGGCTGCCGGGATCCCACCGCTCTTAGAAAATTCAGGGCTTGATCTATGCCGTTGCTGTCAAACCGGAAAAAATGATAGGCCCCGGTTTTAAGACCTTCATGATGCGCCCGGTCTATATTCCTTGCAAACAGACTGTCGCGATGATTCACCCCCTCCGACGCCTTTACAAACACAAAGTCGATTCCGGATTCCTTTACTTTCTTAAAATCGATCTCACCATTATGGCGAGATACATCGATACCTCTCACGGGGTAGAGTTTTTCATCCACATAAGGAGGTGTACTTATATACTGCCGCCATGCCCAAACTGCCGAAAATATAAGGAGACATAACACTCCAAGAAATAGGATCGCTACCGCTATGTCTTTCCCGGGCCGCTGCCATATATACCGCATATTGCAAATATAACCATTATTTTTAAGAAATCCCATCAATTCATTAATTTTGCCCTCGCATTGCCATGGTGAACGCTCTTTATTTTTTCCTCATTATTCTGGTGGCCTTGTGGTCTATAGCTTCGGGCTTCCGCAGGGGCATCACTGACCAGGTGGCCGCTCTGTTGGGGTTTGCTTTCGGTGCTGTGGCAGCCAGAATCCTCACCCCTCAGTTTGTTCACCATTTCCAATGGGCATCAAATATCAGCCAGGCACCTGAATTCAGCGACCTCACGGCTGATCTTATCTGTGCGGTTGTAATCTATACTGTGGTATACGCAGCCTTCTCTCTGCTCACCGGGTTGCTGCGTCATGCTCTCTCAATCCTCGAGGTGGGTATTTTCAACAGAATTTTAGGGGCAGTTTTTGCCCTTACCAAGAATCTGCTGTGGCTGTCGATGGGCCTTAATATATTGCTTTGCATCAGTTCAGGTAGCGGGCTCCTTCAATACCAGCGAGCCAACGACGGTAATCTGATTGCCACCGTGATGGCCATGACTCCCGCATTTCTGGGCTGCTACGGAGCTGAAGACTTTGCGCTTTTCAACCAGCTCAAGGAGGCAAAATCAATCAGCTGCAACTTTACAACGGCACGAAATGTTATAATAACACACGCATAATCATAATCCAATGCTTAAAATTCACAACCTCAAAGCCGGTATCGACGGCAAAGAGATTCTAAAGGGTATCAACCTCGAGGTAAACGCCGGTGAGGTCCATGCTATTATGGGTCCGAACGGTTCGGGCAAATCTACACTCTCTATGGTTCTGGCCGGAAATCCTGCCTATGAGGTGATGGGTGGTGATGTTAAATTTTGTGATAAAGACCTGCTCGACCTACCGCCGGAAATTCGTAGCCATGAGGGACTTTTCTTAGGATTTCAGTATCCGGTGGAAATACCGGGTGTATCCATGGTGAATTTCATGAGAGCTGCGATAAATGCGAAACGTAAATATTTCGGGCAGCCTCCAATGAGCGCTTCGGAATTCCTTAAGATGATGAGGGAAAAACGTTCTGTGGTGGAACTCGACAATAATCTCGCATCACGTTCCGTAAATGAAGGTTTCTCGGGTGGTGAAAAGAAACGCAATGAGATTTTCCAGATGGCTGTGCTTGAACCTAAACTCGCTATACTGGATGAAACAGACTCCGGCCTGGATATCGATGCGTTGCGTATCGTGGCTAATGGGGTGAATAAACTTAAATCAGACAAAAACGCCACGATTGTAATCACTCACTATCAACGGCTGCTCGATTATATCAAACCGGATTTTGTGCATATTCTTTATAAAGGACGTATCGTGATGACCGGTGGACCAGACCTGGCCCTTGAACTCGAAGAAAAAGGATACGACTGGATAAAACAACAGGCCGATGAACAGGCTTGACCTGAGGTATTAAATTTTAAGAATGATGAATTCCCTTGCACAATACCTCGACCTGTATAAACAACATTCCTCACTCGTAGAGCAGGGAAGTTGCCAGGTGATGAACAACCTTCGTCCCGAGGCCCTGGATATTCTGGAACATTGCAATTTGCCGGAAAAGGGCTCGGAAAACTATGAGACTATAGATTTACCGGAAATACTCGCCCCGGATTTCGGCGTAAATCTGGCGCGTGTAGATATCGATGTGAATGCGGGCGCTCCTTTTCAGTGTGGCGTGCCTAACCTTACTTCCGCTCTCTTTTTCTTCCGCAACGACCTGTATGCAGAATCCTCAAAGGCACGAAATAATCTGCCCGAAGGTGTTTTTGTAGGGAGCCTGCGTAAATTTTGTAATGAATACCCTGTGCCGGCACAAAAATATTACGGCAAGATTGCCGACATGCGGAATCCTATTGTGGCCCTCAACACTCTATTGGCACAAGATGGAATAGTGGTATGGGTCAAAGAGGGAATAAAATTACAGCAACCTATACAGATTGTGGGTATTCTGGAAAACGGTATGCCCCTCATGGCTTGCCGGCGTATACTCGTAATCGCTGAAAAAGACTCTGAGGTTAAAATCCTTGTTTGCGATCATACTCAGGTTGATAATGTAAAGTTTCTTAATCTCGTCACCACAGAAATTGTTGCAGATGAAAATGCCGGGGTGGAAATATGCGAGATGGAAGAATCTTCCGAACATACTGCCCGACTGTCTGCAGCTTATGTCAGCCAGGGAAAAGATAGCCGGGTATCCGCTACCGGAATCACGCTCTACAATGGCATCACAAGAAATGAATATCACTGTTCTTTCTCAGGTCCTAATGCATCCCTCCAATTATCAGGTATGGCAATTGAAGACTGCTCGCGCCAGATAGACAGTTTCTCACAGGTGGAACACACGATGCCCGGATGCCACACCGACGAATTATTTAAATATGTGGTAGACGATGAGGCCTTGGCCACTTTCTCCGGTCTGATAAAAGTGTTCAAAGGGGCTGATAAGACCGAAGCTTACCAGAACAACCGAAATATAATAGGCAACGATAAGGCAAGGGTATATTCAAAACCTACCCTTGAAATATATGACGATGAAGTGAAGTGCAGCCACGGATCTGCAACCGGACAACTCGACCCAATGCAGATTTTTTACATGCGCACTCGTGGACTTTCCGACAATGAGGCACGTTTCTTACTGAAACAGGCATTCATGGCCGACGTAATAGACCGTATCTCTATTCCCGATTTCCGTCTTCGTCTTCACTCTCTGGTAGAGAAACGCTTTGCCGGCGCTTCCCGAAATTGCACTTCTTGTAAAAAATCATGTCTCGGAGATGATTGACATTGATATCATCCGGAAAGATTTCCTCATCCTGCAGAGGACTGTGGCCGGAAAACCCCTTGTATATCTTGACAACACTGCCACCTCGCAGGCTCCAATGCAGGTGGTGAAGGAAATAGAACGTATCTACACCGGCATGAGGGCAAATGTGCATCGCGGTGTGCATACTCTTTCACAAGAAATGACCGACCTCCAGGAAAACTGCCGTGAAAAGGTGCGTGAATTCATCAATGCATCTTCTATCGAAGAGATTATTTTCACAAGAGGCACAACGGAATCAATAAATCTGGTGGCCAATTCCTTCGGCTCTTCCTTTCATGAGGGAGACGAGGTGATTCTCACTGTGATGGAACACCACGCCAATATTGTGCCTTGGCAACTGCTTCGCCAGCGTACCGGAATTGTTCTAAAGGTTGTGGATATCAACGACAAAGGGCAATTGGATATTGACCAATACAAATCTTTGTTTTCATCCCGTACAGTCCTTGCTTCATTTTGTCATGTAAGCAACGTGCTGGGCACCGTTAATCCGGTGAAAGAAATGGTGGATTTTGCCCGACAAAAAGGAGTACCTACTTTAGTAGACGGAGCTCAGGCTGCACCTCATATCAAAATAGATGTTCAGGATATCGGATGCGATTTCTATGCCTTCTCGGCTCATAAAATGTATGGACCCTCAGGTGTAGGAGTACTTTACGGACGTAAGAATCTACTTGAACAGATGCCCCCTTGGCAAGGTGGAGGAGAAATGATTTCTGTGGTAACCTTCGACCATACCACTTTCGCAGACTTGCCTTTCAAATTTGAAGCAGGCACTCCCGATTATATAGGAATTGCAGCGTTTGCCAAGGCTCTGGAATTCATAGACAATATCGGCTTACATGAAATGGAGGCTCATGAAGTAAGCTTGATGAGGCATGCCGAGAAACGATTCCGTGAAATCGAGAAGATTAAGATTTATGGGGAGGCTATAGATAAGGGTCCCGTTTTATCCTTCCTGCTGGAAGGTATTCACCCTTACGACCTTGGAATGTTGCTGGATAAGCAAGGGGTGGAAGTACGCACCGGTCACCATTGTGCCATGCCTCTGATGGATCGCCTTGGTATTCCGGGAACTGTAAGGGCCTCTTTCGCAGTTTATAATACTCTGCAGGAGGCAGATGCATTGGTAAATGCTGTGAAACGGGCGGCTGCTATCCTGCTCTGAAGTGTCTCTCTTTTATTCCCGATTCTTCACATATTTGTGGCGCTTCTTTTCGGCCTCTATATCCTCGGCAAACTTATTTGGGAAACTCATTTTTATACGAGGACGGCTCATTGCCCATATCACTAATGCGCATCCCAACAGAATAAATGGTATACTCAATAATTGACCCTGATTGATACCATAGGTGGCTATCATGTCGTTTTCCCAGTCTACCTGCACATTCTTTATATATTCAATGAAGAAACGAGGCACAAAGATTCCAAGGAAGAATACCCCTAAAATGAGGTAAGGCCTTTCTTGGGCATTCTTTTTCCAATACATCCACATCAGCAATGCAAAGAGTATAAAATAGCACACGGCTTCATATATCTGTGTGGGATGTTTTGGCACTGTTTCACCGTTTCTTTCAAATACAAATCCCCAGGGCAAATCTGTTTCTGCTCCGTAAATCTCACTATTCATAAGATTGCCGAGACGTATCAGGCCTCCCACCAGGGCAATGGCTATCACCAGTTTATCGAAAGTCCAAGATGCCGGCTTTTTCGTTACCAGCCAGGAAAACAGAAATACGGCTATTATTATGGCAATTGTACCACCGTGTGAGGCCAGTCCACCGTTCCATACTTTGGGTATTTCCGACAGATGCTGTGAATAATAGCCCCATTCATAGAAGAATACATGGCCGAGCCGTGCTCCTACTATTGTAGCCACCACAACATAGGCCAATAGGATTCCCAACCATTTCTCCGGTGCTCCTTCATGTTTAAACATCCTCGACACAATGTTGTAACCGATAATGAAGCCTACGGCAAAGGCGAGACCATACCATCTCACGGAGAAGGCTCCCCAGGAAAATAGTTCAGGGCTCGCATTCCAATTTATTATGTCAAGCATATTTGGTTACTGGAGTTGTTATTGTTCGTTGTTGGAGTTAATGACGGTATTGAGGGTATTGACTTTCTTGAGATTGCAGACGCTGCTTATGAGGCATAAGTTTTAACAATATTGAGAAATAATTAATGCCGTAATTGTTTCAACGCCTTCAAAAAGTCATATCAATTGCAACTGATGCAACTCGTCAAAAATCTCTCTTCCCGACATTGTCCTTTTCACAGAAATGATTCTTGCAAATTCATCTATTGCCGGATGCACCCTGGGATTGCGAAATATCCGCATGGCTCTCGACAAGGCATAATCGTAAAGATTTTCCACTTCATCCTTCTCAAGGGAGCAAGATTCCTTACCCTCTTCTTCCACCATGTCATACAATTCCTTCATCACCTCTTCCGGAGCCTCTTCCTTAAGACGTACCAAAGAACGAGCAAGGATATTGCCCATCACCATTGAGGTGGTGATATGGAAGTTAGATACCAGATTATCCCAGGTAGCCTTTGGTGAGATGGAGGGATTTCCTGAAAAATAATATGCATGCGAGAATTCCACCATGGGGCCGTCTGTGTCTATTGTCACAGCGGCTATCCTGTCGATGGCATCCAAGTTGGCAAGCGCCACCATCATACCGGCTAACCCGTAAGCCCGGTCATCTTCATTCATATAGGATAAGGAAAATTTCTGCTTACTCATGGTCTATAATATATAATAGGCCGGCACTTTCTATAAGCCGCCGGCCTTTGGGAATAATTTGTCTGGTAGTCCATAGCAGAGTCGAACTGCTCTTTAGAGAATGAAAATCTCTCGTCCTAACCGATAGACGAATGGACCATGTTTTTTATTTCAGGGTAATGTCTGAAGCCTTAAAGAAAGCAATGCTCAAGCTTTAATTGGCTTTCAAAACCCCTCCTTTTCAGGCAAGTTTGTTGATATAATGCTCAAGACCGCTGCAAAGGTTGGCTGCCTTATTCTTGGAGATAATGTTTTTGCGGCCGAGACGCTGCAGAAGAGCACTAACCTTGTTGTAGGCTTCCTGGGCTTCTTTCTTATCGGTCATCTTGCGGATTTTCCTCACTGCGTTGCGTGCTGTCTTTGCCCAATAACGGTTCTCAAGTTTCCTCTTTTCTGCCTGACGGATTCTCTTGAGTGATGATTTATGATTTGCCATCTTATTTTTTTGTCTTAAATCTTCTTTTCTCTTTGTTTCAGCTTTCTGCCGACATCTCATCGCTCACGCAACGTGCCGACTATCAACTGATTTTGTAGCCCATAGCAGAGTCGAACTGCTCTTTAGAGAATGAAAATCTCTCGTCCTAACCGATAGACGAATGGGCCAACTGCTTTTAATTGCGGTGCAAAGGTAAGTGGAATTAATCAAATTTCCAAATTTATCCCTCAAAAAGATAAATCACCGCCTTCCAGTCTTAGTTTTTCGTTATTCGTTCTTCGTGATTCGTTATCCGCAGGATAACACTAACCTGTGATTCGTTTATCGTGATACGTGGTTCGTTATCCGCAAGACATTAGTATTCCACTTATTGTTTATTGTTCAATACTTATTGTTTACTAACCCACTTATTGTTTACTGTTTATTGTTTATTGTTTTAACCAATCCGGCTGTATCCTGGGCTATCATCATCTCCTCGTCGGTAGGAATTACCACTACATGCACTTTTGAGTCCTTACCTGAGATTTCGATTTCTTCGCCTCTCACTTTATTGGCTTCGGCATCAAAGGTTACTCCCAGATAAGCAAGTTGTTTACAAATGGCTTCACGTGTGCGTACCTGATTTTCACCCACTCCACCTGTAAACACTATCACATCTACACCTCCAAGCACTGCCACATAGGCACCGATATATTTTATTATGCGATATTCATACATCTCCAGTGCCAGTTTGGCCTTGTCGTCGCCCGCTTCTATAGCAGCCTCTATATCACGCATGTCGCTCGATTTTTCTGATATTCCGAGCACTCCGCTTTCCTTATTAACAAGTTTGCTGAGACCGGCTGCATCCAAATGTTCACGCTCCATGAGATAGATAAGTGCTCCCGGATCTACATCTCCGGAACGGGTACCCATCATCAAACCTTCGGTAGGTGTCAGACCCATTGAGGTATCTACACTCACACCGTCGCGGATAGCGGTTATACTTCCTCCATTACCGATATGGCATGTGATGATACGCTGTTTTTCATAAGGAAGTCCCAGGAATTCACAAGCTCTGCGTGACACATAGCGATGACTCGTGCCATGGAAACCATATCTGCGTACTCCATATTTCTTATATAAATCGTATGGAAGTGCATACATATAAGCTTTAGGAGGCATTGTCTGATGAAAAGCTGTATCGAATACTGCTACCTGAGGCACTCCGGGTATTAATGACTCTACAGCCTCTATACCGGTGACATTAGCCGGGTTGTGGAGCGGGGCCACACTGTAGGCCTCCTTCACTTTCTTGATTACATCCGGAGTTATTATTACAGATTCACTGAAGTCTTCCATGCCGTGCACCACACGGTGTCCCACTGCTTCAATCTCATCCAGACTCTTCACCACACCGTTTTTGGGATCGGTGAGTAGGTCAAGTATATTTTTTACAGCCTCTTTGGCTGTAGGCATTGCTACATAGATTGTCTCTTTCTCCCCGTCAGGTTTCTTGAACTTAAGGAAAGAGTCGGGTAAACCTATTTTTTCAACTCCTCCTTCTGCCAAAACCTTCTTAGTTTCGGAGTTTATAAGTTTATATTTCACACTGCTGCTACCGCAGTTTAATACCAGTATTTTCATCGTTAATCGTATATCGTTTTTCGTGATTCGTTTACCGTGATTCGTTTACCGCAGGATAATACTAAATCGGTTTTCGTTAATCGTAATTCGCGATTCGTTTACCGCAGGATAATACTAACTGACTTATTGTTTATTGTTTAATACTTATTGTTCATTGTGAATAAGGCAATAAATATTGCCTTATTCACAATCCTTTATCTCCAATAGCCTGATTGCAGGTCACGATTATAGTGTTTACTATATCATCTACTGTGGCACCTCTTGAGAGATCGTTGACAGGCGCTGCCAGACCCTGCAAGATGGGACCCACGGCCCCGGCACCGGCTAAACGTTGCACAAGTTTATAGGCAATATTGCCGGTTTCCAAAGATGGGAAGATTAAGGTATTGGCATGACCGGCAACCTCACTGTCTGGAGCCTTTAGCTTACCAACGCTTGGCACTATGGCTGCATCACTCTGCAATTCACCGTCAATCTTAAGCGAGGGGTCAAGTTTATGTGCAATTTCAGTAGCTTCTTTCACCTTGTCTACACGCGCATGGCTTGCACTGCCTTTGGTTGAGAAACTGAGCAGAGCCACTACAGGATCAAGTCCGGCGATATCTTTGGTGGTTTTCGCTGTAGCTACCGCTATTTGTGCAAGTTCTTCTGCTGTAGGATCCGGTATCACTGCACAATCTGCAAACACGAGCATATGATGGTCGCCGAATCCGCAGTTCTCAGGCAGCAACATGATGAAAGCACCGCTCACTACATTGATTCCCGGTTTTGTCTTGAGCACCTGGAAGGCTGCCCTCAACACGCTTGATGTAGGACTCAACGCACCGGCCACCATAGCATCAGCTTCTCCGTTTTTGATCAGCAGACAACCCAGATAAAGAGGATTCTTCACTGTGTAACGTGCATCCTGGAGAGTCACACCCTTGCTTTTTCTTAATTCGGCGAATAACTGGGCGTATTTTTCTGTGCATGCATGATCATCGCAGTCAAGAAACTCTGCCTCTCCTATGCGTGACAGACCCAGTTTGGTGGCCTCGTCCAAAATTTCTTCCTTATTGCCGATAAAGATGATATGGGCTGCCTTCTTTTCAAGGATTCTTTCTGCAGCCTGGAGGGTACGAGGTTCTGTCGATTCCGGAAGCACTAACCTTTGTGGGTACTGCTGTGCTTTCTTGGTAAGCCTTTCAAATAGCGTCATGGTATTTATATTTTTATAATTTTACTTTTATGATTATCCTGAATAATATCCCAAACGACGTATGTAGGGACGCAAGGTCATTGCGTCCGCTGGTAATCAACGAATTATCCCTCTTTTATTTCGGACGCACGAGCCGTGCGTCCCTACGTTTGAGGGCAATTTATTAATGGGGATATTTATGAGTTTAATCAATTTTACTTTTATGTAATACGGGCATTAAAAATACTATCTATCTTTAATATTGCAAAAATAAGAAAAACAGACCTTAAGAAAGGTATATAACTGTTCGTTTTTCTTGTAGATTTATGTTAATTATAATTTTTGTAGACTTCTTTACAAAGAAATGAGGCGAGGCCGGATAGCCTCGCCTATATTATCAATACATTCTACAGTATATATCAGATAATTGGATAGTGCTGATAAAACAAGTTATTTCACCATCACCTTTACTGCATCTTTACCGCATCTCACTACATATAAACCTGCCGGTACGCTCACGCTACCGTTTTCCGGAGTTTTAGCCACCGCCTTACCGTCGAGAGAATATACTGTAGCTCCTCCGCGGGCATTGGTTACGATAATTTCACCATAAGCGCCCATCACAGTCAGGCCTTTCACCTCATCAGCGGTGATACCTTCCACACCTGCTCCGTTAAGGTCGGAACTTCCGATCACTACGTAACAGTTTGCCGGAACGGTTACGGTACCTGCCTCTGCATCAAAGGTGGATACACTTGCATAAGATTGTGAAAGAATCTTATAGGCTGAATTATTCTTATTTTTGAAACTGTAATTGATAGTAAGGCTTCCGGTAATATTCGGATTTATGAAAGTGAGAAGTTCCTGATTCTGATATGTTGAGAAAAGAGTGCGGCCATTTACCCAGTTGCCTGAGCCACAGTTAATCTGGAAGTTAGCATCATTTCCGAAGAACTGTGGATTGCCGAAACGTATTTCGTTGAGTTCGGCATAATTCACATACAGACCTCTGTGGTTAGGTTCATTATACATGCTCCAGAGCACTTTCTTGGGATCCACATTGTTTCCTCCATCAGGATTTTTAGCATTCTGAGCATCTCCAAGTTCACCAAACATCCAGATCATGTGCGAACCGGGGGTCATTATCATCTGGGCTGCTGCAGAGCCACACCTCTGCATGCTTACTTCTACATTACCCTTTACCCCGGCCGGTCCCCATGCATCCTGAGAATATGCAAGACGTTGTTCGTCATGGCTTTCAAGATATGAAACAGTACTCCATTCGGTCCTACCATCCTGCACAGCATACAGACGGTTCATGTTGATTTTATTAGGAGTGTTATATCCCATGGCAAACTCCCTGGCTGCTTCATTTACATTTGCCCAGTTGAGTTCTTTGGAGGCAGCCATATCATTTTCTTCCTGTGCGCCTGCAAGATTTTCATTTATACAGTAAGCGCCCGGTTTGGTAGCCTGAATCACACTTTGCAGATAGGCCATCTCCTTCACACGGCTGGAATTATATTTATTGGTATTGGCTTCACTATTGTTACCATATGAATCATTTAGACCCAGACCCTTCACAAGGTCGAATCTGAAACCATCCACATTATATTCTGTCAGCCAGTATTCTATTACATCCTTCCATTGTTGCTGCACCAGAGGATAGCCCTGGTTCCAGTCGTTAAGCACACTGTAGGCATGAGGCGCATTCAGATTGTAGAACGGACTTGCTAAAGCACCGCCATACATCTGATACCACGGGTGAAGACCATCACTCTGGTTAAACACCATGTCAAGCACTACTGCTATGCCGTTTTCGTGACAAAGATCTATAAACTCTTTATAATCATTTGGAGTACCGTATGCTTTGTCGATTGCGAAATAGAAATTGGGATTATATCCCCATGAATTATTACCATTGAATTCACAAATGGGCAGGAGTTCTATCACATTCACTCCCAGAGTCTTCAGATAGTCAAATTTAGCTATTGCCTGTTGCACTGTCCCATTGGCGTCTGCCTTGCCCTCCGTACCGGTAAAGTCGCGAAGCAGTAATTCATAAATCATCAGATTGTCCTTGTCCGGTATTACAAAATCCTTACATTTCCAATCGTAATCATTTATATTGCCTTGATACACTGCCACAGGCACTCCCTCAATCACGTCAAATGGATAGTCGGGAAGGTTCGGATATACTCCGGTGATCAGATATTTGTCGTTCCAAGGGTCAAGCACAAGGCGTGCATAGGGATCGCTCGTCTTCACAGTCACCTTCTCAGATCCGCCCACGGTCTTCACGGTGCCTTGCACTATGAAGAAATAAATATACATTTCGGTTGGATCGGATATCTGGTCATTACCCACAGTTGTCCAGAAATAACGCATGGGTGCGCTTTGATTGGTCACAGGATTGGTGGTATTATAATCGGTATAATACATCTGCTGTGCACCGGTTGTCTTATAATTGTTCCATGATCCCAGTAGCACCATATTCGACATTTCCGGGGCTGCCACGCAGAAAGTCACGCTTCCGTCGCTGTTGGTCACCGGTCCCATCACCGGTACTCCACCGTTGCCCGGATAGGCTTTCTGGGTTGGAGCCGGAAGATAGGCATAATATTGGGTAGTAGAAACTGTTTCACCATTGGCTGTGGCAGAGGCTGTCACTTCATAGTCTCCCACATTGGCGAAGGTATAGGTTGCTGTGAGGGATTTCACATTCGCATTTGATGCTATTGATACACCGTTTATGCTGATCGACATATTACTGTTCATTGTGGAGGCAGCAGTGAAGGTCACAGCACCGGTAGTCTGGTCAACCAATCCACCTTCCAAAGTGGAACTCATGGCAATCTGAAGGCCAGAATCTACCACATCTACAAAGATATCACCATTTGAAGCGGTCTTACCCTCTTTTGATTTGTCGGCACTGCGGAATACAAATGCGAGTTTGGTGATTTGTTGAGTCACCGGTACCCCATAATAAGTGTGAAGATCAGGAATATTCAGCACCCAGAGGTTCGGTCCCACATATTGCAATTCATATTTATCGGAATTATCTCCCCAGTCCGGAGCATTTACCCAGTCTACTCCGCCTACTGTACATCCTGTATGGGCATATACTCTTGTGGAGGCGTTTACTCCCATTAGTCCTTTATTACCCTGATCGGCATGGAAGTAAATCTTGATATTCTGCGCATCTTCCTGGAGCGGAGTCGGATCGGTTGTGACCTGAGCCCGTACGCCAAGTACACAGAATAAGACTGATAAAGTCAGTAAGTAGAATTTTTTCATGTTATAAATTTTATGGTTAATTATTTTCTAAAAGTCAATATTCCTTATCAATTTCCTTCATTTTGATATGGATTATCTCGTAAAATTAAAGATTGCCTTCCGTTTATGCAACAGAAAGCAATCATTTTAACATTTCTCGTGTATAATCTCTGATACTCTTTAATGAATCGTGACTAATGTAGCACCGAAACCATATTCCCGGAAAGAAGCATCCTGAAGTTCTACCTTTGGATATTCCTTCTTCAGCAAATCGATCACGGCCTTACGGAGCACTCCCTCCCCTTTTCCATGTATAAACACTATCTTCTGGCCTATTCGCTTTGAATTGGCCTTCATGGTATCTCTTACCTCCTTAAGTTGCATCTCCAGCATATCTTTTGGTTCCATGCCTGTGAGTGTGTCGGTGAGTTCTCCGATATGTAGGTCTACTTCAATAAGGGGGAGTTTCTTGTAAGGATTTTTTGCATCATCTTTCTTCGATTTCCCATCTTTACTTTCCACCCGGTATTTGCTTTTCAATTCCTTGGCCAAGGTTTTTGCATCGGTATTCTTTACCCCCTCCTCAAATGTATCTGCAGTCAGTTCCAACTGTTCCACCGCATTTCCGGATGTCACAAGGGGGAATTCCAGTACCGGTGTGTCGAAATATTTGCTTTCACGGAAACAATGTAACTTGTGGAACTTTGTAAGGTCCAATCTTCTTGTCATATTCAAAGGTGGAATCATAGAAAATGGCTTCTCTTTTTTATAAGCCACCCCTTGCAAAGCCACTCGTCCATAGTCGGGCAAATCTTCATGGGTGAGCACCACCAGGTCAATAAGTTCATTGGGATTTACTGTGCCTTGAAATATAAGTTCCCATCCCCTGTCTAAAGAACTTCTTTTTAGAAATATAAATTCTATGAAATAATTGGAGTCATTTACAAGCACGCCTGTAAACCTTGTATTCGCCAAATTCTTGATATTTTCCGGCTCGAACGCAAGCATGAGAGTGGGGATATCTCCATGTTTGGTCTCTTCTATAGGTTCTTCCTTCTCCGGGACCACGGGTTGTAGTTGTTTCTCAGGTGCCGGATCCTCTTCCTTTCTTCCGGCGTCGAATGCTTTCTGGTCAAACATTATCTTGCTACCCTTCACGGCTGCTTCATGTCCGGCCGGCAATACTACTACCACATCCTTTAGAAGTATCGGTGTTTCAAAACCATCTTCATCTTCCACGTATGCAGTCTTGCCATCTATCCTTGTAATTATGCCGCCCCCGATTGAATTGAGGAATCTTACCCTGTCGCCTGTCTTTGCCATATTTCTTATTTTATAACAAAGTTAATTAAATTACTTGATTAAAGAGTGATGTGCCGTCGGGTGATCTGACGTCCGCGGTCGAGACTGCCTAATCCCGCTGTAAGTGCAAATCCAAAGGCTATCCACAGGCAGGTTCTCACCGATGTGCCTATTACCGGCACTACGGCAAAAATAATTGTTACCAGAGTCGAACCAAGAGTCTGTCCGGTGAGCCGTGCGGTGCTCTGCATACCACCGGCTGCTCCGGTACGTTCCACAGGAGTGGCCATCACCATCACTATATTGTTAGGAGTCTGGAAAAACCCGAAACCAACTCCGCAGATTGCCATCCTCCAGACTATATCCCAAACTCCTGCCCCCGAGGGCATAAAAATAAGGAAAAGCAGACCGGTAACAAATATACACATACCTGCAGCGGCCGTGAATCCGGGATTATGTTTTTCTATCCATCTGGCTGCCAGTGGCGAAATGATCATGGTTGCCAATGGCCATGGGGTCATCACCAGGCCGGTGAGAAGCTCTGATAGATCCATTCCGGTAAGATAAAGGAATGGCAGGGCCACCATCGTGAGATTCTGAGACATGAAGGAACATACCGAAGTGAAAATACTGGTGGAATATAGGCGCCGTTTGAAAAGATCAATCGGGAACATCGGCCGGCTGCTGTATTTCTGTCGTTTCACATAGAGAATTCCCACACAAGCGGCTATTGAGAGCATAAGAACCGCTGTGACCACATCTCCTTTCTGCGAAAAACTCCCAAGGGCATAAAACGTCAGACCGAAAAAAATCATATTAAACGCACCGCTCACCCAATCGAAATGAGGATTGGCAGGTGGGTTTGGATTATGGGGCAAGGTACGCCTACCGATAAAGAATGCCAGCACGCCGAAAGGAAGGTTGATGATGAAAAGCCAGTGCCATGTAGATATAGACATTATCCAGCCTGCAAGACTTGGACCGGCCGCTGTGGCAATGGAAATGAACATGGCATTCAGGGCAAGTCCCCTGCCAAGAATGTTGCGGGGATAGATGGTGCGCGTAAGGGCTACATTCACGCTCATCACCCCGGCTCCTCCAAGTGCCTGAACCACACGGGCTGACAGGAGCATCTCAAAACTTTGTGAAGCTGCACATAATCCGGAACCAAGCGTGAAAAGTATCACGCCGGTGAGAAAGTTACGCCTGTAGCTGTACTGGTCCCCAATAGACGACAGCGGTAGCAGGAGCATCACTATGATAAGCTGATACACTGTGACAAGCCATACCGATGCAGATTCTGTGGTATGAAACTCCTTGGCTATCACAGGAAGCGCCACATTCATCACCGAGACATCCAGCACAGTCATCACCAGTACGATGATCACTGATGTCACGGCCACATATTTGTGCAGTCCAAGTTTTGTTTCGCTCATCTGGGAATACTAAAAAAGCCTCATTTTCCGTCTCTCCGGGAAATGAGGCCCTTAACGTTGGCTTACCAAGATTCGAACTTGGACAGGCAGAACCAAAATCTGTAGTGCTACCATTACACCATAAGCCATTGTTTTCTATGCAAAATTACACAAATACCTTTAATTTTGCAAATAAAACATATAGGGAGTGTTTATTGTTAAATAAAATAAGAAAAAATTTATAATATAAACCATGGCATCTACCACCGACTCATTGCTCCACAATGCTACCCAAAGCGAATATAAGTATGGTTTTACCAGCGATATAGCCACAGATATTGTGGCACCGGGCCTGAATGAGGATGTGATAAGATTCATCTCTGAAAAGAAAGGCGAACCCGATTGGCTGCTGGATTTCCGCCTGAAGGCTTACAGATACTGGCTCACGCTTAAGATGCCTCATTGGGCTCACCTCAATATACCCCATATCGATTTCCAGGCTATATCTTATTATGCAGCTCCCAAACAGAAGGAACTGAAAAAAAGCATGGATGAGGTGGACCCCGAACTCGTGGAGACTTTCAATAAACTCGGCATATCTCTTGAAGAACAGAAACAACTCGCCGGGGTGGCTGTAGATGCCGTGATGGATTCTGTGAGCGTGAAAACCACTCACAGAGAGAAGCTCGCTGAATTAGGCGTTATTTTCTGTTCTTTCTCCGAAGCGGTAAAAGATTATCCCGACCTCGTAAAGAAATATCTGGGCACTGTGGTAAGTTACCGCGATAATTTCTTCGCTGCATTGAACTCTGCTGTCTTTTCCGACGGTTCTTTCGTCTATATCCCCAAAGGGGTGAGATGCCCTATGGAACTCAGCACTTACTTCCGTATCAATGCAGCCGGTACCGGTCAGTTTGAGAGAACACTCATAGTGGCCGACGATGATGCCTATGTAAGTTATCTGGAAGGATGCACTGCTCCGATGAGGGATGAAAACCAACTGCATGCGGCCATCGTGGAAATAATCTGCGAAGAACGTGCCGAGGTGAAATATAGTACTGTACAGAACTGGTATGCCGGTGATAAAGAAGGGAATGGAGGAATCTATAATTTCGTGACAAAGCGAGGTCTCTGCCGGGGATATAAGTCGAAAATTTCATGGACACAGGTTGAAACCGGTTCGGCCATCACATGGAAATATCCATCCTGTATTCTTAAAGGTGAGGAAAGTGTGGGTGAATTTTATTCAGTGGCAGTCACCAACAATAGGCAGCAGGCTGATACCGGCACAAAAATGATACATGTTGGTAAAAACTCCAGAAGTACTATAGTAAGCAAGGGTATTTCGGCCGGTAAAAGCGAGAATTCATACCGTGGTCTGGTGAGAGTGGATGAAAAAGCTACCGGGTGTCGCAATTATACGCAATGTGATTCGTTATTAATGGGAAACGATTGCGGAGCCCATACCTTCCCATATATTGATGTGAGAAACTCCAGCAGTGTGGTGGAGCACGAGGCCACTACCTCTAAAATCAATGAGGCACAGCTTTTCTATTGTCGGCAAAGAGGGATTCCGACAGAAGAGGCTGTAGCACTTATTGTCAACGGATATGCCAAGGAGGTGATGAATAAACTCCCGATGGAATTTGCCGTGGAAGCTCAGAAATTACTGCAGATTACACTCGAGGGCTCCGTGGGCTGATTTTGCCTCCGAGAGGAGGACTGTAAACTAATTCTGTTTTTGTAAATGAACGAAAGAAACGTAATAATTGATTCTGTCGACCCCCAGATTTTCTACGGGGTAAACAATAATAACGTCAACCTGATCCGTAACCTCTTTCCTAAACTGAGGATGGCGGCGCGTGGCAATGTACTGCGCGTGATAGGCGAAGAGTCCGAGACTCTGCAATTCGAGAAGAAGATAAAGGAACTCGAGGCTTATGCTTCTAAATACAATAAACTTCCTGAAGATGTAATAATCGATGTAATCAAAGGGGAGCCACCGAAGCCCGTTAATTCCGAAGGAGTGATAATATTCGGACAAAACGGAAAACCTATTAGTCCGCGCAACGGCAACCAGGCAAAGATGGTGAGGAGTTTCGCCAAGAATGGCCTTACCTTCGCTTTGGGTCCTGCCGGAACAGGTAAGACATATATAGCCATTGCGCTCGCTGTGGCAGCTTTGAAAAACAAGGCCTGTAAACGAATAATTCTTTCCCGTCCTGCTGTGGAAGCAGGTGAGAAACTCGGATTCCTTCCCGGCGATATGAAAGATAAGATCGATCCTTATCTGCGTCCCTTATACGACGCCCTGGAAGACATGATTCCTCAGCTTAAGCTCAAGGAATACATGGAAAGCGATGTAATCCAGATTGCTCCGCTTGCTTTCATGAGAGGCCGTACCCTCAATGATGCTGTGATAATACTGGATGAGGCTCAGAATACCACCAGGCATCAAATGAAGATGTTCCTTACACGTATGGGCATGAACAGCCGGATGATTGTCACCGGCGACCTCACTCAGGTAGACCTTCCACGTACTACTCAGAGTGGTTTGCTTCAGGCCATGAGAATACTCAAAGATGTGGAAGGAATAGGTGTGATTGAATACGGCAAGAAAGACATCGTGCGCCATCCATTGGTGCAACGCATCGTAGATGCTTACGAGAAACGAGAGAAAGATACTGAAGAATCCGACGAAGAGCCTGAACTCAAAGTATCAGAATAGAGAAAAGACGCTGGAATTCATCTTCCATCATCGAGTGGATCTGACCTTTATCTAAAGATTGAGGATCAATCCCCTCCGCTTTAAGGATGCCCGGATGCGACGGTGAAACCTGCAGAGAGCCGTTCTTCACAGCTGTAAGCCACCGGTATTTCTCTTCCACCGGCAAATGTGCCGACGGCACATCTTTAAGTTCAAACAAACACGACTGCTTCTTGAGCTGTTCTATATTGGAATGGGGATGCAAGGCCTTGATTCGTTCATCGTCTATCATCACCCTTCCTTTCAGCCATTTGTGGCGTTTGTTCATCATCACCACTCCGATGTTCACGAATTCCTCTCGGTCTATTCGCGGCACATACCTTATCACGGCATATTCATAAAGAAGATCGTCGGGAGCTGCCATTATTTTCCGTTGTTCAGTCGGTTTCTTTCTTCGATAGCCTTCTCCACGAACACGTGTGAGTTGGCAAGACGCTTGGTAAGGAACCTTTTGTATCCTTCACGTTTCTGATTGGGGCTGAGATCATCACCTTCCTCTATAAGCCATTCATCCGGAAGCAGGTCTACAATCTTATTGAGTGTGCGCGGGGTGATTGCCTGCCGCATAAGTTTGTCAGCCTCCTCCAGACGGTCAGCGTATGGTAAAAGGGCATGGGTGCGGATATAAGGGAAAGCATCGAGTGCAGCCTCTTCAGGATTTTTACCTGAATGATGGAAATACAATGAGGCTCCATGGTCTATAAGCCACAATTCATTGTTCCAGATCATCATATTGGGATTCTGGCGACTTCTGTCTACGTTTACCAGGAAAGCGTCGAGCCATACAATCTTGGATGCCGTAAGGGAATCCAACCGGTTCACTGCCGGGTCGAAGGTGAAGGCTCCGTCAAGGAAATGGAGCCCAACGTTTACACCCTCCGATTTCCTTAGAAGGTCTTGAATCTCCTGGTCGGGTTCCGTAATTCCGAAAAGTGGACTAAGATACAGGAAAACGTATTCCGGCACCTTGAATTTGAATGCCTTCGCCACAAGACCTCCTATAAGTTCTGCAATAAGACTTTTCACGCCATGGCCTGCCCCTTTGAGTTTTACGGCATACCGGTATCCGTCGGAGGCCTCTGCCAGAGCCGGCAATGACCCCCCTTCGCGAAGTGGTGATATATAGCGTGTAAGTTGCTCCTTTCTTATCTCCATAGGCTGTCATTTATGAGAAACCAAACAATCTGCCAAGAAACGAACCTTCTGTAGGTGACGAGATCTTGGTAAATGGCCGGAATTGGATATTGTAATGTCCTATATATTCTTCTAATCGGTCTTTCTTTATCTTATCCCCGTGAAGGGAACGCGTACATCTGCTGAAACGTTCAAAGTAAACGTCGTAAGACTGAGCCCATTTGAATGATTCTATGCTTCCTTTTTTCCGCAGGTATCTTGCCTTATTGTTGAATTCTTTTAACTTGGCCGGATTTATCAGGCAGCAATAGCAAGAGTCTCCCCGGTTTACAATCAATAGATTGTGTAGAGTATCTCCCGCCCCCTCTTTGGGCCTTGTGGGATTGTCATCTTTTATATTGATCCTCAGGCGACCATCAAAAAGACTGTTGATTTGAGTCATATATTTCTTGAATACCGGTCCGTGAGGAGTTTTTCCTTTAATATTATTCTGAATCAGATATTGGTGAATCATCTCATGCACCAGTACATTGTCTATGAAATTCGGATCGAAATCCTCTACATTTTCATAGAATATGATCCGGTCAGTCAGTACTCGCTCTCCTTCCCTTTTCATCCACCTACGGCAGAAAAGAGCATTATAACTACGGTTTTTCGGTCGTATCCGGAAAGTCACATCTCCGAATTTATCAGCATCCCATATACCCTTCTTGCCGATTTCCACCCTCCAGAAGTCATACTGCCGTTGCAAATACTCCACACTCAGTTTCATCTTCCCTCACCCTTCAATCCTTTGGCTCAATAATTATCCCATTATCTATAATTTCAGAAAAGTTCACCTTACCTTTTTGAAAAAGTTCATATACCTCTTGGGAAATTTAGAGCCCGTTCTTATCTCCTTATTCCACAAAGTTAAGGAATAAAAAAGGAAGGCACAACTGAGTCAGTTGCACCTTCCGATCTATTTTCAGTTTAAGTTATCCGATTTCTGAAAGAAAATCGATACTTAGACTATGTTTATTTTACAAGCACTTTAGTTGACTTGCTGCCTTGCTTCATGATAAAGATACCGTTTGAAGGATTCTGTACCTTCTGACCCTGTAGGTTATAGAATACTGCAGGACCCTCTATCACGCTGCTCTCAATGCTTTCAACACCACCCTGGTCATCTCCGGCTGCAAAACTTACGTCTGACCATGATTCAAGAAGTGTGTATGTATCGGTGCTCCAGTCTTTCTGCCATACTGTGAAGTCCGAAATAGTTCCGTTGCCATTGTCACCAAATGTGATGGTTATCCAGGCATCGTCGTCATATGCTGCTGTAGATGAACCTCCAAGAAGGTCAAATATACTTCCCGTTGAAAGGGCGGAATTTACACACTGAATCTTCAATTCATTACCGGATCCATCGGCATAAAGACCCTGTGCCCCCCATACATCTGGAATTTCATAGCCTGCGAATTCATAGAAATCGTAATAATGGTATTCTGAAGCATTTATCACCATTGGGAAGGTTTCAGTTTTTGTAGATATGGCAACATTGTTTTCATAAATAGTATGAACTCCCGTAGCGGTATATTCGCCATTATAGTTCTCTCCCGGTTCCGGCGCTTCTGTTGCTTCTTTAAAACTCAAATTCTGCCATTCACAGACTAATGTCATTTCATTTGCGCTCCAATCCTTAGTCCAAACGGTAAAATTAGAGATAGTTCCGGTCCCATCTTCACCAAATAGGATGGTTATCCAGGCATTGTCGTCATAGGCATCTGTAGCCTCCCCTCCAAGAAGGTCAAATATACTTCCCGTTGAAAGGGCGGAATTTACACACTGAATCTTCAATTCATTACCTGATCCATCGGCATAAAGACCTTGTGCCCCCCATACATCCGGAATTTCATAGCCTGCGAATTCATAGAAATCGTAATAATGGTATTCTGAAAGATCGAGTACCATATCAAAAGTTAAATTTACTCCTGTCTGGGCTTCACCGTTAACATAAGCAATTTTGGTTCCTGAAACTGTATATACACCGGAATAATCTGATGGTGTCACCGGTATATCAGGAGCATCAGCCTCGAAAGAAAATTCAAGATTAGTCCATGATGCAAGAAGTGTGTATGTATCGGTGCTCCAGTCTTTCTGCCATACTGTGAAGTCAGAGATAGTTCCGTTACCTCCTTCACCAAATAGAATTGTTATCCAGGCATTATCGTCATATGCATCTGTAGATTCCCCTCCAAGAAGTTCATATACCATACCTACTGAAAGGCTTGTATTTACACACTGAATCTTCAATTCATTGCCTGATCCGTCTGCATAAAGACCCTGACCTCCATTTACTTCTGGAATCTCATAACCTGCAAATTCATAGAAATCATAATAATGAACATCTGAATTATCCATTATCATAGTAAAGGTTTCTTCAGTTGGAGTTCCTGCAATCCCATTTGTGTAAACAGTCTTCATACCTGTCACGGTATATTCTCCGGCATAATCTGCTGCAGTAGCATTAGATACTCCCAGAGTGACAAGAAGCGCTGCACCAAGTGATTTGAGTAAAGATTTATTCATAGAAATAAATTTTAGTTATTGCGAGGTCTACCTCGCGCTCTGTTATTTATTGTTTGCGATTTAGTGTTTGAAATAGAATATTCCCCTTTTTTATGCGTTTTATTCTTGACGAATAATGTCGCTATTAATCCTTATATGGGGCAAAAATAGATTTTTTTGCTTATATTTGCAAATCTATCATGTAGATTTTCAATTGCCTAACATTAACATTATTGACAATGACGCAAAAAAAAATTATTGCGCTCGTTTGTTTTCTCACTACTTTTTTTACGTCCCAATCCTTGTTGGCACAAGACACTCAGATGATACGTGGACTTGTGCTGGATGATGAAAACGACGAGCCGCTGATCGGAGTTACTGTAGGTCTCTATGATGATACAGGTGAAGGCTTCCTTTGGGGCACTTCTACCGATGTGGATGGAAAATTTGTGATGCGTGCTCCTCAAAAAGAGGGGGAAATCAGAATTTCTTATATCGGTTATGAACCTGCCTTCCAAAAGGTTACTTCTGCCGGAGGCGAATTCACTTTCCGCATACATCCCAATGTAGAGACCACACAGGAAGTGGTGGTGACAGGTTTCTTCAATAAGAATAAAAATAGTTTCACCGGTGCCGTTCAACAGATGAGCGGTGACGAACTGAAGTCAATTTCCGGAACTAACATCATGACTGCCATCGCGGCCCTTACACCGGGTCTCGATGTCGTTAAGAATACCGCCCAGGGTTCTAACCCTAACAATGTGCCCGAACTTGTGCTCCGTGGTATGACTTCTTTCAGCAACAACACTCAGTCGGTAAATCAGCCTACTATAATCCTGGATGGTGTTGAAGTATCTACTCAGGAACTGTATGACCTCAACATGAATGAGATAGAAAGCGTGACCGTGCTCAAAGATGCTTCGGCTGCAGCTCTTTACGGTTCTAAAGCGGCAAATGGTGTGATAGTGATCACACGTAAGAAAAGCGCCGAAGGGAAAATGTCGGTCAGCTATTCTTTTACAGGGAACTTTGAATTCCCCGACCTTCATGACTACAAGCTGCTGTCTCCAATGCAGAAACTGGAATATGAACGCATGGCAGGTCTTTATACTGCAAATTCTCCTGATGAGATCAACAGCGAAACGGGAGTTTATAAGCAATATGAACTCGACCAACTCTACAACCAGCGATTCCAGGCAGTGAGAAGCGGTGTATATAGCGATTGGCTGGCACAGCCTTTACGCAACTCTTTCAGTCAGGACCATGCGCTCAGACTTTATGGCGGTTCTCAGAATGTGAGATATGAAATCACAGCACGCTTCGCCGACACTAAGGGTGTGATGAAAGGTGACTATCGTAGACGTATCAATGTGGGGTATTACCTGGATTACTATATCAGCAATAAACTACTCTTCTCAAATAGAGGTACATACGTAGATATCCGTGCCAAAGATACTCCTTACGGTTCTTTCTCGGATTATGCTACAATGAATCCTTACGATCCAATGTACAATCTCGACGGATCGGTTAACACAAACCTCTCCTGGGACCTCAACAATCCTTTGTATGAAGCAACTCTGGGATCTTTCAGCAAAAACAGTCAGTCATATTTTACAAATACAACCAATCTTCGTTGGGATATCACCAAAGAATGGAGGGTAACAGGTCAGTTCTCTGTAACTACTCAGCATGACGGGGCAGATGCATTCACCTCGCCAAATTCTCTGTATTTCAAGAATGAGACGGACCCAACCAAGAAAGGTTCCTACACTCTGATGAACGGTGAGAGCCTGAGCCTGAATGCAAATGCAGTAGGTACTTACAACCATCAGTTTGGCGACAATAGTCTGGTAACTGCAAATGTAGGTTGGGAACTCAACTATATGTCGGCTTCCACTACAACCACTCTTGCTGAAGGTTTCTTCAACGACAATCTTTGGTTTATCGGTAATGCCAGCAGCTTCATGTCGAATCAAAAGCCCGTGGGCACACAGTCTAAGGCTACAGACGTAGGTTTCTTTGTCAACGGTACCTACATGTTCCGCGGAAAATACATGATAGATGCTGTGTATCGTGCTACCGGATCATCTAAATTCGGAACCAATAACCCATGGGGTCACTTCTGGTCGGCCGGTATAGGCTGGAACATGCACAATGAGAAGTGGCTGCAAGACATTGCCGTTCTTGAACGACTGAAACTTCGTGCCAACGCCGGATACACCGGTAAGGTAAGTTTCAGCCCATTCCAGGCTATGACAATGTATGAATACAAGAACGAATATGAATATCTTTGGGGCATAGGTGCTATACCTATCACCATCGGTAATCCTGACCTTTCATGGGAACGTACCCTTAAATACAATGTCGGTGCCGACCTCTCTATGTTCAATAGCCGACTTAACTTCACCCTCGATTTCTACCTGGAGAATACTCAAGACCTTCTGCTCGATCAGTCGAAGGCTCCATCTACAGGTGTAACGAGTGCTAAACAAAATATCGGCGAACTTCAAAATAAAGGTTTCGAGTTCCAGATCGACGGATTCCCCATTCGTACTCCTGATTTCTATTGGCAACTCGGTGCGACCGGTTACGCCAACCGAAATAAAATCATGAAAATTAACTCGGCTCTCGAGGAACTGAATAAGGTAAACCAGGAAAACCAGTATCTTTCTGTAACTCCGTTGGCTCAATATGCTGCCGGAGAATCCACCACAGCCATTAAAGTGGTGCGCTCCGGTGGTATCGACCCGGCAACCGGTAAGGAGATTTACATCAAGCTCAACGGCGAAAGAACTTTCGAATATGATCCGGCCGATAAATATAATGCCGGTGATTCACAGCCGAAGTTCTCCGGGACATTCCGCACTGCTTTATACTGGAAAGGATGGTCTCTCTCAGTTTATCTTGATTACACTTTGGGCGGATATATCTACAATGCTACACGTGCCACCAAAGTAGAGGGTCTCAATCCTATTTATAATGCTGATGTACGCGTCTTTGAAGACAGATGGAAGCAACCGGGTGATGTGGCAATTTACCGCGACATCGCTGACTCTTCAGCACCAAAGATGACCGACCGTTTCGTGGAGAAGGAAAACACAATGAACCTCACTTCAATCAACTTCGGTTATGAATTCCCGCAGAAACTTATATCACATATCCGTGCCAAATCTCTTTGGATCGGTATAAATGTAAAGGATATCGTGCGTTTCTCTACAGTGAAAATCGAACGCGGAACATATTATCCGTACAGCCGCGGATTCGAAATCGACTTTAACATCGCTTTCTGAAATTTAACACGACTTACAAAATGATTATTCCTAAGATAAAATTTTTCTCTTTCCTGGCTGCCGCTTCAATCTCCTGCACCTCTCTTGTATCGTGCAATGATTTTCTCGACGTTACGCCTGACGGTCAGGAAAAACTTGATCAGATCCTATCCACTCCGGAGGGTGTGGAAAGCGCTCTTTACGGGGCGTATGCTCAGCTTCGCAACACCAATCTTTACGGCGCTAACCTCTCATTCAAAGTTGTGGATATCCTGGCGCAGCATTTCACGGTATATGGTGGCAACAACAATCATATAGCCGCTCTGGAAAAATACGATTACAATTATAGCGACGTAGAGCAGGATTTTGAAAACATCTGGACAAAGATGTACGGCAACATCTCGAATGTAAACGCTATTTTAGGCTCCGCGATACTGAACGATGCATCCTCTTTCCCATATAATATCTATAAAGGTGAAGCATTAGGACTGAGAGCTTTCATGCATTTCGACCTCCTGCGTCTGTTCTGCGAGCAATATACACTGAATCCAAATGCTTCCGGAATTCCCTATGCCACTAATTTCGGACTCCAGACTCCCGATTTTTCATCAGTGGCCAAATGCTATGAATATATTCTTGATGACCTCCTGACTGCTGAAACTCTGCTTCAGGATGAAGATAAATATACCGATGCCACTAATTTCATGCGCGACAGAAGCATTCACTTCAATCTTCATGCCGTTCGTGCTACCCTGGCCAGAGTATATCTTACCATGGGACAGAAAGACAAAGCATTGATTTATGCCGAGAAGGTAATCAGTGAAAGCGGAAGAAAACTCACAGGTCAGATTTCTTTGGCAGGTGATGTGGCCGGAATACTTTCTGCAAACGAGACTCTCTTCGGAGTTTATTATAAAGAATTTTACTCAGTAGTAAGTCCTAATCTCCAGCAGCACATCTCATGGTCGTCGCTCGAACCACGACGCGACTGCCTCGAAATATTTCAGAAGGAGGGTCAGGACTTGAGACAGAACGCATATTTCAAGGAAGACCTATCATATTCCGTACCCACATTCATTAAGCTTACCAATGTGTACGATCTCAACGGCCAGACTACCCCGGCCGGTATTATCCCGGGTATCAACTTGATACGTCTGCCGGAAATGTACTACATTGCCGCCGAATGTCTCCTGGAATCAAACCCGGGGAAGGCTACAGAATATTTTGATGAGCTTATTACACACCGTGGTCTCACCAAACTCAGTGAAAGACCTGAACCTCAGGCTATTTCCCAACAGATTATTAACGATGACAGATATAAGGAACTTTGGGGTGAAGGCCAGAACTTCTATAATATGAAGAGGCAGGATCTCTCTATATCTCTGCCCGACGGAAATTCGGTGAAACCGGTGTACATTATCCCAATTCCTGATATTGAATTTGATTACAGAAACTAATTAAGGCTTGCAATCATGACATCATATATTTCAAAAATTATGGGCGCCGGGGCTTTAGGCCTGATGCTTGCCGTGGGAACATCATCCTGCCAGCAAAACGATTATCTCGTTTTTGATCAAGATTATTCCGGCATATATTTCACCGAAGATTCCCTGCATTACTCCTTCAGCACTCTTCCTATAGAGACTCGGACATACACGCAGGAAATCCCGGTACAAATCATGGGTAAGCCTTATGACTATGACCGTACCTTCTCGGTAGAGGTACAGCCTTCAATTTACAACGAGACTCCGCAAGCCGGGAAACAATACCTGCTTGACCCGACTACAATAATTATCCCAAAAAATGAAATTGAGGGATACATACCTTTGGTGCTTCTGCGCGACGGTCTTGCAGGTGATGAAGAGTCAGGATACACCAGATATGAGATAAGGCTACGACTGATCCCTGATAATAATTTCACACCTACTCTGTCGGAAATCGAACAGAATGTGGTGGTTACCTTCGACAACTCTATCGAAAAACCTAAATGGTATAATGAAGGGGTTTGGATTCAGAATTGCGGGGAATGGGCTCCAATCAAACTCATAAAGGTGATGGAGCATTTTCACACAACCTTAAAGGAAAACGCTCCTTCCACTTATAGCAAAATGGTGGATGATATAGGAGAAAACTGGGAAAACGTAACGTACGGATGGCCTAACGACTATAAGTACACTGTGAAGAAATACATCCTTATACCTTGCTACGAATACTTCCAACAACATCCCGAGCATGGTATTACCGATTTTCCTAATCCGGTGTAAAACTTTAATTTATCCCTATATACGTTTTCCCGATGGTTCCAAGGGAATCAAATAATTTTAAAGAGAATTAAACTCTTTACTTTTACATTATTCTAATTGATATCTGATGAGAACTACAAGATATATATATTTAGCCCTGACTGCTGCTCTGTTTTGGAGTTGTGCAAGTGATGACACCACACTTGGCGGTAATCCTATCTCGGAGATTTCTATCGATGAGTATTCAGTGCTTCCATCTTATGAACTCTCTAAAAATGATGTGCTTACCATTTCCCCTGTGATCAACCAGTCTATGCCGGGGAAAACTCTATCATACGAATGGGAGGTTGAGCATGAGATAGTGTCTACAGAGCCTGTTTTCAGTTATACTTGTTCCGAACTCGGTTCATTTGACTGCCGGTTGATTGTGTCCAACGAAGATGGAAAGGCTTTTGCCACCTTCACTATCAATGTTAACACTCCTTACGAAGAGGGCCTCGTAATTGTCAGCAAAGATCCTACAGGGAAAAGCCGTCTGTCATTTATGCTTCACAACATTGATGGCACTGAAGACAGCTTCTACGATTATGACGTATTTTCCTACAACAATCCGGAAATTGCCTTTGCACCCAACGTCAGCGATATAGTAGTAAGTAATGGAAACCTCATTATTTCCAGTAAAGGTGATGCTACAGTTGCTCCTTCTATCTATTATCTTAATGAAAAGACAATGGATGTGGAAAATTATGTAGAAGTACCGGAGTATGCAGGTTTCTCTCCTTACAGACTCATGGTTTGCCAAACAGCTTACGCAGGAGCTTCCTATCCTATCCTTTCAGAAAATGGCAAAGTTTATGATTTTGCATCTACAGAGGGAACAGTGGTAGAAAGCAATAAGTTTCCATCTACATATGACATAGAAACTTCTGTTTTTTATGAAAGCGGTTCTTACAACCTTTTCTTTTGGGATAATCAAGACAATGTTTTGGTTACAATGTTTGACGGATACGGAGGGTTCTATTGCCTGAAAGACTATGAACAGAAAAGCAACAAAGAAAATATCAATATCAATTCTAATATCTTTGCCCAAGGTAATGACCAACCTATTATAATGTTCATCCCTAAGTATAGGACAAGAGATTTGATTGGGACTACTGCTCAAATTTATATTCTTTCTGAATCAAACGGTCGTTTAAGAAGGACTGCTATTAATAAGGGCATATGGAAATATGATATGGATGCCGGGAGGAATTTCTTTGATATTCGTGAAACATTCACAGATATCGGTGCGGTAAGTGATTCCCCTATTGAAAAAGGAGCACCTATTATCGGTAGCGCTACTACTAAATCGTTGTTCTTTGCAAAAGGAAATAAGATTTATCGCTGGTATTATCCTCAGGGTAACATAAACACAGCTTCTGTGTTTGCAACTGTTGGCAATGAAACTTCCATAGTTACAAGTTTTGATATAAACAGCGATCAGGATTTACTGTATGTGGCTTCATATGACCCGACTCAAGGTGGACTCAACGGTTCTTGCCATATTATGGAAATCAAAAAAACTTCTTCCACTGAGGAGGTTTATGTGGGAAAAATCACTAACTTTAACAATATTTCTTACCAACCGGTGAAAATCCTATATAAAAATAAATAACCTAATTTAATTATTCCATGAGACACAAGTGCTTACCTGTCATTTTAGCCATAGGGGCGGTTGTGCCTGCTCTTTCCTCTTCCGCTTCTGTAATTAAGGGAAAAGTGGCTATCAACGACCCGGCCGTAATTTCTGTAATTGATTTTAAGGGCCACGTCAACCCTGTGAATGTAAATCACCTGGATTCTGCTTACTCACTGAACATTGATGCAGAAAATCCAGAAATAATGACTCTATTCATTATTTATAATGATGAACAGGGTAACAAAAGACAGACTTACACTCCTGTGCTTGTGGGGCCTGAATTAGCTACCATTGAGATGGATATCGATGCTAAGACCGGAACTCCTGTAATTACTACACCCGATGTCAACCAACAGGCTTTCCTGTCTTTCACAAATTTCATTATCGATAATCTAAGAGGTGGCGGTAACGGACAGGCAAAAAATATCTCAAAAAAGATAGACAAACAGATTTCTAAAATCAATAAGAAAGTAACTAATCCTTTGGTAAAGGATTATATGGAATTATGGGGTATCAGTACCAAAATGTCGGCTGAAAGATTTTCCCGACCTCGCACCAAGGGAGGAAAACCATCCCGTAACCAAAGTGCAACTTTACCGGTTTCAACCGAATATCTGGTAAAAAATAGTGCTACCAAATATTTTCCGGAATTTGTTAATTATGTTTCCCACGAATTAGGGCAAGGTCATTCCCTGGCAGAGAAAATCAATAATCTGCGCTCTAACCTTCCCGCAGGCGACTTGCTCGATTATTTAGAGACTCGCCAGATCGTGCAATTCATCAATCTTAATAAAGGAAAAATAAGCGCTGAGGAAATTATCTCGGAAATCAAACCGGTGGCTAAGGATAAACCGGAATATGAAGGCTGGAAAAATGCCGTAAGAGGTTACCATTCTTATGTGGAACCCGGCGATGTGGCCCCGGAAGACCTGATACTCGATGCAGATGGCAAGGAATTCCGTATTTCTGATTTCAAAGGTAAGTATCTCTTTATTGATTTTTGGGCTTCGTGGTGTGTATATTGCGTGAGAGAAATCCCGGCACTTGAGAAAATAAAGGATGAATTTGCCGATAGTGACATCGAATTTATTGGAATCTCACTTGATGATAATACCGATAGTTGGAAAAAGGCTCTGGAAAAATATAACCTTTCTGATAATCAGTATATCGTTTCCTCTCCGGATTTCGCTGAAAAACTACGCCTGAATTCCATTCCAAGGTATATGATATATGATCGTGACGGGAAACTACTCACTCCCAATGCACCAAGACCGAAGCAACATGATCAACTTGCCGAACTTCTTAAATCTTTAGTATAAACATGTGGCAGGATTTTTCCTGCCACTTCTCTTTTTTGAGTCTTCTATGACACGCTGCTCCTTATTGGTTTTATTAATTTTTGCCTTCAATCTTACTCTTTGGGCAGATGCGCTCCAACCCTCTTCCACTTACCTTCACGGCACACTTACCAATGGTCTCACCTATTATATCCGCCATACTGAAGATAATAACAACAGGGTAAATTTTTACCTCGTTGAAAAAGCCGGATCCCTAAATGAAGACAGGGCACAGTCAGGACTCGCACATTTCCTGGAACACATGGCTTTCAACGGAACCCGAAATTTCCCGGCTCGTTCCATCATTGAAATCCTTCAGGAAAACGGGGTGAGATTTGGTCCCGACTTAAATGCAGTGACATCTTTTGATAAGACCACATTCCGAATAGAAAATGTACCGGCCGAACCGGGACTTATAGATACCTGTCTGATGATACTCAAAGACTGGAGTGACGGTCTACTGCTCCAAGACAAGGAGATTGACGCCGAAAGAGGTGTCATAACTGAGGAATGGCGAACTACCGCCTCATTGCAAAAACGCATCCGTGAAAAACTCGCCTCTCAACTTCTGCCTCCCGGTCACCCCTATGCCGTAAAAACTCCCATCGGTAATATTGGCAATGTAAATTCTTTCCATCCTAAGGCTCTAAAAGACTTCTACTACAAATGGTACAGACCCGAATTGCAGGCCGTAATCGTTGAGGGGGACATCGAGCCGGAAAAGATTCTTCATATCTTACAGACTCTTTGGTCGGAAAGTGCCTTGGAAGAACCGATTCCTTTCTTCATTACTCCCAGGGTGCCCATGATATCTTTTCCCAAAGTGGCTATTGTAGATGATCCTGAAATACGTCTGGCATCATATGATATCCAGTTTATCGAACCATACGGCAGCCATTGGGATGGAGATAAAAGAATCACCAACGAATATATGCGTGACATGGTGGCATCAATGATTGCCGACCGTTTGAGGGAAAAAGTCAGGGAAGAAGACCCTCCTTTCCGAGCTCCGGCGTCTTTCAACGACACTTACACTTTAGCCACATCTGTTCCGGCATACTCTGTGGGTGCCTCAGGCCCTTTCTCTCCCTCACATGAACCTTTGGCAGCGATTGTATATGAATTGAAACGTGCTTATGACTATGGTTTTACTGATGAAGAGTTGAACCGTAAAATTGAGGATTTGAAGAATTCACTCAATTATTCCCAAAAATTGAATCCGAGAGCTCAAAAGATGGCCCCTCTTTTTACAGATAACTTCATAAGAGGCCACAAAATAATTGCCCAGGAAGAGAAAAACCGGATCCTTTCGGAATTCATAGATACCGTATCTATAAACTCTTTAAACCTGATTGCCCGGGAAATGATTCATCGCAACGGTGAAAATACTGTGGTAATCTTGCGTATAAACAGTGATCAGAAACCTAAATCCTTGTCACGGGAAAGCCTGCTGAACTTTTACATAGATGCCTGGGATATCGAGACCGAACCTTATGTTACGAAAGAAATGCAGCCTAAGGAGATTAAGGAATTGATGACTGATCTTCCTTCACCGGGAAAAATATTAGCCGAGAATACTACAATCTTCCCTGATGTGACACAATTGGATCTTTCCAATGGAGCGAGAGTGTTTCTGTGGCCTACGGATTCAGATATCAAGCGTATTTCAGCTATAAGCAAAGGAGGGTATTCTCTTATGGAGGCCTCTGACTTCCCTCAATATTCCCAGATGAACTATGTAGTGACTCTTGGAGGTTTCGGAGGTCATTCGGCCGAAGAACTGCAGGAGATTCTGGCCGGAAAACAAATAAGTTACAATGCTTATGTAGATACACTCACTGAAGGCTTTGAAGGCACCACATCAGAAGACCCGGAAACTTTGATGCAACTCCTATACCTGCGATTCACTTCTTTCGGCCAAGACAAGGAAGCTTTTGAAAATTGGCTGCAAAGTTATCGTAAGGAACTTCAGGGAAGGCGTTACTCGCCTTATGTGGCTATCACGGATTCAATCTCTTCTACCCTTTACGGCCGGAACAATCCAAGGATGCCGCTTCAAAGCGAAAGCCTCGCTGATTCTATCAATTACGACTCCATTCAGCATCTGTTCGCTCAAAGATTCGGCAACGCCGCTGATTTCGACTTTATCCTAACCGGTGACTTCGATAAAGAAGAAATTAAAAAACTTATAGAACTATATCTGGCATCTTTGCCCGGCGACCCTTCAGAACCTCGTGAAAATTTCGACAATACCATCTTTCCCGTGCCTAAGGCTCACCGCGGAAGATTCAGGTTCAGCATGCCTATGAATGCTCCTAAAACTTCAGTGGTACATACTGTAAACACAAAGAAGGAATATAATCTGAAAAATCGTCTGGTTTTTCTCATCCTCCAGGAGATTCTTGCAGATCAATACCTGAAGGATATACGTGAAAGCCAGGGTGGCTCTTATAATGTGAATGTGAGTGGAGACATCTCACGGATTCCCATGAATCTTCTTACACTCTATATATCTTTCAACACTAATAAGGAACAGGCCTCCGGTCTCATCGATCTGGTGAATGAGGGACTCCTGAAAATCGCCACAAAAGGACCTGATGAAAAACTAATTGCCGGAATCAAGAAGAACCTTCGCCAAAATTTTATCTCTTATAACAAGACCGACGACTTTAAGGTGAATCTTATTAAGGATTACTTATTATATGATACTTTGGAAAGCCGGGATTATCTGGATATTCTTAACAATATCAATATCGAAGACATCCAGAAATTCGCAATAGATCTGGCCCGCGCTCCAACCGTAATCGACCTCATCACCGACCCGGAATAGTATCCCAAACGACATATGTAGAGACACAAGGTCATTGCGTCCGCTGATAATCAAATTAAATAATACAAAAAAATCAGGAGGCCTTTAAGCCTCCTGACCTGTATATGGTTTTAAGTATATTATTACTTCACAAATACCTTATTGCTCTTGCCCTCAACGTTCACTACATATACACCGGGGGTCAATGTAATATAAAGGGAACCGTTGACATTCTGATTTACTACCATACGGCCATTCATCGACACCACCATTATATATTCACCGTTGGCATCATTGAATTGAATACCACCTTTCACTATAGATACATTGAGTGTTGTCTCCTTTTCTATTCCTTCAACCGATGAGTTTTTATATACTCCCTGATCGCCTGAGGTGTTGTAGATATGGTTGGGCTTAGCAACAAAATCCTGAGTCTTAGTGGCATCACCGTCTCCTGCATTGAATAAGCAACCGGTGGTTCCGGCAGGGACTGTATAGCTCCATATATTATCGACCACCTTAGTCATTGCTACGCCGGGCCAGCTGCTTTCAGAAGCGCCCCAATAGTGAATATAAGGTGTAGCCCAGTTGCTGGAGGTGTTGTCGAAATAGATTACAAAATCAGTGTCACTTCCGGTATTACCTCCTGAGTTGCCACCATTGTTATATTCTCCCTGGTCGCCTGATTTTGTATAGATATGATTTGCTTGTGCCACAAAATCAGAAGTCTTAGTGGCATCACCGTCGCCTGCATTGAATAAGCAGCCGGTAGTACCCTCCGGAACTGTATAGCTCCAAACATTCCCGGTAACCTTAGTCATTGCCACTCCGGGCCAGCTGCTTCCAGAAGTGCCCCAGTAGTGAATATAAGGTGTAGACCAGTTGCTTTCGCTATTGTCAAAATAGATTACAAAGCCATTACCTGTATTTCCACTGTCATCTCCTCCTTGGTTGCCTCCCTGGTTGCCACCATTGTCATATTCTCCCTGGTCGCCTGAGGTGGTGTAGATATGATTTGCCTGGGCAACAAAATCCTGAGTCTTAGTGGCATCACCGTCTCCTGCATTGAATATGCAACCTGTGGTTCCGGCGGGAACTGTATAACTCCAAACATTTCCGGTAACCTTAGTCATTGCCACACCGGGCCAGCTGCTTTCAGAAGCGCCCCAGTAGTGAATATAAGGTGTAGTCCAGTTGCTGGCGGTATTGTCGAAATAGATTACAAAACCATCGCCTGTATCTCCACCGTTATTACCACCGTTACCTCCCTGATTGCCGGTATCCGGTGTATAATCGCCGAATTCTGTTCCATAGATCACTGCAATACCGCTGGGTCCCACAGTTCCGTTTATAGTTGTGGCAGTCACTGTAAAAGTATTGCCGCTTACCCTATCTTTATACTCTCCGACAGGACAGTATCCGCCACCATTGCCTACGGATACACTGCCTCCGCCACCTTTCTTCACAATCACAGCGCCACCACCCTGACGTGTTACAGAAGCTGCGCTTCCGCCATTGGTATAATAATCAGGACGACCGTTCATCACATTCCTGAATTTATTCACCTCTGCTATTTGAGCGTTGGTAAAGTTGGTGCTTCCTTTCTGGCCCATCCGGATGGCATTCCTATCTTTTCCTGACGGTCTGGAGAAATATAGAGCTGTGGCACCGTTCCGGCATGCTTCGATAGCATAAGCCCGGTCTATTTTTTGTTGACTTACATTTGTGGTTGCCTGCCACTCATTTGAATAATCGTCATGGCTCTCTCCCCAATATACCACTTTATTGGCAGCTATAGTGTTACTTGCCCAACCGGCATGACTCCCGGGAACTCCGTCATTGTTACGGCACTGATCGCTGTACGAATTATCTGTCACCGACATGTATTTTGTATATTCAGCCATCAGCTTGTTAGCATCACCACCGGGGCCGTCAAGGATCTCGCCGTAATGGTACATTCCGGGCACTGAGGTTACTACACTCCAAAAGTTGCAGCCCTCTGAAGGCAGACCGATATGCTTGGCAGCATCCCATCTGATTCCCTTAACTCCTATCGATTTCAGATCTTCCACAAAAGACTTTGCCCTCTGTTGCACGGCCGCATCCTCTGAATTTACGTCGCCATATCCTCCTAACTGACCGTGAGTTATGGAATACCGGTTGTTATAATCTACACCTCCATTCCAGCGTACCCTGCCGTTGCTGTCCCACCATGTATCGTGATACCCGCTGGCCTGATTCACATGATTGGCTACTACGTCTACTATAATCTTAATGCCATACTCGGCAGCCTTGCTGCACAGGCTCTGCAATTGGGCTCTGGTTCCATTGCCATTGGCCTTGAAGATGAAGTCATAGGGCATATAAGCATAAAACCACTCTGCATTAGATGCTGCGTTGCCCTGGACAGGTGAAACCTGTATGGCTCCAAATCCCGCATTAGCTATGTTAGGTAATTCGTTCTGGATATCTGAAAACGTCCAGTCGAAACAATGGAGAATATTACTTTCCTGGATATCTTCCGGAATGCCATAAGAATTCTCCGCATAGGCGCTCGCAAAGGCAAAAATCCCCAGTGTCAGCGCACTTAAGAGTTTTTTCTTCATTGGTTAGATTATTTGAATAATGGTGTCGTTAATTAATTTCTATGGTATTTTTACTGTCTTCACGACAGCTTCCGATTTCTCGGTTATAAAAAAACAGATTTGCCAACGCAAATTTACCTTTTTTTATCCTCTCGGACAAAAATTAACTGATTTCAACTCTTATATAGACCCATAAAGGCTTGCTCTGCACGATGCACCGGCCGTGAAAAATGATTGCCCGGAACCCATTCAAACTGTGTTGTTATTCCACAGGATTTCAACTTTTCAACTATTTCCTCGGTACATTTACCCACACTCTGATAAGCTATAATCTTTGCCTTCGGTTCCTCTGTACCCAATAAGAAAAAGGCTTTCCCTTTCTTCTCGGGAATTGCTTCTTTTTCAAACCATTCTATAAACCCTTTATACCAGAAAGAGCCTGATAGACTGCCGATGTTACGGAAAGTGTCGCATTGAAGCCATTCCCATAAGGTAAAGAGACCGCTCAACGACACTCCTATCAAATCTCTTTCAATATTTTCTCCCACTTCAAGAGTTTTTTCACATTTCGGTAAAATGTCATTCTTGAGCAAATTAAGGAAGTCGGATGCTTTCCCGGCAAAAGGAGGAAATCCTTTTGACTCACCCGGTTCAGGCCAGGGGGTCAATACATCGTTCCATTCATCCGCAGGCACATATACCATAACGACATTCACATTATAGCTGGCACTCATCTTTTCTAACCATGATTCATTCATTGGCACCAACGCGGGATAAATCATATAGGTGACCACATGGCTACCCTCTTTTGCCACACAACAACATTTAAAACCCTGAATATCTATCTCTTTAACCATTCTTCCTTTTTGCTTTAACACGCTTATTATTCGGCCAATTTCATCATATCAGGTAAATCTCTGAATCCTAAAGATTCATAAAGACTACGGCCGATGCTTGTAGTCTCCAGATAGATCTTGTGACAGTCACGTCTTTTTGCCTCCTCCACAAGTTTCTTTACTATAGTATGTCCTAATCCTTGCTCGCGATAAGCAGCTCTTACATATATATTCATCAGGTAGGCACATCGTCCAGTAGGATTGTCAGGACTTGGCAATTCATCAGTGAGACAGACACTTCCGCATCCGGTCTCCTCTCCATCTTTCATGGCCACGAAAGCTAAATGGCTTCCATCGGCCAGATGTTTCCGGTAATAATCCTCATTCTCGGCCATGAGAGCATCATCCGGCTCCAGGGAGAATACGGTCTCTATCACTTCCCTTCGCCAGCGCATCAGGTCGCCGATATCGGTTATTTGTCTTAATTCTGTCATTTGTACTCTCCTTCCTTCAGCACCACAGGCAATTCCTTCATATTGACTTTACCGCGTGGTGTGAGCGGAATATGGTTCATTGCCACGACAAATTCCGGCACCATAAAATCGGAAAGTTTACTCTTCAGCCAGCCTTTCAAAGCACTCAAGGAGAAATCAAGTCCGGGCACAATATAAGCTACCAGATAATGTAATCCTGCTTCATCTTTAAAAGCCCTCACCACCCCATGCTCTATTCCGGGATATTCATTGAGCACATTTTCCACCTCTTCCGGTTCTACTCTTCTACCCAGTATCATTACCTGGTCATCACGTCTATGAAGAAACACCATATTACCGTCGGGCTGACGATAGCCCATGTCACCGCTTCTATAAAAACGGGTGCCATCTTCCGTGGTGATGAAATTAGCCTGTTCCGGAGGATTCTTCAGATACCCGCGTCCTACTCCTTCGCCGAAAATACATATTTCACCTATCTCACCATCCGACACTTCGTGGAAATTCTCATCAAGTATCTTTACTTCTACCCCTTTTACCGGTTTCCCTACAGGATAAGTGCCATCTGCCAAAGGCTCTGCATTGTCAATCCTGAAATAATTAGAACAAACTGTGGTTTCAGACGGACCATAGGTATTATAAATCCTTATTCCCTTATGGGCAAGATTGGATATATAATTAGCTCTTACCACGTCTCCACCGCTTATAATAAGATTTACATCATCCGGCAATAGTTCGGGCTGATGATTCAGGTCCGCTACGAAATAAGGGAAACCATCGAGTATTGTGACATGATGACGCTTACAGAAATCCATCAATCCTTCCAATGATCCGGAATGTATCTCATCTGAAGGAATAGCCAGGGCAGCGCCATTTAGAAGCGTGGCATATACCTCTTCCACAAATATATCAAAAGAACAAATTGAATACTGAAGCATCACATCGCCCGGCCCTATCCTCATCTCATCTTCAAAGGCTTCGGCATAATTCACCACTGAATGATTTTCTACCATCACACCTTTTGGTTTGCCGGTAGTGCCTGAAGTATAAAGAATATAAGCAAGTCCCTCCGGTCGGGATAGGTTGGGATAGTGCTTTCCCGAAGGCTGGACATCTCTGCAGAATTCATCATCTATCACCAGACTCACTCCTGCATTCTCCATCATATAACGGATACGGTCGGCCGGAAGAGTTGGTTCGGCAGGTATATAAGCAGCTCCGCTTTTCAATACCGCAAGCATGGCTGCTATCTGCATAATGCCGTGATGCATTACTATACCGATATATTCATATCCCTTTCCCTCGAATTTGGCAAGGATTCCGTCGGCCAATGCATCCAACTGTGAAAAGGTCACCACCTTTCCATCTTCATAAATGGCGAGAGCATCAGGATTCTCTTCTACCCTTTTATGGAATACTCCATAGATTGTTCTATCCTTCATAACCTCATGATTTTTAGAGCCATTTCCTAAATTTTAACATAAATTGGGGAGAGGTCTCTTAATATATAAATACAAAAGAGGGCTTGAAAGTTCAAACCCTCCTTGATATTCATTGAGATTTGGATATCCCTGAGTCTTACAGATATAGGTAGTATTTGGATATACAACTATAACCCGGATCTCATGTCCGGATTATTAAAAATCTTATACATTAAATCTAAAATGCATTATATCTCCATCGCAGACCACATATTCCTTTCCTTCCACACCCATTTTACCTGCCTCTTTTACTGCTGTCTCCGACCCTAAGTTTACGTAATCGTCATATTTGATCACCTCGGCACGAATAAAACCCTTTTCAAAATCCGTGTGTATGATACCGGCTGCCTGTGGTGCTTTAGTGCCTCGGAGGAAAGTCCAGGCTCTCACCTCATCAGGTCCGGCGGTAAAATATGTCTGAAGGTCAAGCAAAGCATATGCAGCACGGATAAGGCGGCTCACTCCGCTCTCACTCAATCCAATTTCTTCCAGGAATTCAGCCCTTTCTTCGGGTGTTTCGAGTTCGGCGATATCACTTTCAGTAGCAGCCGCCACCACCATAAGCTGGGCATTTTCTCCGGCTATTGCTTTTCTTACCGCTTCCACATATTCATTACCATTCACAGCCGATGCATCATCTACATTGCACACATATAGCACCGGCTTATTTGTAAGCAAGAAAAGTTCGCGGGCAAATTTCTGTTCATCCACACTCTCAAATTGCACTGAACGAGCCGGTTTACCCTGTTCCAACGCTTCCTTGTAAGCGGTAAGAACACCCAACTGCATCTTTGCATTTTTGTCTCCACCGCTTTTGGCTGCCTTTTCAGTTTTGGCCAATCGGGCATCGATGGTCTCCAGATCTTTCAATTGGAGTTCATAATTAATGATTTCCATATCTCTCACCGGATCTACACTTCCATCCACATGAGTGATATTGTCGTCGTCGAAACATCTTAGCACATGCAGGATAGCATCTGTCTCTCGGATATTCGCCAGGAACTTATTTCCAAGTCCCTCACCCTTTGAGGCTCCCTTTACCAACCCGGCAATATCTACGATCTCCACCGTAGCCGGCACAACACTTTTAGGATTACACATCTCCACAAGTTTGTTGAGACGCTCGTCCGGCACTGTTATCATACCCACATTGGGTTCAATAGTGCAGAAGGGGAAATTGGCCGACTGTGCCTTGGCGCTGCTGAGACAGTTAAACAAGGTAGACTTCCCTACATTGGGAAGCCCTACGATACCGCATTTCAATGCCATATATTCTTTACTATAACTTCGTTGTAAATCATTATATCTTAACTCCGGTTCCTAACACTTTCAATATGCCTTTTCATGTACTGATTTCACGGCACGGCCCGAAGGTTCATTCTGATTCTTAAAGGAATCATCCCATGCCAGGGCTTCTGCAGTGCTACATGCAACCGACGGCACCGACGGCACACATGCTGCTGCTGTGGCAGAGGGGAAATGCTCCTCGAAAATGCTCCTATAAAAATATTCTTCCTTATTGCGAGGCGGATTCACCGGGAATCTTAAATGAGCTGTACGCATCTGTTCATCCGTAACCTGGCCCGATGCTATATCCCTTAGAGTGTCTATCCATGAATAACCCACGCCGTCGCTGAACTGCTCTTTCTGGCGCCAGGCCACTTCTTGTGGAAGCAAGTCTTCAAATGCTTTTCTTAATGCCCATTTCTCTATCTTGCCGTTTCTGCCGCTCATCTTTCCTTCGGGATTGAAACGCATGGCTATGTCGATGAATTCCTTATCCAGAAATGGTACACGGCCTTCCACACCCCAAGCCGATAGTGACTTATTGGCACGCAGACAGTCATAAAGGTGAAGCTTGGAGAGTTTTCTCACTGTCTCCTCATGAAATTCCTTGGCATTTGGTGCCTTATGGAAATAGAGATATCCTCCGAAGAGTTCATCTGCTCCTTCTCCCGAAAGAACCATCTTGATACCCATGGATTTGATAACTCTGGCCAGGAGATACATCGGAGTAGATGCACGCACAGTGGTGACATCATAAGTTTCTATATAATAGATTACATCCCTTATAGCATCTATTCCCTCTTGGATGGTGAAATTTATCTCGTGGTGGATTGAGCCTATATGGTCAGCCACCTTCCTGGCCGCTGCCAAGTCGGGTGAGTCTTTCAGACCTACTGCAAAAGAGTGGAGTCTCGGCCACCATGCCACACTTCGGCCGTCATCCTCAATACGTGTCGGAGCAAACTTAGCAGCAAGAGCAGAGATTATTGATGAGTCAAGGCCTCCGGAAAGAAGTACTCCGTAGGGCACGTCACTCATGAGTTGCCGTTTTACAGCGTCGCTCAAACCTTTGCGCAAATCCTCTACATCAGCAGGATTATCTTTTACATTTTCATAGTCGGTCCATTCCCGGTTGTACCATTTCACGAATTTTCTCTCTTCACTATCATAGTAGTGTCCCGGTGGGAAGGGTTCAATCACATTGCATTTCCCTTCAAGTGCTTTTAATTCCGAGGCAAAATATCTCTGCCCTTCGCTATCTGTACCTGTATACAGAGGAATTATGCCGATGTGATCACGAGCCACAAGCCAATAATCTTTATCTTCATCATATAATGCGAAGGCAAAGATGCCATTAAGATCTTCTAAAAAATCTTTTCCTTTTTCCTTGTAGAGAGGCAGAATCACCTCACAGTCGCTTCCGGTCTGGAATTCGTATGAATCTTTATATTTATCTCTTATTGACCGGTGATTATAGATTTCACCGTTCACCGCAAGTATTACCTTTCCGTCAGGACTCTTCAATGGTTGTGAGCCTGATTCAGGGTCAACAATCGAAAGCCTTTCATGTGCCAGAATAGCATTTTTACCGGTATATATTCCCGACCAGTCCGGGCCCCTGTGGCGAATCTTTTTCGCCATTTTCAATACCTCACTTCTTTGCTCTTCCGGATTACACTTAATATCAAAAACTCCAACTATTCCGCACATTTTTCTGTTAAAATTAGAATTTTATTATCATTTTTTTTATACCTGTAAATGCAAAGTTACATAATCTAAGGCATTTCACCAACTTACACCAGTTCTCCCTTCAGAGTTGCCGAAGATGCGTCTGTCACTCTCACTTTTACAAAGTCTCCCGGATGGGTATCCCCTTTGGCAAATACCACTACTTTGTTTTGCGATGTTCTGCCAAAATGTTCTTCGGGATTTCTCTTGGATTTCCCTTCCACCAGCACTTCAAATTCTTTACCGATATCCATACGGTTGCGTCGGAGCGACAATTGATTCTGCAATGCAATCATGCGGTTGAGACGTTCTATCTTCACATCTTCGGGCACATTATCCGGCAGATGTTGAGCCGCAAAGGTTCCGGGGCGCTCTGAATATTTGAACAAAAATGAGGAATCAAAACCCACTTCTTCCATCAGACTGAGAGTCTCCAGGAAATCTTCTTCACTCTCATTGTGGAAGCCGGTGAAGAGGTCGGAGGATATTCCGGCATCCGGTAAAATTCTTCTTATAGCAGCCACTCTGTCGAGATACCATTCCCGGGTGTATTTACGGTTCATAGACTTCAGCACTGAGTTACTTCCACTCTGCACGGGAAGATGCACATGCCGGGCAATGTTGTCATACTTTGCCATAGTCTCAAGAGTCAGATCGCTCATATCCTTTGGGTGAGAAGTAGTGAAGCGTATACGCATATCCGGGGCAGCTTCTGCCACTATAGCCAGAAGACCGGGAAAATCTGTCACATTTCCTTCCGCATCCTCATAACGGTAACTATTGACATTCTGTCCTAAAAGAGTCACCTCCTTATATCTCCTTTTCTGCAAATCGCTCAGTTCCCTCAATATGCTTTCAGGTTCGCGGCTCCTTTCGCGTCCCCTGGTATAAGGCACGATACAGTAGGAACAGAAATTGTTACATCCACGCATTATGGAGATGAATCCGCTGATGCCGTTAGCTCCAATACGAGTCGGGATTATCTCCCGATAGGTTTCTGTAGTGGATAGTTCAATGTTTATAGCCGCCTCGCCGTTTTCTGCTGCCGAGATGAGATTAGGAAGATCAAGATAAGAGTCAGGACCTGCCACCAGGTTCACACCCTCTTTCTCGATTAACTCCTGTTTTAGCCTTTCAGCCATACATCCTATCACGCCTATCAGTATATTGCGACCGCTTTTTCGTCTCAACGATCTCCAATAAGCAAGCCGCGAAAGGATCTTCTGTTCGGCATTATCGCGTATACTGCATGTATTTAACAGAATTGCATCAGCCTGCAGATCATTCTCTGTAAGTTCATATCCGGCCATCTGCATCACTGATGCAACAGTCTCTGAATCTGCTACATTCATCTGACAACCATAGGTTTCTATCCTCAGTTTTTTACCCGAGGGCTTCTCCTGCTTTCTTTCTGGAAGCAAAAACGGCTTTATATTGATGTTTTCTAACAACTTTCTTACTATTTGCTAAATTGAACAAAAATGCTATTTTTGTGCAAATTTAACCTTTTAATCTAAAGAGCGCAAATGAGTCTCCCATTTATCACAGCCGAAGAGGCTGCTGCGCACATTAACCATGGTGACACAATAGCCACTTCCGGGTTTACTGCATCAGGAACACCGAAAGTAGTGCCGGTGGCTATCGCAAAAAAAGCAGAAGAACTTCATAAGAAAGGTGAACCCTTCAAAATTAACCTTTTCACAGGGGCTTCAACTAATGACTTTATAGATGGCTATCTTTCAAGGGCTAATGCAGTGGCTACACGTGTGCCATATCAGGGAAGCCCGGATGCCAGGAAATCCGCCAACAACGGAGACATGGACTATTACGATCCCCATTTAAGCCACATGAGCCAGGATTTAAGGTATGGTTTCATGGGCGATATTGATGTGGCAGTGATTGAAGTCACTGAAATGAATCCATCAGGGGAAATCGTGTTAGGAGCAGGTATAGGAATGACCCCTGTTTTTGCAAGTAAGGCAAAAAAGATTATTCTGGAATATAGTTCCTACTATCATACTTCTTTCAGAGGATTTCACGACAATTATATACCTCTGGATCCACCTCACCGTCGAGAAATCCCTATCTACAAACCATCCGACCGCATTGGAAGCCCGGTAATAAAAATCGACCCCAAGAAAATAATTGGCGTGGTGCCTTCCAATGAATCTGAAAGTGTGAGTGCTTTCACCTCACTATCGGAAACCACACGCGCAATAGGTGCTAATGTTGCTGATTTTCTCGCATCAGAATTACGCAAAAATCGTATTCCCAAGGGATTCCTTCCGGTGCAGAGTGGTGTAGGAAATATAGCAAATGCCGCTCTTTACGGCCTGGCTGACCATCCCGGAATCCCGCAGTTTGAGATGTTTACTGAAGTGGTGCAGGATGCCGTAATGGAACTTATGCAAAAAGGTAAATGTACTTTTGCTTCCACCTGTGCCCTTGCCTGCTCAGATGATGCCATATTAGATTTCATGGAAAATATAGATTTCTACCGGGATAAATTGATAATGCGTCCTGCAGAAATCTCAAACCATCCTGAAGTGGTACGGCGCCTGGGTCTCATTGCTATGAATACTGCGCTTGAATGTGATATATATGGCAATGTCAACTCCACACATGTAGCCGGCACTAAAATCATGAATGGAATAGGCGGTTCAGCCGATTTCTCCAGAAATGCTTTCCTCTCTATCTTTATGTGTCCTTCAGTGCAGAAAGGCGGTGCGCTTTCCACTATCATCCCCATGGTGACCCATGTGGACCATAGTGAACACAGTGTAAAGGTGATTGTGACGGAACATGGTGTAGCCGATTTAAGAAACCTTACGCCATTGCAGAGAGCCAGGACTATTATTGAAAACTGTGTGCATCCCGACTACCGGCCTCTAATGTATGATTATCTGAAAATAGCAAAGAAAGGACACATTCCTCACAACCTGAGGGCTGCCTTCGCTATGCATAATACCTTTGAGGAAACAGGCGATATGCGTCTCACCGACTTTTCTAAATACGCCTGACTATTCCCTTCCCTTTCCTGCCGTTGATGGCTATTACCAGTGGCTCCGGGAATTCTACCACACGTATGGCATCGCTTTCGTAAGTGGCCGGCAGTGAGTCAAGATAATCTATATCATAGAATCCGTTACCGGCTGACGGGTCTACTGTGAAATATCCCACTCCGAATGAAGTAAGATTCTGGAAGAAATGGGTGCCCTGACTCGGTTCTATGCGATAGCCCGGCATGGCTGTCTCCACAATGAGACGTGCTCCAGCTATCTGGGGCCATCTCACCGGCACTCCCAGGGCAAAGTCGGCCGAACCCCAGCGTCCCGGTCCTATGAGGATATAAGGCTCGTTACGACTTACAAATTCTCGGTTGAGTTTCTCCACTTCCAAAGCCAGAGCCGGATTATTCGCACTGTTGAAGCCCTTCTGTTTCACATATACTATGGTCTTCACATTGTCCATGACGCCATGGCCCAGAGCCGCATCCGACCTTAATATCAGTTCGGAGTCATCCACCTCCATCACTGAGTCGTCGAGCATCTCTTTCTTATCAACAATAGGACGAATCTGAAGCCAATAAATCGTACCTTTCTTGGGAGAGGTCATGGCATCCGGTTCTATTAGTCCGGCGAATTCTATCTCCACCGGCCTTCCCATAGCATATTGGCCTGTAGAAAGCATAAAATCTACAGCCTCCGCCAGAGGGAACACTTTCTGTTTCAATACGTTGGCAAATGTGAGCACTTTGCGTCCCGGACCCCAGTCGGTGTCACGTAGCATTCTGTCATTGGGGTCGAAGGTTGAAACCAGATACCTCAAGGCATCGGTCTTGAAGGCATCCTGTACCGTTATCTTTTGGATATTGAATCCATCGTCGGTTGAAAATTCACTGCTTTCAGGGGCATATTTGCTCAGACCATACAGATTTTTCTGTGTGTCGCGCATGGCCAGTTCTATAGTGCTCGTCTGAAGCACATGATCGGAATGTTTCGGCGAGAAACGAAGTGCCAGACCTCCGTCTACGATATATTTTCCGAGACCTGCAGCCACTTCAACCACACCCTCTTCCGATTTCTCCTGGCCCACAGGATAATAATTTATGGAGCGACCCACTCCTGAAAATGAAGGGTAATAATAATCACCATGCCACTCTCCTACAACCTCCTGGATGATGATTGCCATCTTTTCCTGTTCTATCACATTACTGGTGGCATTCATATAGGCTTTGGAATCTGCAAAGAATACTGAAGCGTACACACCCTTCACTGCGTCGCAAAGCAGTCGGAGCATTTCTTCGCGGTCTTCCAGGTAGGGAATCATATAGGTGGAATAAATTCCTGCAAAAGGCTGATAGTGGGAATCTTCCAGCAACGAAGAACTCCTCACGGCCAAAGGCTTGTCTAAGACTTCAAAGAGAGCCCTGAAATCATCTATAAGATGAGTAGGTAATTTTGCCTTTAGAAAGTGATCCAATATCTCGGAGTCAGGCGACTGAGACAGACCTACACGATATAGACCGTTGTATTCCATGAACTGGTCGAAGATATCGGTACAGAGCACTACCGTGCGAGGTATGGTAATCTGCACTCCGTTCAGGTCGTCACATTCCGCATGCTTTTTGATTATCTGGTCGATAAAGGCCAGACCTCTACCCTTGCCTCCAAGAGAACCTTCACCGATTCTGGCAAAGTTGCTGTAAAGGTCGAAGCGGTCTTTGAGGAAGATGGCTACAACACCCCTGTTTTTCATCTTCCTGTATCGCACTATACTGTCGAAAATCAGTTTCTTCACCTCGTCGGCCTCTTCTATCCGGTTGAAGACATGTTTCTTCATGATATCCGCTATCGGGAAGAGGGCGCGTGAATACAGCCATCGAGACACATCATTATTGCGACAATGCGCATAGAGGGCATCATCAGGAATACTGAACACCTTTTCCTGCAATGTCTTGAGGTCGGGGATGCGCATTATTTCATCGCCTGATACCGGGTCTTTCACAACAAAGTCTCCGAATCCGAAGTTCTGGCCCACTGCCCTTCTCAGTTCCTGGGGAAAAGTCTTGGAATTTTTATCAAGAAATATATATCCCGACTGTTCCACTTTCTCTCGGTTGTCACTTTCCTGACTCTCTATGATAATAGGGATGAATGGGTCTTTCTCATGTAGATATGTGGCCAGAGACATACCTGCATCAGGGTCTTTGATACCGGCATGAGGAAATCTCATATCTGAGATCACTCCCAGTAAATTGTTGCCGTATTTTTCGTAAAGTGCCTGTGCCTCTTCATAGTCGCGTGCCAGGAGCACCTTGGGGCGACCGCGCATTCTCAACATTCTTTCGTGGTCGTTGAGAGCCTCTTTGGCAAATTCACGACTCTGTATAAAAAGATATTTAAAAAGATGAGGGAGAACCGAAGAATAAAACCGTATGGAGTCTTCCACCACCACGATACATTGTACGCCGATATTGAGGATATCGTTTTCAGCGTTCATTTTATCCTCCATCAGTTTGATGATGGCAAGAATGAGGTCTACATCTCCAAGCCATGAGAAAACATAGTCTACGCCGGCCAGATCCTCATCTGCTATACGTCTTCTCACTTCCTTTGAGAAGGGGGTGAGCACCACAAATGGTATCTGAGGATATTGGGCGTCTATTATCTTGGCTTCGCGGAATGTTTCACTGATATCCACTCCCGGCATCGCTATGATGAGGTCGAACTGCATCTCATTCAGCAGTCTCTTTGCCTCTTCGTAGTTGGCTGCCTTTACAAATCGTGGAGGTGAACTCAGATGAAGCCCTACGTATTCAAAATAAACCTGTTCTTCCACCCTTCCATCCTCTTCAAGCATAAAGGAATCATAGGGGGTGGCAATCAGAAGCACAGTGAAAATGCGCTTCTGCATCAGTTTTTGGAATTCTGTCTCTTTGAGGAATCTCATTGTCCGTTCACTCGGGTGAGATAATCATCCAGTGCTGATGTCATCGAAGGCATCTCTTTGGTAGGGGCTTCAATGGCAAGTTCCAGTCCGGAATCCTTTACAGCCTGAGCCGTAGGAGCACCAAAGGTGCCGATTGCTGCCTTCTGTTTCCCGTCAGTGACAAAGTCGGGCACATTCTTAAGTAGTGAATGTATACCTACCGGGCTGAAGAAAAGCATGAGATCGTAGTCGCATTTTTCATCGGGAGTGAAGTCATTGCTGACAGTTCGGTACATGGTGGCCGGTGTCAGATCTATTTTCAATGCCGTCAGGGCATTCATATGATCGGGGAGGATATCGGAAACCGGCATAAGAAATTTCTCCTTATGATTTTTCTGCACTGCAGCAAGAAATTGCGGATCATCGAGCCTTCCGGTGAGTCCGTATGATATTTTGCGCTTGCGATACACAATATATTTTTGAAGATATAGCGCTATCTGCTCTGTGGTGCAGAAATATCGCATGGTATCCGGCACATTAACACGCGATTCTTCACATAACCTGAAAAAATTATCTACAGCCGTGCGAGCCGTAAAAATCACTGCCGTAAATTCTGCAAGATTTATTTTGGATTGACGGAACTCTTTGACTGTGAGTGGTTCCACTTTAATCATCGGCCGGAACACAATCTCCACGTCGTGCTTTTTCGCGATGTCAAAATAAGGGGATTTGGCCGATGTCGGCTGCGGCTGTGATACAAGGATCTTCTTAATTTTCATAAACCTCGGATATGTCTTGATGCCGAGTTTTTATTTTTGTGGCCCGAGTAATGTCACAACATTTCACCGAGGAGAAGAGCGCACCGGTAACTCAGAATCAAGGGTACTATTTCCAGACTGCAAAGGTAGCACAAAAAAAGCACCCATGAAGAAATTTGATTGAAAAAAATCCTGTATCCCTTCCAAATGAAGACAATTTTAACTAATATGAACACTATTCCCGACACTATGCCAACATTGGGGACGCTCTCCGGATTACTTATGCCTATCAGGGCCGTTAGAAAAAAGGCCGGGGCCATCAAGGCCTGACTGGCTGAAAATCCTTTCACCCAGAGCTCTGCATGAATACGGTCGCTGAAAACCCATCCTACCCACGTAAAACTCCACCAAAGGCATAAGGTATAGGCAACTGCTATGCCCATTCCCAATAACATTCCTACTGCCCTGTGTTGCCATGGAACCATATCGGGGTGAAAATACTGGAAAACACAAAAACCTATTATTCCGGCACAGGCACACCATAGGATGTTTAGGAGAACTATGAGACTCGTTTCCCTTACGGTATCGTTAAATACATTCTGTCGCGTGCGGGTCTCAACCAGATTCCGGAACATGGTAAAAACATATTTGAAATTATTTCGGAATCTTAAGGCTATGATTAAAAAAAGAATAAACAGTCCTCCTAAAATGTACGATACACCTTCACTACCACCCTCTCTGGGTGGGGCGACGGCCGGAGATGCCGGAGGCTCAAGGATAAGGCCATACACAGGCTCAGCCTGAAGCGTATCGCCGGCGACTATACTGTCAGTTTGAAGAAAAGGGGCAGCACCCTCTCTAAAGTCTACAGCCACCCCTCCTTCTTGTACCATTCTGTGGCTCTCTTTATTCCTTCAGCAAGGCTCACTCTGGGCTGAAAGCCGAAGTCTTTCTTGGCTTTGCTCACATCCACGTCCCAGTTGCGTTGCTTCATGATATTGTATTTATCGCGGTTTAAGGTTGAGGGCTTCATTCGCGCCACACCCCATTTTTCTGCGACCGTGCTTACTCCCTTTACTGCCCACAAGGGCATGGGAAGTGATATCACTCCTTTTTTCCCTAAAGCATTTGCTGCCAGTTTTCTGAATTCTTTTTGTGTGTACACAGCCTCTTCCGATATGAGATAGGTCTCTCCTACGGGAGCCTTTTCCAATGCATCATACACAGCACGGGCAAGGTCTTCCACATATATGAATGTGAGAAATTGTTTCTTGTATCCTGCCGAGAAGTCAAAGCCTTTGGATATGGTCTTGAGCATGAGGTAATAGTCTTTGTCGCGCGGGCCATAAATACCGGTAGGACGGAAAATTATATAAGGAATATGATCCATGGCCAAAAGCATTTCCGCTTTGAGTTTTGAGGCGCCATAACGTGTGTTGGGAGCCGGAATATCGTTTTCTTTAAATTTACCTCCATCTTTTTCATGAGATGGACCATGTACAGAGAGACTGCTCATCAACAAGAATTTTTCCGGCACTTTGCTGCTCACTTTGAGCGCTTCCAGAAAATATTTAAGATATTCGTAGTTGATTTTCGAGAAGTCGGAAAAAGAGATTGCTTTAGTGGCTCCCAGATTGTAGACTATCCAATCCCACTTTTCATCTTCGGGCATTGCCGCTTCCAGAGTTGAGGCCAAAGTATCCGGATTGTCGAAGTCGAAGGTCACAAATTTTATTCTTTCATCATTCAGATATTTGCGTGAAGTGGTTTCCCGCACTCCGGCATACACTTCATAGCCTCTTCTGAGACCCTCCTCTACAATGAAACCTCCGGCAAATCCTCCGGCTCCTATCACCAGCACCTTCTTCATATATTCTCTCTTTCTTTATTCGGCCTTCATGCCATTATTAATCACAATAATCCGAATTGATATCCTTGATCTTTCAGCCACTCCAAAGCCATGGGTAATGCTTTTTTTAATTTCTCTTTACTTTTTAAAGAGTCGTGAAATACAATGATTGAACCGTCTCTTGCATATTTCTTCACATTCTCTACTACCTGCTCCGAGGTGACATGTTTGCTATAGTCGCGGGTCACAAGGTCGAACATCACCACCTTGAAATATTTCTTCATTTCCCGGAGTTGCGACGGTGTGAGATATCCGTGAGGCGGTCGGAAAAGTTCTGAACGAGTGTATCGCTGACACTTATTTACATCTTTCAGATAATCTACAGGATTGATTCCCATCCCTTTTATATGATGCAGGGTGTGATTTCCCACTCGATGTCCGCGTCTTTTCACTTCCTCGAAGAGCTCAGGATTTCTCTCCACATTCTGTCCTACCATAAAGAACGTGGCCTTCACTCCATATTGGTCAAGAATGTCAAGTACCCATGGCGTCATCTCGGGAATGGGTCCGTCGTCAAAAGTGAGATATATGGTGCCCGGTTTTCCCTGGCTTTGAGGCATCCGGAATATAGCTCCGGGAAACATGAGCCTATACCAGAAGGGTGGTCTCTCAATCAGCATTGCTCTCCCTTATTCCGGATGGTTACGCTCATATTCTTCGCCAAGGCGTATTGTGCGCTTCATATCCAATTTCTTATAATTTTCATATCCGCTCAGATATTTCAAATCCGGATCCATAGTCTTGTAATATTCTATGGCAAGATAAAGCATTGAATCCACAAGTCGCTCATCCTGGCTTCTCTTGGCATACTCAGAGGGACTAAGTTTCGACAGTTCGTTGGCTATTTCACAATACTTTGCTATCTCTTCGGCATAACTTTTCAGAAGAGCCGTATCGGTTCCTGAATTTCTGCCGCTTCCATACAGCATCTCGTAGTTATCTTTCAGTTCGGCAAGGGTAAGACCGTATTTATTTACAAGTTTTTCAGCCTCGTCCATATTGCCGCCATATTTCTTATACATTTCCACGAAATGATAATACTGGTAAGGAATCAACCGGGTCTCAGGAGTCAGAGCCGGGTTGCCGAAATTGAAAGCCACCATTCTGTTGTAGGCAAGATAGGGGGCATATCTTTCCAGAAGACGCCAGATAATCTCTCTTCCTTTTTCAATGAGACTCTTGTCGTTGAGACGATCGGGCTGTCCGAGCTCGCAATATGCCTCTCCTAATGTGCTTGCTATACTCAGTCCGTAAGGTGCTGTACGCTCATCAAGTTTCTTATCGATGAGATTGGCTACCTCAAGGGCTTTTTCGTAATAGTCTCTCTTCTCTAACGAGTCACGGCTTCGGTCGCCCATATAAACCGTGATTTCTTTCTGTGACATTCCCGGCCTTTCTTGAGGCAGATGAATCCGGTCACCTTCATAAATGAGTTCCGATACTACATCAAGCATTGAAGATCTGGTGGTGAGAAGCATTCTGCGGGCGGTTTCATCGAAATAGGGTGCTTTGCCATTTTCGAAATCTGCGCCACCCCACCTATAATTTGTCACCACATCATAGGCTCTGTCGGCACGAGCCGGAAGACCCTCCTGCATTGTTGGCACTAATTGATGAGCCATACCAGTTGACCTCAAATAGGGGGTAAGACCCAGATGGTAGTCGTCTCCAACTGTAGTCACCCAATATATTGGCCTTGGCCACCCTTCGGCTGCATTAGTGGCAATGATGTCGAGCATGAGTATTTCACCAAGACTCAGGTATCCTTTTGTATTGAACGATTGAGTGTTTCGTAGATTAATCATTATTTTATCTACGATTTCAGCTGTGTCTTTAGGAGCCACAAGACCCGCCTTCATCACAGCTTCCTTATCCACAGGAATAGTGACGACAGCACTGGGCAACGCGGGATATCCGGTAGTTTCCTTGCCATAACCCTGATAGAAAAGTTTCAGGCTCGACAACAGGTCGGCAGGTGCATTTTCACGTCCAAGCAATGCCACGTCACTTCTGCCGTAGGCATAATCGGCCGGTGTGGCTGTGAGGCTCACAGGTTCGGCTTCATACGTTTTTTTCTGCATCTGGTTGGCATACCAGTCAGAGTTAAGGTAACTGAGGTTGATGATCTTAACATCCGGCCGTACACCCTCCACTTCCTGGGCATACCATAACGGGAAGGTATCATTGTCGCCATTGCAGAACACAATAGCATTTGGCTCCAGACTCTCCAGATAATTGATGGCAAAATCCCTGGCTGCAAAGCGTCGTGACCGGTCATGGTCGTCCCATGTCTGGCTCACCATCTGGATAGGTATCACTATCCCAATCAAGCATGCCAGAGCAGCACAGTATCTCGAGAAAGGCCATAGTTTCTTAGGCTCGTTGATAATTGCCTCCAGCTGCTCAGGTTCCTCCATGTCCTCCGGTGGATTGATCTTTTCAATCTCTTCCTCTTTTGCCTCCAATGCTTTTCCTTCTTCGCTATCGGTAGGGAATCCCGGAGTCGGTTTCTTCACAGCTATCTTCTCGAGGAAACTACCCGATGTGAGCATCAAAAGCCTCCAGATGGCAGCCACTCCCATTCCTATCCATATGGCAAAGGCATAGAATGAACCTGCAAATGCATAATCCCTTTCTCTTGGCTGGTTGGGTGGCTGGTTTAGATACAGCACTATTGCTATACCTGTCATAAAGAATAGGAAGAACACGATCCAGAATTGTTCTATACCCCGTTTGCCGGCAAATGATTGCCATAATAGTCCGATAATGCCGAGCAACAAGGGAAGCATATAATATTTATTATGTCCCTGGTTGTTTTTGCCAAGGTCATCAGGCAATAAGTTCTGGTCGCCAAGCCGAGCATTATCGATAAATGGTATTCCTGATATCCAGTTGCCGGCATCAAGCTCACCCAACTGATTGTTGATGTCATTCTGACGCCCGGCAAAATTCCACATAAAGTATCGCATATACATGTGGGTGAGCTGGTAATTAAAGAAATAAGCGAGATTCTGCCCGAAAGTAGGCTTATAGGCATATTTCTCCGGATATGAGAATCTTCCGGTAAACTGATTGTAACCTGGTTCTTTCTGAGTGTCGTATTCAGGAATCTTTTCTCCTGTGGCGGCGTCTATGGCATGAAGTTGCACCAGATTACCCGGGGTGGTATCAAATGTTACCCATTGTTTGTAATATTCTTTATGAGCCCTGCTATAAATTCTGGGGAACAACATATTGAGTTCCGGATTCAATTTTGCCTCAGGCTTATAGTCTTTCTTTACGTAATAATCCCCTCCCTGAGCGGCTCGTGCAGCATTTGCCTTTAATTCCTCATCCGACAGGAATCCATATTCCGACACCGGTACTGCCCCCGGTACACCTTTGCTGTATTGAGGCCTTCCCTTTTCAATCACAGAATTGTACACTGGAGTGTTGAGAACTATGGCACTTCCATCTTCACGCATCTGTATGGTGTCTCTCAAAGTATAGTTGAGTTCCTTCATAGGCGCGGAATTTAATGTCTCGCCGTAAATCAATGGATTTTCGCCATATTGTTCCCGGTTAAGGTAACTCGCAAGGTCAAATACATTGTCGGGTGAATTCTGATTCATCGGAGTGCCGGCACTACTTCTGATGAGTATCAGAGCGTAACTGCTGTAACCTATGAATATCACCGCGATACTCCACATTATCACTGTGAGCACTCTTACCGAAAGATTTCTTCCATACTTTGAAAAGAGCAGGAAGGCTACAAAGGCCAATATAAAGTACCCAATGATGAAAGTGTCACCAAAGAAGAATATGCCGGAAATGGCAAGCGATGTGAGGAAAGAAAATCTTATCCAGAAGCCGTTTCGCTGGCGATATAGTTCATTAAGAGTCCAAATGAATATGACAACGGTTAGTAGAGCATAGAAAATGGCCCCGCTATTATATCCTAAATGGAATCCGTTTACAAAGAGGAGCTCAAATTGCTGCGCTACCTTTATAAATCCCGGAACCAGACCGAATAGCACAAGAGCGATGATCACAAATGACACCCCAAGCACCACAAGGGTCTTTACAAGATTCATGTCTTTCCATTTACGGAAGGCAAATACAAGTACAATAGCAGGTATACAAAGAAGGTTGAGCAAATGCACTGCCACACTCACTCCTATAATGTAAGCGATGAGTATCAGATAACGGTCGGAATGGGGAGAGTCCGCATGATCCTCCCATTTAAGTATCAGCCAGAATACCAAAGCAGTACAGAAGGAAGAGAAAGCATATACCTCACCCTCTACGGCTGAAAACCAAAAAGTGTCGCTCCAGCAATAAGCCAGTGATCCAACTATACCACTGCCCATAATTGCCATATATTGCTGGATGGTAAGTTCCTTGCGCTGTCCGTCTTTCACCACAAGCCTTCTCACAAGGTGAGTGATGGTCCAGAAAAGTAGCAGGATGGTAAGTGCGCTAAGCAATCCGCTCATGGCATTTACCATTACCGATATGCTTCCGGCATCTGTGGCAAAATTTGCAAAGAACCTTGCCGTAAGCATAAAAATCGGGTTTCCCGGCGGGTGACCCACCTCCAGTTTATCGGCCTGGATTATAAATTCACCACAATCCCAATAAGATGCGGTAGGCTCTAAAGTGAGCCAATAAGTAAGCAAGGCTATGGCAAATACAAGCCATCCCCCTATGTTGTTTATCAGGTTATATTTCTTTGAAAGCATTATGTCTCCCTTTGGTATTCTTTCTCTTTGTTGAGCTCTCAGGTGGGCTCGTTAAGCATGTCTGCAAATTCTTCTCTTAATTCATCTATTCTTATCTTAGACTTGGCAAGGGAGCCCTCAAGACCAGTGAGAGCCAATAAGGCAAATATCCCCACACCAAGTCCGGCTATTGTAGTGACTATCGTAGGTGCCAGATCTCCACAGATTCGGCCAAGGTCAACTCCGGCTTCACTCTCTCCTAAGTCTCTTAGCCTGTCGACGATTCCTGCCAATGTGCCACAGGCCCCCATTAATGGAGAGATAATGGCAATCAACCGTAGCCAGCCTAAACCGGCTCGCATCTTTTCTGTTTCTATATCTGACACTTCAAGCATCCCGCTTTTCACCTCTTCCATTGAACGACCTATCAAGCTAAGACCTTTGTCGAGTACTCTTCCTCCGGCATTTGCAGTAACACCGCTTACCTGACGGGCACTCTCGATGTCTCCTTCCATCACATGATCTCTTACCCGTGGCATCAGTCCGAGAGAGCCTTTACGTATCTTATGCAATCGCGCGGCCCTCACCCACCATATACACACCGTCAGTATGAAGAGCACCGCTAAGGCAAACATTACATATTCACCTCGCTCAATGGTTTCCCAGAAGGTCATATAGAGCCAAGTTCTTTTCTATATCTTCTGATAGTGTCTTCGATGCCATAGTATAAGGCATCTGAGATCAGAGCGTGACCTATGCTCACTTCATCAAGCCACGGTATCATCGTAGCAAAATATTCAAGATTTTCAAGATTGAGATCGTGACCGGCGTTAAGTCCGAGACCTGCCTCACGAGCCACTGTCGCTGCCTCTACATAGGGAGCAACTGCAAATTCAGGGTCCTGACGATACATATCGGCATAGGGCTTCGTGTATAATTCCACTCTGTCAGCTCCAGCGTTGGCCGCTCCCACCACCATTTCTCCCCTGGGATCTACAAAAATAGAACTGCGTATACCATTTTCCCTTAATAACGTGCAAATCTCTTTCAACACTTTCTGGTTTTTCACCGTATCCCAACCGGCATCAGAAGTGAGGGCTCCGGGAGCATCTGGGACCAGGGTTACCTGGGTAGGCTTCACCTCTAATACCAGGTCGATGAATTCTTTAGAAGGGAAACCTTCAATGTTGTATTCTGTAGTCACCACCTTACTCAACTCTCTCACGTCATTATATGTGATGTGACGCTGGTCGGGTCTGGGATGTACTGTAATCCCTTGTGCGCCATATTTTTCACAGTCTATGGCAAACTTCACAACATCAGGATTATTCTCTCCGCGAGCATTGCGCAACGTGGCTACTTTATTGATATTTACACTTAATCTGGCCATCTCTTTTCTCTTTTTATTACCAAAACGAAATTTTCGGCATAAAATTTGTAAATTTGAACTGTGAAAAATACATAAACGCCTTTTTAACGTTATATTTACATACACAATTCGCTATTTTCCAACTGCAAAAGTAGCAAAATTTAGGGGAAGAGACAATTATGACAGCTAAAGATATATTATCAGTAAATTTTAATCCATCACGCACCCTTCCTAAGGCAAGGGTGAATTCCGACACACCTATCCTTGAGATTATTCCCAGACTCCTTGATGCAACACAACGCGAAGTGACGGTAATGGAAGAGGGTGAACCACTCGGAATTATCGATCAGACTTCTCTCCTCGAAGGACTTGGACGTATGATAGCCCCAAGAGACGATTGCAGCATTATCACTTTGGAATGTGCACCTCATGATTACAGTGCCAGTGTGTTGGCTCATGCTGTGGAAGACTCCGACGCTCATTTGGTAGATCTCTTTTCTACACCGGGGGAAAACGGACAGGTGAAAGTGACCCTGCGTGTAAGACAATCCGACCCTTCAGCAGCTGTGAGAAGCCTCGAACGTTATGATTTTCGGGTACTGGAAGCCCACGGTGCTTCCGATTCCATACAAAGCATGGAAATTGCCACAGAACGCCTTCTGGCATTACAGGCTCTTATGAACGTGTGAAGCAATATGGCTGACAAGATTGCAATATACGGTAGCCGAACTCAGCCTGATTCTCTGGCTCATTTGCCTCACCTTTTTAAGTTTCTGTATGATTCAGGGTTACGAGTCTTCATCAACACACGATTCGCAAATTATCTGGACAACAATGGCGTGGATACTTATCATGCCATTCCGACTGAACACATTCCCCCGGATGTACCATTGGTTATGAGCCTTGGAGGCGACGGTACATTCCTCCGTGCGGCACGATGGATAGGCAACCGCGAAATACCTATCTTAGGGGTTAATACCGGTCACCTCGGCTTTCTGGCTTCATGTGCATTGTCTGAAGCTGAAGAAATGCTCAAAAACGTGTGTAAAGGCAATATCTGTATAGAAAAAAGAATGTTGATAGAAGTGGTGTCGGATCAGCTTCCACCTGATAAATGGCCTTTTGCTCTGAATGAAATCGCCTTGATGCGGCATGGCTCTTCTATGCTAAATGTGAACGCTTCTGTCAACGATAGTTTCCTTGCCGACTACAGAGGTGATGGCTTAATAATTTCAACTCCTACCGGAAGCACGGCCTATAGTCTATCTGCAGGTGGTCCTATTATAGAACCCACCATCGATTGCATCTGTCTGTGTCCTGTAGCACCACATACCCTTACTTTGCGGCCTTTGGTAATGGGAGCCGGTTCAGAAATCATGCTTCGTCCTGAAAGCCGCTCATCAAATTTTATCCTTACTCTCGACGACCAGTCTGTCTCCCTTCCTGCCCAAGGAGAGTTCCTCATCCGCAAGGCTCCTTTCTCTGCTCTTTTGATACGTAAAAAGGAGGAAGGATTCCCATCGATCTTGCGACAGAAACTCCTTTGGTCTGCTACCCCCTGAATTATTGTTTCTATAAGCTACTTCCGATCAGAATCTGAAGAGAAGATTTTATTGACGCCAAACCTATTTCTACAGATACAAATTGAACCCCGAAAGTTTTTGTCTAACTTCCGGGGTTCATTTCAATTTATTGATACTTTATTAGTTTCAATAATTCCGTATTATAATTTAAAATACAGCTTTAACAGTCTTGTTACCAACTCTCACGAGATAAATACCTTTCAAAGAAGAGCAGTCAAGAGAGGAACCATAAACTGATGCTACCTTCGCGCCGCTCGGGGTGTAAACAGATATCTGAGCTGCATTTTGCAATGAAATTACACCATCCTTGATGTTGATCTTGTCATTATCGGCTTGGAGTTCTTTTACGCCGCCTGAATTTGAAACATCAGTGAAAGTGAGGATATGGATACCTTGGATATACATGGGGCAAGTATTGTCTGTTTCATCCTCAGTATATGTATAGTTTGCTACATAAGCTGTCCTTGCCTCACCTTTCTCACCATAAATAGTCCAGATATCAGGATTACCGTCTCCCATATCATAATCTAATTGTATATCCTGCATATTGAGATAGAAACCGGCATAATCTTTGATTACTGGTCCAAGAGTGTCATCCCACCAAGAATAATCATCATCCCATAAGTATTCGCAATCACCCGGATTGTTGGTTTCCTCTTTAGCCATGTATATTTCTGTCATTACTTCAGGCATCGACTGAGAAATATAGAGCTCGAAAACAGCGCAGTCGGGCATTGCCACAAGAATTCCACCACCATCAGTCGGATACCAGTCTTCATCCGGATTATATTGGGCGGCCGGAAGTACGATACCGCCTGTAACTGATCCTTCGCCACCTTCTTCACCAAGTTGGTTGTAGCCTTTCAATGCCGGATCGGCATAACTTTCAGGTGAGTAATAGTCATCCGGGAAATTCGGGTCTGAGAGTTCGTATTGGGCATGCACCAATTTGATTTTCTTGTCGCTGTCAAGTCCTCCTACATATTTGTCGATCTTTTCTTGAGTGTTAAGCCATAACCAACCGTCGGCATCGCAATCTGCAGGATCAAAGAAATTGTAAGTGGCATTCTGGGCATTGGCTCCTATTGCAAGACTTGCAAAGGCCATAAAAAGTAAAGATTTTTTCATAAGCAAATGGTTTTAATTAGACTTATTATTAAGACTCCATTATACAATGGAGTCTTACAAATGAACGGTAAAATAAATATAAATTTTTCAAATTGCCAAAATTCTTTATATTTATTGACAATGAGTTAGGTCTCGATACCCAATTCTTGGCAAACGAACCCTAAATTAAACTTCGTTCCAGTCAGGATTTTGTTCAATTCCGTGATAACGGATGTCATCCCAGGCTATAGGATAGAAATATTGACGCGGGGAGAAGGAACGCGTATTGTTATTATTTCCATTTACAACTCTATTCAAGATTACAGTCTTCGAACCGTCTTGCTCAAATATAATCCTGCAACCATAAAGAGGGTTGGTGGATCCATTCATCACTTTCTGAGCTGTGCCGTAACGAAGAATATCCCAGTACGTGGTCTTTTCAAATGCAAGTTCCACTCTTCTCTCATTGGTGATATCTTCCCACGTAATTGTGGTGAGCTCCGGCATATGTACTCTTCTCCTTATCTGATTAATTTTGTCGAGTGCATCTCCCGGTCTGCCCAACTTAAAGTCTATTTCTGCATAATCAAGCAATAATTCAGCATATCGCCACAAGATACAGTTCTGGGAACTGGCATAAGTTTCATCCTGGTCGATCTGTTGGCTCTCGCGTAAGAATTTTGCCATATAATAACCCGTGCGTGTCATAGACGAAGTGGTGGATGAATCATAAGGGGTAATGTCTTTCCCTGGAATGTAACCACCGTCAGACGCGGTGTAATGTGTTTCTATTGTCGTACCTTTCCACTCCGCTCCGTCATATAAAATATTGGCATAGAAACGATAGTCCCTCCCTTCGTAAGGATTCTGCGGATCATAATTTGAATCAGCATCTGTTATGCGTTTACCGTTTGCCATCCGGTATTCGTCTACATGATTTTGGGTAGGATTGTAGGCACAATTCACCCCCGTAAGCGACGGTGGAGCAGCATCCCTGTCAAGTTTATGTCCGAAGCCTCCTGAAGTGAAGTTACCGTCGTCGCTGTGCTGTACCTCCCAGATTGATTCCATAGAATTCTTAGTGAGGAAAATATTACGGTATTCACTCACCACTCCCTCCTTGGTGATGGAGGATATGGGAATAAGGTGATACTTGTTCAAAGCCATCACACGGTCATATTCCTTTGCTGCCAAATCAAGCATTTCAAGGCTTCTGTTATCCTCAAAGCCCAAATAGGGTTTATCTACATTCTGGAAATGTTCTCCCGACACCCAGAAATAGGTTTTTGCCTTCAGCATCAGGGCAGCTCCTTTAGTAGCGCGTCCCGTCATTATTTCCGGCACATCCGTCTCTAAAAGCGATGCGGCAGCTTCCGCCTCTTTGGTGATAAATTCCACCATTTCTTCAAATGAGGCTCTCGGGAAAGTCTCTGTCTTCTCCAATGGATTATAGGTATGGTCGATTATCAAGGCTCCTCCGAACTGACGTAAAAGTTTATAATAATACCAGGCTCTAAAGAAATGAGCCTCTCCCATAAGTCTTGATCTCATCGAAGCGGGAAGTTCCGCTTCGTGCTCCATCAGCGTATTGATGGAACGGATCATTGTATAATAGTTTTCCCACAGCAACTTTCCTCGATTGTTATAGATAGTCTGGGAGCCCTTGAGCATATCGCCATAGCCTGCCTGATACCAATCGCTGCGCCCTACGGTGAGCTGGTCGCCATACCATGGTTCATACTCTTCCCCCAAGTTCTTGATAATGGTAGATACGAGGATATAGAAACCATTGTCCATATTCCGGTACCATCTGGCTGTGTATTCGTCAAGAAGTTGCTCGTCTCCCCAGATTTGGGTTTCTGCCAGCTTGTCGAAAGGTTCGTCTCGGAATATGCTGTTGCAGGAAAGAAGAGACAATGATAATAATATTGCCGATATATGCTTTATATATTTCATTTTTATATCTGTCTGTTTTTATTAGAAACCAAATGTGAGTGAGACGCCATATCCCCTGGTGATCGGATAGCCGCGCAGTACCTCGGGATCCATCCCGTTTTCCAGAGATGACCAGGTAAAGAGGTTGGATGCCTGGAATGCTATATCCAATGTCTTCACTCCTGAGTGTCCCAACACTTTTGCCGGGAAGTGATAACCTACAGTCAGTGCTTTAAACCGTAGGAAATTACATTTCTTTATCCAGAATGTGCTGTCGAAGCGATTGTTGTCACCTGTAGTGGCGAATTTGATTCGCGGATACTTTGCATCGGGATTTTCCGGTGTCCAGGAATCATACCAATGATAATCCTGAAATCTCTGAAGGGACCCATTTTCAAGTGTATATAGTTCCGTTATTTTCTGGTTGTAGCCACCGAATCCCATGAACTGTGCATTGAAATAAATCCCTTTCCATTCAGCGCCGAGACCAAACCCGTAGCTTACATCGGGTAAAGAGGAATTTTTGACATTTATCATGTCGTTTACGGTCAATTTCCCGTCGCCATCCTGGTCGACATATTTGATGTCACCGGGTTTCAAGGTGCGGTTTTTGTTCCCGTCTTGATCAAGAGGCCAGTTCTTAATTTCTTCTTCATTTTGGAACAAACCGGCTGCTTCATATAAGAACCATACACTATATGGATTACCGGCGTATCTTTGGTTTTCCGGAAGGGAAGACTCATCACCCCAGTCAAGAACTATATCGTCGTTTGTACCGATATTGAAATTTACATTATACCTGAATTCTCCCACATTGTTTACGTGGCGTATCGAAAAGTCCCAACCGCGATATCTCACTTTGCCGATATTTACATTGGCCGACACTCCTCCGGTTCCCACTGAAGGAGGGAACAATTGGGGTCTTGCATTGGTGACCATATCTGTACGGGTGCGCTGGAACCATTCCAATGAAAATGATATACGGTTGTCCCAGAAACCTCCGTCGAGCCCGACATTGAAATCTTTGGATTTTCCCCATGTAAGATCCGGATTTGGAAATCCGGAAATCGAGGGAATAAGTGTCGGACTCCAAACCCCTCCGAAGTTGTAACCTTCACCGTTTGTGTAGTTGTAATTTTGGAGGTAGGCATAATCAGAAATAGCTCCGTCATCACCAAGGATACCGGCAGAAGCCCTGATTTTTGCAAATGACAGCACGTTGGGTGGAATACTGTGGAAGAAGGATTCGTTGCTTATAACCCAGGAGACAGACCCCGTGGGGAAGAAACCCCATCTTTTCCCCGGAGCGAAACGTGTGGACCCGTCGACACGGAAACTGAATTCAGCAAAATAACGGTTGGCAAATCCATAAGTAGCTCTACCCACCACCGAAGCCCTTTGGGTATAATACTCATTTCCGGTAAGAGAACCCGAGGATGTGCTACCCATAACATCAGGATAAAGTCCCGGCCTATTATTATTAGTGCCGTTTAGATATCGGTTATGATAATCCTGATAGTTGAAAACGGCCGTAGCAGCCACATCATGTTTCTCTTTGAAGGTGTGGTTATAGTTGATTCCGAACTCGATCAATTTGTTGTTAACCTTTTGGAATCGATCAGACATCGTGATGTTGGCTTTGGGATACACTGTATTCTCATCTATAGAGAAGGTGCCGGTCCTTTCGTCATAAATATACAGCGTCACCGGATTCGAACTTATTGTCGTGTTATTGTTGTTGAAGTCAATTGATCCCTGCAAATAGATATTAAGACCTTTTACAAATGGTATATCGTATCTCAGCACACCCATCACAGTGTGAAAATCGCTTGATTGCTTGGTGTAACCTCCAAGTCCTTCTATATCAATCAGAGGGTTATAACCTTCTATACTTGCAAGACTTCCGTCGGTGAATCTAAGAACCTGAAGTGGAGAGTAGCTATATGCCTCTTCAAGGGTGGCATAGCTGGAATTTTTATAGTTTGATACCGAACCATTGAAATCTACAGAGGCAGTGAGACCGGGCAAAATGTCGGCATCTATTTTTCCTGAATAATTATATCGGCTTCTACCTATATTGGAATAAAGTCCTTTCGACTCAGAGTAAGCTCCGGAGAGAAAATATCTCACTGCATTCCCACCTCCGGAAATAGAGATGGAATGTCTTTGTGAATGTCCCCATTTTTTCAAATGATCCATTATGTTTTCATCCCCGTATAGATTAGGATCCGAACCGATCAAATCAAGGTCGTAGGGAGTGTAAGTATCGGATGCGGATTCTGCCACGGCCCTGTTATAAAGCTCAGCGAATTGTCGGGCTTTAAGGAATTTTGGCAGATTAGTGGCCTGCTCGAAATTGAACTGACCTCTGTATGTCACTCTTGCCCTGGAGGAGGTCTTGCCTCGTTTTGTCTGCACAAGAATAACTCCGTTGGCAGCTCTGGCGCCATACACCGCCGCTGCAGCGGCATCTTTCAATATAGAGATGCTCTCGATGTCATCCGGGTTAAGGTCGCTGAGACGCATCTCTCCGTCATTGGTGGTAGTCCCAAGCCTGGGTATGCCATCAATCACCAACAAGGGCTCTCCGGTATTTCCTCTTACACTTATTCTTGATTCTTTAGCGGATGAAGGGTCGGCGGAAGTCATGGTGACGCCAAGACCGGATACCTGCCCCGCAAGACTTTGGTCGAGGTTCATTGAAGGTATCTTGGCAAGGTCTGATCCCTTCAACACTTCCACTGATGATGTAAGGTTAGCTTTCTTCGCGGTACCGTAACCGATCACTACCACTTCCTCTATCTCGCTTGCATTCACCTGCAGTTTGACTTTGAGGAATGTCTGACTCGGTTCAACCTTTATAAGCCTCGGAGAATATCCCACATAAGTCACCGACAGTTCTACGTCTTGATCCACAGGAATGTTTAGAGAGAATTTGCCGTCTATATCAGTCGAAGCGGCTATAAGTTCATTTTCCACTTTCACCGTGGCTCCCACCAGAGGTTCTCCCTGCTCATCTTCCACCTCACCTGTGATAGTTCGTGTGGCGTTTCCCGCAAATGTTACTCCCCATGCAAGAAACAGTAAGGATAAAAATAAAATTCGTTTCATAATTATTTCAACAGCTGGTCTAAAACACGTAGCTGGTATTTATAATATTCTTTGGTTTTTAAATCCGGTGCCTTTGAGACACTCTTCTTATATAAAGAGCGTATCAATTGCAATTGACGTGTCATCAAAGGTCGCATCTCTGCTTGTGGCAATGGATTGTCGCCTAAGGCAATCCTGAAAAACGATCTTTTGTCATCAAAACTTAGATCGCCGCTTAGTGACTGAGAACAGGCGATGGCAGGTGAACTGACATTCATGACAAATTCATTGAAATCCAAAGCAGCATCTAATGCAGAATCTGCTACTTTCACATTATTAAGATTGTCTAATCCGGATGCTTTTGCCAATGCGGCGATGGTCGCCGTCTGGAGGTTAAGTTCGGTATCGTCAAGAGATCCGTTTTTGTATGAAGTTTCAAAAACCAATGCAATTGCATCGTCTAAGAATTCTTCCACTTTATATCCTTTTGAAGGATCAGTTTCATATCCTTTCTTGATTCTGCCAAGTACTACCGGAGATGTGAAACAACCCACAACACTCCTTTCCAATTTTCTTCTCCAGGAGGGAGGTTCATCCAAATTCGCTATGAAGCTTTCCGGTTCAAGCCAGCCGCAATTCCTGATTTGAGACATAAGCCATTCCATGGCTCTTTTCTGCTCATCTTTGCTGAAGTAATTCCTGGCCGGTCCGTCGTCCTTTCCCTGTCTCACTTCTTTGAAACGTACTCCACCGATATAAGGGATAACATGCCCTATATGCCTTCCGAATTGGTTGACCATAGCCATGTATTTTCTTTCCAGTGTATTATAATTCTCTCCGGGTACTCCTGCCCAATCCTGGAAGTGATCCATTATGATCTTTAGATTGGAAATCGCCAGTTGTCCGGCTTCGATATGATCGTTGGAAAGATCCTCGGTCTGATCGGTTGGATCCATGAGCCCCAATACTTGTTGAGCCCCGAATTCATACATTGGATCTCCATCATGTATGCGGATCATGGCATCCAATGTCTCTTGCTCATCAAAGATTCCGGGGTTGCCCGGGAAGATTCTGTAACCCCAGTCTATGGCATGAATGTCATACACTCCTATCTCAGGAGGTGTCAATTTCACGCCTCTTTCAAAATCTCCGGGCTGCGCCACATAATTATTTCGGGCATAATCCATTATAGAGGGAGTAGTGCCATATTTTTGTGTGAATTCCGGATCCCGCAGGTTTTCTATGGTGTATGCATAGCTCGCACCCATGTTGTGCATCAAGCCAAGGCAATGGCCTATTTCGTGTGCCGTGACATAGGTTAGTGATTCATACATCACTGAATCGGGGAAAACATTAGTTCTCACTCTGGGATCCACAGCGCCGGTTTGTGTGAATTTCCAGTCATGAAGCAGTTGAAGCACATTGTGATACCATATCACATCGGCTCCGAGTATTTCACCGGTTCTCGGATCCACGTAAGAAGGTCCCATGGCATTCGCAGTGGGAGTAACGCAATATCTCACACAATTCTTTCTGATGTCGTCTGCATCGAAGGTGGGATCGTCTTTGGGGTAATCTCTCGCCTCTATTGCATTTTTAAAACCTGCTACCTCGAAGCCTTTATTCCAATATTCAATACCTTCTTTCACAGCTCCCCTCCATTTATCCGGGAAGGCTGAATCCACATAAAATATGATCTTTTGTTTAGGTTCTACGAGTTTTCCTGAAAAATAGGCATCCATATCTTCTTCCTTAGGTTCCATCCTGAACCGGTCGATTATCTGATAATCCTTTGTACCGTCGATATCGGAGGAATAAAGTTTCTTGGTCTCGTAGAAATATCCCACCCTATTATCTTGCAGACGGGGTTTCATCGGTGTGTCGGGAAGCTTTATGATGGAACGTGACATTGACACTGTATATGGTTCATACACTTTGTCGGTGGTGAATGCCAGCCTGCTCTCTATCATCACGTTGTCCGGGAAAGCCTTCACGGAGGTTATGGCAGACCCGTCTTCATAATATGTTGCATCTATACCTTTCTTGCCGCTTAAAAGCATTGATATAGGATTCATATCCTTGATGGGAGAGATCAACTTTTCATTACCTTTGAAAAAATCGGTCACTTCTATGAAATCCTTACCTCCATCACTTGACTTGATTTTGAAGCCTTTCACAATAGGGTCGATGAAATTCCTACGATAAGATGCCGCGATAGGATCTCCCGGATTTATCTCCGCCTGGTCTTGCACTATGTGCATGTATACATTGTTGTGATCTTTTGTGAATCTTATCACAATGGGGGTAACATTCATCTCTCCTGCCACAAGGTCTTTTGTGTGGGAAATGCCGTTGACCCGGCTTACAAGCATAAGGTCGGCTCCATATACTGAATCCGGTAATGCCAAATATAATTTACCGTTTTTCTTTAGATAAATGTCCATTAGCCCGGGGTAAACCTCGGCTTCAGCCAACGACTTTTTGAAAGAGTCGCTGTCGTTCTCCTCTTTCTTGTCTTTTTGCTCGGTTTTATCTTTTTCTGAAGTCTTGCTTTCTGAAGTTCCGGCTTTGCCTTGAAAGGGGAGTGTCATTATCAGGGAGATAATAACTATAGGTATAGTTTTCTTTGCAATCATTTTGTGGGATATCTTGGGATCAGGTTAGTTGAAAAACATAGGGGGCACCGTAATTTAGGACTTCCCCTTAATTGCAAATATATACATATTAAACGAGATGATAAAACAAAAATTTTCTAAATTCAACACCATTTTCTCCATAGAATGGAATATGATTACCCTGATTTTAAACTTAAGAGGGATTTTTTTGTGTACTCAAAGAAGGGAATTTACCAAAAACCTTGGAGCCTAATCAAATAAAATGTATATTACCTAAAGAAATGGATTCCTTAGATTGGTTGGATGCCAACTATAAAATCCTCCCTGTGATTCAACAACAATTACTCTAACCATAAATCTTATCAATTACACTAAATCTCTTTAATATATGAAACCTATAATACAACTCTCCCAGAATAAAGAATATAAAAGTTGGGTAAAAGAACTTAAGAAACGATACTTGACTGCTCGACTGAAAGCATCAGCAGAGGCCAATCGAACATTGTTGGAATATTATTGGAGTTTGGGTCGTGATATCGCTGACAGACAATATGCCAACACCTATGGATCCGCTTTCTTTGCAACCTTAAGTCATGACTTAAGAACTGAGATGCCTGGTGAACAAGGTTTTTCTGAAACTAACATTCGTTACATGTATAGATTCTATGAACTTTATTCACAGATATTTAGAAATCTTCTACAGGGTGTAGAAGATTCTGAAACTAAAAAACTTCTACAGGGTGTAGAAGATTCAACTCAAAAGTTTCCGCACAATGCGGAAGAATTATTAAAAGAAATCTGTTCTATTCCATGGTTTCATCAACAACGAATTATCGATAAATGTAAGGGGAATCCTCAAAAAGCTCTTTTCTTTGTCCGAAAGACCATTGAAAATAATTGGGGAAGAGATATGTTGATAAATTTCTTGAAATCAAATTTGTATGAAAGATCAGGTAAAGCTATTTCAAATTTCAATTCCACCCTACCGGCATTACAGAGCGATTTAGCACAGCAAATAACCAAAGATCCTTATGTTTTCGATTTCTTTGCTATAACCGAACATTATAACGAGCGTGAATTGGAAGATGCTCTGGTGGCAAATGTGACTAAATTTCTTGTGGAACTGGGTACCGGTTTCGCTTTTATGGGTAGACAATATCGGTTACAGGTTGGCTCTAAAGAGGTATTTATAGATCTCCTGTTTTACAATACACGGATTCATGCATATTGCTGTATCGAACTTAAAACCGGATCATTCAAACCAGAATATCTTGGTCAGTTAGGATTTTATGTCAGTGCAGTCAACCATCAACTTAAAACGGAACAGGATAATCCGACCATCGGGCTGCTAATATGCCGAGATAAAGATAATATAGAGGCTCAATATTCACTGGAAGGATATAATCTTCCGCTTGGTATCTCGGAATATGAACTTTCCAAATTGATCCCAACGGAAATAAAAAGTTCTCTCCCTACAATTGAAGAGATAGAATCTTCATTGGAACAATTATCCGAAACCAACGATGAATAATGGCACCCAACTTGTCGGTATTTCCGACAAATTCAATAAATTGAAAATCAACACCAGAATTAAGCTATCCTACTTTCATGAAAACAATAGAAGAATTAGAAAAGGAATTAAAAAAATTTAGAGAAGAACTGGATATTGCCAGAAGGGAAAAGTTGCCTGAGGAAGTACGAAAGGAAATAAGTGAAAAGATAGGGGAAACGATGACCCGACTTCATCTTATATATCTACAAAATATGGGACCTTTCAATGGTGATGTGGAAAAAATTCCCTCTATCCCTATTTGTAGCGCAAAAGAATATCAGGAAATTGTAATACCCAATTTTATCAGATGTGGAGCAATTCCGAAGAAAGATCTAATTGTAGGCAAAACTTATATTGGAGAGTGTCGTAATGCTTCAGAAGCAGTGTGGAATGGGGAAGTCTTCATTTATCAAAGACACAAATTTCATCTTGTGTATCCGGAAGAAATCAATCATTTTGAAGATGATGATGGTAGCGATTTATTCGTTCCTATAAAATTAAAAGAAGAATAAATAGATTCCTCTCTTGATATACAGATTATTAAATTCTCCAATGATATCATCTCCGCTAATAATTCGTAACTTTGTGTCTGTAAGGATTATATTTTATGTCAGAGAAGGAATTAGACAGCTATCGTTTTCTATCGGGGGAAGACCCAACGGACGAAATGCTTGAATGTATTATGAAGGAGGCTGCTGAAGAAGCAATTGCCAAAAAGAAAAAGGCAGAAGAAAGAATGGCTGAATTCATGCGAAAACGTAGAGTGGAGTTACACGCTAAATATTCAGAAAAAATCAGGGAGATTTGCGGTGACAAATAAAATAATAAAACCCCTCGTGTTAATTATAATAAAATGACTGAGATTGGCAGCTTCTCAGAAAAGAAAAAGAGGGACAAGAGAAAGAACTCTTATCCCTCTTCTGTAATTGTATGGCTTATAATTCCAGCAATAAATAATTCTACATCATAATTACAAATAATAATTTCCTTCTGGAATCTTACTATTATAAGCCCTGCCGCTTCGGAGACCCTGATATTTATGAGCCTTACACGCACCAGAATTCTCTTTTAGAACAGCGAGGAGTGCCAAGTACCGAAGGTGCCAAGATATGAGGGGATTTTCACCCTGAGACAGACCAATGGGACAAAGTACAAGTAATAGCCATCCGGGCTGCGATTAACCTTGTTTGACCGTTTTGAAATACCTGCAGATGCAAGAATAGAGTGCATAGTGCACGGTGCATGGTGCACGGTACATGGTGCACGGTACATGGTGCATGGTGCACGGTGCATGGTGCACAGGCCATAATACCCATGATATACGGCAATATGATAGCAACAGGCAGGATTCCTCCTATGAATTCATGCGGCAGTTTGTCAGTGATGTCATGGACCTGTCAAGGATTAAATAGCAATTCATATCTCTATTATAAGAGATAAGATTTATAGCTATGGGTATAACAGTGGTGCTCTCTTGCACTCCGACTTTTCAACTCTGATGTAAGGTTCCATCCTAAACCGATATTTCTTCATCGGTCCCGGGACATCGGAGTTTGAAACCAGTGATGCAAAATTAAAGGACAGTTTAAGGGAAGTGATGTTATCTTTGCATTAAGAGTATTGA
>JAFLTT010000007.1 GCA_022509165.1 Muribaculaceae bacterium
GGACCGTGCCGGACAGACCTCCCGTGTACCGGTTGTCCCGCGCAGGGGCACAGCCGGGTAGCGGTGTCTGGGCAGGATAAGTGCTGAAAGCATCTAAGCACGAAGCCGGCTCCAAGATTAGATCTCGCCAAAGGGCCGTCGCAGACTACGACGTTGATAGGCCGCAGGTGCAAGCATGGCGACATGTTGAGCCGAGCGGTACTAATTGCCCGAGATGTTCCGGTAAAGAAGGAAAAAAAGAAGAAGGGACAAAGACATCAGCTGCATGTGCGCGGCTGTGTTTGCTGGAAACTTTGTTTAGGCTCCTTGCAGAAAGCTTCCGTCATGTGCATCTTTCAAACCTTATTAAGGTGATGACAGCGTAAGGGCTCCACCTCTTCCCATTCCGAACAGAGAAGTTAAACCTTACCACGCCGATGGTACTGCGAAAGCGGGAGAGTAGGTAATCGCCCCCTTAGAGAAGGCTGCAGGAATGCAGCCTTTTTTTATATGTAGGAGTAGGTGGCCACAGGTGAACCTTGTGGCTCTTGCCTTCGGCCGACAAAAACCGAGGGAAGGAATGGCTTGTGGGTACTTCTGGCTTCTTGGGATTACTTAAGGGGATTAAAGGAGTTGTGTAAGTGGAGATTTTTTATTAATTTTGCGGTGCCGATTATATCCAGTTATTAAGTCAGGCACTTATGCAGCTGTAAAGATTTGGCCGTCAAGGTTGTGTAAGTGTATGGCATAACTTGTGCGTAAGCACTAAAAATTAAAACAAGTAAAATAATAACAAAGTGGATACTTTAAGTTACAAGACCCAGTCAGCCACTCCATCAACAATTGAAAAAGAATGGGTGGTAATCGACGCTGAGGGACAGGTATTAGGCCGTCTCTGCTCAAAAGTTGCTAAGATTCTGCGAGGGAAAAACAAGCCCGATTTCACTCCTTTCATGGATTGTGGTGATAACGTGATCATCATCAATGCCGACAAAGTGGTGATGAGCAACGATAAAATGAATAAGAGAGAATATCTTCGCTACACAGGTTATCCCGGTGGTCAGAGAGTATTTACTCCCGGTGATCTGATGGAAAAATCATTTAAGAAGACAGTACGCGCAGGGAAACATCCTCTCTTTATCAAAGTGTTGAAAGGAATGCTCCCGAAGGGTCCGTTAGGCCGTGCTCTGATCAACAACATGTATGTATACAATGGTCCGGAGCATCCGCATGCAGCGAATAATCCCAAGGTAATCGATATCAATAAAATGAAATAATAGAAGAAGATGGATAAGATAAATGCAGTTGGTCGCCGTAAGGCAGCCGTGGCCAGAGTATATGTATCAGAAGGAAGCGGCAATATTGTTATCGACAAACGTCCGCTTGAGGTTTACTTCCCTTCTTCTATACTACAGTATGTAGTGAAGCAGCCTCTCAATAAACTTGAGGTAGCTGACAAATACGACATCGTAGCCCATATAGACGGAGGTGGTTTCAAAGGCCAGGCTGAGGCTCTTCGCCTTGCTATAGCAAGAGCTTTGGTTAAGATTAACCCGGAAGACAAACCTGCTCTCCGTTCAGAAGGTTTCATGACACGCGATGCACGTGTGGTAGAGCGTAAGAAACCGGGTCGTCCGAAGGCACGTAAACGTTTCCAGTTCTCAAAACGTTAATTCGGTTTGAATTAAATAAAGAATGTTTAGTATCTAAACTTGCGGGATGAGCCATAGGGTTCCTACCCGCAGGTTGGATTTCAAAGAAAATTTAAAAAGAAAGTAAACAACCGACCGAAAGGTCGAAAAAAAACAACAAAGAATGGCAACACCAAGTTTTGAACAACTCCTTGATGCCGGATGTCACTTCGGTCATCTCAAACGTAAATGGAATCCTGCAATGGCTCCTTATATCTTTATGGAGCGTAACGGTATCCATATAATCGACCTTTATAAGACAGCTGCCAAACTCGATGAAGCAGCCAACGCCCTCAAACAAATAGCAAAGAGTGGCAGAAAGGTGCTTTTCGTAGCTACTAAAAAGCAGGCTAAAGAATCTATCGAGAACCATGCTCAATCAGTAGGTATGCCATACGTTACTGAACGTTGGCCGGGCGGTATGCTCACTAACTTCCCTACTATCCGTAAGGCAGTAAAGAAGATGACCACCATCGATAAGATGAGTAAAGATGGCACATTTGACAATCTTTCAAAGCGCGAGAAACTCCAGATAACCCGTCAGAGGGCTAAACTTGAGAAAAACCTTGGTTCAATCGCAGATCTTTCACGTCTTCCTAACGCACTCTTCGTAGTGGATGTAATGAAAGAGCATATCGCAGTGGCCGAGGCAAAGCGTCTTGGTATACCTGTTTTCGGTATTGTAGATACCAACTCCAATCCTGAGGATATTGATTTCATCATCCCCGCGAACGATGATGCATCAAAGAGCATTGACCTCATTCTGGATACAGTGTGTGCTGCAATGGCAGAAGGACTCGAGGAAAGAAAGGTAGAGAAACTTGATTCAGCAGAAGAAGATAAGGCAGAGGCTACAGAAGCTGCTCCGGGCAAACGTCGTCGTATGCGCAGAAACGACAACAAGGAAGCTGCTCCGGTAGAGGCAGAAACTACTGTAGAAACCGAAGAGACTGAAGAAGCTGCTGAATAATTAAAAAATAACAATAAACATGGCAGTATCTATAGAAGATATCAAGAAACTGCGCAATATGACCGGCGCAGGTATGATGGACTGTAAGAATGCTCTGGCAGAGACCGACGGCAATATCGAGGCAGCCATCGAAATCATACGTAAGAAGGGTCAGGCTGTAGCCGCAAAACGCGAAGACAGAGAAGCTGCTGAAGGATGTGTTCTCAGTGGCGTAAAAGAAGGCTTTGCGGCAATCGTAGCTTTGAAATGTGAAACCGACTTCGTAGCTAAGAATGAATCGTTCCGTGCACTCACTAAGGCTATCCTTGATGCCGCAGTGGCAGCTTCAGCCAAGACTTTGGATGAAGTAAAAGCCCTTAAGCTCAATGATAGGACAGTAGAAGAGAATATCACTGACGAGATTGGTAAGACCGGTGAAAAGATGGAACTTGGTGCTTACGAATGTATCGAGGCTCCTTCCGTAGCTGCTTACGATCACCTTGGAAATAAACTTGCTACAATTGTTGGTCTCAACGTAGCCGGAATAGATCCTTCAGTGGGCCGTGAAGTTGCGATGCAAGTTGCAGCGATGAATCCGGTAGCAGTAGACCGTGACCACGTGAAGAAGGAAATCATCGACAACGAGCTTAACATCGCTATCGAAAAGACTAAGGAAGAACAGGTGAAAAAAGCTGTGGAAGTTGCTATCAAAAAGGCCGGTATCAATCCGAACCTTGTTGACAGCGAGGATCATATCAACTCCAACATAGCAAAAGGCTGGCTTACTCAAGAAGAGGCTGATAAGGCTCGCGCAATTGCAGCCGAGACTGCAGCTGCTAAAGCAGCCAACTTGCCTGAGGCCATGATTCAGAACATCGCAAACGGACGTCTCAATAAGTTCTTCAAAGAGAATTGTCTTATGGAGCAGGAATTCCATCGCGATGCTAAGATAACTGTAGGACAGTATCTGGATCAGACTTCCAAAGGACTTGTTGTAGTAGACTTCAAACGTGTCAACCTCAATCAGGATTAAGATAAGTATTTAAGAAGTTTAAATTACTACCAATAAAAAAAGCAGGCTCTTGGCCTGCTTTTTTATTGGTAATAAATTGGGTATTACATCATGCCACCCATACCTCCCATGCCACCCATACCGGGAGCACCCATAGGAGCTGTATTTTCTTCCTTCTTGTCGGCAATGACACATTCTGTAGTAAGGAACATGCCGGCAATACTTGCTGCATTTTCAAGGGCAACCCTTGTAACTTTAGCAGGGTCGATAACACCAGTAGCGAAGAAATTCTCAAAAGTATCAGTACGTGCATTGTAACCGAAGTCACCCTGGCCTTCCTTAACTTTCTGAACAATCACTGCGCCTTCTACCCCTGCATTCTCTACAATCTGCCTTAGAGGTTCCTCTATAGCTCTGCGGATAATAGCGATACCGGTGTTTTCATCATCATTATCACCCTTAAGTTCATCGAGTTTACCGAGACAACGGATATAAGCCACACCTCCACCGGGAACAATACCTTCAGCTATTGCAGCACGAGTAGCGGAGAGAGCGTCGTCTACACGGTCTTTCTTCTCTTTCATTTCCACTTCAGAAGGTGCACCTATGTAAAGTACTGCTACACCACCTGCCAACTTGGCAAGACGTTCGTGAAGTTTCTCTTTGTCATAATTTGAAGTAGTGGATTCAATCTGGCTCTTGATCTGATTTACCCTCTGAGCAATGGCATCTTTGGAACCTGCACCATTTACTATAGTGGTATTATCTTTATCCACAGTCACTTTTTCAGCAGTGCCAAGGTCGTTGATTGAAGCTTGGGTAAGTTGCATGCCCTTGATCTCACTTATTACAGTACCACCGGTGAGAACTGCGATGTCTTCAAGCATTTCTTTACGACGGTCGCCGAAACCGGGTGCTTTTACTGCACAAATTTTGAGAGAACCACGGATACGGTTTACCACGAGAGTAGCCAGGGCTTCGTTGTCTACATCTTCTGCTATGATAAGGAGAGGACGTCCACTCTGTGCTACAGCCTCAAGTACGGGAAGGATATCTTTAAGATTAGAGATTTTCTTATCGTAAAGCAAGATATAGGGTGAATCCATTTCACACTCCATCTTTTCACCATTTGTGACGAAATATGGAGAGATGTAACCGCGATCGAACTGCATACCTTCCACTACATCGACAGTAGTTTCTGTACCTTTTGCCTCTTCTACGGTGATAACGCCTTCTTTCTTAACACGCTTCATAGCCTCGGCAATGAGTTTGCCAATTTCTTCATCGTTATTTGCAGAAATTCTGGCAACATTTTCAATCTTTGCGAGATCGTCGCCTACTTCCTGGCTTTGAGCCTTGATGCCTTCCACAACAGCTGAAACAGCTTTATCGATACCTCTCTTGAGGTCCATCGGGTTAGCACCTGCAGCAACGTTTTTCAAACCAACATTTACTATAGACTGTGCAAGAACAGTAGCAGTAGTAGTACCGTCACCGGCCTGATCACCTGTTTTTGAAGCCACTTCTTTTACGAGTTGAGCTCCCATGTTCTGGAACGGATCTTCAAGTTCCACTTCGCGGGCTACTGTGACACCATCTTTTGTAATATGTGGAGCGCCGAATTTTTTCTCAATTATTACATTTCTACCCTTTGGACCAAGGGTAACTTTTACGGCATCTGCTAAAGCATCAACACCGTTTTTAAGCTCTTCACGAGCTTTAATATTGAATTTTATTTCTTTAGCCATAATTTGAAAATGATATTTTCCTTATAAGATAAAATCTTTTTAAAGCACTACAGCAAACACATCACTCTGACGCATGATGAGATATTTTTCACCCTCATATTCAATTTCTGAACCGGCATATTTTCCAAAGAGCACCACATCACCTTCTTTAAGGTGCATTTCTTCATCTTTAGTGCCATTTCCAACTGCCAAAACAGTGCCACGTAATGGTTTTTCCTTTGCGGAATCAGGAATAATGATTCCACTCATAGTTACTTCTTCTGCAGGAGAGGGCTTGATCAAGACTCTGTCTGCAAGTGGTTTAAGATTCATATCGTGTTAAATAAATTTAAGTTAAGTTATACTAAAATGTTAAAAACAAATATTATGCCAATTCAAAGAGATATTCTTTACTGAGACAAACTCATAAAGGGTTTAAATCATATTTCTTTTATCTCAGATTTTCTAAGATTGTTATAGCATCAATTTGTTATTATCTTTCTAAAAAGAATTCAGTGTTATTTCTTTTCCAGGATATAAGTCGTAAGAGGAGCTGCGATACCTTCCAGACGACCTTTCTTTACTTTAAATTCTTTTCCATAAACAAGGTCTTTGTAAGTTCCGTTAGGCAGACCGGTTGGAACGTTGACAAAATTGGCAATATTGGCAATATTAACCACTGCTGCTCCTTTTTTACCACGGTTAACTACGATAACTTCGCCATTATCTGTGGTCTGAATATCCTCTGGTTGTCCTGACATATCTTTACGGAAATTATTCACAGCTACTACTTCCGGATGGAAGAATTCATCATTACCACGAGCTCCCATAACATTGTCTCCCCAATAAGCCTGACGGGTTGATCCCATCGGACGGCTAAAGAAGAGTGGTGTGCCGTTCTGACGTGCTGTAAGGAATACCCATCCTGCACGGATCTGATCGTCAGTGAGATGAGCTGACTCATGTGCATTAGCATAGGTGTCGTGACTTTCAACCCAAGTGGTAAGATATTCCGGAGCACTGGAATGATACCAGTTTACAAGATCAAATCCATTGGCTGAACCTTTTTCCAGGGCTTCACGAAGCACATGACCATAACTGGAAGCTGTCTGTCCGAAATAGTCTGCATAACCCTCCTCATTTACATTGCGATCCTGTAATACTTCGCCATATACAAAGAGATCTTCATAAGGAACATTTAATTGCACACCGTCAACGGCTTTACGACCTGTGGCAACATCCCAGAAATCATTTACTTTCACACCGGAGGCTGTATCAACCGGTTCGCCCGGAAGACCAATATGTTTAGCAGTATCATAACGGAAACCGCGTACACCCATATCCAGAAGTTCATTCACGAAAAGCATATAGTATTTCTGGAAAGCAGGATTTTCAGTATTTACATCCGGCAATCCACCTGAAGCCCAAAGAGTACATTCGAGCCTGTCGTTGTAATCATTGATGGGTTGCAAACCATTGGAATGGTATAGTTTGTCACGACCGCCGACGGCATTGACAAAATCCTCTGATACTTCATCCACATCAAAAGCTGTGTGATTAGGCAAAACATCCACAATTACACGTACATTATATTTATTGGCAGAGTCAAGCATCTGCTGCATTTGTTCTTTAGAGCCTAAGATATAATTACCTACTTTCCAATCGGTTGGCTGGTAATAGTAATACCAATTTCCCTCTTTTTCATCAAAAAGTTTCTTGCCTGCACCTTCCGGCTGGAAACTTTCCTGGACAGGCGATGTCTGAATCATGGTAAAGCCTGCATCAGAAATGGCCTTCATGTTTTCAGCGATGGTTGGGAAGTTCCAACTCCAGACATGTAATATAGCCTCATCATTTGTGACAGAGGGATCATGTGTGAGACGGTCTTTAGCACACACAGTCGTCATTGTCAGTATTGACAATGCCAATAAAGATGTTTTTTTCATGTAAGAAGGTTTTTATAGTTTTTGATTTTAGATTCCAAGTGCTAAAATATTTTACTCTTCGTAAATTATAACGTGAAAGATGATATGAAAGTTTTTATTTTGAGTAAATTTGCATTAGAGTCCATTCTCTAATTTAGAGACAATGGAAACCACAACTTAATGAAACCATAAGGTTATGAAAACAAAAGATCAACTTATAGAAGCCTTATTAGAATTGGCTTTTGCAGAAGATATAGGAGATGGCGACCATACCACCTTATCAACAATTCCGGAAGATAGTGTAGGCAGGTCGAAACTGCTGATTAAAGAGGAAGGAATCGTGTCTGGTTTCGACACTGCCATCAAGGTGCTTCATAAAATTGACCCATCTATAAAGGTGAATGTAATGATCAAGGATGGGAGTGAAGTAAAACCCGGTGATATAGTTTTCACAGCAGAGGGTAAGGTGAGGTCTTTATTGATGGCTGAGAGAACTCTTCTAAACATAATGCAGCGAATGAGCGGGGTGGCCACGATGACAAAAAAATATCAAGACCGTCTTTCAGGATTGAAAACAAAAGTGCTTGATACCCGCAAGACAACCCCGGGTATGAGAATACTGGAGAAAGAAGCTGTGAAAACCGGAGGTGGAGAAAATCACCGTATGGGTCTTTTTGATATGATTCTCATTAAAGACAATCATATTGATTTTGCCGGAGGACTTGAAAAGGCAGTTGAAAGAGCCAGCGAATATTGTAAAAAAAATGGCAAGGACCTAAAAATAGAAGTTGAAGCCCGTACCCTCGATGATGTTAAGAAACTATCCGAGATGCCGGAGGTAGATAGAATTATGTTTGATAATTTCAGCCCGGAACTTACGAAAGAGGCGGTAAAAATTGTAAACGGACGTAAAGAAACAGAATCCTCAGGTGGGATAACAATAGAAAATCTACGGGAGTATGGAGAAACCGGGGTAGATTTTATTTCCGTGGGAGCACTTACTCATAGTGTAAAGGGTCTGGATATGTCATTCAAGGCTTTTTAGAATATATACTAAATATGCCCGGAATAGAAAAGAAGAAAGCAGCCAATGAATTGGGCAAATATGCCGAAGAGTTGGCTGCTAATGATTATATCAGCCGTAACTATACCATTCTCAATAGGAATGCAAAGATTGGAAGGGTAGAGGTGGATATAATAGCCCAAAAAGAGGATACAGTGGTATTCATCGAGGTAAAGGCGAGGAATTCAAGTGAAAAGGAGGCTCTCGAAGCAGTAGATAAAGATAAAAGAAAAAGAATGATAAAGGCTGCCGATCTTTTTCTAAAAAATTTAGAAGGACAGTATAACTATCGATTTGATATTGTTACCGCTATAGGCAGTAAAGAAAATCTAAAGATTGAGGTATTCGAGGATGCCTTTTTAGCAGCAGACCTATTTTAACAAAGGAATCTCAGAAATCCCTTAACCTAATACATTATAAAGGATTTTTATCAACAGATATATGGGAAATCAAATATTCCCAGGCAGCGTCATGATCGTAAGGGATCTTTCCTTCCAGTATGGCCTCCTTCACCATTTCTTTTAAAGCTGCCACCTCAGGTCCTTCGGGAACCCCAAGTTTCTCCATTATTTCTTTTCCATTAATAGGATTTTTCCAATTTCTTAAAGCATCGGCATCGTTTATTTGATTTATCCTATCACGAAGTTTCTTGAATCCAGTAATTTGAGAACGAACTTTTTCAGGATTCTTTGATGTAATATCAGATTCAGCAAGAATCATGAGATCTTCCAATTCATCGCCGGCATCCGTTATGAGTCTTCTTACACCTGAATCAGTAACTCCTGCTTCTCCTACTGATTGAGGTCTCATGTGAAGTCCTACCAGTTTGGCTACATATTTCATCTTTTCATTCAAGGGCATTTTCATTTCCCGAAAAATAGCAGGTACCATTTTTTCGCCCACATAATTATGACTATGGAAAGTCCAACCTAAAAGGGCATCATATTTTTTTGTTGCCGGTTTTGCAATGTCATGAAGCAAGGCAGCCCATCTAAGCCATTCGTTATCCGACCTGACTGCTACATTATCCACTACTTGAATAGTGTGATGGAAATTATCTTTATGGCCCTTTCCCCCTACAATTTCCACTCCTTTAAGAGGTATCAAAGATGGGAAGACGTATTCCAACAATCCTGTCCGGTCAATTAATTTCCATCCTATTGAAGGACGTGGCGACATCATTATTTTTGAAAGTTCGGTATTTATCCTTTCCCTCGTGATAATTTTCATTCGGGAAGCATTATTTTTTATAGCATTGAAAGTTTCCGGGTCGAGAGAAAAATTTTTAATTTTATCAGTTATTTGTCCATTTTCATAAACCGGAAAAGCAAGTTGCGTTGCGAATCTTATGGCTCTAAGCATTCTCAGAGGATCGTCGGAAAATGTGATTTCAGGATTAGTTGGTGTCTTGATAATACCTTGGTCAAGATGAATAAGGCCATGAAAAGGATCAAGAAGATTACCATAAGTTTCCTTATTAAGAGAAATTGCCATTGCATTGATGGTAAAGTCTCTTCTTGTAAGGTCTTCTTCAAGAGTTCCGTTTTCCACAATAGGATTTCTTGAATCTTGATTATAAGATTCCCTGCGGGCACCTACAAACTCAAGTTCCAAATCTTTAAATTTTACCTGTGCTGTGCCGTAGTTGGCGAAAATTGAAAGTTTGGCTTTAGGACCTAATTTTTTAGCCACCTCTGTAGCCAGCTCAATACCGTTTCCTACAGTTACGAAATCAATATCTTTTGATTCTCTATTCAGAAAAATATCCCTGACATAACCACCGACCACATAAACTTCTCTGTTAAGAGAAGCTGCAATGTCGCTGATCAAATGAAAAACCGGAATATCAATCTTATCTTGTAATAGCATTTCTATTTTAATTTAAAGCTTCAGTAATAATACCCATAGATATTATACCTTTAGTATCTTTTGAAGAAGAAGATATTGAAATAAATGACCCCTCTTCATTTTGTATGGACGGGAAAAGGGGGAATAATGTTTGATAAAGGCCAAAGTTTCCTTTACCATTAGAATTATCGTTTAATTGAAACAATGGCAATTCTACTTGGAAATTGGAAATGGAGTCACTCCATATTGACCCCTTTTCAATGTTTAAGGGCAAGCTTTTTATTTTGCACAAATCTGTGTATCGTACAATAAGCGAAACTGCAAAAGTATGAGATGAAACGGTATCTGAAACAGATTCAAAAGGATAAAAAACATATTCTTTGTCCGGAACTATCCCATCATGTCCGAATTCCACAAAATCAGAAGAAACTATTGATTCTTCCTTTAAACTGCATGAAGAAAATGCAATCGAAAATAAAATAGAGAAAACCTGAAAAAGTTTTGAATAGGATGGCATCATTTCTGTGAAACGTTACCGTTTTTACGGTCTTTATTTTCAACCTGATTCCGGTTTTTATTCTTTTTCTTCTTCTTGTTATTTTTCTTGTCAAAACGGGTCATACTGTCTTGACCGATAATGTCTCCAAATTCAGAATTTTCTTCTGCAATGATCTGGTCGGACAAGTTTTCCGGTTTAAGACCTTTTTTGTTCATTTCCAAGACTTCAAAGGCTCTATTAGCATCCAGAGTAATAAGATTGGCAGGGATTCTCTTGTCTGTAGAATAAGTCAATTTTCTGGCAAGGATATCTGTCTTGAACAAATAATAAACATTGTCTTTAGATTCGAGGACGGCATCTTTTGGAGGTAGGTCTTTATGTGCTTCTGCATAGGAATCAATCTCGAAATTAAGACAGCATTTAAGTTTACCGCATTGTCCAGCCAGTTTCTGAGGATTCATGGAGATATCCTGAACGCGTGCTGCACCTGTGCCTACAGAGACAAAACGGTTCATCCAGGAAGAACAACATAGAGGACGTCCGCAAGGACCGATACCTCCGATTCTTCCGGCCTCCTGACGTGCACCGATTTGCTTCATTTCAATTCTTACACGGAATGTCTCAGCTAAAATCCTTATAAGTTTCCTGAAATCTACTCTTTCATCGGCTATATAATAGAAAATAGCTTTACTGCCGTCGCCTTGGAACTCTACATCGCCGATTTTCATTGCCAACCCCAATTCTTCTGCTATAGAGCGAGCCTTGATCATGGTAGAGTGTTCGCGTGAGCGGGCTTCATCAAATTTCTCCAGATCTTCTCTGTCGGCAATTCTTAGAACTTTCTTAAGGTCTTTAAAGTCTTTGAACCCGGTTTTTTTCATCTGGAGTTTCACCAGATGGCCTACCATGTTAATCTTACCTATATCATAACCGGGAGAACCTTCCACAACAACCAGATCTCCGATATGCAGGTCTAAGTTATCAGCATTTTCAAAAAAACCTACACGTGTGTTTTTGAAAATTACCTCAATAAGTCGTTCTGTATTGTCATCAGGCAAATGAGAAAGCCAATCGGTAGCAGTTAGTTTACCACGTGGTTCACGACGACTACAGTTTCTGCATGCATGGTTTCTCATGCATCTCGGGCACGCGTTTATGAAAGCGTATTCTTTTACCTCTTCCATAATAAAGGAAAATGAAAGGGTGAATTATTTAGCGAAAGCCACAGAACGCGTTTCACGAATCACAGTGATTTTCACTTGACCCGGGTATGTCATCTCATCCTGAATTTTCTTTGCGATTTCTGCGGAGAGTTTTTCAGTCTCTTCATCTGAGATCCTGTCTGCTCCTACAATCACTCGGAGTTCTCTACCAGCCTGAACAGCGTAAGTCTTAAGTACGCCGGGATAGGAGAGTGCAATTTGTTCCAAATCGTTCAGACGTTTAATATAAGCCTCTACAATTTCACGACGAGCACCAGGACGAGCACCGGAGATTGCATCACAAACCTGTACAATAGGGGCCAATAATGAAGTCTGTTCCACTTCCTCATGGTGTGCACCTATAGCGTTGCAGATATCCGGTTTTTCCTTAAATTTTTCAGCCAGTTTCATTCCGAGAAGTGCATGTGGGAGTTCCGGTTCATCATCGGGTACCTTACCTATGTCATGAAGAAGTCCGGCTCTCCTTGCTTTCTTAGGGTTCAATCCCAGTTCAGAAGCCATTATGGCACAGAGATTAGCTGTCTCTCTTGAGTGTTGCAATAAATTCTGTCCGTAAGATGAACGGTATTTCATCTTACCAACCATTCTGATTAGTTCCGGGTGTAGACCATGAATACCTAAATCGATAGCTGTCCTTTTACCGGTCTCAATGATTTCTTCTTCTACCTGTTTTCTTACTTTAGCCACTACCTCTTCAATTCTTGCCGGGTGGATACGACCGTCGACCACCAATTGATGCAAAGCCAGGCGAGCTATTTCACGTCTCACAGGGTCAAATCCTGAGAGCACAATTGCTTCAGGTGTATCGTCAACAATAATTTCAATTCCGGTTGCTGCTTCAAGGGCTCTGATATTTCTTCCCTCACGACCAATAATTCGTCCCTTTATTTCATCATTGTCGATAGGGAATACAGTCACAGAATTCTCCACTGCTGCTTCAGTAGCGAGTCGTTGGATGGATTGCACTACAATCTTTTTGGCTTCTTTTGAAGCGGTGAGTTTAGCTTCATCCATTATATCATTGATATACCCGGCTGCCTGAGTTTTAGCTTCCTCTTTAAGACTGTCTATCAGGCGTTCACGAGCTTCATCAGCTGAAAGGCCGGAAATCTTTTCCAATTCTTCGCGTATGCTTTTGATAAGGTGGTCAGCCTCTTCATGTTTAACAGAGATAGAAGATTCCATTTTATCCAAAGAAGACTGACGAGCGTCAAGTTCGTTTTTCCTCTTAGCCAGTTCGCTTTGTTGCTGATTAAGTTGGAGTTCCTTTTGTCGGGCTCTGTTTTCAGAAGCCTGAATTTTCTGCAGGCGTTGATTGGCAGTTTTCTCAGCTTCTGATATCAGTTTAAATTCCTCTTCTTTAGCTTTAAGGATGCTTTTTTCTTTTATAACATCCGCCTCGCGGTTTGCTTCTTCAATTATAATATTAGCTGCGCTGCCAGCATTTTTTTTGGCCATTACAGAGGCTATGATGAAACCAATCAAAGCAGCTCCTGCGGCAATAATAATCCATATAGCTGTTTCCATGATAATATACAATAATAAAAATCTAACTGTCTAATTTTATTTATCAGACAATTGCATACTTCATGAATAAAGAAATGAAGGGAAAGAATAGAATGGATATGACAGTGGTCAAAAACTTTCGGAAGTATCTGCGTCAATATCATTATTTAAGATATTGTCAATCTTCCGGATATTTTCATTAGTGATGTCTATAGCTTGCATCTGGAAATTTATAAGCTGCTGATACCATCTGGCAAATTGAAATGCAGCCATTGCCAGCAACTTTTTATCGGAGTTTTGAGGCCATTTTTTTTTCATTCGATCGATAAATAGCTTTATCTCACTTTCGGCCTCTCTCACCCCAATCTGGTCGTCGAAATCCACATCAAGTTTAATGAGTTCACCACCTATATTTATAGTCATTTCTATTTTGTCAGAACCCTTCATCTTCAATCCTCCTTAATCAATCGGATACAACTGTCGATGGTTCTAATGAGAGAAGAAACTTTGTTTCTTGCCTCTACTAAAGCTTCAGGAGAAGCGGCAAGCCGATGAGAAAGAGAGAGAAATTCGATTTCTTTTTGAGCTTTCTCGAGTTCTTTAACATCATTGAGATGTTGAATAGAGAGTAATCTATTAGAATCTTCGAGTTCTTTAATCCTTTGCATCAAAGATAGATTTTGATTAGAGAGGGCATCTATTTTCTTTGCAAGAGATGAAATCGACTGTAAAAGTTCTGGCTTGGCCATTTTGCCGAAGTTTCTACAAAATTAAGTAATTGAAATGAATTCTGCAAATTAAAAGAAAGGGTGTAAAGTTAAAATAGGAATGGCTCTTAGACGAATACAGGTGGTGAGAGGGAATTAATAGGAATAAAGCTAACCTATTATTTAATACCATCTTATACCGTTATTGTTGGAAGATCTTTTGTCATATTTTAGATCTTTTAGCAACGAGGACTTGACAGAGATATGGAAATTGTAGGATTTATAGGGGCCTACCGGAACGAAAGATGCCGACATTGTAAAGCAGTGGAGGTCTCTGGAAATTGTACAATTCATATAAGCCAATTTCTTTAAGTCGAAATTATATGAAGCTGAGAAAGAAAAATTCCAGTTGGCAGTAGGTCGTATGTTACCGGAGAAGGAAAGGTTTTGAGTCCATTTACCTTTGTATTCCAGTTTGTCATAATCAAAAGCACCATAACCGTAGCTCACAGAATAGTTCACAGAAAGACTCCACGGACATTCCCACTTGGCATAGCCGTCGGCATCAGCTGCTGCGGATGCTTCTTTTGCCTCCTGCCGCCTTCGTCTTTTCTCTTCCGTAGCATCAAAAGATTGTGATCCAAACTCATCGGTTTCCTCTTCGTCTTCCATTCCAGGTGAGTTTGTATTTTTGTTATCCTTATTTTTATTTCTTTTAAATGTCTGATTATTAAAAGTATAAGAAAAAGAAGTACCAGTGGAAGAAAGTCTTGCCCAACCTTTACCGGCTTTCCATCGAGGCACATTTACTCGCACAGGTGTTCCTGACGAAGAAAGCCTGTAAGTATAAGGATCCCAAGTGGCTGAGAGATTGAGATTGAAATTTTTCACCAGTCGCAATAAAATTGAAGTATTGATATTACTCCAATTCATGGAATCGGCTGCAAAGTTATAACTTTGGCTTATAGAAAAGTTTTCTATGAGAGAAATCTTTTTAGAACCCGTAGAATCCGCATCATTTTTAACTTTCATTTCCAGATTGTTGGCAAGACTGACCGAAACCATACCTGTTTTTCCTTGACCCGGCGCTCCGTATACACCATGGGAGAAATAATTGTATTTCTGAGTTTTTAGTTCTCCGGCGGAATTTACATATTCATAGGTGCCGAAAACACCCCAGAAGGGATCGGAAAAGTCAGGTGAGGCTGAGAAAGATACGGTAGGTGTCAAGACATGTCTGATCATCTGCACTTTGTCTCCAAAAATTTTGAGAGGTTTCCAAAAACCATAAATTTTTGTGTCAAGCGAGATTGATGCATTGAAGTCAAAAAGGTTATAGAAACCGAATGTAGTATCTCTTACTTCGCGTGAGGCTTGGGTGTCCCAGCTTCTTTTAATTTTTGAAGTATACATCCTGTCGTTCATGGTAATCGACGGGGATATATTGATGTATTTAAACAATGAAAAAGTGGCAGACACGGGCATACTATGTCTCATACCGTTTCTCCAGTCTTTTAGAAGGCTCTTTTTGAAGAATACGTTTTGTTGGGCCGTAAGAGAGTTTTGGAATTGACCTGAATAAGACAATTTAATTTTCTCATACCATTTTTCGCCTCCCACAGATTTCTTTCTTTTGAAAGGAGCCACTTGTGAAAGAGTGACATTGAGATTGGGGAAAGAAACTGCCAAAGTTGAGTCTTGAGTACGTTGGGTGATATTGGCAGTAGTGGAAAGACTCCATTTGGTTCCGGGGAACCGGTAGGTCATATTCACTGTAGATGATTTGGTATTTTCAGTGAATGAATTATTGTAATAAGAGTTAAGGTCGTTGCGTGAATATCCTGAGGTAGAGAAATTTACAGAGGCCGAGAACGACATATTAGGATTAGCCTTTGAATCCTGGGAATGGCTCCATACAAACTGGAAGTTGTTTTGTTTGGAATAATCTGGGCTTCCTTTTTCTCCATAAATAGTAGTGATATATGAGAAAGAGATATTTCCTCTGAATTTATATCTTTTAGAATATGTTGAGGCTCCCGACACTCCCCATGACCCTTTAGTATATATCTCGCCTCTTAGTGCGAGGTCGACATAATCTGAGAGCGCAAAGTAATATCCACCGTCTCTTATATAGAAACCACGATTATAGTCCTCACCGAAAGTGGGGAAAATAATACCGCTTGAATAGTTTTTAGAGAAAGGGAAATATCCGAATGGTAAAGCAAGGGGAAGAGGCACATCTGCAAGAACCATGTAGACGGGGCCGGTGACAATGTTTTTATTCGGTATCATCTTACCCTTGGTAACATTGAAATAAAAATGCGGATGGTCATGATCATCACAAGTGGTGTATTTACCATCTTGCACGAAGAAAGAACCATCTTCCATTTTTTTGGAAGCACCGCCGGTAAGATATCCTTCACCTTGTTCGGAAATTACATCCGTGATATATCCTCTTTCAGTTTTGAAGTTATAAGTCATTTGCTTAGACTCATATTCTTCTCCTCCATCTTTAAAGACAGGATTTCCAAAAAGATTTCCTACCGAGTCAATGGCTCCCTTAGCAAAAACCGTAGACTGATCAAGTTCCATTCGGATTTCTTCAGCCTTTAGGTTAAACTGCCCGTATTCCACATTTCCGTCTCCGAAAAGGAAAGCATTATTTGTTCCTTCCATTATAAGAGAGTCTTTAGCACTGAAAGTCACTGCAGTTTCAAGGTCTACTTTATCGCGGTTTATTCTGGAAACTTTAGATTTGGTGGTGTCATATCCTAAAGTATTTCTTTCCACCCTTGCTCTTCTTGAAGCAGAGATAAGAGAGTCGGGCAACACCATAGATGAATCATTAAGATTGATGGAATCTAAGGGTAAATCTATAATGGAATCTGTAGTGGAAAGAAGAGAATCGTAGGCATAAAAGAATGTGTCGTTTCTATTTGTGCCCATTTCGGTATTAACCTGGATAGAGTCGATGGGTACAAACAGACGAGAAGGAGTGGTATCTGCCGATTCCGAAACGTTTGAGAGAGATAAATTAGGGGAATCCGGTGTCTTGGCAAAAGCAATGCCAAGGACCACCAAGGCAAAAATATATATAAAGAATCGCCTCAATTCTTAGGAAAATCGCTAATAATATACAAATTTAGCAATAAAAAGGGAAACCTTGATAGTGGTATTCACAAATAATGTTAATAAAGTTATGAGATTGAATTAATTCTCTCCAAACATTTTATGCATCTCCAAGAAACGAGCCAACGACCCCGGACCGAAGCGGTTCATCTGTTTAATTACGTCTTCTAAAGGTTTTTCTTTGGTCAGATCACCACTTTTAGAATAGAATTTATCGGCATAACATATCAGCTTCTCGAGCAAAGTTTCCGGTAAAAAATCTTTTGGAGGAAGGGGGAGATTATTTTTCAATATTTCATGTGAGGTGATTCCGGCGCCTATATGAGTTGCACAAACTCTGGCATATTGATCAAGGCCATGAACCTTAAGGATAGCTTCTCCTTCTAACCCATGACGAAGATAGGGAAGGGATCCGAAAGCATGTATATCAGGTGCATGGCAATTTACCACACCTATATCATGTAGAAGAGCTGCACAATAAATATCATGGGGATTTAAAGCAAGTTCTTTCTCTTTCCATATTTTAAGAGCCTTCCTTGCCACTTGTTCAGAATGTGTCATGACAATTTTTTTTAATAAAAAATTGTCATGACAATAATTATGGAAAAGCCAGTTTATATCAAAGATAAAAGGCATTTTCAGAGACTGTACTCTAACTTATATTTAAATTCAGACGAGAGGAAAACATTTGACTCTCAGTCTAAAATCACACACCAGTTGTGAGTATCAGGTGCTTCACCATATTGTATGGCTCTGATAGCGTTGTATAGGGCAGTAGAAATTGGTCCGGGTTGGTTGTCAGGTGCGATGATATACGACTTGCCGGTATCAAGGTCATCCACTTGTCCGATAGGAGAGCAGACTGCTGCAGTACCACAAGCCCCTGCCTCTTCAAATTCTGATATTTCTTCGAGGGGGATATTTCTTTTCTCTATCTTAAGCCCCATGTCTTTAGCAATTTCCTGAAGACTCATATTAGTGATAGAGGGTAGAATTGACTCACTTTGTGGAGTGACGTAAGTATTATTCTTGATACCATAAAAATTAGCTGCTCCACATTCATCAATATATTTCTTTTCCTTTGGATCGAGATAGAGAATGTTGGAATAACCAAGTTCATGAGCTTTTTCACCTGCTTGCAAAGAAGCTCCATAGTTGCCGCCGACTTTAATAGATCCTGTTCCCTTCGGAGCCACACGGTCATACTCACGAGTGATGCATACTTTCATGGGTTTGAAACCTGACTTGAAATAAGGACCCACGGGAGATACAAACATCACAACCAGGAATTCAGTAGCACTGCTGACACCTATTTTGGGCGACACACCAATTTCCAACGGACGGATATAAAGGGACGCCCCTGTTCCATAAGGAGGAACGAACCTTTCATTTAATTTCACTACCTTTTTTACCATTTCACAGAAAAGGTCTACAGGCATTGGAGCCATCAACATTCTTTCCGCAGTGCGGATAAAACGTTTAGCATTTTCATCCATTCGGAAAATACGAATTTTGCCATCTTTTCCTCTGAAAGCCTTTAAACCTTCGAATGATTCCTGACCGTAATGCAGACAAACGGCTGCCATATGCATTGGAATATATTCAGAGTCAGAGACTTCTATTTCGCCCCACTTACCATCCTTGTATGTGCAACGGACATTATAATCTGTGGGCAAATAACTAAATGATAATTGTGACCAATCGATATCAGTTGAGTTCATATTAATTTAATGTAAAAATGAGAAAATGTCAGATTGCGAGCTTGCAGGAATTATCATTTGTCTTAATGATATAAATTCCATGAGAATCAATATGATATTCAAAAAGACCCGGTTCCAGTCTTTGAGATGAAATTAACTTTCCCAGAATAGAAAAAATTCTAACTTCTGTGGGTTGATTCACTTTTACAAGTATGGTATTGGGCGCTGAAAACACTTCGATATCAGGAAGGGAACTTACGGGTTTAAAATTACCCATAGAAGTTTTAGATTCTTGCCATTCGTTATATGGTTGCTGAGCCATCAATCCGGGTCCGCATAAACCCAGACTTAAAAAGCTTGTGACAAGATTTTTTTTGAAGAGTTTCATCAGTATTAATTACGAGTAAAATTAATAAAAAAATTAATAAAAAAAATGGAAAAACCGAAGTTTCTCCATTTTCTATTTTCGAGGGGTAAAAAGATTATTTTTTACCTTCTTTCTGCAATTGTTCTTTCAATGCCTGAAGAGCTCCAAGGTCACCCAAGGTAGTTTTTTCTACATTCTGAGTGAGTTGCGGTTGTTCCTCTTCCTTACGAGTTTTCTTTGTAGCAGCTTTCTGAGCTTTAGTCTCAGCTTTAGTTGCATCTTCGGCTATACGGCTGTGTGAAAGAATGATACGTTTGCTATCTTTATTGAATTCAAGCACTTTGAATTTGAGTTTCTCGTCAAGTTTAGCTTGAGTGCCATCTTCTTTTACAAGATGTTTGGGAGTAGCAAAACCTTCAACGCCATATTCAAGAGCAATCACTGCACCTTTGTCCATGAGTTCAGTAATCGTACCTTCATGAACTGAACCTACTGTAAAGATAGTTTCGAAAACGTCCCAAGGATTCTCTTCGAGTTGCTTGTGTCCAAGAGAGAGACGACGGTTGTCTTTGTCTATTTCAAGAACCTGAACTTCAATTTCATTGCCTATCTGAGTAAATTCAGAAGGATGTTTGATTTTCTTAGTCCAAGATAAGTCAGAAATATGGATCAGACCGTCAACGCCTTCTTCGATTTCAACAAATACACCGAAGTTGGTAAAGTTTCTTACCTTAGCGGTGTGACGTGAACCGATAGAATACTTGGTATCGATATTTTCCCAAGGATCGTTTTTGAGTTGTTTGATACCAAGGCTCATCTTACGGTCGTCGCGATCGAGAGTGAGCACTACTGCTTCGATTTCATCGCCAACTTTGAGGAAATCTTGTGCGCTGCGCAAATGCTGGCTCCAAGACATTTCAGAAACATGAACAAGTCCTTCCACGCCCGGTTGAACCTCAACGAATGCGCCATAATCAGCCATCACAACAACTTTACCTGAAATCTTGTCACCAACCTTAACATTCTGGTCGAGTGCATCCCAAGGATGGGGTAGAAGTTGTTTTACACCAAGTGCAATACGTTTCTTTTCGTTGTCGAAGTCAAGAATAACTACCTTGATATCCTGGTCTAATTCCACTACTTCGCGTGGGTCAGATACACGGCCCCATGAAAGGTCGGTGATATGTACCAGACCGTCTACTCCGCCAAGATCAACGAATACACCATAAGGAGTGATGTTCTTCACTTTACCCTCAAGTACCTGGCCTTTTTCAAGTTTAGAGATGATTTCTTTCTTCTGTGCTTCCAGTTCAGCTTCAATGAGAGCTTTGTGAGAAACCACTACATTCTTATATTCTTGGTTGATTTTCACAACCTTGAATTCCATAGTTTTGTCTACGAAAACATCATAGTCACGAATAGGACGTACGTCGATCTGTGAACCGGGGAGGAAAGCCTCGATACCGAACACATCCACGATCATACCGCCCTTAGTGCGGGACTTAACATAACCCTTGATGATTTCATCATTTTCAAGAGCTTGATTAACACGATCCCAACTACGGGTCTGACAAGCTTTTTTATGAGAGAGTTTAAGTTGTCCGTTCTTGTCTTCAAGGTTTTCGATGTAAACCTCTACTTCATCACCTACTTTGAGGTCGGGATTATAACGGAATTCTGAAATCGGAATAATAGCATCAGATTTCATACCGATATCTACTCTCACTTCACGTTTTGAGATAGATTTGATGACACCGGTCACCACTTCATTGTCTTTAGCCGTCTTAAGAGATTCATCGTAGGTGTTGATTAATTCCTCTTTGCTCTTCGAACCGGCTGTTTCGCCATTAGCATAGGCTTCCCAATCGAAATCTTCGATAGGGGTTTGAACTTTTGATTCGCTCATTAAAATTGGTTAATAATTAAGGTTATTTATTCACTATAAGGCACACGCCTCAGGTTGCAAAATTATATTAAAAATCATTAATTTGCAAATTCCGTAGTATTAATAAATATAAATATGGAATAATGAGACCTTACACCGAGTAAAGAAAAAGGATGTTATAAAGCCAACATTTCATTCTCTCTGGTTAGCATCTGGAGATACTGCTGACGGTCTTCTTCTACCATTTCATCAAATTTTGCCGCATTAAAGCGTATATATTCTTCTCGCTGGCGCCACCATTCATTGAACCTCCGACCAATCCACTGTAATTCCAATTCATTATAATTATCCATGGCTTCCTTTAGGATGCTATCAGTATCGACAGGATTCTCCGATTCAAGAGCCTTTTCAAGGTATTCTCGTGGTATAATAGCACCTCCCAGGTCAACCCATTTAGAAGCAGGGACATTGTCATTTTCCGGGAACTTACCCTCGGGTAGGGTTATGGAAAGATATTTAAAAATAGCTGTAGTATATAAAGACTTTGCACGTTCAAGAGCTGCCCTTGTAAATTTCATACCTTTGTATCGCATATACAAGTCATCATCGGCAGGACGTGTGAGCAAATCCTCGATAGTAGAAATAGCATTGAGCATCGTGTCTACTGTGAAAGGATTGAGCACATTGAATGTAATATGATCATGAAGAGGCAATTTCCTCTTAAGACGGCGGTCGCGCGTGGGCCATTTCATTTCATCCCGAAGAAGTCCGCAAGATCTTAGCATTACAGCCGGGACAACTACTGTGGCACCTCGTTCATCCCCGAAAAGATATGAAAAGGGAAACTCCGAGGAATCCGGATGTGTCTTATGCGATCCCATAAGCAAAGAGAAAGCTCCAACTTTTGCCCCCAACATCAGGTAAGAACCGGAAGATGTCTTGACCCCTCTCTCCAACACGCCCCAATGTACGGGCCCCAGCTTATACATATGGTTGCTCTGGTTGGTAGAACTTCCTGCATTCATAAAAGAAGTCTGGCAACCAATCAGAAGAGTGCCTTTGTGCATACTCACGGTATATGGTCCGGCCAGCACAGAATGTGCCTCGCCATTTTCAAGAGAGCAATTGGAAAAGAAAAGTGAATCGTGTGCACTGAAGCCATGAGACAAAACCGCTCCTTGTCCTACATAGCAGTTAGTGACCATTGCTTTTGATTCAAGACGACCGTCTTCAAGAATAAAGTTTTCTGCTTCTACACCACTTCCTACAAAAGTGAAAGATTTTCCCGGAGAGGCATTATTGATAAGTGATCCATTTTCAAGCCGGGAGGCACCGTCTACTGTTACTTCCCTTCCTATACTTACATTTCTTATGGGTCCACAATTCTTTACTACAGCCCCTTCTCCAATTTCAGGAGGGGTAATTTTTGAATCGATAAAATCCCGGATATGGTGTTCTAATTGATTCTGCACCCAGCGGGGTTCTCTTGCCATAAGAGTAGCAATCTGAGAGGATAACCCGGGATAAATATAGACACTTCGTGAGCCGGATTCATCAAGCACGGCAGCAAGAGTGCCTACACCGTGAGGGGCCTCCGGATCGAAAACAATTGAGTCTACATTTTCTATTACTGCGTTTTCTTTTATTTGACATCCCGAAATACCACCGGGTATATTTCTTAGCACTGCACCGGTATGGATTTCTACCGGGCCGCTGAATCTGACATTGTGGATGTTGTCAAGATCAAGCTCCGGAGAAACCTTAATATCAGACCAGTCGGAAGACGAGCAACCTTGTGATTTCAAAGTTTGAATTTCTTGTTGCGACAGTGCTTTCATAATTTAGGAATCAATCTTCTGGGTTATCCTGGTTAAAATCCTCGTCATACTTCTGGAAAAGGAAGTCGTTATAGGGGAATCTTTCAGCATGAATTTCCCTTGCCTTTTCATAAAGAAGATTTTTCAATGCATCGATATTAATATGTTCCTTAGCTGAAATGAATACACAATTGTTGGCCATTCTTGCCATCCATGATTCACGGAAACTGTCTAAAGAGATATTTTCTCTTGTAGCCGGAGTAAGGTCGTCGGGGTCTTTAGGGCTATAAGTAAAAGCATCTATCTTATTGAAGACCATTATAACAGGTATAGGTTTGTCGCCACATACCTGTCTTAGAGTCTCGTTCACCACTTCTATCTGTTCTTCGAAACCGGGATGCGAGATATCTACCACATGTACGAGCATATCAGCCTCTCTAACCTCATCAAGAGTGGATTTGAATGAATCTACAAGATGTGTCGGAAGTTTTCTGATAAAACCTACAGTATCAGTAAGAAGGAAAGGGAGATTATCGATAATCACTTTCCTTACCGTGGTGTCAAGTGTGGCAAAAAGTTTATTTTCTGCAAATACCTCGCTTTTGCTCAGAAGATTCATAAGAGTAGACTTACCCACGTTAGTGTATCCTACTAATGCAACACGAGTTAGTTTACCACGGTTTTTTCTTTGAACACTTTTCTGCCTGTCAATGTGCCGTAGTTCTTCCTTTAATCTTGATATTTTATCCAGGATTATACGTCGGTCTGTTTCAATCTGAGTTTCACCGGGACCTCTCATACCTATACCACCTCTTTGCCTTTCGAGGTGAGTCCACATTCTGGTAAGACGCGGTAAGAGATATTGATACTGAGCTAATTCTACTTGAGTTCGGGCAGTGGCAGTCTGAGCTCTTTTGGCAAAAATATCAAGAATAAGGCTGGTACGATCCAGAATTTTAACCTTCAGTTCATTTTCGATGTTGGCAACTTGTTTTGTGGAAAGATCATCGTCAAAAATTACCAGCCCAATTTCGTTTTCCTCTACATATTGTCTGATTTCTTCCAGTTTACCTTTACCCACGTAAGTTCTTGGGTTGGGGTAATCAAGTTTCTGGATAAAATTTTTTACCGGTTCGGCGCCGGCCGTCTGCGCCAGGAAATCAAGTTCATCAAGATATTCTTTCACCTTGCTTTCTTCTTGACGTAGAGTCACGAGCCCCACGAGCACGGCTTTCTCATTAATTTCTTTATTTATTATATTATCTTCAATCATGATTAAATTAGAAAAGATAAATCAGGGATTAAAAAGGGCAGAACCGGATAAACATCCCTCCTGCCCAAGATTCTTTATAATATCCAGAAAAAGGTTATTTCACTTTATTGTATCTTGCATTTAAACCTTCGATCACTTCATTGGTGATATCAAGCGCGGGGTTAATATAAAGTGTGGCTGCCTTGAAGAAAATGGCATCATAGCCTTTTTTCATATTATAATCTTGAATGAAAGCTTCAATAGAGTCATTTACAGTCTTTTGAGCCAACATGGCGGTTGTCTCGAAATTGCTTTGAAGAGAAGCCACAGCTCTTTGTGCCTTATTCTGCAAGTCGGCATATTGTTGTTGGTCGGCTTTAAGTGAAGCTTCAGACAAGTAGCCGTTGTTTTGAAGTTTATTTTGCATTGTGGTTGCTAACGACTGTAGAGAATTTTCATGACGTTTCACTTCACTCTGCATGCTGCTTTGCATTCTAAGCATCTCTTCATTATAATCTTTGGCGAGATTGTAATTACTTAGTACGGAATCTAAATCTACATATCTGTAATTAGGAAGCATTGAATCTGAGCGAGCTATCATCCCGGATATTTTCGCATTGGTAAGTTCCTGGTTGTTTTCGTGTTTGCCACATGAAGAAGCCATGAAACACAAAACTATGCACAATAAGGAAGTGATTGAAAAAAACTTTCTCATTTTTCAGAGGTTTTCTTTGTTTTTTATTTTTCAAATTTAGTAATATGCAAATTTATAAAAAAAAGTGCAACTTGGAAAACAAGTTTTGAATAAAAGGAAAAAATGAGTACTTTTGGAGAATTAAAGACTTTCGTCATTAAAAGAAAAGAAGAAAAGAAGTACCGAAGAAAAAATAATACCAATGGAAGTTAAGGAATTGCAGCCGGCCCTGGTATGGGAAGCATTTGATGAAATTACAAAAGTGCCCAGACCTTCAAAACATGAAGAGCAGATCAGGGCTTATTTGCTTGACTATGCAAAAAAACATTCAATAGAGGCAAAAACAGATAAAGTCGGTAATGTGGTGATGTCTAAGCCGGCCACTCCCGGACGTGAAAAAGCACCGGTAGTAGTTTTGCAGTCCCATATGGACATGGTGGCTGAAAAAAACAGCGATGTTGAACATGACTTTTCAAAAGATCCCATTCAGACCTATATCGATGGGGACTGGGTGAAGGCTAAGGGCACCACTTTAGGAGCAGACAATGGTATAGGCATGGCTGCTGCATTAGCAGCCCTAACAGATGCTGAAATAGAACACGGACCGCTTGAGGCACTGTTTACAGTAAATGAAGAAATAGGCCTGGAAGGAGCTGAAAACCTTGGCGAAGGAATGATCAGCGGAAAGATCCTGATTAATCTTGACTCAGAAGATGATGGAGAGATCTTTATAGGATGTGCCGGCGGAATTGATACAACGGCTGTATTCTCATATAAGAGAAGTTTTTCTCCGGATAATTTTTCTTATTATAAGGTAAGCATTACAGGCCTTCTTGGAGGCCACAGCGGCGGGGATATTCATTTGGGCCGTGCCAATGCCAACAAAGTAATAGCTCGATTTATATGGGAATGTTCCAACAAATGGGACATAGAGGTGAGCAGTTTCAAGGGAGGAAACCTCAGGAATGCAATACCACGTGAAGCAGAAGCTGTGTTTGGCATCCATGAATCGCATAAAGATAGCATCTGTGAATTCCTGAATAAATATGCGGATGAGATTAAGAATGAATACAAGGGAGTGGAGCCTTCAATGAAAATAGACATAGAAGAAGTATCCAAACCTGAATTCTGCATTGATTCCAAGACTTCCCTAACTTTGATAAGGGCACTATATTCAGCCCCGCATGGTGTGGTAAGCATGAGCAAAGATATAGAGGGACTGGTAGAGACTTCCACCAACCTGGCAGCCGTGAAAATGGAGGGTGAGGATAAAATAGTTGTGACCACTTCACAAAGATCTTCGCTGGAATCCAGAAAAAATGATATCGCCGGACAAGTTGAAGCACATTTCCAATTGGCCGGTGCAGAGGTATCCCATTCAGACGGGTATCCCGGATGGGCACCAAACGTGGAATCAGAGATAATGAAGATAAGTGCGGATGCTTATGAAGAACTCTTTGGTGTGAAACCACAGATAAAGGCTATTCATGCAGGTCTTGAGTGCGGACTCTTCCTTACAAAAAATCCAAATCTCGACATGGTAAGTTTTGGTCCTACCATGAGAGATGTACATTCACCCGATGAAAAATTACTGATACCAACCGTAGATAAGTTCTGGAAGCACCTTTGCCTTGTATTAAAAAAGATTTCAGAGGTATGAAACTTAAAGGCATTAAAAGTGTGACTATAGGCATGCTGCTGATAATGGGCGGAGGAATAACTTCCGCCTTTTTCGGTGCCGAAACTGAGGAATTTTTTCTCAAGACAGATAGCGTGCCTTCACCAACCTTACTGTCAATAGAATCTTTCGATAGCCTTGGCACAGATGAAAATGAAAGATACCTTCATCTTACTGAGCATGATTTTCAACTTGTAGCCGAGGAATTAAATGTAGAAGTAGCTACGATTAAGGCAGTAGTGGAAATAGAGGCCGGAAAGGCTATGAAAGGGTTCTGGGCTCCCGGTATTCCAGTGATAAATTTCGACAGGTCAATGTACCTTAAATATCGAAATAAAGTGTCAGATACCAATGGAGCAAAAGGGGAATCAGTACCGGAGGGTCTCACAGGATATGCGCTTAAAGAGTGGAAAGAATTAATTACAGCAAGGAAAACCAATGCTCAAGGTGCCAATATGGGCACATTCTGGGGCATGTTTCAGATAGGTGGCTTTAATTATAAATTGTGTGGCTGTAACTCAGTGGATGAGTTTGTGAAAAGGATGGCTTATTCTGAATTGGAGCAATTACAACTTTTTGCAGTCTTTATAACCAATACCGGTATGGTAGAGAGCCTTAGGAAAAAAAACTGGAGTGCATTTGCCAGGAGATACAATGGCCCGTCATATGCATCGAGGGGATATCATACAAAAATGGCGAAAGCCTATGCCAGGTATTCTAAGATATAACTAATTAAGGAAAAAAGAGAAAAAGATGAAGATAACAGATCTTGAACCCAAATTGATTTGGGAATGTTTCAATGAAATTACAAAAGTGCCTCGGCCCACCCATCACCTTGAGAAGATGAAGAAGTTTCTCATGGACTGGGCTGAGAAGCATAATATATCATATTCTGTAGATGAGGTTGGAAATGTAGTGATGCGTAAAGCTGCCACACCGGGGTATGAGAATGCTCCTACAGTGATACTACAGGGGCATCAGGATATGGTGGCAGAAAAGAATGGAGATAAAGAACATGATTTCCTGAATGATCCTATAACCACTATAGTAGATGACGACTGGGTAAAAGCAGATGGAACTACTTTAGGTGCAGACAACGGACTTGGCTGCGCCACTGCCATGGCAGTTCTTTTAGACGACAAATTGATTCATGGACCCATAGAAGCTTTATTTACAGTAGATGAAGAGCAAGGTCTTATAGGAGCTAACGGTCTGCAACCGGGATTTGTAACAGGATCTATCTTACTGAATCTTGATTCAGAAGAAATGGGACAGTTGGTAATAGGCTGTGCAGGTGGTAAGGTTACTTTAGCACAGAAGAAACTGGAATATCTTGATGCTCCCGAAGATAAATCCTGGTGGAAAGTAAGCCTTTCAAACTTTAAAGGAGGGCACTCCGGTATGGAGATAAACCTTGGTAGAGGCAATGCCAATCAAGAACTTTGCCGTTTTCTTTGGTCAATTTGGAAGGAATATTCGGTTGTCTTGTCAGACATTACCGGAGGTGGACTTGCTAATGCCATACCGCGTGAAGCCTCTGCAGTGATTGGCGTTGATAAATCTAAAGAAGAGGATCTTTTGAGAGAGGTGAAGAAATTTAACGATATGCTTCATGCAGAATTTCTTCTTGCTGAAACTCCTGATTTTATTTTCAATATTGAGAAAGCAACAGTAGCTGACAAAATCATTTCAGAAGATGAAGCCTTTACATTAGTTTCCTCAGTTTTTGCGTGTCCTAACGGTGTCCAGACAATGTCGAGGGCAGTGGAAGGCCTCGTAGAGACCTCATGTAACCTGGCTTCAGTGAAAATTGCAGATGGAGAAGTAACGGTGACAGTGCACCAGCGTTCCTCAGTGGATTCCCGCAGAGATGAGATAGCAAATCGTGTGAAGGCTTTATTTGAAATGGTAGGCTATACAGTAAGTTTTGATGATGCTTATGTGGGGTGGGCACCAAATCCTGACTCTGCAGTTTTGAATAAGGCAAAAGAAAGTTATTTATCCTTATTTGGAGAAGAACCCAAGGTAGAAGCCTTACATGCGGGCCTGGAATGTGGCTTGTTTCTTGAAAAGATACCGGAACTGGATATGATTTCATTCGGACCAACACTAAAAGATATTCACTCTCCCAGTGAAAAGGCCAATATACCGTCAGTGCAGGCTTTCTGGAAGTTCCTTTGTGATTTATTGCAACGTCTGGCTCAGGGATAAAATCAAAGATTATGCAAGGATATATATCTATAGGTGTATTTATCGATGGAGGCTATTATGCCAAGGTAAACCGCGCCTTGAAAGCGATAGAAAATTCCATAATCAAAGTAAGGTCTCTTTTTGACTATATTTGTTCGCGTCTGGCATTACTTGAGAAAGTGGATCCGGCTAACTGCCAGATTACCGAAGCCCATTATTTCCGAGGCAGATTCAGAGTCAAGGAGGCTTACGATAAGCACCTTTTATATAATGAGAGAAAGTTTGAAGACACTCTTATAGAAAATGATGTGGTTTTTCACTACAAACACCTTCGTGAATTAGGTAAAGAGGGAGAGAAACAGGTGGTGGAAAAGGGCATCGATGTATGGTTTGCTCTCGAGGCTTATGAACTATCTACATTCAGAAAATTTGACTATGTGGTATTGATTACCGGAGATGCGGATCATGAAATGCTTGTAAGAAAACTGAAGGCTCTGAAAATAAAAACAGTGTTGCTAACATGGAACATGACAGATGTAGACGCAACTTCCCCCTTGTTGAGTGAAGAAGCGGGACATCATTGGGAACTTTCAGATATGCTGGCCGGTCACCCGGAAATAAAAAAATCACTCTTATACAAACTTCGCGATTCTGCTCTTTCTCCTTTAGGAGATGAATTTTAGTTAAAGAGCTCTTTCCCCAATTAATGTTAAATTACCTTGTCCCGGGGTTTCCCATTGCCAACAAAAATTGGGAACCGGCTCTAAGAATGAGTAGACCTCATTTAAAAAGAAAAACAATATTGTGACCTGAGTAGCGTTATTAACGTGATATAATCGAAAATTAAGTTTATGTGTGGAATAGTAGGATATGTTGGAGACAATAATGTTTATGATATCCTTATAAAAGGACTTCACCGGCTTGAATACCGTGGCTATGACAGTGCAGGGATTGCATTGGCCAGCGATAAGGGAAAGATAAATATCTATAAGAGTCAGGGAAAAGTTTCCAACCTGGAAGAATTTTGTAAAGATAAGAATCTGGAAGCCAGTTGTGGAATAGCACATACAAGATGGGCCACTCATGGAGAACCTTCAGATTGCAACGCTCACCCACATTTCAGTGAAGACGGTAATTTAGCTTTAGTTCACAACGGCACTATCGAAAACTATAAGATACTAAAAGATGCACTTATAGAACAAGGATGTACCTTCCATTCTGAAACAGACACAGAGGTTTTGGTGCAGCTGATAGAATATATAAAGCTGAAGAATAATTGTAGTTTGGTTGATGCTGTAAGGAATGCCTTGAAACAAGTGGTAGGAGCTTATGCAATTGCGTTAATAGAAAAGGATAATCCCAACCGTATCATCGCAGCGAGAAATAGCTCACCATTGGCAGTGGGAATAGGGGAAAATGAAACATTCCTTGCCTCAGATGCCACACCATTTATAGAATACACAAAAGATTGTGTCTATCTGAAAGATGGAGAGATTGCTGTTATAGAGAAGGGAGAACCCTTGAAGATCCTTACTTTAGAAAATAAAGAAACCAAGATAGATGTCACAACTCTTGAAATGAGTATTTCTCAACTTGAAAAAGGGGGATACGAACATTTCATGTTGAAAGAGATTTTCGAGCAACCCACCACACTGCGAGACTGTATTCGCGGTAGGATAGTTGACGGAGGTTGCAATGTGATGCTTTCCGGAGTAATCGACGGCAGGGAAAGATTCCTTAATGCTAAGAGAATTGTAATAGTGGCGTGTGGCACGTCGTGGCATGCAGCTTTGTTAGGGAAATATCTGATCCAGGATAATTGCCAGATACCGGTAGAGGTAGAATATGCCAGTGAATTCCGTTATTCCAAACCTATACTGGATGAGAGAGACGTCGTGATAGCAATATCACAGAGTGGGGAGACAGCCGATACCTTGGCAGCAGTGAAAATTGCCCGCGACATGGGTGCTTATGTATATGGTATCAGCAACGTAGTGGGAAGTTCTATACCTCGTGAGACTCAGAGTGGCACATATATCCACGTGGGTCCTGAAATAGGTGTAGCCTCTACAAAAGCCTTCACAGGTCAGGTGATGGTACTCACGATGCTTTCATTGAACATCGCCCAGATAAAGAACACTATGCCTCAGGAAAAAATATGTGAGCTTGGCAAACATATTCTTCAGATACCTCAATTAGTGCAGAAAGTTCTAAAGCTCAACGATAAGATTGAAAGACTGTCGATGAAATACACCTATGCCAAGAATTTTCTTTACCTTGGAAGGGGTTACAGTTATCCAGTAGCTTTGGAAGGTGCTTTGAAATTGAAAGAGATTTCTTATATCCATGCGGAGGGTTACCCGGCAGCAGAAATGAAACACGGCCCTATTGCTCTTATTGACGATGAGATGCCGAGTGTGATTATAGCACCGATGGATCATGTGTATGATAAGATCGTAAGCAATGTGCAACAGGTAAAAGCCCGTGGAGGATCTATCATAGCAATTGTGACTGAAGGAGATGAGATAATAAGCAAGATGGCAGACCATGTATTGGAAGTGCCGGAAGTGCCTGAATGTCTCACGCCAATCATCACCAGTGTGCCTCTTCAACTTCTGAGTTATTATATAGCCATCAATAAGGGTAAAGATGTCGACATGCCAAGAAATCTTGCCAAATCTGTGACAGTAGAATGACAGAAACTGCTGAGTGACAGAGGTAATAGACTAAAAAAAGAAAAAACCACATAAAAAAGAGAAAAAAATTTTGAAATGACTGGGAAATTATATAATTTTGCAGTCGGAATTCCGGAGAGAACTATGCATGTTTAAAAACGGGCACGGTTTTTGCGAGGAAAGGGTGGATACCAGAGTGGCCAAATGGGGCAGACTGTAAATCTGCTGGCTTACGCCTTCGGTGGTTCGAATCCATCTCCACCCACCAGGACAATGAAAAGTAAAATGCGGAAGTAGCTCAGTTGGTAGAGCATTAGCCTTCCAAGCTAAGGGTCGCGAGTTCGAACCTCGTCTTCCGCTCCACTGCCCATGTAGCTCAGGGGTAGAGCACTTCCTTGGTAAGGAAGAGGTCGCGGGTTCAAATCCCGCCATTGGCTCAATAGAAAGTAATAAAACAATAATAATTCAAGCAAACCTATGGCAAAAGAAAAGTTCGAAAGAACCAAACCGCACGTTAATATCGGTACCATTGGCCACGTAGACCATGGTAAGACTACCCTGACTGCAGCCATCACAAAAGTATTGGCAGAAAAGGGTCTTTCCGAAGTTCGTTCATTCGACTCAATCGACAACGCTCCTGAAGAAAAAGAGCGTGGTATCACAATCAATACAGCTCACGTAGAGTATCAAACAGCTAACCGTCACTATGCACACGTAGACTGCCCGGGACACGCTGACTATGTAAAGAACATGGTAACAGGTGCTGCTCAGATGGACGGTGCTATCATCGTAGTTGCTGCAACTGATGGTCCGATGCCTCAGACTCGTGAGCACATCCTTTTGGCTCGTCAGGTAAACGTACCGCGTCTTGTTGTATTTATGAACAAGTGCGACATGGTAGACGATGAAGAGATGCTCGAACTCGTAGAAATGGACATGCGTGACCTCCTGTCACAGTATGACTATGATGGCGACGAGACTCCTATCATCCGTGGTTCTGCCCTTGGTGCTCTTAACGGTGAAAAAGAGTGGGAAGATAAGGTAATGGAACTTATGGATGCAGTTGACACCTGGATTCCACTTCCTCCCCGTGACGTTGACAAACCGTTCCTTATGCCTGTAGAGGATGTATTCTCAATCACAGGTCGTGGTACAGTTGCAACAGGCCGTATCGAAGCCGGTCGCGTAAAAGTAGGTGATGAAGTTCAGATCCTCGGTCTTGGTGCAGACAAGAAATCAGTTGTTACCGGTGTTGAGATGTTCCGTAAGATTCTTGACGAAGGTGAAGCTGGTGATAACGTAGGTCTTCTTCTCCGTGGTATCGACAAGGATGAAATCCGTCGTGGTATGGTAATCTGCCATCCCGGAAAGGTTAAACCTCACGATCACTTCAAAGCTCAGGTTTATATCCTGAAGAAAGAAGAAGGTGGCCGTCACACTCCATTCCACAACAAATATCGTCCTCAGTTCTATATCCGTACACTTGACGTGACAGGTGAGATCACACTTCCTGAAGGAGTAGAAATGGTAATGCCGGGCGACAATGTTGAGATTGAAGTTAAGCTCATCACTCCGGTAGCTTGCGACCAAGGTCTCCGTTTCGCAATCCGCGAAGGTGGTAGAACTGTAGGTTCAGGTCAGATCACTCAGGTAATCGAAGACTAATCCTTAGGAACTAAGGAAAAGAAATAATAGATGGAGCCTTCGGCTTAAGGGGGCTCCATTACTTACGGGAATAGCTCAGTCGGTAGAGCACTGGTCTCCAAAACCAGGTGTCGGGAGTTCGAGTCTCTCTTCCCGTGCCAACTTCATTCGATATGAAATTATTCAATAGTATAAAGGAATCTTATGACGAATTAGTTTATAAGGTATCCTGGCCAACTCAAAAGCAGCTTGTCAACAGTTCGGTGCTGGTATTGGTAGCTTCCGTCATTATCGCAGCATTTATCTGGGTTGTAGACAAGATATTCAACATGCTGATGGAAATCATCTATAGCATCAGTTTCTAAAATACTCGTCTCAATGGCTGAATCAAAGAAAGAATGGTACGTGTTGCGTGCCATAGCAGGCAAAGAGGCTAAGGTCAAGGAGGTGCTTGATGCAGCAATCAAGAACACCGACCTTGGCAACTATGTTTCCCAAGTATTGATTCCAACCGAGAAGGTTTACACTTCGCGCAATGGCAAGAAGGTTGTAAAAGAGAAAAACCTCTACAGCGGATATGTCTTTGTAGAGGCTAATCTCACTGGAGAAGTTATCTACGAGCTCCGCAATACAACCAATGTCATTGATTTTTTGCGTGGAAGAAGTAAGTCTTCTATGCCGGAACCATTAAGGGAATCAGAAGTATTGAGGATGCTCGGAGCAATAGACGACTCACAGAATGCTCAGGCAGATGATGCCTACGATTTTGCGATTGGAGAGACTGTGAAAGTAAACTTCGGACCTTTCTCAGGTTTTACAGGCACGATACGTGAAGTGAACCCTGAAAGAAGAAAGATCAAGGTAGAAGTGAAAATTTTCGGCAGACCGACCGATCTTGAGTTGGAAAACACGCAGGTAGAAAGAGTCTGAGGAATGTTACGGCCGCAGGCTTTTTAAGAATGCAAAAACGTTAAAAAATTTAACAGAACAATGGCAAAAGAAATTGCTGGACAGATTAAATTGCAGATAAAAGGTGGTGCTGCAAATCCTTCACCTCCGGTAGGACCGGCATTGGGTTCGAAGGGTATCAACATCATGGAATTCTGCAAGCAATTCAATGCCCGCACCCAGGATAAGGCAGGAAAAGTTCTTCCTGTTGTAATCACCTATTACGCTGACAAATCATTCGACTTTGTAGTTAAGACTCCTCCGGTAGCAGTACAGCTAAAGGAAGTTGCAAAGATCAAGAGTGGTTCCGCACAGCCTAACAGGACCAAGGTTGCAGAAATCACCTGGGATCAGGTAAAGGCAATTGCAGAAGACAAGATGCCTGACTTGAACTGCTTCACAGTAGAATCAGCCATGAGAATGGTAGCTGGCACAGCCAGAAGTATGGGTATCACAGTTAAAGGGAACTTCCCTGAAAACGCTTAAAAAGATCTTCAACAATGGGAAAACTTACTAAGAATCAGAAGTTGGCTTTGTCGAAGATAGAACCCGGCAAATCCTATACTTTAGACGAAGCAGCCGAGAAGGTAAAAGAAGTGAACTATGCAAAATTTGATGCCTCTTTTGATATAGATGTACGCTTAGGCGTAGACCCGAGAAAGGCAGATCAGATGGTGCGTGGTGTAGTATCCTTGCCTCACGGTACCGGCAAACAGGTACGCGTTCTCGTGCTTTGCAATGCAGATGCAGAAGCAGCTGCAAAAGAAGCAGGCGCTGACTATGTTGGCTTAGACGAATATATCGACAAGATTAAAGGAGGATGGACTGATGTTGACGTGATCATCACACAGCCATCAGTGATGGGTAAACTTGGCCCGTTGGGTAGAATTCTTGGTCCTCGTGGTCTTATGCCTAACCCCAAGAGCGGTACAGTAACAATGGATGTTGCAAAAGCCGTTAAAGAGGTTAAACAGGGTAAAATAGACTTTAAAGTAGACAAGACCGGTATCGTACATGCATCCATCGGTAAAGTAAGCTTTACCCCCGAGCAGATGCGTGACAATGCAAGGGAATTCATCAACACTTTAATTAAGTTGAAACCGGCTACTGCAAAAGGCACTTATATCAAGAGCATTTATCTTTCAAGCACCATGAGCCCAGGGGTGAAGGTGGAACCAAAGTCTGTGACTGAATAAATAAGGAAAAAAGATGAAAAAGGAAGATAAAGCACTTGTAATAGAGAAGATAGGTAAGACACTGGCAGAATATTCATGTGTTTATCTCACCCAGACCTCAGGTCTGAATGCTGAGAAGACAAGCGCCCTGAGACGTGCATGTTTCAAGGATGATATAAAAATGCTATGTGTGAAGAATACTCTTCTTAAGAAAGCATTTGAAAACAGTACAACCGATTATTCGGAACTTTACGGACTTCTCCACGGTGAAACAACCTTATTGCTAAGTAATACAGGTAATGCACCTGCAAAACTTATCAAGAAATTCCGTCAAAAGAATGAAACCCTTCCGATGTTAAAGGGTGCTTTTGTAGAGGAGTCAGTATATATCGGGGAGAATCAGTTAGACGCCCTGAGCCACATCAAGAGCAAGAACGAACTTATCGGAGATATCATCGGTTTGCTCCAGAGTCCGGCCAAGAATGTTGTCAGCGCACTTCAGAGCAGCGGGCATAAGATACATGGCGTACTCGAGACCTTGTCTAACAAATAAACTTAATAACGAAAAAATTAAAAAAAAATACTACAATGGCAGATTTGAAAGCATTTGCAGAACAATTGGTGAACCTCACCGTAAAAGAAGTTAACGAACTCGCCCAGATCCTTAAGGACGAGTATGGCATCGAGCCGGCTGCTGCAGCCGTAGCAGTAGCAGCAGGTCCTGCTGCCGGTGCAGCTCCTGCAGAAGAGGAGAAGACTAACTTCGATGTAATTCTTAAGAGTGCCGGTGCAAGCAAACTTGCAGTTGTGAAACTCGTTAAGGAACTCACAGGTCTCGGTCTTAAAGAGGCTAAGGCTCTTGTAGACGGTGCTCCCGGTGTTGTTAAAGAAGGTCTCCCCAAAGCAGAAGCTGAGGGTCTGAAGAAGCAGCTTGAAGAGGCCGGTGCAGAAGTTGAGCTCAAGTAAGATACTTACATTCTAAAAAATAGGTTAAGAGCACTCGAAAGGTGGTGTTCTTAACCTTTTTTTGGCATACTCACAGTAGCCAGAATGTGGAATAGTCTGTTTCCACACCACCTTTCACCAAAGATCCATTAAGCAATAACACGAAATGGCAGTAAAATCTACAGATAAACCCCGCGTAAATTTCGCATCGATAAAGAATCCACTTCCGTTTCCGGATTTTCTCGAGGTACAGTTAAAGTCGTTTAAAGATTTCCTTCAACTTGACATACCACCGGAACAAAGAAAAAACCAGGGTTTATATAAAGTGTTTGAGGAAAATTTCCCGATAGCGGATACACGCAATAATTACGTATTAGAATTTTTAGATTATTATATCGATCCTCCAAGATACACAATAGAAGAGTGTCTTGAGAGAGGATTGACTTATAGCGTGCCTTTAAAAGCAAAACTAAAGCTTTATTGCACGGATCCGGACCATGAAGATTTCGACACAACGATTCAGGATGTATATCTTGGACCGATACCTTATATGACTGAACAAGGCACGTTTGTGATAAACGGTGCCGAACGTGTTGTTGTATCACAGCTTCATAGGTCTCCGGGCGTATTCTTTGGCCAGAGCACCCATGCAAACGGTACAAAATTATATTCTGCTCGTATCATCCCGTTCCGTGGCAGTTGGATAGAATTTGCCACCGATATCAACAACGTGATGTATGCATATATCGACAGAAAGAAAAAATTACCTGTCACCACTCTTTTAAGAGCCATTGGTCTGGAGAGTGATAAAGATATTATACAGATTTTCGATTTGGCTGAAGAAGTGAAGGCTGACAAGGAAAGCCTTCAGAAGGTAATAGGTCGCAAACTTGCCGGTAGAGTAGTGAAAAGTTGGATAGAAGATTTCTCTGACGACACAACCGGTGAAGTAGTATCTGTGGAAAGAACTCTGCAGATTGTAGACCGTGGCGTAGAACTTACCGAAGAACACATTGATGCCATCATTGAGAGTGGTGCAAAAACTGTGCTCTTAGAAAAAGAAAATGTAAGCGCCGTTGACTATAGTATTATATTCAACACTTTACAAAAAGACCAGTCGAACTCTGAAAAAGAGGCTATTCAGCATATTTACAGGCAGTTGAGAAACGCTGAACCACCAGATGATGCATCTGCCCGTGAAGTTATCACCAATCTATTCTTCTCAGAAAAACGTTATGACCTGGGAGAAGTTGGCCGATTCCGTATCAACAAGAAACTCGGTCTCAACATACCTGACAATGTAAAGGTATTGACTCGTGATGATATCATTGCCATCATCAAATATTTGATAGGCCTCATCAATTCTAAGAGTGATGTAGATGATATCGACCACCTGAGCAACCGTAGGGTAAGGACTGTGGGTGAGCAACTTTACAATCAGTTCTCAACAGGTCTCTCAAGAATGGCCAGGACTATTCGTGAGAGGATGAATATCAGAGATAATGAAGTATTTAAGCCGATAGATCTTATCAACGCTAAAACTATTTCATCCGTAATAAACACCTATTTCGGTACCAATGCTTTGTCACAGTTTATGGACCAGACAAATCCGTTGGCCGAGATTACCCATAAACGCCGTATGTCGGCTCTTGGCCCCGGTGGTTTGTCGAGAGAACGTGCCGGTTTTGAGGTGCGTGACGTTCACTACACTCACTATGGACGTCTTTGTCCTATAGAAACTCCGGAAGGTCCTAACATCGGTCTGATATCTTCATTATGCGTTTATGCCAAGATCAATAATCTTGGATTCATAGAGACACCATATCGTACAGTAAAAGACGGAAAGGTAGACATTGACAATAAAGACGTAGTATACATGGCTGCGGAAGTTGAGGAAGGCAAGATGATTGCCCAGGGTAACGCCCCACTCAACGATGACGGCACATTTATCAGGAACAAAGTAAAGGCAAGATATGAAGCCGACTTCCCGATTGTGCCTCCCCAACAGATAGATCTGATGGATGTTTCACCCATCCAGATAGCCTCTATAGCAGCGTCATTGATTCCATTCCTTGAGCATGATGATGCTAACCGTGCGTTGATGGGATCAAACATGATGCGTCAGGCCGTACCATTGCTTAGAAGTGAGTCTCCTATAGTGGGTACCGGAATTGAAGGCCAACTAATACGTGATTCACGTACTCAGATTATGGCAGAAGGCGATGGAGTAGTGGAATATGTAGATGCTACAGTCATCAAGATTAAATACGATCGTACGGAAGATGAAGAATTCGTAGCGTTCGAACCGGCGGTAAAGGAATATAAGATTCCGAAATTCCGTAGGACAAACCAAAGCACTACAATTGACCTTCGTCCTATATGTGAAGTAGGTCAGCGAGTTAAAGCCGGTGATATCCTTACAGAAGGTTATTCCACAGAAAATGGAGAACTTGCTTTAGGCCGAAATCTGAAGGTTGCCTTCATGCCTTGGAAAGGATATAATTATGAGGACGCAATCGTGCTCAATGAACGAATGGTGATGGAGGATATCCTTACCTCTGTTCATGTAGATGAATATTCCCTTGAAGTACGTGAAACCAAGCGTGGTATGGAAGAGCTTACAAGCGATATCCCGAATGTAAGTGAAGAAGCCACCAAGGATCTGGATGAAAGAGGAATAATCCGTGTGGGAGCACATGTGGTGCCAGGAGATATCATGATCGGTAAAATAACTCCGAAGGGAGAAAGCGATCCTACTCCGGAAGAAAAGCTTCTCCGTGCTATCTTCGGTGATAAGGCCGGTGATGTTAAAGATGCTTCTCTGAAGGCCACTCCTTCACTCAAGGGTGTAGTAATCGGCACCAATCTTTTCTCACGCGCTGTGAAAAACAAGAATAACAAGAAGAGTGCGAATGCCCAGCTTCCTATTCTTGATGAGCAATATGAAGACAAGCAGACAGAACTTAGGGAAAAACTTGTAGGTAAATTGCAAACTCTCCTTAAGGGAAAAGTGTCGGCAGGTGTGAAAGATTTTATTGGCGCTGATATTATCCCGGCAGGTGCAAGATTTGATGACCAGACTTTTGGAAACATTGACTATGAAACCATCAATTTGGCCAACTGGACGGATGATGACCGCATCAACAAAATGGTGACAGAACTGGTAACGAATTATCTGCGTAAATCAAAGAAGATCGACAGCGAACTCAGACGTAAGAAATTCGATATCACGATAGGTGATGAGCTTCCTTCAGGCATCATGCAGCTTGCAAAAGTTTATATTGCCAAGAAACGTAAAATCGGTGTGGGCGATAAGATGGCAGGACGCCATGGCAACAAGGGTATCGTATCCCGAGTAGTACGCCAGGAAGATATGCCTTTCCTTGAAGATGGAACTCCGGTGGATATAGTATTAAATCCTCTTGGTGTGCCTTCACGTATGAATCTTGGCCAGATATTTGAAACTGTGCTTGGCTGGGCCGGAAAAGAACTTGGCGAGAAATTTGCTACACCTATCTTTGATGGTGCAAGTCTGGACGATCTGAATGAATGGACAGACAAAGCGGGCCTTCCCAGATATGGCAAGACATATCTTTATGATGGTGGCACCGGCGACAGATTCGACCAACCGGCTACAGTAGGAGTGATCTATATGCTGAAGCTTGGCCACATGGTTGAAGACAAGATGCATGCCAGATCTATTGGCCCGTATTCATTGATTACACAACAGCCGCTTGGAGGTAAAGCTCAATTCGGTGGTCAGAGATTTGGTGAGATGGAGGTTTGGGCACTCGAAGCATTCGGCGCAGCTCATATCCTGCAAGAGATCCTCACTATAAAGAGTGACGATGTAATGGGAAGAAGCAAAGCTTATGAAGCTATTGTGAAAGGCGACCCGATGCCAAATCCGGGTATCCCTGAATCCTTGAATGTACTTCTTCATGAATTGAGAGGTCTCGGACTTAGCATCACCCTTGAATAAACAGAAATAGGAGAATACGACATATGGCATTAAAAAGAGATAATAAACTGAAAAGCAATTTCTCGAAGATTACTATTGGTCTTGCCTCTCCCGAGGAAATCAAGGCAAAGAGTAGTGGAGAAGTTCTTAAACCGGAAACCATCAATTATCGTACATACAAACCTGAAAGAGATGGCTTGTTTTGCGAGAAGATTTTCGGTCCTGTAAAAGACTATGAATGCCACTGCGGTAAATACAAGAGAATCCGCTACAAAGGTATCGTATGTAACCATTGTGGTGTAGAAGTAACAGAGAAGAAGGTGAGAAGAGAAAGGATGGGCCATATAGAACTTGTGGTCCCGGTAGCCCATATCTGGTACTTCAGATCCTTGCCTAATAAAATAGGATATCTTCTTGGCCTTCCTTCAAAGAAACTGGATTCTATCATCTATTATGAAAGATATGTAGTGATAAATCCGGGTACAACAGATAAGGCTAAGCTTGATCTGCTTACCGAGGAAGAATATCTCGATATAATCGACAATCTTCCCGATGAACAGCGTCTCCTCCCAGACGACGATCCGAATAAGTTCGTTGCCAAGATGGGAGCCGAAGCTGTGTACGACCTCCTTAAGGACATTAAGCTCGAAAGCCTGGCAAATCAACTTCGCGATGAAGCAAATAAGAATGGCTCGCAACAAAAGAAGACAGAATCTCTAAAGCGTCTTCAGGTTGTGAATTCATTCCTGGCCAGTCTTGACCGTAATCGTCCTGAATGGATGATTCTAAAGGCAGTTCCGGTTATTCCACCGGAGTTGCGTCCTTTGGTTCCATTGGATGGTGGCCGTTTTGCTACTTCCGACCTCAACGACCTGTACAGAAGGGTAATTATACGTAACAACCGTCTGAAGAGACTCATTGAAATAAAAGCACCTGAAGTAATTCTTAGGAATGAGAAAAGACTCCTTCAGGAAGCGGTAGACTCTCTGCTTGATAATAGCCGTAAGGCATCTGCTGTGAAGAGTGAGGTAAACCGTCCTCTCAAATCACTTTCAGATAGCCTTAAGGGAAAACAGGGACGTTTCCGTCAGAATCTTCTCGGAAAGAGGGTTGACTATTCAGCGCGTTCAGTTATCGTAGTAGGTCCGGAACTCAAGATGCATGAGTGCGGTATTCCAAAACTCATGGCTGCAGAACTTTACAAGCCATTCATTATCAGGAAATTGATAGAGAGAGGCATTGTTAAGACTGTAAAGAGTGCAAAGAAAATTGTAGACAGGAAGGAACCAGTAGTTTGGGATATTCTCGAACATGTGATGAAGGGCCATCCGGTGCTTTTGAACCGTGCCCCGACACTTCACAGACTTGGTATACAGGCCTTTCAGCCAAAGATGATAGAGGGTAAAGCCATTCAGTTGCATCCTCTGGCATGTACAGCATTTAATGCTGACTTTGACGGTGACCAGATGGCTGTGCATCTTCCGTTGGGCAACGAGGCCATTCTTGAGGCTCAGATGCTTATGCTGGGTGCTCACAATATCCTTAACCCTGCGAACGGTGCACCTATTACCGTACCTTCTCAGGACATGGTACTCGGTCTTTACTACATCACCAAGCTGAGAAAAGGCGACAAAGGTGAAGGCAGTGTTTTCTATGGTCCGGAGGAGGCTGAAATAGCATATAATGAAGGTAAAGTTACTCTTCATGCCCCGGTGACAGTAATGGTGGATGATGTTGACGAAAATGGAAATCACTCCAAGAAACTGCTCAAAAATACATCAGTAGGACGTGTTCTGTTTAATCAATATGTGCCCAAGGAGATTGGTTATGTAAATGAAATCATCTCCAAGAAGTCATTGCGTAACATCATTGGAAAGGTTATTAAAACTTGTGGTGTGACTCGTTCTGCTCAGTTCCTTGACGATATCAAGAATCTTGGCTATAAGATGGCATTCAGAGGTGGACTTTCATTCAACCTTGGAGATGTTATCATTCCTGATAAGAAAGAGGAGTTCGTGGCAGAAGGCAACGCACAGGTTGAAGAAGTAATGGCCAATTACCAGATGGGTCTCATCGGTGATAAAGACCGTTACAACCAGGTAATTGATATCTGGACACATGTCAACAAACGTGTGGCTGACACTCTTATGAAAGAGATGGAGGAAGACCAGCAAGGCTTCAATTCCGTATACATGATGCTTGATTCCGGTGCTCGTGGTTCTAAAGACCAGATCCGTCAGCTTTCAGGTATGCGTGGTCTTATGGCAAAACCTCAAAAAGCGGGAGCTGAAGGCGGTCAGATCATTGAGAACCCGATTCTTGCCAACTTTAAAGAGGGCTTATCGGTGCTTGAGTATTTTATTTCTACTCACGGTGCCAGAAAGGGTCTTGCAGATACCGCTCTTAAGACAGCAGACGCCGGTTATCTTACACGTCGTCTTGTAGACGTTGCACATGATGTAATAATCACTGAAGAGGATTGCGGTACACTTCGTGGTCTTGAATGTAGAGAGATTAAGAACAATGAAGAGGTAGTGGCTTCTCTGAGCGAAAGGATTCTTGGACGTGTTTCCGTACACGATATCGTTGATCCATTCAATCCAAATGATATTATCGTTCATGCCGGTGAAGAAATTACAGAAGCTATAGCTGACAGAATTGAGAAATCTCCGATAGAATCGGTAGAGATCCGTTCGGTTCTGACCTGCGAATCCAAAAAAGGTGTTTGTGCAAAATGCTATGGCCGTAATTTATCTAACCATAGAATGGTTCAGAAAGGAGAGGCTGTAGGAGTTATTGCCGCTCAATCTATTGGTGAACCGGGAACTCAGCTGACACTGCGTACATTCCACGTGGGTGGTGTGGCAAGCAACGTGGCCGCTGTAAAAGACGTTACTTCACGCTATGACGGTAAACTCGAGATTGATGAGTTGAGAACCGTCAAGAATAAAGATAACGTAGATGTGGTTGTAGGACGTCTTGCCGAAATGAGGATTATTGAACCCAAGTCAGGTATCGTTCTTACTACTGCCAACATTCCTTACGGATCTAAACTTTATTTTAAGGATGGTGATGAAGTGAAGGTTGGTGAAATGATTTGCGAATGGGACCCCTTCAACGCTGTAATTGTGGCAGAAGAGGGTGGCCGTGTTCACTTCGAAAATATGGAAGAAGGTATCACCTTCCACACAGAAAGTGACGAAGGAACCAACCTGAGTGAAAAAATAATCATCGAATCAAAAGACAGGGCAAAAGTTCCTTCTGCTCAATTCTTTGATAAGGATGGCAACCTCTTGCGTACATATTCACTTCCTGTAGGTGCACACCTTCTCATCAATGAAGGAGATGAACTTACCCCAGGTGAAGTGTTTGTCAAGATACCACGTTCCGCCGGTAGTGCCGGTGACATCACGGGAGGTCTTCCTCGAGTAACAGAGTTGTTTGAGGCACGTAACCCGAGTAATCCCGCTGTAGTGAGTGAAATCGATGGAGAGGTGAAATTCGGTAAGATCAAGAGAGGTAACCGTGAAATCACCGTGACTTCCAAACTTGGAGAAGTCAAGACTTACCTTGTGCCACTTTCCAAGCAGATACTTGTACAGGAAAATGATTTCGTACGTGCCGGTACACCCTTGTCAGACGGTCTGATTACACCAGCAGACATTCTAAATATTAAGGGCCCGACTGCAGTGCAAGATTACATTGTGAACGAGGTTCAGGATGTTTACCGTATGCAAGGTGTGAAAATCAACGATAAGCATTTTGAGGTTATAGTTCGCCAGATGATGAGAAAGGTAAATATCCTTGATCCGGGTGATACAAAATTCCTTGAGCAGCAAGTAGTTGATAAGGTAGAATTCATGGAGGAAAATGATAATATCTGGGGTAAGAAAGTGATTACCGACAAGGGTGATTCTACTTCCTATGAAAACGGACAGATTATCACTGTAAGAAAACTCAGAGATGAAAACTCTGCCTTAAAGAGAAAAGACCTCAAGACAATGGAAGTAAGAGATGCTGTTCCGGCCACCTCCGAACAGATACTTCAGGGTATTACCCGTGCAGCATTGCAGACTTCCAGCTTCATGTCGGCTGCATCCTTCCAGGAAACCACTAAGGTGCTCAATGAAGCAGCCATCCAAGGAAAAACCGACAACCTTGAAGGTATGAAGGAGAATGTGATCTGCGGACATCTGATTCCTGCCGGAACCGGCTTGAGAGAATACAACAAGCTTATTGTAGCTAATAAGGATGAATATGCCGCATTACAACTGACAGATAGTCCTGAAGAGGTTATGATAGAGGAAGACATTATCGAAAGATAAAAAAGTCTCTAATTAACAGGTAACCGGGAAGATTCTTCCCGGTTACATTTTTTATAAGGGTTTATCGCGAAAGATTTATCTAAAAAATCAGTAAATTCGCATCAAAATAGATAAAAGACTCACAATCAAAAAGGGAAATGATAAACAAGATTGAGGCTATACGGGAAGAAGTAAACGCAGTTAAGGCTGAAATACCGGCTAAAGTTGAAGAATTTCGTATTAAATATCTGAGTAAAAAAGGAATTCTGGCTTCCTTAATGGAGGAATTCCGTACAGTGCCGGCAGATCAAAAAAGAGAATTGGGTCAGAAATTGAACCAACTGAAAAATTTTGTAACTGAGCGTTACAATATTCTGAAAGAGAATGCCGCAGGAACATCCGCTATTGATGTGTCTTCTATAGATCTTACAAGAAGTGCCACATCATTTCCAGTAGGAGCGCGTCATCCCATTTCTATCGTTAGGAATGATATAATCAGAATTTTTTCTGATATGGGATTCACCGTGGCTGAAGGTCCTGAAATTGAAGATGACTGGCATGTTTTTTCTTCACTCAATTTCCCGGCAGATCACCCGGCTCGAGATATGCAGGACACTTTCTTTATAACAAGAAATCCGATAGATGTGCTATTACGTACTCATACATCCTCTGTACAGACTCGCACTATGGAAAAGAACCAGCCTCCAATCCGCATCGTTTGTCCCGGAAGAGTGTATAGAAACGAAGCAATATCAGCAAGGGCTCACTGTTTCTTCCATCAGATAGAGGGATTGTATATTGATAAGAATGTATCTTTTGCCGACCTTCGACAGGTATTACTCAATTTTGCACGCCAGATGTTTGGACCGGAAACTAAAATTCGTCTGCGTCCCTCTTATTTCCCATTTACAGAACCATCAGCTGAAATGGATATTAGTTGTGATATCTGTGGAGGAAAAGGATGTCCTTTCTGTAAGGAGACAGGCTGGGTGGAGATTTTAGGTTGTGGAATGGTAGACCCCAATGTTCTTAAGGCCTGTGGTATTGATCCCGAGGTATATAGTGGCTATGCATTCGGACTTGGTATTGAAAGGATCACTAATCTCAAATATAAGGTAAAGGATTTGAGAATGTTCAGTGAAAACGATGTGAGATTTTTAGCAGAATTCGAGTCAGCCAGATAACAGTAAAAAGACCATCTTAAGAATAAAATATAGATTTCTGTCTTTTTCGAAGAATAACTTTAGATGACAAAGAAGGAGAGATTTGCAGGTATTATAGAATGGTTTTCGGAAACGATGCCGTCCCCTACAACTGAACTTGAATATGATTCACCTTTTCACCTCTTGTTGGCTGTAATTTTATCAGCTCAATGTACAGATAAAAGAGTAAATATGGTGACTCCAGCTTTGTTTGAAGCTTTCCCTACACCGGCAACCCTTGCAGAAGCCTCTGAGGAACACGTACATTCATTTATCAAAAGTGTAACCTTTCCCAACAATAAGACTAAACATTTAATAAGGGCAGCAAAGATTCTAACAGAGGAATTCGGAGGAGAGATGCCTTCAGACATTGACAACCTCATGAAGCTTCCCGGAGTAGGAAGAAAGACAGCCAATGTGATGCTGGCCGTGGTATGGAATAAGGCTGCAATGGCAGTGGATACCCATGTTTTCCGCGTAAGCAATAGGATAGGGCTTACAACTAATTCAAAAACTCCTTTAGCTACTGAAAAGACCCTGATAAAATATTTCCCGGAGGAAATTGTTTCGACCGCACATCATTGGCTTATTCTGCATGGACGTTACATTTGTAAATCACGTAATCCGGATTGTGAAAACTGCGGACTTACAAAATACTGCAAAACTTTTTCCACGCAGAAATCAAAAGATACCAGGAAAAAAAGTAATTCTATTAAAAGAACTAAAAGAGAAAATAAAAAAGAATGAGAATGTGCGTTCTCATTCTTTTTTATTATAATCTTTATTTCGAAACTATTTATACTCCGCAAATTTGGTTTATTTTTTCCAGTTCTTCCGGAGAGAAATCCAGATTCTTAAGAGAATTTAGATTATCTGACAATTGGTCCACACTGCTTGCTCCAACAATCACACTTGTCACCCTATTATCTTTTAGAAGCCATGCTATAGCCATTTGGGCTAAAGATTGACCTCTTTGAGTGGCTAAATCGTTTAGTTGGTTGATTTTGTTAAGAGTCTCTTCTGTGAGAGATTCTTTTTTAAGGTAACCTCCTCTTCCAATTCTTGAGTCTTCGGGTATTCCATTCAGATACCTGTTGGTCAGAAGACCTTGTGCCAATGGAGAGAACGCAATAAAGCCTACACCATTATTTTCACAACCTTCTAAAATACCATCTTGCGAAGGCTCACGGTCGAAGATATTATACTTACCTTGATAGATAAGGCATGGTGTTTTATTTTCTTTCAAATAATTGTAGGCAAAATTCGCTTCTTCTGTAGGATATTTTGAAATGCCTACATATAAAGCTTTTCCACTTCTCACAATATCGGTGAGTGCCTGCAAAGTTTCTTCCAATGGAGTGTTGGGATCAAATCGATGAGAATAGAAAATGTCCACATAATCCAGGTTCATTCTTTTAAGGCTCTGGTCAATACTGCTTATAAGATGTTTCCTTGAACCCCATTCTCCATATGGACCATCCCACATGTCATGTCCGGCTTTAGTGGATATTATTATTTCATCTCGGTATGGACGCAATGATTTGTTCATTATCATACCGAAAGTTTCTTCTGCAGAACCATAGGGAGGTCCATAATTGTTGGCTAAATCAAAATGTGTGATACCATTGTCGAATGCATAATGAATTTTTTTCATAGAATTCTCAAGGGTATCAACAGCACCGAAATTATGCCAGAGTCCTAAAGAAATGGCAGGCAACAGGAGGCCGCTTTTGCCACATCTCCTATAAGGCATTTTGCCATCATAGCGAGACAGGGAGGGATAATAAAATTCTTTTACCATATTATTGAGTGTTTCTTATTTTTTGCATGTATTCTCCCATTTTCTTTTCATGTGGGTTCTCGGCCGGTTGCCAGAATCTGGCATCTTGAAGACCGTCGGGTAGATACTGTTGTTCCACAAAATGGTTGGTGAAATCATGGGCATATTTATATCCTTCATGATATCCCAAATCAGCCATTAATTTAGTGGGAGCGTTCCTTAAATGGAGAGGTACCGGAAGATTTCCGCTTTTCCTGACTTCTTCCAAAGCCCTGTCAATAGCCAGATATGCTGAATTACTTTTTGGAGATGTGGCAAGATATACAGTACATTCTGATAGAATAATCCTCCCTTCAGGCCAACCGATTTTTTTCAAGGCATCAAAAGTGGCATTGGCAAGAAGAAGAGCATTAGGATTTGCCAAACCTATATCTTCTGCGGCTAAAATCACAAGACGTCGCGCAATAAATTCCGGGTCCTCGCCACCGGCCACCATCCTTGCAAGCCAATAGACAGCAGCATCGGGATCGCTTCCTCTTACTGATTTAATAAAAGCAGAAATAATATCGTAATGCAGTTCTCCATTCTTGTCGTATGCTGCAATATTTTGCTGCAAGATATCAGTGACATTTGAGTCATTGACAAGTACAGGATCACCCGGAGGGGTAGACTGTTCCAAAAGATCAAGAATATTTAGTAATTTTCGGGCATCTCCTCCTGAGAATCTAAAGAGAGCAGTGGTTTCATCTACGATAAATTTCCTTTTCTTCAAAATAGGATCTTCTTGGAGAGCCCTCTGCAAAAGTTCCTGTAAATCTTTTTCTTCTAATGGTTTTAAAGTGTAAACCTGGCAACGGGAAAGCAAAGGACGGATAACTTCAAAGGAGGGATTTTCTGTAGTGGCTCCAATAAGGGTTACCACCCCTTGTTCTACGGCTCCCAATAAAGAATCTTGTTGAGATTTGCTGAATCGATGTATTTCATCAATAAACAGAATAGGTCTGGATTTACTGAAAAGACCGTTAACATCATTTCTGCATTTTTCAATCACTTCCCTCACTTCTTTCACCCCTGCAGATACTGCACTCAAAGTATAAAAATTAGCTTCAGTAGCTTTAGCAATAATCATGGCAAGAGTAGTTTTTCCCACTCCGGGAGGTCCCCATAAAATGAAGGAGTTAATTCTTCCCCCTTCAATCATTTTACGTATTATCCCGTTTTCACCTACCAGATGGCTCTGGCCAATATAATCTGAAAGGGAAACGGGCCGGAGTCTTTCAGCTAAAGGTATGTTGTTGCTCATCTTTCTTCTAATTGTTGGATTAGGTTGTCGAGATTAATCTCGTTGAAACTTTGTATCATAATATGCGAATATGGTGCCAATATTTCAGAAGGAAGCGTACCGACTACGCCAACCACGAAAGCATTGGCATTTTTACCTGCCATCACTCCTTGGAGTGAATCTTCAAATACAGCGCATCTCTGAGGATTGACACCAATTTTTTCAGCACCTAATAAATATCCTTCCGGAGACGGTTTGGAGGTGGTTACTTTATCTCCGGTCACAATAAACTGAAAAAGTTCTTCCAGGTGAGGGATCTCTTCATACAAGTGTGCCATCTTTTGGTTATCGCTACTGGTTACAAGGGCACATGGTAACTCTTGTTGTTTTAATTGGATTAAAAATTCTTCGGAGTAAGGAAGAAATGAATAATGCATTTTATTTTCAAGTTCATGTAGCCTCTGAGCCACTAAAAGCCTGGTACCCTCATCATGATAATAATCTGAAAGTATCTTAGAAAGAGTACTTCCTTTTATTTTAGTCTCAAAATTATCTATTCCGGTAGGAAATTCTTTTCCTATCTGTGCCCATATACGGGTATATTCACTTTCACTGTCGATGATTACACCGTCGAGGTCGAACAGAAAACCTATATTCTTTTTATTCTTACCCATCTTTGTCAATATAAAACCTCTTTCTATTCAAGTGCTTCCAATTTATTACACAGAATGAAAAATTTTAATAGTAAAGTTACCAATAAATTATAAGTAAAACCAATTGATTTTTGTTATTTTTGCATAATTGAAATGCACCCTACTACAACCAGAGAAATAACTATTACAGTATCTCCAAAAGATGCTGAGGATGGTGATAAAATATTATCACTGTTACGTCAACATCCCCTTTTGAAAGATTTTACTGTTAATTCTTTCCGGATTATCCGTAAATCGATAGATGCAAGGAAAAAACCGGTAAGGATTAATCTGGGTGTATTGGTTTCAGAAGAGGAAGAGATAAATATAGATATTCCGGTAAAAGAATATAAAAAATTACCGGAATCTGCTCCCCAAATAGTAATTGTGGGAGCAGGACCAGCGGGTCTTTTTGCCGGTCTTCGGGCAATCGAGAAGGGAATACGTCCTATAATCATAGAACGAGGAAAAGACGTAGATTCAAGAAGAAGGGATATTGCCGAGATAAGTAGAAAAGGGGAAATAAATCCTGATTCCAATTTTTGTTTCGGTGAAGGAGGAGCAGGTGCTTTCAGTGATGGTAAACTTTATACAAGAAGTAAAAAAAGAGGAAGTGTAAAAGAGGTATTGGAAATTTTACATCAATTCGGAGCCTCGGAAGATATCCTTATAAATTCTCATCCTCATATCGGAAGTGATAAATTGCCCGGTATTATCAGAAGTATCCGTGAAAAAATAAAGGAATGTGGCGGAGAGGTGAGATTCGGATGTAAGATGGATGATTTGATAATAGAAGAGGGCAAAATAAAGGGAATTCAGACATCTCAGGGAGAAATTATAAATGGGGCAGTATTCCTGGCTACGGGTCATTCTGCAAGAGATACGTTCCGGAATCTATATAACAAAAAGGTAAAGATAGAAGCGAAGGGACTTGCCATAGGAGTGAGATTGGAACATCCTCAGACTCTAATCGACAAAATGCAGTATCACAGCCAGGAGGGTAGAGGAAAATATCTGCCGGCAGCTGAATATTCTTTTGTGCATCAAGCCGATAATCGTGGAGTATATTCTTTTTGTATGTGTCCCGGAGGTGTAATTGTGCCGGCTGTATCTGCTGAGGGACAAATTGTGGTGAATGGAATGTCGGCTTCTGCACGTTCCAGTAAATGGGCGAATTCGGGATATGTTGTAGAGATTCATCCGGGTGACATCAAGGGATTTGAAAATTCCGGATCTTTGGAAATGCTTGTATTGCAAGAAAAACTTGAAAAAGATTTCTCTGAAGAGTCCGGAGGAAAACTAAATGCGCCGGCCCAAAGAATTAGGGATTTTATCGATGGTAAAGTATCTATTAATTTGCCAAAAACCTCTTATGCTCCGGGCATTCATCCCGCAGATTTAAATTTACTATTTCCCGAAGAAATATCTTCCCGATTAAAGGAAGGTCTAAAACAGATCGGAAAGAAAAGTAAAGACTTTGTTTCAAATGACGGTGTGATGATTGGTTTGGAATCGCGTACTTCCAGTCCTATACGTATCCCACGAGATAAAGAAACCTTAGAACATATAGAGATAGAAGATTTATACCCGGTTGGAGAAGGTGCCGGATATGCCGGTGGTATAGTATCTTCAGCCATAGATGGTATGAATTGCGTAGATGCCTATTATAAAAAAATTAAATAGTGGCTATTATTATAAATATCGATACCTCTTCAAATTTCTGTAGCGTAGCCTTGGCTATAGATGGAGAAATTGTGGTTGGACTGGAATCGGCTCAAAAAATGGATCATTCCACTTCACTTGCTCCTTTTGTGGAGAAGTGTTTTGAATCTCTGAGAGAACGAGGAGAGAAATTAGATGCCATAAGTGTAGTGACCGGTCCGGGATCTTATACGGGGCTCAGGATAGGTCTATCACTTGCAAAGGGAATTGCATTTGGTCAAGATATTCCTTTAATTTGTGTATCCTCTTTAGAAGTAATGGCAGTAAGAGGTATATTCTCTTATCATGATTTTCAGGGAGATGAAATAATCATACCCATGATGGATGCTGGCAGAATGGAAGTATATACCGGTATCTATGACAGCGCTTTACATCCGGTTCAGGAAGAAAGTGCCTTGATTCTTGAAGAGAAATCATTCTCAGATCTTCCGGACGATACTAAAATTCTTTTTATCGGAGATGGCACAGAAAAATTTAAAGAGCTCTTCAAAAAAGAAAACGCCGTGTGGTTGGGAGCAGGAATGCCTCATGCTAAGTATATGGCTGCACTGTCAGAGAAATATTACCGCGAGAAGAAATTTTCCGATGTGGCATATACAGTGCCACGTTATCTAAAAGAATATAAAGCTACGAAGCCCAAAAATATGATTTTAAAGTAATGATTGAATATAACACAGCTTTGCCAAAACTCGAAATGCGAGAATATGGCCGTAATATACAAAAACTTGTAGATCATTGTGTCGCAATACAAGACCGTGATGAAAGAAACAGGTGCGCTCAAGCTATAGCAGATATAATGATGCAGCTTTTCCCAGAATTGAAAAGTGATACAGATAACAATCGTAAAATATGGGAGCATCTGAACATTATCTCCGGTTTCAAACTGGATATTGATTTTCCATGTGAAGTGTTGGGAGAAAATGAATTGCGGCCTGCTCCTGCCACTATTCCTTATTCACACAAATCGGAACGTTTCCGTGTTTATGGAAGCAATCTGATAAAAATGATAAAGGAGATTTCAAAAATGGAGGGAGGAGTAGATAAGGACCGACTGATATTTTTGGTGGCCAATCAGATGAAAAAACTTTTAGTTTCGGTAAATGCTGACAGCGCAACAGATAGAAGAGTATTTAACGATATCAGAGAAATAACTTCAGGTGGTATTGACATAGATCCGGAATCCTATAGGCTAAATGATTATATAGGAGTTGTCTCACCTCAAGAAGGAAAAAAGAAGAAGAAAAAATAATGAGTTCTTTTATAGTAGAAGGAGGACATAGCCTTCAAGGTGACATCACACCCTTAGGTGCTAAAAATGAGGCACTGGAGGTTATTTGTGCCACTTTGCTTACTTCTGAGAAGGTAACCATTAATAATATTCCGGATATTGCCGACATCAGAAATCTGATATCGCTACTGGAAGAACTTGGAGTAAAGATTGAAGTAAATAATCCCAGATCAATAACTTTTCAGGCTGATGATGTAAATCAGGATTACCTGAACACCGAAAGTTTCCGACATAAGATGCAGTCTTTGCGCGGTTCGGTAATGGTGGCCGGCCCTTTGCTTGCAAGATTTGGAAAAGCTGTTCTGGCTCGGCCCGGGGGAGACCGAATAGGACGTCGTCGCCTGGATACTCATTTTTTAGGTTGGCAAAAATTAGGTGCTACTTTTGAATATAAACCGGAAACAAAAACCTATGAAATAAAAGCACCGGAAGGTCTTAAGGGCGGATATATTCTTTTGGATGAAGCCTCTGTAACGGGCACTGCCAATATTATAATGGCTGCTGTCTTGGCAAAAGGAGAAACAACCGTATATAATGCGGCCTGCGAACCTTATATTCAGCAACTCTGCAGAATGTTGCAGAAAATGGGGGCCCATATAGAAGGCATAGGTTCAAATTTATTAAGAATAAGAGGAGTAGATTCTCTTGGTGGCACCGAACATACCTTGCTACCCGATATGATAGAGGTAGGAAGTTTTATTGGGATGGCAGCCATGACACATAGCAATATCCGAATTAAGAATGTAGGATTATCAGATCTTGGGATCATGCCGGAGGCTTTTCACCGGTTAGGAATTAATATGGAATGTAAAGATGATGATATCCATGTTAATCAGAAAGAGATTTATGAAGTGGAAAGCTTTCTGGATGGTTCTATAATGACGTTTTCTGATGCTCCTTGGCCCGGACTTTCTCCTGATCTGTTAAGTATTTTCCTTGTGGTTGCCACTCAGGCCAAAGGGAGCGTGCTGATACATCAGAAAATGTTTGAGAGCCGCTTATTCTTTGTGGATAAACTCATAGAGATGGGAGCCAGCATTATTTTATGCGATCCTCATAGGGCAGCAGTAATAGGAGCCGGCAGATTTAATTTCCTAAGGGCCACCAATATGGTTTCTCCTGATATAAGAGCCGGTATTGCAATGCTGATTGCTGCTATGGGGGCAAAAGGTACAAGTGTCATACAAAATATCGGTCAGATCGACCGAGGATATGAAAGAATTGATGAAAGACTTAATTCTTTAGGTGCAAAAATTATTCGAACAGAAGATTGTTAAGATGATTTTATCAGACGAAATAGTAACTGTAGGTAAATTTCAGAAGACGCATGCCTTGAAAGGAGAACTGAATATGCTATCGGAAGTGGATCCTCAATATTTTCTTGAAGGGAATCCCCTTATCGTTGATTATGATGGTATCTGGGTGCCATATTATGTGGAATCTATAAGACCTAAAGGTGCTACAAGTTATCTGGTGAAACTGTCAGGCATTGATACAGAAGAAGAAGCTTCACATTTTGTAAATAAAGAGGTTCATATTCTTCAAAAAGACGCAGAAGAATGGCTTGAAGAAGAGGAGGAGGAAATGGGCTTGATAGGTTATACTGTTGTTGATAAAAGTAGCGGTCAGACCATCGGTATTATAGAAGGAATAGAAGATAGTACTTCCAATGTTCTTTTCATAGTCCGTACTCCCCAAGAGGATGAAGTTTTTATTCCGGCGAATGAAGATTTGATCCAAAATATTGATGATGAAAAAGAAATAATAGAATTATCGATACCGGAAGGACTTCTTGATATTAATTCCAAGAATGATGAAGAGGTGATATGAATAGTCCTCAGGAAATGAGTAAACTTTCTGATTGGAAAGAGGTCTAATATTTAGGGGAAAGATGTCTTATAAAGGTATTAATTCCGGATTTATGAAACTATTGAAAAATAAATATGCTTTAAAAATAAAAAGAGTAGCAATATTAAATGCTATTCTGTTTTTCTGTTTCAATGCAGCCATCGCAAAAACAGAAGAAACTGAATCAAATGACAGAATTGAAGCTTTAGATAATATGAATTTTATAGAGATGCTCAATTCAGTTGATACAGGAAAGAGTTCAGCTCTGATTCAAAAATTTCAGGCCAAGGAGGGGAAGAACCGTCTGTTGAATGGCAGATATAACCCTTCAGGTGAATGTAGGGTAGAGGCATATAGAAATAAAGAAGTGCTTTTAATAACAATTCCTGCACATCTTCTTTTTGACCCAAATTCTACAGTCTTGAAATCAACTGCACAGGATTATCTTGCACCTGTCAAAAGGTACCTTAAAGACCCTGATATGTTCAGGGTGATGCTTGTGATGCATACCGATAATACCGGCTCGGAAGAATATCGGGAAAGATTAACGGTAGAGAGAGTTAATTCCGTTTTTGATTGGTTTGAAGATTCCGGGGCTGACACCAAATATTTATTTTCTTATGCCCTGGCAGACGAGATTCCTCTTAAACCAAATGATTCAATGGAAAACAGGCGTTTGAACCGTAGGTTGGAAATATATCTTGTACCAGGCACTAAAATGGTGGAACAAGCCTCGAAGGGGAGAATAGCTTTTTAAATAGATTTAAACCTGAAAGACAAATCTGATTAAGGAGAGAGGTCTTGCATTAGGGTAAAGACTGAATAAATAATTTAATATCTTCAAGTACTTCCGGAGAAATAGTTTCTTCTATTTCTGCGTATTCAGTAAATTTCCCGGTCTTGCTATGTTGCATAAGATGATTAAGTTCCGGATATACCTTAACTTTTATATCCGGTTTATTTTTTTCGAGTACCGGTAAGTTTAAAGAAGGAGGAACTTGGGTATCATTCTGTCCGTAGAGCATAAAAACCGGGACAGAAATATTTTTAATGTCCTCCATGGGATCATAGTTGATAAAATATTTCACCCATGGACTTAGGTCAGAGAAATTGTCCCGTAAATTCTTTGCTAAGGGAGCTATAACGGGATTAGAAAGATTTTCCTCAGAAAAAATAGCATATCTGGATTCATCAAATGTAACGGGATTTTTCTCTTTCTGACTGTCAAACAAACCTTGCATTGCATCAATATACATTGAGACATACTCTTCCGGTAAGCCGCCATCCTTTAATAAAAACTCATTTTGAAAAATCAGTATACTATCACCCGGAACAGTAGGTCCACCTATTTCTATTATAAAATCAATAAGGTTGCCTTCGTTGGCAACCTTATCAGCAATAAGACCTCCTTCGCTGTGACCTATTACCCCAATTTTTGAAAAACCCTTATTTTTTAGGAATTTTATAGCACCAAGAGCGTCCATAGCATTTTCATAGGTTGTTGGGTTTGGCGATTGTCCGGTAGAAGCATCAAAGCCCCGGTCGTCATATCTTAACGATGCTATACCGTTGCGAGCAAGGTAGTCGGCTATTACTGCAAAAGGTTTGTGTCCAAATATTTCTTCATCACGGTTTTGTGTTCCGCTTCCATTTATTAGGAGTACGACAGGCACTCGAGAGTCGGCAAAATCAGGCTTTAATAATGTGCCATAAAGATTGGCATTATCCAAAGATGATTGAAAAATAACTTCTTCGTTAAGATAAGGAAACGGTGGTTGGGGAGTCTGAGGTCTGTTCCATGAGGTCACTTTAGGTTTTAGGATCAATGGGAGTGATAAGGGTCCCTGTGTAAAATCTCCTTTAATGGAATCCCCCTCCCGTTTTCCTTTATACCGGAGCATTAGTTGTGGTACTGCAAGATTAATAGAGTCAGAACTAATATAATCTACTTCTACCGGTATTCCATAAGCACCTTGATCAGGAGAATCCATAGTTACTACCGTTGATTCTCCGCTATTGCTGATATTTATACCAAGCCTTAAACCCATTTCCGGATTTATCATCAATTTACCTTCCCAATTTCCCTCAAGATTTGAAGCATTGAGGTGCCCTGAAATGCAGAAAAATATAAAACTAAAGATTAAAAAAGAGAATCTTTTTTGCATAGATTCAAATTTTAGTATTTTACTAAAACAAAAGTTACCACTAACGAATCAGTAACTCTACAATCACTACAAATATAAAGGTAGCAGGCATGACAAGCAGAAGGGAATCAATCCTGTCTAATATTCCACCATGACCCGGTATAAGAGAGCCGGAATCTTTTATATTTAAACTCCTTTTCATTAAAGACTCCACTAAATCACCCCATGTGGAAAATAGTGTTATTACAGTAGCAAATATCAACCATGTTATAACATTCCATTTAATATCCCAGAAGAATCCGCCTCCGATTGCAAAGAGCCATCCGGCCAAAAGATTGAATCCTAAACCGCCAAAAAAGCCCTCCCAAGATTTTTTCGGAGAAACTCTTTCAAAAAGTCGATGTTTTCCTAAAAGAGATCCCACTACGAAGGCTCCCGTATCATTAATCCAGATCATGAGGAATATTGCAAGAACAAGATGAAGACCCACAAAATATCCTAAGGATGTCATTGTAGCCATTGGGACCCCTATATATATCTGAGTCATAAGAGAAACGGCTAAGCTTCTAATAGGACGGTCGTTTCTGACATACAATTGCAGTATCATCCTGAAAAGAAACACTACAATCCATCCTAACAATGGATATAGCAACCAGGCAAAAGACAAAAACACTATACCGGCCGCATCTAAAAAGAGGGTGGGCAATGTGCTTTCCGTTATCCCTTCACAAATTTTTTCAAATTCTATAACGGCCAAGATACCGAAGAGAGAGGCCATTATTGAGAAAGGAATGTTACCCCAAAAAATACAGCCTACAATTATTCCAACATATACTATTCCGGAGAGTGATCTGACGAGCCAACTTTTAAACTTCATCTTCTTTGAGGAAAAAATGTCACCACCAAAATGCTCCTTTAATTCAGAAGCCTTAATAATCTAATGAATCCCGGAGAGGCACTGCAGCAAGCAAGAGGTCATGATCCTCTATGAATTTAATAATAGCGTCTCTTTCCGGTGAAGGCTCTATATCGTCTTGAATTCTTCTTAATGCATTGAAAACTGAAGTGCCTGTCTGATAAACATGTCTGTAACATTTGGCTATGTCATCTATTATATTTTCAGGTTTATTAGCCTTTCCTAATACAAAAGCATTTACTCCAAAATAACTTATAGGATTATGAGCCATCACTGCATAGGGTGGGACATGACCGTTAACTCTACAACCTCCTTTGATTAAAGCCCATTCACCTATATGACATTTCTCATGTACCAATGCATTGGATGAAAGTATACAATAATTGCCAATTTCTACATTACCGGCCACTTTTACAGCATTGCCAAGCACGCAATAATTTCCCACTTTTGAATCATGCCCTATATGTGTCTGAGCCAAAATAAAAGAATTACTTCCAATTTCGGTCTTACCATTCAGGTCTATGCTGCGGTTTATGATTACCTGTTCCCGAATCTTATTATTATCGCCAATCACTACAAAAGAATCCTGACCTTTCCATCTGAAATCCTGAGGAGTGGCGGATATAATTGCATTCTCAAAAATCTCATTGTTTTTACCGATTCTTGCTCCCGATAAAATGGAAGCATGAGGATGTATATGGGTGCCGTCACCTATTTCCACATTCTTGTCGATAAATGCAAATGCATCTACCACCACGTCTTTACCTATCTTTGCTTCGGGATGGATGTAGGCTAAATTACTGAGTACTGACATAAATGGCTGAAATTAGATTTATGGGTTAACGAATTTACCTTTTTATATAAAAGGGGTTATGAATATTAACTAAATCAGGTTATAAAGTTAATAAATAACTTTATAACCTGATAATAAAAAAGAAATCTTTCTTAGAAATTATAGAAAAGAAAGAAAGTTATCTTCCTCCACCTACGGCTTGATAAAGAGATATCAGGGCACTTGCTCTGTCATGCCAGTTGGTGATGCAACTTAATTGAGCTGCCAATAAACTTGAACGGGCAGTTAGAACCTCCAGATATGTAGTACTTTGATTGTACATGAAAAGTTCGTTGGTATAATCCACTGATTTTTCAAGTTGGTCAACCTGAAGTTGGAGATATGTGTTTTGTTCCACGCATTTATTATAGTTCACCAGAGCATCACTCACATCGGCGCTTGCTGTAAGCACTGCATATTCAAAATTGTTCAAAGCTTGCTTTTGCTGTGCTTTTGCTGCTTCAAGAGTTGCGATATTCTGACCACGTGAAAAAATTGGTGCCACAATAGAACCTGCCAATTGAATAAACCAGTCGCCCGGATTCTTTATTATAGCTCCCAATAAGTTGGTGAATCCACCTTGTGCTGAAATCACAATGCTTGGATAAAAGTTAGTACGAGCCGAATTGGTGGTATAATAGGCAGTTGCCAATGCTCTTTCCATAGCTCTTACATCGGGCCTGGTAGCGAGATATGACACAGGTATACCATTTATAACCTCCTCCGGAATAGTAAAAGTAAGATCACCTGTCACTGTCCATTCATGTGGATATTCATTTAGGAGCAACGACATAGAATTCTGGAGTTGATTTATGGAATTTTCTAATACAGGAATAGTGCTTTTAATATTATAATAATTAGCCCTACTCTGTACAACTGCAGCTTCATTAGTGCGTCCGGCATCTTTTAAAAGTTCCATAGATGTCACCTGTTCCTCCCATATTTCGGAAGTACGCTTGGTGAGACCTAGTTGCTGATGAAGCATGACCAGTGAGTAATAGATATTAGCAACTCCACATACTATCTGAGAATGTACGGCTTGTTCGTAATCCTGCATCATTTCCAGATTTGTTTTGGCTCCTCTTTTCCTATTGAGGATTTTAGCAAAGGCATCTATTTCCCAAGATAAAGCGGCCGGGATAGTGTAAGTCCAATTAATCGTGCTACCGGCATAACTGGCCCCTGCGCCGTTGGGATTAATGGAAAGAGATGGGAAATAACTGAGTTTTGCTCCCTTTAGCTGGGCATTGGCGATATCTACATTCAGTCGGGCATTCTCCAAATCTTTATTATTTTCCAAGGCCTTTTCTATATAGCCTTGCAGAATCGGATCTTGAAAAATGTCTTTCCACCCCAGATAGGGAAGGGAAGTAGAATCCACTTTCTCCTCGAGAGCCTTGGCATAATCTTCCACTATGGGACTTGCATCAGTAGGCAACTCATATTTCTTATAAATATGGCAACTTGAGAAGGCGAAGGCCACAATAGCCACACCTCCATATCCTAATATTCTTTTTATCAAATTATTATTCATGTCTTATGGCATATTGTTCAAGTTCAGATGAAATTTGAGAATTGTCGGTATCTTCCCATCTTGGTGGAGAGATTTTTTCCTGAAGAGTCTGGAAAGCAATAAACAGGGCTGGCACAATCAATACCTGAAGCACCATACCAATGAGCATACCACCGATTGCACCGGAACCGAGCGCCTGGTTACCGTTACGTCCTGCACCATGAGCAAACATCATAGGTAGAAGACCGATAATCATAGCTAAAGAGGTCATAAGAATTGGTCGTAGACGGGCTACTGCACCCGCTATGGCTGCTTTTACTATACCCATGCCAGTCTTGCGTCGGTCGAGTGCGAATTCCACAATCAGAATTGCATTCTTTGCTAAAAGACCTATAAGCATGATAAGAGCAATCTGCAGATATATGTTGTTAGGTATATCCATCATGTGGGCAAATACGAAAGTACCCATAAGTCCGAAAGGCACTGAAAGAATAACGGCCCATGGCAACATATAACTTTCATATTGTGCTGACAGAATCAAATATACAAACAGGAGCACAAGGGCGAATACATATCCTGTTCCACCACTGGATCCGCTTGCTTCCTCACGTGTCATACCTGAATACTCATATCCATAACCTTGAGGCAAAGTAGCATTTGCTATCTCATTGATTGTCTCAATTGCTATACCGGAGGATACGCCCGGTGCCGGAGTTCCGGTTATAGAGATGGCGGTAAACATGTTGAATCGGTCGATCAGGTCCGGTCCATAAACACGGGTCAATTTCACAAAATTGTCGATCGGTGCCATTTCTTCACCATTTCGGATCTTGATTTTCTTCAGCGTTTCCGGAGATACACGAGCGTCAGGCTCAGCCTGCATCATTACTCTATATAGTTTACCATAGCTGTTGAAATTGGAGATATACATACCTCCATAATATCCCTGGAGTGCATTCAAAATGGCATTCTGAGTTAAACCGGCTTGCTTAACTTTAGCCACATCTATTTCTACCAGATATTGAGGGAACGACGGGTTAAAGTTTGAATATGCCATCTGAATATTCGGAGAAGCGTTAAGAGCTCCGATGAATTGCTGGTAAATCTGGAAAAATTTATCCAGAGAACCACCGGTCTTGTCTTGAAGTTTTATTTCAAAACCATTTGTTGCCGAATATCCGGAAATCATCGGTGGCTGGAAGAACATAATACGTCCATCTTTCACCACACTTGTCTTCATGAACAATTGTCCAAGGATAGCCTGTGCGCTTTCTGTCTTTTCATCTCGTTCATCCCATGGTTTTAGTTTGATGATGAATGAACCATAGGTATTACCTTGTCCACCAACGAAACTATAACCTGTAATCGCTGTACGGCTTTTTATGGCCGGAATGGTGCCGATGATGCTGTCTACCTGATTCATCACGCTTTGAGTCTTTTCTTGAGAGGTAGCAGGAGGTAGAGTCACAGCACCCATGATAGTTCCGGTGTCTTCAGTTGGTACAAGTTCGGTAGGAGTCCGCGCCATCAGAATTACTAAACCGCCAATTGCAAGGGCAACAACCACAAAACTAACTATCTTATGACCTGAGAACCATTGTACAGCCTTTTTATATACTTTAAGTAAATTTTCAAAAGCTTTATTGAAGGCTTGAATGAATGATTTGGTAAAAATACCTATCAAGGCCACCACAGCCACACATACCGCGATTACTCCTTCAGCAACATTTTCAAACATATACCATCCTAAAACGAGGAATACAATTGCTGCACAAAGGAATATTACTGTTACAATAGGAGGAAGAGTAAATCTTTTCTTATAACTTGATACCACCGTCTTGGCTGCTTCACCGTAAGCCTGTGACATTCTTTCTTTCAAAGAAGAATTGTCGTCATGACCTTTAAGGAAGATGGCACAAAGTGCCGGTGACAAGGTCAATGCATTAACGGCGGAAATACCAATGGCCATAGCCATTGTAAGACCAAACTGACGGTAAAAAATACCTGATGTGCCACCCAGGAAAGAAACCGGGATAAACACAAGCATCATCACCAGTGTGATGGATATAAGTGCACCTGCAATTTCGTTCATAGCGTCTATCGAGGCCTTACGTGCAGACTTGTAACCTTGGTCAAGTTTTGCGTGCACTGCCTCCACCACCACTATAGCATCGTCTACCACTATCGCAATAGCCAATACCAGAGCTGAAAGGGTAAGCAGGTTGAGAGTAAATCCAAATATGTATAAAAGGAAGAATGTACCTACTAAAGCAACCGGAATTGCAATCATAGGAATTAGAGTTGACCTGATGTCTTGGAGGAATATAAACACCACCAGGAACACAAGAATAAATGCCTCTATAAGCGTCTTAATAACTTCATGGATTGAAGCGTAAAGAAACTCATTGACACTCATCGTTGTGATCAATTGCATACCTGCAGGCAGAGATTTCCGGGCATCGTCCATCAATTTCTCGATGTCCTTGATAACTTGGGTAGCATTTGAACCTGCAGACTGGAAGATAATAGCTGAACTACCGATATGTCCGTCATTCAAGTTCTGGAAACTATAAGTAAGACGTCCGAGTTCTACATCTGCCACATCTTTTAAACGAAGTATCTCACCATCCGGTGTGGCACGAAGAATTATATTTTCAAATTCTGAACTTTCCTGCAAACGACCTTTATATCTGAGCACATATTGGAAACTCTGGTTGCCTTGTTCTCCAAACTGACCCGGAGCAGCTTCAACGTTCTGTTCAGCCAGGGCAGCAGAGATATCTGAGGGCTGGAGCTTGTATTGAGCCATTATGTCCGGTTTTAACCAGATTCGCATGGAATAATCTGCTCCGAAGGCCATTGCTTCACCTACACCGGCAACACGTTTGATCTGCGGCAGAATGTTTATCGACATATAGTTATCGATAAACTGATTTGTATACCTGTCTTCCGGGTCATACATACCGATTACCATCAACATGGATGTCTGGCGCTTTTGGGTAATCACACCTACCTGGTTCACCTCAGAAGGCAGGAATGATGCAGCCTTTGCTACACGGTTTTGTACATCCACTGCAGCAATGTCTGGGTCTGCACCTTGCTTGAAGTGTACTTCAATGGTGGCACTACCGTTGTTGGCTGCGGAAGAAATCATATAATCCATGTTTTCAGCACCATTGATTTGTTCTTCCAAAGGCGCGATAACTGAATTAAGCACTGTCTGGGCATTTGCTCCGGTGTAAGTTGTTGTTACCCTTACGGTTGGAGGTGCGATATCTGGATATTGCTCAATCGGCAGGCTGAACAGACCAAGCAGACCGAAAATCACGATAAAAATCGAGATTACGGTAGACAACACCGGTCTGTTAATAAAAGTATCTAGTTTCATGAGTTTTCTGACTTGTTAGTAGTCTAATTGGAAAGATAGGAATTAATTTTCCGGTTGAGTAGCAGGAACTGCTGAGGGAGAAGAAGTCTCTTTTGGAGTGATTGTCATACCGTCGGCCACAGATATTCCGATTCCTTCGGTCACTATTACATCTCCAGGTTTCAAACCAGATGTAACGATGTATTTCTTTCCATCGTTAAGTGGAGCCACTGTGATAGGTCTTGAATGTACTTTGGCAGAATCTCCAACAAGATAAACGAATTTCATGTCTTGCACCTCAAAAGTAGCATTCTGGGGTACTTCCACTATGCCATCATGTTCCACGGGTATTAGGATGTTACCTGTATTGCCACTGTGCAACATTCCATCTGGATTTGGGAAAACTGCTTTGGCCTGTGCACTTCCTGTAGCCGGGTCTATGACACCTGAGATTGCGGTTACTTTTCCTTTGTAGGGATAAATAGCTCCGGTGGCCAACTGAAGAGTTACTTCCGGCATAGAATCAACAGCCTGCTTTAGAGTTCTCTTTCCATTGTCTGTCAGGTCGAGAATAGTTTTCTCATTTAAAGAGAAATAAGCTTGCATGGAAGTATTGTTGGAAAGAATGGTCAGAAGGGTCTGTGGAGAAACTAAAGTACCTTCTTTATAAGGAATGGATCCGACTATGCCCGATACCGGTGCAGTGACTGTGGTATAGGAAAGATTTTTCTTTGCTGAAGTCAGGGCTGCCTGTGCTTGATTCAGCTGTGCTTTAGCAGCATTCAGACCATCCAGAGATGTCTGATAGGCAGAAGCGCTGATAATATTCTTATCAAGCAGAATTTTGTTGTTATTGGCGTTAGTCTGGGCGGTATTCACATTGGCTTGGGCTACAGCCACTGCTGCCTGTGCCTGTTCCACTGCTGCCTGTAGTTGCACCTGGTCAATAGTGAATAATACCTGACCCTTTTGAACACGTTGTCCGTCGTCTACATGTACTTTAGTAAGAAATCCGGTGACTTGTGGACGTATCTCTACATCGTTTTCACCCTCGAGTGTGGCCGGTATGGCTGAATCTAAAGTGGAATTAGATTCAGTGATTGTCATCACAGATAAAACCGGGGCTTGCTGCATGGTTTGTTGCGATGAGTTCTTTTCGCCACAAGAAGTCAATGCAGCGACCAATAAGGAAACGGCTGTTGGGAAATAATAAAATTTCATATTTGATGATGTTTGCTTACTATGAGGGATTAACCTGATATTAACCTATAGAAAATCTCTTAATAAATAAATTATGGCAAAATTAATGAAATATTTTTTAAAAAGATGTTAAAAAACAGATATTGGAGTTCTGGAATCTCTTTATAGATAAAGGAAAAAACCTAAAATAATAAATGAGTTTTCATAGAATAATGATAAATAAAGAAAAACCGACAGAAATACTTTCTAAAAGTTTTCTGTCGGTTTTTATCGTATAACCGCTCCTAAATTTCAAATTGTTTAATTTAAATTGAATGGAGGAGGGGTTTCGTCGTCTGTGTTATCAAGATTTTTAGTATCGGGCTCTTTCTCGTTTTTAGTTTCAGGTTCCTTCTCAGCGACTGCTACATCAGTCTTTTCAGAAGCTAAGCCTTCGCTATTTGTTTTTCCATCGGCAGATTTATCATTATTCTTGATATCGTCTGCTTTTCTCTGGGATGACTTTGATTCCTTGAGAAGTCTTCTTTTTTCTTCTTCCTTACGGTTGATCTCCATTATTTCATCAGTACGTGATTTCCATTTTCTGGGTCCCAAAATGATTTCTACATCATCATGGAAAATTACTTCTCTTTCCACAAGGAGATCACGTATCTTATTATGCTCTTTTGCATATTCGCGCAAAATCTGCTTTGCTCGTTCATATTGTTCGTTGATGATTCTCTTCACCTCTTCATCTATTACCAGAGCCGTTTCATCTGAATATGGTTTTGTAAATCCATATTCCTGGCCGGTAGAGTCATTATAGTTGAGGTTAGGTAAACGATCACTCATACCGTAAACCAATACTAAAGAACGGGCTATCTTCGTACATTTCTCAAGATCGTCGCTTGCTCCGGTACCTACTTGTCCGGTAAATACATCTTCGGCAGCACGTCCTCCCAATAATCCACACATAGTGTCGAGAAGTGCTTGTGTAGGAATAATTTGTCTTGCTTCAGGAGCATACCAGGCAGCTCCAAGTGCTCTTCCTCTCGGAACTATTGTGACTTTCACAAGGGGATTTCCATATTGAGTGAGCCATCCTATGATAGCATGACCGGCTTCATGAGTGGCAATCGAGAATTTTTCTTCGTCTGTGATAATTCTGGATCTTTTTTCAAGACCTCCCACAATTCGGTCGATAGCAGCCATAAAGTCATTCCAGTCTACCGCCTGTTTATTGTTTCTGGCCGCAATAAGAGCTGCTTCATTACAAACATTTGCTATGTCAGCACCTGAGAAACCTTGGGTCTGACGGGCCAATTGTTCGATATCAAGCTTACTGTTTACTTTTATGTGACGCAGATGAACATTGAAAATCTCCATGCGGTCGGTGAGTTCCGGAAGATCTACATAAATCTGGCGGTCGAAACGTCCAGGGCGTAAAAGTGCCTTGTCGAGCATATCAGCACGGTTGGTTGCAGCGAGTATAATCACACCGTTGTTTGAACCGAAACCGTCCATCTCTGTAAGCATCTGGTTCAAAGTATTTTCACGTTCATCATTAGAACCCATGCTCGGGTTCTTGCCACGAGCTCTACCCACTGCATCTATTTCATCAATAAATACGATACAGGGTGCTTTTTCTTTAGCTTGTTTGAATAGATCTCTTACACGCGCTGCTCCTACACCCACAAACATTTCTACGAAATCAGAACCTGACATAGAAAGGAATGGTACATTAGCTTCGCCGGCTACTGCCTTTGCAAGAAGGGTCTTTCCGGTTCCCGGAGGGCCTACTAAAAGAGCACCTTTCGGTATTTTGGCTCCTAATTCCGTGTATTTCTGGGGATTCTTGAGGAATTCTACAATCTCTTCGATTTCCACTTTTGCCTCTGCCAGGCCTGCTACATCTTTAAATGTCACGGATGGACCGTTGTTTTTATCAAAGACTGTGGCCCTGGATTTCCCGACATTGAATATGCCGCCTCCGCCACCTCCGCTGTTAACTCTTCTGGACATATATACCATAAAGAGAACGAGCAGAAGGATGGGTCCAAAATACCAGAAGAGTTTCATGAAATCCGAACTCTTCTCATAGTTCACTTTAATTTGAGGTTTACCCTGAGCAGAAAGTTGGGCATTCCATTCGTCTATTTTATCCTGAATCTTATCGGAAGAGGGTATTGTGGTCTTAATTTTTCTATCGCCACTAAAAGCATCGGAATTATCAAAATTGTGCTTTTCAGCTCCTGATGAAGTCACAAATCCTTCCGCAATCTTAGATTCCGGGAAAACCATTATTTTATCAATGTCACCCGCCATTGCTGCATCTTCAAATTCAGTCCAATCCACTTCCTTTGTTTGAGAGGCGTCCTGAAAATAGAAGAGTGCAAAAAGTGATATTAAGATAATACCATACATCCAATACATATTGAATGCTGGTTTCTTATTTTGATTACCTGGGCGGTTAGGCTTGGGGTACTTTAGCATTTGATATAGGTTGTCTTTTAAGTTTATGCAAATGAATAAGGTCTCATTTGCCTATTTTACATATTTTTTGCAAAGTTAGTCTAAATCGGGCAAATTTGTAATAGAAGCATCATTCCATAATTCTTCAAGATTATAAAAATCTCTAAATTCCGGGAGAAAAACGTGAACCATTACATCTCCATAGTCAATTACAATCCATTGGGAATTTTTATAACCGTCGTAATTATAGGGTTTGACATCAAGATTTTTTTGAAGTCTGTATCTTATGGAATCAGCAATGGAAGATACTTGTGAAGTGCTGTTGCCTTGACATATAATAAAAGAAGGAGCAGGAGCAGTGTCTATGCGGTCAAGTTCAAGCACCGATATCTTTTTCCCTTTTCGGTCTGTAATAGCTTCAATTATTTCGTGAATTTTGTTGCTGTCGGTTGTTTGCATTAATGAATTAAGTTTAAAGATAACTACATTATCACTAATACAACAAAATTCAGGCCAAAAATATTAATCAAATAAAAATAAAATTAAAAAAAGGAAGCCGAGCCTTCAAAACTCGGCTTCCCACATAGATAGAATTTAATAACCAACTAATTACGGAAAAAACCGCAGTTAATTTTCATATCTCATTTCAATAATAGCCCAGTCTACTATATCCCACAGTTTATGCAGGTATGAGGCACGAAGATTTTGATAATCCAGGTAATAAGCGTGTTCCCATACATCAAAAGTAAGTATTGGCTTCAGACCCTGGGTCATAGGATTTTCTGCATTTTTACCTTGGATTATAAAAAGCTCTCCATTATCATCTCTTGCCACCCATACATAACCTGATCCGAATACAGCTACTCCGGCTTCTTCCACTTGTTTTTTAAATTCATCAAGAGTGCCAAACTGTTTCTCTATCTGGGCTCTCAGTGTCCCCGATGGTTCTCTGTAGCCTTCAGGATTAAATTGGAAGAAATAGAATATATGGTTCCATGCCTGTGAAGCTTGGTTGAAAAGTTTGCCATCGCTTTTTACGATGATATCCTCCAACGCCATATTTTCATAGTCGGTTCCCTCAATCAATTTATTCAGTGTATCTATATAGGCTTTTTCGTGTTTTCCGTAGTGAAATTCTATAGTTCTTTCGGAAATTACCGGTTCTAATGCATCTTGTGCATAAGGAAGTTTGGGTTGCGTGAATTTCATAATTTTATTTTGTTAAGTTCTACTTTTCAAATAATGGTAAATTACAATAATTGAAATTGATTACCTGTCAATATAACAATAGATTAAGGTAATGGGTTCAAATTGAATCAATATTAATCTTAATCTTAATCTTAATCTTAATCAAACACTGCATCCCAATCCTTCCATACGGGATCATAACCTTTCTTCCGGATCGCCTCAGCCACTTCTTGGGGAGTTCGAGTATCTGAAACTTCAAACTGTTCCAGAGCCTGGGCCGGATGAGAATATCCTCCCGGTTCAGTCTTACTTCCGGCACTTAAGGAAGTAACTCCCAAACCAATTAAAGCATTCCTGAAATCGGGGTTCTCCCTTGTAGAAAATGAAATATCGAGGTCTTGGTCAAAAATACGGAAGGCACAACATAATTGGACTATATCTCTATCTGTAACTATAAAATTGGGTTTGAATCCGCTTTCAGAAGGCCGCAATCTGGGAAAGTTTATTGAAAATTTACTACGCCAATATTTCTTTTGAAGATATCTGAGATGATGAGCCAGCATCACTGCTTCTCCATGCCAGTCTTCAAGACCTAAAAGTGCACCCAATCCAATTTTATGCAATCCCGCTTCTCCCATTCTGTCGAACCCATTTATTCTCCAGTCAAAATGACTTTTCATTCCTCTTGGATGGTACTTTGGGTAAGCTTTTTTGTTGTAGGTTTCCTGAAAACATACCACTCCATTTAAGCCGCTTTTTGTAAGCCTTTTATAATCAACAGCTTTCATGGGTTGTACTTCCAGCGTGAGGTTGTGAAAATATGGACGGCATTCCTCCAATACATTTTCAAGATAACTTACTCCACAGAGTGATGGATATTCTCCCGCCACTAACAGGAGATTCTGGAAAGGACCTAATTTTTTTATAGATTTACACTCATTTTCAATTTCTTCCGGTGAAAGAATAGTGCGGTTAAAGTCGTTGTCATGATTAAAACCACAATAAACACATTTATTTGTACAAGCATTCCCCACATACATAGGGATATATAAAGAAATAGTCTTGCCGAATCGTCTGTCAGTGATAGCCTTAGCAAGTGTAGCCATCTCTTCGAGCCTTTGGGAGGCTACCGGAGAAATTAAAATCCCTAATTCTTCAGGAGTAAGAAGTGTATTGGAAGTGGATGCCTTCGTAAGAACAGCATCCACTTCCTGTATTGATGTAGAATTAACTTTTTCTATAATCCCATCCCATGAAAAAGAATCAATTACATCGGCAAATCCATGACCGAAGATTGCATCACAGGTAGGATCAGATTTCATTTGTCGCATGATTCTGCTATATTTTGCGAAATTCTCATTGCACAGAAATTTGGACCACACATGGTGCAAAATCTGTCATCTGCTTCAGGTGCATCTCTTCGTGAATCCAGGTAATATTGTTTGGCTCTTTCCGGGTCAAGAGAAAGATTAAACTGATCTTTCCATCTGAATTCATACCGTGCCTTACTCAATGCATCATCCCGGAGATTGGCTCCCGGCAGTTGCTTGGCCAAGTCTGCGGCATGGGCAGCCACTTTATAGGCAATAACACCATCTCTAACATCATTTAGATTTGGCAGAGATAAATGTTCTTTAGGAGTCACATAACAGATCATGGCAGTGCCATACCAAGAAATCATTGCAGCTCCGATGGCTGAAGTGATATGGTCGTAGCCTGGAGCTATGTCCGTGGTCAAGGGCCCGAGTGTATAGAATGGAGCTCCGTGACAGGCTTCCAGTTGCTTTTCCATATTTTCCTTGATCTTATGCATCGGAACATGTCCCGGGCCTTCGATAATAACCTGGACATCATGTTTCCAGGCTATTTCTGTCAGTTTCCCAAGCACCTCCAGCTCAAGGAATTGGGCGCGGTCGTTGGCATCATGGGTAGAACCCGGCCTCATACCATCTCCCAATGAAACAGCCACGTCGTATTTATTGAGAATCTCACATATTTCCTCAAAATGTTCATAAAGGAAACTTTCCTTATTGTGCTCTACACACCATTGGGTCATAATAGAGCCACCACGCGATACACATCCCGTCAATCTATCTTGAACCAGTTTGGCATGTTCTTTCAAAACGCCGGCATGTATGGTAAAATAATCTACTCCTTGTTCACATTGTTCGATCAGAGTATCTCGATATATTTCCCAGGTCAAGTCTTTTACTTTGCCATTAACCTTTTCCAATGCCTGATAAATAGGTACTGTACCTACCGGAACAGGACAATTACGGATAATCCATTCCCTGGTTTCATGGATATTATCACCGGTAGAAAGATCCATCAAAGTATCTCCACCCCAATAACAGCTCCAGACTGCCTTGGCCACTTCTTCTTCAATACCGGAGGATAAGGCTGAGTTCCCGATATTTGTATTGAGTTTCACCGCGAAAGCCCGTCCTATAATCATTGGTTCAGCTTCCGGGTGATTAATATTTGCAGCGATGATAGCCCTGCCGGCAGCGATTTCATCCCTTACAAATTCAGGGGTTATGTATGATTTAATACCATTTCTTTCATTATCTAAGTTTTCACGGATAGCCACATATTCCATCTCCGGAGTTATTATACCGTGTCTGGCATAATATAATTGTGTAACTCTTTTCCCTTCTTTGGCTACACGTGGTTTATGAAATACCGGAAAGCGGATGGCATCAAGGCATTTGTCATTACGTCTTAGTTTGCCATATTCGCTTGTTATATCTTCAAGCACTTGGGTATCGTCTCTTTGTTCTACCCATTTTTCGCGAGTACGTGGTAAACCTCTATTAATGTCTATTTTTATTGAAGGATCGGTATATGGGCCACTCGTATCATAGATAGTTACCGGAGGGTTGGGATTTTCTATTCTTTTCCCATCTACTATTGAAACTGTAGGATGTTGATGCACCTCTCTCATGGCTACGCGTATAGGGAAGAGTTTTCCATCAACATACTTTTTAGTAGACCCGGGATATTGTGAAACATTAATATTTTCTATTTTCATTTTAAAACAGCTAAAATAGTTGTTAAATATGATTCCTTATTGGTCAAGGAATGCTGTAAGTGGAGAAGAAGCATTGGCCATACGGCTAACAGATCCTAACTTAGCAAGGAATGCCTTTCTACCTGCAATTACAGCCAGTTTGAAGGCTTCTGCCATTTCTACAGGATTTCCGGCAACGGCTATAGCAGTATTTACAAGTACTGCATCCGCACCCATCTCTAAAGCCTGAGACGCATGGGATGGTGCTCCAAGCCCTGCATCAATTATTACCGGAAGGGTAGACTGTTCAATGATTATTTCCAACAAATCTTTAGTCACCAAGCCACGGTTTGTTCCTATTGGAGCACCAAGAGGCATTACTGCTGAGGCACCTGCTTCTTCCAATAGTTTACAGAGCACAGGATCTGCCTGAATATAGGGGAGTACTATAAATCCTTCTGAAGCCAGTTTCTCTGTTGCCTTTAATGTTTCAATAGGATCGGGCATCAGATATTTAGGGTCAGGATGTATTTCCAGCTTTATAAAGTCAGTGTGAAAAATTTCCCGGCTCATTTCTGCAGCTAAGACTGCTTCCTTGGCATTGCGTACTCCAGAGGTATTTGGCAAAAGTTGAACATGGTCCCGATTGATATGAGTGAGCATAACATCCGTAGCCTCATTCATCATATTGACTCTTTTCATTGCCACGGTGATCATTTCTGATCCCGAGGCCAAAACGCTTTGAAGCATCACTTCAGGTGAAGGAAACTTACCGGTGCCAACAAAGAGTCTTGAAGTAAAGGAACGAGGTCCTATCTTTAAAACATCCTCCATTTTGTTATATCCGGTTAGTCAACTTCTGAATGGGGAAGTACGTTGAGGAAATCTTTTGTTGCCTTTACAATATCATCCGCGAAAGCAATTGCACCGCTCACTGCGATACCGTTCACTCCGGCTTCTATCAGTGGAAGGGCATCTTCAAGCTTTATTCCACCCACAGCCACTCGAGGTATATTGATTTCATTCTTTTCCATTTCATAGCATATCTCTCTGATACCTTGTAATCCCAATATCGGTGCAAGATTTTCTTTGGTGTCTGTATCAGCGAAGGGTCCTATGCCGTAATAATCTATATCAAGTTTGCTCACTGCGGTCACATCCGCAAAAGTATTTGCTGTAACGCCGATCACTGCTCCGGCTCCCAGGTACATCCTTGCTTTGCTTACGGGCATATCATCTTTCCCAAGATGTACTCCTCCTACATTCAAAGTTTTTGCGAGTTCTACACGATCATCAAGGAGAAGGAAAGTTCCTGTCTCGATACATTTGGGCTTTACTGCTTCCACCACAGTCTTGATTTCTTCATCAGAAGCATCTTTCATCCTTATCTGTACCCATCTTCCACCGCCTTCTATAAAAGCAAAAATCTGATCGGTGACTGGAGTCTTAGATTTTGTGTTTGTAATAAATTGTAGCATAGTGTTGAATATTTTATTTTAATATATTTCTTAATTATTCTGTAGGAAAGAAATGTGAGAGCAAAGCTGCACCATAAAAATTATGATTTCGTAAAATATCAAATTTGTCTGGTGTCACTCCTCCCAAGGCTACTACTTTCTTCCCAAGGATTTTATCTGATATTTCATTTAAGTCGAATCTGCCAAGATATCCTTTTTTTGAGATAGAATCAAAAATAGGAGAGAGGAAACAATAATCTATATTTTTACAATTTCCTAATTCTTCTATTGAATGAATGGATTTACTTAACCTCAGATTTTTTCGTGGAATTGTGGAATTTCTTGAATTAAGATGTATTCCTCCGATATTGTATTTTTCGCAAAGTTCAAATCCATCATGAAGTTTCAATCTGTCATGCAAATGGCAAGGAATCTCTCTAAGCAGTTTTTCTATTTCATTAATAGTTGCTTCCGGTTTCCGAATATGAACATACATAGCCTCATTGTTCTCAAGAATTTGAGAAATCTTTCCGGATTCTCCCTCAAAAAAGTCCGGACGAGTAATTGCAACAATGAGGAATTCTTTATTCATATCATTATATTAATACTTATCCCCCGAAAGCAGCCGAAATTACAGTGACATGGTCATTTTCTTTCAGTGAAGTTACCGGCCAAAGTCTTTGGGTCACCAATTTATCATTTATAGCGATAGCAGTACCTTGCTGAGGTATCTCTTTCCAACTGACCAAATCTTTTACTGTTTCTATCTCTTTTGGCAGGTCAATAGGTTCATTATTTAAAAATATTATCATAAGAATTTTTATGATCTCCAGGTATAATCCAATATATTAAGAGGTCCGTATTTTGAATCACCCAGAGAATAGTTACAACTTTTATTTATTATTTCATTTATTTTATTCGAAACCGAATAGAAAGCGTTATCCAGAGGGGCACCTTTCGATAAAAAACATGCCATCAAAGTGGAATACACACATCCGGTACCATGCAAATTGATACATTCTTTTTTCTTGTGGGATACATGAGTTATTTCATCCCCATGAATCAGATAATCAGAAATGCTGTTATTAGTTTTATTTTCTACTCCTGTTATAATTATGGCGTTTGTATTGAAGGAGGCTAATATATCAGCCGGTTCCTCTTCCCGGAAATTTGGGCTACCTCCCATTTTTATAAATTCAGAATAATTAGGAGTAATTACTGTGGCTTTAGGGAATAGATTTTCCTTTATCTTCTCCTTGTATTCCTCTTCTCCTTCACACAAAGATTTTGCTGAGATGGTTGATTTTAAAATAGGATCAATCACCACAGGCACATCCGGTACTTTATTTAGGAATTCCTCAATTACAAGCAGATTTTGTATGCTTCCTATCATCCCAATCTTAATGGCGTCGGGTATTACGTCTTCTATAATTACTTCGAGCTGATTTTTAAGAGTCTTAGGAGAAAGGATTCCTAAATCAATGAAATTCCTGGAATTTTGAACAGTAACAGAAGTAAGAGCAGTCATAGCATGAACCCCACAGGAAGCAGCAGCTTTTATATCAGCCTGAATTCCGGCTCCTCCCAAAGGATCGGAGCCTGCAATGGAAAGTAATGTATTCAACCTTAAGGCCATAAAAAATCCGCACTCTTATATGCGGAATAACTACCTATATAGAAGGCGATAAGGCTCCCTACGTCGGTATTGTCCGCATCAGGTGAACAGGGTATAATCTCAGCGATTTAACGCACCCCTGCCTCTATTGGCAAAGATAACGATATTTGATGAAAATATCGAAGTTTTTTCTAATAATGTTAAGAATCCCCGGCTTCAAGTAATAATAGAAATTGTGATTCCGTGATCATCGGGATACCAAGTTTCTCACATTTTTCTTTTTTTGCCGGCCCCATATTTTCACCTGCAAGGACAAAAGAGGTGCTCTTAGAAATACTGCCGGTATTCTTCCCTCCCTCTTTTTCTATTATTTCCTTATATTCATCTCGAGAATGGTGAGTGAAAGTGCCTGATATCACAATTGTTTTTCCTAAAAGTTTATCACCGGCAGGTGCCAGTTTATCTTCAGACAACTGCATCTGTACTCCTGCAGCTTTAAGACGAGAGATGTTGTTTTCATTTACAGGATCTCTTAAGAAATCATATATACATTTGGCTACTACCGGACCTATATCTTGAAGTGCAGTGAGTTCTTCAACACTCATCTTTTGCATATTCTCCATAGTCTTTACCTGTAAGGCAAGCCGTTTTGCAGTTGTTTCACCTACATTTGGAATAGATAGAGCATACACCACTCGTTCGAAAGGAACCTTTTTAGACTCTTCAATTCCCTCTATAATCTTTGCAGCAGTTTTTTTACCTATTCTCTCCAGAGCCTCAAGTTGTTCTTGTTTCAGTTCATATAGGTCTGCAATTCTTTCTACGAGTCCGCAATCAAAAAGAAGTTCAGCCGTCTCTTCCCCAATACCGTCTATATTCATCATTCTTCTGGCACAGAAATGCTCAATCTTACCGGTGATTTGTGGTCGGCATCCATATCGGTTAGGACACCACCATGCCGCCTCTCCGAAGATCCTAACCAGTTTAGTGCCACATACGGGACATTCGGTGACAAAATGAATCTTTTCTGCTTCAGGATTTCTTTGAGATTCATCTACACCGGTAATCTTTGGTATTATTTCCCCTCCTTTTTCCACATAAAGCCAGTCGCCCTGATGAATATCAAGTTCCTGGATGATATCATCATTGTGAAGGGAAGCTCTTTTTACGATTGTGCCTGACAGAAGCACAGGCTCCAGATTGGCAACTGGAGTTACAATACCCATTCTGCCTGTTTCAAATGAAACAAAACGCAACTGGGTACAAGCATTTTCAGGATTGAATTTATATGCGATGGCCCATCTGGGTGACTTGGCCGTATAACCAAGATTTAACTGCTGGCGGAAGGAATTGATTTTAAAAACAAGTCCATCGGTGGCCACAGGTAATTCCTTGCGATGTTCATCCCAATAATTAATATATTCATCCACTTCCTCAAGGGTATTTAGAAGTTTCATTGCTGTAGAAACTTTAAATCCCCATGAACGTGCCGCCAGCATATTATCATAATGATTATCGAAAGGAAGATTGTCACCTAAAAGATAGTAGAATCTTGCGTCCAGATGCCGTTTGGCCACTTCACTTGATTTTCTCATTTTCAAAGTACCGGAGGCGGCATTACGTGGATTGGCGAAGAGAGGTTCTTCATTATATGCTCTTTCGGCATTTAGAGTTTCAAATACCTTCCAAGGCATAAGTATCTCACCACGAATTTCAAAATATTCCGGCCAGTCGCCGGGTTGTAGCTCTAAAGGAATACTTCTAATAGTCTTCACATTTGCTGTGACATCATCACCCTGTGTGCCATCACCCCTGGTGACAGCCTTTTCGAGTCGGCCATTTCTATATGTGAGTGAAATTGATACTCCGTCAAATTTCATTTCTCCCACCACTGAGAAATCCTCGCCTTCCAATGCCTTCTTGTCTCGATTGAACCATTCATCCACTTCCTGTATGGAATAGGAATTTGACAAAGACATCATCGGTCGTTCATGCACTATGTGTTCAAAATCCTTGCTTAGGTCCGAGCCCACCCTTTGAGTAGGAGAGAGTGGATCGAAATATTCCGGGAACTGCTCTTCAAGTTGCTCGAGTTCTTTCATCAAAAAGTCAAACTCTTTATCAGAAATTTCCGGGGAGTTCAACACATAATAATTATTATTGTGGCGGTGGAGATCAGATCTGAGCTGTTCAATTTTTTGTTTGGCTTCCTGAGATGTCATGGCAAGAGGTTTTAAGTAGCTTTCTATACTTTAAGATTTTTAATTAGCAGAGGAATGCTACTATTTCTAACATGTGAAAAACCAATTAAGTTCAAACCGGTTAACTTACCTAAAACGGATATCTGACCTTCCAGAGGAACAAAGCATTGGCAGGCATTGATGTGCCGGCCGAACATCTGTTTCTTTCATTTATAATTGATTGGAATTGTGACAATGAGATTTTCTCTCTGCCAACATCTACCAAAGTACCGACAATGGCCCTCACCATATTCCTGAGAAAGCGGTCAGCTGTAATAGTAAATGCTAAACCTCCATCCAGTATCCCAAGAAATTCTTGTGCTTCTTTATCCTCTTCAAGTGGGAGCCATTGCGCCTGTCTTACATCACAGATATTTGTTTTTGCGTCTGAATGAAGTTTGGCAAAAGATGTGAAATCTTTAGTCTGAATAAGCAAATTAGCTGCTTCATTCATAGCTTCCACATTCAACTTGGAAGGACTATGCCAGCAAAAATTGTTAAAAAAAGGATTTTTCCGGAAGGTGACAAAATATTTATAGCTTCTTTCAATTGCATCAAATCTTGCATGGGCATCTTTCGCAACTTCCTTTACTGAAAAAATGGAAATATCTTTACCACAAAGGGAATTTAGAGATAGAAGGAATGCATCAGTATTTTCAATCTTGCAATCGGTATCAAAATGAGCAAACATTTGTTTAGCATGGACACCGGCATCAGTTCTCCCGGCTCCCACTATGGGAGTCTCTTCTCTCAGAATTTTACTCAGAGCCTCTTCGATTGTAGACTGAACACTTTTGGCATTGGGTTGCGATTGCCATCCATGAAAAGTTGTGCCATTATATCCCAACTCGAGAAAATATCTCATTCCAAATAATTTCCTTAAATTTCTTATATTTCTGTCTTGGAAAAAAGAAAGGGATATTAATCCCTCTCTAAATATGTAATGCCATAAAGACCAGATTTATAATTGCTCAAGAATTGTCGACCCTCTTCAGGAGTTATGACTCCTCCCTTAACTGAGGCTGTGACCCATGTCTCCAGGTTCCTTACAAGTTTCTTGGGATTATATTCAACGTAGTCCAATACATCCGCTACAGGTTCTCCATCGATTATCTGTTCAATTTCATATCCGGTTTTATCAACTGAAATATGCACTGCAGAAGTATCCCCAAAAAGATTATGAAGATCACCAAGAATTTCCTGATAGGCACCCACAAGGAAAACCCCTATGTAATAATGGTCGTTCTGTTTAAAGGCGTGAACAGGCAGAGAATAGGATATTCCTTGTGGAGATACAAACATATTTATTTTTCCGTCTGAATCACAAGTAATATCTTGAATAGTACATCTGCGAGATGGCTTTTCATCCAATCGTGAAATAGGCATAATAGGAAAAACCTGGTCTATTGCCCAAGAGTCGGGTAAAGACTGGAACAAAGAAAAATTACAGAAATATTTTTCCGGCAACATTCTGTCAACTTTCCTGAGTTCTTCAGGTGGATGTTTCATTGAGCGTGTCAAGTCATTTACATCTCTGGCTACTGACCAGAAAAGTTTTTCAATCTGGGCTCGATTTTTAAGGTCGAGTAGTCCTAAACTGAAAAGTTCCAATGCTTCATCTCTGATTTGCAGTGCATCATGCCAGTCTTCAAACATTGAAGTGGGATTTATTCTGTCCCAAATATTATAAAGTTCCTTAGCCAATTCATGTGCATCTTCCGAAATGACCTCATTATCATTCCAGATAGGTAACTGAGTGGTTTCCAACACCTCGATTATTAATACAGAATGATGTGCTGTCAGGGATCTGCCACTCTCTGTGATTATATTTGGTTGTGGAAGGTCATTTTTTAAACAAACATCCGTAAGTGCTGAAACAGAGTCATTGACATATTCCTGAATTGAATAATTCATTGAATGTTCTCCCTGAGAAGAACGTGTGCCATCATAATCTACTCCCAATCCTCCACCTATATCCACAAATTCAATATGGAACCCGAGTTTTGAAAGTTGCACGTAAAACTGCATCGCCTCTCTGAGAGCATTCTTGATTTTCCTGATTTTAGTAATCTGGCTTCCTATATGGAAATGAATTAATTTCAGTGCATCCTGAAGATTATGCTTTTCCAAGAAAGAGAGAGCGTCGAGAAGCTCGGAGGAGTTAAGTCCAAATTTACTTACATCACCTCCGGATTCCTCCCATTTTCCGCTTCCGGAAGATGAAAGTTTTATTCGTATACCAAGATTTGGTGTAATATTAAGGCGTTTGGCTACGTCGGATATTAATTTCAGTTCATTGAGTTTTTCTACTACAATGTATATTCTTCGGCCCATTTTCTGAGCAAGAAGAGCAAGCTCTACATAATCTTCATCTTTATATCCATTACAGATTATAAGTGAATTTGATGCCGGATTAACCCCTAACACTGCATGTAGTTCAGGTTTTGATCCCGCCTCAAGCCCCACATTGTATTTGTTGCCATGGCTTACAATTTCTTCCACTACCTGGCGCATCTGATTCACCTTGATAGGGTAGACTATAAAGTTCTCACCGGTATAATTATATTCCGTGGCAGCCTTTTTAAAACACATTGAAATTTTCCTGATTCTATCATCAAGAATATCCGGGAAACGTAATAATACAGGTGCTGAAACATCTCGGACTAAAAGATGATCCATTACCTCTTTCAGGTCAACAGGAGCACAGCCTTCGTAAGGTGTGACTTGCACATGACCTTTATCATTGATAGAAAAGTATTTTAATCCCCAGCCACTTATATTATATATTTCTGCTGAATCTTCAACACGCCATTTTCTCATTTTTCAATCTTTCTCTTAATATTATAAACTAAGCAGGCATTCCTTTTAATTTCTCCTTTAAGTAAGGTTAAGATTCAGGTTTTCTTCCTACTATTTCAAAAAAGGTGACAATAATCTCTGTTCTTTTCCTTGTAATTTTCATTCTATCCTGGTATTCTCTTGTAGAAAGTCTTCCCTCTACATATAGTTGGGTTCCCTTTTTTACATATCGTTCTACGATTGATGCCGTATCTGCAAAAAATACAAGTTTGTGCCATTCAGTTTTCTCAACACCATTCATCGGAACTTCGTTGGTGGCAAGTGATACAAATGCTATCGGTTTATCCTTTTCAGGGTAACGTATTTCAGGGTCGGCCCCTACATAACCAAGAAGTATTACTTTATTTACTGACATATTAATACTTTGAAGCCTTTAAAGTTAAACCAGTTTTCTCATGAAGGCCGAAGAACAAATTCATAACGTGCACCACATCTCCGGCACCTCCGCGTAAGCGTGCATCTGAGACTACTTTCAGAGACAATAACTCAGCAGATGGTTTTGATATATTAATAACTACCTTTTGGGTCCCTTCCACTTCCTCCGGAGAAATTTCGGATTTAGTGATGTAAGTAAAATTGTGGTCATCATAGATCTGTTCATAGATCTTCTCAATCTCTTCTACCGGAAGAAGATTTGACATAGTGATTTGAGTGTTCATTCCTCTGTCGGAAGATGACAAAGGAGTGACCTTCAAAGAAATCTTCCCATTGAAACTTGTTTGTCTCTTTTTTAATTGGTTTTCTACTTCCGTTATTTCTTTATTAAGATCTAATTCTTTAAGGATATCTTCAGGTGCTGAAACTTCAATATCTATATCAGAATTTAATAATAGGAAAGTAGCCAAGGGAGCTAACGCAATTAAAGCAGGGACAATAGTCGGTGACAAGATATAAGCTTCCTTAACCCCTCTCACCAGTGGTTTGCGATTGATTTCAGACAAACCTGCTTCATAATATTTTAACTGATCGGAATTTAATGTGTTTTTGGAGGTGAGTATGATTTTCAATCCTTCTATTTCAGAAGCTGCTTCCACAATCTTATTGTTGATTTCTGTATTTTCAGTTATTATCAGCAAATCAATATCCTCAAGATTAAGTTTGTCAGTGAAATTTAATGTTTCTTCTCCTATAAGCCCATGATGGATGGATGCTGCATTTTTTCCTAAATTAGCCGGTGAATAAAGACAAACTAATTCTGTCTCAGGATGATGAATCAAAATCCTGATAATTTCACCGGCAATAGGAGTATGGGCTCCAATAATTCCTATTTTTACCATGAGAATATCATTAAATTTCTGATGAAGATTTCCGTTTATTTATTTCTTCCTTCAATCGGGCTGCTTCTTCGTAATCTTCATCCTGAGCAGCCTTTTCCATCGCCTCGGTAAGTTGTTCCATAGTCATCAAAGAAGCATCTTGGGGATAAAGGGATGCAGATGTTTCCTTATTTCCGGTTTCTTCTTTACCAAAAGTTCCTACAGATGGCTTTTTCTTATCTGCGGGATCAAATCCAGCCTGACGTATTACATCCTCAGTAGTATATATCGGAGCATTTGTTCTGATGGCTAAGGCCACGGCATCTGATGATCGAGAGTCTAAAATCTTTTCTTCAATACCGTTTGTAAAATGAAGGTCTGCTGCGAAAACTCCATTCTCCATTAGTCTGATCATGACATATTGCAACTTTATCCCATACATTCTCAGTGCTTCCACCATAATGTCATGGGTAAGAGGTCGAGGAGTATTAATCTCTTGTAATTTACATTCTATAGCCTGAGCTTCTGGGAAACCTATAATTATTGGAATCCTTCTGGATGTACCTACCTGTTGAAGAATCAGGGCATATACTCCTGATTCAATTTGATTATAAGTTATACCGATTAATTCAAGTCTTATTCTTTGGTCCATTAGATTTTTATGGCTAAAGTTTTATTAAAGTGTTATCAAGGCTGAGCCAAGGCATGTTTTTTTATCTAAAGTGTAAAACACTGCAAATTGACCCGGTGCAATACCTTGCACGTCTTGCTCAGATTCTAATACCAGACTTATGGAATCATCATTTTTATTTTCTCCTTCATTCATTTCATAAGAAAGAGTTCCAATATTAAAGTCAGGGACATGACGTATCTTAAAGGCTATTTTAAGTTTCTTATTTTTGTCTTGCAGGGGATTATAAGTTATCCAGTTGGGAGACAGAAGATGAATCTTCTTTCCATATTGGAGCGGAGTATCGTATCCTTTTGAGACATAAATAATGTTTTTGGGGATATCTTTTTTTATCACAAACCATGGTCCTCCTCCGAGACCTAATCCTTTTCTCTGTCCGATAGTGTAGAACCAATATCCGTTGTGTTGCCCGATCTTTTTGCCGGTTTCAATTTCCACCACATCTCCCGGGATAACGCCTAAGTGTCGTTGTATAAAGTCTTTATAATTTATCTTTCCAAGGAAACATATTCCTTGGGAATCCTTACGTCGCGCATTAGGCAATCCAGCCTCCTCTGCTATTTTCCTTACTTCGGATTTAGGAAGATCTCCTAATGGAAACAGAAGATGTGATAATTGCTCTTGTGTCAATTGTGCCAGAAAATCGGTTTGATCTTTTACCGGATCATTGGCGGTGGTTAAGAAATATCCCTCTTCTCCTTTTCGAATAGCGGCATAATGGCCTGTTGCGGTCTTATCAAACTCTTTTCCCCAACGGTCTTCAAAAAATCCGAATTTTATTATCTTATTGCACATCATATCTGGATGAGGTGTAAGTCCGGACTTCACAGTTTTAAGGGCATAGTCCATAACATACTGCCAATATTCCTCATGAAGAGAAACCTCGGTAAGGGGAAGATTATATTTAGCAGCAATAAGACGGCACATTTCTATATCCTCTTCATAGGAACATTCTCCACCCTCTGTATCATTCGATATCCGAATATAAAAGAGATGCAGGTCATGCCCTTCCTGATATAGTTTGTGCACCACAACGGCACTGTCTACACCACCTGATACCAATACTGCAATTTTCATACTTCTTCTAATTCTCCCTCACTTTTATTTTCAGTGTGAATTATATGCAGTGAAAGAAAATAATCTACTGAAATTTTCCCGGGGCCCACAAGCAAAAGGAAGAAATAAATACCCATGAAAAGAATTGGTACATATCCGAGTTGTTGCCAGTCGAGAAGGTAAGGGGCCTCACTTACGTAATCATGAAGTATATAGTATTCAGCCAATACCATTGATACAAATGGCGGAATGATCATGATTCGAGTGAGGAATCCGAACATTATGAATGTAGAACATACTATTTCTATGCATATCATCACTATAAGTGTGGCATGACTGGTCATACCTAATACAGTGGGAAATACTTCTTTCAAGTAGTCAAAATGATCTATCTGCCGTACTCCAAACTGCATTAACATTATACCGATGAACAACCTTAGAAAAAGACGACCCATGTTGGCATAAGAATAACCGGTGGATTTGAAATACATCCACTTTATCTTTCCTGAAAGACTTAATGTTCTCATACCGGCAATATATTTGATAAAATATTAAGAAATAGAGAATCTGACATTATTCAATCAAACCTAAAACCGTATTTACTGAAGAGTCTACAGATTTATTTTTCTGAATTATTTTACCTTCAGTAGACACTACAAAGATAGAGGGGTTCAACCTTATATCATATTCCTTGACAACATCTTCAGATTGTCCTACAGTCCATTTCTTATTGTAATTAGAGACGGTATTCTGCCAGTTGTTGTCAGGTTTGGTTACAATATAAAGAACATTTATTTTACCCTTATCTATGGCCTCCGCAAGTTTAAAATTAGAGTCCATCCTTAGTCTGTCAAGACGCCAGTCGGTATCCTCCGGATCTCCAAAAATTAATAATGTAGGAGTAGACATTGGGAAATATTGCTTAGAAGCCCTTTCTTTGTCTTGAAACCAAAAAGTCGGTGCCGTGTTGCCTACGGCACTCTCCTTAAGAGCGTTGGCTTGATTAATATAGCGCAATTTACGTTTCTCTTCAATTTTCTTATTTTTAATAACAGCATCAAGAAATTTGAGATAAACTTCATCTGACCATATATCGGCCATAGGGCCATATAAATTCACTTCAGCGGCTTTGCAAAATTGAAGAAGCATCACCGGGTTGCCTGATATATTTTTTATCAATTTATCTACTGACTGATTTACTTCCTTAGCAGAAGCATAAGGTATGGTAGAGGCATATACATGAAAAGCATCATTCAAGGCTATCTGGTCAACAGCTTGTTTCCTCTTAAAGTCGAACCCGTTCCAGAAATTTTTTACCAGATAATTACACCTCTCGTTCAGAGATATTAACTCTTCCGGTGCAACGGGATATTCAAACAGAGGCTCTATCTCTAATACAGTTTCTGCTTTTGCCGGTGTAGCCAGGCTTAAGATAGAAAAAATGATAATATAAAAGATTTTTTTCATCACGATATATGGTACTTTTCCAAATTAGGTAAAGGATTGGAAAGAATTCCGGATATCTTAATACCGAAATTCTCGGCTCTCAATTGTATTATATCTTTAAAGACATAAGCGATTGAGCCAATCATTCCTATTTTATAATCTATAACGTGACCATAGGGCAGTATATTCCTTTGGAAAAACTTATCAAATTCATTTTCTAAAAGGAGTCTTACTTCAGGATGGTCAATATTTTTAGATAGGAAAGGAGTGAAGGATGCTATAAAAGGTGCAGGTTTTTCACTTCTATAAACCCTCTCTATTATTTGTGACAAGGTTAACCCATATTCCTCTTCGAACCTATTAATAAGTTCTTTACTCCATCTTCTCTTGAATATTGCATTAATAAGTGACTTGCCTAACGCAACCGCACCTCCTTCGTCTCCAAGAATGAAGCCTAACGAAGGTATGTTCTGAATAATCTTCCCATTTGAAATTATTCCGGTATTAGAACCCGTGCCTAAAATACATGCAATTCCCTCACCGGTACCAAAAAGTGCCAATCCTGCTCCTACAAGATCACTTTCAATTGTGACTTGCCGGGGCTGAAAGGCATGCAATAAAGAATCATAAATCTTTTTCTTTAAAGAATCGGTTGCACAACCGGCTCCATAAAAAAAAATGTCGTTAATCTTTATGTCGGGTATCTTGTTTTTCAGGTCTTCAATTTTAATAGAAATAGAATCAAAAGATTCATGAGCCGGATTTATGCCTTCGGTTCTAAAATGCAAAGGCTTCTTTGAACGATCGGTTATGACCGACCATTCTGTTTTGGATGACCCAGCGTCAGCAATCAATAATCCATCCATTAAAAGAAGAGGTATATAAGTACAAATTTAACACTATTCCTAAAGATATGCAACTAAAGAATAGCTGAGTGCTTTATAGCAATGAGAATGTTATAACTTAAGAAAAAGAAAGATCCGACTTATGCCGGATCTAATGTTTTTAGAAGAGCTTGGGGCAATATGGTGTCCCAGAATGTATAGTAGATTAAATAGTGGTCGTTTAAAAATTATCTGAAATCTTGAAGTTGGTCACGCAGACGTTTGCGGGCAAAGAAAATTCTACTTTTAACAGTGCCTAATGGGAGACCCATTTTTTCTGCGATCTCATTATATTTATAACCGGCAACATACATGTTAAAGGGGATTCTATAATCATCTGAAAAACCTTCAAGAGCTTGAGTTATTTCTTTAACGGCATAAGAACCTTCAGGTGATGCTAAACCGGAATCCTGAGAAATATTTAAATGGTAAAGGTCTTCTGTCTGATCAATAACTGTAGCTTTTCTAACTGTTTGACGATAATTGTTAATAAAGATATTACGCATTATCGTAAAAATCCAGCCTTTAAAGTTTACATTGTCAACATACTTTTCTTCATTATCTAATGCTTTAAGAGTCGTATCTTGCAGTAAATCACGTGCTTGCTCTTTATCTGTAGTAAGTTGATATGCAAAACTTAATAAATTAGACTGCAGTCCTAATACTCTTTCTTTAAATGTTTCGTTAGTTTTCATCTTATTTTGAATTTAATTGTTTTTTATTCATATAACGACCCCCAATTCCAAATTGTTCCGGCAAATGCATTTTTTAATTGTTAAAAAATGTAAATACTAACCAAGTGCTTAATTAGTAAGAAGTTATTTATACCTAAAGTCATCTAATTTCATAAGTATGAAGGATAACTTTTTAATGTCCTGTGCATTATCATCAGTTGATGATCAATTAAAGTAGGTTTTTCTTTTTTTGGCTCAATAGAGAAGACCTTGTGGAATGAAATATTTCATTTATATTTGTGTAGTTTATATAACCATTGAAAAACCAACATTATGACTCAGCAAAATCTGCCTTCCATCGAAGAGGTTTTCTCTTGGATGCGTAAGCTTTATGATGAAAGTTATTCCGGCCTTACCAAGACTGAAAAAGGAGAACAACACATGTATGGTACCATGGTGACAACTCCTAATGATAAAAAATTTATGGTGAGGATGCTCGATGAGACCAGTCAGGTAAGAGATAACAAAAAATTGGCTAAAAGAGTTAAAGATCTCATTGATCAATACGGAATCCCTAAATTTCTTGGAAGCAGAGATCGGGCACTCTTCAAGATGTATCAGAATTTTGCTTATATGTCTCCATTCAATAGTGTGGCGATACCAATTATTAAATGGCGTCTTCATCGTGATACTTCCAGGGTTATAATCGACGCTGCCAGACCCCGCTTAACAAAGCATCTGGCTACCCGTTTCGACCAGAATATAGGGCAGAATGTAAATCTACTGGGCGAGGTAGTATTAGGTGACGGTGAGGCCGACAAAAGATATTATTCTTACCTCGAGGCTTTGAAAGAACCTGACATTAATTATATTTCAGTAAAGATTTCAGGTATCTATGCTCAAACTCATGCCTTGAATTACAAAGAAAATTTTCCTGAACTGGTAAGAAGAATGTCGGAACTTTACCAGGCGGCTATAGACAATCCCTATGTGGATCAAAACGGGGTGAAACGTCCAAAGTTTATCAATCTTGATATGGAGGAATATAAAGATGCTCACCTTACAATGCGTCTTTTTAAGGAAGTACTTTCATTACCTCAATTCAAAAATTATGAAGCGGGCATCGTGGTTCAATCTTATCTCCCGGATGCCTGGGACTTCCAGACAGAACTACTTGAATTTGCAAAGAAAAGAGTGGAAGAAGGAGGTAGCCCTATTAAGATGAGGATAGTTAAAGGCTGTAATCTCGATATGGAAAATATCGTGAGCGACATGAGAGGTTGGCCTAATCCCGTGCTACCTTCTAAAACAGAAGTAGATGCGAATTATCTCAAGATCATTGAGAGAGGGTTGAAACCTGAAAATTCCAAGGTTCTTCATATCGGAATGGCTTCACATAACCTTTTCACTATATCTTATGCTTACCTTCTTACAGAGATGTATAATACACCCAAAGACACCTTCTGTTTTGAAATGTTGGAAGGTATGGCAAATCATATCTGGAGGGCGCAAAAGAAGCTTGGAAACCATGTGATACTTTACACACCTGTAGTGAAGAGGGAACATTTCTTGAATGCCATTTCTTATTTAGTAAGAAGGATGGATGAAAATACTGCACCGGATAATTTCCTTACTCATTCCTTCTCGTTAAAACCTGATACCAAGGAATGGAATCTTTTGCAACAACAATTCATAGATGCCTACAACCTTAAAGAGAAAGTTTCTCATACGCCCACTCGCACACAGGATAGAAACAAACCTTATTCGGGTCAGGAACCGAAGGATGAGATGATAAATGAACCTGACACCGATTTTGATAGGGAGTGTAATCAGAAATGGGTGGAAGATATCTTTAAAGTTTGGAAAAGCAAAGGAGAGCAAACTTTAAGAAAAGCCGGTTGGGAGGAACTTAAGCCCGGAGATATAATTCCGACACAAATTGGCGATAAGTTGGAATATAACGAGGATTTGGTAAAATACTACGACCGGTCACAAGAAGGAGATATTCTGGTCTGTGAGATGTCAAGAGCAAATCAGACACAGACCGAAGAAATAATCAAAATTGCCGAAGAGGATCCATCGGAGTGGAGGGCTACTTCTGTAGAAGAGCGACATAAGATAATGTACAAGGCAGCTAATTTGTTGGGAGAAATGCGTGGCACACTCAATGGTTGTATGTGCGCTATAACAGGTAAAACCATTGAAGAGGCTGACGTGGAAGTTTCTGAAGCGATTGACTATGCGAGATTTTACACCACCACAATGAAGAAACTTTCTGCTCTGGAAGATGTAGATTTAAAAGCAAAAGGTACTGTTCTGGTTCTTTCTCCATGGAATTTTCCATGTGCCATTCCATGTGGAGGAATAGTTGCTGCCTTGGCATCCGGTAATACCTGTATCTTGAAGCCTGCTACTGTTGCAGCTCCCGTGGCATGGCTTTTCGCCAAAGCATTCTGGGATGCAGGGGTTCCTAAAGACGCCCTACAAGTGGTGATTACTGACCGGGAAGCCACTAAAACTCTAACATCAGCTCCTGCCATTAAACATATTATTCTTACCGGTGGAACTGAAACCGCACAGAAAATCGCACATGACAATCCCAGAAAACCTCTTTCTGCAGAAACGGGTGGCAAAAATGTTATGATACTTTCTGCAAAAGGAGACCGGGATCATGCTATAATGAACGCTTGTAGGTCGGCCTTTGGAAATGCAGGTCAAAAATGTTCGGCGTGTTCTATTCTCTTAGTGGAGAGGTCAGTATATGATTCTCCGGAATTCAGAGAAAAGTTGAAAGACTGTGCTACATCTCTTAAAGTGGGAGGAGTTTGGAATGCCGGCAATATAGTCGGTCCCATGATCACCAACAAAAATGATAAACTTGAAAAGGCTCTTGAATTGGAACCGGGAGAGGAATGGATTGTAGCCCCTGAATTTGTAGATGAAAAGAAATATATCATGAAACCGGCAATCAAATATGGGGTTAAACCGGATTCATATACGTTCCGTACCGAACTGTTTGCGCCTTTGCTTGCTGTGACACCCTTCGATTCATTGGAAGAAGCAGTTGAAATGGTAAACAGTCTTGATTACGGTTTGACTTCCGGACTCCAATCTCTTGATGAACAGGAACAGAAATATTGGAAAAATAATATTCAGGCTGGAAATCTTTATATCAACAGAGGAATTACAGGTGCCATAGTTAATCGTCAGCCATTTGGCGGAATGAAATTAAGTGCCTTCGGTCCGGGATTGAAAGCGGGAGGTCCTAATTATTGCGCTCAATTTATGGAGATTTCCGATAAGTCGGATTCTCACACTGATTATAAGAAATCGTATGCAGAATGGTATGAAAAAGAATTCAAACATGCACGAAATCTGCAGCCTATGATCAGAGGGGAACAGAATGTTTTCCGATATCTTCCTCTTGACAACGGAATGGTTTTAAGGCTTTTTGGCGATGAAAATCCGGAACATGTTGAAATGGTGAAACTTGCGGCTTCGATTGTTGGCACTCCGCTTACTATTTCAGCAGAACCAGGGAATCCTTTAATGAAAGAATTAAAAGGCAATATCAAGACTGAGGACTTAGAAGAATTCTGCAAATCAATAAAAGATTATGATAGAGTCAGGGTTATTTCCAAAAATGTTCCTGACCAGGTGTTCGATGCTGCCGTTGCCTGTGATAAATATATCGCCCAAGGGCTTCCTGTAAAAAATGGCCGTATAGAACTTATCAATTATATTCAGGAACAATCTATTGCTAACGAGTATCATCGTTATGGCAGTCAGATTGAAATACCTGAAATAGAATAAGAGCCCGTTCCCCAATTTATGTTAAATTTAGGGCACATATCTCGGAGGGATTTTTAGGTTGGATTGAAGGAGCAATGGGGTGCCATTGTGACTGAAAACCAACATAAAAAGCACCCGAGAGATGTGAGGCAAAACTAATCTTAAAACAATTCATTGTAATATTTCAATAGAAATTATCCATCTTTATTAACATACAAACAAGGCTCTTGAATCAGTTATGTTAAATTACCTTTGTCCGATGGTCTGCCACACATCTTTGTCCGCTTGCGTCGGTCACAATGGAACCCCATTGCTCCCTCGCTGCGCGAACAAATCTGAATGACATCCCATCGCCTAAATTTTAACATAAATTGGGGAACGGGCTCTTAACCTAAAATGACTTTTGAAGACATTCTGACAAATGATGACCTGCTTGATGCAGTGTATGACATGCATTTTGATAAATGTACTCCCATACAGGCTCAGGCTATTCCTCCGGCAATTGATGGTCGGGATATTATGGCAATTGCACAGACCGGCACAGGTAAGACAGCCGCTTACCTGTTGCCGGTTATTGAAAGATTAATAAATGAAAATTTTCCTCAAGACAGGGTCAACTGTGTGGTGATGGCACCCACACGAGAACTGGCTCAGCAGATTGACCGGCAGTTGCAAGGTTTCTCATATTATCTCCCCATTACCTCCATGCCCATTTATGGTGGCACTGATGGCATGACTTACGAACAACAAAGGAAAGGTTTAAAAAATGGCGCTGATATCATTATTGCTACTCCGGGGAGGCTGCTTTCTCATATTAATATGGGATATGTAGACCTTTCGGAAGTTTCATTTTTCATCTTAGATGAAGCGGACCGAATGCTTGACATGGGATTTTTAGATGATATTATTAAAATTATCTCCAAACTTCCCAAAAATCGCCAGACAATGATGTTTTCTGCCACTATGCCTGATAATATAAAGAACTTGGCAGACAATATTCTTATTAATCCGGTAGAGATAAAACTGGCTGTATCAAAACCCGCTGACAAAATAAAACAGGAGGGATATGTATGTTATGAACACCAGAAATTACCTTTGTTAGAAAATATATTTAAGGAGAATCCTCCAAGGAAGGCATTAGTTTTTGCCGGTTCAAAACAGAAGGTAAAAGAATTGTATAAGGCACTGAGGAAAGAAAAATATAAAGTAGCCGAGATGCATTCCGATCTGGAGCAAGTGAAAAGAGATAATGTGATCCTTGATTTTAAAGCCGGAAAAATCAATGTGATCATTGCCACAGATATCCTATCCAGAGGAATTGATGTAGATAATATTGAAACAGTAATTAATTTTGATGTGCCGAGGGATGCGGAAGAGTATGTGCATAGAATAGGACGTACTGCCAGGGCAGATAAAGAAGGCACCGGTATAACTTTTATCAGTGAAAAGGAATTCCGTAGTTTCAATCGAATTGAATCACTTCTCGGGAAAGAGGTAGAAAAGAAACCCCTGCCTAATGGATTCGGCAGGGGTCCTGAATATGTGATTATAAAAAAGAATCAAAAAGGGAAGAAAGGCAATAGAAGAAATTTCCACCGTTCTCCTAAGTCGTCAAAGAAACCTCAGAAACCTTCTGTTGGTGACAGATCAATTGATAAGAATTGACCAGATTTTGCCAAGCTACATATGCTGCCGGTGCTATTGAGGCTAATGGATTCAGATAGGTAAGCGCCAACCAAACAGCTAATACCGTATTTTTTTGACCCAAAGCCTGACCTCCGGAAACCGGGTCGCCGAAATATCTTCCAATTTTTCTACCGGTCTTGAACTGCACGAGACATGCTCCAAGGGCTCCGATAGCCAGTAAGATCATTGTACCAGTTGAATCAACTGAGAAGTTCTTGATAGCAAAACTTGTACAACTACCCACTACTATTATTAAAGCCAAGCACCATAGGTAAAAGGATATCTGTTGATTATTTATGATAAATGAATGACACTTGGGGGTATATTTCCTTATTAGCATAGCAAGTGCCAATGGAAGAAGAATGAGGGGGAAAACTTGTTTAAGTATTAAAAGAAATGAGTCTGTAAAAGTGATTTCAGGATGATCGCCAAGAGCAGCCAGGATAACCGGAGCAACTATAGCGACAACTGCATTGCACATAAGGCTGTATGAGGCTACCTTTGAAATACTTCCTCCCAGCATCCCTGTTATTACCGGTGCAGCAGTGGCAGTGGGTATAAAGAAACATATGAATAATCCTTCAGCCAGTGTCCGATTCCAAAAGAAGGTGAGGCCATATGCTAAGGCTGCGAATAAAAACTGCACCATTAGAATCATACCCTCAAATTTACTCGGCTTAAAATCCTGAGGAGATAATTTACAGTAAGTAATGAAAAGCATCATGAAAATGAGATAAGGAGACAGAAATGTCACGTATCCCATCCAAGGATAAAATACTGCACCTATCAACATTGCCAAAGGCATCATCAATGTTTTCAGATTAGTTCTTCGTAAAGCAACTCTCATAAGGAATCTATTAGGACACAGACTTTTTATAACTTTTCAAAATAGTGGTGAGGGCATTGAATGTCTTTATTGGGGCATTACTCCAAAAATCCTTGTATTGGGAAATATTTTCTCCTTCACCCGGAGTATCACTCACCACTCTGACTATGGCAAAAGGAATGCCAAAAATAAAACACGTTTGTGCTATAGAGGCTGATTCCATATCAACCGCCTTAACTTCCGGGAAATGGCTACGTATATTTGCTATCTCTTCTGCAGTAGAAATGAATTTATCTCCGCTACAAATCAAGCCCGTGAGAAATTGATTACTTTGAGCAATCTTGAGTATTTTTTCGTCACTTTTTATAAAAAGAGGTAAACCATCTGCTTGCCCGTATTCAGTTCCGGGACCGCACCATACATCATGATAGGCCACCTTTTCAGCCACAATTACGGATCCAATAGGAGTACCGGCACCTCCCGCCACTCCGGAATTGATAATCAGATCCGGTTGTGTAGATTTAATAAAACGATAAGTATTGAGTGCTGAATTGACCTTACCAATGCCACATTTGGATATCAAGACTTCAATCCCATCTAATTCTCCTTGCCAAGTCTTTAAACCCTCAATAGTAATTTCTTCAGGACGTTCAAGAATATTGATTAGCAAATCAATTTCTTTATCCATTGCTGCTAATATTAAAATTTTCATACCTCAAATCATCGCTATGGCTGTCTGATATTTGGAAATATTTGAAGCTTTTTTTATTGATTTCCAAGCTTTTCTTCCGATTTCCTCCTCTGCGTATTCCCAAAATGGCTTTATCTTTGACAGAATCTGAGTTTCACCACAAAGCACTGAAGAATAATGATTGAAAAGCAACCGATGAAACTCCAACATTTTATCTATCCTGCTATTTTTATCCCATTCACTACCTTCCGAGTATTCTTTGAAAACGGAAGGGCGGCCTAATATGCCACGTGCCATCATTACACCTTGAATCCGGGGAAATTTTTTAATAGTTTCCTCAATATCTTCAGGAGTATGCAAATCTCCGTTATATAGCACAGGATTTTTGCTTTCTTGAAGAAAAGCATCAAATTGATCAAGATCTACCGACCCTCCATACTGCTGCTTGGCCACTCGCGGATGAAGTGTAATATGAGTTAAATTTACTTTATTGAGGTAAGGCAATAATTTTTCCCATTCATCAGGTTCTTGCAGTCCTAACCTCAGTTTAACCGAAAAAATTATGTCAGGATTAGATTCAATCACTTCCACTACATCCTGTGCCAAGGTTTCATTTAAGATAGTGGCTGCACCTCTGCCATGAGAAGTCTGAAGAGGGAATGGGCATCCCATATTAAGATCTATCTCTTTTTCTCCACTTTCTTTGAGAATATCTATCAATGATTTTAATTCTGTTTTATCTCTGAAAATTATCTGTGGAATGAGATGAAGATTCTGATTTAATTCCGACTTCAGATCTTTCATATCCCTTTGCCTCACACTATTTTTTTCAAGTCTTATAAAAGGAGTATAATAGGATTGAGATGCTCCGTACACTTGAGAATGGAAATGACGGTATGCGGCATCTGTATGACCCTGTACAGGGGCAAATTGTAATGCAAACATTATTTAATTCATTTAACGTGACTAATGATTGTCAGTCTTTAGGTAGAAATGTGAAACATACTGCACCTATCAGACACAAGAAGGCTGCAACATGATTCCAATGTAATTTTTCTCCCGAAAACATAAACATGGCCACTATCGTGAAAACTGTAAGAGTGATGACTTCCTGGATTATCTTTAATTGAAATAGAGAAAAAGGACCCCCATTTTCCTGAAATCCCAACCGGTTGGCCGGCACCTGGAAGCTATATTCAAATAGTGCAATTCCCCATGATACCAATATCACCAGATATAAAGGCCATCCTTTGGATATTCCCGAACTTTGAAGTTTTAAATGGCCGTACCATGCAAAGGTCATGAAGATATTGGAAATTATAAGCAAAAGAATTGTAACAATATATCCTTTCATGGTTTTATTCTCTCAGCCCCTTATTGTTTATCTAATTTTATAAATTCTTTAGCTAAATTCTAATCGTTTGATTCTAAGAATTTTTATCAATTATATGTTTTAAGTTTAAATTCCTGAAAAAAATCAATGCAAAATTACTAAAAATTCCGCGGATTAACAGATAATTATTAATTTTGTGGTTCTAAAGTAAGTCACAGGTAATTAATCTAATGAAAATAATTGATATCATTGGGGAATCCAAAAGCCCCTTATTTTCGTTTGAAATCCTCCCTCCTTTAAAAGGCAACAGTATCTATAAAGTTTATGATATCATAGACAGACTGTTGAAATTTAATCCCAAATTTGTAAATATTACATCTCACCACAGTGAGTATATTTATAAACCTTTGCCGGATGGAACCCATAAAAGGGTAAGTATAGTAAAGCGTCCAGGTACCGTTGCGGTTTCAGCCGCAATACATAATAAATACGGTCTCATTCCGGTGCCTCATATTATTTGCTCAGGTTTTTCAAAAGAAGAAACTGAATATGCTCTCCTGGATTTGAATTTCCTTGGTGTAGATAATCTTTTTATCGTACGCGGAGATCAGGATTCTAAATCACCCGGAAAAGTAGATAAAGAAAACCACAATATACATGCTTCTGATCTGCAACACCAGATAAATGAATTCAACCAAGGAATCGGAATCAACGACATCAAGATAGAAGGAATAGAAACACCTTTTTCTTATGGAATGGCTTGTTATCCGGAGAAACATGAGGAAGCTCCTAATATGGAATCCGATATACATTATCTAAAAAAGAAAGTAGAAAATGGTGCTGATTATCTGATTTCCCAGATGTTTTTTGATAATTCAAAATTTCTTGAGTTTGTGAAACAATGTAGGCAGGCAGGTATTACCGTGCCAATACTCCCGGGTATAAAGCCAATTTCAAAGAAACATCATTTGAATTTACTTCCGAAAACCTTTAAGATAGATATACCGGAAGAACTGGCTTCTATGGTAAGAAACTGTAAGGACGATGCGGAAGTAAAGCAAGTAGGTATTGAATGGGGTATACAACAATGTAAGGAGTTAATAGATAATGGTGTGCCGGGTATTCATTTTTATACTATGAGTGCCGCAGAAAGTGTAGAAAAAATAGCTGAGAAAGTATTTTGAGGAGATAATATGAAGAAGGGTTTTCTTGATGCATTAAAGGAGAGAATTTTGGTGCTGGATGGAGCAATGGGCACCATGATACAAAGTTATAGTTTCAAAGATGAAGACTATAAAGGAAGAGAGTTCCTCAAGCATCCGGTACCCTTGGCAGGTTTTAATGATCTGCTCAACATAAGTAAACCATCTTCTATTAAAACTATTCATCGTCAATATTTAGAAGCGGGCGCCAATATTATAACCACCAATACTTTTAATTCCAACAGTATATCCATGAAGGATTACAAGCTGGAAAAAATACCCGGATTGGTAAGGAGACTTAATAGGGAAGGTGCAAGAATAGCAAGAGAGGCAATACAAGAATTTGAAGGAATTAACGGAGAAGGTTTATATTATGTAGGAGGTTCAATTGGTCCGACAAATAGAAGTGCCTCAATGAGTCCGGATATATCTGATCCTCTTAAAAGAAATATTACTTATGATGAATTATTTGAAGCTTATAAACAACAGGCTGCCGGACTTTTAGAAGGAGGAGTGGATATATTCATTTGTGAAACTTTCTTCGATACTCTCAATTTAAAAGCATGTCTGGATGCCATAAACTCACAATTAAAGGAAAAAGAGATTAAAATACCTATTGTGGTTTCGGCAACTGTTTCAGATAACACCGGAAGAATTCTTTCGGGTCAGACTTTAGAGGCTTTTGTTGTTTCTATAGGTGAGTATGATAATGTAGCTGTTGTGGGTCTCAATTGTGGTTTCGGTCCCGAACAAATGAAGGATCACATCCAGCAAATAAATAAGATAAGCAATCATTTTACATCATGCCATCCCAATGCAGGCCTCCCGGATGAATCAGGTTGTTATGACATTACACCGGTTGATTTTGGAGAGGCTATGAAGGGAATTTTAGAAAATGGTTTTCTTAATATAGCTGGAGGTTGTTGCGGTACCACACCCGAACACATAAGAGTCTTATCATCGTTGACAAAATCTATAATACCGCGTCAACCACAAAAAAAGAAGAATATACTTCAACTTTCCGGATTAGACATGATGGAAGTCGAAAACGAGTTTCTTATTATAGGGGAAAGATGTAATGTGGCCGGTTCAGCTAAATTTCTCCGTTTGATAAAGGAAGGTGCACTTGAGGAAGCGGCTGAGATTGCAAGAAATCAAATTTCAAAAGGGGCCAGAGTAATAGATATAAATTTAGATGATCCAATGCTGTCTTCTAAAGAGGAGATGGTAAAATTTATAAGATATATTCTTGCAGATCCGGACGTGGCCAAAGTTCCATTTATGCTTGACTCCTCAAAATGGGAGATAATAGAAGCCACAATGAAAGAGATTCAGGGAAAAGGAATTATAAATTCCTTATCTCTTAAAGAAGGGGAGGAAATTTTTCTTGAAAGGGCAAGGAAAGTCAGAGAAATGGGATTTGCACTTGTGGTGATGGCATTTGATGAAAAAGGTCAGGCAGACACCTATTCCAGAAAAGTAGAAATTTGCCAACGTGCTTATAATCTCTTAACAAAAAAATGTGGATTCTTTCCGGAAGATATTATTTTTGACGTAAATGTGATGACTATTGGTACCGGAATGAAAGAACATGACCGGTATGCTATAGATTTCATAGATACGGTAAAATGGATAAAAAATAATCTTCCCTCTGCCAAAGTTTCAGGAGGGGTGAGCAATCTTTCTTTCGCTTTCAGAGGAAAAAATAAAATCAGGGAATATATGCATGTCATATTCCTTCATCATGCTAAAATAGCAGGATTGGATATGGCAATTATTAACCCTGCACAAAAAACTCAATATGAGGAGATTCCTGACGATATCCGTACTTCAATAGAAAATCTAATTTTCAATATTGACCCGGAAAAAGCAGTAGAAGATATTATCAATTATGTCAATCCGGAGGAAGTTAACAATAATACCTCATCCAGCCGGGAAACAAATTCTTCCTTACCAATAGAAGAAGTGCTCATTAAAGATCTGATTAAAGGAGAGTTGAGAGAACTTGACTTGCATATTTCTATTGCATTGGAAAAAATAAAAGACCCGGTGGCAATAATTGAAGGGCCTCTACTTGATGGCATGAAGGAAGTGGGGAAAATGTTTGGTGAAGGAAAAATGTTTTTGCCTCAAGTTGTGAAAACAGCCCGGTCAATGAAAAGAGCAGTGGAAATTCTGAAGCCGGAAATTGAAAAGTCAAGACAAAATTTATCCGATAAGAAATCCGGCAAAATACTTATTGCCACTGTCAAAGGAGATGTTCATGACATTGGAAAGAATATAGTGTCGACAGTGCTTAGTTGCAACAATTACGAGATAATTGACCTTGGCATAATGGTTGAACCTTCAAAAATAGTAGAGGAAACCTTGAAGGAGAAGCCCGATATTATTTGCCTCAGTGGACTTATAACACCTTCACTTTCAGAAATGGAGGAAACTGTGAGGCAACTTTCAGAAGCCGGGGTAACAACCCCGGTTATGGTAGGTGGAGCTGCAACTTCACTATTACATACTGCATTGAAGATATCGCCATGGTACAAGGGATCGGTACTACATATGAATGATGCTTCTCAGAATCCCATTGCTGCTAATAGACTTATTAACCCTTCTACAAGAGATTCTTATATAAGGGAAATAGAAGAACAATACAAAACTTTGAGGGACAATACAGGGGATAAGAATCTTCTTATTCCATTCCGGGAAGTGCAAGAAATTGTAGAGAAGGAAAACCGTAATAGTTTTCAAGGTAAGACTCCATTTGCTGAAATAGGGGAAACAATAATTAAAGACATTAATTTGAAAGATATCATCCCCCTTATTAATTGGAAGATGTATTTTTCAGCATGGAAAATCCAAGGTTCATTCATTACAAATTTTCCTTTTTCAAATAGTGAGATTGAAAAAGAAAAATGGTTAGAATCCGTCAAGCTTGAAGAAAAGACCAAGGCTTCCGAGGCACTCCAATTATTCAAAGCCACACAAAGGTTATTAGAGGAAATGTCGGCATCTAATAACTATGATGGCAAAGCTATGGTAAGATTTGAAAAGGCGAAGGCAGATGTGGAAAATATTCAGATAGGAGAGTATAGTTATCCTATGCTTAGACAGCAACGTCGAGGCAGCGACTTTTTATCTTGCGCTGATTTCATAGGTAAAAAGGATTTTATAGGACTTTTCTCTGTCACAGCCGGACATTACATTTTTGAATTGGCCCGAGAAAAAGAAAAGGAAGGGGATAACTACACGGCTTTAATGTTGCAACTATTGGCCGACCGCCTGGCAGAAGCTTCTGCAGAATGGTGGCAGCAATATGTTTCCAAACGTTACTTTGAAGTTAAGATAAGACCAGCATGGGGATATCCGATGCTGCCTGACCAGACTTTGATACTAAAAACGCAGGAATTATTACCCTATGAAAAAATAGGAGTAACCTTAACTGAGAATGGCGCTATGTATCCACAGGCCTCAATTAGCGGACTATTTATTTCCTTTCCTGACAGCAAATATTTTATGGTTGGAGAAATTGGATCTGATCAAATCAAGGATTATGCTGTAAGAAGAGGTATAACTGAGGATGAAGTGAAAAAATTACTGCGCCAGATCTAAATTTTTTCTGAACATTTCTTTACAATAGGAGGCATAAGGATTTTTCATCTCCTCTTTCTCTAATTCAGTATAAAGTATCCGTGCATCCGGGATATTTCTCAATATTCTGAAGGCAAGAAATTCGGCTTCTTCATTACTTCTGACATTAAGGAGCATTTCTTTTGCTTTGTCAAACCGGATCTCCTTTGGAGGAATCAGGAATAAGGAAAATAAACGGCCCTCTCTACTTGTAGATTCATCCCATAATTTTAAACCTAACTTTATATCTTTGGGATATTTTCTTGATAATTCTATAAATTGTGGTACCATCAAGCCAAAAACCATAGTACCATCCGGATAAAGTTTTTTTACAGAATCGGCTATTATGCCATTGCGATATCTGAAAAAATCCTGTTTTATTTCACGGACCATCCGGTCTACCGAATTTTCAGGAGTTTCATTGGGATTACAAGTGTTTTCTTCTCTTCCTGTTTCCAATTTATTAAGCATAATGAATTTAGAATAATCAATCGTGATGATAAGGTTCTCCTCTGAGTATAGTCATGGCACGATAAATTTGTTCAGTCAGAATTAATTTTGCCATCTCATGAGTAAAAGTCATTTTTGAGAGTGAAATTTTATAATCTGCCTTATCTGCTACGGCTTTTGAAAAACCGTAAGGTCCACCAATGACTAATACAAGCCTTTTCCTTCCGCCTACCATTTGTTTTTGAATCCATTCTGAAAAGTCACGGGAAGTGAATTCCTTCCCCTTTTCATCCATTATAACTACAATGTCGGAAGAAGCCAAGTTTTCCATTATCAATTTTCCCTCTTCCTCTTTTATCGTTTCCTTTGATAAAGACTTTGAATTACGGATATCAGGGATAATTATAGGGGAATACTTTATATATCTTTTAATTCTTGATTCAAAAAGCTGGATACCTTCCTGGATCCAAGAAGAATTTATTTTACCTACGCTGATAACAGTGATTTCCATTTAACAGAATTCAAACTTGTCAGCGTCTTTCCATGAAGGAAATTTACTGCGGAAATTAACAAGACGTTGTTTTGAAAGACCTGCATAAAGAATACCATTATTATCTATATCTGATGCAAGTTCCTTCCCCTTATAGTTGAAAACATGTGAACTTCCATTGTAATCTCCTCCAAGATCATCTATACCTCTACAATTCACCCCACACACATAGGCTGAGTTTTCTAAAGCTCGTGCTTTTAAGAGAGTATCCCAGGTATCTATTCGAGATACGGGCCAATTTGCCACAGCAATCAATAAATCATATTCATTTCCCCGGTTACGGCACCATACCGGAAATCTTAAATCGTAACAAACAATCATAGCAATATTCCAGCCTTTGTATTTTATACTGAGCCTTTCAGTGCCGGGTTGAAAAATTTTATTTTCTCCTCCGGGTGAGAATAAATGCTTCTTGGCTGAAAATGTCTCCTCGCCATCAGGTTGAATGAAAAAAGATCGATTATAAAGATTTGATCCCTCTTTAGCAATTAAACTACCGCAAATTGCCACATCATGTTTCTGACTTAGTTCTCGTATGAAATTTAGTGTTTCACCATCATTGGTTTCCGCCAGTTCCCGAATCTTTTCTTGCATTGAAGATGAAGGGAAACCTGTAGAAAATGTTTCCGGCAATACCACTATATCTGCCTCCGGATGTATTTGTTCAAAAGCCTCTTTTAAGGATTGCAGATTTTTTTCTTTATTATCCCAAGTTATTTCTAAAGGTAGAAGACACAATTCTAATTTTGATTCCAGCATAGAGATATTGAAAAAGGCATCAGGCAATAAATTTATCAGGATATTTTGCCGCTGATTTGAAATGGGAATAGTATTCTCTTATATTTTTTAAGTCTGATTCATAATTGCCTGTTGGAATATATTCTTCCTTAATAAGCACTTTCTTGTTGGAAAAATCTATTACTCCAAGTTGAATAGGCACATGTGCGTTATAGGCTATAGTTAAAAAGCCGGTACGCCATTTTTCCACAGCGCTTCTTGAACCTTCCGGCGTGACTGCAAGGTTAAGATGGGATCTCTTTTTGAAATCCTCGATAATCTGGGAAGTAAGGGATTGGGTAGGATTTTGTTTTACCGGGATACCTCCAAGGGCTTTCATAAGATACTTAAGAGGGAAGAAAAACCAGAATTCCTTCATAAGGAATGAGGCTTTTCTTCCTATAGATCTATAGGCCAGCAGGCCCATTATAAAATCCCAATTTGAAGTGTGCGGAGCAACACAAATTACAGACTTATCACGATAGGGGACAGTAATATCCACTGACCATCCGGTTAATTTCAATATCAATCCCCAGAAATTCATGGTAAAATAACAGTTTTTATTTTGAAGCCTGTTTGTTTTCTTCCTTTACATCTTCCGGAACGGCTGAATTGAATTCTTTTACAGCCTCATCCAGATCTTTATAAAAGTCTTCGTATATTTTCTTGAAAAGAGCACGGTAAAAGTTCTTTTTTTCTTTTGAATATTCTGCAAGGCTGTCGAATGCTTTTACACCTTTATCGAAAGTGACATCGGCATTGGATTTAGCTGCTGCTACGGCTGCTATTACTTTCTCTACTGCATTCGCTACTTTTACTTTATCTACATTCTCTACAGTTTCATATACATCAACCATAGATGAGCAGGCAGAGTCACCTACACTCTCAACATACTTTTTAAAGTCTCTCTTATTCATAATCTTTATATTTAATAATTCTAAAGTTTAAATATAATCATTTTCTATTATTATAAACAATCGAGGATATAATTTATCTTTTGAAGAGAGTGAATTTTTTAGATTCTTATTTCTTTTCTGGCTGCATCTAATCTCAGAAGAATAAACAATAATATTGTAAATCCCCAAAGAGAAGAGCCTCCGTAACTAAAAAAAGGCAGAGGAATTCCAATTACCGGACATAACCCAATCACCATTCCAATATTGATACAGATATGGAATATAAACATGGAGAGTACGCAATAGGAATATACTCTGGCGAATACAGTCTTCTGTCGTTCGGCAATGTGAATCAGACGTAAAATCAACACCAGAAAAGCAATAAGTACCAAAGATGATCCTATGAATCCTTGTTCTTCACCAATTGTACAGAAAATAAAATCAGTATGCTGTTCAGGTACATATTTCAATTTTGTCTGAGTCCCATTTAAGAAGCCTTTACCTTCCAGGCCACCAGAACCTATAGCAATCTTGGATTGGTTGACGTTATATCCCACACCTCTGAGGTCTTCTTCTATTCCTAAAAGTACCAGAATTCGGGTTTGCTGATGAGGTTGCAAGATATGGTCGAATACATAGTTGACAGAAAAAAGAAAACCAACAGAAGCCATTACAAAGCCCATTGAAACGATATAATTTCTTATCCGGTACTTGAGCATTGCCAGGCCTGTATAAATCAATGCCGCTCCTAAAAGTGATAGAAAGAATATAAGACCATTTATCCAGACTCCGCATAAAATCAGTATGGTAGCAATTATTCCGGCTCCTGTCATACCGAGTATTACATTTCTCGCGATGATAAAATCCTTGCAGTACCATACCAGCATGCTGCAATATATAACACATATCAAAGTTAAGACGCTGAATTCTCCCACGCTCAGACCCATGACAAAGGGATCCATAAATTTTACCGCCAAAACAAAGAATAATACCGCAAAGAACATGGCAGCCAGTACCAGTCCACTCATTCCTTCCCGGTATAAAACAAATATCAGAGAAAGGTATACAAGGGCACTTCCGGTTTCCTTCTGACAAAGAATGATACAAACCGGAAGAAAAATTATTATAAGTGCTCTGAAATAATTGCTTGGCTTAGCATTAAGATTAAAATTATATGAATCGAAAAGTTTGGCCAAGGCAAGAGCGGTAGCAAACTTTCCAAATTCAGCCGGCTGAAGACTTACCGGACCAAAAACAAGCCATGAATGAGAACCATTTATATTTGGAGATAAGAATACCGTAGCTATCAAAATCAGGATAACCAGTCCATAAATAGGGTAGGAATAGGCCTCATAAATTCTGTAATCCACTAATAGGATCACAAAAGCTATAATCAACGATAGACCAATCCATCTTAATTGTTTCCCGGAAAATTCCGCGAAATCAAAGATGCTGGCATTATCGAAGTCATAACTGGCAGCATAAATGCTTATAGCTCCGGTGGTGACCAGAAGCAGATATAATATCACCGTAATCCAGTCTAAATTACGGAACACTGAAGAATTAGTCTCAGTGTTTCTTAACGCCACTGTTGACAATTGTATTCGATGTTAACATTCGTTCTTCAATATACTTCCTCTCTGAAGCAATCTCACCTTTGAGATACTTCTCCATAATAAGGCTTCCGATTGGCACACCGTAAGTTGCACCAAATCCGGCATTCTCTACGTAAACAGCCACTGCGATCTTGGGATCGTGATAAGGGGCGAAGCCCATGAAAACAGAGTGGTCCTTACCATGTGGATTCTGGGCTGTGCCCGTTTTGCCACATACTTCTATATCTCTGAGATTGGCAAGACGACACGTACCTCCTGTCACCGCCATTCTCATTCCTTCTGCTACACTCTCATAATATGATTTGTCTATCTTAGGTCCGCGTTTCTCACTGAATTTTATATCAATGGTTGAGTCAGCTATCTCTTTCACTACATGAGGTGTATAGAAGAAGCCTCTATTGGCTATTGTAGCACATAAATTGGCTATCTGAAGTGGAGTAGCCAGTACTTCACCTTGTCCGATAGCCACTGAGATTATGGAATTGGCACTCCATTTAGGACCTCTGAAAGATTTTGAATAGAATTCCGAATTAGGAATGAAGCCTCTGCTTTCATGCGGTAGATCCACTCCCAGTCGATATCCATATCCCATGTCGACTAAATAGTCTTTCCATTTTACCAGCTGGTCTTGAGGTTTTGTGCCTTTTTTATCGATCATGTTTTTGAATCCCCAGCAAAAATATGCATTGCATGAAGTTTGCAAGGCCGGTTTGAGAGGCAAAGGAGATCCATGCCCGTGACATCCAACCCGAAGACCATTGACATAGCCGTGATAGCATGGATACATTGTGCTTTCATTGATAACACCTTCCTGAAGAAAAATCAACCCTTGTGTCGGTTTGAATGTAGAACCTGGAGGGTAAGCCCCCTGGATAGAACGATCATAAAGAGGTTTTAAAGGGTCAAGCACGAGAGATGCATAATTCTTTCCTCTTTCTTTTCCTACCAGTATCTGAGGATCGTAATTTGGAGCAGTGACAAGTGCCAGTATTTCTCCAGTGGAAGGTTCTATTGCTACTATAGCACCGATTTTGTTTTGCATTAGCTGCTCTCCGTATTCTTGCAGCTCCATATCAATCCCTAAGGTAAGATTGCTTCCGGAGACCGGGGCTATATCTTTGGCACCATCTTCAAATTTTCCTTTGATTCTTCCAAGTGCATCCCTCATAAGGATTTCCATCCCTTTTTTCCCTCGTAAAGCCTCTTCATAACTTTTTTCCACTCCTAAATCACCGGTATAGTCTCCTCTACGGTAATAGGTATCACGTTTCACGTCTTCAGCAGAAACCTCACGGATATTACCCAGCACATTTGCTCCGGCCGGATAATTATATTTTCTTACGGTTCGGGTCTGGATATAAAACCCCGGGAACATATACAGCTTTTCCTGAAGTCTGCCGTAATCTTCCACGGAGATATGCGACATTAATTTTTGTGGTGTATAAGAAGAATATCCGGGATTTTTTCTGGGATTTTTCATCTCTGCCCAGAGTTCCTGATATTGTTCTTTCGTGATATTCAAAAGTTCACAAAAAGCAGTCGTATCGATATCATGCACATCCTTAGGGATAAGCATTATATCATAAGCAGGTTGGTTAAAGACTACTAACCGGCCGTTGCGATCATATATAAGACCTCTGGCAGGGTAGACAGTCTTTTTGAGAAAGGCATTGCTTTCGGCGTTGAGTTTATATTGCTCATCACTTACCTGTAACGTAAATAGCCGAATCAGGTAAATCAGAACCACAAAAGTTATGAATCCTCCGATTACATAGCGCCTTCTTGCCAGTTTATAATCTTTTCTCATGATTTTACCGGGATTAGGCAATCAACTGCAAGCAAAATTATAAATGTAAAGACTGAACTTGCTGCAGACATAATCACTATTCCCTTAACGTCGGCAAAACTAAAATATTCTATAGTGAAGGCAAACACTGAATAAATCACTATAAATGTAAGCAAATACTTGCTATAAGCCATTATTCCCATGGTTGTGACACCCGGTGTAAGCCTGTTGGTGGTGTCATCTTTATTCATATATGCATAATATATGGGTAACCGAAGAGCTGCTATCAGTGTGCATGCCAAAGCATTTACTCCCGGAGTATCCGAAAAGATATCCACAATTAGTCCTAAAAGGAAAGCCAGGGTGAATACATAAGATAATTTCAGATTAATAGGAAGACGGATTATAAAGTATATGAAAATAATAGGCACCGCTATATGAAACAGTACAATCCTATTGAAAATCAACACCTGCAACAGGACGCAAAGAATAAAAAGAAATAAGTATTTTAATGATTTATTTCCCATGTTGGTGTTAATTTCTCGTAGTGGAAGAGATATCATATTGACTTAAAGAATCGATACTTTCTTTAAAATTATCCTTTATTACCCTTACAGTTCCAAGGTTCTTAAAGTCAGGATTCAGTCTTATCTTTAATATGAAAAAATTATCATCGGTACCTTTAATACGGTTCATTATGGTACCTACAGGTATATTGGCCGGGAATGAAAGAGAATATCCACTTGTCACTACAGTGTCACCTGCCTGATATTTTACATGTCTCGGCACTTCTTCCATATAAGCAATGGAGGGGTCTCCACCTTTCCATACCAAAGATCCGATGTAATTGCCATCTTTCAATTTTACCGAAAAACGCTGGGATTCATTAAGCAGGGATATAACCCGAGCAGTATTTTTCCCGGTCACATTCACAATGCCTACGACACCGTTCTGATCCACCACTCCTTGTCCTTTTCTTATACCATCCTCACTGCCTCTATTAATAGAGAAGTAATTTTTGGGATGCCTGACATTATTATTGATTACTGTGGCTGCTACATAATCATACCGAGGAATCCCGGCAAATTCTGTAGTGTCAGAAGTAAGAGTACGGTATTCAGCCAGTTGATGGCGAAGGTTCAGCACTTCATTTTCAAGCCTGGCATTATTTTCCTGCAGACTTTGGTTTATCTTCCTAAGATTAAAATAACCCGTAAAATCAGAGAAAACGCCATATACCGAACTTGAGACAATATTGGCTGAACTGAAATAAATTGAAGAATGATATGAATTATAACTGAACAGAATGACACAGGCCAGGATTACATAAAAGAAGAAAACGAACCATGCGCCAAATCTGATAAAGAAATTCAGAAGATTTCTCACGTTATTTTAACGAAGCTCTAAGTATCAAAAAGATTAGTTCTCCTTCCTTATCGGATAAGGAAAGAGAACTTGTTGATATTTTTAAGTGCTACTCCTGTTCCTTTAGCCACAGCATGAAGCGGATCATCTGCAACTTTAAATTCAATTTTAATCTTATCTGTGAGACGTTTTGCAAGACCCTTAAGCAGTGCTCCACCACCTGCCAGATATATTCCATTCTTCACTATATCGGCATAAAGTTCCGGTGGAGTTTCTTCCAAGGCGGCAAGAATAGCGGTCTCCATACGGGAAATGGTCTTATCGATACAGTGTGAGATTTCTTCATAAGTCACGGGGACTGTCATGGGCAATGAAGTCATACGATTTGGCCCTGTCACAACAAAAGGTTCCGGCCCATCTTCCAATACCGGTAAAGCAGATCCAACATTTATCTTAATTTGTTCGGCCATTGTTGTGCCAACTTTAAGATTATGTACACGTCCCATGTGATCCTGGATGTCGGCTGTAAGGTCATTACCTGCTATCCTGATACTTTTGTTACTTACTATGCCCCCTAATGAAATTACCGCAATTTCGGTTGAGCCACCACCTATGTCTACAATCATATTTCCTTCCGGAGCCTCTACATCAAGCCCGATCCCTAATGCCGCAGCCATAGGTTCATAAATCATATAGACGTCTCTACCTCCGGCATGTTCGGATGAGTCTCGCACAGCCCTTATTTCCACTTCAGTAGAACCTGAAGGTATGCATACTACCATTCTAAGGGAAGGGGAGAACCATCTGCGTTTTGAACTCACCATTTTTATAAGACCTCTGATCATCTGTTCGGCAGCGTTGAAATCAGCAATCACACCGTCTCGCAAAGGTCTGATAGTACGTATCCCGGGAGGCTCCTTGCCTTCCATCTGGTGAGCCTGTGTGCCAACTGCCAACAGTTTGTCAGTCTTATTTTCGATGGCCACAACAGAGGGCTCATCTACTACTATCTTATCGTTATGTATTATTATGGAATTCGCAGTGCCAAGGTCCATGGCTATTTCCTGCGTAAAAGAAAAAAGACCCATTTGTAAATTTTTACTGTAGAAATAATATGCAAAATTACATAAAATAAAGGATATTGAGAAACATCTAAATAGGTCTCTTTCTCATATTAATAAGAAGGAGAGATTTTCGATAAATCTCTCCTTCAAAATGTATGAATTAACCTCGTAAAAGTAGATAAAAACTTTTATTAGATAAATTGCTGATTAACGGTTGAAGAATGTTGTCAAAGCATAATCAATGCTATCAAGTATGCTCTGGATATGTGCATCACCCGGAGTGATCTGATTAGCTCTTTCAGCAAATTCCTGAGCTACAATGAAATAATTTTGCTTGATGTCCTGACGAGCAGCATTTGTTTCTGCAGAATTACCTTCCAGTTCGTTAAGTTTGGCAGCTCCTACACGATACAATTTGTTGCTGGCGTTTTTCAATGTTTCGAAGTCAGCATTTGGCAAAGAAGCACCTTTACGGTAATCGGCTTCTGATAAATCATCTTTTTCAGCACGGTCATATACATAACCCCTCAACCCATAAAGATTTGAGGCATCCGGATTTTGTGCGATAAGGTCATTGAGTTTTGCTATAGTCTCATCAATCTCACCATCACTTACCATTGAGTTTACAAGATTGTTGAGGAAAATAGGATCTTCGAGACCGAAAGTATCGATACCGGCCTGTGCTACAACTTTGATATTATCCTGAGCCTCTTTGCTACGAGATTCATCCTGCTGGGCTATAGTCTGCCAGCAAGCAATTTCATAGATGTAAGCTTCTTTTTGGGGATAACCGGCAAGACGGGCTTTCTTGAAGGCCTGAGCGCTTGCTTCAGTAGCACCTCCTTGTGATGCAGCAAGACCTGCATTGAAGTAAGAAGTAGCTACTTGCTCGGGATTAAAGTTTGCTGCATCTGAAATGAGAATTCCGGAAGGAAGGTCGGCATATACGGTGAATGCATCATATGCCTGAGGATAATATGCTTTTTCATTGTAGTAATCTGCTCCGGCGCTAAAGAAATCTGTGGTATGATTCTTTATTTTGCTTATGATATCCTTGCTGTATTTTGGTTTAACCTGGCCTTTTTCATTAGGAAGACTGTCTAATGGAAGAGCCTGAAGAAAATAATTATAGGCAGCCATAAGTTCATCAGCCAATACACCACCCTGAGCAGATGGATCATCGGGATTGATCATTCTGGTCTTATACCCATTATCGAATGCATCAAGTTCAATCTTTCCGGCCACATAATAAGTACGTGCCTGATCTTTGGTTTCAGGATTTGCAAGAGCCTGCTTGATAAGGCCTCTTGCTTCTTCTAACTTAGCGGGTTTTCCCGATAGTTTTTCTGCCTGGTCCACCAGTGCTTTCTGAGCACAAAGAGGTGAAATAGCTCCAAGGCAGAGCATTGCGGTGATTAATTTTTTCATTTCTTCTTTTGTTTTATGGTGAATATATTAATTTTCTTGTGAAGCTTCTTGTTGTTCTTCTTCCCTGATTTCTTCCTGAGGATCACTTGCAACCTTACATACAGAGGCTATAGTATCATCTCTTTTTGCCAGATCAATCAATTTTACACCTTGCGTATTTCTACCCATCACTCTAATAGAGGCTACAGACATTCGAAGAGTGATGCCGCTTTGGTTTATTATCATCAGATCGTTGCTGTCGTTTACACTCTTAATGGCTACCAGAGCACCGGTTTTATCAGTGATATTCATGGTCTTTACTCCTTTGCCACCTCTATTTGTGATTCGGTAATCTTCCAAGGCTGAACGTTTTCCATAGCCATTTTCCGAAACAACCATTACCGTCTCATCGGAACCCTCCTTCATAGTGATCATGCCCACTACTTCATCTCCATCTTCTCCTAAGGTCATTCCTCTTACTCCGGTAGACATTCTTCCCATTTCGCGTACTTTGCTTTCATGGAAACGAATGGCGCGTCCTTCCTTGTCGGCGATAATGATTTCATGATTACCGTCAGTAAGCCTTACTTGAATCAACTGATCGTCTTCACGTATTATGATGGCATTCACACCATTAGTACGTGGTCTGGAATAGGCTTCTAATGATGTCTTTTTTATTATGCCCTTCTTTGTACAGAAAATAAGATTATGTGAATTATTAAACTCGGCATCATTAAGATGCTTGATTCTAATAAAGGCGTTAATCTCATCGTCTGCATCCAGATTGAGAATATTCTGTATGGCCCTGCCTTTAGAATTCTTGGCAAATTCCGGGATTTCATAAACCTTCAACCAGTAGCATTTGCCTTTTTTGGTAAAGAAGAGCATGTAGTTGTGGTTGGAAGCCGGATATATGTATTCAATAAAATCTGAATCGCGAGTATCACTTCCTTTAGCACCTACACCACCACGATGCTGTGCCCTGAATTCACTTAGAGGAGTGCGTTTGATATATCCCAGATGAGATATAGTGATTATCATTTCATCATCGGGATAAAAGTCTTCTGCATTAAGATCTCCGGCGAAAAGATTAATTTTTGTGCGTCTTTCGTCGCCATATTTATCCCGAATCTCAATTAACTCATCTTTCATGACTTGGCGGCAAACCTCATCATTGTTGAGAATATCATTTAAATGAGAGATAAGTTTCATAAGGTCGTCATATTCCTTACGCAACTTCTCCATTTCGAGACCTGTGAGTTGTCGAAGTCTCATCTCAACAATGGCCCGGGTCTGGATTTCATCCAGGTCGAATCTTGCAGCCAGTCGTTGTCTGGCTTCGTCGGTGGTTTGTGAGGAACGTATTATCTCAATTACTTCGTCAATATTGTCACAGGCCACCATAAGTCCTCTGAGGATATGGGCTCTTTCCTCAGCCTTCCTTAATTCATAGCGGGTGCGACGTATCACGATAACATGACGATGCTCCACAAATGCTTCCAAAAGTTGCTTCAGATTCAGAGTCTTAGGTCTACCATTCACCAAAGCAACATTGTTGACACTGAATGTAGTCTGAAGCTGAGTCATTTTAAACAACTTATTCAGCACTACATTGGCATTTGCATCTCTTTTTATTTCGATGGCTATATGCATCACGCCTCTTGCAGATGTATCCTTAATATCTGCAATTCCTTCGATTTTTTTATCTATCGCGAGGTCGGCTATACTCTTTACAAGGTCGTTTTTTATAACACCATACGGAATTTCAGAAATCACAATCTGATCGTGAGTTCCGGTGTTTTCAATTTCTGCCTTAGCTCTTAAAACAATGCGTCCTTTACCGGTTTCAAAAGCGTCTTTTACGCCCTGCATTCCAAAAATTTCACCGCCGGTAGGGAAGTCCGGTGCCTTAATATACTGCATCAATCCTTCAATATCAATCTCCGGATTATCTATCAAGGCAATACATGCATTCAACGACTCCGTCAGATTATGTGGAGGCATATTAGTTGCCATACCTACAGCAATACCGGATGCTCCGTTTACAAGAAGGTTCGGGATTCTGGTGGGTAATACGGAGGGTTCGGTAAGGGTATTGTCAAAATTAGGCACGAAATCTACTGTCTCTCGGTCTATATCCCTTAACATTTCTTCACCCATGCGGTCGAGTTTCACCTCAGTGTAACGCATAGCCGCCGGAGAATCACCGTCGATAGAACCGAAATTTCCTTGGCCGAAAACCAGAGGGTATCTCAGGGACCATTCCTGAGCCATACGAACCATGGTCATGTAAATGGAACTGTCGCCATGGGGGTGATACTTACCCATAACTTCCCCGACAATACGAGCTGATTTTTTGGTATCTCCTGAGAAGAAATTGCCAAGTTCATTCATACCGTAAAGCACCCTCCTGTGGACAGGCTTAAACCCATCTCTTACATCAGGCAGTGCACGAGAGACAATTACTGACATCGAATAGTCGATGTAAGCACTTTTCATTTCCGATTCTATATTAATCGGTATAATCTTATCTTCACCTTGCATTTAACAAAAATTTTATGGCTTTTACACGTCTCTTTTTATGAGTTGGACCGCTTTATTGCCATAGGCAAAGTTACATATTTTTATCTTAAGTGGCAAGCCTTGAAAACCCATTGAAGAGCATTAATAATTATTGGCACATAATTTGCAATATTATGTTAGTTACAAAAGTTTTATAGGAAATATACAAGTTAAAATATAGATGAAAAATGACTATTCAAGGCAATTCCGACCAATTTTGGAAGCTGCCTATAACGAAGCACGGAAATTTAATTCCCCCGTGATCTTGAGCGAGCATTTCGTCCTGGGTGCTTTGCACAATCAGGATGGTTATGCTTTCAAGATTTTGAATCATCTCAATGTGCCAATTTCCGAGATTGAAAGTGAACTTGAGCAATTTCTCAGGAATGCGGATTCTCCTAAAGAAAGCACCACTCTTTTTGAACAGCATTTCAAAATTTCCCTTTCAGCAATAAGACATTTACATCTGGCTGTATCTGAAGCCAGAAAAATGAATGCACATGTGGTTTCGGGAGAACATATTTTATTAGCATTAATTCATGACCAAAGAGCAATGGACAGTGACGTTTTAAAGAAAATTAAAGACAAATATCTGAATTTCGATATCTCCATTCAGAATATAAGCGACATGAATCTACCGAAAGGTGGCAAGAACTTTGGTGATGATGAAGAAGATGAGGAAGAAATGTCTCCTTTCGGCCAGTTCGGCTCTTCTTCAAAAGGTGAGACTTCATCAAAAGGGAAGGGTCAGAAAAGTGATACCCCGGCTCTTGATAAATTCGGTTATGATATGACTAAGGCTGCTGCAGATGGTTCACTTGACCCTGTAGTAGGAAGGGAAACGGAGATTGAACGTCTTGCTCAGATTCTTTCACGTCGCAAGAAAAACAATCCGGTTTTAATTGGTGAACCCGGTGTAGGTAAATCTGCTATCGTAGAAGGTCTGGCTTTAAGAATTGTTCAACATCAGGTGCCTCGTGTGCTCTTTAATAAAAGAGTCATCGGGCTTGATATGGCCGGAATGGTAGCCGGAACTAAATATCGCGGTCAATTCGAAGAAAGGATCAAAGCTGTGCTTGATGAACTACAGAAGAACCCTGATATTATCCTCTTTATTGATGAAATTCATACCATTGTTGGTGCCGGAGGTGCCGCAGGTTCGATGGATGCTGCTAATATGCTTAAACCTGCTCTTGCAAGAGGTGAGATACAATGTGTAGGCGCTACCACTTTAGATGAATATCGCCAGAATATAGAGAAAGATGGTGCTCTGGAACGCAGATTCCAGAAGGTGATGGTAGAACCGACTTCTCCTGAAGAGACTCTTGAAATCCTTAGGAAAGTAAAAGACAAATATGAGTCTCACCATAATGTGAACTACACCGACGAAGCTCTTCAAGCCTGCGTGGACCTGACACAACGATATATAAGTGACAGAAATTTCCCCGATAAGGCTCTTGATGCTCTTGATGAAGCCGGTTCACGAGTACATATTTCTCACATTGTGGTGCCTGAAGAGATAGAGAAACTTGAAAAGGAAGTAGAAGAGACTACCGAACAAAAACTTGCAGCTGCAAAAGCTCAGAATTTTGAACTTGCAGCCTCTTTGCGTGACACCGAATCAAAGAAGAAAGCAGAGCTTGAGCAGGCAAAGCAAGAATGGGAAAAACGCATTGACAGCGAAAGGCAACAAGTAGATGAAGATAATGTGGCCCAGGTAGTTGCAATGATGACAGGTGTTCCCACCCAACGTATTGCTCAGGCGGAAGGTACACGTCTTCTTAAGATGGGTGATATTCTTGAAGGAAGCGTAATCGGTCAGGATGATGCGATAAAGAAAGTGGTGAAGGCCATTCAAAGAAACCGAATCGGATTGAAGAATCCCGACAAGCCTATCGGAGTTTTCATGTTCCTCGGTCCGACCGGTGTAGGTAAGACACATCTGGCAAAAAAAATCGCTGAATATCTGTTTGACTCGAAAGATGCTCTTATTCGAATGGATATGAGCGAATTCATGGAGAAATTCACTGTCTCTCGTCTGGTTGGAGCGCCTCCGGGATATGTTGGATATGAAGAGGGTGGTCAACTTACAGAAAAGGTGAGAAGACATCCTTATTCAGTTGTACTCTTAGATGAGATAGAGAAAGCACACCCTGATGTGTTTAATCTTCTCCTTCAAGTAATGGATGAAGGACGATTGACTGACTCTCTGGGAAGGAAAATTGACTTTAAGAATACTATTCTGATTATGACCAGTAATGTAGGGTCACGCCAGCTAAAAGATTTTGGCGGAGGAGTAGGATTCAATACAGAGGAGGTTTCAAAACAGCAGGCACACGGTGTTATTTCAAAGGCTTTGAACCGCGCCTTCTCTCCTGAATTCCTTAACAGGGTAGACGATATCATAATGTTTGACCAACTCGATAAAGATGCGATAATAAAAATTATCGATATCGAACTCAAGGATTATTTCTCCCGAGTTGAGAAACTTGGATTCTCTCTTGAGATTTCTGATGAAGCAAAGAATTTCATGGCAGAAAAGGGCTATGACAAAAATTTTGGTGCCCGTCCTTTAAAGAGGTCTATCCAAAAATACCTGGAGGATGAACTGGCAGAACTCATGCTTAAGCTAAACGCCGAAGGAAGTTTAGGAGGAAAGATTAAAGTTACCTATAAGGAAGGTGATGAGAAACCCGTGCTTGAATATCAGTCTTTGATTGAAAATGAAGAGTGATTCTCCTAATTTTCTAATCAATAAAGAATAATATGGAAAGAGGATATGTAACGTTACATATCCTCTTTTTTTCATCTCTTCTTAATTCAATAGAAGATTTAAAGGTTAATTGATTATTCTCATAAAAATCCCATTAATAAATTGCCCTCAAAAGTAGGGACGCACGGCTCGTGCGTCCTAAATAAAAGAGGGATAATTCGTTGATTATCAAAGGACGCAATGACCTTGCGTCCCTACTGTTGTCATTTGGGATATTATTCGGATAATCATAAAGGTTTCTATAATTATTGAAAAAGCAAAGCAATCCTAAAGGTTATCCAGGCCAACCCCCATGCAAGAAGAGTGTTGTAAAGAACTGAAAATGTAGCCCATTTCCAAGTTCCCGTTTCCTTTATAATGGCTGAAAGGGTAGCAATACAAGGGAAATAAAGTAATACAAAAACGAGAAAACCTAAAGCAGATGCCATGGAGAAAGGAGCTTTACCCGTAAGGGGAGAAGGAGTTTTCAATCTTTCAGAAAGAAGTTCGGCATCATCATATCCAATATAAAGAACTCCCAGCGTAGATACCACCACCTCCTTCGCTGCGCATCCCGCCAATAACGAGCAACAGGCTTTCCAACCCAAATCTAAAGGACGCATCACCGGTTCTACAAATTTCCCGATGTAACTTAAAATAGAATGACTTTCCTGGTAGGAGTCAAGCACTATTTCATTAATTTTTTCAGGATTGTTTTCTAATTCAAGGTGTCCCGGTAATTCAGCCAAGACTTCAGTTTCATAACCTTCAGGTATATCATGGAATTCGTATCTTGGGAAATAAGACAATGCCCAGATAATTATAGACGCTACGAGAATAAGACCACCCATTTTTCTGAGATATTGATCGGCTTTCGACCACATATTCCTCATAGTGGCTTTTGCAGTGGGTAATCTATATGGCGGCAATTCCATTACAAAGGGCGTCTCATCCGCTTTAAACCAGAATTTACGCATCAATTTTGCTGTAAATATTGCCACTATAATGCCAAGAAGATACAATCCTACAAAAATCCAGGCACCATAATGTGGGAAAAATGCACCGGCCAATAAAACGTATATCGGTATTCTTGCCGAGCAACTTATAAAAGGATTTATTAAGATGGTTATAAGGCGGCTCGAATGGCTTTCTATAATTCTGGTAGACATTATGGCCGGCACATTACAGCCCAGTCCCATAACCATGGGTATGAACGATTTGCCGTGAAGACCCATCTTGTGCATCAATTTATCCATTATAAAGGCGACTCTGGCCATATATCCGGAATCCTCCATAAAGGAAATGAAGGTATAAAGTATAAGTATGTTTGGCAAAAAGACTATTACTGAACCAACTCCTCCAATAATACCATCTAAAATCAAATCTTTGATAGGCCCATCAATCATATATCTCCCGATAAGTTCAGAGACCCAGGTGATAAGTGCCTCGATCCATTCCATTGGATAAGATCCTATCTGGAAAGTGGCCCAAAACATCAGCCACATTATGAGAAGAAAAATCGGGAAACCAAAAAGTTTGTTAGTGACAAAGGCATCTATTATTTTAGTTGAATTATCTTTTATTTCACTGGTTGTTTCCATTGTTTCAGCCAGTGCACCTTTAATAAAGCCGAATTTTTCTGCTGAAATCAGCGCCGCTGAATCATCTCCAAGATTTTTTTCTAACCTGGTATTCTGGTTTTTGACAATTTCGTTCCACCTTGGATAATTAGGATTTTCTTTAAGCATCCTTTTTACCTCAGGATCTCCCTCAAGAAGTTTAATGGCAAGAAATCTGGGAGAAAATCTCTGAGGCAAATCAGAATCCTCTTTCAGGGCATCCACTACCTTTCGGATAGAGTCTTCTACCTCTTTCCTCATTTTGATATGGATGTGCCTGGTATCCGGATTCTGGAGCTCATAAACCTCAATAATTGTATCCAGAAGATTATCTATTCCCCAACCTGTAGCTGCTATTGTAGGCACAATCGGCACACCCAGCATTTTCCCTAACATCTGATGTTCAAGACGAATATGCTTTTTTTCAAGTTCATCAAACATGTTCAGGGCAATCACCATGCTTCTGTTCATGTCGATAAGTTCTGTGGTGAGAAATAGATTTCTTTCAATATTAGATGCCACCACTACATTTACAATCACATCCGGAGTTTCCTCACGAAGATATCTCATCACATATAATTCTTCGGGAGAATATGCAGAAAGAGAATAAGTACCGGGCAAATCCACTACATTGAACTCATAACCCTTATATTTCATTCTTCCTTTCTTCGCACCTACAGTTACGCCTGCATAGTTTCCCACATGCTCATGAGCACCTGAAACTATATTAAAAAGAGAAGTCTTTCCGCAGTTAGGATTACCTATCAGAGCTATATTGATTGTTTTGGCTCTGCTGGATTTTGTATAATTTATTTCAACAGGTTGTACATGAATTTTCTCTTCGATGCTTTTTTCCCAAACATCAGGTGATTCCACTTCAATCAAATTTGCTTCTGACTTACGAAGTGAAACCTCATAATCCATAAGTTGAAATTTTATAGGATCCTGAAGTGGGGCATTAAGTATGTGAGTTATTTGTCGTCCTTTCACAAATCCCATCTCCATGACTCTTTTTCTGAAAGCGCCATGGCCAAGAATTTTTACTATTACTCCCGTTTCACCGGGTTTTAATTGTGAAAGTAACATGGATATTAAGTGCAGACTCTAAGTTAGTGGTGCAAAATTAATGAAATAAGGGGAGCAAATGTTTTGCTCCCCTTAAAATACCTAAATGTAGGTAGGGTCTAAGTATTATTTAAGATATTTATCCAAGAACCTGAAGAATACTCTTTGCCATAAAATAGCGTTCTGAGGTTTTAGAATCCAGTGATTCTCGTCAGGGAACACCAGCATCTCAGCATCAAGACCATGCATTTTTGCAGCATTAAATGCCATCATGCCCTGAGAAGCCAGAATACGGTAGTCAAGTTCTCCCACTGTCACAAGTATTGGTGCTGTCCAATTATTTACAAAAAGGTGAGGGGAGGTTGCATAGGTTTTTTGTGCTATTGTATTACTTTTATCCCAATAAGGACCGCCTAAGTCAAAATCGGCAAACCACATCTCTTCCGTTTCCAGATATTGGGCTTCAAGATTAAATATTCCTGCATGTGCTATTAAAGCTGCAAAGCGTCCTTCATGATGTCCTGCCAACCAATAAACAGAAAAACCACCATAACTTGCTCCAATTGCACCAATCTTATCTTTGTCTATATAGGGTTGGGCTGCTATATAATCGGCTGCAGAAAGATAATCTTTCATATTCTGTCCACCATAGTCACCAGAAATTTGACGGTTCCATTCCGTTCCAAAGCCGGGAAGGCCTCTTCGGTTAGGAGCAATAATTACATAACCGTTTGCAGCCATAATCATAAAGTTCCATCTATAACTCCAGAATTGGCTTACGGCACTTTGTGGTCCTCCCTGACAATATAAGATTGCTGGATATTTTTTATTAGGATCAAAGTCCGGGGGTAATATTACCCAAGATAACATTTCTTTCCCATCTGTAGTCGGAACCATTACCTTTCTCACTTCCCCAAGTTTTAGCTGTGCTAAAAGGTCTGCGTTGATAGCAGTTAAATCTTTTACCTCTTCACCTTGAGAAATCAGACAGATTTCATTAGGACTACGCATAGAATGGCGTAATGCTATGGCGGAGGTTTCAGAGATAGGTCGGACATTTACAAAATCACACACACCTTGTGCTACCGTATCAATCTTACAGTCAGTAATATTTATTTTGAATATGGGTTCCGTTCCCTGGTAATATCCTGAGAACCAAATAGATTCACCGTCAGGACTCCAGGATATTTCTTCGGGCCAATAATCCCAGTTTTCGGTAAGATCTTTTGATTGGTGTGACATCATATCCATCACCATAAGACGCTTTTTGTCACTTTCATATTTAGCTGTAGCCATTGAAAGCCACGCCAGTTTGCTGCCATCAGGAGAAAATACAGGATCTGTATCATATCCCGGATTTTCAGAAGTTAGACAAGTGGTTTTACCACTTTCCAATTCATATAGATATAGGTTGCTATCTGTAGAGAAAGCATAATCCTTACCTTTGAGTTTTCTTGAAACGTAAACCAAAGATTTGGAATCGGGAGCCCAGGCAAAGGATTCTGATCCGCCGAAAGGTCTCATAGGACACTCAAACGGTTCTCCTTCCATAATATCTTTGGCATTTGATATGCCATTTAAACTGAAATCTGCCAAGAAGGGATGGGGAATAGCTGTAACCCATTCATCCCAATGTTTATACATAAGGTCATCTACTACACGACCTGTGGTCTTAGGAAGATTTTTAAATAAATCCTCGTCTTTCTGATTATAATCATCGATTGGAGAACCGTATATAATTTTTTCCCCATCCGGTGAGATTTCAAAACACTCAATACCATTCTTCACTTCTGACAGACGTTTAATATCTGAACCATTTGAGTTCATTACAAATACCTGAACAGAATTCAAATCCTTGTCTTTACGTAAAAATGCAATTTTCTCCCCATTTTCAATCCATCTTACATTTGATTCAGATGATGGAGTAGTGGTGAGTCTTTGCATTTCTGTACCATCGGCATTAATCTTATAAATCTCGGCATTTGCTTTATTTTCTTCCACGTCTTCATAAGATAAAGTGAAAAGTAAAGTCTTACCGTCCGGTGACGGGACAACTTGAGAAATTCTGCCGAATGCTTCTAACACTTCAGGTGTAAATAAGCCGTCTTTAATCTCTATAGAAGGTTTATCTATTATTTTTTCTGTCTCTTTGTTATCATTCCCACAGGAGACCAGCAGGGGTAAAACCAGTGTTCCCATTATAAACACTATTTTTTTCATTGGCACTAAGTTTATTAGATATATTTGAGATTTTTATTAGAATTTTCCTGAATCTGTAATTTTCCTGAATTTGGATTTCCCCTCAAATTTATAATTTTTTTTGCTTTCAGTGGGTCTGGAAAATAATTTTTTCAAAATATCAAACCTCTTAATTTTCTTCAGATCCTGTATAATCTGGTTCTTTTCTTCAGGCTTATACCAGAAAAATAACCTTCGTTGAGCCAATTTTTCCTTTTCAGAAGTAGCAGTATAAACCTTTTCACCGGTATAAGGATGTATACCTGTGTAGAAAATTTCTGTAGCCAGAGTCATAGGTGTAGGTGTAAAATCTTGTACCTGTTCAAGATGAAAGTTGAGTTCTTTGGTATCTCCTGCAAGTTCTGCCATATCGTTAAGTTCGCATCCCGGGTGAGAGGAAATGAAATATGGAATAAGTTGCTGATTCAGATTATTTTGTTTATTGATATTGTCGAAAATCCTTTTGAATTTATGGAAAAGATTGAAAGAAGGCTTCCTCATGTATTTAAGAACTTTATCCGACGTATGTTCAGGAGCAACTTTCAATCGTCCGCTGACATGGTTGGTTATTAATTCTTTTACATATTCTTGATTTACATGGTCTGATTTGGAATCTCCGGTAGCTGCCATAGCAAGATCATACCTTACACCGCTTCCAATGAATGATTTTTTTACATTCTCATTTTTATCAACGCTTTTATATAAATCCAGAAGTTTTGAATGGTTTACATTCAAGTTATGACATATATTCGGATATAGGCATGAAGGCCGGGCACATTTTTTACATATTTCTATATCCTTTCCTCCCATGGAATACATATTTGCTGAAGGACCTCCTAAATCAGATATATATCCTTTGAAATCATCCATTTTGGTAATTTGTTCTACCTCTTTCATCACGGATTCTTTGGAACGAGAAGATATGAATTTACCTTGATGGGCAGAAATAGTACAGAATGAACATCCTCCGAAGCATCCACGGTGAAGAGTGACAGAATGTCTTATCATTTCATATGCCGGAATTATTTTACCTTTATATCTTGGATGAGGTACCCGGGTAAAGGGGAGTGCATATACTTTATCTATTTCTTCCTGTGTCATCGGAGGATGTTGCGGATTAATCTTAATCCATTTCCCTCCGGTAGATTGCCAAATTACTTTGCCGGAATATTTATTTGATTCAATCTCTACATGTTTGAAATTTTCAGCCTGACATCTTTTATCCTTAAGGCATTGTTCATAACTATGTAGAACTATATCTTCTTTGCCCGGCTCTTCTTTTGAGAAGAAAACAGTCTGAGGAATATTTTGTATAGCACTGATTTTTTCACCTTGATTGAGGCGATCGGCAATTTCTCTCATTGTCTTTTCTCCCATGCCATAACATATCATATCAGCTTTGGATTCAACCAATATAGAAGGCAAGAGCTTGTTTTGCCAGTAATCATAATGTGATACTCTTCTTAGAGAAGCTTCTATTCCTCCGGCAATGATAGGGATATCAGGATATAATTCCTTCAGAATTTTAGAATAAACAATAGTAGGATAATCAGGTCGCATCCCATGTCTTCCTCCCGGTGTGTAGGAATCATTATGTCTTAATCTACGATTAGCCGTATAATGGTTCACCATTGAATCCATGGCCCCTGCAGAAACTCCAAAAAACAATCTTGGCTTACCCAATTTCTTAAAGTCTCGTAAGTCATCTTGCCAATTAGGTTGAGGCACAATAGCCACTTTATAGCCTGCATCTTGCAAGACTCTTCCTATTACAGCACTACCAAATGAAGGATGGTCTACGTATGCATCTCCGGAAAATAAAATTATATCAGCTTGCTGCCAACCTAAATTTTCCATTTCGGCTTTACTGGTAGGCAGAAAATATTTTTTATTCAGTTCTGGCATTCAATATATATTTTCAAGTGGCAGCTATAATTATTGGACTGTATTTTCTTTCAGTTCTTTTAAATCAAGGATTTCCTTAAGTTCCAGTATTTCGTTGCGGAATTTGGATGCTGCAATAAAATCAGTCTTTTTCGCTGCTTTAAGCATTTCTTCATTGAGTTTGGAAATGCGGTTTTTCAATTCCTCAACTGTCATATATTCAATTACCGGATCAGCAGCAACTCCTATTTCATGCTCTTCCTCAATATAATACCTGGGACTATTTGGCTTACCGTTCGATTCTTTAGAAACTGATTTCTTCTCCTTAGGAGCAAAAGGTGAAACCTTTTGTTGAGATTTTGTATTTCCCTTCTTTGAATCAAATTTTGAAAGAGAATCCACTTCTGTCGAGTCTCCTCCGTAAAGGGTAATCAGTTCTCTGGCTGAAGATTTTTTCACGATAGGAGTAGGTGTGATACCATTCTTTTCATTATAAAGAATCTGTTTCGCCCTTCTTCTTTCTGTTTCATCAATAGTCCGTTGCATGCTGTCAGTTATTTTATCAGCATACATTATAACCTTCCCATTTACGTTACGAGCCGCCCTTCCGGCTGTCTGAGTAAGGGATCGATGGTTTCGAAGAAAACCCTCTTTGTCCGCATCTAATATTACAACTAAACTTACCTGTGGAAGATCTAATCCTTCTCTCAAAAGGTTTACTCCAACTAAGACATCATAAACCCCGTCGCGTAAATCTTCCAGAATCCTTATACGTTCTAGAGTATCTACATCACTATGAATATAAGCGCTGCTTACTCCCCATTTTCTCAAATGATTGTCAAGTTCCTCAGCCATCCTTTTTGTTAGAGTAGTTACGAGAACTCTTTCATTCCGTTCCACCCTGATTCGGATTTCTTCCATTAGATCATCAATCTGATTCATGGTCGGCCGTATGTCGATTTCCGGGTCAAGCAATCCTGTAGGCCGTATTACCTGTTCGGTAAATACTCCTTCGCTTTGAATTAATTCATAGTCACCCGGAGTAGCGCTGACATATATTTTTTGTGGAGTCAATGACTCAAATTCATCAAACTTAAGAGGCCGGTTATCAATTGCAGCCGGTAGTCTGAACCCATATTCCACAAGATTCATTTTTCTTGACAAGTCTCCTCCGTTCATTCCACGAAGTTGAGGGATAGTGACATGGCTTTCATCGATAATTGTAATGAAATCTCGAGGAAAGTAATCAAGAAGACAGAAGGGTCTCATTCCCGGTTCTCTCCCGTCGAAATATCGTGAATAGTTTTCAATTCCGGCACAATGACCGATGGATTTCATCATCTCAAGATCATAAGACACCCTTTCCCTCAGCCTGTCTGCCTCAAGCATCCTCCCTTCTTTGGCAAAGAAATCACATTGTTTTCCTAAATCTATAGAAATCTGATCAATAGCGTTTCCCATTCTTTCTTGAGTGGTGACAAAAATATTAGCCGGATAAATTTTGAATCCTTCCAGGTTCGAAAGAGTAATACCGTTTATGGGATCTACAGTCTGAATCTTTTCAATTTCATCTCCCCAGAATACTACTCTTAATTGAATCTCTTCAAAGGATAGCATTATATCGAGTGTATCACCTTTAACACGAAATTGTCCGGGGGAAAGAGTAATTTCCGAACGACTGTACAGAGCGTCCACCAGACGCCTCATTAAGGCATTCCTACTAATTTTTTGTCCGACTTTTATTTCTATAACACTTTGGGAGAAGTCCTCAGGATTTCCCATACCATATATACAACTCACACTTGATACCACGACAAGATCCCTGCGTCCGGATAGGAGAGAGGCTACAGTAGAAAGTCTCAGCCTTTCTATCTGGTCGTTTATCATCAAATCTTTTTCGATGTATTTATCGCTGGTTGGGATATAGGCTTCCGGCTGGTAGTAATCATAATAAGAGACAAAATATTGTACAGAATTTTCAGGAAAGAACGATTTAAATTCTGAATAGAGCTGTGCTGCCAGTGTCTTATTATGTGAAAGTATCAAGGCCGGACGTTTCACCTGCTGAATTACATTAGCCATGGTAAATGTCTTGCCTGACCCGGTCACTCCCAGAAGTGTCTGATGCGGGTTGCCGGATTCTATGCCTTTTACAAGTTCAGCAATTGCTTCAGGTTGGTCACCCGTTGGTTGGTATTCTGATGTAAGTTTATAATCCATTGTATAAAGTGTATTCTGCAAAGATAATAAAAGGGGGTATATACAAACATATATATCCTTTTTAATAGACAATATTTGTGCCAATTTTTTTATAATAGAGGATTATAATCAAAAGACCATATCTTTATAAGAGAGTAAATATGGAAAAAAGGATAAAAAAAGTTACCTTTGCATTGTAAAAGAGTTGAAAAGATCAATAGGGTTTGATTTAATAAGTATTCAGATTCTTTAAAACAAATAATCAATGAGAAAGAATATTGTAGCGGGTAACTGGAAGATGAATACAGTGCTCGAAGAGGGAGTGGAACTTGCCAGCCAGGTAAATGACCTTCTCAAAGAGAAAAAAGCAAACTGTGAAGTAGTGATTTGTGTTCCCTTCACTCATCTGGTTTCTGTAAAAGGTGTGATAGATGAGCCTCTTAAACTGGGAGCAGAAAACTGTTCAGAACATGAGAAGGGTGCTTATACAGGAGAGGTAAGTGCAGCGATGGTAAAATCCACAGGTGCTTCTCATGTAATACTCGGTCACAGCGAACGTCGCCAGTATTTTGGTGAAAACAATGAACAATTGCTGAAGAAGACTAAACTGGCATTGCAGAATGGTCTTACTCCAATCTTTTGTGTTGGCGAGGTACTTGAAGAAAGAGAAAACGGTACTTATAATGAAATAGTAAAAGGTCAGGTCGAAGCCCTTTTTGAATTATCACCTGAGGATTTCTCAAAAATTGTAATTGCATACGAACCTGTATGGGCAATCGGAACAGGAAAAACTGCTACTGCCGACCAGGCTCAGGATATGCATGCTCACATCCGCAAAGTGATTGAGGATAAATATGGTAAAGAAATTGCCGAAAATACTTCAATACTTTATGGCGGAAGCTGTAAACCAAGTAATGCAAAAGAGCTTTTCAGTAAGCCTGATGTAGATGGAGGCCTTATCGGTGGCGCGTCCCTTGAAGCTCCTTCTTTTATGGGAATTGTAGAAGCTTTCGATTAATTCAGACATTTTAATGAAAAGGATTATATTATCTATTTTCCTTTTATCTTTCTTATTTGGTTTTTCTCAAACTCCTGAACAAGAGCAAGATAAAGAAAAACCAAATATTGTTGAGAAAATAATGGAGGAATCAAACGGGAATATCGTTATAGATATTCCCGCTCCTATTCTCACTTCAATTTTACAGACTCAAACAGGAAGAAGGAGCGGTGCAGAACTCAAAGCCGGCATTAACAAGATGGCCGGATATAGAATCCAGGTGTTCAGCGACGGAAGAAACCAGAGTACTTTGGAGAGTCGTGCAAAGGCAAGAGGTAACATGATCCTATCTAAATTCCCTAAATACAAAGGTCAGATATATACTTTTTCCTCTTCTCCCAACTGGTATACCAGAGTAGGGAATTTCCGTACTTCGGCAGAGGCCAATAGTGCCCTGACGGAATTGAAAAAGGCTTTTCCTCATCTTTCTTCAGAGATGAGAGTAGTGAAAAGTCAGATAATCGTGATAAAATAATGAAAGAAGACAAGGAGAAAATAATCTCCCGGATAGCATCTCATTATAAAGAGATTCTAAAGTTGATAGGGGAAGACCCTGAAAGGGAGGGTCTGTTAAAGACACCTGAACGAGCTGCCAAGGCTCTTTATGAAGTAACTGAGGGCTACAAACAATCGGCCACAGAAATCGCTTCAAAGGCCATATTCGAGCATGATGGCAAAGGAATGGTGATAGTAAAAGACATTGAGTTCTACAGTATGTGCGAGCACCATATTTTGCCTTTTTTCGGTAAGGTATGTGTAGGATATTTGCCTAAGGGAAAGATTTTAGGTTTATCAAAATTAGCAAGAATTGTAGACGTATATGCAAAACGTCTTCAAGTGCAGGAACGTTTCACTGCCCAGATCTGTAATAAAATATCAGAAATAATACCGAATGATGGTGTAATGGTGGTATGCGAAGGTTCGCACCTTTGCATGAAAATGAGGGGAGTGGAAAAACAAGACTCCTCAACGGTAACTTATGAAGCAAGCGGTAAATTTTCTGATAGTGCGGATCTTCGTAAGGAATTTCTAAAAATGTGCGGATTAGAATAAAAGATAATAATCAGACTAAAGTTAATTTTTCAACTTAAAAATAGACATAATAAAAGATAGAGGCATTTTTAAATGCCTCTATCTTTTATTATGAATAAGGTTATCGTGCTGAGGATACTATTGCATTGCGCATATCAGTATTGAAATCTTTTTGCTCCATCAGATCCTCTACTGTAAGATGCATGCGGTATCTCCAGTAATGGGTAGGATTAGATGGTTCATTAATCTGATCCTCATGTGGATTCTCTCTCCTCAGATTGCCATCAGCTGAAAGCCAGTCGGCCAAAGGTATAATGCAGAACATTGAAGGACTGTTAAGCTGAAGATCGAGAATCTTCTTACAGATCCAGGGCTCTGCAAAGTATGGAGCCTCTCCATGTTCATGTAGTGCATTATTGTAGAAACGCTGAGTAACAGCCCGATCAGCTTCCCACCAAACTCTTATGCCACCCATATCATGGGTAGAAGTGGTACATACTGAAAAATAAGGATATCTCCAGGTGTCGCCAAACTCGAGTTTCGGATCTTTAGGCATTCTTTGGATTTCAAGAGAGAGAATCTCAAGTCTTGCCATCACTTCCGGTACACAATCCGGGATCATGCCGAGGTCTTCAGCACAACAAAGCATTCCTGTGGAATCAATGAGAGGGGGTAATTTCCACATGGCTTTGCCATACCAGAATTCATTATGACGATGATAGAAGAAATCATTATACAATCTATTGAAGCACCATTTCTCATAGTCTGTGAGAATTCTGAACTGATAGGTAAATTGAGCGGCAATTCTTGGATGATAGTGGCCTTTCTGATAAGGATCTTCGATGAAAAGCACATCGTCGATAAGGCCTAACAGAGCCTGGCTAATCCTATAATTCTTTTCTGAATGTTCGATAGAGGCAAAATAATGGGCCACTTTAACCTGAGTATCTACAAAGTCTTTCAGCCTATATTTGCCATCTCCTATATAATCAAGGTATAGGTCTTTTACTTCCTGAGTGTTCTCTCCGAAGAAATCAGTAAGCATCCACTCCAGTATAAGCGGTTTAGTCTGTAAATCCGGATTAATCCAGAAATCATAAGAATGACGCAGTTCTTCCGGTGAAAATGGCAGTGCTGGATTGAAATATCCCAGGAGACCATGGAGAGCATCTAATGGAATTTGCCAGATACGGAAGAATCCTAAAATGTGATCGATACGGTAAGCATCGAAATATTCTGCCATTTTGCGGAAACGTGCTTTCCACCATTGAAAACCATCTTTGGCCATCTCTTCCCAATTGTAGGTCGGGAAACCCCAGTTTTGACCTAATACAGAGAAATCATCCGGCGGTGCGCCTGCTTGACAATCCATGTTGAATAGTCGAGGCGATTGCCATGCATCAGCACTGTATCTGCTGATACCGATAGGTATGTCACCTTTTAGTACCACACCCTTCGAATGTGCATAATCGCGAACGTTTCTTAACTGCTTGTCAAGATGATATTGAACAAAATAATGGAAATAAATTTCATCTGAATTCTCATGGCAGAATTTTTCTACCTTGTGGTATTCATAAGTTGCCAGGTCGCCCCATGCATTATTATCCGGAGTACCAAACTTGGCACAGAGTACCCTCCATGCTGAATATGGCATAAGCCAATCATTGTTTTCCTCCAGGAATTTTTTAAACTCATGAGACTCGAAAGTTTCTTGCTTTGTCTGAGCATAAATCTCCTTTAGATATCCTACCTTCAGAGAATTTACCGCTTCGTAGTCTACTTCCTTTAGTTCATTGAGTCTCTTAGATTCATTCATGTAATAATCCATTCTGGAAGGATCGTTTAGTCTACCGATTTCTTCCAGACGCACAAACATAGGATGGAGAGCGAAAGTGGAATTAGCGCTATAAGGATATGAATCTACCCAGGTATTTGTTTTGGTTGTATCATTTATGGGGAGCACCTGCAGAATCTTCTGGCCTGTCATTACACACCAGTCTACCATTTTCTTAAGGTCTAAGAAATCTCCTACACCATTATCATCATTTGTTCTAATTGAGAATACAGGTATCGCAGTTCCTGCTCCTTTCCAGTGGTCACGCGGATTGGCAAAACGCAAACCATCCACCAGAATAAGACTTCCGGGTGTTTCATTCACAAATCCACATATGCGATTGTTAACCGTTTCCCAAGCCACTGCTTCATGAGTGTCTTTCTTAAGTACAACGAATTTATATTCGAAGGGTTGTTTACATGCCGACAAGGGTATATTTACTGTCCATTCCGGGTAGTTGGCGTCATTCATTATCAAAGATTTTGACGGCAACCAGTTGCCCAGAAGTTTACCCTCGCCGCAAATAGCGAGAACTTCATCAGGATATACCATTGGGGCACTTACATGAAGTTGCACACAGTCGGGCAATGTATTTATAGGTTTGTCTCTATGAGAGCGTTGGAGTATACCATCTACAAATGCTGAGGAATAATATGGCTTATCAAATGGCATATCTTTCCAAGAACTGAAAATCTTTACTTCTTTCAGTCCTTCGCAACCTTCGAAACGATGGGGCTTGCCCCACTCAAACCTCCATTCTTTATCCTTGGATTTTACTACAAAGAAAAAGTTAAATGCCGGAGGGTTATCTCCAAGTTCTACGTCCACTCTCCAAAGGTCTGGTGAAACCAAGCTCATTTCCAGAGCTTCTCTTGGGTCACCCCCTCCTAATTGAATGAGGTCTCCGCAAAGAAATAGAGATTCTCCCCATTGAGTGTGATAATTAAGGTTAAACGAGATTTTCATGTATCTGTTTTTTATTGTTTATTGATAGGGATTTTATTTCATCTTTTTATATATCATAGAAGATTATCCACATCTTGATGAACCGCAAGAAGTGCAAATCAGACATCCTTCCTGATATATCAGGGTTTCAGAGCCGCAATTGGGACATTTTTGTCCCTTGGCTTCAGCCCCATTAGGCAGATATTTCTTCAAGGCTCTCTCTACTCCATTTTTCCAGGTGTTGATACTGTTGGAGTCCAATTCAAGACCACCTACAAGTTTTAATACTTGATCTATGGGCATGCCATAACGGAGTACTCCGGAGATTAATTTAGCATAATTCCAGAACTCGGGATTAAATTTTTCGCTCAATCCTTCTATTGTGGTCTTATATCCTCGTTTATTGATAAATTGGAAATCATATCTTTTCTTTCCCGATTCATCTGTAGCCTTGATTATTTTTCCATGGGTTACACTTTTGGGACAGAAAATTCCATCTTCATCATCTGCAAGACCGGTAAATATTTCATATGGTTTTCCGTCTGCCAGGCCAACGAATGCGATCCATTTTTCTTTGTTGTTCTGAAATCTTACTACATCGGCTTCAAGTTCGATCGGTCGTTTCACTTCATGATCCACAGCATGGATAAGTGAAGGAGTAGAGGAAGACTCAGACGGGGTGGTCGTCGGTTTTTTTACAGTTTCTAAAACATTTGATCGGGAACCATCTCTATATACGGTACAACCTTTACATCCCGACTTCCATGCTTCTGTATATAGTTTTTCTACTAATTCTTCAGTTACGTCATTTGGCAGGTTAATGGTGACACTTATAGAATGATCCACCCATTTTTGTATGGCACCTTGCATTCTCACTTTCTCCATCCAATCCACATCATTTGATGTGGCTTTATAATATGGAGATTTTTTTACCAGTTCATCTATCTCTTCTGCCGTAAGATTATCTTTCTTTTCAATCCCATTGACATTCATCCATGTCAGGAATTTATGATGATATACTATATACTCTTCGAAAGAATCTCCAACTTCATCTACGAAATCCACTCTTACGTTTTCATCAGACGGATTAACTTTCCGGCGGCGCTTATACACCGGCAAGAATACAGGTTCAATGCCGGAAGTAGTCTGAGTCATTAAAGAGGTAGTACCGGTTGGGGCTATAGTAAGACAGGAAACATTCCTGCGTCCCACTCTTTGCATCTTCTCATATAATGCAGGATCGGCTTCTTTTAAACGGAGGATGAAAGGATTATTCTTTTCCTTTTCAGTGTCATAAACGGGGAAGGCACCTCTTTCTTCCGCTAAATCTACCGACGCTCTAAAATAAGCCAATGCAAGAGTACGATGCACTTTAACTGAAAAATCCGTAGCTTCCGGAGTTCCATATCTATATCCTAAAGCCGCGAGCATATCTCCCTCTCCGGTAGTGCCGCAACCTGTGCGACGTCCTTTGGATGTTTTTGATTTTATTTTCTTCCAAAGGTTCAATTCTGTATTTTTCACCTCATCTGGCTCAGGATCCTCTTCTATCTTCTTAATTATTTCATCTATCTTGAGCATTTCAAGGTCGATGATATCATCCATGATTCTCTGAGCTTTCCCTACATGTTCATTAAAAAGGTCAAAATCAAATTCTGCCTCAGACGTGAAGGGGTTTTTTACGTAACTATAAAGATTGATAGCCAGAAGACGACAACTGTCGTAAGGGCAGAGAGGAATTTCTCCACAAGGATTTGTAGAAATTGTGCGGAAACCCTGATCGGCATAACTGTCTGCAAGACTTTCCCGAGTTATAGTGTCCCAGAACAATACTCCCGGTTCTGCGCTTTGCCAGGCATTATGAATAATTTTTTTCCAGAGTCTGTTGGCATCAATTTCCTGGGTAAAATCAGGATGCTCGGAATCTACGGGAAATTTAAGAAGGTAATTCTCATTATTCTGAGCTGCGTGCATAAATTCATCATCGATGCGTAAGGAAACATTGGCTCCCGTAATTTTACCCGGAGTGGACTTGGCATCTATGAAAGCTTCTGAGTCAGGGTGTTTAATGGAAACCGTAAGCATCAATGCACCCCTTCTGCCATCTTGTGCCACTTCACGTGTGGAATTGCTGTATCTTTCCATAAATGGCACGAGACCGGTGGATGTCAGAGCTGAATTCTTCACCGGTGCTCCTTTTGGTCGAAGATGAGAAAGGTCATGGCCTACACCGCCACGTCTTTTCATCAGTTGCACCTGTTCTTCATCTATCTTTATTATACTTCCGTAGGAATCAGGAGTTTCATCTAAGCCGATTACAAAACAATTGGAAAGGGATCCTACCTGATAATCATTCCCGATACCTGCCATGGGGCTTCCCTGAGGTACAATATATTTGAAATCTTTTAAGAGTAAATATATATCTTCCTCAGATAACGGATTGGGATATTGCGCTTCTGCAGAAGCAAGGGATCTTGCAATTCTGCGGTGCATATCATCAGGTGTTTTCTCATAGATATTACCAAAAGAGTCTTTCAGGGCATATTTTGTAACCCATACACGCGAAGCAAGTTGATCACCTTTGAAATATTCCAATGTTGCTTCAAATGCTTCTTCGTATGAGTAAATAGGGCGGTCTTGTGATGACATTTATAACATTTTTATTACCTTATATGGTGTTTTCTTTCTATTTGTATGATTGCAAATTTAACGAACAATGGGTATATTTGCAATGATAAGATACTTTGAAAATGACCCAGGATTATTTTTTGTCGAGAAGAAGTTGCAGAAATTTTTCTTCTGAAAAAATCGCACCCGAGAAACTTGAAGAAATGCTTCTAAAAGCTTCAAAAGCACCTACTTGTGGTAACATGCAACTTTATTCTGTTGTAGTGACTTCAAACGAAGAAAACCGGAAACGATTAGCATCTTTCCATTTTAATCAGCCCGCTGCAGCAGGGGCTCCGGTCATTTTGACTATATGTGCCGACTTCAACCGGTTTACCCATTGGTGTGAAATTAATAATGCGGATGCAGGTTTTGATAATTTTCATTCCTTTATCACAGCTTTGACCGATGCTGTGATATATGCTCAACAAATAACTACAATTGCAGAACAAGAGGGTCTGGGCACTTGTTATCTGGGCACTGTCACCTATAATGCAAAAGAAATCTCAGAATTACTGGATCTTCCCAATATGGTGGTACCGGTTGCTTCCCTTGCCATAGGTTGGCCGAATGAAAAAGGAGAAAAAACAGGCCGGTTACCTTCATCCGCCTTTATTCATGAAGAAAAATATCGCAGTGATAGGAAGGAGGATATTAGAAAATTCTTTGAAATCCATGATCTCAATCCCGACAACAATAAATTTATAAAAGAAAACGGAAAGGAAAATCTGGCACAGGTATTTTCAGAAGTCAGGTATCCGCGTGAAATGAATGAAAAGGTTTCTGAAAGTTTTTATCAGTTGCTTAAAGAAAAGAATTTCATTAAAGATTGAATTAATTCTCTATATTAAATAGATGGAAATAGGGTTGAAATATAACCTTGATCTGGTAGAAGATGTCACCAATATTCTCGCTCAGGATTTCTGGGTGTACTGTAATTTTGTAGGTGCCATGATTCCGGAAATATCCGACCCTGTAAAATTTACGTCAAACTGCTCCATTTTTGTAAAGGAAGGAGAAGGGAAGGTAGAAATAGATCTTCTCAGTTATGACTTCAAGGCCCCATGTATTGTGAATATCAGGCAAGGACAGATAATTCAAAACTGTTCATTCAAAGGAAATTTCAATGCCTCTTTTATAGTATTGTCTAAAAGGTTTTGTGATAATTTATTCTTATTGCTAAAAGACAGTAATTCTTATGGTACGGCTTCTCTTGAGAGAGTAACACCTGTGCCTGAGAAACTCGTGGAGAAATTTGATAATTTCTATCATCATGTCCGGGATATCTTTGAAGATTCTCAAGGAGCTAATGCATATCAGGCTATGGTTTTGGCAATAGCTTCTTTCTTTTATGAATGTGGAACTAAGTGTTATCTCCCTATTCTGGATCCAACACAAAAATCATCAAGCCGGCTTACTGAGAAATTTATTTCTCTGGTACAAATGAACTTTAAGAAGGAACGGTTCCTTGAATTTTATGCAAAAAAACTGGAAATAAGCACAAAACACCTATCACGTACTGTAAAAGAAACTACGGGATTTACTGCTGTAGATTGGATAGACCGCTTTGTGATCTTGGAAGCAAAAGTTTTGCTTAAATCAACGACTATGTCGGTTCAGCAGATTTCTGATGAACTCAATTTTAATAACCAGTCTTTTTTCGGCAAGTATTTTAAGAAGCATACCGGAGTTTCTCCAAAAGAATTCCGGAATTCTTAGAAATCCAATCTTAAATCCTTCTGGAACGAGGGTTTATTTTTTCCGAAATCAAAATACCTCCTATAATGAGTATACAACCCAAATAACCTAAAAACATAATTTGCTCTCCCAATACGAAATAACCAGCCACCATAGTCACTATAGGTTGTACATATAGATAATTGTTCGCTTTAATAGCTCCTAACTGTTTCATAACCTCATTCCAGGCAAGATAGGCAAAAGCTGAACACAGCAATCCTAAAAAAATGAAATTGAGAAGAAACTGCGGTTGACTTAAGTCGAACAATAGCCCTAATTTTAAAGGCTCTCTTTGCATTATGAGCAAGGGTAATGCGGTTATAACTCCGTAAAAAAATAATTTGCGGGTTATAAAAAGGGTAGAGTATATAGGAGTCAGCCTTTTTACCACTATTGTGTAAATTGCCCATGATACTGAAGCGCTCAAAGCAATGATATCTCCAAGAGGATTGATTTCAAAACTTTCGCCGCTGCTAAAAATCACACATGCCACTCCGGCAAAAGAAATGAGAGAACCCACAATTACATTTGGCTTTGGCATAAACCGGTAGAGTATAGCCATCAGTGCTGTGGTAAAAATAGGAGAGATACTTACCAAAAGCGAAACATTACCTGTGGTAGTGTATTTCAAAGCATAGTTTTCTGCGATGAAGTAAATGGATCCCGCACACATCCCACATATAAGAAACAGGAATTCATCAGTTCTGTTATTAGAGAGTATTTTCCTGTAAGTCATACATAACAACAGGAGGTATGCGAAAGTAAATCTGTAAATAAATACCTCTACCGGAGTGAATCCACCGGTGACCATCAGAACCTTGGAACTCAAAAAGGAAGTTCCCCAGGCTATCATGACAATAATGGCGCCAATATTGGCGAATATTTTCAAGGTATTTAGATTCGGCATTTTTTCAGCAAAGAAATGCTTACGCAAATTTAAGCAATGTATGACTAAAAGCAAAAAAATAAGGCAATCTCAATTAGATTGCCTTTATATGGATATGTAAATTTTTTATTCTTCCGGAGAAAATTCACTCTTTGGTGCCTCACATATGGGGCAGACGAAGTCATCTGGCAAAGATTCAAAATCTGTGCCTGCTGCTATTCCATTATCCGGGTCTCCTAAAGCGGGATCATAAATCCATCCACACACATTGCATATATATTTCTTCATAATCATTAAAATTAGTTTATACCTAAAACAAGTGTTTTTAGTTTTTGGTTCATTTTTGGTTAATTCCTCCTCGTGACTTATATTTGCAATATGCTATAAATAGAAACTTTAATATAATACCATGGCAAAAGTAAAACCGTTCAAAGGGGTAAGACCACCCAAACATTTAGTGGAACAAGTAGCCTCACGGCCCTATGATGTACTCAATAGCGAAGAGGCTCGTATGGAAGCGGAGGGGAATGAAAAATCTTTATATCGAATCATTAAGCCAGAGATAGACTTTGAAATAGGCACAGACGAGCATGATCCCAAGGTTTACGAACAAGCAGCCTTGAATTTTAAATTATTTCAAGATAAAGGATGGCTTATACAGGATGATAAAGACCATTACTATATCTATGCTCAGACAATGGATGGCAGAACCCAATATGGTTTTGTAGTGGCTGCCTGGGTAAATGATTATATGGAGGGTAGAATCAAAAAGCATGAATTAACCCGAAGAGATAAAGAGGAAGACCGCATGAAACATGTGAGGGTTAATAATGCCAATATTGAACCCGTATTCTTTGCTTTCCCCGACAATGATGTGCTTCAAGAAATTATAGAAGAAACAATAAAGAAAGAGCCTGAATACGACTTTATTACTCCCGATGGTTTCGGACATACGCTATGGACTATAAATGATGAGCCAACAATAAATAAAATAACAGAAGAATTTGAAAAAATCCCCAACCTTTACATTGCCGACGGGCACCATCGTTCAGCTGCTGCTGCTTTGGTAGGTGCGGAAAAAGCTGAAAATAATCCTGATCATAAGGGAGATGAGGAATATAATTATTTTATGGCTGTGGCTTTCCCTAAATCTCATCTAAATATTATTGACTACAATCGGGTTGTAAAAGACCTGAATGGTTTATCACCTGAGGAATTCCTGGAGAAATTGAAAGATAATTTCATTATAGAGGATAAGGGGACTGAAATATACCGCCCTCAAAAACTTCATAACTTCTCATTGTATCTTGACGGAAAATGGTATTCTCTTACTTCAAAACCCGGAACATATAATGATGAGGACCCAATCGGAGTGCTTGATGTAACGATTTCTTCAAACCATATTTTACGAGATATTTTAGGTATCACTGATTTAAGGAGTGACAAAAGAATTGATTTTGTAGGAGGAATTCGTGGCCTTGAAGAACTGAAGAAAAGAGTGGATAGTGGTGAAATGAAAATGGCCCTTGCTCTATATCCTGTCACAATGGACCAATTGATAAATATTGCTGACAGTGGAAATATAATGCCTCCAAAGACTACCTGGTTTGAACCGAAACTTCGTTCCGGACTGGTAATCCATAAACTGGAAGATTAAATTAAAAGTTTCAGAAAGTTATCTATCTGATTTTTAGACTGAGATATAAAATATGAACCCCGAGATATTTAAAATATTTCGGGGTTTACTGACTATAAGTTATTAAAAATTAAGATAAAGAATTTTATTCTTGAAGCTTTATTTCTACAGGTTCTTTATTTCAACTTCATTTAAGGTATCGTTTTTTACTTGGCCTAATTCATAAAGACGTGCCTGAGTCTCTGAACGCATTTGTTTAAGCAACTTAAAAAGGGAATCATTCTCCTGCTCAGTAAGTTTAAGATCTGTCTCCGGAGGCACCGAAAAATTGATATCAGTAATTGTTTTCTCAAACAATTGTGTCAGAGAATCTATTTCTGATGAGTCTTTAGAATTGCTTATCCTTTCTGTAAATTCCAAAATATTGATGGCACTTAGAGTAAACAGCTGTCGTGCATCTTCAGATCCAGTTGTGTCTTCCTTTTTACCGCAAGAAGTGATTATTATAAATAATGGTAGAAAAAATGCCGGAAATTTTTTCATTATTTTACAAGTTTTGGAATAAGAAATTTCCCGGTATAAGAAACCGGATTCTTTACAATTTCTTCAGGAGTGCCGATAGCGACTATTTCTCCACCTTTTTCTCCACCTTCAGGACCTATGTCTATAATCCAATCGGCAGATTTTATCATATCCAGATTATGCTCGATAATCACTACAGAATTACCTCTGTCTATCAGAGCATTGAGGGATTTAAGCAAGGTGTTGATATCATTAAAATGCAGACCTGTGGTGGGTTCGTCGAAAATAAAAAGATTGTTGCCTTGACTCTCTTCCGAAAGGAAAAATGCAAGTTTCACTCTTTGATTTTCTCCCCCCGACAAAGATGAAGAGTTCTGACCCAATTTAATATATCCCAATCCTACTTCTTGAAGTGGCTTCAGTTTCTTTATGATTCTTTTTTCAATATTCCCATTGGTCTGATTGAAAAAATCTATTGCCTCATCCACAGTCATTTCTAAAATATCATAGATATTTTTTCCGCGATAGGTTACATCTAATATTTCCTTTTTGAATCTTTTCCCTTCGCATACTTCACATTGTAATTGGATATCGGCCATAAATTGCATCGGAACCACAATTTTCCCTTCACCTTTACATTCTTCACATCTTCCTCCTTCGCTATTGAAAGAAAAATACGACGGAGTGAATCCCATTTGTTTTGATAGTTGTTGTTCTGAGAAAAGTTTCCGTATCTCATCATAGGCCTTCAAATAAGTAGCAGGATTCGATCGGGTAGAAGTGCCAATCGGATTTTGATCTACAAAATAAATGTTTTTTATTTCGTTAAGGTCTCCGCCTAATTTGGAATGTGACCCCGGCACCATTCCCGGTTCCCCAAGATGACGTGCTATTCCCTTGTAAAGTATTTCTTTTACTAAAGATGATTTACCTGAGCCGCTTACACCGGTAACTACAGTCATAATTCCTAATGGAAACTTTACATTCACGTCTTTAAGATTGTTTTCATTGGCGCCTGTAATCTCAATAAATTTTTTCCAGGGACGTCTTAAAGGTGAATAATCTATATTTAATTCTCCGTTAAGATATTTCACAGTATAGGAATCATGATTCTCGGAAAGATTTTTTGCTGAATGAATATCGCCATTGAAAACTACATTGCCGCCAAAATTACCGGCATCTTTACCGATATCTATAATATGGTCCGCAGCATTCATTATTTCTTCATCATGTTCTACCACTAAAACGGTATTACCTGTTTCCTGAAGTTTCCTCAACACTGCTATAAGTCGGGCCGTATCCCTTGGATGAAGCCCTATGCTGGGTTCATCCAAGATATACAAAGAACCAACTAAGGCAGATCCCAAAGAAGTGGCCAAATTGATTCTCTGACTTTCACCTCCTGAAAGAGTTGAAGAAAGACGGTCTAAAGTAAGGTATCCCAATCCTACTTCATTAAGGAAATTGAGCCTTGAATTTATTTCCTTGAGTAATCTTTCGGCTATAACTTTATCTGTGTCGGATAAATTAAGATTAGCAAACAGATCTATTAGTTTTTCTATAGGAAGAGAGACCAATTCCTGAATATTGTGCCCGTCTATTTTTACATAGCCGGCATCTTTTCGAAGTCTTCCACCATTGCAAACCGGGCAAATTGTTTTACCTCTATAACGGGCTTTCAAAACTCGATACTGAATCTTATATTGCTGAGTGTCTACCCAATCAAAGAATCCGTTTATTCCTTCCCACTCCTTATTGCCTTGCCATAAAAAATCTTTTTCTTTCTTAGTCAGAGAGGAATAAGGAGCATGCACCGGGAAATTATATTTCTTTGCCAGGTTGATAAAATATCTTTTCCATTCGCTCATTTTTTCTCCACGCCAACACTGCACGGCATCTTGATATACAGATAAAGTCTTGTCCGGAATAACCAAATCCTCACTAATGCCCATTACTTTACCGAATCCTTCACATTCCGGACACGCTCCGTAAGGATTATTAAAGTTGAACATTAAGTCTGTGGGCTCTCTGAATTCTATACCGTCTTCCTCGAATTTCTTAGAAAAGATATGTGTTTTTATCTCTGAGTCATCCCATATTTTAATGATGCACTCATCATTTCCTTCATAGTATGCTGTTTCTATAGAATCAGTGAGGCGTGATACCTCATCTTTGTCGGATGAGACAGAAAGCCGGTCAATTAAAAGGTTATAGTTGTCGGGGAAAGAAACATCTTCTTGATTTACCATTTCCTCTATATCGATGAATTCTCCATTATGTTCAAGGCGTGAATATCCTTGTTTCATTAGGATTTGGAGGTGTTGTCGGAATTCTCGGTCTTCGGGCACTTTAATTTTAGCTAAAACTGCCAATTTAGTGCCTTCCGGATAAGAAGTGATTATAGAAATAACATCATCTATAGTATGTTTCTTAACTTCTTTTCCGGAAACAGGTGAAATTGTTTTGCCTATTTTGGCAAACAACATTCTTAAATAGTCATAAATTTCAGTGGATGTTCCCACAGTGCTACGAGGATTCCTTGTATTAACTTTCTGTTCGATAGCAATCGAAGGGGGGAGACTACTGATAAAATCGCAATCCGGTTTAGGCATCCTTGTAAGAAACTGACGTGCGTAGGCTGAGAGACTTTCCACATATCGTCTCTGACCTTCCGCATATAGGGTATCGAAGGCAAGAGAAGACTTGCCTGAACCACTGACTCCGGTTACTACAATAAATTTATTAAGAGGGATGGAAAGATTAAAATTCTTAAGATTGTTAACCCTTACTCCTTTTAAAACAATGGAATTGTTATCCATATGGACCTTTAAATAAAAATGAAAAAGGGTTATCGATATGATAACCCGGAAGTTGCCTTGGAAAGACTCGAACTCTCACAAACGGAACCAGAATCCGGTGTGCTACCATTACACCACAAGGCACGATGTTAGGAATAAGTTGCCTTGGAAAGACTCGAACTCTCACAAACGGAACCAGAATCCGGTGTGCTACCATTACACCACAAGGCAATTCCAGGAGGGGTGCTCTTTAAGATTACCCTTTTCCTTTCATAGTGCAAAGTTAAACCTCTTTTTTCAATTACGCAAAAAGTGTGCCGAAAATATTAAGAGTAGTCTACTTTTTATTCTTCCACTATAGGCTTCAATAATACATCAATTCTTTCCTCGTCGGTCAAAGTGCCATCGCCCACAGGAACTGATACACCAAAGAAATTAGAATCTCTGTCTATGGCTTCTTTATCAAAAAAAGTCATTTTATCAGGTTTGATTATTTCCTGGCGCATCAACTTATGATTCAGGGTACAAAGTTTTTGCACTTTTTCATTATTGATTGTCCCCATTTCCAATTTTCCTACCTTGTCTAATCTATAGTATAAAGACCGGTTTGGCGCTTTAATTACACTTAAGAGATAGTCATTTTCTTCACCTATATTTATGGCAATCAATTTTTCTTCTTTTGAGAACTTCTGAATCTGCTTTGGTAATATTGAGGTTATATCTTGCATAGGCACTTTACCCACTTTGCCATCCTGGAATGTATAAATCAGGTTGGCATTCTTTTCATTATCCTTCACTGCCAAGGCTAATCTACATTCATCTAAATTATTATAATGATCTATATACAAATCTTCCCCGGATGTGTAAAAAGAATCATTGGGATTGAAATACAGATAAAATGCCGGGGTCACAAAATTCTCCTCATAATCGTGAAGAATATTTTTCCTATGTTTACCAGTATTTATCTCTTCTTTAGAATTTTCGCTTGAAGATTCCAAAATTTCTTCTTCCGTTTCATTTTTCTCTGAGATTTCTTCAGATTTATGATCAACGTAATCAGCTTGGTCATCTCCTTCTCTATCATTCACATCGCCTTGTTGAAGGTTTGAAATTCCCCATAAAGCCATAAGAATATCGTAATTATGTTCACGGCTTTTGATAAATTCCTCTTTTTCTTCTCCTAAACGCGGTTTAGTAGTAGAACTGGCCCTGACATAAATTACGCCATCTAATTCTACCGGCTGTCTTACGGGTTTTACATCTACTATAATCACACCCTTTTTTGACTCCGGGTCTGATGAAATCTCCCAATGGTCCTTGGCATGAGTCGGAAGTGTCCTGTCAAGATGATTCTGAAGGTCTACTATCAGGCCATCTATATTTGCTTTTTCACCTCTATTGCGGCGATATGTTAGATCATCGTCAAGACCGTTTTCATATCCGGAATCATTCACACCGATGAAGAGTTTTCCACCTCTTGCATTCATAAACCCGCAGATAATATGGGTAATTTCATGCATCTGTCCCTTTGGATCTGGCCTTGAACCTGATTTAGAAGAAAATACCAGGCTGCTTTTGAATTCTATTGTCTGTGACTCGTCACCATAATATTTTGACGTAGCCAAAGCATTATTGATATTCAATAAATTAGATATCTCGTTAAGAATCTGTTTTCTTGAATCTTCCAATTCCTTTGGAAGCATGTTGTATGATAGCACCAGGGAAGCTAATTTGCCTTCTATCTCATTTCGAGGATTCTGATATATATCCCATAAACCTGGAGTATTATGATTTGAATCTAAATCGGAAACTATTTTAATTCTGGTGTAAAGGCGTTCGAGCATAGGGGAGTTTTGCACTTGAGATTCAAAAGCATCCACCACATCATAATCAAGACGACGGTTACGGCTGAATTCCTGTAGAAACTCAAGTAATTTCATGTGAACGGAAATCTCATTTTCCAATCTCTTATTTTCAGCCAATCTACATAGAAGGGTTGCTAATCCCAGATAATTATAAGCCTTGATATATTCAGTTTCAGAAAAGGCTCTTCGCTGGAGTATAAAGATTAATTCCTCCAGTTCCTCTTTCGACATAATCTGGGTGGATTCCATTACTTGATAGGGGAGTTCCTGGTCATCTTTTACGCCTAATCCTTGCATAAGATTACTCAGACATTCAGATTTCTTTATCAATGATGGAATGTTTTCTTGATCAGTTGAAAGTTCACCAATGAAAAATTGAGGAGTAGAGAGGGAGCGATCTTGTTCGATATATCTTACCCTCACCAACATTCCTTCCGATAGATTTTCCGTACTGTCATCACATGCCACTTTATAAGTTGCTCCTGTTTCACTAAGACAAAGCCAGGCATTGTTAATTCTATCCAGATATGTGACAATAGCCACAGATTCCTTCCCCGGATAATGATTTTCCAAAAGATGTTCTTCTATCTGCCTTTTCATACTGAAGGCAAGAGAGCCATCGGGTTTGATATGAACTGTGGCAGGAAAGAGAAGAGGTTCACCTTCCTCATTTAGTGTAAAGGATAAAGAACCATCGTAATTACTGGGTATATCTTTATACGACAACCATCCTATCATATGGATCGTATCGGCCGGCATCCATCCTTCACCCATTAATGAATCGTCATGAATGGTGCAATGAAATTGTAACCTTTGTTTCTCATGTCCACTGTCTACAATCCTTACATCATCTATCACAACCATTGTCTCGTCTCCTTCATCAGGAAAACGTTTTTCAATACGTTCCACACTTGAGTCACTGCCTCCAAAAAGTGACCAGGATATATCAGACCAAACCTGACTGAGGGCTTTAAGATCTTTAGATTTCTTAGTATTGGGGAAGTTAATTGGATCCACAGTAGAAATAATGGGATCCATCCAATCAAACATATTATTAGGAAGAACTGTGGAATCAGCATCAGCTCCCGTGCCTATTAAATGTATTTTAGTGGGAGAGAGGTGCAATTCCACTTTTGAGGTAATATAAGATTTTGTAATCATATTCCTTTCTTCATCCGGAGATAGTGGGAAAGATGATTTTACAAAAAGGAGAGTGGGATTTTCAGTGTCGTTCCAGGTATATTCATTCGGCCATTCTATTCCTAAAAGCGAACATATACCTTTATCCAAAAGATTGTTAACTTCCGAAGGATTCAGATAAGAGATATATCTGTAAAGATTGGCTCTATTTAAATTTAAATCAATATTGTCACTCTCATTGGCCAAAATTCTTTGAATTGCGATGGCCAAAATCATCCTTACAATTACCTTATTGTCTTGGCTTGAGTCATTAGCTGGTAAATTATTGATTTTACCACTGTTTTCTTCAATGAAGAGTTGAAGCTGTTCCACCAAAGCAGCTCTGAAGGGTTCTGACTCCCAATTGGAAATATCCCAGTTATGTAGAGCCTCGAAAAGTTCTCCCATTCTCGAATTAATAAGTTCCGGACGCAGCTTAAGAATAGTCATCATGATTCTTATCTGCACAGAAGGCATATATAGATATCCGGAGTTCTTAAGTCGGCGAAACATCCTGTCTATATACTCTTCATGTGTCTTATCAAGAATCTTTTCCGCGGCTTGATGATACTGTTCGAAGAGTTCTACATAATTTGATATGCGTCCTTGTAGAAGATGACGGTGTTCATTACTACATGCCCGTAGGAAATCAGATTCCTGTACCATATAGAGAGCAAGGCGTCGGCCTATCTCAAGTCTGTCGCATATTTTCCTAAGTTTCTTTAAATCATCTCTACAAGCCACAAGCCATTCGGGTATATGGGTAGTACAGATTTGAAGAAGGTCTAAAGTCCAGCCAGGAACCTTGTTTTCATATTTTATTAGGGCAGGGTGAAGTTCCGGAATTGATTCCAGAAGTTTTTTATAAAAACCGGCATATTCCTGCCTTAAATTTAAAAGATTCAGCCATTTTTCTATACTGTGAAACTCCAGGCTGAACTTAGTGCCAAGGGAGCCTACATACTTAAGGTTTACATAAGCATCTTTAATTTTTAATATCTTACATCTAACTCGGGTACCTTTAGTAAGAGGGACCGGTGAATTAGAAAGTTTAAAACATAACCCATGTTCATCTTTCAGCTCATATTGTGATGAATCTTCTCTTAAATGGTCTTTAACAATAAAACTATATTCTTCACCTTCATTATAAAAATTAGAAATATGTACTGAAATATCTTGTGAAAGAGTTAAAGGATAAAGAGATTTTACATAACATTGTATTTCATCGGGAATAGTTTGATTGAGTTGAAACTTAAATTTTAGTATTTTAAATTCTTCACCGTCATCTGTCTTGACTCGAAAAAACTTATTCTGGGATTGTTCCTTTAAAATTTTAAAAGAATAAGAGCCTCCTTGCTTTAGTTCAGCCGTTAACATAATCTTTTAGTTATTAATAATTTATATTATGCGAAATTAAAAATTGCCTATTTACGCAATTTCATTACAAATTTACCAAATTGTTTTCAATCAAATTAAAAATAAAAAATTTTTAAGGTTTTTTTATCTATCAAAATTCTTGCTTTAAATAAGCCTACAACTTATTATAGTGCTTTTAGAAAAGAAAGTTGGGATCATTAATAAACAGATGGTGATAATGCATAATAAAACTATGGATTATCCTCATAAATATTCCCATTAATAAATTGCCCTCAAAAGTAGGGAAGCACGGCCCGTTATTTTTTACCCAAGATCCCAAAGTAGGGAACCGGTTTATGACACAAACAAAAAAGACGATTAAAAAATCGTCTTAAATTCTATTTAACATAATATGGATTATGAAAAAATTTCCAAATGTCCACGTTATCTTTCCTTTTATTCTTTGGTGGTGTGTTCTTCCAACTCTTTTCTCAGATATATACCTGTATGGGTTTCTGTCTTAGCTATTTCCTCCGGTGTGCCTTCGGCTATTATTTTCCCTCCGGATGTGCCGCCTTCCGGTCCCATATCAATGATATAATCTGCAGATTTGATCAAGTCCATATTATGTTCTATCACTATCAAAGTATTACCTCGATCTGATAATTTATTGAATACATTTAAAAGAATCCTTATATCTTCAAAATGTAGGCCCGTAGTTGGCTCATCCAAAATAAAGAGTGTTTTACCTGTATCTTTCTTCGCAAGTTCTGTGGCAAGTTTTACTCTCTGATTTTCCCCACCACTCAAAGTACTGGAAGGTTGCCCTAATTTCAGATAACCAAGACCTATTTCCTGAAGCACCTTTATTTTTCTATAAATATTCGGTACATTCTCAAACAGGACCACCGCTTGGTCAATAGTCATATCCAACACATCCGCTATGGATTTTCCCTTGAATCTTACTTCAAGTGTCTCTCTGTTATATCTCTTTCCTCGGCATGCCTCACATGGTACAAGTACATCAGGAAGAAAGTTCATCTCTATGGTACGGTATCCATGGCCCTTGCATACGTCGCATCTCCCTCCGGCAACATTAAATGAAAATCTTCCCGGTTTGTATCCTCTAATCTTGGAATCAGGCAATTCCACAAAAAGTTTCCTTATGTCTGAGAAAACTCCGGTATAAGTCGCCGGATTTGAACGTGGAGAACGTCCTAAAGGAGACTGGTCAACCATGATAATTTTATCAATGTTTTCAAGTCCCTCTATATCTTTGTAAGGCAATGGATTATCTTTTGACCGATATAGTTTCTGGCTTATTATTTTCTGAAGTGTACCATTGATTAAGGAAGACTTTCCACTTCCACTGACACCTGTGACACAGATAAATTTACCTAATGGTATATTAAGGTCAACATCCTTTAAATTATGGCCGTTAGCACCTTTTATTTTTATAAATTTACCATTTCCTTTACGTCTTTTTTCTGGTATGGCAATCTCTTTTTGGCCGTTTAAGTATGAAGCAGTCAAGGCATCCGATTTTTTTAAGTTTTCAAGTGTACCTTGAAAAGATACCTCTCCTCCGTTTCTTCCTGCACCGGGACCGATGTCTACTATATAGTCGGCCTCTTTCATGATATCTTTATCATGTTCCACCACTACAACTGTGTTTCCTGCATCTCTTAAATTCTTAAGACTGTTGATAAGTCTTATGTTGTCCCGCTGGTGTAATCCTATTGATGGTTCATCAAGAATATAGAGAACATTCACAAGGTTTGACCCGATTTGTGTTGCAAGTCTGATACGTTGACTTTCTCCTCCGCTCAAGGTGGCACTGGCTCTATTTAGAGATAAATAATCTAAACCTACATTTAGAAGGAATTGTAATCGAGTCCTAATTTCTTTAAGAATCTCTTTTGCCACTGGACGTTTTTGAGCTTCTATTTTTTCTTCCACCTTCATGGTCCATTCATAGAGCTGAGAGATATCCATTCTTGAAAGATCGGCTATATTCTTACCGTCGATAAAATAATTAAGGGCTATTTTATTTAACCGATCGCCGTTACATTCAGGACATGTTTTAGGTGTAAAAAACTGTCCGCTCCATTTATCCTTTTCCGCTGCCTCAGTATCTTCCGCCTGCCATTCTATATATTTTACTATACCTTCATATCTACTTTGGTCATAATACATCGACATAGTGGCGTTCTCTATCTCAAGTCGTTGATCAGTACCAAACAAAATTTCATCCATAGCTTCAGAGGATATATCTTTTATTGGCGTTTTAAGAGTATATCCATGCAGCTTACAAATGGCTTCTATCTGCCAGAAAATTCTGGAATTCTTGTATTTGCCAATTGGAGAAATACCTCCATCATATATAGACAAATCAGGATTTGGAATTACTTTTTCTCGATCTATCTCATGAATGAAACCTAAACCCTTACATTTAGGACAGTATCCTTGGGGTGAATTAAATGAGAAACTATGCGGTGCCGGTTCAGGATAAGAAAGTCCGTTATCAGGGTCCATCAATAGAAGGCTAAAATGAGATACCTCACCGCTTTCCATATCTATTACAAGCATCTGCCTGTCTCCCTGTTTCAGGGCATCCTCTATAGTCGCTCTTAATCTTTGTATATCTTTTTCTTTGACTTTAAGACGGTCAACAAGAAGTTCTATGGTATGATTCTTGTACCTGTCAACCTTCATACCATATTCCAATTCACGTATTTCACCATCTATTCTTACGTTGAGGTATCCTTTCTTCCTAAGGGTTTCAAAGAGTTCTTTGTAATGACCCTTACGATTCTTTACCACAGGTGCAAGTATTTGAATCCTTTTTCCTTCAAATCTTTCCAGAATTAAAGATATTATTTTGTCTTTAGAATATTTGGTCATGGGTTTACCGGAAATATAGCTCCTGGCTTCCCCCACTCTTGCAAAAAGAAGACGGAGAAAGTCGTATATCTCGGTGGTAGTACCAATTGTACTTCTTGGATTCTTATTGATGGTCTTCTGCTCAATGCTGATAACCGGGTTCAAACCTGTGATTTTATCTACATCCGGGCGTTCCAATGAACCAAGCATGTTTCTTGCATAGGCAGAGAATGTCTCAATATAACGTCGCTGACCTTCTGCAAAAATTGTATCAAAAGCCAAAGATGACTTACCACTGCCACTTAACCCTGTTATAACACTCAGGCTATTGTGTGGAATTTTTACATCGATATTTTTCAGATTATGCACACGTGCCCCCAAAACTTCAATCGCACCATGTGCTCCTGTATCTTTTTTCATTTCCAGAGCAATTACAAAAATGATATGCCTTTGTAAAAGCCTATATAGGGCCGAAAAAACCGACTCCATTTTAAGGCTCTTATAAAAACGTAAAACAGTCTTCTATATTGCCCTGTGGAGGAAGTTATCTTTCGGGAACGAATGTTTCGAAAGTGGAGTCATCATAATAAACCGTAATCTTGCTTGCTTTCCTAAGATTGAGTGGCTGGGAAATTTTTAGAATCAATTTTTCCATATTAGAATTAGATGACTCAAATGACTTATTTACAACAGATTGGATTATATCTTCCAGTTGTTTTACATTAACGAGATTTAATTGTTCGTCGTCACCTGTATTCCGGGCCGCGAATATTTGATTCTCGTTGCCATTTCCTTCTTCCTCACCCCCATTATTTTCTTTTTTAAACATTTCACCTTCCCCAAACAGGATCCATAATATTGAAACTTCAGGAAAAGCATTATGTATCTGACTCAGCATAACATCACTGATTTTCTTATTTTTCCCCGATAATAACAAAGAGAGAGTGGGCCGTGAGATACCACATCTATCGGCAAACTGAGAGTCAGAAAGATTTAAAGCTTCTATCACCTCTTTAATTCTGGAAGCCACCGGGAAATCCTCCATAATAGAGCATTTTAATGTGTTGTTAAAATTTAACACCAAAATTATATATTTAAATTTAAAATTCCAAATATTTGGAAAACTTAAATAAGGGCAAAGATTGATTATTTTAATTATCATTTTCAAATCGTTATTATTTCTCAATAATTTTCTTGAAGAAATAATGCAATATTTCTTTCTATTTTGCTGTCTTCTAAGGCTTTTTAGTGCAAATCGGGTTAATATGGTTCTAATGTTTCTTATACTGGATTTAAATTTGCAACTTATGCTTAAAATTAATAATATATTTATCAGAAATTCAATTATTTACCTTAAAGTATAAATTTTGTTAATTGAAATTTTATAGAAAAGATATGGCCTTGTTTAGAACCTTAAATACTTTCTTAATTTAAACTCACTGAAAGGAATTTAATAAATTATTAAATGGTTGTTGTAATATTTAAATCAATACAAAAATAAAATTATTAATTAAATAAAGAGTAATTCAATTTTTAAAATTTAATTTATTTAATTTCTAAGAGCTACCACTCCCCCTGTTTTTGGGTGACACCTTATAGTATTTCTATAAAAAGATTTTCTCCTTTTTCCGTTGTGTCATCTACGAGCACATAAGAAGAGGTGAATCCTAAGTAAAGATTTCACCCCTCATCCAAAATCCGGGCTAAAGTTTTTATTCTTTTATATAATTATGAAAATAAAACGAGAATCCAATATTTTCATCCTCTATTGCCTGAGGCTTGAAATATTAAATTCTCATTTATTTTGACTGAAAAGGAAAAACTCTGTCCCCAGTGTACCCTCACTGCAAATACAGAACCCACATAACGGCTGATGTTGGCCCTGGTCGAAACAAAAATCAAGTAATTTTGCAGATAATCATAAAAATTTAAATGATTATCCGTAAAAGTACCCAAAGTCAAGAAAGTAGGGACGTACGGCTCGTACGTCCTCTTGAAATTGGTGTATTTTCCTCATCTTTCTCGGACACACGGGCCGTGTGTCCCTACATTTGAGGGGATAATCCATAGAAAAAACACTTTTGAGTATTTTTGCGGATAACCATATACATTTATGCATACCTCTTTAGTTGGGTTATAAAAGTCTTGAAACTACCTTAGCAAGGTAAAAGTCTGATTTGAAGGTCTAAACGAGGTATTCCAAAGGCTTCCATTATCAGATTTGAAGAATCATTCTTTCGCAGCAATAACTCCGAAACCTCTTTAGGAGTAAGTTTCAATACGGTATTATCGTGTAAATACTTATCATAGGATTCTTCTGAACATTTACCATTTTTTACAACGAATACCCTTTTTTCACTTCCATTATTTACTTCCCGGTCACTTTCCTTTGGCTCTCTAATAAGCAATTTAAAATCAGCATCACTTCGTTTGGAAGCCAGAAAATCTAAAATTGTATCAAACCTTAAGAGCCTCACCATTCCTAAAGGCTGAAGGAGTTTATTCATGTTAAAAGGAATTTCTATACTACTGAAAGTATTATCTAAATCTCCCCCATAAGGATTTGAGGACGCATAAGTTTGTTGTATTATGGCATGTGTCTGAATCTTGGGGTCGAAAGTATTGATAGAAATGGAATTATCAGGAAACTGATTTTTTATGAATTCCAGTAAGGAATAATATGAACAGGAATCAGCCACATAACTGGCTATTACACGCGTGCGTTTTAATTCCTCTTTCTGAGTGAACACTATTCCGGTTATTTTTTTCTCAGCGTCATAGGATATGTATATGTTCAGATTTTTTACGGTATGATCCTGAAGCAGATATTCAAGGTCATTTTTTGTGTGACATAAGTTTACGTATGAAGAGCCTTTATGCTCTATTTCTTCTATAAACTGTATGATTTGATTTTTAGAGAATTGAGAATTTCCTTTAAATTCTGACACGAAAGTCTCATCCATCAAAGCAATCTTAAGCTCCCTTATTCTTTCATCTGAATCATTTAACGAAAGATAGTAATCATTTCGAAAATCATGAAGAGGTGTAAATCTCTCTTCCAGAATAAAGAAAGAACTGAAGTATCCCTGAGTACCGTAATAATCCGCAAGAAGAGCTGTATGTGGTAACAAAAAAGTAAAATCAAAATCTTCTTTCAGTCTTAAATTGAATTCCATAAGTAATTCTGAAAGTGTCCCCTTTTTCCTATAGCCTTCTTCTTGTGATAATGGGATTATATACAAACCTTTCAATTGTTTTTTCCCATATCCAAAAAAATAAGGTATCCCGCAAAGAGCACTAATAATCTTACCCTCGTGTTCGATATATTCTATATAACGCATATCGAAATAATAATCGAATAGAACTCCCAAAAGTTCTTTAGAGTTATGGGTCGTTTTTTCCCATAACCCCATTAATTTGCGTTTAAGTTCCTCTTGTTCCATTTTATATGCCATGATTGCAAAAATAAATATTTTATTTCAATTTTCATTTTTTAAGGCCCCTATATCTATAATTGAAGATAACTTGAAATTCATTGAATTTAACTAAAATTGTTTGATTAAAATACAGCTATGAGGTAAATTTGTACTATAAATAATTCTTATGAATATGAAGCACACGAAATCTTTATTCGCCTTAAGTCTTTCCATGTATGCTTTTACAGCCTTTGGATGGGGTCAGAAAGGCCATGATGTCACCGCATATATCGCCGAAACTCACCTGACACCGGTGACTTATGAAGCAGTAACCGAACTTCTCGATGGTAAATCAATGGTATATTGGGCCAATTGGCTCGACAACGCCTCTCACACACCCGATTATTCTTATACCAAAACATGGCATTATAAGAATATTGATGATGGATTTAATTATGAAGAAGCACCTCTTCATCCTAACGGAGACGTTGTAAGAGCTATTTATGATCAGGTGGAAGTCTTGCAGAATGAGGGAGCATCTCGTACTGACAAACAATTAGCTCTGAAAATACTGGCCCATGTCATGGGAGATATTCATCAGCCGATGCACATGGGGCATGCAAGTGATCTGGGAGGAAACAGATGGAATGTAAAATATTTCGGTAAGGATAATAATTTACATTCTGTTTGGGACAGCTCATTGCCTGAATCAGCTCATAAATGGACTTATACTGAATGGAATAATCAAATCAACCGTCCTACAGCTGAGGAAATAGCTTTTATAATTTCAGATGGTTCGCCGGAAAATTGGGGACAAGAAACTTTTGAAATTTGTAAACAAGTCTATAAAAATACTCCCCAAGGCACCAACATCAGTTACGACTACATCAGCGATTGGACCCCTACAATTGAGGAACAATTCCTGAAAGGTGGTTTGCGGCTTGCTGATATTCTCAACACCATTTACGACCCTCAGTATCAACAAGGCAATATCTTTATAGTTACTCAAGATTGATTTGAAAGGATCTCAATTTCCCCAAATAGACTTCTCTAAATTTATTCTTCCTCCTGCCGACTTAAAAATCGTCAGGAGGAATGGTGTATTTAGAGTATTTGATCCTTTGAGAAAAGACTATTTTTGTCTTACTGACGAAGAATTTGTAAGGCAGGTATTTGTTCAATGGCTAATTAATGACCTGGGATATCCACCATCTTTAATGGCCAATGAGATAGGAATCAGACTTAATGATACATATAAAAGATGTGACACTGTAATATTTTCATCACAATCTGATCCTCTAATGATAGTGGAATATAAAGCTCCTTCTGTCAAAGTTACCCAAGAGGTTTTCAATCAGATCGTTAGATATAATATGGCTCTAAAAGCAGATTTTCTTGTAGTTTCCAATGGATATTGCAATTTTTGTTGTGAAGTGAATTACGAAGAAAACACTGTCCATTTTCTGGATAGAGTCCCTTTTTATAATGATATAAAAAAATAAGAGAAAGGAAATCATCTCAAATGCCTGACTACGCAAATTATAATTATTTAGAGACTCTTAACCCGCAGCAAAGAGAAGCAGTGGAATACATGGATGGCCCTTCGTTGGTAATAGCAGGGGCCGGTTCCGGTAAAACCAGGGTTCTTACCTATAAGATTGTTCATCTTTTACGCTTAGGGTTTGAGCCTTACCGTATATTGGCTCTAACTTTCACCAATAAGGCCGCTCGGGAGATGAAAGACCGTATCATGAACGTAGTAGGTGAAAAAATAGGTTCTAAACTTATGATGGGTACTTTCCATTCTATTTTTCTGAGCATCCTAAGAAAGCATCCTGATAAAATTGGATATAAGAACGGATTTACAATTTATGATACTGCTGATTCCAAAAGTTTGGTAAAACTTATCATAAAGGATCTTGGTCTTGATGAACAAACTTACAAGCCTTCTACTATCTTGTCTGCCATTTCCAATGCCAAGAATGCTTTGATATTGCCACAGCAATATCTTCAGGATAATGATTTGATGACACAAGACAAACGTTCTAAAAGAGGAATGACAGGGCGTATCTATGAGTTATATTGCGAAAGATGTCGTTTGTCTAATGCAATGGATTTTGATGACATCCTGGTTTATATGAACCTGCTCTTAAGAGATAATCCTGATATACTAAGACATTATCAGGAATTTTTCAAATATATTTTAGTAGATGAATATCAGGATACAAATTTTGCCCAACATCTTATAATCTCGCAATTAGCCGGTTCAAGAAAAAAATTATGTGTGGTGGGAGATGATGCACAAAGCATTTATTCTTTCCGGGGTGCTCAGATAAAGAATATAGTTAATCTGGAAACAAAAATTCCCGAACTAAGAATCTTTAAACTGGAAAGAAACTACCGTTCCACACAAAATATCATAAATGCTGCCGGAAGTCTGATAGATAAAAATACCTATCAGATAAAGAAAAATTTATACAGTGAGAATGAGCCGGGAGAAAGAATAGAGGTAATTTCAGCTTATAGTGACCTTGAGGAAGCTTTTCTTATTGCAAACCTTATCAACAAAAGTAAACTTAGCCAACACGACAGCTATGACGACTATGTGATTCTATATCGCACTAATGCACAGTCTCGTGCTTTAGAAGAATCACTGCGAAAAAGAAATATACCATATCGTATTTTCGGTTCTCTTTCCTTCTATCAAAGGAAAGAAGTAAAAGATGCAATTGCATACTTCCGTCTGGCAGTAAATCCTGACGACGACGAATCATTGAGAAGGGTCATAAATTATCCTGCAAGAGGTATTGGTGAAACTACTATGAAGAAACTCACAGAGGCCGCGCTTGTTCAATCAAAAAGTCTATGGGAAATTATTGCTAACAGTGATCTTAAAGCCATTGGCCTCAATACCGGTACCGTAAAGAAAATTATAGGCTTTAAAGATTTAATACAGGAATTCATACAATCTAACTTAGATGGTGACAATGCATATGAACTTGGCCAGCTCATCTATAACCGCACAGGTCTTTTAGCACAGTTTGCTTACGATTCTACTCCTGAAAGTATCAGCCGTCATGAAAACCTTACTGAAATTATGGCTGGTTTGAAAGAATTCGTCGATATAAAATTTCAGACCGGAGAAGGAAAAGGAGATATGCAGACCTATCTTTCAGAAGTAATGCTGGCAACAGATCAAGATGTGAAAGAAGATGACGACCAACCGAAAGTGACAATGATGACGGTGCATGCTGCAAAAGGATTGGAATTCAAACATGTCTATATCGTTGGCGTAGAAGATGATCTATTCCCCTCTTCTTTAAGTCAAAACTCTTTCAAAGATATTGAAGAGGAACGAAGACTCCTTTATGTGGCAATCACCCGAGCTAAAGAATCCTGTACTATTACTTATGCAGGGAGTAGATTCAGAAACGGGCAGACAGTTTTATCTTCTCCTTCAAGGTTCCTTCAGGATATTAACCCAAGATTTCTCAATATTATAAATTCTTCTAAAATTGGGGTTAATGAGTTCGGAAAAGTTAACCCCCGGTCCAACTTCCAGAATAATAATAAATATTATGGACAGTCGATAATTACTTCTCCTCAAACTAATACAAGTCCAAAATCACTTAAAAAAGTGAAAGATGCGGGATTATCTAATGTTTTGCCTCAGCATACCCCGGATCAATTGAAAATTGGTGACAAAATCAGTCATTCTAAATTTGGAATTGGAACAATAGAAGCTATAAGTTCTATTTCAGGAGAACCTTCCATTACTGTTAATTTCAGGGAACTTGGAGTGAAACGTCTTCTTCTCAGATTTGCGAAATTTGATATTTTATAAATAATTCGATTATGTTTATCCGTACACCATATTATATAGTATATGAATCAAAGCTCAGACGCAATTTAGAGTTGATCAAAGAAGTAGAGAAAAGGGCTGATGTTAAAATTATTATGGCCTTTAAAGCCAATGCCTTATGGAAGACTTTCCCTATCATTTCTGAATATGTCACCAGTTCTACTGCAAGTTCAATAAATGAAATGAAACTTTCACTGGAATTTCTGGGTAATGATGTTCATACTTATTGTCCGGTATATACAGAAAATACGTTCCCGGAATTTTTGAAGGGCTCTACACATATTACATTTAATTCCCTTAACCAATTTCAGAAATTTAAAAATTTAGTAAAAGAGTATAATAAGAACAGCGATAATAAAAAAGTCAGTTGTGGACTAAGGGTTAACCCTCAATGCAGTGTAATTGATACCGATGTTTATAACCCTTGCCTTCCGGGGTCAAGATTTGGTGTCATAAGTTCTGATATCCCGGAAATATTACCTGAGGGATTGGAAGGATTTCATTTTCATGCTTTGTGTGAATCTTCCAGTTACGACCTTGAAAAAGTTTTGGAGGCTTTTAAACAACAGTTCGGCCAATGGTTACCTCATTTAAAATGGGTAAATATGGGTGGAGGCCATCTGATTACCAGAAAAGATTATGATGTGGAACATCTGATTAAAATTCTTAAGATTTTCTATGAAGAATATCCAAATCTTAAATTAATAATGGAACCGGGGAGTGCCTTTACATGGCAAACCGGTGATTTGGTCACATCTGTGTTGGATATTGTTGAGAATTCCGGTGTAAAAACTGCTATTATAGATGCTTCGTTCGCTTGTCATATGCCGGATTGTTTGGAAATGCCATATCGGCCACAAATTAAAGAAGCCCTCCCGGATGGAGAAGACGGATATCATTACAGACTTGGAGGAAACTCATGTTTAAGTGGCGATTTTGTAGACGGATGGAATTTCTCTAAACCGTTAGAGCCGGGTCAAAGACTTACACTTCAGGATATGAACCATTATACAACCGTAAAAACCACTATGTTTAATGGTTTGCAACATCCTTCCATCTATTTACAGCCAATTAAAGGACACCCTATAAAGCTAAGGGAGTTCACTTTTCAAGATTATAAGAGCAGAATGGACTAATGTTATCTTTATTCTTTATTTCACTCGGAACCAATAGCCTATTGTGGCTGAAAGAGTCATTTGATTAGACGCATTGAAATAGTCGGCTCTTTTGGTTGAGAATATATTAGCCAGACCAAAATAAAATCTGCCCTCTACAAAAATAGAGTTTCTTCTATTGATATTAAATTCTCCTCCAATCCCCGCTGATATGCCATAATCGATTTTAATGTTGGTGGGTTCTACCATCTGTTGATTTATCCTGTTTGTAATAGGAAAATCAGGAATTTTGGAAATTGAGTAAGGATCGAAGTTTGATTTTACATGCTCACCTAAATAATATCCTACTTGAGGTCCGGCATTAAAGAAGAAGCGACCTCGGCGACCAAAAAAGACATGGGCAAGGAAACAAAGATCAATAAAATCCAAATCACGGGAATATTGGAATGGTTTTCCTTCAAAATTTTCTTTCCAACCTCTTTGTGCGAAGTTCAATTCACCTATTAAGCCAAAATGGTTCTCTTCAATGTATCGTACCATTATTCCGGCTGTTACACCGGGTTGAAATCCTTGTTTAACATGAGGATTAAAAAATACTCGGGAGAAATCCATCCCTCCTTTTACCCCTAAAGCCACATTAGCAGAATAATGGGTTTGGCTTTTTGAGTTAAAACCAAAAAATAAGACACAAATTGTTAGGATTAAATATCTTATAATATGTAACATAAAGTTTTTTAAGATTTTACCTATTATTTTATTTCGGTCTTATTTCACAATAATTTTTTCTACAGTTCCATCCGGATGGAACTTTATCAAATACGATGTATGATTTATCAATCCTTTATTAGGACCAAGATTCTTCAGAAAGAAATCATTTTGTATTGAATTGAAATAAGAAGGAGAGGTAATGGCTAAGGAAAAATCTCCATGATTTTCTGCAACTGCAGGAATAAAGAATTCTGCAATGTCATAACCACTGGCTGCATAGTTTGGAATAGATCTTATGGGGCTACCTTCAAACAGACTCTCATAGAGATCAGTGAAATTCTTCCATTCTTTCGATGTTTCATCAAGCCATATTCTGGATGGTATTATTATGGAGTATTCGGAAAATCTGTCACCAAACTCATCAAGCATGGCAACCCAATTTGTTCTTCCTATTATTTTAAAATCGAATCCAGGATTATTTTCCTCCAAATTTTCAACATTTTTCAGGAAATCAGACACATCTTCTTTTCTGCTCGCATAAGAATATATCAAAACGGGCTCCATTAAATCCGGTGTGAATCCTCCAAACTCTTCTAAACTTATTTGGTCATTGTTTTCAGAAAAAAGAGCAATTAAACCTGAAGCAATGCCATCATTATGATCCGGTTCTCCTACTGCTAATAATTTTCTGGTATGATTGTCACCATATATTTTATTGGCAATCATTTCATTAAAATTTTCTGAAGGTGGCAATATTTGAACTATGGAAGGATTATCTTCAAATAAATCTGTCTTCAGATCAAAAACATTAAGCACTTTTACCCCATTGGTATTGCCATAATCAGCTAAAAAGACAGGGAAGACTTTATCCGCAGTCACTACTATCAAGTTAGGATTATAGAGTTCCAATTCATTTGTAAGTTCATTGGATGATACTCTCCCATCTAATATTTTAAACTCAATTTTATATGGAACTTTTTCCATTTCCGACAAAGCTACCAAGATCCCTCGGCTGAAATCTATATCTTTTTTAGAAGTGGGATCATCAAGAATTAATGCCATTCTTACTCCATTGAAGAATGGTTCAATTCTATCAATATCCAGGGTATCGGTAATTTCTACAGGAATTAAATCTCCTGTATTATCTTCTATCCCAATTTCATCTATCTCTTCATCTGCTACGAATAAACCATTTTGTGTGGGTTGTAATAAATCACTCCTCTCCTGGATAACATAATCAACTTTCTGAGAACTCTTTTGTGGAATCTCCACAATATCTCCCACTTTTACTCCATTGGTTATGGATGGATTATGCCTATAAATTTCTTCTAAGGAAACCCCATATTTGGTAGCTATACTATAAACGTTCTCCCCTTTTTTTACAGTATGCATTTTAGGACCTGGATTTTGTAAATCTTCCTTATCTTTTTGGGGAAGACTAATATTCTGTCCGGTCGGATAATAAATCCTGGTGCCTTTTTTTACACTTTTATTCAACTCCGGGTTATATCTTTTTAATTCTTCAAGATCCCATCCATATCTTTTTGATATTCCATAAAGGGATTCACCTTTCTTTGTATCATAAATAAAGTATTCCTCCCCATCCTTTACTACTACTGGAAGTTTGCTTATAGTTTCTGCATTTATCCATAAGAATCCTCCTAATATGATAATTGAAAGCGTAAAAAGATTGGTTCTCAATTGTTTCCCGGGAAATAAGATTGATTTCATAGCATAGTTTCTCTCTTGCAAATTTAATAAATAAAGCTTATTCCCTCTAATCTTAATATTACAAAAAAAGAAGGACAATAATCTGCCCTTCTTTAAGTTTAATATCAGTTTTATTTATTCGTATTTGGAATAATCTACATTCCTCATATCTCCTGATCTTAGGAATTCCGTGTGGAAAGATAAAGATGCTTCCAGGTTATGGGGAGTCTGTCCTCCGGATTCTTCTGAAAGTTTAAGATAGTCACGAAGAAGTTCGCGATATTCGGGCGCTGCACAATGATTGATTATTTCTTCTGCCCTTTGAAGCGGATCCTTCCCTCTTAAATCAGCTATTCCCTGGTCTGTGATGAGAATATCCACTGAATGTTCTGAATGGTCTACATGTGAAACCATTGGTACAATATTTGATATTTTACCACCCTTTGTCACAGAAGGACAGGAGAATATAGAGATATAAGCATTTCTGGTGAAATCGCCGGATCCGCCGATACCATTCATCATCTTAGTACCGGTGACATGAGTTGAGTTTATATTACCGAAAATATCTGCTTCCAAGGCAGTATTCATGGTAATTACTCCCAACCTTCTCACTACTTCAGGATTATTGGATATTTCTGCAGGCCTGAGACATAATTTATCTTTATAGAAATCCAGATTATTAATGAATTCCTCTTCAATATGTTCTGAAATTGTGAGTGAACATGTGCTGCCAAATTTACATCTTCCTTTCTTCATAAGATCAAGCACAGCATCCTGAATCACTTCAGTATACATTTCAAATGCCGGAATCTCTTTTGCATCAGCCAAACCATAGAGAACAGCATTTGCCACGTTTCCCACTCCACTTTGTAGAGGAAGGAAAGAAGCCGGTATGATTCCTTTATGGAGTTCTGAGATTAGGAAATCACATACATTGGCACCAATATGTTTGGTTACTTCATCAGGTTCGGTGAAAGGTTTGATATCGTCAAGACGAGAGGTTTTCACCACTCCCACTATTTTATCCGGATCAATTTTTAATAAGGGACTGCCTATTCTATCACTTGGCTTGAAAACCGGAATCTCACTTCTCACAGGTGGATCTAAAGGTACATATATATCATGTAGGCCTTTTAAAGCCTTGGGAAGTTTTTCATTAAGTTCAATAATAACTTTTTTTGCACAGTTAGTGAAAGTTGGTGTATTGCCCACACCGGTACCGAGCACAACTGATCCATCATCATAAATATCGGCAACTTCCACAATAGCGATATCTATGTCGCCATAAAATCCATACCTGATTTTTTGGGCAAGTTCAGAAAGGTGAAGGTCAAAATAATGCACCTTATGTGAATTGAGGCTCTTCCTTAGGTCACCATGACTTTGATATGGAGTTCTCTTATTCACAGCATCAGCCCTGACTAAGGCTCCGTCACAAAGGTCGCTTGTTGATGCACCTGTAAATACGTTAATCTGGAATGGCTTCCCTTCCGAATGGAGCTTTTCTGCTTTGGCTGCAATAGCCACCGGTACTACTTTTGGAGTTCCAGCGGCTGTAAATCCGGAAAATCCCACATTGTCGCCATCATGTACAAATTCGGCGGCTTCCTCAGGAGTTAATATCGGAAATCTCATTTCTCTTGGTTTTGATTTTTTTGTTTGGTTAGGATTGCTTTATTTCGCAATTTTACAATGCGAAATTAACCAATATATCTGTGCCCGCAAAACAAATTAAACACTTGTAATCTTTATTGCGTTATTATTTCAAAAACAAGCCTGTCTATCCGACATTATGGCAGACATGAACAACAAAAATAGAGCGAATTCAAATAAAGAATCTTTCTTACAGAAATTGAAGGTTAAGTTAAAGATTCTGGAAACAAATAAGACTTTCATTCTTATAAAGAAGATATCAGGAGATGTCTTCAGATACGGTTTTCCTCTTGCAATATCAGTGTGCCTTATCCTCTGGTTGTTCCATAAAGTGGATTTTCATGAAGTGATGACCATTGTCCATAAGGGATGCAATTATTGGTTCATAGGTATTATGATGGTTGTCACTACTCTTTCTCTTATGGTGAGAGGTGTGAGATGGGGAATACAATTGAGGGCAGCCGGAATCAAAAGAATGACTGTGGTATGTGAATGGATCACTCTCTTTGGTGCTTATGCCTTGAACCTGGTTTTCCCTCAAATGGGTGAAGCATGGAGATGTGTATTTGTGAGTAAAAGACAAGATGCGCCGCTTTCTACTGTTGTAGGCACCGATATTGGCGACCGTTTTATAGATTGGATTATTATTATGATTCTTTTTATCATTTCTTTGATAGTAGCCCATCCTTATATTATGGATTTTATGGACCACTATGCTATCGGACGTGAAGTGAAAAAAGTAATAGACAATCCTACATTATGGATCTCTATAGGCGGAAGTCTCGCTTTTGTAGTGACTGTGCTTTATTTCTTTAAAGAAAAGAAATGGGTGAAATCTATAGTGACAAATATAAAAAGGATGTGGCTGGGATTCACTATTGTTTTCAGAATGAAACTTTGGTGGGAATATCTCCTTCTATCTATCCTTACTTGGATCTGCTATTATATTCAGACATATGTCTGTTTCTTTTCCTTCGATTATACAAGGGCTTTGGTAGAACAACCCGGTTTAGCCTATGGTCTGATTCCAGGTTTGGTTGCATTTGTATTTGGTTCCCTTTCTATGGGAATCCCCTCCAATGGAGGCTTAGGTCCGTGGAATCTTGCAATCATGTTTGCACTTTCTCTTTTTGGAATCGCTAATACCCAGGGTACTGCATTCAGTATTGTGGTCTGGTCTTTCCAGGCTATGACTTACATAGCTCTTGGATTTGTTGCATTGGCATACATTGTAGTCACAGGCAAAAAATTAAAAAATAAGAATAAAGATACTTCGCCAAATACTGAACCCTCTTCTACAACGGCATAGATAAAATTAGGGCTGAATCAAAAGATCCAGCCCTAATTTTAGTGTAAGTCAAAAAATTACTTCTTTGCTATTTTCTTATATCCGTATTGTGCATCTTTACCAAGTTCTTCTTCAATGCGGAGAAGCTGGTTATATTTTGCCATACGGTCTGAACGGCTGGCGCTTCCGGTCTTGATCTGTCCGGCATTTGTGGCTACAGCGATGTCAGCAATAGTGGCATCCTCAGTTTCACCTGAACGGTGTGAAATTACTGCAGTGTAATTGTTGCGCTGTGCCATTTCTACTGCTCTGAGAGTCTCGGTAAGTGAACCAATCTGGTTAACCTTTACGAGTATTGAGTTACCGCAACCTTCTGCTATACCTCTTTCAAGATATTTAACATTGGTTACAAATAGGTCATCACCTACAAGCTGACAACGGTTGCCGATGAGATCTGTAAGAACTTTCCAACCTTCCCAGTCATTTTCCGACATTCCGTCTTCAATTGAATCAATAGGATACTTGTTAATAAGTTCCTCAAGATATTTTGCCTGTTGCTCGCTGGTATATTTGGGAGCGTCTGCACCTTGCTTCCAAGTGTAATCGTAAACACCGTCTTTATAGAATTCTGAAGAAGCAACGTCAAGACCAATGGTTACATCCTTACCCGGTTCGTAACCTGCAGCTTTGATAGCTTCCATAATTACGTTAAGGGCATCCTCGGTTCCATCGAGTTTAGGTGCGAAACCACCTTCATCACCTACTGCTGTAGAAAGACCGCGTTTCTTAAGCACTGATTTTAGTGAATGAAATACTTCTGTACCCATTCTGATGGCTTCTTTGAAGGTAGGAGCACCAATAGGACGAATCATGAATTCCTGGAAACAAATCGGAGCATCTGAGTGTGCACCACCATTGATGATATTCATCATTGGTACAGGAAGTACGTAGCTATTTACACCACCGATATATTTATAAAGAGGTTGACCCAGATAGTCGGCTGCTGCTTTAGCCACTGCAAGAGATACACCAAGAATGGCGTTTGCACCAAGATTTGATTTCGTAGCAGTGCCATCGAGTGCTATCATAGCCTCATCTACTGCAATCTGGTCTAATGCATTCATACCTTTAAGGGCTTTGGCAATAGGACCATTTACGTTGGCTACGGCTTTCTGAACACCTTTGCCGAGATAACGACCTTTGTCGTTGTCACGAAGTTCAAGGGCTTCATTTTCACCTGTTGATGCACCAGAAGGTACGGCTGCACGTCCAAATGCGCCACTCTCAAGAATCACATCCACCTCTACGGTAGGATTGCCGCGTGAATCCAGCACTTCGCGGCCGATAATCTGTTCTATTTTCATTGTTATATTTATTTGGGTTAAGATATTCCGTTTTTTATATACTAATATCTCTTAACTTTGCAAATATACTTAAAATTTCATCAATCTCACTCCTTTTCAATCCTTAAAATACATCTCTTATGTCAGAAATGAGCAGGATCAGAAACCTTATGCTTCAGCATCTGCCTTTTGTGCCTAATCCTCAACAATTGGCCTTAGTCCAGGCTTTGGCTTTATTCATCGACCAAAGAAGTTCTAACGAGGTTTTTGTATTAAACGGATATGCGGGAACAGGGAAAACATCTATTACCGGTGCCTTGGTAAAAGCTCTTAATGATATGAAAAGGAAAACCGTTGTGCTCGCTCCTACCGGAAGGGCGGCGAAGGTAGCTGCTGCATTGGCTTCAGGTAATGCTTCAACTATACATAAACGTCTTTTCAAAGGAAATTCAGCCGATCCTTCCAACTCTACCTTTTATCTTTCGCAAAATAATGAGTCAGACACTGTATTTATAATTGACGAGGCATCATTAATCACAGATGGTTCTTCTATCAATAATTCCTTACTACAGCAATTAGTGAGGTATGTATATAGTGGAATGGGGTGTTCAATGATTCTTGTTGGTGATTCTGCTCAGCTTCCCCCTGTAGGTCAAACTTCTTCACATGCTATGGAAAAGGAAAGGTTAATGCAATTAGGACTCATTCCGATAAAGTTTACGTTACAAGAACCGGCACGACAGGCTTCTGAAAGCGGTATTTTGTATAATGCCACAGTGGTGAGGAAGTTTTTGCTTGACCACAAAAAGATTGAAGACTTTAGTATCGTAAAGGGGAAATTTGATGATGTTCGTTTGGTAGACCCATCTGAGATGCTTGATGAATTGTCTTCTTCATGGGCGAAGGTTGGAAAAGATGAATCTATTGTGATTACAAGATCAAATTATCGCGCTAATCTGATTAATAATACAATTCGTCGTTATCTGTTGGATGCTGAAAGTCCTCTTATGTCGGGAGAAAGGCTGGTTATCTCAAAAAATGATTACTATTGGAGCAAGGAAAATAAACTTAAAAATTTTCTGGCCAATGGAGAAATAGCTGAAATTATTAGAGTAGGCTCAAAGATAAAAAAGTATGGCCGATGGTTTGTGGAAACTGAAATGAGAGTTCCCGGTATTGAAAATCCTATATCTGCAAAGATTATGTTGAGAAGTCTTGTAGCTGATGGTCCTCAGATACCTCGGGAAGAAATGGAAAGATTTTATAATCGAGTGCTGGCAGCCACTGACGGGGAACTCTCTTTTAAAATTAAGGCAGCATTAGAAGATCCCTATTATAATGCCCTTCAAGTCAAATATGGATATTGCGTCACCTGTCATAAAGCACAAGGAGGGCAATGGAAACATGTGTACATTGATCTGGGGGGCCTGCCTCCGGATTTGCCGGAATCGGATTTTTTTCGGTGGCTTTATACTGCTATAACCAGAGCAACAGAACGAATATATTTTATTAATTGTCCCTTTCCGGTTTCCTAATAATTTTATCACTATTAAAAAAGGTGCAAAATTGCACCTTCGTTAATGTAGTCTAATATTATCCTCAATGGGAATGATTGACCGGAATTAGAATTAAACCATTAGAATTCACTTGTGAAATGGAATCTTATTTTTGGAAAATCATTTTTGGCCATCTGTAATACATAATTGGAATCTGCCATAAAAACGTCTCGGCCTTCTTTATCCGTGGCCATAAATTGGTGTTTACGTTTCTTGAAGGCCTCAAGCGCCTCCTGATCATCGCTCTCAATCCAGCATGCTTTATACATACTTAAAGGTTCCCATCTGCATTGGGCACCATATTCATGGAGGAGTCTGTATTGGATCACTTCAAATTGAAGCTGGCCTACTGTACCGATTATTTTCCGGCCATTGAATGTACTTGTAAACATTTGTGCCACACCTTCATCCATAAGTTGCTTTATTCCTTTCTCAAGTTGCTTGGATTTCATAGGATCGGCATTTTCTATGTATTTAAACATCTCCGGTGAAAAAGAAGGCAGACCTTTGAAATGGATATTCTCACCGGAGGTGAGAGTGTCTCCTATTTTAAAATTACCGGTATCCGGTATTCCGACTATATCTCCCGGAAAGGCTTCCTCCACTACACTTTTTTTCTGCGCCATGAAAGCCGTAGGAGCTGCAAATTTCATTATTTTATCACTCCTCACATGCTTATATCCTATATTACGCTCAAATTTACCGGAACATACTTTTACAAAAGCAATACATGAACGGTGGTTAGGGTCCATGTTGGCATGTATCTTGAATACAAACCCTGAAAAACCCTCTTCTTCCGGATTTATTCTTCTTTCCTCAGCATCAATAGGTTTAGGGCACGGTGCAATCTTTACAAAGCAATCTAACAGTTCTTTAACACCAAATGTATTGAGTGCTGAGCCAAAAAATACCGGTGCAACTTTCCCTGCCAGATAGTCATCTACTTTGAATTCCGGATATACTCCATCTATCAGTTCTATATCTTCTCGTAATTTTTCTGCATCGGCCTCTCCTACGTTATCATCAATGAGTTTGCTGTTGATGTCATCTATTTCCACTCGCTCACTAATGGTCTGTTTTGAAGGGGTAAAAAGATCAAGACTATTTTCGTAAATATTATATACGCCCTTAAATTTTGCTCCTATGTTTATTGGCCAAGATAGTGGAACTACTTTGATATTTAATTCATTTTCAAGTTCGTCAAGTATATCAAAGGGATCTCTACCCTCTCTGTCGAGTTTATTTACAAATATTATTACCGGAGTGTTTCTCATACGGCAAACCTCCATCAGGCGTCTTGTTTGAGTCTCCACGCCTTTTGCCACATCGACCACTATTATTACAGAATCTACTGCAGTGAGAGTACGGAATGTGTCTTCTGCGAAGTCCTGGTGCCCCGGTGTATCAAGAATATTTATCTTATAGCCGTCATATTCAAAACCCATTACAGATGTAGCCACAGAGATACCTCTCTGTTTCTCGATCTCCATCCAGTCTGAGGTAGCAGTCTTCTTTATTTTATTGCTCTTTACAGCACCTGCCACATGAATCGCTCCTCCATAAAGCAGAAGTTTTTCTGTAAGTGTAGTCTTACCGGCATCAGGGTGAGAAATAATAGCGAAAGTGCGACGTTTCTTTATCTCTTTTTTTAATTCTTCACTCATGCTTTATGAGGATTAGTTGTTTTCTGTAAATAGTTCGTTGTTATAATCTTTCTTGTAATACATAGAAAGAACAGCAAGAAATTTTGAAATTTGGGAAATAGCCTGTGAAGTTTCTTCTGATATTTCTTTTCCTTGAAGGCGAAGAAGAAGAATACCATATAAGGCATTGAAACAGGTCTCTATTTCTCCAGATTTGTTATCGCCTGCCTTGGCTCGGAGTTCCACAATTATTGGTAGGGTATGATAAAATTGAGCGGAATAAGATGCGAACTTTTGGTCGGAAAGTAACTGCCTGTGTAAATCTTCCAACTGAATTATCACATTCTTATTAATCTGAAGGTGTCCTTTTTCCACCACTCCTTCCCTTCTCATCATATCAATCAACGATTCATACCACTCTCTCATCTCTTTCCTTTGAGTATCTGACAGGTCTTTATATTTATCAATGATAGTGGCCTGAATCTTATCCAGATCAAGTGAGTTGGCACGTATTAAATCTTCTATCTGCCACATATACAGAAGGTATTCTGCAATGTTCTCCTTCTTTTTTATTGATGCTGTAATCATTGTTTTCAAATTTTAATGTCTTCCCTTTTCTCAAGTTTCACCACATTTTCTACATGATGTGTATGAGGAAACATATCTACAGGTTGAACCTTAGTTACTTTGTATTGTGAATTCAGAAGTGATAGATCTCTTGCCTGTGTGGAAGGATTACAACTCACATATACTATCACTTTGGGTGAAACCTCTTTTATCACATTTATCACATCTTCATGCATTCCGGCCCTTGGTGGATCTATGATCATTACGTCAGGATATCCATGGAGATCGATAAACTCTTTTGTAAGGATGTCTTTCATGTCGCCTGCATAAAATTCAGTGTTAGAAATCCCGTTTAATTCTGAATTTATCCGAGCGTCCTTAACTGCATCTTCTACATATTCTATGCCAATTACTTTTTGTGCATTCGCTGCGACATAATTTGCAATCGTGCCGGCCCCTGTATAAAGGTCGTAGACTATAGGTTTATCTTTTTCAGTTGCTACGGTTATACAGTTATTTAGGCCTGCAAATTCTGCTGCGGTTTCATATAAGCGCTCCGCCTGTTGGGAGTTAGTCTGATAAAAAGATTTCGCACTAATACGGTATTTTAGACTTCCCATTTTCTCTTCAATAAAACCAGGCCCTTTATATATTATAACTTCCTGATCAGAAATAGTATCGTTCAATTTTTTATTCACCACATACACCAGCGTGGTGATTTCAGGGAATTCTTTTTCAACCGCCTCAAGAAGGCTACTTATCTTTTCTTTGTCTTCTTCTCCAAATGTAATACATACCATAAGTTCTCCGCTCATGGCTGGTCTGATCATCAAAGTGCGAAGCAGTCCTTTATTGGCCTTGATATCATAAAACGAAAAATCATTATCCAATGCGAAGTTATAAATGAAATTTCTTATTCTATCTCCAATATTTTCCTGTAGACAGCAATGGTTGATATGAAGCACTTTATCAAACGACCCGGGAATATGGAAGCCTAAAGCATTACTCCCCTCGTTACAATTCTTCTCACCCCTCATTTCTTCCCACGATTTCCATCTCTTATTGGAAAAAGTGTATTCCATTTTATTACGATAATCCCATATTTTTTCTGAACCTAAAGTCATCGGTACTTCAGGTATTTCTACTTTCCCTATGCGGGTAAGAGCGTCTATTACCTGCTGTCGTTTAAACTTCAATTGCTCTTCATAAGGTAAATGTTGCCATTTGCATCCTCCGCAAATCCCGAAATATTCACACTCCGGATCTATACGCAAAGGAGAAGGTTTTAATATCTTAGTGATATGTGCTTCAGCGAAACTATGTTTCTTTTTATCTATCTTTAAGTTTACTATATCTCCGGGAGCTCCGAATGGCACAAACACAACCATAGCTTCAGGTTGGTTTTCATTCATTTTCACTTTGGTCAAAGCCTTCCCTTCAGCCGCTATACCGGTGATTTCAACTTCTGCCAGTTCGGGCAATTCTTTTTTTCTTCTTGCCATCTATCTTATTTATACGGCGAAATTACTTAAAAAACCCCAAAATTGTTTAATTTTGCAATTATAGGTGACTATAATGACTTTAAAGATTGTTATTAGTGTATTCTATTATAACCTCAAATTAAATATTTAATTACAATGGCTAAAGCAGTTTATACGTTCGGCGACGGTAAAGCCGAGGGTAATGCCTCCATGAGAAACCTTCTTGGAGGTAAGGGAGCCAATTTGGCAGAGATGAATCTTCTCGGTATGCCGGTGCCTCCCGGGTTCACTATTACTACTGAAATTTGTTCTGAATATACTCAATGGGGCCGTGACAAAGTGGTGAAAGATATCACTCCTGAAGTGCAGGCCGCAATAGCGCATGTAGAAAAGTTAACTGGTAAGAAATTTGACGACCCTTCTAACCCGCTTCTCGTTTCAGTACGTTCAGGAGCCCGCGCTTCTATGCCCGGTATGATGGATACTGTGCTTAACCTTGGTATGAACGATGCTACCGTAGCTACTATGGCTGAAAAAAGCGGCAATCCGCGCTTTGCTTGGGATAGCTATCGCCGTTTCGTACAGATGTATGGAGACGTGGTATTAGGTATGAAGCCTAAGAGCAAGACCGATATTGATCCTTTTGAGGCTATCATTGAAAAAATGAAAGAGGAAAAAGGGGTAAAATTTGATACCGAACTTGATGTTGATGACTTAAAACAACTCGTAAAACTCTTTAAAGCTGCCGTACTTGATTACACTGGCAAAGAATTCCCGGAATCAGCTTGGGAACAACTTTGGGGAGGTATTTGCGCAGTATTCGACAGCTGGATGAATGAACGTGCAATCCTCTACCGTAGGATGAACCAGATCCCGGAAGAATGGGGTACCGCAGTTAACGTTCAGGCTATGGTTTACGGTAACATGGGCGACAATTCCGCTACAGGTGTGGCTTTCAGCCGTGATGCAGCTACAGGCGAAAATATTTTCAACGGTGAATATCTTATCAATGCTCAAGGTGAAGACGTGGTAGCAGGTATTCGTACACCGCAACAGATCACTATCGAAGGTTCACGCCGCTGGGCCGCTCTTCAAGGTATTTCTGAAGAAGTACGTCGTGAAAAATATCCGGCTCTCGAAGAATCAATGCCTGATTGCGCAGCTGAACTAATTGCAATTGCTCACAAGCTGGAAGACTATTATAAAGACATGCAGGATATGGAGTTCACTATCCAGGATGGTAAACTCTGGATGCTTCAGACCCGTAACGGAAAACGTACAGGTGCTGCTATGGTGCGTATCGCTATGGATCTCCTTCGCGAAGGTATGATCGACGAAAAGACCGTGCTCCTTCGAATGGAACCCCAGAAACTTGATGAACTCCTTCACCCTGTATTTGATAAGTCAGACATTAAGAAAGCTACTGTAGTCGCTAAGGGTCTCCCCGCTTCTCCAGGTGCAGCTACAGGTCAGATTGTATTCCAGGCTGACGATGCTGAGGCTTGGGCTGAAAAGAAAAAGAAAGTTGTGCTCGTACGTATCGAAACTTCTCCCGAAGACCTTCGTGGTATGGCTGTGGCTCAAGGTATCCTGACTATGCGCGGCGGTATGACAAGTCATGCTGCGGTGGTGGCTCGTGGTATGGGTAAATGTTGTGTTTCCGGTGCCGGCGACATCAAAGTAGACTATAAGGAAAAGACCGTCGAAATGGGTGGCAAGGTTTATAAGGAAGGCGACTGGATTTCTCTTAACGGTTCTACCGGTGAAGTTTATAACGGTCAGGTTCCTACTCGTGAACCCGAACTTGATGGAGACTTTGGTGCTATAATGAACCTCTCTTCTAAATATGCAAAGACTTATGTTCGTTGCAACGCCGATACTCCAAGGGATGCAAAACAAGGCCGCCATTTCGGTGCTCAAGGTATCGGTTTGTGTCGTACAGAACACATGTTCTTTGAAGGCGACAGAATTAAGGCTGTACGTGAAATGATCCTTGCATCTGATGAAAAGGGTCGTCGTGAAGCTCTTAAGAAACTGCTCCCCATCCAACGTGGTGACTTCGAAGGAATATTTGAGGCTATGGACGGTTTTGGTGTTACTATCCGTCTCCTCGATCCACCGTTGCATGAATTTGTTCCTCATCAGACTGCAACTCAGAAAGAACTTGCTGATGAAATGGGACTCACTCTTGCTGAAGTTAAGGCCAAAGTGGATGAACTGGAAGAATTCAATCCAATGTTGGGTCACCGTGGCTGCCGTCTTGGCATCACCTACCCGGAAATCACAGAAATGCAGACAAGAGCCATTATTGAGGCAGCACTGGCTTGCAAAGAACGTGGTATAAAAGTTGAACCGGAAATTATGGTTCCTCTTGTAGGTACTCTCAAGGAGCTTCAAAACCAGGCCGATGTAATCAATACTACTGCTGCCAAGGTATTTGAGGAAAAAGGTAATTCAATCCATTATAAAGTAGGTACAATGATTGAGGTGCCGAGAGCTGCTCTGGTTGCCAATAAGATTGCTGAAATTGCAGATTTCTTCTCATTCGGTACCAACGACCTTACTCAGATGACATTCGGTTATTCACGTGACGACGCTCCCAAGTTCCTCAAATTCTACAAAGAACACGGTATCATAAAAGTGGATCCGTTTGAGGTACTTGACCAAGAAGGTGTTGGTCAGTTGGTAGAAATGGGTGTTAAGAAAGGCCGTTCCACAAATCCTGATCTAAAAGTAGGAATCTGTGGTGAACATGGTGGTGAACCGTCAAGTGTTCAATTCTGTGCCAAGTTAGGCATGAATTACGTGTCTTGCTCACCGTTCCGTGTGCCAATCGCACGCGTAGCCGCCGCCCAAGCAGCTATAGAGGAATAAACACCAATTTTTGTTGAAAAACCTCTTTTTAGCATACAAATAGCATACACTAAACAAATAAGTGTTTGATTTTAAAAGCTAAAAATTTGCCGCCCAGGCTGCCATAGAGGACTAAGCATATAATTAAGACTATCATAGCCTTAGGCTGTAACGTACTGGTAATGCAGACGTTACAGCCTAAGTTGTTCTTAGAGGGTTCGTTCATTCGACCACAATAAATGAGCCATATTAACGAGAAAAGCATACACTATGCATACACCAAATTAAAATTGAGCATACACCAAAGCATACACCAAAGCATACACCAAAAAAATAATTGTATATGGCTACATTTAAGGCAGTTGTAAGGAAGAAAAGAGTGGATGGTCTTTACGCCGTTTATATACGTGTAGGTCACAAGCGTCAAATGGGGTACATTAAGACCGATAAAGTAGTTTCATCAAAACAAATTAAAGCGGGAGAAATTAAGGATCCGTTTGTAAATGAATATTGTTCAAGAGAGATTTTGAGATATAATAACTTAATGAATCAAAAAAACGTATCTCAATATTCTATCCAAGAATTGATCGATTACTTGACAACTGAACAGTCTGAAGTATATTTCAGTGAATATGCCCAAAAGCATATCAAGAACCTAATCAATACAGGACATGAAAGAACTGCAAAAAATTATAAAATGGCAGTTCAGCATCTGGAACGTTATTGTGGAACCACAAGAATCCTGTTTTCACAATTGACTTCTACAGTTCTTAAAAGATGGATTGAAACAATGTCTCAAACAAATCGAGCAAAAGAAATGTATCCAGTTTGCGTTCGGCAAATCTTTAAATCAGCACTATTAGAATTAAATGATGAGGAAAGAAATATTTGCAGAATCAAGTTCAATCCATGGCTCAAAATACAGATTCCAAAGGCTGATAAAGGAATTCATAAAGCCATAAGTGCTGAAGCATGTAGAGAATTTTTCAATAGACCCCTTCCTCATACTAAAATGATTTCTTCTCTACCTGAACTCGGCAGAGATGTTGCCCTATTGGTTTTATGTTTGGGAGGCATGAATACTGCTGACATTTATCAATTAAAAAAGACTGATTATAAAGATGGCATTATTAGTTATAAAAGAGCTAAAACACGCAATAGTCGTTCAGATGAAGCATATATGGAAATGCGAGTAGAACCTTTTATAAAACCAATTTTCGAAAAATATCTTGATACAACTAATGATGAGCATTTATTCAATTTTTACCAGCGTTATAGTAATTGGGATAGTTTTTGTGCCAATGCGAACAATGGAATAAAGAAGATTTGTAAGGATATGAAAATGTCCGAAGACAAATATTATTGTTGCTATACTTTCCGTCACACCTGGGCTACTATTGCCCAAAATGACTGTGGTGCCACATTAACAGACGTGGCTTTTGGTCTTAATCATAGCCATGGATTTAATGTCACCAGGGGTTATGTTGATATAGATTTTACTCCAGCCTGGGAATTGAATGCAAAAATCATAGAATTCATTTTCTTTTCAAACACTAAGAGTAAAAAGGGAAAGGCTAAAGATCTTGAAGAAACCAAAGACACTCAGTTCCGAATAACCCCTAAAATGATGATTTATGGTCGTACTTATTTTAAAGGTAATCTTATTGCCGAAGTAACAGATATAGGTTTTAGAACAGTAGAGGATGTGATTAAAAGAATGATTCCTCAATTACCTGAAACTATACCAGATGGTTGTACTGTTCATTTCCGTTTGAAGAATGTGGACTCACAAAAGGAAGTTATATATGAAAGAACCAAAGGTAAAGGTTTCTAACTAAAACCCCTCTCCCATTGTACTTTGTAACTTCCATTTATATTTAGAGCGACTTCGGTTGCTCTTTCTCTTTTATAGTCCCCCTTTTATTCCTTTAATTACCTGCATCCTCTTTTAGCTAAATGATAAATCATTTTTAATAGTTAGCGATGTATGGGAGTGGATATTAAAGTGCAAAGGTAGATGTCGGCAGGATAATGTCAAGGTCAAGCCGAAGGTTTGGGTCTGCAAGACGTCGCATGACTCCATCTTTCGACTCAAAACCTTGCCTTATATCCTTTCATCACCTTATCCGGGCACTATAATATTCACCTTCCCCACATAAATCGCAACAGCGATAAAAAAGAAAGGGAAATAAATCAAATCAACTATGAACAGGATAGCGACAAAATTCGTGGCGTGGGATGTTCCCGAACTCGATACACTTAACGAAAGTAAAGTCTATAAGTTAAGGCTTATGCTCAATAACGGGGGCAAACTCAATCGTTCAGAGAAAAATTGGCTCACAGAAAAAATCAATTCCAACACATACTTCAAGAAAAGTGTGCCACTTATGGGTTGGAGATTTGATTTCTCCGATATTCTAAAACGCTTTTTTGTAAAACAACACGGATATATCCTCGAATATTATGCCGTTGACAAAACCTCTTTGAGAAACTTTATCTATGGCAGGATTGAGGAAATAATTGAAGTCAATAACCGCTAAAAAACTTAAAACTATGGAAGAACTTACTGAAATAATTGGTTGCTTTTGCTCACTTTTATGCAATCCGGAAGATTGTAGCACCGGCAGAATAGTTTGTGATTATGGTAGAGATGTAGTCGTTGAATTGGCTAACGGAAATAATATCCTTTTAAGTCGAGATGAAGTCTTGATATATGACTGAAATGTTGAAGTGTGCAGCTCGGACTTGAAAAAAGTCCGGCTGCCTTTCGGCAGCATACCCTTTATATTATCCGTATTTTTTCTTTAATAAGGAAAATCCTTTTTTATATAAACCGGTATATAAATCTCCCGCCCACTCTGTATCTATATCAGAGATCTATATCCAGAGTTACCCACCCATTACCTCTTATAAATTTAAGAAATCCCTTTTATAGAAAATATACCTGTTTTATGGATACCATTACTTTTATGGATACCATTACCTCTTTCGCCACTTGTAGCGAAGGATCCACTTTTTAGGGAGAATGTCAGGCATAGCCTTATTCCCGATATTTTCTTCTTTCCTTCTCTTTGTCCCTCAAGTGGTTCACTCGGCAATCGTCTGAACAAATCGTTCCTGTTTTTCACCCTTATCCTCTGTCACCTTTTTGCAACGATTTGTCTTTCAACAATTATATTAATATTATACTCAGGTAACCCGTTTTTGAATCTAAATTATAAATCCTTAAAGATAAATTGAAATATCAATTTATCTTTAAAAAATAATATTTTAATTAGAATTATATAAATTATAATATTTAACACAATTCTAATATATTGTCAAAATAAATAAACTCCTAAATTATAGCGATATATAAAAATTGATATGTTAATTAATATTAAATATTAATTATTTAAATATAATATATAATATATGTTATAATCTTTTTACTATATTTGCATTGTTTATTTCTTCAATCAATAATTAATATCTATGAATAAAAAAATTTTGAATTGTTTCTTTTTGCCATTCATTATATTCATAGAATTTATATTTATGAATTTTTTCTCTTCCTGTAAGGCGGATGAACCTACTAGTAATGTTATAAAAATGAGGGATGGTAATACAATCGTATTTAATCATGAAACAATAATTTTTTATGAAAATGAATATGATTTTTTACATTCTGTTGATTTCCGATTCAATTGTGAATACTCTTTTATTTCGAACAATTACGGACCTTATGTGACAGATGAAAATTATTCAATCACTGGATATGATGATAGGTTTATAGGTTCATGGGAAAAAGTTATTTTTGGTGAATGGATAACAAAATACGGTCTTGAGCCAAATAAATTATATTATTGCGCTACAATAAAATATGTTATTTATTTACCAAAACTACTCTTTGAAGAGGAGTATATTCCCGTATTGCCCCTTAAATATATGGGATATACAACTTGGACATTAAATAATTCTTTTGATATTGAATTTAAATCTGAATATCCAAGATATGTATTTTATAGTGGATTTAGATATATAGGATATGATGAAAATCGTCAAGGCATTTATTTTGAATTACCAACAATAAACAATAAATTAATATGGACTTTTTCAGTAAAACAATGAAATGGCTCACCTTTGCAACTTTTATGGGATTGAGCTTTATCTTCTGTTCTTGTTCAACAGATGATCCAAATGTTGATGCGTCAAATTTTTCTTCAGCTGAAAATATTTTATTAAAAAATTCTGATGGGAATGAAAGCTTATGTTTACCCAATGGAGAAATGATTGTTTTAGAAGATACAATTACCTATATTATTCAGTTCGATACCAATAATTTATCATATTTTAGCTGCGAAGATGAAATAAAAACAAGAGGGATTTTATATACTGGTTATGATAGAGAATCAATCCCTAAAGATTATACAAAGTATATTTTAAAAGGTTTGGATAAATGGGGAATTGATCCGAATACTGTTTATATAGGAAAATTTATTAATTATTATAAAAACCTGCCAGTATCAAAAGGTTATAGTTTATTACCATCAAATACTAAGTATGCGACTGAAAATAGTATGGGTTTTAATCCTCCTTCATTAACAGTTGGGTTTCATACTACTATTCCTGAGACATGGAATGGTTATGAAACAGGAGTAACTCAAATATTATATGTGTATTGTGATGCTTCCGGAATATCATGGAATAAAAATATTCCTTGTAATCCAGATCAATTTATTTGGTATTTTAGAGCTATTCCTGACGAGTAAATATTCAATAATTGTTTTGAAATTCATAAATAAAATGAATATTATAAATAAAATTATAGGTATGAAAATATTTTAAATATGTAAAATATATATATTGAAAAAATTTCATAATTAAACATTTTTCAAATACCTCAAATCTTTTAGCCATAAATGGAATAGGTCCTATTTATGGCTTTATTTATT
>JAFLTT010000008.1 GCA_022509165.1 Muribaculaceae bacterium
CTGAAACCAGCAATGTCTGCAATGGCTGACGCACTTTTAAGTTGGTTTTCCTTCGCAATGCCAGTACATTGGAAGTGATACGTTGAGCCAACGCCATTCTTTCCTCTAATGACGAATCTATTAATTCCGGATCACTTACCGGGAAATCAGCAATATGTACTGAGGCATATCCATTTCCTTCTGATGCGGGCAAGGTAAGGTCTTTATAAAGACGGTCGGAATAGAACGGAGCAAAAGGAGCCATGAGCAAGGCAACCGTTTTAAGGCATTTATAAAGAGTCTGATAAGCCGATAATTTGTCATCATCCATTTCACCGGCCCAGAAGCGTTTTCTATTCAGACGCACATACCAGTTGCTGAGATTATCATTCACAAATTCATCTATAGCTCTGGCAGCCCGGGTAAGCTCATAGTCATCTAAGGCCTCCGTTACCTCTGCTACAAGACTATTCAGAAGGGATAGAATCCATCTGTCTATTTCCGGTCTGCTCTGCATGGGCACATCATCCTCTGCACCGGTAAAGCCATCTACATTGGCATAAAGCGCAAAGAATTTATAAGTATTATAAAGTGTGGCGAATAGTTTTCTGGCAACTTCCTCTACTCCCTTTTCATCATATTTCAGATTGTCCCAAGGAGCAGAATTGGAAATCATATACCATCTCACCGGATCGCTTCCATATTTCTCTATATTACCGAATGGATCAATGGCATTGCCCAATCGTTTTGACATTTTATTGCCATTTTTGTCAAGTACAAGTCCATTGGAAATAACCGCCTTAAAGGCTACGGAATCGAATATCATACCCGCAATAGCATGGAGAGTAAAGAACCAGCCTCGAGTCTGGTCAACTCCTTCCGCTATAAAGTCGGCCGGATAAACCTCTTTTGTATCCAAAAGTTCCTTATTCTCAAAAGGATAGTGAATCTGAGCATACGGCATTGCACCTGAATCAAACCACACGTCTATCAAATCGGTTTCTCGATGCATCGGTTTTCCGGATTCTGACACCAAAACTATTTCATCCACATAAGGACGATGAAGATCTATGTTTTTATAATTCTCTGCTGAATTATCTCCCGGAATAAATCCTTTTTCTTTGATAGGATTGGATTTCATAAATCCGGCTGCCACACTCTTATCTATTTCTTCACATAATTGTGCATAACTGCCTATGCAGATTTCTTCCTTTCCATCTTCCGAACGCCATATAGGCAATGGAGTACCCCAATATCTGCTTCTTGAGAGATTCCAATCCTGGAGGTTTTCAAGCCATTTTCCAAATCTACCGGATCCGGTGGAAGCAGGTTTCCACTTGATTGTTTCATTCAGGTTGATAAGATTATCACGCGAAGCGGTTGTTCGGATAAACCAACTGTCTAATGGGTAATAAAGCACCGGTTTATCTGTTCTCCAGCAATGCGGATAATTATGCACATGCTTCTCGATTTTGAAAGCTTTGCCTTCTTTTTTAAGTTCGATAGAAAGAGACACATTCAGGTCTTCGGCAGATTCTGCAGCCTTTTGGTCATATTTTCCATCTACATTATAGCGTGGGTCATATGCATTTTTCACATAGTCACCCGCATGGAGTTCATATCCCTGAAGGTTCACACATTTTTTTACAAATTCGGGATCCAGTTCATTTATCGGGAAATAGCGTCCGGTAAGGTCAACCATTGGGCGTGTCTCACCATTCTTATCAATCATGAAAAGCGGAGGAATGCCAGCAAGTTTTGCCACCTTAGCATCGTCAGCACCAAAGGTAGGAGCAATATGAACTATACCGGTACCATCCTCTGTGGTGACATAATCGCCGGGAATTACCCGGAAGGCCAGGGCTTCTACTTCTACAAACTTTTTGCCATTACTTGTAAAGACATTTTCAGGATGAGCCTCAGCATATTTCTGAATATAATCGCTGCTATTGTCGTCCAGAACCTCCACCGGTTTTACCCAGGGCATAAGCTGACAATATTTCATACCCACCAGGTCGGTGCCTTTCCAACGTCCCGTTATTCTATAAGGAACAATTTTGTCACCCTCTTTATATTCTTCCAATGGAAGTTCTTCACCCTCCTTTTTAAAATATGCCGGAAGAAGTACTTCAGCAAGAACTGCTGTAATCTTTTCACCGGTATAAGGATTATAAGTTTGCACAGCTACATAGTCGAAATTTGGACCCACGCAAAGTGCAGTATTTGAAGGCAAAGTCCAGGGTGTGGTTGTCCAGGCCATAAATACCGGTTTCCCCCATCCCTTCATTTCATCCTTTGGGTCGCTTATTTCAAAAAGAGCGGTAGCAGTAGTGTCTTTCACATCCCTGTAACACCCCGGTTGATTTAGTTCATGGGTGCTGAGGCCTGTTCCGGCTGCGGGTGAATAGGGCTGAATTGTATAGCCTTTGTATAGGTAACCCTTTTCGTATAGTTTACTGAGGAGCCACCATACGCTCTCAATATATTTACTGTCGTAGGTGATGTAAGGGTTGTCGAGGTCTACCCAATATCCCATCTTATGCGTAAGGTCAGTCCACTCTTTGGTGTACTTCATCACTTCTTTACGACAAGCTTCATTGTATTCGTCTACAGAAATTTTCTTGCCTATGTCTTCTTTTGTGATGCCAAGATTTTTTTCTACTCCCAACTCTACCGGTAGTCCATGGGTATCCCATCCTGCCTTACGTTTTACATGGAAGCCTTTCATTGTCTTGTATCGGCACACAATATCCTTTATAGTACGTGCCATTACATGATGTATACCCGGCATTCCGTTGGCTGAAGGAGGTCCCTCATAAAAAACAAAAGTGGGACTACCCTCCCTAAGTTTCATGGAATTCTCAAAGAGACTGGAAGCATCCCAGTCATTCAGAACTTCTTTATTAACATCCGACAGGTTAAGTGGAGTATTATATTCTTTGAATCTATTCATTGAATTATCTTGTTTGCTATTGATATTAATGACGGGCCGCTTTGGCTCCATTTTTTAGGCCACCTTTTAAGCCACCACCCATAGTAAAGATATTGGTATCGTAAGAATATGTTTTACGGTCGGTATCACGTTTGCGTTTTAAGGCCAATGATACCAGACGGTCGATTAATTCTGAGAAACTGATTCCCGACTCCTCCCATAGATAATATGAAAGGCTACCCGGAATGGTATTTATTTCATTTACAAAAATATCACCGTTTCCCTTATCAATCATGAAATCAATTCTTGACACTCCGTTGCAAGCTAACACTCTGAAGGTCTCTGACGCAAGTTTCTGAATTTTATCTGATGTCTTTTCGGGTATGTCTGCCGGTATTTTCTTTTGTGAGGCCTGCATACCTGATTTTTCTCCTCCTCCGTATTTCTCATCATAAGTGAGAAAATCCTTTTCCTTAATAGGTTCTTCACATACACTGCAATCTCTGTGATCTGCATCACCAAGCACACTGCAATTAATCTCCATCATGTCTTGAACCATGTGCTCAACTATGATACGTGAGGAAAAGCGTATTGCATTTTCTATTGCAGAATCAAGCGACTTGCGGTCGGATGCCTTACTGATACCTACACTGGAACCCAGATTGGCCGGTTTTACAATGACAGGGTAACCTAATTCCTCTTCTACCCTTTTATCAATAGCCTCTCGGTTGGAAAGCCACTCCCTATCGGTGAACCAAATATAATCCACTACCGGTATGCCGCTTTCACGAAGAATCATTTTCATGGTAATTTTATCCATGCCATTGGCAGAAGAGAGAGTGTCGCAGCCAACAAAAGGAATCCCTATTGTTTCTAAAACGCCCTGGAACATTCCATCTTCACCATGACTACCATGAAGCACCGGGAAAGCCAGATGAAGATCAGCCACTACCGGGTCTTTCTTTGAAAACAATCCTCCCTTGCTCTTTGACCGATAAAGCTTGTAGTCTCCATAAATGGGCCGCACATACACTTCCTCCACTTTGTTTTCGAGTCCTGCCATATCCTTATAGTTGGATATTTCCAATAAAGCAGGCCCGGTAAACCATTTACCTTGTTTGGAAATGTACACCGGAATCACTTCATATTTGTCTGAATTGAAAGCATTGATTGCTTGTAAGGCAGAAATCACAGAAATCTCGTGTTCTACCGATCTTCCACCAAAAAAAACACCTACTTTGGTCTTCATAATCTCTACTAAAAAACGGCTACAAAATTACCTTTTTAAGAGGTAATAAGCAAATCTAAGGCTTCTCCGGCCATGGAAATCCCCGGGGGTTAACAGTCAGCCCTATCTCGTTGTCTTTGAACCGTATCCGGAGATATTTAAGAAGTTTCTGTCTGTCGGCTTCCCCTAAACCTGTCGACGACCTTACAAACACCATGGATACTGTGTCGGGCGATACCGGTTCTACAGGGGTCACTACCATCTGCGACAATGCCACATCCATGATAGACGGGAACAGGATTTTTAATTCAGGTGCAAGTTCCAAGGTCTGCTGATTAAACCAATTATGGAGTTTTACAACATCTTTAAGAGAATCGATCGTGCTTTGTTTACTTAGTAATTCCTGTTGGGCCAGATTGTAGAATTCTACAAAGTTTTTTTCGGGTGAAGCATTTGAATTGACAGAACTTACAGAAAATCCTTGCTTTATTTGGAGAATAGTACCTCCAAGCCCCATACTGTCCATTTTATTTACCATCGCTAACTGAAGCGAATCTTTCGGCAAAGCCGTGCCAATAAGTGTGACATCTATATATTTCTTTCCATTGCTTATATATTCTTTATGACTGAGAACCTGAGTATTTGGGAAAACCATCTGCTGTTCCACAAATTCCTGTGCTCGTGCCATGAAAATATTTTTCCTTATCATTTGATACGTCAGGAAGCAACTAACCCCCACTGTACAAAATACCACAATGGTCACAAAAGTCTGAAGACGCTTGTTCCTGGCAGTGTTTTGATAAACAACTCCTTTATATTTCAAGATCTTCACCCCAATCCAAGTTGCAAAAAGGATGAAAATCATATTGGTGAAGAAAAGATATAAAGCACCTAAAAAGAAATGGGCCTGCCATGTAGCGATGCCGTAACCTGCCGTACAAAGTGGCGGCATAAGAGATGTGGCAATGGCGACACCTGGCATTACTTGTCCCTTATTTCTGCAGGCTATGCTTACAAAACCGGCTCCTCCACCAAATAAAGCTACAAAAACATCGTAAATAGAGGGTGATGTTCGAGCCAGCAACTGACTTGACCCCTCATACTGAGGTGATATAAGGAAATATATGGCTGACGCTGCTAAGGATCCAAGCACAGCCATAGAGATATTCTTAAAACTCCTCTTAAGCAACGCATAATCAGCTATGCCGATACCAAGACCCATACCTATGATGGGACCCATCAAGGGTGAAATCAACATGGCGCCTATCACAACAGGGGTACTGTCTGTATTCAGACCTAAGGAGGCTATAATTATAGCAAAAATCAACACCAGAAGCTGACTTCCCTTGAAATCTACTCCCGATCTGATAGACTGTTCTACATCTTGCTGTGATTCAAGATCTTCTGCAACATTAAAATATGAAAGAAGTTCTTGCCAGAAATCTTTTATTCTTACTTTAAGGTTTAAATCCATCTTGACTTAATAGGTAGATTTTGCGTTACAAATTTAATGAAAAAGAAAGGAAAAGGATGAAGTTAGGTTTTCTTTTTATATTTGTCTGCTCTTATTAAGTTTGTTAACTTTGCAGAAAATTTCCGAATTATGGCAAATCTGAAAATAGATGGTCTTGGAGTGGCATTGATTACTCCATTTAAGGAAGACCTTTTCATAGATTACGAAGCTTTAGGAAATATTATAGAGCATATCATAAAGGGAGGGGTAGATTATATTGTCGTATTAGGCACTACGGCTGAGACTCCCACCCTTACTTTGGAAGAAAAAAATGAATTAGCCGGGTTTGTTAACAGGAAAGTAAATGGGAGATTACCTTTAGTCTTAGGAATCGGGGGGAATAATACAGCTTCCGTTGTCAATGATATACTCACACGCAACCTTGAAGGCTATTCTGCCATCTTATCAGTTGCACCCTATTACAATAAACCTACCCAGGAAGGTCTCTATCTCCATTTCGCATCTATTGTTGAGGCCTCTCCCCTTCCGATTTTATTATATAATGTGCCGGGACGCACCGGCGTGAATCTGTCACCACGTACTACCCTCAGGCTTGCAGCCTTGTCTGATAAATTCTGTGGAGTGAAAGAGGCGTCAGGCGACTTAACACAGGCAAAAGAAATAATAGATGGTGCTCCATCCCATTTTCATGTGCTAAGTGGAAATGATAGTGACACAGCAGCCCTGATGAAAGTTGGAAGTTCCGGTGTGATATCAGTACTTGCCAACGCATTCCCGGAGAAGATGAAAAAAATCGTTGACCTTTGCAAAGAAGGCAAGTTCGACGAAGCCATGGAGAATCAGAAGAAGTTAAATACATTGATAGGCTCATTATTTGAAGATGGTAATCCGGCAGGAATAAAGGCTATGCTTCATCATTTGGGAATGGCTGAAAACTTTTTGCGACTCCCTTTGGTTCCGGTGAGCAAGAACCTGGAATCTAAGATAAAAAAAGAAATATCACTACTCACTGACGGATAAATGATAGATCCGGCTACCGTTCAAAAAATTAAAGATACTGCTGATATTGTGGATGTAGTGAGCGACTACGTGCATCTGGTGCGTCGTGGCGCAAATTATATGGGCCTATGTCCCTTTCACAATGAAAGGACCCCTTCATTTTCTGTAAACAAAAGCCGAAATTTTTGTTATTGTTTTTCTTGCCATAAAGGAGGAAGTCCCATAAATTTTATTATGGAAAAAGAAGGGGTTTCATACCATGAAGCACTTTTACATCTTGCCAAAAAATACGGAATTGAAGTCAAGGAGCGAGAACTGACCAACGAAGAGATCGAACAGCAGACACGCCGCGAAGGGATGCTTGTGGCAAATGAATGGGCAAAAAACTATTTCACCTCAAATCTTCTTCAGAAAGAAGAGGGACAAAATGTCGGGCTATCTTATTTGTACGGACGTCATGTCACTCAAGAAGCCATTAAGGCTTTTGCTTTAGGATATGCAATCGACCGTTTTTCCGATTACACGGATGAGGCAATTAAGAAAGGATTCAGTCTTGACATTCTGAAAGCCACAGGTCTCACCGGTACTTCACAAAATGGTAGAAACTATGATCGTTTCCGTGGTCGCATAATATTCCCGGTTATAAACACTGCCGGGAAAGTAGTGGCATTTGGAGGGCGTGATCTTAAGGGTGACTCTGCAAAATATATTAATTCTCCGGAATCTGAAGTTTATTCTAAAAGTAGAGAACTTTACGGCATTTTCCAGGCAAAAGGAGATATTGTGAAGGAAAATAAGGTATACCTGGTAGAAGGATATCTGGATGTAATAGGAATGTGGCAGTCGGGAATAAGAAACGTGGTGGCATCTTCCGGAACCGCACTGACTGACGGACAAATTTCTTTGATTCATCGATTCACAGACAACGTAACTCTCATTTATGACGGTGACTCTGCCGGAATAAAGGCTTCGTTGAGAGGTATCGATATGTTGTTGGCGCATAATCTTAATGTAAAGGCAGTTCCCTTACCGGAAGGTGATGACCCCGATTCACTGGCGGCAAAACTCACTCCACAACAACTGAAAGACTACCTTAAAGAGAATGAAGTAGACATAATCCGGTTTAAGATAAATGTGCTCCTTGACGATGCCAGGAATGACCCGCAAAAAAGATGGCTCGTTGTAAGAAGCATTGTAGAAAGCATTGCCAATATCTCCGACAAAATAAAGAGAGATATTTATATACAGGAATGTAGCGCCTTGCTCGATGTAAAAGAGTCTTCACTCAGTTCTGAAGTGGCGAAAGCACGCTGGAAAATAGTTGAACAGGAAAAAACGAAAAGACGCTCGGAAGAACTTCAGAAAGATTTTTCTAAAGAAAATGTAAATCCCGGTGAAACTATTTCCTCACAATTACGTCAAATAGATGAAAAGACCCTCTCTTCACCTCTTTATCCTTTGGAAAGGGAATTGATTGATAATTGTTTGAAATATGGTTTTGTAGATATTTTCGAATCAGAAGGGTCAGAATCAGAAACTGTGCAAGTCTCAGTTATCGAATACATAGCCGAAGAATTGGAAATCGATAATATCTCTTTTACAGTTCCTGATCATATTAAAATCTTCAACGAACTTCTTCAACTCCTTCCTCAATTTAGAAGAGACCTCAAAGAAAATGATAATGTAATAGCCGGGCTTATAGAACAAAAGAGAAAAGAAGGATACGAAACTATCGGAGCTCTTAATCTTTCAGTTAATGAGATAAAAAGAGAAGAAAACTCATTAGAAGACCGCTTATCTTCTTTTGCTGAGAATGAAAGAGAGAGATTTGCCAAAAACTATATTTTAGACAAGTTTGGAAGTCATGAAGATGATGTTATCCGGAATAATACAAACCGGGCACTCGTTGAAAAACATCAATTGAGTTCTTTGTTCAAAAAAAATAAAAGTCAAGAAAACTCAAAAGAGAAGATTGTATCCCTCGTGATTTCCTCTCTCAATATTTTGAAGAATGGAATCATCGATATTCAATTGAAAATGTTGATGGAGGAACTAAAAAATCTTGACCATTCAAATGAAGATAAAGAGCGGGAACTACATAGTCGTATAAGTGAAATAATATCAATGCGTAGCCGTATGGCTAAAGATATAGGCGACAGGATTCTTTGTCCCACAAATTTAAAGACTAATAATAGAAATGCTGCAAATAAATAACCTATCAAAACATTATGGAAGCCTGAAGGCTCTGGATGATGTTTCTTTTGAAGTAGGTAAAGGTGAGATTTGTGGATTGCTGGGACCAAATGGTGCCGGCAAAACCACATTATTACGTATCATCAATAATCTCCTTGTAAATGATACTGGAAATGTACTGGTAAATGGAGAACCGGTATCTTTGAAAACTACCAGACATATCGGATATATGCCTGAGGAACGCGGACTCTATGAAAAAATGAGAGTTGAAGACCAGATAATGTATTTCGGACGGCTTAAAGGAGGAGATAAAAAACGCCTTCGTGAAGTCATGAAGGAATATATGGAGATTTTCAATCTAACAGGTCAGGGAAAACGTCTTGTTAAAGAATTATCTAAAGGCAACCAGCAGAAAGTCCAGATAATCGCTACGTTGGTACATGAACCGGAATTGGTAATATTGGATGAACCATTCAGCGGATTCGATCCTATAAACGGGGCATTGCTCAGAGACCTGATAGCACGGCTTAATGAAAAAGGAAGTACTATAATGCTTTCTTCTCATAATATGAGTGCTATTGAAGAGATGTGCAGTACCATTGCTCTCATCAACAAAGGAAGACTTTTGGTGAAAGGTGATCTTTCTGAAATTAAAGACAGGCACCGCACGGGGAATCTAATCCTCACTACACGCAAAGAAATCTCAATACCTCTGCTTGAGGATAGCGGTAAAATAGAGAAAGTAGAAAAAACAACTCCACTAAATGGAAGAAAGGGTGAGGCTTATTTTATCACAAAGAAAGAGGGTGTAAAAAATAATGATATACTCGAAGCCGTTTCTATTCAAGGAGAAATAATTCATTTTGAGGAGCATCTGCCCTCTCTGAATGAAATATTCCTTAAATATACTTCCAATCCTTAAGAATACTAACTAAGTTATAACCCTGAATCACAATTGACTATATGATAGATCAACTTAAATTAATTGTACAAACTGAATATCTTACAGATATCAGAAGCAAAGGATTCTGGATCGGTACCTTTATAGTGCCGATAATAGTGATAGCTTTTGGCGGAATTTGTGGGGTGCTGATGGCACAAAGTGATTCTTTTGCCAATACCATTAACGACCTTCCCACTCAGCCGGATCCAAATGAAATGACGGCAGCAAAAGCCATTGGAATGATGGCCGGAATATTCCTGACTTTCTTTCTGATGATTTACGGAGCTATGATTTTCAATAAAGTAAAGGCAGAGAAATGCAACCGTATAATGGAGATAATCTGTACTTCTGTTCCCGGAAAGACTCTCATGTTAGGAAAAATCCTTTCAGTAGGACTCACAGGTCTGACTCAATTGCTAATCTGGGGCCTTCTCATTTTTGCCGGGGTTACCGTTTTCTTTATTATCTTCGGTTTTGATGTTCCCTGGCATTATCTTACCGCAGGAAAAACTTACCTGGCCATCACCTGGACTCTTCTTTATTTCATTGGAGGATACGTCTTATTCGGCTCGCTTTATGCTGCCTGCGGAGCAATTACAGATAAAGACAACGAGAATCAGGCATACATGACAGTGATAACTTTCGTGCTTTTAGGAGCCTTCTACTTAGGTCAATTTGCAGTAGATAACGGTGACTCCACATTAGCGGTAATATGCAGTTATATTCCATTTACCTCTCCCACAGTAGGTACTGTTGCTGCGGTATCGGGTGTTGCACCGATATGGCAGACTGTCACATCACTTGCCGTGCTATATTTTGCAGATCTGATTTGCGTGGGATTTGCCGGTAAACTCTACCGCAGTTCGATGTTGCTGAAAGGAAAGCAATTTACACCGAAAGACCTTGTGGTTTTTCTCCGTTCATAATTGAAACAGATTGGGCAATAAATTCATCATGGCTTAAATCATATGGAAGCCAATGAATTTTGAAGCCTCTTCTCTCCATTCCTCGGAACCAAGTCATCTGACGTTTCGCAAACTGATGAATTGCAATTTCAAGCTCTCTTACCATTTCTTGGTAAGAGAGCTTTCCTATTACATAGAGGGTTAAATATTTATATTCGAGTCCGTAGTATATTAGATTTTCAGGTGGAACCCCTGAATTAATAAGATTCTCTACTTCCATTACCATTCCTTTCTCAAGTCGTGAATGAAGCCTTCGGGAAATTCTTTCTCTTCTTTTATCTCTGGGAATATCTATCCCGATGATTACACTATCCAAGGGTCTGGAATGAGTTCTATCTGCAGCTGTAGCTTGTTCGGGATTCTGCCGATAAAATTCTTCAATCTCAATGGCTCTGACAGCTCTCTTTACAGTGTCAACATCGGTGGTATTATGAAGTTTCTTATATCGCTTGAGAATATCGGTCAATTCCGGAAGGCTCAATTTTTCCAATCTTTCCCTTAATTCTTGGTTAACAGGTACCTCCGGCAATATTATTCCGGAAAGAACGGTCTCTATATACATACCTGTACCACCACACAATATAGGTCTCTTCCCTCGGGAGTTGATATCCGATAAAGCGTTATGAAAATCTGAAACAAAACGGTGCAGGTTATATTTCTCACCTGCTTCACATATATCAATTAAATGATATGCTACCCCCTCATATTCTTCCAGGTCTTTGCCGGTGCCCAGGTCCATACCTCGGTATACCTGTCGGGAATCCCCACTGATTATTTCACCATCCAGGTACCGGGCAAGATCCACTGCCCTTGTTGTTTTCCCGGTGGCAGTGGGGCCCAGAATCACGATCATCTGGTCTTTTTGCGGGTGTTTTGGGTCTTTTGGCGCCACCATTTCTTGAGTTTAAACATCGGAGTGTCTGAATTGAAGAGTGACACTTGAATCCATTTATCGTCTTGAAAATCCAGATTTGACCTTCTCACTTCCGGCAGGTTGAAACTTGGATTGTACGACTTAATCCTGGATTTTCTATAACCTTCCTCATCAAATATCTTCGCTGTAAGCACAATAGTAGCCAGTCGAGTGATATCATATAAGGCAAGTTCCGCCATTTTTTGAGGGAAATTGGAATATAAATAAATTACCTTATCAAATGGTACCCATTCTCCGTTGGCACTAAGTTCCGGATAATCTGAAATATCTCCGTCAAGAAAATAAAAGTAACGTAATAGACTATGTTTATTATCCACCGGACTTTTTCTTCCGAAGAAAAATCTTAACTCTCCATTATCAACACCGGTCATCTCTTCCACCGTTTTTTTCACATCAACACCGAACACATCGTTCATATTTTGTTTCGTGAAGAAAGGAGTATCCCAGACCTCATTGTGCTCTATACCCGGTTCTTTGGCATGTGGAGTAAGGTACATATAATTACCGCAAATTACATAATACCTAATATAGGTCTTGGAGGTCATATCTCTGAGCTCCGATGGAGATATCAGCTCATCATGCTCTTTAAGGTCTAAATAGAGATTGTAATATCGCCATGAGAAGTAAATCCAGTCTAATGCAGCTCCTATTACGGTGAGCCATGTGAAGATATAATCATCACGACCATTTATATTCACATTGATATAGGCAAATTGATAATAGGCCCATACAGCTAAAGAGAGCACACCGCTCATTATAATGAAGTTCTTAATCTGTATATGCACTTCATTATTTAAAATTCCATTAGCACCTCGGTGAATTCCCATCGACAAGCCGCTTTTACATTCAATGCACATGGATAACTTTCTATGTTCTAACCATACCAAAGATATCACTATGCAACTGATGGGATTAAGGATAAGAGCAGGAATGAAAGGATCGGTAAAGAATATAAACTCGTGTGGCATCTCAAAGAGGCCCCATATATGCATCAGATTTAAAATAATCGTGAAGAAGGCATAAATTACGATACTGTATAGTATGGAAATTGGAGGTAGAATACAAGATTTTGATACCGACAACTTTTCATTGTAAATATACATATAAAGGGCTGCGGCAATAAGTAATGCTACAACAGGAGAAAGATAATAAGGAAGAATCTTTGAAAAAACCAAGGTAGCTGTTACAGCAACTATGCATACAGAAAGGTTCCTCCACAACCCATATACTTGTTTACTGTTTATTTTACCTAAATCTTTCATTAGAAAAGATGTTTTCTTAAATTATTTTTCTGAGTTTTCTAAGTCAACTGAATATTTCACTTTCCTTAGAGTTAAAATTTTTGGAAATCGGACAGAGTTAGGATAGATTAATTCCAATGTTACAACGTTCACAAGTTGAAAAAAGTTTAACAATCCTATTATTGATTTTATCTCAAAGGAATAGTCTGAGGCTCTTCATGTTGTCATTATTGCCCTTAAGACAATAATGATAATCTATAAAGTCTGTTAAACCGGTATTATTTTAGGTTTAGATTAAGAAAATCGTTAATTTTTCTAAACAATTGTACTCTTGCATCACACATCCTAAGACTATGCTCGAAACCGGCATATATCATCATATCACAAACCTTGCCCTCTGAAGATAGCTTGGAAGTATATTTTAGTGTGTTATATAAATGCACATTGTCATCATCGCTTCCGGAAATCACAAGCAGTCGGGCATTAAGATTAGGTGTATACGTAAGAGCAGAAGAGGAAACATATCCGTTAGCATTAACAGCCGGTGTCCGCATAAATCTTTCGGTATAAATACCGTCATAAAATCTCCAGTCAGACACAGGAGCCATTGCTACTCCCGCTTTAAGTGGTGAATTCTTTGCACCCACTTCCATTAGTGTCATGTATCCTCCATAACTCCATCCGAAACATCCCATTCTATTTGAATCTACATATGGAAGTGATCCAAAATATTTCACCGCTGAAAGCTGGTCCTGGGTTTCAAGGTCTCCTAACTTAAGATATACACATTTTGTCCATTCATTGGTCCGGTTGCCAGTGCCACGGCCGTCCACACAGGCTACAATGTATCCTTGAGACGCAAGGTAAAAGATCCCTTCCATACGCCACTTGTCGAGCACTTCCTGAGATTCCGGGCCATTATACTGATACATTACCAAAGGATATTTCTTAGCTGCATCAAAATTCAACGGCTTAATCATGTATGCGTTCATATCCTCTCCTACCGAGTTCTTAACTTTCAAGAACTCCATTTTTGGGGCTGAAGCATATTTTGCGGCATACTCCCTATTCATCTCAAGTTCTGCCAACTTGGCGCCCGATGCATTGCAGATGGTATATTGGGTAGGAGTGGTACTGCTGCTAAAGGTCTTCACAAAATAATTCATATTGCTACTGAAAGCTGCTGAAGAAGTACCTGTGTTCCCGGTAAGATTTTTTAATACTCCTTTAGAATCTACACTCATTACACTCCTATAAATAGGACCTAAATAAGTGGATTGAATATAATGTATGCCCCTTTTATCGCAACCATAATACCCTGTTACATTGAAATCTCCTTTCGTGAGAGTCCTTTTTAATACACCGTTATAATCATATAGATATAAATGCTTATAACCTGACTTTTCACTGCAAAACACAATCTCATTGGCATTATAATGTGTAATACCATATACATCGGGGCTTACCCATGTGGTGCTTTCTTCGGTAATAAGCAGACGGCTAACGGTAGAAGCAGGATTGACACTGTAAAGTTGCAATCTGTTCTGTTCCCTGTTCAGCACCATTACCATCAGTCTGTTACCATTCTCTCCAAACATTATAGAAGGGATATAGTCATCTGTGGCAGTAGGTATATCCATTTTTTTTGTTGTCTTGTTATCAAGATTATAGGCATGCACACTCACCTCAGAGTTCTTAAAGCCCGGGAGCATATATTTATATGAATATACTGAGGGATAAAGATCTCCCAATGGATCGGAATTGCAGAAACTTCTGTATTGGTCGAATTGATATTCCGGAACTTCGCTTTCATTAAACTTCACATAGGCCAGAACAGTGTCATCAGCATTCCAGCACATCATTGTGAGAAGATCAAATTCCTCTTCATAACTCCAGTCAGGTATACCGTTTATTATTTTTCCCTGTTCACCATCGGTAGTGATGGCTGCATCTATTTTATAGTCAAGATTTGATATCCAGACATTGTTGTCTCTTTCGTATGCCACATACCTGCCATCGTGTGATATTGTGGCTCCTCTTTGTTTCCCTTTGTCGCTTACTCGGGCAAGAGTGCTCCTGAAAGTATCGTAAACATAGTAATCAGCCCTGAAACTGTAGCGATATATCTTCTCGCTATTATTCCAAAGAAGTATTTTCTTTCCGTTATCACTGATTTTGAATCCTTCGAAATCATCAATCTTAAGGTCTCCTTTCACGGTGGCAAGATTGAAGAGCTCTCCGGTCTTCTTACCGGATTGATAACTGTATTTCTCAATGGCCATGCCATCATCACTTATGGCGGCAAAACTCTCTCCGTCGGCCAAGGGTGTAATATCTTTTATTCCCTTTGGCCAGGTATTTTTTAAGTCGCAATAATCAGATATGGTAAGTTGTGCAGTGCCGGTAAAAACAGTCACAGCAATAGCCAAAAAGAAAAATAGTCTTTTCATCAGTATTGTCTATCTTTTCTTGATTTAATTCTTAATTTTAATTCTCGAACTTGAAGACAGAATATTATTTTTACCTTAATGCAATCTATTTTAATAGGCACGGGCTATAATTACACGCCTTTTGGATGGTTTCCCGGTTACCATGCATACACCCTCTTCATCCTCTCCATCTAAAGGTATGCAACGAATGGTGGCCTTTGTTTCTTCCTTTATTCTTTCTTCAGTTTCAGTAGTTCCGTCCCAATGGGCTAAAAAGAAACCGCCGTTCTCTATTTTCTCTTTGAACTCTTCATAAGAATCTACCTTAAAGGTATTTTCTTCACGCAGTTTCAACGCTCTTTGGAAGAGAGAATCCTGGATACTTTGCAATTCTTCTTCTATTCTTTTCACTATTCCTTCTAAAGGCACCGTCTCCTTTTCCAGGGTATCTCTTCGCATTAACTCCACAGTGCCATTCTCCAGGTCACGGGCACCGATTGCAAGTCTCACAGGTACACCCTTCAATTCATAATCGGCGAATTTAAATCCCGGTCTACGGTTATCGGCGTCATCATATTTTACACTGATTCCCTGTTTTCTTAATTCTTCCACTATAGGATGCACACTCTTTGTGATAGCATCTTTTTGCTCCACGCTCTTATATATCGGCACAATTACCACTTGTATGGGAGCAAGTTTTGGAGGAAGGACTAATCCGTTGTCGTCAGAATGGGTCATTATTAAGGCTCCCATAAGTCTTGTAGACACACCCCAGGAGTTGGCCCATACATATTCCGGTTTATTCTCTTTATTAATAAAAGTCACATTGAAGGCCTTGGCAAAATTTTGACCCAGATTATGAGAAGTTCCACTCTGCAAGGCTTTCCCATCCTGCATCATTGCTTCGATGGTATAAGTGTTTACCGCTCCGGCGAAACGCTCATTCTCGCTTTTCACGCCTTTTATCACGGGCATAGCCATATACTTTTCGGCAAAATCTGCGTATACGTTAATCATCTGCACAGTTCGCGCTTCGGATTCTTCGGCTGTTTCATGTGCGCAGTGTCCTTCTTGCCAAAGGAACTCAGACGTGCGAAGAAACATCCTGGTGCGCATTTCCCACCTCATCACATTGGCCCATTGATTAATCAGAAGTGGGAGATCACGATAACTATGTATCCAATTCTTATATGTGTCCCAGATTATGGTTTCTGACGTAGGACGAATCACGAATTCCTCTTCCAATCTTGCTTCGGGATCTACTATTACTCCACTTCCGTCGGGAGCATTTTTAAGCCTATAGTGTGTTACAACCGCACATTCCTTGGCAAATCCCTCTACATGTTCTGCTTCACGGCAAAGAAATGACTTCGGTATTAGTAATGGGAAATAAGCGTTTTGAACTCCAGTTGCCTTGAACATTGAATCCAGTGTCTGTTGCATCTTTTCCCAGATGGCATATCCGTATGGTTTGATCACCATACAACCGCGCACCGGGCTCTGCTCTGCCAGGTCTGCTTTTATCACCAGCTCATTATACCATTTTGAATAATCTTCGCTCCTTTTTGTAAGGTCTTTCAGTTCTTTTGCCATATCGAATTTTAACTTAACTTTTGATTCCCTTTTCCTGTTATAGTTTTTATCTTAACCTATCGGCGGCTTTTAACAAAGAATAATCCTGGGCCATCCTATAATAGGCGAAAATCGCACTGAACAATGCTATGAAGGGACAAATTATAGTTGTTTTCCAATAAATCCATCCTCCCTCGATCGCCCTGAAACCAAGCAAACCGGCTACACAACATTCTGCCACGATAAAGAGTATGGCAACCATGCAAACTTTTTGTTGCAACTTGATATTTTTGAATAAGAAAATATCAAGCAAGAGAAGAACGATTGTGGTGAGGGAAAGCATAAATAAATACCACGTATGAATCACCATAGGAGGGCGACCATCGGTAGGAATACCCTGCTCATAGAATCCAAGTCCGGTAAGTGTAAAGGTATAATCAGGAGTTGTAACAATCCCAAAAGGGATGAATGTAAAACATGCCATTACGGCCGCTGCTATGAACAATAACACCGTCTGCCAGCGTTGTATAACCATTTTTCCTTATTTTTTTTATTTATTTATGCTCTTTGTTTTTCTATTTGCAAAGTTAATGCTTTATGGCCAATTCCCAAAGTTACTCAGGCCCGACTTTTAGGGCCTATTAACCAATTTTATACCCCTCATTTCTTATGATTTTATTTTAGCATTTTTATTTTCATCATTATGGCACATTATTTGTTTATATTTTAAAGACTAAATTTATTTATTATGGGGAACAATACATCTGCCCTACAGACTTTTGAAAAGATTCAGAAACTTATCAATTCATCACGTTTCAACGAAGCGTTTCGCTTATTGACAATTCAAATGAAACGCTATCCTAATCTTCAAAAGGATTTGGAGGCACTTTTAAGTCTCGAGTCTACATATAGATACATGCTTGATTATCTTTCCACCGGAAATAATGATCCCTCCCTTAAGGAGGTAGTTGAACAGATTCGCGATGGTTTACATAGCGCTAATGATTTGACTTTAAGAGAGACAAAACTTACTGACAGTTCGGACATATATTCCTCTACCCGTAGATTGGAAGCTTTAAGGAATTCCTCATTTCTTAATAAATTTGTTGTTTTCGAGAAGGCTTTTCTTAATGATAATGAAAATTATAAAGATACCTTAGACACCGATTCTTTAAAAATTTCTGTGGAGCAGGCTGCGGCCTTAGATGAATTGTTTAATTATGTATGGACAATGAAAGGTGCTCCTCAGGAAGAATATGAAGAAATCTCAAAGGCACTGGATAATCCACAATGGCCCGATTATTTCAAGGCACTGATGCTTTCTGCATTGATTCTTGGAAATATTTCTTATTTTGATTCAAACTCCTTTGATATACTTCTGAATCAGTATGAAACGGCTACTTCTCCATCTGTTAAAGCGAGGGCAATCATTGGAGTTTTATTAATTTCCTTGCTTTATCCTTCAAGGGTTTCGGGCAATCTTAAACTCCGTACAAGGCTTATTCTTGCTGCTGATGATGACCTGAAGAAACTTGCCAACGACGTTTTATTAAGTATAATTCGCACATACGATACGAAGCGGATTGACAATAAAATGAGAAACGAGGTAATTCCGGGGCTGATGAAGATTCAGCCGCAGATTTTAGACAAAATGCGCAACTTGTCTTCAGATTCTGAAGATTTTCTTTCAGATATGAATCCTAATTGGGAAGAAATGTTAGAAAACAGTGAACTTGGAGAAAAACTCCAGGAAATCAATGACATGCAACTTGATGGTGCAGACGTAATGGTCACTGCATTTTCCAATCTAAAAAATTTCCCGTTTTTTAAGAAGATTTCCAATTGGTTTATACCCTTTGTTCCGGGAAATTATGAATTCGATTCCCTTCCCATTCATAAGGATTCACACACTGCTTCAAGGCTTACTGCCATCATGTGCGAATCCGATCTTCATTCATTCTTATTATCTCTTTCTGCCATGCCTGAGACCAACAGAAACCAGATGCTTTCCAATATTGAAAGCCAGATGAAGGAGGCCCAGGAGGCAATGAGTGATGCCATAGGTGAAACATATGAAAAAGTTCTGGCTAAAAAAATACGTCAGGCCTTACAGGATATATACCGGTTTTTCAAATTTTATAGCCGTAAAGATGACTTCCGGGATCCTTTCGGCCAACCATTCCTTGCCACTCATATTAAACCCCTAATGCCATTACTTGGAATTGATCTGGATAATGTGAAAATAGTATCGGATTTCTATTTCAAGAATAAGTATTTTGAAGAAGCGGCAGAATTGTTTGAAATGATAAATTCTGAAAAATCCGATCCTCAACTATGGGAGAAAATAGGGTTTAGTTATGATCGGTTAAGAAACTATCCGAAGGCAATCGAATGGTATAAAAAATCCGAACTTATAAATCCCGAAAATCCATGGCTCATAAAGCAATTGGCAATAGCTCTGAAAAATGCCGGGAAGACAACTGAAGCCCTTGAATATTATGACCGGGCATTAGAAAACGAACCGGAAAATTTTCATCTGCTGTTGAGTGCCGGACAATGCAGTCTGGAAGCCGGTAAACCTACTGAGGCTTTACAGCATTTCTATCATGCACAGTATCTTAAACCGGAAAAAATAGGTGTGCAGAGAGCGATAGCATGGGCAGAATTAATGGCTAATAATTTTGACAAGGCCCGGTCTCAATATGAAAAGGTCATGGCCCATTCAAAAGCGGATAAAACCGATTTTCTTAATGCAGCTCACTGTGAACTTGCAATGGGTAATTTCAGCAAGGCGTTGTCACTTTATAAAAAGTTTGTGGAAGCAAATCCGGAAAAAGACATTACTCCTCTTCTTCTGGCCTTTAAGGAAGATACTTTAGCCTTGAAACAATTAAATATCAAGACTTCTGATCTGAGACTAATTGTGGATAAGATCCGTTATGATCTTTCTGAATAGGCTTGTAAGTCTATTTTTTAAGTTCTGCCTCAATCGACATTACGGCATCTTGAAGGTCTTTTGTGAAATTCACACGGTTGTCTACCTGCTGAATTCCATGAAGCACCGTAGTATGGGAACGGTTCAATTTCTGGCCGATTGCACTTGAAGAAAGCGAAGTGAGTTTATGGCTCAGATACATGATTATTTGACGCGCATCCGCCACATCCCTAAGGCGACTTTTTGAAAATACCACGTCAGGATTCAGATTATAATATTCAGCCGTGGTCTCTACAATCATATCGAAATTAATCACCTTCTGAGCCTTAGGTCTCACGGAATGTTTCATTACTTCCCGTGCCAGCTGTGGAGTGATAGGACAATTAAGATATATCGACCGGGTAATTATTCCCATTACTATACCCTCAAGTTCACGTACCGATCCTGTGCTTCCCTCGGCTATAATGTCTATCACTTCTTTTGATAGTCCCAGACCGTTTTTAGATGCCTTGAATTCCAGTATCTTCTTTTTCAGTTCGATATCCGGTTTTGGCAATTCTTCAGTTATTCCCCATTTGAATCTGTCGATAAGCCTGTCTGCAATACCATCGAGTTCAATGGGACGTCTGTCACATGTGAATATTATTGCCTTGCCGTGCTGATGAAGGTGATTAAAAATGGCAAATAAAGCATCAGTGGTGCCTGATTTATGACTCAATTCCTGCAAGTCATCAATCAGTAGTACATCCATCTGCTGATACCATTGAATAAAATAAGGCACCTGCTTCTTGATCACTGCATTCTGATACAACTGCTGGAATTGACGAAGAGTCACGAAACTTACCTTTGCATTTGGTTTTGTCTCTTTTACCCTTATTCCGATAGCCTGGATCAGATGGGTTTTGCCCACTCCCACATCGCCGTAAAGAAAGAACGGATTAAAGTCATTCTTACCGGGATTTTCGGCAATATATTTAGCGATTGTAAGAGGCAGTTTATTGCTGGAACCCTCACAATAATTTTCAAAATTCAAGGCTTCATTTAGCTGAGGATCGAATTCCTGTTTCTTCTCCTCATAATCCAGAATTGGTTTTGGAGCCTGGATTGATTGAATAAACTTATTCTTAATGTTCGGGCTCTGATGTGCACCTGAAATCTTTACACGAGAATCCCGGTCGTTATGGATCAGTTCGAGTTCGTAATCAAGTTTTACAAGATCTCCAAACACCTTTCTCAATGAAGATGTGAGAATATTGTAAAAATCATAATCATACTTCTCGACAAAGTATTCAGAAGGCAATTTTAAGGTGAGGCGATTATCTACAAAAGACTGAGGTTCAGCCACACCAAACCATATTTGCGCCCTTTGTTCGCCAATATTGTCAGTGATGATTTGCACCACTTTCTGCCATTTTGCCTTGAAATCTTCTTTCATGATAATAGTCGAAAAGGACTACAAAATAACCATAAAAAAAATTCAAAAAAAAGTGATTTTCTGTTTGCAAAAATCAAATTTTTATTATGGTTATGTATTTCAGCGGGTTAAATTTTTAGTTAAAAATGTTAATAAAAGGATTAGAGTTAATGTAAAGGCATTAGAGCAGAAAGTGTTAAATTTAAAGAAGTTTTATGCTGATATATCGCTTTGGATTCTTTTTAATATCTACTATAAGTGAGTCAATATCAGCCACTACCGTATTAAGGCGCTTGGACAGTTCATCACTTTGGGTGATTTGTCCCAAGGTAGAGTTCGGGTTGTTGAGGTTGCCCGTAAACTTAACAAGATTTGAAGTCAAACCATTGACATTTTCCACCGTCTGATTCAATGGCAGCTTACTCAACTCTTGTGAAAGAAGAGTCAGGTTCACAGTTATACTGTCAAGATTTGTCATAACAGTCCCCGCATCTTTCATGAGCCCGGGGATTTGGTTCCCCATCATTCCATTGAGACTCCTGCTGGTGGCGGTAAGATTGGCCGTGAGAACTTCTATATTTTTTAGAGAGGCTTCTATAGCCGGATTGGATATCAGCTGATTTGCGGAAAGAAGAAGACTGTCAATTTTTGGCATTATTTTGCTTACTGACGGCAGAAGTTCATCAGAAATACTCGCCATGAGATCGGGAGTCACTCCGGTAGAAATATCTCCTCCCAAAGGTATCAAATCGGGACTCTGACCCAGCTTAATATTTACAAAACTTCCACTTAAAAGAGTACTCTCTATCATAGCCCTGGAGTCTACGGGCAGTCTTAATTGCTTGTTCAGGGCAAGCAAAACTTCTATCTTTCCGGGATTTTCATAATTAAAGTTGATCTCTCTTACCTGACCCACTTTATATCCGTCAATCAAAACAGGGGCGGCTACTTCAAGGCCTGACACATTCTCATATTGAGCCACATAGAAATTGGCCGGCCTGAATAAATTTATTCCTTTCAGGAATTCTATTCCGAAACATAAAATCACGATGGCACAAGCCACACAAAGGCCTATTATCACCTCTTTTGTAAAAATCCTTTTCATGTCTCTTTTTATTTTTTAGTCTGCACGCTTTTTTTGCTTGAAACGATGAAAGCATCAGGTATTTTTTTTCTCACATCAGCAAGCACAGCTTCCAATGCTGCTTTATCCGTGCTTTCACCATAATAATATTTATAGATATTATTTTCCTTATACGCTGATACCGGTTCCAAGCCACAGAAACGTGAATTATCTTGGTTTAGAAGGTCATTAGAAGCAAGAATTTGAATCTTATAAACTGTCACAAGTTTGTTAACTCTGGCATTATGTGAGTCCTTACTTCTTTTTTTCGCCTCTTTCTCCAGACGCTTTTTCTCCTCTTTAAGGCGTTTCTGTTCTGCTTTCCTTTCTTTGGCACTCATCTTTACCTCGGTCTTGGTTTCGGTAGAAGCCAATTCAGCTGTTTCATCTACCCGAATAGCATCTGAAAAGGTTTTAGTGGTACCAAATATTATATTATCTTTTTCATAGGTATTATTCAGAGAAAGTTCTTTTCCCCTGGAGTTCCTTCTTTTCCTCCTATCCCCAACAGTACCACTTTTTGTGGTCTGAGAATTTTTGCCGGAATTTATTTTAGCAGTCGAAGTATTAGAAACTCCTTTATTAGAAATGGCTTTCGTCGGAGATAAATTATTAGTACGGCTTTTTACAACTGCCATTTCAGCACCTTCGGTTATATTTATTTCCTCTTGACTGATATATATATCTTCCGGTTCTTTATTTTCATTTTCAATATATGTATCAGTTAGCAACGGAGCATTGGAAGATGACTTTTGATTTCTGCTCCAATTAGCTTCATACCGGTTAATGGCCTTATAAATCGCCTCAGCCAATTCTTTGGCTCCTTTATCAGAGGAAAGATATTTTGCCGATTGGGGATTGCAGATAAAATCCAGTTCTACCAGTACGGCCGGCATAGAGGTAGCCCATAACACCCAGAAACCTGCCTGATGCACTCCTCGGCTTTCTCTTCCGGCTCCCACAAGTTCTTTTTCGATATCTTCTGCCAGTTTTATACTTTGACTCAGATTTTTCTTCTGGGCCATTTCGAAGATGATATAGCTTTCATCTCTCTGAGGATCAAATCCACTGTATTTTTGTTCAAAATCAGTTTCCAATTCAATCACCGAGTTCTCTCTCATGGCCACTTCAAGATTATTCTCATCTTTATTAAGACCAAGGGTATAAACAGAGGCACCCGCGATATTCTTACGGTTACGGTTTTTTTTATCTACAGAATTGGTATGAATCGAGACGAACAGATCACCTTGGGCTTTATTGGCTTTATCGGCTCGGCTTTGCAAAGTAAGATAGGTATCGTCATCACGCGTCATAACAGTTTTTGCGTTTTTCATCTTACGCTTGATGAGAGCTTCCAGTTGCTTTGCCACCTTCAGGTTGATATTCTTTTCCATCACTCCATTGTCAGTGGCTCCTATATCTTTGCCTCCGTGACCGGCATCTATGACAACGGTAAATTTCTTGTCATTATCAATTTTTGCCTCTACTTGTGTGAAAGTAAACACCGACAAAAGGACTATAATTACTGTTCTATATATGAATTGAAACATGCTTCTTTTCCTAATTAATCACAAAATTACAAAATATTTTGATTAATTTTGACATGTTGTGAATTATTCAAATCGGAACCTTACAAAGTTGATGGATTTAAAATTTAACAAAGACTATTACAGATTCCTTGAGGAGAATGCCGATGCTGATATCAATGCTCTTCGACTGACTTCGAGCAAGAAATGTTTCGATTTCGATTTTGAGACAGCCATTACACAAATAGAATGTAGAAGGAAAAACAAAATTAAACTTAAAGACTTTGTTTCTAATACCGATTTCTTTTTCCCCGACCCTGTCAGTTCAGAGCAATCCTCCCATCAAGGAGTAGCACGATTTCATGCTTCCCTGATTCAAGACTCTCAAACAGTTTTGGATATGACTTCAGGGCTGGGAATAGACGCTCTTACAATTGCTGATTACGCTAAAGATGTCACAGCCATAGATCTTGACATAAAAAGAGTAAACGCATTGATTCACAATTCCTTAACGTTAGGAAAAACAAATATTAAGGTCATACAGGGAGATTCAATCGAAATATTGCAAAATTCAGATTGTATCTTCGATGTTATTTTCATAGATCCTTCCAGAAGAGATCAAAACAACAAACGACTATATAATCTGAGTGATTGTAGTCCTGACGTATTAAATTATCAGAATCTACTTTTCTCAAAGTCAAAAAGGGTTCTAATTAAAGCATCTCCCCTACTTGATATTTCTCAGACTATAAAGGATTTTGAAAAGATTGAAAAGATCTTCGTTATAGGTGTGAAAGGAGAGTGTAAAGAAATCCTTATAGTATTAAATTCAGAAGCCGGATATGTTGAAAATAAAACTGTCTCTTTGGAGGCGGTGGACCTAAATAATGATGGCAATATCATTTCTTCTTTTCAATCTTTCTACCCCTCACCAGATATTGAAAATAAAAATATAAGAAAAATTACATATGCCTTGATATCTGACCTACAGCCGGATTCCTTTATCCTGGAACCTTCGGCTATGATAATGAAGATTGCACCATGGCAAGAAATTTGTGAAAGGTTCGATGCAAAAAAATTAGGGGTTTCTTCTCATTTATTCGTTACAAATCAATATCCTGAGAATTTTCCCGGAAGAGTAACCCGATTTAAAAAAATTATCCAGAAACAAGATAAAAAACATCTTTCCGGTAGCAGGTTTTCTGTTATTTCAAGAAATCATCCCCTTTCAAGCGAAGAGATTAGAAAATCTTTTAAATTGAAAGAGGGAGATAAAAATTTTATTTATGCCACACGTTTAGGTGACAAGCCCTTGATGTTTATTACAGAATCCCTATAATGAAAAAACCGACAGAATCATTTCCTGCCGGTTTGATCATATGATTTATTTTCAAAATCTATAGCCTGCTGATAACACTATCTGATTGTTGGTAAGTGAAACCTTGGATTGAGGTGACGGCAAGCCATTTTTTGCAATGTCAGGAGCAAAAGCATGATAGTCAGCTGTCTGGTGTTTGTATACGTAAGCCAAGTCTACATAAAAATGACTGTAGCGATAACCTAAACCGCAAGTGATATAATTGGTGGAATTATCCCATCTGTAACTTGGAGACATCCCGCTGGTATAAATTTCGATGAGATTATCTTTTGCCTCGGCTTTCACCGGAGAGGAAACATAGCTATAACCGGCTCTTATACTCAAAGATGAGATAGGTTTGAATTCAAGACCAAGCCTTATAGTATTGCTTGATTTATAATAATTAGCTATGTCGGAATTCTCGTAGGCATAGGGGTCGCTCGGGTCCGGGAAAAATGTAGAGGAGGTAGGCTGGGCAGAATAAGGCCATGGGTACCATGGATCATATCCCCAATCATATCCACCATTATAATAGGTTCTTTCAGAGTAATGCATTTTCCCATAGTTAGCCCATTCATAGTCGAATGACAATATGAAATTGTTTCCAATTACACCTGCAGCACTTGCTATAATCTTCCATGGTGTACGGAAATTGTAATCTGAATATCCCGGTACTCCATCATTTGCAAGTTCCTGCCCGGAAAAAGCACCTACATTATAGTTGATAAGTCCGGTATATTCTTCAGTAAGTGAATACCAAGTGGGTGTGTGGAAAGCAAAACCCAGACGGAATTGCTGAATTGGTTTTAATATAAAGCCCAATTGATAATTGAATCCTGTGCCTGAAATGTTGTATACGCTATTAAGATTCCAGTCAGCAAAACCGCGCTGTAACACGTATTCAGAATTTGGAACCATTGCATTTGTAAGAGATTCTCCCCAGATGGTCTGAAGGTTGTAATTCATACTTACAATATCAAAATTCATACCCCAATAAAGGAAATCTGCAATGTTTCCGCCTATTGCAATATTGAAATCATTGAGGCCACCCCACTCTTTCATGAGGAAAGTACCGCTTCCACTTGTGTTATTACCGGTCATGGAGTCGTTATTCCAAAGTCCCGTCCAATTCGGTAAATCTGAGTCATAAAAATATTCCGGATTGATAAGATAGGAATTAAATCCCATAGCTGCTATCCAAGGTGAGTCGTAGTAGGGATCGTTGTTATCATCATAACTCAACTGATTTTCTGTGAGACTATTACTATTGGCCACGCCGGCAATATAGTTGCTCATGGAATTGTGAAGAGTATTGATGTTGCCTCCGTAAATCCGATTGAAGGAAGCACCCTTATTATAAGTGAATCCGAAATTAATGTTGGGTACTGTTTTACATGGCAACCTCAGAGTCATTACTGCCCCTATATTATTAAGCAGGAATTTTGTCTGGTTCATATTATATTTCATACCTTCTGCCTGTGTATTTGAACTTTGAAGGTCGAGATCTAATGTAAATCCAATATCGCTGCTCCTGTAGACTCCGATACCCGCAGGGTTTTGAGAGATGGAGGAAAGATCCCCTCCCAAGGCTCCGAAGGCTCCGGCCATTCCCATAAACCTTGCTGTACCTTTTAAATCAGGTTGTGAAAGGCTGAATGCTCCGATTGCACTCTGTGCAAATCCTATATTAATAGAGAAGCCTAATAAAGATAATATGATGATATTCTTTTTCATTTCTTACAAGCCGTGGATAAATTTTAATGTTTAATTTTCTTTAAGCTTTATCTGTGTCGGCCACCGCCGCCACCGCCTCTGCTTCCGCCGCCACCTCCGGTGGTTCGGCCACCGCCTCCTACTGAGCGATTGCCTCCACTGTTGGTGCGACCCATTCCGGTATTACGGTTGGTTGTTGTCCGTGAAGGAGTGACAGTCCGGTTGGAGCTGTTGGTATTAGTCACCCGGGAATTATTCGTATTCTGATTAGTCGCCGGTCTTTGTGTTACATTATTTTTCCCTGCGGAATTGTTGGTAGTAATCGAACCTACCTGACGGTGTCCGCTATTATTTGGAACCGGAGTAGAGTTGTATTCCCATTTACCATTGTTGTTTACCACTCCTGCCGGTCTTTGAGTTTGAGGTCTCAATCCTGAGTTGTGTATAGGTGCATTGTTACCGGGCACTCTATAATTTCCCATCGGTTTTTGTACTGACATTGGAGGACGTGGCTGAGTATTATGGCTCCAACCCGGTCTTGCTCCAACCGGTCTATTACCTACCGGATTCCAGGAAGCTACTGGTCCCGGACGCCATCCCGGACCCGGAGGTGGTGGAGGCGCACCCCAAGAAGGTCCCCATGCCGGTCCCCAGCCCCATGCCGGTCCCGGATTCCACCAACTCGGTCCCCAGCCCCAGTTCCACGAATACCAAGGGCTCCCCCAGCCTACGCTCCAACTGAGAGGTCCGAAATTGAAATTCCATGACCATGGAGAGTAAACGGTGGAATAATATGACCATGAATAAGGATAATATGGGGCAAATACCGGTACACCACGGTCGTTTATCACTATTTCAACATTCCCGTAGGTATTAGAAAGGATGTCTCCTAAGGTGTTGACATTTTCAACCACAATAGTGGGATTATAATATTTCTGTATCTGCTGGGTATAAATGAAATCTTCACCGCTCTCGGCATTAGTTCCGATGGTGTCGATTTGAGATACATAATATTGTTCCCCTCTCCGGTTATAGGCATCCACATCCATGTCTGCCATATTGGATATATAGTTGCTCTTTCTCTGCTGTTGTGTTTTCACCACATTAGCAGAGGAAGTCGTCACCTGCTTCTTAGGGTTATAATATACGTCGTCGAAATAATCTTGCGCTATGGCCTTCTCCCCACAGGCAAATAAGGCAATTAATGCGATGTAAATTGTATTGCGTCCCATAATTCTTTTTGCTTGTAAGTTATATGTAAATTTTTTATTGATTTGACCAAAAATTCTCTTTAAAGTTTAATCTAATGGATTAACGAATTATCCTTTTTAAAATTTTAAATATAAATCATGGCATAAGTTTCGATATTCGGGTGTAGGCTCCCCATTCTTAAACAAAGTGAGGTGCTGGCTTTGTTGTTTTCCCTCCTCCGAACTATCCGAAATGAATTCCATCATAACACGTTTTTCAGGTCTTTTCTCATTATCTCTTATAAAACATTCCCTGTATAATTTAAGGCTCATCAAACCGGCTTCCTTCTTTACCTCCTCATAGAATTCAAATGGGAAAATCATGCTAAGGCAGCCGTTTGGTGTTAGTAAGGATGATGCATGTTGGATCAATGTGAAAGGTGATAACGTATTTTGATGGCGTGCTTTTTCACGCCTTGTCTTAGGAGAATCTATACCTGAATGAAAATATGGCGGATTACTTACTATGAGATCAAATTTCTTCCCGACTGATAAAATCTCATCCGGAAACATCTTCAATTCAGCTTTAATTCTATCGTTCCAGGGTGAAAACTGAAAATTTAAATTTGCCTCATCTACAGATGGAGAATCTATATCTATGGCCGAGATTATGGCATCCGGAAATCTTTGGGCAAGTACCAGTGATATCACCCCACAGCCCGTGCCAACTTCAAGTATCTTCTTGGCTTCTATTCCTGCCCATGAACCTAAAAGCACGGCATCCACTCCCACTTTCATGCTGGATTCGCCATGTCTCACTTCAAAATGCTTGAATCTGAACGTGTTCTCCTCCATGATGCAAATATACTCGGATTTCTGTAACTTTGCCCTATGGGTAAAAAGAAAATTTCATGTAAAGAAGAGGACTCTATGATCCTTCCTCTTCTGTCCCTCGAGCATCATGTATTGACTCCTATGGTGCCTCAACCTATTAAAATTGATTCAGAGGAACAGCGGGAGTTTTTAGATAATTGTGTGAATGCTAATTCTGAAATATTTGTTGCTACAGAATTAGTGGATGAAAAAAATCCTGAGAAAAGAAAGCTTTGCAACATAGGAATAGTAGGATATCTGGATAAAGTTCTTCAGATGCCCGGAGCGCCTACACTGGCTTTTATTCGTCCTACCTGTAGGGCACGGTTCGAAGGTCATGTGATGAGTCCGGTCTATTCAATGGCTCGGGTGTCTCCTCTTAAGAATATTGAGGCTCCTAAAAGAATCACGGCACAATATAAATTGATGCTTGAGAGAATCGATGAAATTTTCGAGTCTACCATGAGATTCATCGGCGAACCGGAGAAAAAGACTGCTCTCAAATTAGTTGCTGAGAATTCAACAGATATTGTACAAAGAGTGTATTCCATAATTCATGTGGCCCCTCTTTCATGGGAAGAAAAATACATGATTATGGAAGCCAACAATTTCATGCAATTGTTGGAAACAACTGCTTTAGTATTGGATGAATGTGATCAAAGAATATCTATTCAGGCAGCTATTCATGAACGCACACATCGAGAACTTAGCCAACAACAGAAGGAAGCATTTTTGCGTACACATCTCAAACAGATTCGTGAAGAACTGGGAGAGACAGAAGAAAATGAAGACATAGCTGATCTAATTGCTAAATCTGCAAAAAAAATATGGCCCGAAGAAGCCAAGAAACATTTTGACAAGGAACTTCAGAAACTTCGAAGATATAATATCAACAATCCTGAATATTCCATACAATACTCCTATCTTGATTCTTTCCTCAGCCTTCCTTGGAAAAATTACCGAAAGAAGAATATTTCCTTAAAGAAAGTGGAAGATATTCTCAACCGAGATCATTACGGATTGGAAAAGGTAAAGGAAAGGATACTGGAATATATGGCAGTGTTGAAATTACGTAAAGATCTGAAAGCACCAATCCTTTGTCTTTATGGCCCACCGGGTGTGGGTAAGACTTCTATCGGAAAGTCTATCGCTGAGGCGGTGGGAAGGGAATATGCCCGTATATCATTAGGAGGAATGCATGATGAAGCTGAAATACGCGGACACCGTCGCACGTATATTGGAGCCATGCCGGGTAGGTTTCTTCATACTCTTTCAAAACTGGAATATGGCGATCCACTTATACTGCTGGATGAGATAGACAAGGTAGGGAAAGATTATAAAGGAGATCCTTCTTCGGCCCTGCTCGAAGCACTGGATCCCGAACAGAACAATACTTTCCATGATAATTTCATTGATTATCCCTACGATCTATCCAAGGTGCTCTTTATTGCCACGGCAAACGATCTTTCTACTATTCCTGCACCTTTGCGCGACCGCATGGAAATCATAGAAATGACAGGATATATACCTGCAGAAAAAAGAGAGATTGCCTTAAGACATCTAATCAACAAAGCCTTATCAGAGAATGGTTTCAGTGAAAATGAGATAAAGTTCTCCCCGGAGGCGATAGACGCAGTGATTAGATTTTACACCCGTGAAGCCGGTGTGAGACAGCTTTTTAAGAAAATCAATAAGATTGTACGTAAACTTGCTCTCACCAAAGTTAAGGGTAACAAGGTTCCCGATTTCATCAGCGAAGAGATGGTATACGAACTTCTTGGCAAAAAAGAAGTCTTACCGGATACTTATGAAAACAATGACTTCGCCGGGGTCGCAACCGGACTGGCTTGGACTCCTGCCGGGGGAGATATCCTTTTTATTGAAACTTCATTGGCTCCGGGAAAAGGTGATAAAATTACCCTTACCGGTAATTTAGGGGATGTAATGAAAGAATCAGCAATAATAGCACTTCAGTATCTTAAAGCCAACGCGGATAAAGCCGGAATAAATCCTGAGTTATTCGGGAAATATGATGTTCATATTCATGTACCGGAAGGAGCTGTACCCAAAGATGGTCCTTCTGCCGGCATTACTTTAGTATCTTCCATGGTCTCGGCTTTCACCGGGAAAAAGATGAGAGAACGAACTGCAATGACCGGAGAAATAACTCTTCGTGGTAAGGTACTGCCCGTAGGAGGTATCAAGGAAAAGATTATCGCGGCTCGTCAAAGCGGAATTTCCAGAATCATCCTAAGTGAAGAAAACCGCCGTGATATTGAAGAGATTCCCTCACAATATCTCGACGGCTTGGAATTCATCTATGTAAATACAATTCCGGAAGTTATCGAACAAGCCATTCTGGAAGAGCCTGCCCCTTATAGGTTCAATATTTAGTTATATACCCTTAAACTCTTTTCAGCCATTCTTCTATGCGGGAAATGGCCTTTTGGGTATTATCCAGAGTATTGAAACCGCTAAGACGGATATACCCTTCCCCCTCTTCTCCGAATCCACTGCCGGGAGTGGTGGAAATACCACATTCTTTCAATATGGTTTCAAATACATCCACAGAGGTCATACCATAAGGATTTCCGGCCCAGACATAGGGAGAATCTATACCTCCGGTAACTTTCCATCCGGCCTTCTCAAACATTTTTCTAAGCAATGAGGCATTCATCAGGAATTTATCTATCATCTCTTTAATTTCAGTTCTACCCTTTTCAGTGTATAGTGCCTCAGCACCACGTTGGGAAACATAGGAGGCTCCGTTGAATTTAGTTGTCTGTCTACGGCTCCATAGACTGTTGATCAACACTTTTTCACCATCGGAAAATACTCCTTTTAATTCCTTCGGTACAACTGAATACCCACATCTTATCCCTGTAAATCCTCCAGTTTTCGAGAAACTCCTGATTTCGATAGCCACTTCTTTAGCACCCTCTATCTCATAAATGGATTTAGGCAATCCCGGGGTGCGGATATAGGCCTCGTATGCAGAGTCAAAAATTATAAGGGAATGATTTTCTCTGGCATAATTCACCCATTTTTCCAATTCTGCCTTAGGAAGTACTGAACCGGTAGGATTATTAGGGCTACAAATATATATGATATCTACCGGCGATTGTGGAAGATCAGGGCAGAAATCTTTATTAAATGTACATTTTAAATACGTTATCCCTGTATATTTACCATTTTCAAATTTTCCTTCACGGCCATCTATCACGTTATCATCTATATAAGCCGGGTAAGAGGGATCCATCACAGCTATTTTACATTCTTTCGATAGAATGTCGCCAAGATTGCCAAGGTCACATTTTGCTCCGTCACTGATAAAGATTTCCGTAGTATCTATATCAATTCCTCTTTCCTGATAATCCTTTTTGGCAATTACATCTCTCAGAAATGCATATCCTTGTTCAGGCCCGTATCCTCGAAAAGTCTCAGTAGAAGCAAGATCATCTATTGCCTTGTGCATTGCTTGTGCCACACTTTCCGGTACAGGTCCCGGAATATCCCCGATATCCATTCTTATAAGTGGAATCACATCTTTTTCTTCACGATATTGTGCGAGACGACGACTTATCTTAGTAAAAAGATATACTGCCGGCAACTGTTGGAAATTATCGTTAACCTTTATCATTTTTCCTGTATTTTTAATTTTCTATTTTACCATCCGGATAATATATTCCCGAACAAATAAAAGTGGCTCCTCCGGTCATCATTACACGATTATTTTTCTCATCATATCTTACCTTCAAGTCACCTCCTTGTAAATGTATCGTCACTTCGGAATTAGTGAGTCCTTTTCTGTATGAAGCCACTGCTGAAGCACATGCTCCGGTGCCACATGCCAGTGTCTCATCCGATCCCCGTTCCCATACTCTTACTTTTAATTCATCCTTGTTGACAACCTTCACAAACTCTATATTGGCCCTATCCGGCCATACGGAATTTTTCTCTAAACCCGGACCTATTTCCGGTAAATTCAGATCATCTACTTCATGAGAAAAAATCACTCCGTGTGGATTACCCATGCTTACGCCGGTCACTTTGAATTCCTTTTGGCCTGAAGAGATCTGCTGATCATTCATTTCTTCCTCTTTTTCTCCTGTCGCGGGTATTTCTCCTCTTTTGAACTTCGGACTACCCATATCTACAGTCACGCTCTCCACTCCATTTTCCCCGATTGTGAGATGAAGGTATTTGATGCCACTGTTAGTTTCTACTGAAATTTCTTTCTTGGTAGTAAAGCCGAGATCATAAACATATTTTCCTACACATCTTATACCGTTGCCACACATTTTAGCCTCCGACCCGTCTGCATTGAATATGCGCATACGAAAATCGGCGATTTCAGAGGGTAGAATTAAAATCAAACCGTCACTGCCAACGCCGAAATTTCTATTACTTATTTTCCTGGATAAATCAGGTATCTTATCCTCTTCAAGATAGTCGGGTCTCTCCCCTCTCAGAGCATCAAGATAGATATAATCATTGCCTATCCCATGCATCTTGACAAACGGAATTCCTTTTTTACCTTTCATTCTTCTGTAAAAACCAATGGATTTATAAAAAATTGATATAAGAATCTCTAATAACCCTGCAAATTTACAATCTACCCCCTTAAAAAACAAATACCTTGCAGTATTTCTTTTAATACTCAAGGTTTAATTCTCAAGGTTCGGGTATACCTCCCGAAATATGGGGTTCTCCTGTGCCGATGGTTTCAATCACCTCGTTTTGCTTTTTGGTGTGGATAGGTATCGTACAGAAAAGAGAAAAAGTGGCATTTAAGGCCCCTGTACCATATCCTGGGATGAACCATGGATTGGAATTAGAGGCATAAGTCTGTTTCATCTTAAAACCATATCTCAGACTCCATCCCAAGGAAAACCATTTCCATATCTTTACTCTTAATCCGGCAAGGGCCTGCCCGTAAAAGGCACTCGCTCTTTGTCCTGTTATGGAAAAATGATTACTCTGGTCCCAATAACCTGAATTAATAGTAATATCAGTAATATCGTAAGTGTAAGAAGTATACCCAAACCTAATTCCAAGAAATACCTGATAGTCCGGATTGCTTTTATACATAAAGTTATAGTTCATTCCAATCTTTCCATAGAAAGAAGGCTTCCCTTTATATCTGAAATTTCCATTTTCAGGATGGTTATCGGCAAATCCAATTCCCAGTTCTACTGTCGGTTCAAACCAATTGTGAAGCGACAATGATGCCGATACATCATAACTTGAATGACTCTGGCCTAACAGAGCCATAATTCCGTCGAAGAAATTAAAGCCTACACTTGCAGAATACAATAAGGGATAAATCGGTTTGGGCCTGACACTTTTTACTGTATCTAACTCTGCCATGAACAGTACCGGTTCCTCAAGAGGATTCCCATGCTTGTCATAATAATGGAGGGTAGGCTGTTGGGGTTTGTTTGGGTCATTGTCTACAGGAGTGATTTTTCTCTGGGCGAAAACTCCCGTAAAAAATAAAACACTTACAAAGAGACAAAGAAAACGGGGTAAAGAATATCTCATAATTCATCCTCCCCCTCTCCGGTATTTACTCTGAAATATATTTTCAGGTTCTCAATATTTGCATTAGTAATCTCCCCACTCGGGCATGTTACCGAATCAATAAAATTATGAGTAGTCTCAATCGAGGTGATCTTGTAATAATATACAGCTCCGCAAGCTGCCGATACAAACATCGGCAAAATGTCATAATTAAACGTAATATAGTCAGAAATATAATAGATTCCCGGTAGTGCGGAAAGATACTGTATTTCATAAGTGGTGGAATTCTGGTCAAGACGGAATGGAAGATATACCTGAGATATAGTCCTGACAGAATCCTGCAGTATGCTGTCGCCCGGGGCGCCTATACCTAATATTGATATCGAATCTAATGATATCGCCTGTGGTCGGGCTGCCGAAGTGTAAAATCCGGCCAAAGGTAGTGAATTCTGATTATCATAACATTCAGAGGTAGAGCAACCACCGGCAATTACCAAACCTATCAATCCTACAATTGAAGGTGCCACCAGCAATCTTGTTATTCTTTTCACTCTATGCCTCATCATTAAAGTGTCTCTGCAATCTTATATACATTTCTCTCCGTGGAGTTCCGGATTATAAGTTCTCCCATGAATCCGGTCAGGAAGAATTGCAGCCCCATTATCATCGAAGCTAAAGACAGATAGAAATATACTGATTTAGTGAGATAAAAATGATAAGTGTCACTTCCCAGACTAACAAGTTTAAGAATGATCACAGTGAGAACCGCTACAAACCCAATAAAGAACATAAAAGAGCCTAACAGACCGAATATGTGCATAGGTTTTACCCCAAATTTCGTCTGAAACCATAAGGTACCAAGGTCTAAATAACCGTTTACAAATCTGTCTAACCCGAATTTTGTATGTCCATACTTCCTGGCCTGATGTCTTACTTCTTTCTCGCCGATTCGGCTGAAACCCGCATTTTTAGCCAGGTAGGGTATATATCGGTGCATATCACCATAAACCTCTATATTCTTTATCACAGGTTTACGGTAGGCTTTCAATCCGCAGTTGAAATCGTGCAGATTCTTTATTCCGCTCACTTTACGGGCCGTAGCGTTAAAAAGTTTGGTCGGAATCGTTTTTGATAGAGGATCGTACCTTTTTTTCTTCCAGCCAGACACCAGATCGTAACCATCCTCAGTTATCATCCTGTAAAGTTCAGGTATCTCATCCGGACTGTCCTGCAAGTCTGCATCCATAGTAATCACCACGTCACCCTCTGCTTTTTCAAATCCCTTGTGTAGAGCCGGAGATTTACCATAATTACGGCTAAACCTTATAGCTTTGATATTGGGATTTTGTTTTGAAAGCTGTCGGATCACATGAAATGAAGAATCTGTGCTTCCATCGTCTATGAAAATAATTTCATAACTGAATTTATTTTCATCCATCACTTTGGCTATCCAGCCTGCGAGTTCAGGAAGTGATTCTTCTTCGTTATATAAGGGTACTACTACAGAAATGTCCATTGATTATGCCGGAAATTCACGGGTTACCTTTTTACCACTTCGGCTCATTAATAAAGCGAGGAATAGTGAAAGTATCGAACCGCAGAAACAAGTAAACCAGGCTAATGTAGTAAGAAATTCTAAACCTGAAGGCAGCACATGAGCATCTATTGCCTTACGCATCATTTCAATCGATGCTTCATATTCACCGGCCAACGGAGAGGATTCTACTGCTATAAGAGCATTATTGACGTATAGGTGCACAAAACTTGGTTCCACCAATACTATATAGAGTGCTGACAGAAACATGCATATCATCGTGCCGAAAATCACTGTATATATGCCACCAAGCCATAGAGATGAAAACTTATTGTAAGCCGGTTCTTCCCTGCTTATTTTTTTCATCAGGCTCCAAAGTAAGATTGGAAACCCAATCCCTAAAGGCAGTATTAATACCGGCAACGCAGGAACTTTTATACTCAGCAACATACATGCCGACATCAAAGTTAGATAAAGACCTGCCGGTAATCCGGCTTCTGAGGCGTATTTGTATATCGATTTCTTTTGCATTTTACAAAATTACTTTTTTTATATCATTCAACGTAACCCTTTATGTAATTATTTCTGATTTTTATTATTTTTGATTATCCACATAAATACCCCCATTAATAAATTGTCCTCAAACGTAGGAACGCACGGCTCGTGGGTCCGAAATAAAATAGATATAACTCTTTGATTATCAGCGGACGCAATGACCTCGCGTCGTTTCATATGTCGTTTGGGATATTATTCATGATAATCATCTTATTTTTTATTATAATCAATTCTTTAAATACAAGATTTAGAAAAACTCTTTTTTTTATAACTTTGCACTTGAAAAAGATATCCAAAAACTGATTTACGATGGCAAAAGTCACTAAAGCAATGGCTCTGGAATACCATGAAATGGGTAAACCGGGCAAAATTGAAGTCGTACCGACTAAACCTTATGCATCACAACATGATCTGGCATTGGCATATTCCCCGGGCGTAGCTTTTCCCTGTCTGGAAATTGAAAAAGATCCGGAAGATGCCTATAAGTATACCAACAAAGGAAATCTCGTGGGTGTGATCAGTAATGGTACAGCTGTATTAGGACTTGGTGATATAGGTGCTCTTGCAGGAAAACCGGTGATGGAAGGAAAGGCGCTCCTCTTCAAGATTTATGCCGGTCTGGATGCATTCGATATCGAAATCAACGAAAAAGATCCTGAAAAGGTTATTGAGATAGTTAAGGCCATTTCTCCCACTTTCGGAGGTATTAACTTAGAGGATATCAAGGCCCCGGAATGTTTCACTATTGAAAAACGTCTCAAAGAGGAATGTGATATTCCAATTATGCATGACGACCAACATGGAACAGCTATTATTTCAGGGGCCGGGCTTCTTAATGCAATTCTTATTCAAGGTAAAAAAATTGAAGATATTCGCCTGGTAGTTAATGGTGCCGGTGCAGCCGCCATCAGTTGTACAAAACTATATGTTGCTCTCGGAGTCAATCCGGAGAATGTGGTAATGTGTGATTCTAAGGGTGTGATTCGCGCTGACCGGGAAGGCCTGAACGCACAGAAAAGAGAATTTGCCACAAAACGAGATATCCATACACTGGCAGAAGCTATGGTGGATGCAGACGTTTTCTTAGGATTAAGCGTAGCCGGGGTGGTAACTCCTGAAATGGTGAAATCAATGGCCCCCCGTCCTATTGTATTCGCTCTTGCTAATCCGGATCCTGAAATTGCCTATGAAGAGGCGATGGATTCACGACCGGATATAATAGTGGCTACCGGAAGAAGTGATTATCCCAACCAAATCAATAATGTAATCGGTTTCCCTTACATCTTCCGCGGAGCCTTAGATTGTGGTGCAACCGGAATCAATGAAGAAATGAAGATCGCTGCCGTTCATGCGATTGCAGATCTTGCCCGGCTCCCGGTGCCCGCTGTGGTGGATGAAGCTTACGGTAGAAACAATATCAAATTTGGTAGAGAGTATATCCTTCCGAAACCTCTTGACCCTCGTCTACTTCTTTGTGTAGCACCTGCAGTGGCTGAAGCGGCCGCAAAGTCAGGTATTGCAAAAAGACCCATAAGAAACTGGGATGATTATCAGGTAAGACTAAGAAATCTTATGGGCGATGATGGCAAGATGATGCGTCGTCTGGCTGACTTGGCTCGTGAAGATGTGAAACGAGTGGTGATCTGTGAGGGTAATACCGACAATATGCTCCGGGCCGCAGTGAGACTGGCAATTGATGGTGTTTGTCGTCCTGTAGTTTTAGGTAATGAAGAGATGATTGAAAAACGAGCCAACCGTCTAGGTCTTGACCTTTCCGGAATAGAAATAATTAATCCTCGTCACGACCGTGAAGAAGTGACACGTCACCGCTACGCTTCTATCCTGGCTTCCAAGAAAGGAAGACAAGGTTATACTTACGACCTGGCGTTGGAAAAAATGTTCGACCGATCCTATTTCGGTATGATGATGGTGGAATCAGGCGACGCCGATTCATGTGTAGTGTCTACCTATTCAGCCGGTGAAACAATAGCAGAAAACCTTGCTTCAGTTATCGGCCTCCAAGATGGATTCAATCATTTCTCTACAATGCATATCCTGAATACCAGGAAAGGCTCATTTTTCATTGCCGATACAGCGGTGAATCCGGATGCCGACACAGATGCACTGGTAGATATTGCTCGCCTTTGTGACAAGGCGGTACGGTTCTTTGCCTTTGAACCGGTAATGGCTATGCTTTCTTACAGTAATTTCGGTTCATCTCAACGCCCGGAAGCTACCAGAGTGGCTGATGCTGTGAAAATTCTCCATGAAAAATATCCCGACATTAAGATTGACGGTGAAATGCAGGTAGATTTTGCACTGAATACTAAACGTCGTGATGAAAGATTCCCATTCAACAAACTTAAGGGAAAGCAAGTAAATACTCTTATTTTCCCCAACTTGACTGCCGCTAACGTTACCGGCAAGATGCTGCTTAGTATGGGCGTAGGATCTATTATCGGACCAATTCAGGTCGGTTTGAAAAAACCTGTATATTTTGTAAATGGTAATGCCACTGAAACTGAAATATACGATATCGTGACCATCTCAGCAGTTGAAGCAAGCCTTATGCATAAATGATGACTCTGAATTAGAATATTCTATAATTATTTCCTTGATACAAAAAAGAGCCGAAAATTACGGCTCTTTTTATCTTTTTATCACTTTCATTTCGCAGGCATTGCAATCAAAATCTAATTCGAATTCCCCTCCTTTATACCTTAAAAATAGTGGATAAGATATCTTGTTTTTATTCCCTGGATCTTTCCGACACATTCCAAGTTCTCTTAGAATACAATGTCGGGTAGTCATCACCACAGTATCTTTTATCTGCTTCTTATTTGTTTCTAACGCTGGCTGTATCTCTTTTATCCCATGAGATAAATAGAAATCCTTTGCCCTATTATTAGCTACATTGTCTCTGTAATCTAATTTATCATCGGGATATTTCACATTTACATTTTCCTTTTTCCTGTATTCAAAAGGATAAGTAGCCCGGTTTGCTGTATCAAGAAGTCGGAAAAGTTCTCTCCTGAATGCCGATAGTTCCGACAATCTGTAAAACCGTGACGTATCTATTTTGCTTTTGAAATCTTGAAGAAAATATGGAGTGTTACCCAGTTTTTCAAACACTGCCTTATAATCAGGTGCTTTATTGGCTTTTTCAAATTCCAGGGTCAGAGGAAGACGGACTCTTACACCTCTTGAGTCTGTGGCCGAGACTCCATTATTATCCATACTTACTTCTAATGGTATCTTTCTGGTAGCAGTATCATTTGACAACAGTTTCTCCCATTTAATATCAGATGTGCGATACAAGCGCGACAATGGAGGTATTTGTATGTTTCTTGCCGGTATTATCCTGTTCCCCTCTATCCTGTTTATATTCACCCCTGTAAAGTTACCCTCCCGATCGTAGAAACTTATTCCGTCACCATTATTAAGTTCAGAAATATTATTGATTTTTTCTCCCTGGGATTTTGGGCTTAGAAGAGATACTATTTTTTTCGGTTTTCTTTCCTCTAAAAAATAAGATGTGAAACCCCTATTGAAACTTTTATCTGCCTTTGGTGTAAACTTAAGATTTATCTTCCCGTAAGAACTTCTGCAATATTTGTCGGGATTCTCAGATATAATAGAATCAAGTTGATTATGATAAAGAGAAGTGATATTCTTTACATAAGACATATCTTTCAGACGGCCCTCGATCTTAAATGAACTTACTCCCGCTTCTATAAGGTTTTCCAGATTATGAGATGCATTGAAATCTTTAAGCGACAACAGATATTTGTCTTTTGCATATACTTTTCCATTGGAATCCACTAAAGTAAAAGGATACCGACAGATCTGGGCACACTCTCCTCTATTGGCGCTTCTTCCATTGAGTGCAAAAGATGCATGACAACGTCCGCTATAACTTACACATAATGCTCCATGCACGAAAGTTTCTACCGGTATTGACACTGCTTCTGATATTTCCTTTATTTCCGCCAAGGTCAATTCTCTTGCCAGAACAAGTTGTGAGAAACCTATTTCCTCAAGAAATTTAGCCTTCTCCGGCGTCCGTATGTCACATTGTGTGCTCGCATGAAGTGCAATTGGAGGAAGATTCATGCGTAAAATACCCATATCCTGTATAATCAAGGCATCTACCCCGGCATGATAGAGCCTCCAACACAATCTCTCGACTTCCGGTATTTCTTCATCATATATTATCGTATTGACAGTAGCATATACCCGGGCTCTGTATTGATGTGCAAAATCCACCAACCTCTCTATATCTTCAATAGAGTTGGCTGCAGATTTTCTGGCACCGTGAGAGGGAGGGCCGATATATACTGCATCCGCACCATGAAGGATTGCCTGTGTGGCAATCTCTGCATTTGCTGCCGGAGAAAGAAGTTCAAGCCTTCGAGGTTTCATCTCTTCATGAATCTGTCGATGTTCCTCTTGTCTTCTCTCTCTTTTATGCTCTGCCTTTTGTCGTATTGTTTCTTTCCCCTGCCGACACCTATCACCATCTTGGCAAATCCGCGGTCATTTATAAATATCCTCATCGGCACTATTGTATATCCCGGCTCCTCAGCCGCCTTGGCTAATTTGGCTATTTCCTTTCGGTTTAAAAGGAGTTTTCGGTCGCGTTTAACTGTGTGGTTGTTATAACTTCCATAAAAATACTCCGACACATGCATGCCTTTTACCCAAATCTCACCGTTTTCTACCATACAATAACTATCAGTAAGATTTGCTTTTCCTTCACGGATGGATTTTATCTCTGTGCCGGTAAGCACCATACCGGCCGTAAAGGTATCGCTTATTTCATAATTGAAACGAGCTTTCTTATTTTTTATATTTACTTGTTCAGCCTTCATTTTAGGCATCTTAATATGGCATTAATTCATTTAATGCCCAGTCAATCAACAATGGTATCCCTATTACAGCAGCTCCACTTATTACAAAGAATTTCATCTCCTGGTTCTGAGGGAAGTGAAAAAAACGTACCCCCTTAAACATAATGTATAAGGTCCAGATAGGCAAAAATATCAAAATTGGCCATATCATTGGTAATAAAGAGGTGAAAATCGAGAAAAGAACTAAAGTTGATAATGAAATAAGAAGATATTGCTTCCCATATCCTCCCTCAAATTTTATAGCCATATCTTTTGGCAATACCCATGAAAGTACCATCTGTATGGCAAAATAGCCGAAGAAATAAGCTACGAAAACCACTATACCTTTAGTCACCAGCTGTGATAGTCCTACATTCACAGAATAAAAATAATCAGCAAACTGGCTTATAGCCAATAGTGCTAATAAAGGATAAAAACATCCGCTCTGGATTGTTTCAGCCTTGAGGTGGTATCTCCTTATTTTTTTCCACCCCTCCACAGGTCGAAGCATGGTATAAAATAATAGAGAGAAGGCGGATTTTTCTTTTCTTTCCGCTTCATTGGCTTCGACTTCCTCCTCAGAAGAATCTGCATCGTCATATGCAGCGAAATTCAAAGGAGAATTATCCTGCTCTTCCTGAGTTTCATCCTCATCAAGGATGTATAATATATTATTATCTTCATTACTCATTGTTAGAGAAATTTATTAGGATAGGCTTTATAATTATCTGATTATTATTGTTTTAATACTACTGATTGGGTCTTTTTATTCAAGGTAATTTCCTACTTATTCTACTTTTGGAGTTTTTTTAAGTAGTAATCTTTGAGGTCGGTCCATCTGTAATAGGGTGCCATTTCGCTTTGTACCGGCAAAAGAGTCTCTTCCTCGTTTAATAATACTTTTACCAATACATCATCCTGGCTGCTTACAACATTGCTATCAGGCCTGTAAAATACTATCTGTATATTGGCTGCCATAGGGATAGCTTTATAATCATGCCATCCGGCTTCTGCCAATTCCTCCAGGTCATTGATCTCCAACCCAAAATTGTTGAGTTCCATCAAAACACTCAAAGGCATAATGATACTGTCGTGACCGTATCTTAAATTGACACTCTTTTCTGAAGAATTGATAGCTGTATCCGCACTTTCTATTATATTATACAGAAGATTTCTCTGGCTGAATGGCTGGTGATTTTCAGTAATCTTTGAATTGCCACTTTCTACAAACCAGTTGGCATTCCTGCCCATCCACCTTTCACGTGCTTCTTCAATGGTGAAAACTCTATCCAATATCCACGGTTGTGCATAGTGGCTTTGAGTATTCACAAGTAAGGAAAATAACGGATTAAACAGTTCAGTCCCAATGCTGTCTCTTGCATATTCCTGGTCATTGAAAAGTTTCTTCAAATATTCACCTTTATTGGCATGTTTCTTTTGGAAAGCCTTAAGTTCAACCGTATCTACCCGATTCTTAATTTTTCTCATAGTGGTGTCATGGTAATTCATATACCACATGTCGGCATGGCTGGCATCTGTCTTGATATTGATTTCCGGAACTACGGTCTGTATGCCATTTAGGCCGTTAAACATGGAAAGAATCGAACGTATTACGACTGTAGACCTTGCATCAATATTTGTCTGAGGCGTGAATATTTCGGGATAGTTTAGAGCCATTCTACGTCCTATCTCCTTATGTTGGATAGCTCCTTTATCTGAAAGTTCACCATCTCTACCCTTTTTGAATTCATCCCTTACTGCGATTACAACCTCAAGCACTTCTTCACCTAATGGAGTGAGTTTTCCGTCTTTAGATGCTTTAGAAAGTTTTTCAAATGGAAGGTCATAATTATAGTCACCAATGTGCCAACGGCTTCCATGCCTTCCATAGTGTTCAAGATGAAATGGCTGATATCCGTCCGGTATAGGGGTCTGGGCCGGCGGTTCTTTACCCATCCAAGGGTAACTGTAATAATTTCCTCCGGTTTCAAAGAAATCTATATCTTCCAGAGTATCAGCCGATGCTGGTAAAGTGGAAAGAGAATATAAAGTTCCGAATAGAAAAATATGGAATAATTTCATGAAACTTTCTAATTAGAGTCTTAATCTATGAAATTGAGTTGTTAATAATAAAGCCCAATGAGAAAGAAATATTTGATTATCCTAATAAATACACCCATTAATAAATTGCCCTCAAATGTAGGGACGCACGGCTCGTGCGTCCGAAATAAAAGAGGGATAATTTTTTGATTTTCAGCGGACGCAATGACCTTGCGTCCCTACATATGTCGTTTGGGTTATTATTCGGGATAATCATAAAATATATTTTCAAAGGGATATATTTTTTGGGAAAACAAAATTACTAAAAAATCCTCATCGAATAAAGCGGACCGAATATCAAGGCACAAAAAAAAATTGGGTGTCTCCCGACAACCAATCTTCAATTAACCTTAAAATCTAATACCATGAAAAACTCGGTGCAAAAGTAATAAACTTTCCCCAAAACAATGTTATATAACATAAAAATATTAATATACTTAACTTTATTTAACATTTAGAATTATTATGAAGAATATTTTAACTTTTTATAAATATCTTATCGGTAATAATTGGGGTTAAATAAAGAAGAAGTTACTTCAAGGGGTTTACAAATCCGATAGAGTGTTGTCTGTTTCTGTTTGTTACCTTTTAATCTACCATATTTTATCAGCTTTCTAATTATTATTTTCTTAAAAAGCCGGTTACGGTTTAGACCTATAATTATTTTACTTACCTTTGGGTGAGAAAACCGGATTTGTTAAATCTACCTGTTTTTCTCAAGATAAATTGATACTATATCTTACAAAAATTATGTCTAAAAAATCTTATTTAAAGTTTGCGGCAATGGCCTCTTTTGCAGGAATAGCCATTGGGTGTGGGTCACAACAGACTTTACAGTACCCGAAGGCTCCGATGGATAATAGTGTTACCGATGATTATGAAGGTTTAGTTGTAGCGGATCCTTACCGACCTTTAGAAAACGACACTGCCCCGGCAACTCTTGAGTGGGTAAAGGCAGAAAACGCTCTAACCGAGTCTTATCTCAAAGCAATTCCTTACCGTGAAAATGTACGCCAGCGTCTCACGGATCTTAACAACTATAAGAAGACCGGCCTATTATCCAAGGCTAAAGATGGGAAATATTATTATTATGAAAACGATGGCCTGAAAAATCAGAGCATTCTTTTCCGCTCAGACACACCTGATTACAATGGAGAAGTGTTCCTCGATCCTAATACACTCTCTGATGATGGTACCGTGGCCCTTCAAAGCATAGCAATCAGTAATGACGGTAAGTATACTGCTTATGCTATTTCCAGAAGCGGTTCTGACTGGAACGAAATTTTTGTGCTCGATACAGAAACTGGCCAACTTCTGCCTGATCATATAGAGTGGGCAAAATTTTCCGGCGCCCAATGGCAGGGCAACGGATTCTATTATAGTTCCTACCCTCGTCCTGAAGCAGGAAAAGAATTTTCCAACGCCAATGAGAATCATCAGATATATTATCACAAAATCGGAACTCCTCAAAGTGAAGATAAACTGATCTACGAAGATAAAGAACATCCGTTGCATTTTCATTCTGCAATGGTGCCGGAATCAGAAGACTATCTCTTCGTATATGCCAGCGGTGAAGGCAATGGAAGTTCGGTAATGTTCAAGAATCTGAAAACCGGAGGTGACTGGGTGATAATCGAACCCAGCCAGGATTATGACATCAGTATATTCGACGTTAACGGCACAAAGGCAAAGGCTCTTACCAATTATAAGGCGCCCAACAATCGTGTGGTAGAGATAGACCTTAACAACCCCGGAAAAGATTCTTGGAAAGAAATAATTCCGGAAGGTCCTACTGTAATAAAAGGAGTATATCCGGCAGCAGGCCGTATGCTTGTACAAGTGGAAAAAGATGCAGCCGATAAACTTTATGAATATGATCCCGACGGCTTGTTAATCAGGGAAATAACTCTACCTACATTCGGTTCTATTTCCGTTTCGGCTGACAAGGACTCTGATGAAGTTTATTATGGTTTCACTTCATTTACTTCACCCTCATCCATTTATTCTCTCGACATGAAGTCTGGTGAAAGCAAACTCATTCACCAAACTGAGGTGGGAGGTCTGAATCCGGAGGATTATGTCACTGAACAAGTATTCTATCCTTCAGCCGATGGTACAATGATTCCGATGTTTCTCACATATAAAAAGGGTTTGGATAAGAATGGGCAAAATCCTGTATATCTCTACGGTTACGGTGGTTTTAACATCTCTCTCACCCCAGGCTTCTCAGCAAACAGGCTTTTATGGCTTGAAAATGGAGGTATTTACGCCCAAGCTAATTTAAGAGGAGGTTCTGAATATGGTGAGGAATGGCATCAGGCCGGAACTAAGATGAATAAGAAACATGTGTTTGAAGATTTCATAGCAGCAGCCGAGTATCTTATCAGCAATCAATATACATCTCCCGACTACCTGACTATTGAGGGTGGAAGTAATGGAGGTCTCCTGGTAGGTGCGACCGTCAACATGCGTCCTGATCTCTTTAAGGTAGCTATACCTCGCGTAGGAGTAATGGATATGATGAGATATCATTTGTTTACTATTGGCTGGAACTGGGCTTCAGATTATGGCAGAAGCGATGATTCTCGTGAAATGGCAGATTATCTTTATTCTTATTCTCCCCTTCACAATATCAAGAACGACGGCACTGTTTACCCGGCTATTCTAATTACCACTGCTGATCATGATGACCGCGTGGTTCCTGCTCACTCATTTAAATATGCAGCGCAGCTCCAGGCTTCAGATACCGGTGATGCACCTAAACTTATCCGTATTGACTCTAAAGCAGGCCATGGAGGTGGAAAACCAATCTCTAAACAGATAGATGAATACACCGACCTCTATACATTTATTTTCAATAATATAGGTATAGAGCCACAAACAGGTAACACAAAATAATCTCTTAATAAAAAAGTTCAAGGCCTCGAGATTACTCCTCGGGGCCTTCTTTTTTCATAGTTTTCAAGCTAAATCTTTAAGTAGCAGTTTCTGAGAATGACCATTCTTAGGCAAGATCTACTACAGTTATACCGGCACCACCAAATCTCACATCTTCATCGGCAAAATTCTGCACGTTTGGATTCGATTTAAGTTGCTGACGTATTAGAGTCCGCAGTATGCCATGTCCGGTACCGTGAAGTATTCTTACTCTTCGGGCATTGAATTGTAGTGCATCATCCAGAAAATAAGTAATTGCCTGCAATGCTTCATCGGCACGGAACCCTCTCACGTCTATTTCATTTTTGAATTTGAGTTGACGTTCCCGGCTCACTTCCTCTGCAGTATTTTGGGAAGAAAGAGACGTTCCGCTCTTAGGTGACTGCGGCTTTTTTAAACTACTACGTAATTTTGACAGGTCTATTTTTGTACGGAGATTTCCAAAAGCCACTTCCGCCTTCTGGCCCTGTATAGCCATAATAGTACCTACTACTCCCCCATTTTCAATTGTCACGTAATCTCCTACACTTAGAGTTCCTGTGGGTTTGGCTTCTGCATCTTTTTCTTTCCCTTCCCTCTTTTTTTTACGACTTGTATGTTTGAGAGGCTTTAAAGCATCCGGTACATCTTCTGAAATGATTTCATTTTCAAGAGACCTTTTGTAATCCTCTAATTCCCTTCTTACCGCTTTAGACTTTTCTTTTTCAGCCTGAGATTTCCTTATTTCATGAATCGACCTTTCAATCTGAGTGTTGGCACCCTTAAGTATTTCGCGAGCTTCCTGTCTGGCCTCCTTCAGAATTGTGGTGCGTTGATTTTTTAACTCATCTGCTTTTGCTTCATAATCTTCAAGAAGCTTGTTCAATCGGTTCTCCTTTTCTTTAATCTCAAGTCTTTTGTTTTTCCAATACCTTTTGTCTCTTTGGATATCCAGAATGAAACGTTCAGAATCCACATATTCACTTCCTACAATATCCTTAGCTGATTGTATCACTTCAAGAGGTAACCCAATATTTCTTGCTATTTCCAGAGCAAAGGAACTTCCCGGTTCTCCCACTGAAAGAATAAAAGTGGGCCGAAGATGTTGACGGTCGTATAGCATAGCTCCATTTACAAAACCCTCTTCATTTTCAGCAAATATTTTTAGGTTCTGATAATGTGTAGTGATAACTCCATAACAACCGCTTGCTCCTAATCTTGCCAATATAGATTGAGCCAAGGCAGCTCCTATTTGCGGTTCTGTACCGGAGCCCATTTCATCAGCCAGCACCAAAGTTTGGGGGTTGGCATTTTGAAGGAAAAACTTCATATTTGCCAAGTGTGACGAATATGTGCTCAGATCATTCTCCATTGATTGCTCATCACCTATATCTATAAAGATATTAGTAAACAATCCCATATGTGAATTAGAGTACAAAGTGGGAAGAACCCCACATTGCATCATATATTGAACAGCCCCTACTGTTTTCAAGGCTACTGACTTGCCTCCCGCATTCGGACCCGATATTATGAGTATTCTATTTTCCTCATTCAATCTAAGGTTCATGGCCACCACTTCACGGCCTTGTTGTCTTAAGGCTAATAATAATCCGGGATGTACGGCATGGTACCAGTCTAATTCCGGTTTAACCTCAATGAATGGCATTTCTCCTCCTGTCTCTATTGCAAAAAGAGCCTTAGCCTTGATAAAATCATAGGAAGACAATAAAGCGCAACCTTGCTTAATATTTTCATATTCGGCCCTCAGGATATCTGTAAGAGCAGTTAGAATCGCTATAATTTCAGCTTCTTCCTCTTTTTGAAGTTCTCGAAGTCGGTTGCCTGCTTCCACCACTTCTGATGGTTCTATAAAAACTGTTTTTCCCGTAGCACTTGTATCATGAACGATACCTGTAATCTGTCGTTTATGCGATGCTGCTACAGGTATCACCATTCTGCCTTCCCTCAACACCGGAGTGGTATCTTTCTCTATCACACCCTGACTGATAGAAGAGTCGAGAACTCTTCTCATTATCTTATGCATGGAGCGTGATAATGATTCGATAGAACGCCTTATTTCATAAAGTTCCGGGGAAGCGGAATCTTTCACATTTCCCTCCTTGTCTATACATCGGGCTATCTCCCTCTCCAATTCAGGGAATAAGGGGATTTCTCTGAAATAAGCACACAGATTTTTACAGCGTGAATCATCATAACTGAAATAATCATGGAGAGAAGCCATTGTGGCAAAGGTAAGCAACGTCTTATATAATTGCTCACTGCTTAAAAAAGAACCGGGTGATCTTGTTTCTGCAAGCCAGCCAGCCACATCATAATAACTGAATTGAGGCAAAGATTCGCCACTGGAAATGATTTTCCGCAGTTCGTCTACTTTTCCAAGTTCCTTAAGAAGATATTTTCGGTCTGCACTGAACGACATTTTATTTACAAGTTCAGCACCCATCTGGGTTTCACATTTTTCCATCAAATAATGACGGATCATGGTAAACCCTATTTTATTTTCAAAATCCTTAGGATATATCATTTGTTTCCCCTTTTCGATTTCCCCTACTTATTTAAGAATTTATTTATGAAATTATTAATAATAATTTATGATTATCCACAAAAATACCCAATTTCCCTGTTGAATATACCCCTCAAATGTAGGGACACACGGCTCGTGCGTCCGGAAAAAATGAGTAAAACACACCACATTCAAGAGGACATACGCGCCGTACGTCCCTACTTCTTGACTTTGGATACTTTTGCTTGTAATCATTTAAATGTTAAATAGGAAGTGCAAGCAATGGTAGATCTCTTTCAAAAAGGAGTCGGTGGGCAATTCCCGGATTAAACAACCTCATGAAAGCATTTTTCCTCCGGTTTGGAACTACAATTAGCTCTGTACCTCTTTGTGATTCATAATTGTTGAAATCGGCCATAAAGGTCTTTGGAGGAAGCACCGCAGTTATAAAATGCGCCGTAGGATAGGTTTTAGTGAAGTAATCCCTTAGGTTTATTAGTTTGCTCTGTAAATTTTTATCAGATTTGTCACTTACCGGAATTAGAGTAATTGTAACTTCCGGATATTCAAACATTCTCATGAAAGTATCCACACAAATAAGGTCATGTTGATCCATATTACAGAGATAGATCACTTCCTTTAAATTTTGTATGAGAGTGAAATTACAATTATCGGGTATTGAAAGCACCGGTACCTTACAATCGTCAAGCACTTCAGCTGTCACACTGCCAATCAATTGTTCTCCCTTCTTTTCCTTTCCTCTTGTCACCATCACTACCAGAGTGGGTGGTGAAAGCCTGCAATACTCTTTTATTACATCTTCTGCAACTCCGTCTTCCATCAAAGCTTTGAATTTGATATCAGGCATCGTGCCGTTTTTCTGTTCTTCATGAATTTTCGATATCAGTTCTTTCATTTTCTTTCGGCCCTGCTTTTGCAGATCACGGCTGAGTTCCACCTCATTGTATTCCTCTTCCAAAGAATTGTCAATTCCCATGTTAGAGGCCTCATCCAAAGAAAAAGAGGGACTGAACACCGGTGTAGGATAAGCATGAAGTATCACGGGCTGCAGCTGAAGGAGTGCGGCAATATCAAAACCTGCTTTACAGGCACACATGCAGTAATCGTTGAAGTCTACCGGAATAAGTAGATCGCCCTTTTTCCCGTTAAGTATATTACCGGGACTTAAGGAACTAAGGTGTTCCATACTTTCGGTGACTTTGAGAGCCAATGGAAGGTCTTTCTCAGGTATCATTACTCTTACACCCACCGCTACAGGCGCTCCTGATGCAAGATATTTCTGTAACTTCACTTCAATACCGTGTGCCTCAAGAATTTTCTTAAGGGCCATTGCATGTTCGAGGGTATGAATGGCAAGAGTTATAAATTTATCATCCATAATCACACAATGGCGTCCCGGAAAGCCGAGACGCCTTTTTTATTGAATCAGTTTTTTATTGGTTGGGTTAAGTTCCTTCCTTTGTATATAAGTCCGGATTAGTGGGTTTAATCCTCCTTGTTTTGTTCTTCAAGGATTTTCACAGCCATATCATAAATAGTGGTATCGTCAAGTACTACAATACCTCCATCAGGTCCCGGTTCGATATGCATACCCACATTCTTTCCAAACTGATAGTTAACACCACCGAAATAGTTGCGTACAGTCTGTACAGTCAGGTTCAGTTCGTCAGCTATTCGATGGGTTGCTCCATCGGGGAGACTGTCTTTAAGTCTGCGAAGCTCATTGAATGTGATTGTTTTGCTCATATATTTCAAGTTTTTATTTTTTACATGTTCTCTAATCGGGTCCGGAATTCCGGATAATATTGTGATCCCGGTTGAGACTCACTTTTATGTTATTGTGTTATTTCGTTTGCTAATTTAAGAATTATTTCTCCCTATACAAAGAAAAAACGTCTTATCTTAATGTGTTATAAAACATATTACTCTCTCCCTATTCTTATCAGATTATTTCCACATCCTTGGCTTCAAGCCATCCGATATAATCCGAGTTAAGGCGCACTTTATACCAGGTTACCACACCTTCGGCATCTGTCTCTTCTGAAATAATTCTAATTTTTGTACCACGTGTGAGCACTCCTTCATTCTGTTCACTCTCATTATTTAACGTGGGTTCCGTCTGCAGCGGGGCCTTGAATGCCATAACCACTCCATAGTCATGATTGCGTGTCTCGGCTGCCCCCATATAAGCACAGACAAGACATATCATGCTCCAGCCTAAGAGTATGAATCCTCCAAAGAAACCAACTTTCCGGAGCAATACGTTGGAAGTAAAAAGGTATAAATTTGCACATCCCGCAAACAGAAGGAAACAAGCCGCCGCCCAACCGGCCCACGTATTAGATGAAGTGTCTTGAGCAACTGACTTATGCACTGTCTGAAAAAAATTTAAAGTATCTTCATTCACTTTTTTTCTTTTTCCACGTTGCTCAGCTTTATTGGAATCCTCTATTTTGCCTGTAAGATATTTGAGATTGGTATTGATTCTTTTATTGGAAGGATCTAATTTCTTTGCCTTCTGATAGCACAACATGGCTTGGCCAAAATCACCATCCTGAAGATAGGCATTCCCCAAATTGAATAACAGAGCGGCTGAGGTACCATATTCTTCCATCACTTGCTGATAAAGATTAATGGCCACTCCATAATTACCGGCATTATAGGCGGAATCAGCCTCACTTACCTGGGGAAGTGCATTCGCTGTCAGTACAGTAAGGAAAGTAACCAAAGATAGTATGATACGTTTAAATCTCTTCATTTTTTTTCGCTTTAAATGCATCCTCCAGTGTATTCATCATGGAGATAGTTCTATCATAGATTGTATTCATATCAGAGGCAGCCGATGAAGGAGCATATTTCTCAAACTCCACATCATCCATGAGGGTTATAAGGCTTTGGATTTCCTCATCAGTAATATCTCTCATCGCTAATTTTCCGCTTATATTTTCTCTGCTTAGTTCGGAGGTAGGAATACTGAGTTTATCACTCAGATAGCCCCATAAAGATATCAGGATTTCATCATAGAAACTATTTCGGTCGTTGGCCTTCATATATTCATAAGCTCGTCTCAGACGTCGACGGGCCATACGGTTAGCCTTTCGGCTTCTTACCGCAAGGATATCTGAATTGGCTGCAAGATAAGATTTATACCATACATACGCTATGATAGTCCCTCCGATCGGTATTATATAAAATAACCAGTAGAAAAATCCATAGACATAAGGACGATGTTCAGGTGTCAGATTATTCACTACCGATAAAAGGCGCGAGTCAAAGGCCGCCGAAGTCTTGATCTGAGATTTTTCCGAACCACTTCCCTTCTCTACTGCTATCTGATAACCTGAAGTTACCGATGTTTCATACTTATTGGTTGCCGGGTTAAAATATACCAGTTTTACGTCAGGCAACCTATAATTACCCCACTCCAAAGGCATGAAAGAATAATCAAATTTTATTTTCCCCGACACATCAGTCCTGCCTACATTCACATTGGCTTCTGAAGTGGGTGTATAAACTTCCAATTCCGAAGGGAAAAGTTTCTGCAAATCAGGAAGGTTGATATACTTAATGTTGCCGGAACCTTCTACGGTGTAAACTATAGAGGCTACCTGATTCGTGACAAATTTTTGTGCCGGAAGAGAGGACGTGATTTTGAAATTTCCCACACCACCTGAAAAATCGCTTGGTATGGGTTTCGGCAGACTTTTTACATTCACAGTCAGTTCATTAGGGGTAACATTAAGTTGCAATGGTTTTGATACCGAAAGATTTCCATAGAATGGGTCGCGATAATATTCTCTTTGATCTACACTGACTGTATAGGTGTTACCTTTCACTGTCAAGGTACCCTCATGTTGTGGGAAAATTATATATCTTGCTATTATGGCTGTGGCATAAGTTTTGCCCTGATACGTTTCGTATTCCAAAGAAGTGGAGATATCTTTCGACTCTTCCACCACAAATCCGTCAAACTTAGGAGAAGCAGTGGCTCCTATAAATTTTATGGCATCGTAGGTAGAATAGAGTTTTACTGTGTATAAAATAGCTTGCTGAACATATGCGGAAGTCTGCGATACTTCTGCTCTCATAAAGAGGTTGCCATCACCTTTTCCTATATACTCAGGTTTATCAGGGTCGGAATTTCCCTGAGCGTTACCTTGCTGTTGAGCCGGTGAATTTTGCTCCGGCATAGGAGCGCCGATAGCATAAGCTATTGTGTTACTTTTCACTCCACCTACAGTGATTGGTCCATATGAAAATTTTCCTTCTTTCTGTGCCCGAAGAGTCACTGTATAAGTATAGCTCACACTTTGTGTAGTCTTTCCATTCACACTGGAGAAACTGGACCATTGTCCGGTGCGGTCAAAATAAACCACTTTTGCTCCCGGCACATCCGATGGCTTTTCAGGAGTACCATTCACATCCTTTATCTCCATTATAATGTAAAACAGATCTCCCACTGCTATCTCGCGTTTTCCTCGGGTGGGTGACACTGAAAGTGTCACTGACTGCCCATAGGAGTCAATGACACTGAATATTGAAATCAATATTATGACTATGAAAGATATCTTTCCTGACTTCATAGATTCTTCTTTTTATCTATGCATCTATCTTACCAGTTTCGCCTGTTCCTGTTTCTCTGTCTACTCTTTTCAGCATTCTGCCCGGCTACCTTGGCTCTGGTCTGATTCTCTTTATTTTCTATCGCATTTAATATTTGTTCTGCCGTCTGTTGATTTATATTATTCTGGGGTTGCTCATTCTGGTTCTGATCCTGCTGGTCCTGGTTTTGATCTTGTTGGTCCTGATTCTGTTCCTGTTGATCCTGCTGATCCTCCTGTTCCTGATTTTCCTGTTGCTGATCTTGATTTTGATCCTGCTGTTGGTCTTGTATCTTCAGTTGGGTTATTCTCAGGTTTCTCCTTGCATCGTCATCCTCCGGATTAAGTCTTAAAGCATCCTTATAGTAACCTAAGGCTTTGCTGTAATCCTGAGAATTAAAAGCCACGTTTCCAAGATTGTAATTTGCCTTTGAAGCAAGGTCAGGTCTTCGGCCTCCAAGGTTTGCCACCTGTTCCATATTCTTGACACCTGATGCCAACATTCTTTTTGCAGCCTCAGTGGTATCATTAGGATTGCTTCCAATTCTGATTTCTGCCAATCCGAGATTATATCTGCCGGCAACCGAAGAGGAATTCTCATCTAATGCCAGCTGATACTCTTTAACAGCATCCTTGTATTTACCCTCTTCATAGAGTTTATTACCCTTTGTGATATGGTTCCTTTCCTTCTTGGTAGAAAACGGTGTATTGTCTGTTTCCGCTGCTTTCAGTTCAGCACAAAAGGGGAATAACAGAGAGATTATGATAAAAAAAGATATTTTTTTCAACTCTTTCATGCTGTCTCTTTCTTGAAAAATGTAATCTTATCGAGCCATCCGATCTTCCTGTCGAGGATAAAAATATCCAATATTAACAATGCGAGGGCAAAGATGGCAAACAAAGGGAAGAGTTCATCGTGTACAGCTGAAATATTAGATTCAAGTGATGCTTTCTTCAATGTCTCCAGCTGTTTGTCAAGTTCATTCAGAGCCTCTCGATTTGATGCATTCACGTAAATACCATTTCCGGCCTGTGCTATGGAGGCAGCCAAATCTTCATTAAGTGCAGTCATTGCCCTTTCTCCGGTCAAAGGGTCTATCATATAGCCGCCATTCTTCAGTGGAATAGGAACGGCTACACTGCTTCCCAATCCCACTACATCTATTTGTATTCCGTCATTCGACGCTTTCTTAGCAGCCGACAGTACTCCTTCTTCATCTTCCAGTTCATCTGCATCAGTGATGAGGATTATAGCTTTACCTATGTTTTTATCTTCACTGAAGGAAGAAGTAGCCATACTTATAGCTGAAGATATATCTGTCCCTTGATTGTCAATCTGAGACGGGTCTATTGAATTAAGAAACATCTTGGCCGAAACATAGTCGTTAGTAACAGGGATTAAAGTATAGGCATCTCCTGCATACACTATAAGGCCAACCCGGTCATTGTCCAGACGATTGATGAGTCTTTCCAACATAAGCTTTGCAGTACGCATCCTGTCGCTTCCCTTCTCATCGGAGGTAGAAGATGCGTTCATTGAATTACTCGCATCCACGGCTATTATCACCTCTATACCTTCTTTTACTGTTTTCTCATCTTTTACTCCTCCCCATGGTCGGGCTAAGCAAAAGATTATAAGGAACAGCGCTGCCATCTCTATTGAAAGCTTCAAAGGAGGCTTAAAGGGAGAGACATCCGGCATAAGGGGCATAAGGCTGGAAATCTGCCCGAACTTTTTTAATTTCTTATGACGTGCATATCTTGCCCAAGCGTATAATATTACGAAAAATGGAATCAGCAATAGCAGGAACAAGAGTCCGGGATGGGCGAAACTGAACATCTATCGTAGTTTTTTAGTTTTCTTTTAAAATAAAATCTTATTCCATGTTTTTATCATGGTATGCGCCTTAACAATGTGTATCGGAGTAAAAGATACAGACCCAATGCACATAAAGATAAAAGTATCCACGGTTCAAAATTCTCTTCTGTATAAGTGTATTTATCTACATCAAGCACACTCTTTTCGAGAGAATCTATTTCATCAAATACCTTTCTAAGCACTTTTTCATCTTTAGCCCTGAAATATTTGCCATTTGTAGTCTCCGCTATTTCTCTCAAGGATTCCTCGTCAATTTTCGTCTCAATTGTAGTGGAAGAAAAACCATAGGGATCAGGTATATTTATCGAGCCGTTGGTACCCACTCCAATGGTGTATACTCTTACCCCTTTCTGGCGGGCTATCTGAGCGGCCGTAGCGGGAGGCACATCACCTGCATTGTTGGTACCATCCGTAAGCAAGATGATACTCTTTGACTTTGCTTTTCCTGAAATGATGCGGTTGATTGCGCTCACAAGACCGTCGCCGATGGCTGTTCCGTCGGTCAGGTCACCCATCTTAATATTGTCTATGGCATTTATAAGGGCACTTCGGTCGTTGGTCAGAGGCATCAGACTCAGACTCTCTCCGGCAAATACCACAAGGCCCATATTGTCATGCTCTCGATGGTTGACAAACTTCGATGCCACATCTTTAGCGGCAGCGAACCTTGAAGGAGAAAAATCCTTGGCATTCATACTGCCTGAGATGTCGAGCGCAAGTACTATATCTGTGCCGCTAATTCTCGATTTATTGAATGCGTCATGAGTCTGAGGTCGGGCTAAAGCCACTATCAGACCTCCGATTGCAACCAATTGGAGAACAAAACAAAAATGGATCAGCAATTCCTTCCATGATCTCGGTATTTTGACTACAGGAGATACTGTAGAAATACCCAAAGAAGGATTGGCATTTTTATATTTCCAGATGTACCATGCTATAAGTGGCACATAAAGAAGAAACAGGAATAACAGACCGGGATGTTTCATCAGGCATCACCTCCTTCCCTCTTCTCTGTTTCATTATCCTGAGGGTTTTGAACCGGGATTGTTTCTTCCACAAATTTTACAGCATTATCGTAAGCCGCGATACTGTCTGCAGGCAACGGACGTACTTTGGCAAATTTAACGAAATCGGCCACGTTAAGAATCTGTTTTACATAATCGCGCTTATCTCTGAGGTCGCTTTCATAAATTTTATCCATTATCTGCCTTGATGTCATTTCCATGGCATTGATGCCAAACCTCTCAAAGAGATACACCCTAAGGATATCAGTAAGTTCAGTGAAATAATCTTTTTCGAGTCCTTGTTCCCAAAGTTTTCTATTCTTAAGGCGCTGAAGAGAACCCAAAGCGACATCCCAGGGTTTGGGAAGTTCTTTTGGTGCAATAAATGGAATAACCTTTTTCTTGAAGTTCTTTGTTCCATAGAGGAATACGCACACTGCAAGGAAAATTATAAGCCATAACCACCAAAAATCAAGAAGCCAATCAGGAATCCAGTCATAAAATCTTTTTCCGTCAGGTTCTACTACATTGGCAAAACCTGCTATCGGATCTTCGGCAGTCACATTTACCGGATATACGTTGAATGTCAGAGAGTTGGATACCGCTGAATCCTTCCCGGCTAAATAAATAAATTTAGGCAGTGTATAGGTTCCGGAATCAAAGGACTGCATTGGTATGGCATAATTGAGCTGGATTTTACCGGAGCCCAATTCCGTAGTATCCACAGAATAATTTGTGCGTAATTCCACACTGTCACCACATACTGTGGCATAACCTCTGGCTCTATCTATCTCTTGAAAAATCGAGAGCCTGCCATTGGTGCCTTTATCTTCTACCACTTCCAGGTGAAGTGTAGTGACGTTTCCCATAAGCAGATTAACTGAGTCAAGCCGTGCTGACATCGATAAATTAGCTCCGAAACTCTTAAAAGAGCCCAGAAGCAATATGGCAATCAAAAAAAGCAGGTTTTTTCTCCTTTTCATCTTATTCATTTTCAACGTCTTGCTGCACGATTGTGAAACAAAGCGAGCAACGACTTCACATAGTCCTCATCAGTAGTGACAGAAACCATATCCACTCCACATCTTGCCGTAACAGAAGCTATCTTTTGCTGACGTTCGTACCATGCCTTATCGAAGGCTCTTCTCACTCTCGGAGAGGATGTGTCTATCCATCGGTCGATGCCACTCTCCATATCCCTGACCTTGACTAATCCTACATTAGGCATAGAAGCATCCCTACGGTCGTATACTTGAATAGCAGCCAGATCATGTTTGCGATTGGCTATCGACATGCTTGAGAAATAATCATGATTGTCGATAAAGTCGCTTAACAAAAATGCACTGCATCTTTTCTTGATGGCATTAGTCATGAATTTTAATGCCACATCAATATCTGTACCTTTACTTGTCGGCACAAGATCAATTATTTCACGGATAATTATGAGAATGTGTTTCCGACCTTTTTTGGGAGGAATGAATTTCTCGATATGATCGCTAAAGAAAATCACTCCTACCTTATCATTATTTTGTATTGAAGAGAAAGCCAAGGTAGCCGCTATCTCAGCTATCCTTTCTTTCTTACTCTCTCCCACAGCACCAAAATCGCTACTGCCGCTCACATCTATAAGCAGCATCATGGTGAGTTCTCGTTCCTCTTCATACACTTTCACATAAGGCCGGTTGTGACGTGCTGTCACATTCCAGTCTATGTCTCTTATATCATCTCCGGGCTGGTATTCCCTTACTTCGGAAAAAATCACTCCCCTCCCCTTAAAGGCTGTGTGATATTCCCCCGCGAAGATATTCTGGCTCAAGCCTCTGGTCTTTATCTCAATCTTTCTGACTTTCTCCAGAAGTTCCTTGGCGTTCATTCAAGAATTTTTGTAATATACTTTGGAATATTAAGTTGTTATCATTCCGGTGATCAAGGCACAGCCACTTTATCTAATATAGCTGTGATGACTTCATCCGCATTGATATTGTTGGCTTCTGCTTCATAAGATAGCCCTATACGATGTCTCATCACATCATGGCATACAGCTCTCACATCTTCCGGAATCACATATCCACGTCCCTGTAAGAATGCATATGCTCGTGATGCGAGAGCCAGACTTATAGAAGCACGAGGTGATGCACCATAAGATATAATGCTGGCCAGATCTGCCAGGCCATATTTTGACGGCTCTCGAGTGGCAAATACTATATCTACGATATAATTTTCTATCTTTTCGTCGATATATATTTTTTCTACTATCTTCTGAACTTCTACAATCTCATGAGGCTTAATCACAGCAGTAATGGGGGTAGCAGTAGAAGTGATATTCTGGCGTATGATAGATTTTTCTTCTTCTTTATTTGGGTATCCTATTACCACTTTCAGTAAGAAACGATCCGTCTGGGCTTCGGGAAGAGGATAAGTACCCTCCTGTTCTATTGGATTCTGGGTGGCCATCACGAGGAAAGGATTATCAAGCTTAAAGGTCTCTTCACCTATAGTGACCTGGCGTTCCTGCATGGCTTCCAGCAACGCACTCTGCACTTTTGCAGGAGCTCGGTTGATTTCATCCGCTAATACAAAATTTGCAAAAATCGGTCCCTTCTTCACTTCAAAACTTTCATTCTTCACACTGTAGATTAAAGTACCGATCACATCAGCTGGAAGAAGGTCGGGAGTAAACTGAATCCTGCTGTATTTTGCATCTACAAGTGAAGCAAGGGTCTTGATTGCTAAAGTTTTGGCCAAACCGGGCACTCCTTCAAGCAATACATGGCCATTACAAAGCAGGGCTATAAGCAAAGAATCCACAAGATGTTTCTGACCTATAATACGACGGTCCATACCGCTGCGTATCATGCTTACAAAACTTGCCTTAGAGGCTATCAGGTCGTTTAATTCCCTGATATTGATCGTTTCACTCATGTTTTATTTGTATTGTCTTCTTTATTATTTACTGGAAAATATTTGTCGGAATGCAAAAATAGATATTATTTGGCTATAATATCTATCTGCTTTTGTTAAATTATCTTTCTTGAAATTAAACCTTATTAAAGGCATTCCAGCCTTGAGCCTTAATAGGTATTTCAGCACCGTCACGGGTCACCAAAGCTGCACCGAGATTTTTATCGGTTACATATCCGATCATCTTCACTCCGGATAGTTTCTCTATCTTTTCATGATCGGTCAATGGCACGGTAAAGAGCAATTCATAGTCCTCACCTCCGTTCATGGCAGCTGTCACCAGGTTCATATTGAATTCCTCGGCCATCAATGCAGTTTGATAATCTATGGGAAGTTTGTCTTCATACACTCTGCAACCAACATCGCTTGCCTTACAGATATGCAAAAGTTCCGACGACAGACCATCGCTTACATCAATCATAGATGTTGGGCGAATTCCCTCTTTCCTCAGCGTTTCTACTATATCTCTTCTTGCCTCAGGCTTTAATTGCCGCTCCAATATATATTCCTTTCCTGAAAAATCAGGCTGGAAATCTTTATCTTTCTGTTGGGCTGCAACCTGATTTTCTCTCTCCAGCAACTGCAATCCCATGAAGGCTGCGCCTAAATCACCACTCACACAGATAATATCTGTGGGTTTGGCACCGGAACGCTTCACCTCTTCTCCGCGCGCTACATCACCGATACAGGTTATACTTATAACAAGGCCGGTGACCGATGCACTTGTGTCACCTCCCACCAGGTCTACTCCATAATTTTCACAAGCTTTGCGTATACCGGCGTAAAGCATCTCGATATGTTCCACTGTGAATCGGCTCGACACACCTATACTCACCGTTAACTGACGGGGAGTGGCGTTCATGGCATAGACATCGCTGAAATTCACTATGGCTGCCTTATAACCCAGGTGTTGCAGGGGGACATATCGTAAGTCAAAATGAATCCCTTCGAGAAGCAAATCTGTAGTCACCACTACATCCTTTTCGCCAAAAGAAAGAATGGCAGCATCATCACCTATACCAAGTTTTGTTTCAGTATTGCTGATAGCGAAATCCTTAGTGAGTCGGTCGATCAAACCGAATTCACCAAGGTCACTTATTTCTGTTTCGTTATTTCCCATTACTTTAAATTCTAATAAGGACTCTTAGAGGGATGCCAACATGGCTGTGATCAATGAGGTCATATTGGGTTGGGCTTTTAATGCAGCCTTCTGAACCTCTTCATGTGTTGGAACTTCTTTAATATCCTTGCCACCAAGGTCTGTTATTACCGACACTCCAAAAACCTCCATTCCGGCATGATTGGCCACAATAACTTCCGGAACGGTCGACATACCTACTGCATCACCTCCTATAATCCGGAAATATTCGTATTCTGCCGGTGTTTCAAAAGTAGGACCGGGAGTCCCTACATATACTCCGTGCATGAGCCTCATCCCTTTGTCTGCTGCGATTGCATCTGCCAAATTTATCATCTTATGGCTATAGGCCTCTGTCATTGCCGGAAAGCGTGGTCCGAGTTCTTCAAAATTTTTCCCTCTCAAAGGATTTTCCGGGAAAAGATTGATATGATCAGTGATTACCATCACATCACCAACTTTAAATTCCTTATTCATTCCACCGGCAGCATTGCTTACGAACAACCTCTTTATTCCTAATTTTTGCATCACACGCACCGGGAAGGTCACTTCCTTCATGTCATATCCTTCATAATAATGGAAACGACCTTGCATTGCCATCACTTTTTTACCCCCGAGAACTCCGAAAATTAGTCGGCCGCTGTGTCCTTCTACGGTAGATACCGGGAAATAAGGTATTTCCTTATAATCTATTGCCTTACTATCTTCTATATAATTGATCAGATCTCCCAGACCGGTACCTAAAATTATGGCTGTTTCCGGTATTTCATTAATTTTTTCCTTAAGAAATTTAGAAGCCTCTTCTATCTTCTCTAAATATGTTTTTTCCATAGTACAGATTTTATCTTAGTTTCAAGTTTTTTCAAAAATTGATCTCTTACTATCTCTTGAATCTTTCAACTGCCGTTCTTTGCAATTTGATTTTTTATCTCTTCGATAAGGTCATGATCTTCTACTCCTTTCACCATTCTTACATTTATGGGGAGATAGAACGTAAATGGTTTGAGTGACTTGGGAAAATATGGATTATGCATCAATCTTACCGCATCTTTCTCAGTTGTGACAATAATTCGGCGTTCTCCTTTCATCTTCAGAAATTTCTTTTCGATATCCTGAATATCTCTTTTGGAGAAATCATGATGATCCGGATAATGGTCTACCTTTATCTTAAAGGGATACTGCCGGAAATATCTCACAAAATATCTTGGGTGTGCAATCCCTGTAAGAATCATTACACTATCGTTTCGCGTTAGCTGATGTAAAGCCACATCATAAGGAGCATCTTCAGCAAAGACAGGTTGAAGATGTCCATAATCATAACGCGAAAAGAACAGCTTCTGAAACTTCATAAGGTCCAGATCTTTGGAAGCTATCCTATATTCTATCGGTTGTAAGTCTACAGGACATTTGGTGACGATAACCATATCAGCCCTGTTTACTTGTATCGGAGCTTCTCGAAGTCGCCCTAACGGCAGCAACTTGTCTTTGTAGAAAGGACGGCTATAATCGGTAAGTAAAATAGAAATTTTGGGTTTCACCCATCTATGCTGGAAGGAATCGTCGAGCACTATAACCTGAAGCTCAGGAAATAACTTTAACAATTCTTCTATTCCCTTTCTTCTACTCTCACATGTGGCGACTATAACCCGACCATGGAATTTTTGATAAATCTGATATGGCTCATCCCCTATCGAGGCCGGAGTACTTTTGGCATTGGCAAGGACAAATCCCTTTGTCTTACGTTTATATCCCCGGCTTAGTACAGCCACTTTATATTCCAATGAAAGATGGCTCACTATATATTCCACGTGCGGCGTCTTGCCGGTACCACCCACAGTGAGATTTCCTACCCCGATTATCGGTATGTCATATTCCACCGATTTCAGGAAATTGGAATCGAAAAGCCAGTTGCGAGTACCGGACACCGCTCCGTATAGCCATGAGGCCGGAGTGAGCAATGCTGCTAATATTTTATCCTTTGTACTTCGCAATTCTATTCTATTTATGATTAAAATCCTACTTTCATTTCCGGCATCAAAGCTTGCACAGGTTTTCTTTCCATAACCTTTAATATCCTTTCAAAGAATAAAGGAGAAACCTCTGAAGATAATAACAAACGATATTTCTCTTTGCTTTGCATATTCATTAATTCGGGTAAGAAATCCCACACTTTTGTTTCATATGAAGGGAAATTCACCACACCGTAGTTTTTAATATCAAGATCGGAAGCAACCCATTCAATTGCATCCTGTAGACCTCCGAGTTCATCTACCAATCCTATTTTCATAGCAGTCACAGCATCCCACACGCGGCCCTCTCCAATCCTGCGCACTTTAGCTTCTGAAAGTTTACGTCCTTTTGACACTCGTGCCACAAACTGGTCGTAACCTTCCTCCACCATTGTCTGCATACCTTCGAGTTGGCGCCCGTCCAAAGGTTTCACAAGCGAGGGAAATGTTGCACCGGGATTTGTAGATACCGTCACCATATTCAGTCCAAGTTTCTTTAAAAGGCCCTCGGCATTAGGGATAAGTCCGAAGATACCTATAGACCCTGTAATAGTCAATGGATCGGCAAAAATTCTATTAGCTCCACATGATATCCAGTAACCACCGGAAGCCGCATAATCTCCCATAGAAACTGCCAAGGTTTTACCTTTGCTTTGGAAATAATCAAGTGCCTCACCTATCTGTTCGCTGCCAAATACCGATCCTCCGGGCGAATTTACTCTCAAGACCATGCCCTTTACATTTTCATCATCGGCCAGTTCCACGATTATGGGCACATATCTTTCGTAATTGATACTATTATTTCCCCCACCATCCTGAATCTCTCCACATGCGTACAATACCGCTATCTGGTTTTTTGAATTCAAGCCGGCTAACATATCTTCTTGAGAAACTAATAAAGATGGACTTACAAAATTCAGGTCATCTTTCTTTTTATCTATACTGGCAGCAATTATGCTATCCATGCTGCGTTCATATTGCAATCCGTCTACCAGACCATTAGCTAATGCAAAATCAGCCTTTCTCAAGAAGACAAAATCATTGTTTATCAGTGAATTAATCTTTTCAGGTGTGAGACCCTTACGCTGCTGGGTGATACCCTCTAAGATCAAATTCCACATATTGCCATATAGGGTGTCGAGCTGAGCCCTCGCAGGAGCACTCATCTCTTCATGAATATAGGGTTCTACAGCGGATTTATAGGTACCTACCTTTACAACCTGAAATTGAATTCCTATCTTATCAAAAAGTCCTTTGAAAAACGGAGTTATACCTCCCAGACCCTTCAAACCTACATCCCCTCCCGGGTTTAAATATAATTTATCAGCTACAGTGGCAATATAATAGTCGCCCATAGCCAGCATATCTCCATAGGCTATTATCTGCTTCCCGCTCTCCTTAAAGTCAAGAAGGGCATTTCTTAATGCATTCAAGGTTGCCGGGGATGCCACAATAGAGTTACATTTCAGATATATGGCTTTTATGTTCCTGTTGTCTGCTGCAGCACTTATAGCTTTTGTCAGCTCTGTGAGTGACTGTTTCTTTTCAAGATTACCGGAAATAAGCCGGGAGTAATCGAAATCAACAGGCATAGGGATTTCGTCAATTTCTCCCTGTAGATCTATTGTAAGTACACTGTCCTTAGTCACCTGGGCCGGATTCATCTGAGAAGAACCCAATCTGGCCACGATACCTACAATTACCATTACACAGACCGCCCCCAGCAGCACGATAGCTACCCAGGCGCCAATAAATGAAGAGAGTGCGTTGAGAAAAAATTTCTTCAGCATATATTAATAATCCTATCCTTTCTTTATTTTTTAAAAGGCTTATTTTTTACCGGTGATGATATTCATTACAGATAAGGCAAGCTCTTCTGCTCTTTCCGGTGTAGCAGCTTCACTATATACCCTTATAATAGGTTCGGTGTTTGATTTTCTCAGGTGAACCCAACCTTCGTCAAAATCTATTTTTACTCCGTCGATATCTGTTACTTTTTCATCCTTGAATTTTTCTTTCACTTCATCCAGAAGTGCTTCAACATTGATATCGGGAGTCAATTCCACCTTATTCTTCACAATAGTATAGGCCGGATAAGTCTTTTTAAGTTCACTTACCTTCTTACCCTCCTTGGCAAGAAGTGTGAGGAAAAGAGCCACTCCTACCAGAGCATCACGACCATAATGGAGTTCCGGATAAATTACTCCACCGTTGCCCTCTCCTCCTATCACAGCATTTGTAGATTTCATCTTATCTACAACATTCACTTCGCCGACTGCTGCAGCAGAATAAGAACACCCATATTTTTTAGAGATATCAGCCAATGCTCTTGAACTGCTGAGGTTACTCACTGTGGCTCCTGGTGTATGTCTCAGAATATAGTCTGCCACTGCTACCAGAGTATATTCCTCAACAAACATTTCGCCATTTTCCATCACGACGGCCAGACGGTCTACGTCAGGATCTACTACGAATCCAACATCGGCTCCTCCATCCTTCATCAGAAGGGAAATGTCAGTGAGATTGGCCGGTATGGGTTCGGGATTGTGTGCAAATTTACCGTTTACCTCACAATTTAATTCTATTATTTTCTTTACTCCCAAAACTTTCAGGAGCAGAGGAATTACTTCCCCCCCCACAGAATTAACAGCATCTACGGCTACTGTGAAATCTGCTTTTTCAATGGCTTCGCAATCCACAAGTTTTAGATTTTTTACCATTTCGATATGCCTCATGGTCCATGTTTCATCTTTATACTCATGTCCCAGAGAATCTACTATAGCAAAAGAATAGTCATCAGCTTCAGCAATGCTTATAATTTGTTTCCCCTCCTTATCGCTCAGGAACTCCCCTTTACTGTTCAATAACTTCAATGCATTCCACTGCTTTGGATTATGGCTGGCGGTAATGATGATACCTCCGTCAGCACCGGAACCTGTCACTGCAACTTCCGTTGTAGGTGTAGATGCCAATCCTATATTTATTACATCAAGCCCCATTGAAATTAGTGTGCCTGATACGAGATGTTCAACCATTTTTCCACTCAGTCTGGCATCCCTGCCCACCACTATTTTCTTTGCTGCGGGATTGTTTCTTTTTATAAATTCAGCGTATGCAGCTGTGAACTTTACAATATCCACTCCGGAAAGGCCCTCTCCGGCTTTTCCGCCGATTGTGCCTCTGATGCCTGAAATCGATTTTATTAAAGCCATTAATATTCAGGTTTAAAGTATTTGATGTTCATGATATAGGGAACACAGTAAGTCTGCTCATCGGTAAATCCGTAATAGCTCTTTAAAACCAGATTAACCTCAGAGTTATAGCCTACATATTTGAGTGGCATCTGAACACCGGTTCCCCATGTGGTACTTGATGAAAGGAATGTATTTTTATATACAAAACTTGTCGTGCCGTTAGGGAGATAATCCTGATTACCCATCTGTACGGGTGTCAGACCCTCATACATATCCTTGATACTGGAACGTAGAAAACGAAAGTATACCAAATCTCCCTCATCTACCATCTCTTCGAAAGATGCTACCACTACCTGCATATACACATATCCTTCTTCATCGAGCTTATAGAAGGGTGCGTCTTCACCATAAGGCAAGCCATCCTCACCAATGGTCTCACTGGTGATTAAGTCTCTGGCATCTTCCGGAAGTTCAAGCATAACATTCTTGCTCGCCAGGTACCAATTGCAGGCTTTCTCTTCCTCACGTAATAATTCAGAATAACTCTGTGTCTTGCTGCAACTTATATTAATTAGTGTCAGCAATCCTAAAGTTAAAACTAATATATTTCTATTTTTCATCTTCATCAAAATTCTACCCTTCCTATTTTTCAATATTTGATTCCCCTTCAAAACTTAATACGAGTATATATTACGTTATTTGTAAGGAAATTTTATTGATTCAATTTCAGATATTAATTTTTCAAAAATTTATCGAAATCTTTCATGTGGTCTACAAGAATTCTTCTACATTCTTCCAGACTTCCATGAAACTCTGCACCGGCTGCCTGTACATGTCCACCACCTCCGTATAATTGCTTACAAATCTCCGATACCGGAAAATTTTCACAACTTCTTCCGGAAACTTTGACACAATCAGGATCTTCCCTCATAAATATGGAATAAATCATCCCTCTTACTTCCAGAGGACGGTTTACCAGACCCTCCGTATCTCCTTTTTCGTAAGAAAATCTCTTTAATTCATCCTTATCCAGAGTGATAAGCGCACATTTATGTTCAGAGAAGATTTCCATTTTCTGTGAAATGGCATAAGCTTCGAGCCTAAGACTATTGAGACTCCGGGTATTCAATGTCTCCTTCACAATCCTTGTTTTGTCCACATCCTTTTCCAGCAGACGCATAAGGATATCATAAATATCAGGATAATTGACATTCACCGTAAAATTACGTGTATCAGTAATGATACCTGTGAGCAGACAAGTAGCACATTGTGTATCTACTTTGTCATATAAACCCATTGCCGCAATTATTCTGAACACCAACTCACAAGTTGACGACATCTTGGGATAAGAAAATGTAAGCTGGGCGAAATCCCCGGGCTCCATGTGATGATCTATCAAAACTTTTGGAACCTTGGCATTTTGAATCACCGGAGCAAGGGCATCTTGTCTGGAAGGTGTATTGAAATCACAACAAATTATCAGGTCGCTTTCATCCACACTCTTCTGGCAAAACTCTTTATGACTTGTAAAAACAGCAATCTCTTTATAACCGGGAAGAAACGATAAGTTTACAGGAGCTTTATCCGGCACCACCACTGTTGCCTCTTTGCCAAGTACTCTTAGAAGATGCCATAATCCAAGGGTACTCCCTATTGCATCTCCATCGGGACGAACATGACATGTCAGCACTACCCGGTTGCTATTCTTTAGCATCCCAAGGAAGATTCTTGCTTTATCTTTATCGATAATTTTATCCATTCTTTGAATTTACAAAATTAAAAATTATCCGGCATAAAGCAAAAAAGATACGGACTCATTATGAATCCGTATCTCTGTTTTTGCCTATCTGAAAATTTCGTAGGCTAAAAAGGTTTTGTCTTTACCTCGATTCTTATTTCGGCAAGGCATCATTGGTCTTACGCACAGCCTCAGCACTTTTGCGGAAGAGTTCCTTCTCTTCTTCATTGAGAGGCAATTCGATGATTTTCTTTATCCCATCCTTACCTAATAGACAAGGCACACCTATACAAATATCTTTTTCACCATATTCACCTTCCAGCATGGCTGAGCATGGTATGATGGCGTTCTGATCATGCAGTACAGCTTCGGCCACTTCTGCTGCTGCAGCTCCGGGTGCATACCAGGCTGAAGTGCCAAGAAGTTTTGTAAGAGTGGCACCGCCTACCATTGTATCAGCCACAATCTTATCAAGTTTTTCTTCGCTCAGACATTCATTTACCGGAACACCGCGCAATGTAGCGAATCTTTTTAATGGAATCATGGTAGTGTCACCATGGCCACCAATCACCATTCCCTCAACCTCATTGGGATTTGCATCCAGTTCCTGGCTGATATAATATTTGAAACGGCTGCTGTCTAAGGCTCCTCCCATTCCGATTATACGATTCTTAGGAAGACCTGAAACTTTATGAATCAAGTAAGTCATTGTGTCCATAGGATTGGAAACACAAATAATTACTGCATTTGGGCTGTGTTTTAATACACTTTCAGTAACACTTTTAACAATACCGGCATTTACTCCGATAAGTTCTTCACGGGTCATACCCGGTTTCCTTGGAATACCTGAAGTGATAATCACAACATCACTGTCTTTGGTGGCCTCATAGTCATTGGTTACACCCTTGATGCGTGTATTCATGTCTAAAAGGTTTGCAGTCTGCATCATATCCATGGCTTTGCCTTCAGACACTCCCTCTTTAATATCTATCATTACCACTTCGTCGGCTATCTCTCGTATAGCCAATACATTAGCCGCTGTGGCACCTACATTTCCTGCGCCTACTACTGTAATCTTTGACATTGGTTAATATTTTTTAGTTTGATATATCTTTAATTTTCAACTTATTAGCGTAAATTAATTGTTCTCTCAAACTCTTGGCATTATAACCATGTCTAAAATTTTGAGGAACTATTGCAAAGATAGTAAATTTTAATAAAATTCCAATCTCTAAATCAACTTTCAGTACCTACTCTCTGTTTTAAAAATCTACTATCTGCTTACAAGTTCTTCCGGACCTTCCCTCACTATTACAGGTTCACTTCCGGTACAGTCTAAAATGGCAGAAGGTATCAGTTTTCCCTCCTCTCCTTTCACCATCAGATCTACAGTATTCTCATATTCCTCTTCTATCAAATCCGGATTCATTCCGTAATCTTCATCTCGGTAAGTGATAGAGGTAGAGAGCAAAGGATTTCCAAGTTTCTCTACTATTGCACTCACCACTTCATTATCCGGAATCCTGATACCTACTATTTTTCGTCCCTTAAATGCGCGGGGCAATGAAGATGCGGCTCTAAACAAAAATGTGAAGGGACCCGGTGTATTATCTTTCAATAATCGGAAAGCATAGTTATCGAATTTTGCATAATCCGATACCATAGATATGTCATTACAAAGGATGGAAAGGTTGGTCTTCTCCGGATTTATTCCTTTCAAGCGGCAGACTTTTTCAATCGCCTTCGGATTTAAGGCATCGCAGGCTATGCCATAAAGAGTGTCGGTGGGTATAACTATTATTCCCCCTTCTTTCAGTATTTCAACTATTCTTTCTACCTGGTTATCGGCTATTTTATCATTATAAACCTTGAGTGTTTCCATGTTCTATCTTTATTATCCTTATCGCCTTTTTACTTCCCGTGGTGTCAATACCTCTTTCTTATCCTCTCTTATCCTCTTTTATTCTTTCCACCCTCTCTTTAACAATCTTCTTATTGCAGGTGTCCGAGAGTGTGCAACCGCAACAGGATGAAATGCCTTCTTTTCGTTTCTTTAAAAGCTTCCACATTATCCAAAGGCAGGCGGCAAGAATTATAAGGCCTACTATGGAATACTGTATTATAATATCAGTACTATATGCTTGGTTGGCTGGCATTAAGATTTTTTTCGAGGTTTTTTCCCTTTTTCTTCTTGTGTGGTTACGATACGTCGTTGGCTCCCATCTTTTATCACTGCCATGGTTATCTCATTCACCATTAGTTTTATCTCATTGATGAATGCTTCCGGACTATAGTTCCCTTTTTCAATACCACGCAGTTTTGCTTCCCATATACCTGTAAGTTTTGCACTTTTCAGAAGTTCTTCCTTTATCACAGTCATTAGGTCTTTGGCAGCCTGGGTGGCTTTAATCGACTTTCTTTCCTTGACAATATAACCCCTCTTATAAAGAATCTCAATTATGGCTGCACGTGTGGAAGGTCGGCCAATGCCATTAGCCTTAAGAGCTTCCCTTAAATCTTCATCCTCCACCGAAGACCCGGCCGTCTCCATAGCTTTTAATAATGTCCCCTCAGTATAGAACTTTGGAGGCTGGGTGGTTTTCTTTACAAGCTTTGGTTTATGAGGTCCGGTTTCTCCCTTTTGGAATTCAGGCAGGATCGATTCATCTTCCTTTGTAGAATTTGAATCATCCTCATCCGTAGCATCTGTATATACAGCTTTCCATCCGAGATCGGTCACTGTACGACCCGTAGCCTTGAAATTAAACGAATCAACCTGTGCGGAAACAATTGTCTGCAAATATGAAAAGTCAGGATAAAAAACGGAAATGAATCTCCTGGCTATTATGTCAAACACTTTCAACTCCTTTTCCGTAAGATTGGAGGGTAAAGATTGACCGGTGGGAATAATGGCGTGGTGGTCGGTAACTTTGGAATTGTCGAATACCTTCTTGCTCTTTTTCAGTTTTGAGCCTCTGAGTGGATTTAAAAGATCATTATACTGAGTCAATGATTTTAGAATATTTCCACACTTTTTGAAAACATCATCCGGCAGATAGGTGGTATCGACCCTGGGATAAGTCGTCACCTTCTTTTCATAAAGGCTTTGGACTGTCTTCAAAGTTTCATCGGCACTGAGATTAAGTTTTTTATTGCACTCTACCTGTAGTGATGTCAGGTCGAAAAGACGTGGTGGTGCCTCTTTTCCTGCCTTGGTACTGATATCAGTGATAGAGAGCGGAAGGTTTTTTATCTTGGAGAGTATCTCTTCTCCCTTTTCCTTCTGCTCAAATTTTTTCCCGGTGTATGAAAACAATACCCACTTATATTGGGTCTTCAGTTCCCAATAATCCTGAGGTATAAAATTTTCTATTTCGGCCTGCCGATTAACAACCAGAGCCAGTGTAGGAGTCTGTACCCGACCTATGGATAATATCTGTCCCCTTTCTCCATACTTCAAAGAATAAAGGCGCGTAGCATTTATTCCCAATACCCAATCACCTATTGCACGACACAGACCGGCCAGATATAATGATTCGTAATGCTTTTCCGGTTTTAAATTTTGAAATCCTTCCCTTATGGCATCATCGGTCATGGAATTGATCCAAAGCCTTTTTACCGGTTTTTTGCAACCGGCCTTCTGCATCACCCAACGTTGAATCAGTTCCCCCTCTTGTCCGGCATCTCCACAGTTTATTATTTCGTCACATTGGAGTATCAGGCTTGATATGGTCTCGAATTGTTTTCGGTAAGAATCATTGTCAATTAACCGTATGCCAAATCTTGGAGGTATCATTGGAAGTGCTGAAATCGACCAATGTTTCCAGGATTGGGTATAATCACTGGGTTCCTTTAGACAACAAAGATGTCCGAATGTCCATGTAACACAGTAACCATTCCCCTCAAGATAGCCTTCCTTGCGTGTGTTGGCCCCGAGTATCCTTGCAATATCACGACCGACACTCGGTTTCTCTGTGATACATAGTATCATTCCCTTTCCTTTGTTTTAGCTTCGTCCCATATTGCATCCATTTCTGCCAGAGACATCTCCTTAAGGCTTTTACCCATCTCTTTTGATTTAGCCTCTAAGTAGCTGAACCGCCTGATAAACTTCCGATTGGTCTTCTCAAGGGCATTTTCCGGATTCACTCCATACAAGCGTGCGGCATTTATTATTGCAAACATCAAGTCTCCGAATTCCTCCTCAAGCTTATCAGTGTTTCCGCTCCTGATTTCTTCCTCTACTTCAGCCGTCTCTTCCTTTACTTTGTTCCAGACTTGTTCACGTTCCTCCCAGTCAAATCCCACATTAGCGGCTTTTTCCTGGATTCGGTTGGCTTTGATTAGTGAAGGAAGTGATTTCGGAACTCCCGAAAGCACAGTCTTATTGCCATTTTTCTCCTTAAGTTTTATTTGTTCCCAATTTTTAGAAACCTCCTCAGGAGAATCGGCCTTCACGTTACCATATATATGGGGATGACGGAAAATTAATTTCTCTGTCAAGGTGTTGCAAACATCTGCAATATCAAACTGGCCCTTTTCACTTGCTATCTTTGAGTAAAAGCCGATATGAAGAAGCACATCGCCCAATTCTTTTTTAATGTTATCTACATTATTATCCAATAGGGCATCCGTGAGTTCGTAAACTTCCTCAATAGTATTTGCTCTTAAAGATTCATTAGTTTGTTTGGCATCCCACGGACACTTTACTCTCAAGGTGTCTAAAACTTCCAGGAATTTCAGGAATGCTTCTGATTTTTCGCTGTCTGAATGCATAGATGCGTTCACAAATTTTATTTCAATAGACAAACAGAAATATAACGATAAATTTGAAGTCTCTTCTTATAGTTTTGCCGTCACTTCATAAGCTACATATTCGCCTATGAAAGCAAGTACCGCCAGCACAAGACATATGGCTCCTATTGATTGCAATCTCTTTCCTGCATATGGATTAAACCTACCGATATATAGACCTGCCAACTGGCAAAATACCATCATGAAGGCAAAAAACAAATCTATGAAGCTCCACCACGCTTGGCGATATTGAAATGTGGTGACAATGACTATAACCACTATCGCGAGTGCAATCCACGCTACAAATGTCGATTGTAAAGGATTTTTCATCGCGTTAGATGTTATCGTTATATTTCAATTTTATAATTATTCTTCCACAGCCACCACTTCAGCTCCAAGTTCCTCTTCAAGAACTTCCTCGCTCTTGATATTCGGAAGTTCAAGTCCGTAATGGTTTTTAGCGTCAAGGGCCTTAAGGGTTACCCCAAGTATAAGTGCAAGCACACCAAGACCGGCAAACACGAGCATCGGAACAGTATAGTTATAATCTAAAGGATTATCCACTCCCGGATTAGAGGCTGTAAGCACTGCTCCAATTATCATCGGGAATGCATATAGACCAATATTCTGTATCCAGAAAATCACCGCATAAGCAGATCCAAGCAACTTGTTATCTACAAGTTTGGGCACTGATGGCCACAATGAAGCTGGAACCAGAGAGAAACTTATGCCAAGAAGGATAATCGCACCGTATGCAACCAATTCTGAACCTGTAGCCGGCAACACCAGAGCAAAGGTAAGATGGCAGATTATCATCAAAACTGCTCCAAATATCAGCATTGTGGCTCCCTTACCCTTTTTATCAAGATAGTTGCCAAGCAGAGGTGTCACAGCCGCTGCCCCTAACGGGAATACGAAGAAAACGAAACCTGCCTCCTGGGCTGTAATACCAAGGTTACATTGAAGCATATTAATAGCGTATTTCTGGAACGGGAAAATAGCTGAGTAATACAATACACAAAGCAATGATACAATCCAGAATACTTTTGAGGTAAAGATGAATTTCAAATCTGAAATCTTAAATGGATCATCTTTCTCTTCTGCATTGGTACCCATCTCGTTTTCAAGTTTTTTATCCATGAAAGCATAGACGATAAATGAAATAAGACCTATGAGAAGAAGTAAGACTGAAAAGGCTACTGAACGTGACACACTGATGTGACCTCCGAGGGTAGCAATAAAAGGAGAACCTAAAACTACCGCAGCTACTCCTACACGTGCCAAAGCCATTTCTGTACCCATGGCCAATGCCATTTCCTTACCTTGGAACCATTTCACGATACCTCTCGATACAGTGATTCCGGCCATTTCACAACCACAACCAAAGATCATGAAACCTATGGCTGAAAGTTTAGCTGATGCCGGCATACCATCGTAAAAAGGAGTTATGTTCCACCAGGTATTGGGGAGGTTTACAAAATCATTCATAAAGGTATAAAGGCCGCTGTTCTGAAACGCTTCTGTAAGGGCATAGTAATTGATAAAGCCTCCTACAAACATCACGCTTCCGGATAAAATCGCCGTGAACCTCACACCCATTTTATCAAGAATGATACCTGCAAATATCAAGAAGAATACAAATACATTCAGGAAGGTCTCTGAGCCGGCAAAACGTCCATATGCGTCAGGATCCCATCCCTTTGTGCTCTGAAGATATTCCTGAAGAGGGGATAATACATCCACAAAGATATAGGCGAAAAACATCGCCCCCGCTAATAACACAAGAGCTGTCCATCGTGCCCATGATTTATCCCTAAGCAAATTACCGGTACCGGCAATAGGTTTCTGTTCTGTTGTCATGTTGTATAGTTATGTCTTTTGGTCAGTTTGATTATTGCAAAGTTAATGAATTGTCACATTATCTGAAAAACGTATTTATTCCACAGTTATTTTGCTTTACCCATCCTTTATCTCTCATGGCTATTTATATCTTAGGGCTATTCTCAACTTTTTTTACTAACTTTGCACAAACAACGAAACGCTGTAACAATCAGTTAAACATTTTAAGCGATATGATGAACGCTCAAGACATCAAAAACGGCACCTGTATTCGTCTCGATGGCCGTTTGTACTTCTGCGTGGAATTCCTCCATGTAAAACCGGGTAAAGGCAACACTTTCATGCGTACTAAACTCAAGGATGTGGTAGACGGTCGTGTAATTGAACGTCGCTTCAACATCGGTGAAAAGCTCGAAGATGTACGTGTAGAACGTCGTCCCTATCAATATCTTTATGCAGATGGCGGCGACGATATTTTCATGAATAACGAAACTTTCGAACAGGTACCTATCAATAAGGAATTAGTGACCGGGGCTGCCTTCATGAAAGAAGGTGACACTGTAGAAGTGGTGAGCGATGCTTCCACCGACACTGTGCTTTTTGCAGAAATGCCTGTTAAGACTACTTTAAAAGTTACTTATACAGAACCGGGTCTCAAGGGTGATACCGCTACTAACACCCTCAAACCGGCAACCGTGGAAACCGGTGCTACAGTACGTGTGCCTCTTTTCATCAATGAAGGTGAACTCATTGAAGTAGACACTCGTACAGGAGACTATACCGGCCGTGTAAAGGCTTAAGAGTATCTGCTGATGCCGGACAAATCACCTGCTTTCTCCATCATTGTACCGGTTTACAACCGTCCGCAGGAAGTGGAGGAACTTGTAAACAGCCTGGCTGATCAGACTCTTAAAGATTTTGAACTCGTGATTGTGGAAGATGGCTCTACCATTACCTGTAGAGACACTTGCCAAAAGTTTAGCGATCTAATCAACATAAAATATTACCATAAATCCAACGAGGGTAGAAGCATTGCCCGGAATTATGGAATGGATAGAGCCGACGGAGATTTTTTTATCTTCGTCGACTCTGATTGTATACTCCCCTCTGATTATATAGAAAACCTCCAAAAATGTCTTGCTGAAAATCCTACCGATTGTTTCGGAGGACCTGATACTGCCCATGAATCCTTTTCTGATGTGCAGAAGGCTATAAATTTTTCTATGACCTCTTTCTTTACAACGGGAGGTATCCGCGGAGGAAAGAAAAGTATGGAGAAATTCACACCTCGCACGTTCAATATGGGTTTCTCCAGAAAGGTATATGATACTGTGGGTGGATTTCGTGAAATGTTCAGTGAAGATATCGACATGAGCACACGGATCAAAAATGCCGGATTTAAGGTAGTTTTATATCCCGAAGTCAAGGTTTTTCATAAAAGACGTGTTAACTTTTCAAAATTCTGGCGTCAGGTGCATGTGTTCGGGATGTCAAGAATCACTTTGCAACTGTTATATCCGGGCTCTATGAAACTGGTGCACTGGTTGCCCGCTTTATTCGTTATAATTGGATTGGGCCTGGTAATCGCTTCTTTCTTCAATTATTGGTTTCTAATTCCTTTGCTGGTATATTTTGTTGTGCTTCTGATTTCTGCTTTATACACCACGAGAAACCCCAAGATCGCTTTGTTGGCTATCCCGGCTTCTATAATTCAACTGGGAGGATACGGCACAGGTTTCATTCAAGCCTACGTATGGAAGATTCTTCTTGGTCATGGCAGAGACTTAAATGATGAGATAGAACGAAGAAAAGGGAAATAACAAATTTTATAATGGATAAGTCTGTCCCCGGTCAAAAAGAATATATCATCCCTGAAAGACCTGTTAAAACGGTTAAAGAGATGGATGAAGACCAGCAACCACGTGAAAAGGCTGAAAAATATGGTGTGGGAGTACTGTCTGTACCTGAATTATGGGCTATTATCCTGAGAACGGGCACTCCCGGATATCCAATTACAGAACTTTGTCGCGACCTGATGAGAGACAACGGGGGATCTCTTCACAGGCTTGAAAGAAGAACAAAGCAAGAACTTTGCGAAAAAAAGGGAATTGGAAATACAAAAGCTATTCAAATCCTTGCTGTACTGGAACTCATCAAGAAATATTTCCAAGAAGATATTCCGCAAGATGATCCCATCAGATCATCCACGCAAATATTCGACCGTATGCGTCATAAAATAGGCAACCTGGATCATGAAGAAATCTGGATGCTTCTGCTCAACAGAAGAAACCAGGTTATCAAAGAATTCAAACTTACATCGGGCACAGGAAATGCTTCTGTGTTCGACACAAAAAATGCCTTAAAACTGGCTATCCTGGAAAATGCTGATGGAATGATTCTCTGTCACAACCATCCATCAGGCACATTGAAGCCAAGTCCTCAGGACGATAATCTCACACGTGATCTAAAACAGGCTTGCAAATACATGAATCTAAGACTCCTTGACCATGTAATAGTCACATCCAAAGGTTATTACAGTTATAACGACTCCTCTAATTTATAAAGGATTACTTCCAATATTTCAATTATGCTGATATATTGAGAAAAGATATTTAGTAAAGAGCACTCGTCGGCATCGTTCATTGATTATTGAAAGATCTAAAGCTCCTGATTTTAAACTTTCTAATATCCCTTTGTAATCTTTGTCAATATCATCCGGACATAACACAATATCCGCTCCGGCATTCAATGCTTCCCAAGCAGAAAATCCTTTGGCCCCTCCCATATTGAATGCGTCAGTAAGAATTAGTCCCTTGAAATTCATTTCTTCCCTAAGCAACGAAGTCAGCATATCCATAGAAACTGAAGCTGCCTTACCATCAGGATCTAATGCCGAAGATCTTATATGTCCTGCCATGATCCCGGAGAGACCCGAGTTTATATAATCCCGGAAAGGTCTGAGTTCTACTGTATCCAGAGCCGCTATATCTTTATTGAGATTTGCCACAGATTTATGGGAGTCTATCATTGCACTTCCATGGCCCGGAAAGTGTTTGGCAACACTTATCACACCCCCTGATTCCAGACCCTTTGCATAGGCCACACCAAAATCCGAAACTAATACAGGGTTATCGCCAAAAGAACGGTTCCCCATCACTCCTCCCGAAGAAAAATTTATATCTATCACCGGTCCCAGCACCATATTTATTCCGATCTCTTTGCACTCTGCTGCTATCTGAGACCCGTAATCGAATAGAGCTGTCTCCCCGGAATTTCTACTTATATGTCCATTCTTTGGATATATAGGGGCGTCCTCGAGCCGCATACCTAATCCCCATTCTGCATCAATGGCTACAAAAAGTGGAATCTTAGAATTTTCTGCAATCTGAGCCAATTGTCTGGCCGACAAAAGGTTTCCCTTCATCAGCACCACTCCCCCTACATGAAAATCATCTATATATCTTTTTAATATCCTGAGGGTAGCTGAATCTGAAACAGAATTGATCGAGGGCATAAGGCACTGGCCCACCCTCTCTTCCAATGTAAGAGTAGTAAGAAGGGAATCGGCAAAAGAGGCTGCATTTTGGGAAATATCATTCTCATGATAATCCCCAATTGGAATGGTGTCGGTTGTGGATATTTTTTGATCTTTTTTTCCACAACTACAAAATAGTAATAAAGAGAAGACACAGGTACACAGAGACCCTGTTACTATGCCTCTTCGGGTAAATTTCTTACCGATTGATTTTATAGTTCTAATTTCTGAGAACCTGTTCTTCCACATCCACTACAAATCTGCTTCCCAATTCAGGAGCAACTTTCAATCCTAATTTCTGCTGATTCTTTATCCAAAGTAAAATGGGAATGGATACCTCCTCTTCACTTTCAAATATTTTCCTATGCCGGGCCAGACTCACTAAATCATCATTGCCTTCTGCTACATAATCAATGGTAGCAAGGATATATTCACGGTCAGGGTCCATCTCCTTTCCATTTATTACCACTCTCTTTAGATTTCCCACAGAATCGGTTACTACCCTGACATTTCCGCTTATTGCTTCTCCACCTTTTGCGGCACTTACTCGCATTGCCTCAATTATATCTCTTCCCATTACTCCGACAATTACCAACTTATTGGAAAAAGGATAAGTGGAAAGTATTTGCCCTTCAGTTATCGCACCTTGTGGCATATGGTGACGAATCCCTCCCACATTCATTATAGATAAATCCAGATCGGAAATTTCTTCTCCATTTCTTTTTAAAGAATCTACAATTTCCTTTCCCTTGAAGTAAGCAATATCTGCCGTAAGATTTGCCAGACCCCCGGTTTTTGCTTTGCTTAATTCATATTCAGAAAATCCGACCACTACATTATTTACGGAGTCAACTGCCTCTCTATATGTTCTCAGAAAATCAATAATACCGGCATCTAACGTTTCTTCCGGGAATCTATCGGTTACAGGGATCAATTCATATTTTATTTCTTCACCATCTTTAAGAGGGAGTTGATTTAAGTCTATGGTCAATTTCCCTAAATATCTTCCTTGTTTACCTGTCTGCACTACCCTTACTTTTTTACCAGCCTGATTTTCAAACAGGGAAGGATTTTTTTCAGGATGCGAGGGATCAATTAAAGTATGGGTATGACCACCTATTATCAAATCTATATCTTCAGAATTCTCAGCTAATTCTATGTCACTCGTCTTGTCGTTTACTTTATCATATCCTATATGCGACACCACTACCACCAGGTCGCACCCTTGTTCCTTCTTCAGCTTTGAAGCCATTTCATTTGCTACTGGTATCACTTCTTTAAACTTTCCTGTGAAATTTTTTTGAGCGATGATACTTGCCGGATCAATGTTGATCCCAATGAAACCGATTTTTTTCCCCTCGACTTCTTTTATAACAAAAGGCTGGAACAATCCTTCAAGTTCAGTACCGATAAATTCATAATTTGCTGAGAGAGCCGGATTTTTCATCTGTTTATAATGCGCGGAAAGATTTTCCATCCCGTTATCAAATTCATGATTACCGAGGATATGCAAGTCATATCCCATCATATCGAGTAAGGGATATTCCACTGAACCGCCGAAATATTTGAAGAATAATGTGCCTTGTACCACATCACCGGCATCTACCAAAATTACATTTTTTTCAGCCTTTCTTACAGAATCGATTATGGCCTTTCTTTGTAGCACACCCCCGGTTCCGTCGGCCAAAGGATCTATAGTAGAATGAGTGTCATTGGTGTGGAGAATCACAAGTTTTTCTGCTTCTGATATGCCACAAAAAGTCGCTGCCCCCAGAATTGGGAGCAGTGCCTTTATAATGAAAGAGTATTTCATTGGTCTGTCTTTAATGGTACGATTGAAGGTTCAGGATTAGATGATTTAATCTTTTATAAGGTTATGTCCATCCATATCTGAAGGTTGAGGCAGGTTCATTATATGAAGTATCGAGGGAGCCACATCTGCAAGACGACCGTTTTCTACAGTAGCATTCTTATTGCCAATGTAAATGAAGGGCACAGGATTCAATGAATGAGCCGTATTGGGTGTTCCATCCTCATTTACCACATAATCGGCATTGCCATGGTCGGCTATAATTATTGCTTCATAACCATGGGCTTTGGCTGCCTCCACTACTTTGCTTACACAGGTATCCAGGGCTTCCACTGCTTTTTGTACAGCGGAATATACACCGGTATGACCTACCATGTCTCCGTTGGCAAAATTCACTACGATAAAATCATATTTTTCGGAATCTATCGCCTTTACCAGTTTTTCAGTTACTTCAGGGGCACTCATTTCAGGCTGAAGGTCGTATGTGGGCACTTTTGGAGAAGGTACCAAAATACGGTCTTCGCCTTCAAATGGTTTCTCTCTGCCACCATTGAAGAAGAATGTGACATGCGCATATTTCTCAGTTTCAGCAATATGAAGCTGAGTCTTATCATTATTGGAAAGATATTCCGATAAAGTATTAGGCACATCAGATTTTGCAAACAGTATATGCACTCCTTTAAATGAATCATCATAAGGAGTCATACAGTAATATTGCAAATCGGGTATCGGATTCATGCCATCCTCGCTATGCTGAGTGAGTACAATGGTAAGTTCCTTTGCCCTGTCGTTGCGATAATTAAAGAAGATTACTACATGGCCTGCACCGATTCTGCCATCTACCTTGTCATTAACAATCGGTTTCATGAATTCATCGGTGATACCCTCGTTATAATAATCTTTCACCGTATCTATGACATTATCGGTATGCTTTCCTTCGCCATAAACCAGAAGATTATAAGCTTCTTTAAGACGCTCCCACCTCTTATCACGGTCCATTGCATAGTAACGGCCGATTACCGTAGCGATTGTCCCGGCACTCTTGTCACAATGCTCCTTTATGTCGTTTAAGAATCCGGCACCACTCTTAGGATCTGTGTCACGGCCATCCATAAAACAATGCACATACACCTTGCTTAGATCGTAATCCTTGGCAGTGTCACAAAGAGCATATAGATGATCAAGGCTTGAATGTACACCTCCGGCAGAAGCCAAACCCATGAAATGGATCGGCACATTATGTTGTTTTGCATATTCAAATGCCGATCTTACCTCCGGATTACTTGCAAAAGTGCCGTTTGCTATAGCTTTATTGATTTTTACAAGATCCTGATATACTACTCTACCTGCCCCGATATTAAGGTGACCTACTTCTGAATTACCCATCTGGCCATCCGGCAGTCCTACATTTTCACCACTGGCTTGCAATTCGGAATGAGGATATTCAGCCATCAGTTTATCCATGTAGGGTGTAGGAGTATTATAGATGGCGTCTTCCTTACCATGACTTCCAATGCCATAGCCGTCAAGTATAATCAGTAATGCTTTATTAGCCATATATTTCTTTTTTTCTGATGAAAATTATTTTTACTTTTTTAGTAGAAGGTTCGAATTAGGGCCTTCATAGCCACCCTTCTGCAAATATAACAAATTTCAGCCTATTAAGGATTATTCTGGCACCAGATAATGTAGTCACCAAAAAAAATCCCGTTCTTTATGAACGGGTTTATTCGTTGAGGAAGGCTTTTTAAGCTTCTTCTGTCTTCTTTACGCGACGCTCTTTGATGCGTGCTTTCTTACCGGTAAGATTACGCAGATAGTAAAGTTTTGCTCTACGCACTTTACCATATTTGGTCACTGTCACTGATTCGATAAAGGGTGAATCCATCGGGAAGATTCTTTCCACACCTACGCCATCAGATATTTTGCGTACAGTAAATCTTTTTTTATCCTCGCTACCATTGATGCGGATCACTACACCACGATACTGCTGGATTCTTTCTTTATTACCCTCTTTGATACGGTAAGCAACATTCACTGTGTCGCCAGGACCGAAATCGTCAAATTTTTTCTTAGGAGTTGCAAATGCCTCCTCTACTACTTTTATTAAGTCCATTGTGTTATAAATTTGTTACCGTCTGCAATTTAACAAGCTTCTTAATCTTGCCAGAGATTACAGAACCGACTGCAAAATTACTGAATTCTAAATAAATTTGCAAATACTTTTCTTACACCCTCCCTTGAAGTGAGAATTGATGTCTTTTGAAAATAAAGGATTTACCTTCCTTTCTTAAATATTTAAATATTTCTCTAAAGCAATTCTGTAATGTCCAGGCCAAGATTGATCAATACCGTGGCGGCTCCTTTATGAGGCATGGCAAAGGCAGCTCCAACTGAAAAGGCCTTTACATTAAAACCTGTTCCTACTGAAAACCCTGAAAAGAAATTTCTTTGATACGCAGCCATATCACTGGCTGTCTTATAATTATACCCTAAGGTAAGATAAAATTTATCACTTGGGCTATATTCCACTCCAAATACTAAATGACGGAAAAAATTTCGAAAGAAACCGGCGTTGGTAAGTTCGGTCTCTCCTCCCTCTTCATGAACATAATAAGGAAGCCTCCATTTGGTGAGATGCCATGCGGTTATCGAGAAATTGAAAGTATTGTTAAACCCTTTCGTGATACCCATTTCAATGTCGAAAGGCACCGGAGTGTATTTATCCTGAAATCTCTTGAGCTGTCCTCCCATATTTTTCAGAACAAGGCCCCAGGAGAATTCATGCACTTCGTTATAATAGCAAAGACCAATGTCAGCAGCCAGAGCAAACGCTGAATATTGCTCATAGGCACTGTAAACCATCTTTACATTTATTCCACCTCGAAGTCTATATGTGAAATCGTGGGAATAGGAACCCTCGACTACTACATCCTGCACACTGAAAGTGCCGGTAGACACACCGGAAGACTCATAGCCCTGAAATGTTCCGTAATTTAGATACCGAATACCGGCTGCCCATGCACCATGTTCTCCCGCTGCCATTCCATATCTGACACTACCAAAGTTGGAACTACCGATATAATGCATATACCCAAGTTTAAGTTCCTTATCATTTTCCGGTCCAAATAAAGCCGGGTTCTGTGATACCAAATCGATATCACTATGAATGGATGACACATTAGTGCCTCCCATTCCATATACATAACTTGAACTTGGGATATTTAGGAAATCGTAGGCTGAGGAACCTTGAGCATATATTTTGCCCGTAAACACATATGCCCATATCAGCACGGTCATTAGTGTAAACACTTTTAAATATTGCCTCATCCTGTTATTTTGTAGTGGAGTCTTTTTTATAACGCAGGTTTTTTAAAACTATTGCTTGCCGACAAACTCATTATTTCCCTTTTCAATCTGTGAAGAAATGTAAAACTATTATAAATATTCCAATCATATAGAATCTTTTATTGCAAATTTTAGTTTACAAAAATATATTTGCATTGTGAGAGGAGACAAAATATATATGATGAAATTTCACAAACTGGCATTGCTCACATTTTCACTGTTTGCATTTACCCATTCTTTCCAGATATTTTCACAAACCACCAAAATCAAGACTGCCACTCTCGACAACGGCACTCCGGTATATACTGAAGTATTTGAATTTGACTTTGTGGATGAGAAACCACAATTCCCCGGAGGTTGTGCTTCTTTAGTACAGTTTATTAATGCCACCCGTCAATACCCGGAAGAGGCTTATCAGGAAGGAGTAGAAGGAAGAGTCACTTGTTCATTCATTGTTCTTCAAGATGGGAAACTAAGTAATATCAAAGTTATAAGAGGAGTAGAACCTTCATTAAATCAAGAAGCGGTAAGGATAATCTCTCTTATGCCTGAATGGTATCCCGGGAAAATTCATGACCATGCTGTTCCTGTTCGAGTAGTTTACAGCATACCTTTTAGAAAATGATATATTTCTATAAAAAATTGGCTTCAGAATGTCTGAAGCCAATTTTTTTATTTGTATTAGATATTTCCAGAATAGGTTTTATCTCCTATTAATCCTTTATTAATGCTTTACATTTATTTTTTAGAAGCTTTTGCTTTTTTATTGATATAGTCTGACAAAGCTTGTGCATCAGTACCACCTACTACATACTGGCGTCCATCCTTTAGTCTGATTAGTACGGTATTGTCAGGTTTACCATAGTATGCGAAATAGTCACCTATATTTTCATCGTTATAATGGCCCCAACGTCCGAATGATCTGATAGGACTGCTTCTGAATGCTTTTTTATTTGGCTTTTTGCTTACCTGATATGGTTGTGCGGATTCTATTTCCGACATCCTTATTCTTCTTGTCTTGAGCGGACGCCTGATTCTTACCTCATCATCATCAGCGTATACATCCATCGGTGTGTAGAACAATGTGGCAATCCACCAGAAAAATAAGATTCCGATTATAATCCAGAACCACCACCAGCCACCCCAGTTGTAGCCTCCACTATAATTGCTTGAGTAGTAATTGTCACCCCAGCCCCAATCAGGCCAGAAACAGAAGAAACATAACACACAAATAAGGATAAACCATATTATCGCGGTTCCTGAATAATCGTCGCTGTCGTAAGATATTCTTTGTCTCATAGCAGTTTTTGTTTTGTTGGTTATTAATTCAATTTTTAAAGTGATTATACTTTATTAACATTGATGCCATTCAAAAGTTCACTGCTTTTCTTCACATGTAGAATGTATCAGATCAAGAAGCGCCGGTATGGCTTCTTCGCTCGGTATATTCTTTTTGATAAGTTCTTTCCCTTTATACAGACTGACTTTACCGGGTCCGGCTCCTACATAACCATAATCTGCATCCGCCATTTCTCCGGGTCCGTTGACTATACATCCCATTACCCCGATTTTTAAGCCTTTCATCTCTTTAGTAGCCTCCTTCACATCCTTTAGTGTAGTCTGAAGGTCAAAAAGGGTACGACCGCAACTTGGACATGCAATATATTCTGTCTTTGAAATCCTTAAGCGTGCTGCCTGTAGAATAGATAGAGCCAAAGAATTTAATTCCTCTTGAGTAAATGCATTTGCTTCTATCCAAAGTCCGGAACCATACCCCCATAAAAGAAGCGGACCCAAGTCAGCCGAAGCTTTTATCATCAGATCTTCAAAATCTTTATCGTTATACGAAATTTTCAATATTATAGGATTCTTTGCGCCTTCTGTCTGGAACCTATCTATCCATGCTGCAATTGCTCCCGGCTTATTAGCATTGGCTGTTTCTATTACAATCGGATAGTCATCTTTTAGCTCCGGTATATCATCCGATGTATTAAATTGATGCCAATCTTTAGGGATTTCCTGAATATCCAATCCTACTACAGGATATTTGATATTCTCATAGCCACTAACCGGAGCCGATTTTATCCTTGAGACTCCCTTACCGGTATTATCAGGTTCCTCAATTCGTTCATGAAGTCTTCGGGATTCTATATAGTCTCTCAATTTCCGGGCCACAGGAATTTCATTCTCCGGATCTTCAGTTAGTGATACACGTATCGTGTCTCCCAATCCTTCTCCAAGTAAGGTACCTATGCCAACAGCACTTTTCACCCTTCCGTCTTCGGCATCTCCGGCTTCAGTAACTCCTAAATGCAGTGGATAATGCATCCCTTCTTCCTTCATCTTCTCTGCCATGAGCTCAACTGTGCGTACCATGACACCTACATTGGAACTTTTTATGGATATCACAACATTGTCAAAACCCTCTTTCTGACATATCCGAAGATATTCCAGTGCGGATTCTACCATTCCCTCCGGTGTGTCTCCATACCGGCTCATTATTCGGTCGGACAAGGAACCGTGATTAACGCCTAACCTTATTGCTGTGCCGTATTCTTTACATTTATTGAGGAAGGGAACAAATGTTTCCTTTATTTTTTCTATTTCCTCGTTGTATTCCTCGTCTGTGAAATCCAGCTTTTTGAATGTGCGTGCAGGATCAACAAAATTTCCGGGATTTATTCTTACCTTTTCACATGTCTCTACAGCCTTAAATGCTGCCGAAGGGTTGAAATGAACATCCGCAACTAATGGTACTCTGCATTCCTTTTTGTCCAGCCCATTCCGAATCTCAGCCATATTGGCTGCTTCCTTGACACCCTGCGTAGTCAGACGCACTATTTCACCACCGGCTTCCGCTATTCTCATTGCCTGGTCAACACTTCCATCTGTATCCATGGTAGAAGTATTGGTCATTGATTGAATCCTGATGGGGTTTTCGCCTCCGATACCTACATTACCTACTTTGGTCTCGGAAGTTCTCCTTCTCTCATAATTATAGCGGCTCATCTTAAGGGTATATTAATTAAATGATTACTCGATTATCCTCATAAATACCCCCATTAATAAATTGCCCTCAAACGTAGGGACGCACGGCTCGTGCGTCCGAAATAAAAAAGGGATAATTCATTGATTATCAGAGGACGCAATGACCTTGCGTCCCTACATATGTCGTTTGGGATATTATTTAGGATAATCATTAATTGTTACTTTGCTTGCAGATATATTTTTCTCCCTAAACTCTATCTGATATACATCATAAAGAAAACAGAACAAAATCCTACGGCATATCCGGCCAGTACCTGCCAGACTGTGTGTCGTCCTAACCACACACGCGCCGAACCTAACAGACCGGCTGCGCCCACTGTAATGAGAAGCCAGACAAATAATTGTGGTTCAGCAGCCACATCGCGTTGAAGACGTATCAACAAGGCTACAAGACCTGCGATGGCAGCGGCATGTGCCGAAATTTTCCATTTGAAATTGATTCCTAAGTTAATCAAGGAGGCTAAGGCTCCTCCGCAGAAGAACATTGCTACCCATGCCGGCGCTCCCCTTGCGGCTACAAACCATGCCGAGCAACCATAACAAATAGCCGTTATGATATAAGGGATGGCCCTCTCTTTCTGACTATTCAACCCCACATCCTGAACAATTCCAAAGAGTTTCAAAAGGAAGATAAGAAGCATCGGTGCAAAGAAATTTATCCCTGCTATTACAAAGGTAACCGCAGTTTGCATGCCGGCCGGTATAACATCCAGAATGGATAATCGGAAAATAAACAAAATTCCGAAAACCGGCATAAGCAACGGCACTAAGACCCATGAGATGATATGACTGAAAGTCTCGGCCGCTTTTTCCCAGATATTTTCATCCTCTGCATTTCCCGGCGCTGAGGGCTGAGGGGTCATATCCGGTTTATCACAGTTATCTTCTTTTTCATTTTTCTTATTACCGAAAAGACTGTCGTGAATCCCATTCAGGCTTTCTTTGCTTTTCTCCCCTAAGGGTCCTTCTACTTCCGGATAGTATGTTGATGTGTCGATGGGCATCTATAAATTTTTATAAAAAAATGAGAACTATATTTTTTCAAGACTAATACCTTATAGCCTTATAAAATGCAGGAGGTACCGGAGATTCGAAATACATATCCTTCTTAGTGACAGGGTGAGCAAATCTCAATGTATTGGCGTGAAGACAAAGGCGCCCTATACGACTCTGTTTTGCTCCATATTTTCGGTCTCCCATTATAGGATGCCCCATTTCTGAGGCATGTACTCTTATCTGATTCTTCCTTCCTGTATCAAGCATGAATTCCACTAAAGAAAGCCCGTGTCCCCTTCCTTTCACCTTGAAACGAGTCACTGCAAGTTTACCCTCATCCTCCCTATCTGTGGAATATACCAAATATTGAGAATTTTCAGCAAGTCGACTTTTGATAACTCCCTCATCTTCTTTCACAAATCCCTCCAGCAAGGTGATATAAAGTCGTTCCAGCACAAAATTATTCCAATTATGTCTCAAAGTTTCCTGGGCCTCCTGTGTCTTGGCAAACATCATCACTCCGGAAGTATCACGGTCAAGCCTATGCACTACAAAGAGTTTGTTTCTCGGATCTTTTTTCTTGAGATAATCTCGCAGAATATCATATGCGGATTCAACCCTCTTTTTCCCTGCACCCGGAATTCCTACTGATAAAAGTCCATAACCTTTATCCACTACAATTACGTCATCATCCTCATAAATAATCTTGAGTCGGGGATGCTTTAACGTAACAAAAGGTCTGCCGAGATTTACTTCAACTTTTGATCCGGGCTCCACAACAGCATTGAACGCTGTTGTAATTTGTCCGTTAAGTTTTATTTGCCCATGCTTAAGCCAACTTTTGGCATCCGTGCGCGAAAAATCTTTTGCTTTTTCTATCACAAAATCAAGCAATTGCTTCGCCTCGGTTCCTTCATTATTCCATGCAACAATCCTGTCTTCGCGAAATGCAGGACCGCTATGATGTCGTTCTTTCCTCATCTTATCTTGTTCAAACTTCAATAAGAGATTCTCCATCTCTTCAGAATCCAATAAAAGTGCTTCACTTTCATTGTCTTCTTATGAAGTATTAACACTTTCTATTCTCCAAAGTTAATATATGCGGTTCAAAATTAATATTTTTCACTTCATTTAACAACTGCCATAAAATTCTTCTGTAACTTTGTGTCTGAATTAAAAAAGACTGACTAAAATGGATGTTTTCGGTTTTATCAGAATGAGGTCGGAAGTGCCCGAGGTCAGGATCGCTGACCCAGATTTTAATTCAGCACAGATCATCAATGCAGTGGCTAAAGCCCATGATGATAATGTGCACTGTATGGTATTTCCGGAACTTTCCATTTCAGCATATACTTGTGCCGATCTTTTTCAGCAACATCTGCTTTTAAGGAAAGTGGAAGAAGTAGCTTCTCAAATTGCTAAGGCTACTGAAAATTTTGATGTTGCTTTTGCGGTGGGTGCACCTGTAATGGCTTTCGGCAAAAGATATAATTGTGCTTTGATGTTTTATCGTGGCCATATTCATGGCATAGTGCCCAAGTCATATCTACCCAATTATGGTGAATTCTATGAGAAGAGATGGTTTGATTCCGGTAAGAACATTACAGAAGCAGAAATTAATTTTGCAGGGCAATCTATTCCTTTTGGCACAGATATCATTTTCAATCTTAGAGGCGTAAAGATCGGCATTGAAATTTGTGAAGACCTTTGGGTCCCAAATCCTCCCAGCGCTTCCTTGGCCATGGCAGGAGCCGAGATCATTCTTAACCTGTCTGCCTCCGATGATCTGATCGGGAAACATGACTACCTCGTTTCGCTCATTTCTCAGCAATCGGCAAGATGTAGATGTATATATGCTTATTCATCGGCCGGATGGGGTGAATCTTCCACTGATCTGGTATTTACAGGGAAAGCAATAATTGCTGATGATGGCAATGCCACCGGTACGGGTAATGATTTCATAGCGGGTCCCTTCTCCCACACAAGAGATGTAGACATTCAGAAACTTAAGTTAGATCGTTCAAAATTCAGCACTTTCATAGAAGATGAGTCCATTTCAAAAAGATATCGTCTTATATCTTTAGAAACTGACCATTTTATGACTGAAGTTCCCTCTGAATATCTAATGTATGTGAATCCAAAGCCTTTTGTACCCTCCGACCCTCTCACCCTTTCAAAAAGATGTGAGGAAATAGTCAATATCCAGTCATATGGACTAATGAAACGTCTGGATGCAATCGGATGTCATACAGCACTGGTGGGGATTTCAGGAGGTCTGGATTCTACTTTGGCACTTCTTGTGACGGTGGAAGCGTTCAAAAGGTTAAAACTTCCTCTCGATGGTATAATTGCTGTAACAATGCCGGGATTCGCAACGAGTTCCCGAACAAAAAACAATGCATGGAAGCTGATGGAACTCCTCGGAGTTACCCCCATGGAAATATCTATCAAAAATGCTGTCGAGGTACATTTCAAGGACATTGGCCAGGATCCGTCAACATTCGACGCTACTTATGAAAATTCACAAGCCCGCGAGAGAACACAATTGCTGATGGACCTCGCAAATAAAAAAGGAGGCATTGTGATTGGCACCGGCGACATGTCTGAACTGGCTTTAGGATGGTGTACATATAATGGCGATCAGATGTCAATGTATGGAGTAAATGCTTCAGTACCTAAAACTTTGGTAAGACACCTTGTGGAATGGTTTGCTTCTAAATCTGACCAGGAAATCTCTTCAACTTTGCTTGATATTTGTGACACTCCTATAAGTCCCGAACTCGTTCCCTCCTCGAATGACGACATAGCACAGAAGACAGAAGACCTGGTAGGTCCTTATGAGCTGCATGATTTCTTTTTATTTCACTTCCTTCGAAATTCTTTCGAACCAAAAAAGATCTTCACTTTGGCCCGAATTGCCTTCAAAGGGAAATACTCTGACGCTACAATCCTTAAATGGCTTAAAGTATTTTACCGTAGATTTTTCTCTCAGCAATTCAAGCGCTCTTGTATGCCCGACGGTCCAAAAGTAGGCAGTGTGAACCTTTCGCCTCGAGGAGACTGGAGAATGCCTTCCGATGCAGTAAGTGAAATGTGGTTAAAGCAGCTCGACGACATTATATTATAATTATGCCTACAAATCCTGCAGACATATCAACCGACATTAAAGAAGCTTTGGAATGCCTTGAAAAAGGAGGCATAATTCTCTATCCTACCGACACTATCTGGGGTATCGGTTGTGATGCACGCAATAGCAAAGCTGTGGAAAGAATTTATAAATTAAAACAGCGTGCAGACAATAAATCTATGTTGGTTCTCGTGAATAATGAGAGGGCTCTTGAAAATATTGTGCCTGAAATTCCCGACATAGCCTGGCAACTTCTTGAGGCGGCCGTAAATCCACTTACTGTGATTTATGATAATGCTGTGGGAGTGGCTAAGGAACTTTTGGGAGAAGACGGTTCTCTTGGAATAAGAATCACCCATGAGAGGTTCTCTAATGAATTATGCAAAAGACTTAGGGCGCCTTTAGTTTCAACCTCTGCAAACATAAGCGGGTGTCCATCTCCGGCATCTTTCAAGGAAATAGCTCCTGAAATTTTGAATGGTGTGGATTATGTTGTGAAATTTGGCCAAAATGATGTTTCTCAAAAAAAACCAAGCAATATAATAAAACTTGGGGCCGGGGGACAGATTAAAATCATTAGATAAGGGCCTTAATATTAATGATAGTGTTAAAACGAACTTTCGACATATTGTTTTCCGGTTTCCTCCTCATGGGATTGTCCCCTCTTCTTGTGGCTATCGCATTATCTATTAAACTGACGTCAAAGGGTAATGTAATTTTCACACAGGAGAGAATTGGCAAAGACAAGAAGCCTTTCCACATGTACAAATTCAGGACAATGGTGGAAGGTGCAGAGGAATCTGGACCACAGCTTGCAATACCTGATGACCCTCGAGTAACCAAAACAGGAAAGATCTTACGCAGATATCATTTAGATGAGCTTACACAATTCTGGAATGTTTTAAAGGGAGACATGTCGGTTGTGGGTCCCAGACCTGAAAGAGAGGTTTATATAAAGGAAATTTTAAAAAAATCATCGGAATATGCCCGGTTATCGGAAGTGAAACCGGGTATCACATCTTTAGGCATGGTAAAATATGGATATGCATCCGATGTAGATCAGATGGTGGAACGTTCAAAATATGACCTTTACTATCTCGATAACAAAAGTGCCAGCCTGGAAATGAAAATTATAGCCGACACTATCCTCACAATTTTCAAAGGGAAGGGATTATAATTCACCAATGGCTTATCAGGAAAGACATAACTGGTTTTCTGAAGGCTGGGTGAATGTAGTGGCCTGGCGTGAACGCCATATCGGGGAACGCTCTTTTGTGGTGATATTATCTCTTGTGGTGGGTATTATATGTGGCTTTGCGGCTCAGCTCCTTAAATTTCTTATCCATGTTATCGCCCACGCACTTACAGCCCATTTCAGTGCCACAACCGTCAACTGGCTCAACCTGGTATATCCCGTTGTAGGTATCTTTATTGTTACGATTTTCTTGAGATATGTGGTGAAAGATAATATCTCACATGGTGTCACCAAGGTATTATACGCAATTTCACGACGCAAGTCCCGCCTCAAGAAGAAAAATATGTACTCCTCTCTTATTGCCTCTTCTATAACCATTGGTTTCGGAGGGTCGGTAGGAGCCGAAGGCCCTATTGTATTTACCGGAGCAGCAATAGGTTCAAATATTGGCAAAGCCTTCCGCATGTCGCCAAGAATCCTTATGCTTCTTGTGGGTTGTGGAGCGGCTGCAGGTATAGCCGGAATATTCCGGGCTCCTATTGCCGGAATGCTTTTCACCCTCGAAGTGCTGATGATCGACCTAACGGGAGCCACAGTGATGCCACTGCTTATTTCAAGTATTACCGGCGCCACAGTGGCCTATGTATTGGAAGGATACAATGCAGAATTTTTCTTTACTCAAAGCGAACCGTTCAATCTTCGTAATATTCCTTATACAGTTTTCCTGGGTATTTTCTGTGGTCTCATCTCCCTTTACTTCACAAAAGTGATGTTTATGATGGAGACCATGTTTCATAAACTTAAAAACCGCGCCCTTAAAATATGTATCGGAGGTATTATTATGGCCGGTTTGATTTTCATCATTCCTCCTCTTTATGGAGAGGGTTATGATGCTATCAATCAACTTCTGGAGGGTGATTATTCTAAAATTGTAGACGGAACTTTCTTCTATTTTGACCGAGATAATGTATGGCTCATCTTCGGATTCATTGCGGCTATTATCTTTATGAAGGCTTTCGCCACAAGTGCCACTAATGGAGCCGGAGGAGTGGGAGGTACTTTCGCACCTTCACTTTTTGTGGGTGCGATGTGTGGATTTCTATTTGCTTTCTTTTTCAACATCGTATTAGACGGAGCAGGCATATCTAACAAAAATTTCACACTTTTAGGTATGGCAGGAGTGATGAGCGGGGTAATGCATGCGCCCCTTATGGCCATATTCCTTACCGCTGAAATGACAGGAGGCTATGATCTTTTCCTTCCTTTGCTTATTGTATCCACACTCTCTTATATGACCATAAAGGTGTTTTTACCCTATAGTATTTATACTATGCGTCTGGCTAAAGAAGGTGACCTTCTTACTCATGAAAAAGACAAAGCCGTGCTTACTATCATGAAGGTGGAAAACGTAATAGAAAAAGATTTTAAACCTGTTCATCCCGATATGACTTTGAAACAGGTGGTGGATATAATCGCTACTTCCAACCGTAATCTTTTCCCGGTAGTGGATGATGACAACAATCTAATGGGAGTGGTGCTTCTTGATGATATTAGAAATATTATGTTCCGTACCGACCTTTATAAAAAGATGCATGTTTCAAGATTCATGTCTTCGGCTCCGGCTCGTATCGAAATGGATTTACCAATGGAAGAGGTGATGCGGATTTTCGATAAGACACATGCTTGGAATCTCCCGGTAGTGAACCATGGGAAATACGTAGGGTTTGTTTCTAAATCAAAGATTTTCAATTCATATAGAAGAGTGCTCAAGCATTATTGTGATGATTGATCTTATTAAAGGTGTGGTAATATGGCAGAAAAAAAATTAAGGATAGTATTTTTTGGCACTCCCGAATTCGCAGTTGAAAGCCTCAATGCTCTGATAGAGAATGGATATGATATCACTGCTGTAGTCACGATACCTGATAAGTTAGCCGGACGCGGCCACAAATTAATTCAGAGTGATGTCAAGAAGTATGCTATTTCAAAAGGATTGAGAATCTTACAACCTGAAAAATTAAAGGCTCCGGAATTTTTAAATACCCTGAAGGAAATAAATGCAGACCTTTTTATAGTAATTGCATTTAGAATGTTGCCGGAAGTAGTATGGTCTATGCCTCCACTTGGTACCTTTAATCTTCATGCCTCCTTGTTGCCAAAATATCGTGGTGCAGCACCTATAAATTGGGCTGTAATAAATGGTGACACTTATACCGGTGTAACTACTTTTTTTCTCAAACATGAAATCGATACCGGTGATATAATAAAACAGGAAAAAATTGAAATTCTTCCGGCAGATAATGTGGGAGATGTACACGATAAACTTATGCATCTCGGAGCTCAAATAGTAATAGAAACTGTTAAAGATATAGAAAACGGTAATCTCTCTCCTATTCCACAATCTGAAGAGGAATGTACTCAAGCACCCAAAATTTTTAAAGACACTTGCAGGATACATTGGGATAAGAATTCTAAAGAGATTCATAATCTGATAAGGGGACTTTCTCCTTATCCCGGTGCTTTTACTACAATGATAGATACAAAAAATCCGGAGGAACCTATAGATGTGAAGATTTTTGAATCTCAAATAGTATCAGAACCTGTAACTCCTAAAAACCCCGGAGAACTTATTATATTGAAAAACAGGCTCCTTGTATCTACCGGCGACTCTCTTCTTGAAATACTCTCTCTCCAACCTGCAGGAAAGAAAAGGATGGAAGCAGCTGCTTTCCTTAGAGGTTATCAGCCCATAAAATTTATCTGATCCTTTATGGAAGATACAGCAAAAAAATTCAGTTCAATTCTGTTTGATGTGCTTCAGGAAAAGGGAGTGAAGCATGTGGTATGTTCGCCCGGTTCTCGCAATGTACCTCTGCTTATTGCAGCAGCCTCCCGACCGGAGTTGAAGAAACATTTCGTAGTAGATGAACGTTCGGCTGCTTTTTTAGCTTTGGGAATTTCTTTAGTTAGCCGACAACCCGTTGCAATTTTATGTACTTCCGGTACTGCACTCCTTAATTATGCTCCCGCCATAGCTGAAGCCTATTACCAGGCAATTCCTCTGTTGGTAATATCTGCCGACCGTCCTGTGCAATGGATAGATCAAGATGATTCCCAGACTCTAAGACAAGACGGAGCATTAAATAATTATGTAAAGAAAAGTTATTCATTGCCGGCTGACGGAGAAGAAAATCCACAACTTCAGTGGTATGTCAACCGACTTGCCAATGATGCTGTGATTACGGCTACTTCAGGCAGAATGGGTCCCGTGCATATAAATGTGCATCTCGATGAACCACTTGGAAAGAAAACAGAAAAAAATACTTCCCATCAAAGGATCATTCACACACTTGAAGCAGATGCGCTGGCTAATAAGGAAGTATTCCGACAACTTGCCGATTCAATTAAAAATAAAAGGATACTATTGGTATGTGGTTTTTCCCAACCTGATTCAAGATTGCAGAAAGCCATTGCGGATTTCTCAACTTTTCCCAATGTGGTCTGCATGGCGGAAACCATATCAAATCTACATCTTAACCTAAAGGATTTCAATATAGATTCAGTAATCACAGCATATGATGAGGAGGTTCTTGACAGTTATCGGCCTGATGTGGTAATATCTATTGGAGGAGCACTTGTATCACGGAAACTAAAAGAATTCTTACGCCGTAATTCCCAAGATTGCATTCATTGGTCGGTAGGATTTTCTCACACTACCTCCGATCCTTTTATGTCTCTTTCTTTAAAAATTGAAACCGAACCTGCAAGATTTTTTAAGAATCTCAACAATGCTTTAAAGAAATATAGGGCATCTTCTCAAATGCCGGATTACAGGAAAGAATGGCTTCATCTTAGACAAAGGGCCTCAGAAGTAAAAAACCGTTTTATAGATTCGGCACCTTGGAGTGAATTAAAAGCTTTTGATTTTATCCTCAGAAACCTTCCCCGAGATTATAACCTCTTTCTTTCAAACGGCACTGCAATAAGATATGCTCAAATTATAGAATATGATTTGCCTCATGCCTCTTATTGCAACAGAGGGGTTTCCGGTATCGACGGAAGTATTTCTACCGCTATTGGCGGAGCATTGGCTTACAAAGGGAGAAGCATTATAATAACCGGAGACCTTTCCATGGCTTATGATATTTCCTCCTTGAGTCTTCGTGACGTTCCTGACGATTTTAAAATAATTGTTATAGATAACCAGGGAGGTGGTATCTTCAGATTCATTCCTTCAACTTCTACTTTGAAAGAATGTGAGGAATATCTTTGTCAGCCCCCTCTACTTCCTCTTAGAAATCTTGCTGAGGGTTATGGATGGGCGTATATGGAATGTGACAATTTAGGTACCTTAGATAAAATTTACCCTTCTTTTTTATCCTTGAAAGAAAAGGCAATTCTGAATATTTCTTGTAATGGTGAGTTGAGTGCCTCCATTTTGAAACAATATATGGATATTAAGATATGAATATTAAGATATAAATTATGAGAAACTGGAAGACTATCAAGACATACACCGACATTCTATTTGAAGAATTTGACGGAATAGCTAAAATAACAATCAATCGTCCTAAGGTATATAATGCTTTTAGACCGCTAACCAATATGGAAATGCTTGATGCTTTCCGTATCTGCCGAGAACGACAAGACATAAGAGTAATTGTTTTAACCGGTGCTGGAGATAAGGCGTTCTGTAGCGGAGGTGACCAGAATGTAAAGGGGCATGGAGGTTATGTTGACGATGAAGGAGTACCAAGATTAAATGTACTTGATCTGCATAATGCCATCAGGTCTATTCCAAAACCCGTTATTGCAATGGTGAACGGATATTCTATAGGTGGTGGAAATGTACTGAATGTGATCTGTGATCTGTCAATTGCTTCAGAAAATGCCATTTTCGGACAGACCGGACCTAAAGTAGGCAGTTTTGATGCCGGATTCGGTTCATCCTACCTTGCAAGGTGTGTCGGGCAGAAAAAAGCCCGGGAAATATGGTTTCTTTGTAGACAATATTCTGCACAGGAGGCACTTGAAATGGGCATGATCAATAAGGTTGTGCCTCTTCATAGACTGGAAGATGAAGTGGTGGAATGGTGTGAGATCATTAAGCAACGGTCTCCCCTCGCCATCCGTATGATAAAACGAGGCCTGAATGCAGAACTTGATGGCCAAAGAGGCCTTATGGAGTTTGCAGGTGATGCCACACTTATGTATTACCTCATGGATGAGGCTCAGGAAGGTAAAAATGCCTTCTTGGAAAAAAGAGATCCTGACTTCGAACAGTTCCCCAAATTTCCTTGATTAAATGAGGCTCGAATTCGCTCCTTACAGACTTCTATTTAAGGAACCTTCAGGAACTTCCAGAGGGGTATTGACGGAGAAACCTACATTCCTGATTAGAGTGTATGATGAAAAGGATCCATCACACTTTGGTATCGGAGAGGCTGCAGTATTTCCCGGTCTTTCTCCCGAAGCCGATGGCAATTATGTATGGAAACTTACTGAACTGCTGGCTAATGTAGCTATCGGGAAACCTACTGATTTATCTTATCATTCTTCTATACAGTTTGGTTTCGAACAGGCACTGCTCGACTTCTCAAATGGCTGCCAAGGAATTTACTTCCCCTCGGAATTCACTTCCGGTAACCAATCTATTGAAATCAACGGTCTGATATGGATGGGAGATTTCCAAATAATGATGAGAAGGATAGAAGAAAAAATCCATCAGGGATTCAAATGCATTAAATTAAAAATTGGGGCAATAGACTGGGAAAGTGAATTGGATATGATACGTCATATTCGGCAATCTTATTCAGAAAACGAACTAATGATTAGAGTGGATGCAAATGGCGGATTCAGTTTCTCCGGAATAATGGAAAAACTATCCTCTCTTGCTTCTTTAGGTGTCCATAGCATAGAACAGCCGATAAAGGCCGGTCATCCTGACGAAATGGCATATCTTTGTGAAAACACTCCTATCCCTATTGCTCTTGATGAAGAATTGATTGGCAAAAACTCTTTAGAAGAAAAGACTCACATTTTGGATTTTATAAAACCACAGTATATAATTCTTAAACCCGCTCTCTGTGGAGGATTTTCCGGAACCTCTGAATGGATTGAAGAAGCAGAGAAACGGGGAATCGGATGGTGGATCACCTCAGCACTTGAATCTAATGTAGGCTTGAATGCCATTGCTCAATACACTGCCTCAATACAAACCAAAGGACCTCAAGGGCTTGGTACAGGACACCTTTTCACAAATAATTTTGAGGTTCCTCTGGAATTGAAAAAAGATCGCCTTATATTTGAACCTTCAATTCCATTCAATTATAAGCAATTTAATAATTTAAAATGGCATAAATAGAATTTTGCCACTAAAGTTTTATGTTGGATAGGATGTAAATTTTCAAGAAGTGACATACCGGGATTTTATCAACGAATGGAAAGGCCCTCAACCTTTTATCCGGGCTCATACCTCCGGATCAACCGGACAGCCTAAAGAAATAAAACTTTCAAAAGATTTTGTTGCTCAGAGTGCTTACCGAACTATTGATTTTTTCGGTATAAAAGATGAGGATATTCTTTATTCCTGCGTATCCCCTGATTTTATTGGCGGTAAAATGATGGCAGTAAGAGCCCTGCTATCTAATGCAGAACTGTGTTGGGAAGATCCTTCCAATCAACCCCTGAAAGATTTAACTTCCAATCGCGCCATAAAATTACTGGCAGTAGTACCCTCTCAGATGATTTTTCTGTGTGAGAATAAAGACTCTCTGCCTCATATAGAAAATATAATTGTGGGGGGTTCTCCCATCAATCCATCTCTCAGGGAGATGATTGTAGAGGCAGGTTTTAATGCTTATGAGACTTACGGAATGACAGAGACAGCATCTCATATTGCTTTAAGAAAAATTGAGAAGATTTCCACTCCTTTTGAATTACTTCCCGGGATAACAATAAATACTGTTGAAGATGATTGTCTCAAGATTTCATTCCCTGATGACTTGGAGATTCAAACAAATGATATCGCAGAATTAATAACTCCAAAGAAATTTTATATTAAGGGTCGTCGGGATAATATGATTATTTCAGGTGCCCGTAAGGTCAATCCCTTAGAGATAGAAGACAAGATTTCAAAATTTATTTCCTCTCCTTTTTGTATAGTAGGAGTGCCCGACAAGAAATGGGGTCAAAAAGTTGTGCTTTTGATTGAAGGAGTAGACTCAGATTATCCCAATTTAAAAACTGAATTACAGAAAGCCTTAAAAAATTGGGAAGTCCCTAAAGAAATAAAATTTCTAACTGCACTTCCCCGAACCCAAAATGGTAAAATTCTAAGAACTTTTCTCAAAAATTTGTCATCAGATTAGAGTTCTTCAATTTCTCTTTTCCTACGGATTCTGTATTCATCTCTTTTACGAAGAGCGAAAAAGGCTAAAACAAGCACTATAGACTCAGCTATTAGTGTCACCCAGAATCTCACGGTCTGACCCTCTCGAAGTAAATCCAAGCCAAAATATATTGTCATGAATAATGCATAAATTGCCATTATGCATGTAATGATATGGTATTTCTTTAATTTCATTTTATTTCTTTGTCTTGATTTTCTTTTGGCTCGGGAGGTAGAGTCAGATATTTACTTTCCCTCGGATTGAATTTTCCCTCTTTCAGAAACTCATATATTCTTATACATGCATAAGCATCCAATGCTGCGTAAGCCTGTTGGGATTCCGTAAGTTCAGCCTGTTCCCAATTAGTAAGCCGTTGACCTTTAGAAATTCTTTCTCCAAATAATATCCCGTATAAACGGGAAAGACTATTATCAGCTATTTTGAATTCCTTCACATATGATTGCAAATCAATAAAACCATGAGGTTCTATTTCTGTGACTCTTCTTAGATGAAGAAAATCATCATGTACAGATAATCCTACCTTGGTGATACCAGGATTCTCTAATATTTCTATCAACTCCTTTGGATAACCTATCTCGTTGGTTCTGAAAAGGTAACAACACTCCGGAGTAGCCAGTTGAATTAAAGCCACCTTATAAGATTGTCCCCTTCTGAAACTTGGACGGGTTTCAGTGTCAAAACCTATGACCGGCATTGAATTAAGATTCTTGACGGCTTGCTCCAATTTCTTCTGGTTATCAATCATCACAATCTTACCGGGATAACCTGCTATTGGAAGAGAAGCCAGCTTATCCTTGCTTATTGTGATTATTGCCTTATTAAATTCCTGTTGTGTCATTTCATATTATAACGTTTTAACAAGGCATAAATTTTCATTTGTTTCTTTTTTAACATTCAAAAATAAAAAAAGTCCCACATTTCACTTACTTTTTGTTGAAATGTGGGGCTTTTTTTACAATTTTTTATATTTACCAGGCAAACATGGGATAATCATTCATCATATCGTTTACCTCTCCTCTCACCTTTGCTATTACTTCCGGTTCATCAGCGTGGGTCAATACTTCATCTATCAAATCTGCGATTTTTTCCATCAGGTCTTCTTTGGCACCACGGGTAGTAATGGCTGCTGTACCAAATCTTAAACCTGAAGTGAGGAACGGACTACGGCTATCGTAGGGCACCATATTTTTATTTGCCGTAATATCAGATTCCACAAGTACTCTTTCAGCCTTCTTGCCACTCATTTCAGGGAATTTAGGACGAAGATCTACCAACATGGAATGATTGTCGGTTCCATCCGAGATGATTTTATATCCTCTTTTCATCAAGGCATCTGCAAGGGCTTTGGCATTCTTTTGTACCTGGATTGCATATTCTTTCCATTCAGGTTGCAATGCCTCTCCAAACGCAACAGCCTTTGCTGCTATTACGTGTTCCAGAGGTCCTCCCTGCACACCGGGGAATACCGCCGAGTCAAGCAAAGCCGACATCTTCTTTATCTCTCCCTTAGGCGTTTTCTTACCCCAGGGATTATCGAAATCTTTACCCATTAATATCATACCTCCACGAGGTCCTCTAAGAGTTTTATGGGTAGTGGTGGTTACTATATGGGCATATTTAACAGGATTCTCAAGCAGACCCGCGGCTATTAAACCTGCAGGATGAGCCATATCTACCATAAAGATAGCACCTATCTCATCTGCCAGTTTCCTCATCCTGGCATAATCCCATTCACGGCTATAAGCGCTGGCTCCGGCTATTATCAGTTTAGGTTTATGCTCTCTTGCCTTGGCTTCCATTTCTTCATAATTTACTCGGCCGGTATTGGGGTCAACCGAATAACTTATGGGGTTGAAATGCAGACCTGAAAAATTTACAGGGCTTCCATGGCTCAAATGTCCTCCATGACTCAAATCCATTCCCATGAAAGTATCACCCGGTTGCAGACATGCCATAAAAACTGCCATATTGGCCTGGGCACCGCTATGAGGCTGTACATTCACCCATTCTGCTCCGAAAAGTTTCTTAGCTCTATCTATAGCTAAATTTTCTGCTTCATCCACAATCTGACATCCTCCATAGTAACGATGTCCGGGATAGCCTTCAGCATACTTATTGGTAAGACAGGAACCCATGGCTCGCATCACCTCATCGCTCACGAAATTCTCACTCGCTATGAGTTCTATACCTCTGCGTTGACGTAAATGTTCTCTATCGATGATATCAAAAATCTCGTTATCCCTCTGCATAATTTTTATTTTTACTTATACATTCTTTTTTACTATATCTCAATCGCTAATGCCGTAAAATCTTTTTGCCGGTAAAATTATCCTCCAAAATTATCATAATGGATAGATTCCTTTTCCACTCCCAGATTATAGAGCATATTATTAACAGCGTTGCTCATCGGACCCGGACCACACATATAGTATTCTATATCCTCCGGATTCTCATGATCTTTGAGATATTTTTCATACATCACCTGGTGTACAAATCCGGGTGTATATTCCACTCCGGCTGCATCTGCAGCAGGATCGGGCCGGTCAAGTGCCAAATAAAATTTGAAATTCGGAAATTCTTTTTCCAAAGCCAGAAAATCTTCCAGATAGAATACTTCATTAAGTGCTCTGGCACCATAGAAGTAACTCATCTTTCTATCAGTGCAATGGCGGGTCTTAGTCATCCACATTATTTGTGCACGCAACGGTGCCATACCTGCTCCACCACCTACCCAAATCATCTCAGCCTTAGAATTTATTATAGGATGAAAATCACCGTATGGGCCACTCATCAACACCTTATCACCCGGCTTCAAGGAGAAAATATATGAAGATGCAATTCCTGGAGGCACATCCATGAAACCTACCTGAGGTTTTGGTTTGAAAGGTGGTGTCGCTATTCTTACCGTAAGCATGAAACGATCCCCCTCCTCAGGATAATTAGCCATGGAGTAGGCTCTTACAGTTTCTTCAGTATTCTTGGCCTTTAGGCTAAATAGTCCGAATTTTTCCCAGGCCGGCAAATATTCATCCCCGATTAATTGTTTATCTATATCTTTATCATAATCGATAGAATATTTTGGAATTCTTATCTGTGAATAAGAACCGGGAATAAAATTCATATGCTCTCCGGCTGGCAATTGAACTATGAATTCCTTCATGAATGTGGCTACATTCTTATTGGAAATTACTTCACATTCATATTCCTTCACATCTAATGCAGCCTCATCTATTTCTATATGAAGGTCATTTTTTACTTTCACCTGGCATCCAAGGCGCCAATGATCTTTAATCTGTTTCCTGGTGAAATGCACTGCCTCTGTAGGAAGCATATCTCCACCTCCCTCGGTGACTTGTAATTTACATTGTCCGCAACTACCTTTCCCTCCGCAAGCCGAAGATAAATGCACTCCACCCTCAGCAAGAGTGGCAAGCAAAGTTTTACCAGCCTGGGCAGGAAGTTCCTTTTTCCCACCATTGATAGTGATCATCACATCTCCTCCCGCTACTAAGAATCGTTTAGCTAAAAGAAGGATTATCACAAGCACCAAAACTATTGAAAGGAAGATCAGGGCAGCCACTACCACCCCATTCCAATGAATCATATTCAGAACCGTCATAATTGTCAAATCTTGATTCCGAGGAAGCTCATGAAGGCTATGCCCATAAGCCCGGTTATTATAAAGGTTATACCAATCCCACGTAAAGGCGCAGGTATCTGACTATAAGCCAGGCGCTCCCGAATAGCTGCCAGACATGTAATTGCCAAGAGCCAACCTACTCCTGATCCGGCTCCATATACTGTAGCAGTCCAGGGATTAGGGAAATCTCTTTGCTGCATGAAGAGTACCGCTCCCAATATGGCACAGTTCACCGCTATCAATGGAAGAAATATACCCAGGGAGGCATATAGCGAGGGTGAATATTTCTCTATCACCATTTCCACTATCTGAACCAAGGCTGCTATTACAGATATAAACATTATAAGACCCAGGAAACTCAGGTCTGCGTCACGGTAATGTTCTCCCAGCCATGATAATGCTCCCGGTATTAGTATATATTGGTTGATACACCAAGTTATAGGCAAGGCAATGATGAGTACGAAGCACACGGCTATACCAAGACCAAATGAAGTCTTCACATTTTTCGATACTGCCAGAAACGAACACATGCCCAGGAAGTAGGCAAATATCATGTTATCGACAAATATCGACCGGATGAAAATATTTAGATTTTCCATAGTCTACTCTCCTGAGATATTATTTCTCTTGCAAATCTTTATTCCTGGCTCTATGTACCCATATTATGCAGGCTACAGTAATCAGCGCCATTGGCGGTAAAATCATCATACCATTGTTCTGATAACCTTCATCATACCACCATTGAGGTATGACCTGATACCCAAAAATCGAACCGCTACCTAAGAGTTCCCTTATAAAGGCCACAATTATCAAAATAATACCGTATCCTAAAGCATTTCCAATTCCATCAAGGAATGCCGGCCAGGGACGGTTGCTCATTGCAAAGGCCTCCAATCTTCCCATGATTATACAGTTGGTGATAATCAGCCCGATAAAGACTGAGAGGGCCTTACTTACTTCATAGTTCCAGGCTTTTAGCACCTGATCTACTATCACCACAAGTGCGGCAACTATCACAAGTTGCACAATTATTCTTATGGAGTTAGGGATTGTATTCCTCAAAAGCGATATTATTACATTGGCAAAAGCCAGCACTGCTGCTACTGATATGGTCATAACCACTGCCGGCTCCAGCTTTGCCGTCACTGCAAGTGCCGAACAGATACCCAGCACCTGCACTATCACGGGATTATCCTTTGAAAGAGGATTCACCAATGGAAGCCATGTCTTACTTATTTTCATATTATCAAGGCTTATAATTCTTGTGGTTGTAATTCAAGTCCTTCCGATTTGTCTTCATCGCCTGTGTAGCCTTCAGGAACCAGATTGCCGCTTCCTTCGTTGTCTACAATCGACTCACCATCTGCAAGGTTAGAGAAGAAAGCAATGTATGGCTCTAATGAGTCGTAAAGCATTTTCTGTACCCCCTGACTGGTAATAGTACCACCACTTACTGCGTGTACCCAAGCTTTCCCCTGAGGTTCCTTTCCGGTTTTTACCACCGCTATTGAGGTAAAATCACCATCTTTTGCAAATATGTCTTTACCTACAAATTGATTCTGGAAAGCCGGTTTTTCAATCTCAGCTCCAAGTCCCGGAGTCTCTCCTTCATGACCGAAATATGCTCCATATATGGTGTCTCCATTTGAATTAAATGCAACATAGCCCCAGATCGGCCCCCATAGACCGGCACCATACACCGGGACAATGAATTTCAATCCATCGGTTGTGTTACACTCATACACCGGTAGAAGTCTCTCATCGGCGGGTTTCTTTATCTCTATAGCCATATTGATATCAAAAGGATTCTGAGCATTATTCACTCTTTCTCCTGCTGAGTTTACAATATAACTTGATACTATATGTTCGTCAAAAAGTGTTGAGATGCTTTCTCCATCCTTGGGTGACAGATGAGCCGAAGCAAGAATCTGTTTTTTGGTATCGTTGGCTATATTTTCTAATTGTTTGGGACGAAGGGCCTGGTAGACAACTGAAAGCACCACGCCCACAATCACCACAAGCAATACTGCATAGATTATAGTGTATACGTTACTTTGCCTATTCATTTCCTTTCCTCCTATTCATTGCTAACAGCCCGTTTTAGTCTGCGGTTGATATTCCCGTTTACCACTATGTAATCAATCAATGGTGCAAAACAGTTCATAAGAAGCACAGCCAGCATGGCTCCTTCAGGATATCCTGTATTGTAACATCTTATTAAAATGGCGATAGCACCGATGAGAAATCCATATATACACTTACCTGCGGCTGTACGACATGCCGTCACCGGGTCGGTTGCCATGAATGTCACAGCAAAGGCAAAACCTCCCAGACTTAGCTGTTCCCATGGCAAAAGATATGTCACTGGATAGAGTTCATTGGCAAAATGGTGCGCTACCACTCCCATGAAGAATCCTCCGAACACCGCCGATAGAATGATACGCCAGGAGGCAATTCCAGTCACAAGCAGTATGCCTAATCCTAATAAAATACAGAAAGTAGAGGTTTCTCCCCATGAACCTGGATAAAAACCAAAGAACATATCGGTAAACGATAACGGGTCTCCTACAACATTAAGCACTTGAGCATCCCCTCCTATAGCCGAAGCAAGCTGTCCGAGTGGAGTTGCTCCGGAATATCCGTCTACTGCAGTCTGGTGGCCTAAGGAGACAAAGACATTATCTCCGCTCATCTTTGAAGGATAAGCGAAGAAAAGGAAGGCTCTTGTCACCAAGGCTATGTTGAGAAAATTATATCCGGTACCACCGAATACTTCTTTTGCAAATATTACTGCAAATGCTACCGACACCGCAAGCATCCAGCATGGGGTGTCTACAGGGCAGATCATTGGTATTAGTATTCCGGATACCAAAAATCCCTCCTGTATTTCATGACCACGTAGTTGCGCAACTATAAATTCAATACCAAGACCTACTATATAGGCTGTAAGTATCTGGGGTAATACGGCGAAAAATCCATAAAAGAACATTCTGAAAAATGCTCGGTCTGGATCGCCTATGGCCATGTTGTGTTGCAATCCGATGTTCCACATCCCAAACAATACACAGGGCAATAAAGCAATCACTACTGTTATCATAGTACGCTTTGAATCGTTGGAATCGTGGATATGAACTCCACTCCGCGATGTTTCGTTGGGTGTGAAAAGGAATGTGTAAAAACCGTCGAACACCGAATGGAATTTAGATAATTTCCCTTCTTTCTCGAAATGTGGTTTTACTTTATCTATTCTTTTCTTTAATCCTTTCATGTGGCTTTCTCTGTTTTCTTGAAGAGTGGCCCTCTTGATGGTTTAGTTAATATGTCGTTATTATGGATTTGTTCGAGTAGGTATGATAATCAATATGGAGTATAATGGAATCTATATTTTTTCTTAAGATAATTCTTTTCTGAGATTATCAAGCCCTTCCCTTACGATTTTCTGCAATTCTTGTTTTGAAGTGTCTACAAATTCGGGTAAGGCAAAATCTTCAGGTGCTACCTCATAAATTCCTAATTTCTCCATCCGGTCAATGTCATTTGCCATGATAGCCTTTAAAAGATATTCCGGGTATATGTCGAATGGAAATACCTTGTCATATTCCTCACTAAGGATCATGGCTCGTTTGCCTCCTTTTATTCTTGCATCGAAGTCAAACGGTTTCGATAGTCCTCGCAGAAATGCCGGGAAATTCCTCTTTACACTGTATTTCCCGGGGTTGAGGGAAGCCCAGCCCATAAATTCGTCAGCTTCATCTCCCTCCTCTATCACTGTAACTTGTCTGTAGGGATAATGCAAATAACCATTTATGCCCACTTTCTCTCCTGTAAGGACATTACCCGATATTATCCTTTTCCCTTTTGGATCTTGCAGCAAACCATTCAGGATTCCTTCAATTGAAGCGCCTACAATAGTGCTTACAAGATGGGGGTCAGACACTTCCGGTCCCGTCACTGCTACTAAGGTGGTATAATCTGATACTCCGGCACCAAAAAATTTGCCGATTCTCACTGCAGTACGTGCATCCAAAGTCCACACAGTCTCTCCTTTGTTCACAGGTTTAATGGCTGCTATCTGAACTCCTACATTACCTGCCGGATGGGGCCCTTCAAACTCAGTTACTGTTGCTGCTTTCGACTCAATTCCCTGACCTGCCCTAATATTCAGATATACTTTTCCGGAAGTAAGACGGCTTAAAGTTTCAAGTCCCTTTTCAAGCCATTCCTTATCTTTCTCTGTTATTATTTCTCCAGCGAGAGGTGATGTGTCAAAAGCTGTCACGAATATATCTCGTGCCACTGATTCTGCTTCCGGCACTATATCATAAGGCCTCTGTCTCATCATTGCCCATAAACCGGATCGCTGTAAAGTGGCTCTTATCTCTTCAGAGTCAATGCGATTTGAGGCAGCTGATGCCTTTTCATTATTTTTTTCTGATCGGGCAATACTTATGTAATTAATATGACGCCTTTCTCCTCGGTTGATTTCTATAACTTCACCATCTACCGGAGCTACAAGGCAGATTTTGCCACTAATCTTATCGCTCAGGATTATATCTCCTGAACTCACTACATCACCTGCCTTTACCTGGGCTTTCCATATCACTCCCGGGAAATCGTCAGGATATATGGCATATAGTTTTGATGATGTATCAACTGTAATTTTATCGGAAGGCTTACCTTTTAAAGGTATATCAAGGCCTTTCTTTATACGAATTTTTCCTGCCATTTTGGCGATTTGCTAAATAGAGATGGATAAGTATGACTTTTTTCATACTCATCCATCTGTTAATCTCTTTAGTCTCAATATCTTATTTTGTCAGACCTTCAACAAACTTTCTATAAGCGTCATTGTTGGGATCAAGTTCAAGATACTTATTGAAATAAGTCACCGCTGTGGGTACATCTTTTTGATCAAGATAGTAGTTACCCATATAATTGTACATCTCTTTTGCATCTGATGCATAGCGGGCAGGATTATCACTGGTTTCAATCAGAGTGAGTGCTTCAGTGTAATAAGGTACGGCTACTGATGCCACCTGATCTTCTGTAGTGGTCTGTTTTGCTATGTCACCTGCAATCTTGTATGGCTTAGGGAAGTTAGGTGCGATGGCCTTTGCTTTGTCTGCGCTTGCCTGGGCCATATCATAGTATTTTGCAGCCTCTGCCGGATTTTCTTTCTGATTTTGAACACCTGCATAGAAAGCGTAGGTAGCCTGTTGTACATAGTCGTTATAACCGGGATTTTCAGTATTATCGATAAATCCTTGGAATGCTTCAGTAGCTTTCGGCAAGTTGTTCTCTTTTACGAAAACCATGGCCAATTGCTTATAGTAGTCACGATTGGTTGGATCGTTGGCGATTGCTTCTTCAAGAAGAGCCTGGGCTTCATCTGCTTTACCGGCATTTGAGAGTTCTTCGCTGATAAGATTATAGTCAATCGGAGCAAAGATGTTTTCCGGGTTAGCTTTATGTGCTGCAACCAATGCTTCTGCCATTGGTACCAACTGGTCCTGCATCTCCTTTATCTGGGCAGCGTTCATAAATTGGAAACGTTGCGCAGTAAAGTTCTGCGGATTAGCTGCGAGAAGTTTTGTAGCAAAATCATAACCCTGCTGATAGTCGCCATCTACGAAGAGAAGGAATGCGAGTCTGTCTTCATCCTGCTTGAAATGGTTAGGATTCTGTACATATTTCTCATATTGTGCTGCTGCTTCTTTATATTTCTGAGCATTGTAATATGCATTGGCAAGCTCTCTCTGGCCCAAAGCTGATTGTGGATTCACCTTGAGAAGATTATTAAGCATGTTGATAGCATATTGCGGATTCACCTGTGTGAAAAGGTTGGCATATTTCACATAAGCTTCAGTAGCATTGGGATTATAGGTTGTAGCCATTTCATACTGGTTGCCGGCGCCACCGAAATCCTTGTTGTCTTTCTTCCTGTCACCTTCAAACAAGTATATGTCAGCATTGGTAAAAGCGGGACCCTGCTTCGGGCTGTCTTTTTGAGCCTGAAGCACGTTCTTGTCTATCTCTTTTGCATAGGCTACAGGATCTACATTATAATATGCTCTGGCTATGGCAATGTCCAATGAGGCTTTTTCATCTTTTTCCTTGCCTGCATATTTCTTTGCATCTTTGAAATATTTGTCGGCCTCTTGCTTTTGACCGGCCTTGAGAGCCATTTCTCCCATTCCTACATAATTGAATGCGTACTCCGGATTGATTTGGATACCTTTTTCAAAGTGTTGCTTAGCCTCTGCCGCATTGTTATTCTGCAAGGCAATTAAACCCAGATAATACTCGCTGACAGCCTTATCGGTGCCGGAGTTATTGTAGTTACGGGTAAGCAACTCCTTTGCGTTGCTTAACTGATCGGCGCGATAATACTCAACTCCTTCTACATGGGTCTGAGCCATGGAAAGGATGGATGTACCTGCTATCAAAGCCGCTGATAGAATGAGATTAAGTTTCATTATTACTCGAATTAATTGTTTTGTCTTTTAACATATTGAGAAGATCGGTTCATTTTGAAAGAAGTAGTCTATTAAGAACCTCACCTCCAAAATTTTCTAAAGATACTATTTTTATCTTTAGTACCTCCATTTTCTCCTATTCGCAAAATTAATGAATTTTTCCAATAATTCTGACTAAATAATAAAAAGTTGTGAGATACCCTGTAAAGAATTCTTTTTTGTGTTCTCGTTCACTTGTTTTATTGACAATTTGTCGGCCCAATGGTTTAGTGAAATGAATATTTTAAATTCCTGAACGAAACACTGATTTCCCACCAAATTGTTCCGGAAAAATGAGCACAAGGTTATCGTGTGAATGGTTTTTTTGTAAATATCCCGGCAAACTCTCCAGATCGGATGAATGTGAAACAGAACCTTTCCTGGAACCTATTATAACGAACATGTCATCTTCATTTATATCCCCCGTATGCAAGATGAAATCGTCCCAAGATTTCAAATGGCGATATTCATGACGAATGGCATATCCCTCTGATATAATTATATTTCGAATAAAAGATGCGGTAGTTTCATAAGAGATAAATATGGCTTTGGCCGCAAGTTGCGAAGCCAGGTTCGAGATTCTTTCCACCCAAGTCTGGAAACCTGTTTCATATTCGGCTCTGTCAGGGACTAATATGAGCAAACGGGTGATTGTATCGACCGCAATAAAACACCTGCTGATAAAAACCATTCGATTGGTAGCCTTGAGTAATTGCTCGGTCATACTGCCGAAAAATGAGTCTACAATATTTGAACGCCTGTGAAGTCCTATCATAATATCAGTAGACTGATTCTGTTTGGCTTCATTGGTGACTCCGGCTACAACGTTGATATCGTATCTCTCTATATCCTTGACTTCTATATCCACTGCCTGAGCTGCGGCTACTGCTATTTCAAGAGAATTGCGTCCGGCTTGCACCTTGGACGCGTCATCTGTATTTCGCACAAAAACCGCTGCCACAGCGTTACGGTTGCGCCTGTTGCGCATTAGTAAAGCCAGCTTCATTAAGTTTTCTGCGGTGACAGGATTGGCTACCGCCACCAACTGTCTTGCAAAGTCTCCGGGTTGAGTTTCAGAGTCTTTCTTGAACTCTTCTTCGGTCAATTCTATCCTCATTCTTTTAGCTGCGGACTGTGTGGAAATCGAAGCGACTACGCAACTCACCAATATCATAAGCACAGCACCGTTAAGCATATCTTCGGTAAGTAACCCATGTTGAAAGCCAATAAGGGCGGCTGCAATAGTGGCGGCTGCCTTACCGGACGTCAATCCAAACATCAGTCGGGTTCCGGTCTTCCCAAAACCGAATATCTTACTTGCACTGAAAGCCGATATCCATTTGGCTGCCATGGCAACTACAACCATATTGAGGGCAACCCACCCAACATTCCAGCTTTTAAAGATTACATGCACATTTATCAGCATACCCACTCCGATAAGAAAATAGGGTATAAAAATTGCATTCCCTACAAATTTTATCCTGCCCATCAGACCTGAGCGGTCAGGGATAAAACGGTTAAGTACCAATCCGGCATAAAAGGCTCCTAAAATGGCTTCCAGCCCTATTACACTTGCCATCAGTGACGACAGAAAAACCATGGCCAGAACATAAATGAACTGATTTACCTGGTCGCTTATTTTTCTGAAAAAATACTTGGTGAAATAGTGTAAAAGTAATCCCATACCTACTGCGTATGCTATCATCAGCCATATAAGATTGAGAAATCTTATAAACTTAAAGCCGCCGGCTTCCGATGCATCCACCACTCCTGCCAATACAAGAAGCGCTAAAAGCACGGTTACTATAGTGGAACAGACAGCAATCACTGCAGGTGCTGAATTTTGTAAGCCGAATCTGCTCACTATGGGATACGATATCAGGGTATGGGCTGCATACATGGTTGATATCAATGTGCATGTGCTCCATGATGCCCCAAAGGCAAAACGTGAACCAAAAATGCCCATTACGGTAGGAATGGCAAAAGTGAGAATGCCGAACAATACTCCTCTTCCCAGATTTTTCTTGAGGTGGAACATATCTATTTCCACCGCAGCCATAAACATGATGTAAAGAATTCCTACCTGACCGAAAATTTCAAAACTCGCATCACGAGCAAGGATATTGAAACCATAAGGACCAACAAAAATACCGGCTATTATAAGGCCTACAAGCTGAGGTATTCCAAGCCGACGGAAAAGAAGTGGACACACCAATATTATCAGGAGCACCAACAGAAAGATCTCTATGGGCCCAGTGAGGGGATAACTGAGTGTGTATAATAAATTCATTTATTAAATTTCAAAAATGGACCTTGTGTTTCGATCAGTCAGCTGCTCTGTCTCCTCTTTAGTTAATCCCAATGTTTCTGCAATTTTATCGCGCACAAAACTTATGTATGTACTTTCATTACGCTTGCCTCTGTGGGGAACCGGGGTAAGATAAGGAGAATCTGTCTCTAATAAAATATGATCTATTCCTATCTCTTTTAATGCTTCCCTTAATTCAGGAGCATTCTTATATGTCACAACGCCATTAATACCGAAATAGGGGTTACAAATCTTGCGTATCTCCTTCACTTCCCTGGGACCATTAGTAAAACTATGGAAAACAATAGGCACTGTAGGTTTTATTTTCTCTATTACTTCCAAGGTTTCTTTCAAAGCATCTCTACAATGGATTATTACCGGAAGCTTATATTGTTCCGCCAAAAGTAGCTGCTTCTCAAAGGCTTCTATTTGATTTGACTTATATGTCTTGTCCCAGTAAAGGTCCATCCCTATTTCACCCACCGCAACATACTGCCCGCTCTTTAATTCATCTTCCACTTTCTCAATTACCTTTTTCCAATCCGATTTAACCTCGGTGGGATGAAGCCCTATTGCCATAGATGTAATATCAGGATACCTCGAATGGAAGTCTTTCATCTGTGGCAAGGATTCTTCATCTACATTGGGTAAAATGAAGTGGGATATACCGTTTTGGGCACATCGTTGCATCACATCATCTATCTCTTTTCCATATTCAGGGAAATAGAGATGAGTATGAGTATCTATCATTATTGCTTGTTACTTCTTTCGGCCGATTAGTTTTTCTGCCAGTTTACGGAATCTCTCTTTTTCTTCTTCCGGAAGAGAAGTGCCGTTGATGGCTTTCAATGCCCTGGATGAAAAATGATTCACAGCCTTCTTAGCCGATTCGTCAATGCCGAGTTTTTCATACAGCCTTGTTACTGCTTTCACTCTTACATCTCCTGCGGGGATGCGATAAGCTTCTTTCAGGGCTTTTACTATTTCTCCATCTTGCTGTAAAGCCGATACATAGAGATAGGTTTTCTTGGCATTGTTTATGTCACCCCCAATGGATTTGCCAAATGTTGTAGGGTCGCCAAAAGTATCAAGCCAATCATCTTGTACCTGAAAAGCTATGCCTGTCTGGAGTCCGAATTCATACATCTTCTCGGCATCTTGATCCGAAGCGCCTCCAATTATCGCCCCAATCTTGGCACAGGTTCCAAGTAATGAGCCGGTCTTTCTCTCTATCATTTCAATATAGTCTGACAGGTCAATACTCTCCCTCTTCTCGAAATCCATATCTAACTGCTGACCTTCATATACTTTGATAGCCATTTCATTGAAGGAATTCAGAACTTTTCTCAATATTTCATCCGGAACATCACTTATATATTGGGTAGCTAATGTGAGCATTGTATCGCCAGACAAAATGGCAGTGTTCTCATCATATTTCTTGTGAACTGTGGTGCGTCCTCGTCTTATTTCACTCTTGTCCATCACATCATCATGGATAAGGGTAAAATTATGGAAAATCTCCAATCCTAAAGCAGCCTTTATAGCTTCTGGTGCTTTTTCTCCAAAAGCATCAGCTGTCATCAAAGTCAGCACCGGCCTGATTCTTTTACCACCTGCACTCATCGCATATTCTATTGGTGAATATAGGTTGGCAAACTTGCCTCCCGGCAGGTTAAGGGCACGTAGGGCTGTCTCTATTTCTATTCTATATTCATCAAGAGTCTTCATATTTCTAAATTTTATTTATTATGCAAATTTACAAAATTTTATCCAAAGAATAATCGATTGACTCTGGCTGTATTCTATTGAGTCTATTACTAAATCCCGGCCATTTTGAGATTGAAAAATTATTCCGTAAATTCGCAACCGCTCATATCCTGCAAGGAGCTCCTGAAATTAAAAAAGACTCCTTCCTTTACGTTATGAAATTAATCATTTCCCGTAAAGAGCGGAACTAACAGGATTTTTATCTTTTTTAATTGTAACATTAACATAAAGAAGTATATATGGATTTTCAAGGGAAAGTTATTCAATTCTTGGGTGAAACTTCCGGCATCTCTAAGGCAGGGAATGCATGGAAAAAGAAAGAGTGGGTTTTCGAAACAATTTCTCAATACCCAAGGAAAGTGAAGGTTCACATTTTTGGTGACAGGGCAGATACTATTAATCTGGAATTAGGTAAAAATTACACTGTTCATTTTGATATCGAAAGCCGTGAATTCAACGGCCGCTGGTACACCGATATCAGTGTGTTCCGTGCCGAAGAGGTAGGCGACCAGGCTTCTTCTGCTCAGTTCCAACAACCCGGATCTACCGGATATCAACAGCCTCAGATGCCTTATGGTAATACCAATTTTGGTAATACCGGTGCATTTGGAGATTCTCAATCATTTCAGGGTGCTCCTGATGATAGTGACGAGGATCTTCCATTTTAATTTCATCGCTACATAATTATGCCGAAAAGCATATTTTTTTGGCATTTCCTTTAATAATTAATTGAATTTGTGTAATTTTGCCCAAAATTAATCCAATTCAATTAATTATTTTTTTCATGAAAGCTTCAGAAGTTATCGCGGATCTCAAAAGACGATTCCCTAACCAGCCGGAGTATCACCAGGCTGTAGAAGAAGTGCTCACCTCTATCGAGGATGTGTACAACCGCAACCCTCAATACGAGGAGTACAATCTCATCGAACGCCTTTGCATCCCTGACAGAATATTTGCATTCAGGGTTTCCTGGCTCGATGATAATGGAAAGGTCCAGAACAATATGGGGTATCGTGTACAACACAATAATGCAATCGGTCCTTATAAAGGAGGTATACGTTTCCACTCTTCCGTGAATATCTCTATTCTTAAATTCCTTGCATTCGAACAGACTTTCAAAAACTCTCTCACCACACTCGCTATGGGCGGTGGAAAAGGAGGAAGCGACTTCTCTCCCCGTGGCAAGAGCGATAAGGAAATCATGAGATTCTGTCAGGCTTTCATTAGCGAACTTTGGAGACAGATTGGTCCTGATACCGATGTACCTGCTGGAGATATTGGCGTGGGTGCACGGGAAGTGGGTTATATGTTCGGCTACTATAAAAAGATGGCTCGTGAGTTCACAGGTGCATTCACCGGTAAAGGGCTTGGCTTCGGTGGTTCACTGATACGTCCGGAAGCAACAGGATATGGCAACTGCTATTTCCTGGAAAGCATGCTGGCTACACGTGGCCTCGATGTGAAAGGTAAGAAGGTGGCTGTGTCCGGTTCCGGAAATGTGGCTCTTTATACCACAAAGAAAATTATGGAACTCGGTGGCAAAGTAGTGTCCTTGAGTGACTCAGGTGGTACTGTAATAGCACCCGAAGGTTTCACAAAAGAACAGTTCGATCACATCTTCGAACTTAAGTCGTACGGAGGCAGAATGTATGAAGTGCCCGAAACTTTCCCAGAACTGAAATATTATCCTGGCGAAAGACCATGGAAATTAGTGAAATGTGATATCGCCATGCCTTCAGCAACTCAGAATGAAATCGATGGCAGTGATGCAGATGCTTTGCTTGAAGGTGGATGCTTTGCCGTAAGCGAAGGAGCTAACATGCCATCTACTCCGGAGGCTGTGCATAAATTCATCGACGCTAAAATCCTTTATGCACCCGGAAAGGCTGCTAATGCCGGTGGTGTTGCTACTTCAGGTCTGGAAATGGCTCAAAATTCCCAGAAACTTTCCTGGACAGCCGAAGAGGTAGATCAGAAACTTCGCGCAATCATGAAAGACATTCATGAAAAATGCGTGGAATATGGTAAGGAAAGCGATGGATATGTAAATTATGTACGTGGAGCAAACGTAGCCGGTTTCATTAAAGTAGCCGACGCTATGATGGCTCAGGGCGTTTTGTAATTTTTAGAATGAAAGTACAGAAATTTGGAGGCACATCTGTTGGTTCACCTCAAAGAATCAGGGATGTTGCCTCCCTTATTAAATCTTTCCCCGGACAAAATATTATAGTGCTCTCAGCAATGAGCGGCACTACAAATTCTTTGCTGGAAATCGTAAATGCCATTCGTGAAGGAAAGAAAAAAGAGGCTTATGATTTCACCAATACTCTATATGAAAAATATAGGAAGGTGATAGGCGATTTGTATTCCTCCGAAGAATCGAAAGAGAAAGCAAGCCATATCGTTGACCAATTGTTTGATGAGATCAAAAATCTTATAGAGAAGCCCTATACTACCCTTACAGAAAAGGAAATTGTGTCGAAAGGTGAGCTTATATCCACCAATCTGATGTACCTTTATCTTATGGAAGAAGGTGAGAAAGTAGCCCTTATACCGGCACTTGACTTTATGAAGATTGATGCCAACGGTGATCCGGATTTCGATTTCATCGAAGAAAAGCTGGGTAAAATTCTCTCTAATTTAGGTAATGTCGATACTATTATCACTCAAGGTTTCATTTGCAGGAATCCTAAAGGAGAGGTAGACAATCTGCTGAGGGGAGGTAGCGATTACACAGCATCTATAATTGGGGCTGCTGTAAATGCTGAGGAAGTTGATATCTGGACTGATATTGATGGAATGCATAATAATGATCCTCGATTCGTGGAAGAAACTTCACCGGTGCATAACCTGCATTTTGAGGAGGCCGCTGAATTGGCCTATTTCGGAGCCAAGATTTTGCATCCCACTTGTATTTTACCGGCTAAAATTAATAATATCCCTGTAAGGCTTCTGAATACTATGGAGCCTGAAGCCGAAGGCACCTTAATCAACAATGACCTTGAGCGAGGTTCAATAAAAGCTGTAGCAGCTAAAGACAATATCACTGCTATTAAGATTAAATCCAGCAGAATGCTCTTGGCCTACGGATTTCTGAAGAAGGTGTTTGAAGTATTCGAAAAACATCGCACTCCGATAGATATGATAGCTACTTCCGAGGTAGGGGTATCACTTACTATTGACGATGATTCGCATCTTTCTCAAATATTGGAAGACCTCGAAGAGCTTGGCACAGTCACGGTGGATAAAAATATGGTGATTATCTGTGTCGTGGGGGATCTTGAATGGCAGAATAAAGGTTTCGAGGCACGTGCCCTTGATGCTTTGAGAAACATTCCGGTGAGAATGATTTCTTATGGAGGAAGTAATTATAATATTTCCTTCCTAATAGATCAGAGCAACAAGACAAAAGCACTGCGCCTGCTCAGTTACCATCTTTTCTGATTTTTATCAGAATCAAAAGAATTTAGCCGGGCTTGAAACCCGGCTATTTTTTGTTCTTCCTTATTTTGTTCCATTTCCCTTTATTTTATTAATTTTGGTCTTTCCTTACTATATCATTTTTAATAATCTAACTCATTATGTACGGCAGATTACGTGGTAATGTCACTATTTTCGGTCTATTAGTATGCGCAGGCCTTATAGTATTAGGAATTTTCATACGTTACGGTCTCACACATCTGAACGATAGTCATAGAACGGTTACAGTCCGAGGCCTTTGTGAGAAGGAAGTAAAGGCTAATAAAGTAACATGGCCTATTGTAAGTAAGGAAGTTGGAAATTATCTCCCCACCATCTTCAGCAACATCGAAAATACTAATACTCGAATAGTTGCCTTTCTAAAAGAAAACGGCATCACTGAATCGGAAATCTCAATCAATCCCCCGGCTATCGTAGATCTGCAAGCCGACAGGTATACCTATAATCAAAACCCATATCGTTACAATGTAACAAATGTGATAGTTGTGACGTCATCACAGGTAGATAAAGTCAATGAACTCATAAAGAAACAAGCTGAACTATTAAAGCAAGGCATTGCCATAGTAGCCGGTGATTATCAATATCAGACTATTTATGAATATACCGACTTGAATGCTATCAAACCGGAGATGATAGCAGAAGCAACAAAGAATGCACGCGAGGCAGCCGACAAATTCGCTGAAGACAGCGGCAGTAAGGTAGGAAAAATCCAGACAGCCTCGCAGGGTCAATTTTCAATTGAAGATCGTGACCAATATACTCCCGATATAAAAAGAATCCGGGTGGTCTCCTCCATAATTTACTATCTCGGCGACTGATTTATTAAATAAAAAAATTTCAACATTTTTTTGTGGAATTCCATTATTATGGGTAACTTTGCACTCGCAAAAACGTCACAAACGTTCTATCAAATGGATAGGTCCCATAGCTCAGTTGGTTAGAGCACCTGACTCATAATCAGGGAGTCCTTGGTTCAAGCCCAAGTGGGACCACCTAAAAATCAAGCAGTTACTTCAATCGAGTAGCTGCTTTTCGTTATTTAGAGCACCTGACTCATAATCAGGGAGTCCTAGGTTCAAGCCCTAGTGGGACCACCACAAAATCAGGCAGTTACTTCAAAAGAGTAGCTGCTTTTCGTTATATAGAGCACCTGCCTCTCCGTGCTCATATTCTGGCAGGGAGTCCTTGGTTCAAGCCCAAGTGGGACCACCTAAAAATCAAGCAGTTACTTCAATCAAGTAGCTGCTTTTCGTTTTTAAAACCTGTCTCGGTGCTCGGTTGCTGCGATCACCTGATTATGAGTCAGGCTGCCATTCACCAGCAAAATCCGCTGACCCAAAATCCGTTGATTCGTTTTTAGTTGATCTTGGTTAATGGATTTTATTCTTGTCATTTCCGAGCTTTGTCATGCAAGGCTTTATATTCATCGAACAATGCTTTGTATCTTTCATCCTTATAGGGCATAATCACCCATTTCTGATTCATTTCACCGGTGAATCTCTGTATCACTACTTTACTACCGTTTTGAACAGGACTTTCAACAGCCAATACATAATTATTATCAAGACAGCTTCGGAAAACAAAATATTCATCCACATAATCTAGTTTCCACTTCTGAATATTACTTTGAGGATGAACATACCATAATTGCACCGGCTGATTATTCTGTATTACACCATCTGTGACATCAAAAGCTTTCTCCTTAAGAAATTCAGCTTCTATTATTACCGTATCGTTATCCAGGAAATCCAGATAGAAGGTTTGGTTTTGCCCTGTACTGTAATACTCCCATACCTGTAGTTTTACGCCGTCATAAAATCGTGCATCCGGCACATCTATTACCATTCCTATGTTTTCCATATTACCTAATACCACTTCGCGGGGTGCTTCTCCTATAGCAAGGAGAGGTGATAATGCAAACAATACGATTATTGATAGTTGTTTCATTAATCTTTCCATAAGTTAGATATGTTTTATTCTCCACGTTAAATTAATAAAAATATTAGAAATACCGAAATTTAACCATTTCTCATGAAAGTCTGGCACTTCCTCTTTAATAGATTGACTAAAGAGCCGTCCTAAGTTTATTTCTTCTAACTCTTGTTTGTTATAAAAAGACTGCTTTAGGAATTATACCGGGGCAATAACTTTTTTATATTTTGAGATGTTTAAAATATAAATTTGCATATGTGAAGCAAACTCGCAGAGGTAGGTCAAACTCTTAGTAGTGGTGCAAACTACCAGTAGTTAGGCTAACTCTCAGATGTGATGCAAATTTTCAAATATGAAGTTAATTTTCAGATTATGTGAAAATTCTCTGGAATTGAAGGGATTTCCAAGAATTAAACACATTGTCTGGAGTGAACAGATTTTTAGGAGATAAGAAAGTTGTAAGGCATTGATTAAAACTGGAAAAAAACCTTTACCATTGCTGACATATATTGCCATTATGGCAGTATGTTTCATAATAAACCTTCCCGGGGTGGCTATAGCTCCGGTGGAAGGTAGGTTAAGGGCATTGCTTCATACTTCCGAACTTGAAATCCAGTTACTTACCACTCTCCCTAATTTCGTTATAATACCCTTCGTATTTCTTGCCGGAAAACTCTCCGACTATCGTCATAAGATACCTCTCATTGTCTTTTCTCTTATAGTTTTTATCGGTTGCGGACTACTATATATGTTTACAAAATCCATGACCGGCCTAATTGTAGCCAGTTGTATATTAGGAGCTTCTGACGGTATCCTCATACCATTTGCCATGGGATTTGTAGTAAATGCATTCACCGGGAAGTATCGCACCAGGAACTTGGGGATAAAGTCGGCGATTTCAAATTTGGGTACAGTGGTAGCAAGTTTCGTGGTAGGTCTACTTCTGATCGGACATGACTGGCGTCTACCATTTGTGGTTTATCTGATAGCAATCGTGCCTCTTCTTTTAAGTTATTGGCTGAAAAATGTGCCCGGTTTCGGAGACATTAAAATAGATCCGATAGCCTTCCGGGAAGAATGTGTGATGCAAGATAACAGCAAGGGAGTTGATTACGGCAAAATCCGTTACCTCATGGGGAACAATGCCGTCTTCACATTCCTTACCTTCTCAATAGTGATTTACCTGCCTCAACTATTGCAACAAATGGGGGACTCACCTAAATTAGCCGGCTGGATCACTGGAGTTTTCTTTATTTCAGTTCTACTTTCCGGCTTTATCCTGGAACATTTCCTAAAGTTCTTCAAGAACATGGTTTACCCAATTCTCGGATTCTCTTTGGCCCTTGGATTATTCTTTTTTACCTATGTTCACGGCGACTGGGCCATGTATGTGGGGAGTGTATTTTCCGGTTTCGCTTTTGGAATTTTCCAGCCACTGATTTATGATAAGACAAGTTATGCAGTCACAGATCCCAAGAAAAATATATTCGGCCTTTCCCTCGTGTTGTGTGCACTCTATATTGCCATTGCAGCCGAACCTTTTATCATCACCGGCATATCTGATTTATTTAGAGTGCATGATGTGAATCATTTTGCTTTTTCCCTAAGCTTTTATCTCACGATTGCCTATATGATATGTGCCTTTATTTTTAGAAAGAAATTTATATTTTCAATAGAGCCCACCCTATATTCCTAAGAATCCCATTTCTTGGAATGAAAGACGCTTACTTCATCTCTTCCATCTTTTCAGGGTCACCTACCACCCATACAATATCGCCGGCTCTAAGCACAGTATCAGCCCCCGGTTGCTCAAAAATATCCTCTCCTCGCTGCACTTTCACTATCATGCAATAATAATCTCTTCTGATGTCGGTCTTTCCTAATGGTATATCTATCACCGGGGACGTTTCGCTGAGCGTAAGGCTCCTCAATTCTACCTTTGAACTAAACACGTCGAGACTCCTGTAAGCCTTCTCATCTCTCTCGATATCATCATTGAGTTTCTTTATCTGCTCATCCGTCCCGATCACTCCCAGCACATCTCCCGGAAATATCCTGGCGTCTACCGATGGCAAAGGCATAGTGCGTTCTCCTCTTTGAATACTTGCGATGCTCACCCCATACTCATTCCGAAGTCCTGAATCCCTTAGTTTGTCACCCACAAACGGGCAATAAGCTCCCACCTCGATAAACGCCATATGGAGGTCGTCTATCAGACGATTGTTGGCACCGCTCTTAGTATTCTCCCTTATATTCAGATTATCTATAAATTTCTTCTCAATGGTATGATATCTGGCACTGATTTTCTGAGATGCAAACCCGATAATAGAGGCCAGGCATATCACCCCTCCAATCCAGGCCACTGTTGCATCATAAGCCAACGTAAGAAGATACACGATAAATAAGAGAGCTACCAGATATCTGATAATTTTCAAAGCTACAAGTGGCACGTCATAAAAACTGGCTGAAGCATGAAGTCTCATTTTCTCATCCGGCTTAATGGTACTGAACGACAGTGCGAAGATAAAAGGCATCATTGCTGCCAGGGTTATGACAGTAGCCAGGAAGCGTCCCCAGTCAGCCAGAAGTTCCTCAAGTAAGGGGAACAAAAACTGCCGGCTTACAAGTATTATGGCGATCAATATCACCGAAAAGATCACTACTCTACCCAGATAACGGCTTAAAATATCTTTCCAAAGTTTCTTCGTACTATTTGTGTCTACCACTTGTTTGGAATATCGGTCGATAAGAAACCTCAAGTTTTCGGGCAGTTTCGACTCCACAAACCGGTAAGCCGGCTGCGACAACTTCACAAAATAAGGCGTAGTAAAGATGGTTATTACCGACACTGCTACAATGATAGGATAAAGAGACTGCTGCAACACTCCCAGACTCATACCAAGCGCCGCTATGATAAATGAAAATTCACCTACCTGAGTCAGCGTAAAACCGCTCTCTATGGCTACTCTCAGGGTCTGTCCGGTAGTAAGCATTCCAAGGGTGCCGAAGAATATCATTCCGCATATCACCACGGCTGCCAGTATCAGTATTTCCCACCAATAACTTACAAGCACTGAAGGGTCCACCATCATCCCCACTGATATAAAAAACACGGCACCGAAAAGATCTTTTACCGGTTTCACCACCTTCTCCATCCTTTCTGCAACCATTGTTCCGGCCAGTATCGAACCCATCACAAAAGCTCCCAATTCAAGCGAAAAACCACATATCACAGAGAAAATAGCCATAGAGAAACATAGGCCCATGGCTACCACGAGCATCGTTTCATCATTAAGAAAATGGCGTATCTTGTTGAGGAACGACGGCAACACATACACTCCCACAAGAAACCATATTATGAGGAAGAACATCAGCTTTCCAATTGAAAACAACAGGTCGCTTCCTTCCACATTCCCCACCGCTATCGACGATAGCAATACCAGCATCAATACCGCGAAAAGATCCTCTATTATGAGCACAGCCAGCACTAATGAAGCAAATTTCTTTTGCCGCATGCCGAGGTCGGTAAGTGTTTTCAGAATTATGGTGGTACTCGACATAGAAATCATACCCCCCAGGAAGATACAGTTGATTGAGTTCAGATGCAGAATCTTTCCCACTCCAAACCCGGCAAAAGTCATACCGGTAATAATAATCAGAGCGGTCATTATTGCCGACGAACCCGCGTTCATAAGTTTCCTGAAACTGAATTCAAGACCGAGCGTAAACATAAGCACCACGATACCCAGGTCTGCCCAGAATTCTATATTCTCAAGATTGGATATCGAAGGAAGATAAGTAAACTTCGGACTTGCCAGGAATCCGGCAAGGATATATCCGAGCACTACCGGCTGCTTCAGTTTCTTAAATAGCAAAGTCACCACTGCCCCAAGGAGCAATATCAGTGCCAGGTCGGCTATCAGTCCGTTGTTTGCATCTTCATGGGAATTCTCTTCCGGCTCCTTGTCGTTGATTTCTGTATAAGTCTCATTCAGTATATCTTCGGTGTTCACACCGTCAAACACTTCTTCCTGGAAAGTGATGGAGGATGGCAATGTCAACATAATATTAAGCTTCGCCCTCTATGGGATCGGATTCAGCGATTTCTACTTCAGGCCGGGCATAGCGGTCCACAATATAGATATTATAATAAGAAAGGAGCAAGGTAGTAAGCGGAAGGGCTATGATAAGACCCATAAATCCCAGCAATGCTCCCCACACTGAAAGCGACAGCAATATTATTGCCGGGTTCAATCCCATCGCTTTCCCCATAATCTTTGGTGTGAGGATCACATCCTGTATTAACTGCACAATGATATATACTGCCATACTTTCCCAGAAAATAGCCCAGAAATTCACACCGGTGCTGGCGGTGCTCACAAGGCACAGTATAGCGGTGATGGGAAGTGATATCAATTGTAGGTATGGCACCATGTTAAGGCATCCGATAAATAACCCGAGCACTACACCCATTGGAAGACCTATTATCAGGAAACCTATCGAAAAGAGTACTCCCACTATCATTGAGATAAAGAACTGGTTGCGGAAATACCTGTTCATCGCACGCTCTATGTCGCGCCCTATCTGGTAAATCTGTCTGCGGTGAGGCATAGGCACCAGTTGCTTGAAACTGAGCATTATTCTTTCATAATCAAGCATTATGAAAAGCACATACAATATCACTATCAGCCAACTTAATGCCCCGATTACAAACGACAGACCGGAACTTAAAAAGTTCCAAGAAGAAGTGAGGGCTGTCCGCAGCAGTTCCTTCCATTCCTGGGGAGTAAGCAACCTGGATATTGTGTCGTAGTCCAGATTCTCTTTCAGAAAGTCGTAGATCGGACCCGAGATATATGGTATCTCTATCTTGGCGCTCGCATAGTGCTTTACCATCACGGCCATTTGCTCGGCCTCGTCTATAAGATAAGGTATAAAAAGCAAGCCGAAGACGCTTACTATCAGACAGGCTTCCAGAAGAGTGAGCACCACAGGTATAAACCTATGCTTCAGTCTCAGCATCCTCATATTCCATTTCACAGCCGGCTCAAGCATGTATGATATCAGGCAGGCCACAAAAAACGGCAGCAACACTCCCTTCAGCGCATCAAGAATATAGAGCGTGGCTATGATTCCGATCACACTGAATACTATTCTCACCACCCGGTCGAAGGTGTAGGGCTGCCGCACAGGATACCGCATCTTATCCATATTGCAAAATTAACCACTTTCCACCACTATTCCAAAGCTATCCCTTTATTCATTTCTTCAAAACTTTATGTAAATTTGCAATCCGATTTTTTTACTTTTTATAAAACAATCCCTTAGTTCTGAAAACAAAAAACTTATTTTATTAATGAAATTACAGCGGTCCGCATTATCCTTACTTACAATATTTCTTGCCGTATTTTCAGCCTTTGCTGCATCGGCCGACGAGGCGCTCTCCGAGTTCCTGCGCCGCAACGGCATCCCCGACAATTCCGTTTCAGTAAAAATAGTAGATCTTGCCGATGGTTCTGTGGTTGTATCTCACAACGAAGGCACACCCCTCATCCCGGCATCTATAATGAAATCGGTCACCACAGCTGCTCTTCTTGAATCCGTGGGACCTGACTGGAGATACCATACACGTATCTATATCGACGGACCCATCGATCTGGGCTACCTCCGTGGCAACGTGATTGTGGAAGGTGCCTGCGACCCCACTCTCAATTCATCAAAGGAACCTTTTTCTGAAGACATTATCGAGGAAATATGCTCAGCCTTGTCGTCACAACTCATCCGCCGGGTGGAAGGCTCTATCATAATCGATGAAAATAATTTCCCCGGTTCACCTCATCCCGAATCATGGGCTAAGGAAGACCGTGCCAAATATTACGGTACGGGAAGCCATGCCCTCAATTACTCGGATAATGCTCGCGGTGACTTCGCAGTGAAGAATCCTTCGGCCAATTTTGTCTCTCTGTTGAAAAAGGGTCTGGCTGCCCGTGATATCAGTCTTGAAGACAATCCTATGCCGGAGGGTAGACGCGTCCAGATTCATGATCATCTCTCGGCCCCTATAGATGAAATAATGCGTTCATGTATGGTGCGCAGCGACAATCTTTTCGCTGAATCCATGCTGCGCACCTATGGCAAGATGGAGGGTTGCGACGGCTCTACTTCACAAGCCGTATCAAAAGAGATGCAGTTGTGGGAAGACAAGAATTTTCCTTTGGAAGGAGTGAAGATTCATGATGGATCAGGACTTTCAAGGTCCAATCGTGTCACAGCCAACTTTATGACCGAACTTCTCAGCAATATGAGCGGCAACCCATATTATGCCTCTTTTTTCCCTTTGGCCGGTCAGGAAGGCACCCTGAAAAAATTCCTGGCTAACACTCCGCTTGACTCTTATGTGGCCATGAAGACGGGCTCTATGAGGGGGATACAATGCTACGCGGGTTATAAGCTTGATGATGACTATATGCCCACTCATGTGATTGTGATAATCATGAACGACATCACAAAGAGCCGCGACCGTGCAAAGCAAGCCGCCGAGAAGTTGCTCCTCTCTATCTTTCAAGATTAATTGTTTATGAATCAAGATAATAAATCCCCTGACCCGACTGCTACGCCAACGCCTTTCTCCTCCTTGCTGGATAAGGCTTACGAACTCGAAGCGCTCCTTCACCTGGCAATAAAACGGGAAGAGGCTTCTCGTGATTTCATTCGGCTGATATCGCAGAAGGCCGAAGAAATATATAGGCATACTCAGAATCTTGACCCCGAAACTGTCCGGACTAAATCTCCCGAAGTTCCTGCGTCACACTCTAACTTTGACGAATACACAATTGAGGATGAAACTGAGACTCAGCCGGAAGTAAAAAAACGCGGTAAACTTGTTTTCACAGTCAACGACCGTTTCCGTTTTAAAAAGGAACTTTTTGAAAATTCCGACGCAGAGTTCAACAATACTCTGGCTCTTCTCGCTTCGATGGAAGATTATAATGAAGCGGAAGACTATTTCATCAATGAAGAGGGCTTCGACCCCACAAATCCTGTAGTGAAGGAATTCCTCCTTATTATTAAAAAATATTTTGTCTGACCATGTCCGGCTGCCTGTATCTCGTGCCTACTCCGGTGGGTAATCTGGAAGACATCACCCTGCGTGCCCTCAGCACTCTCAAGGAAGTAGATCTCATTCTTGCTGAAGATACCCGAACCTCGGGTATCCTTCTTAAGCATTTCGGCATTTCCACTCCGATGAAAAGCCACCATAAGTTCAATGAGCATGAAACTGCCCCGGCTCTGGCTCAACGAGTACTCGACGGAGAAAAAATCGCCCTTATCACCGATGCGGGCACTCCCGGCATCTCTGACCCGGGATTTCTTCTGGCACGTGAATGTAGGCGAATCGGAGCCGATGTAGTCTGTCTCCCGGGCCCCACGGCCTTTGTCCCGGCCCTGGTTGCCTCCGGCCTTCCATGCGACCGTTTCGTTTTCGAAGGGTTCCTGCCTCCCAAAAAAGGACGCGCCACTCGTCTTAATTTCCTGAAAGACGACCCCCGTACCGTTATCATCTATGAATCTCCCAAGAAACTGCCCCGCACCTTACGAGATCTGGCCACTGCTTTCGGACCTGACCGACCTGCCACGGTGTGCCGGGAAATTTCTAAAATACACGAGACTTACAATTTCTCCACTCTGGGACTCTTGGCCGACTATTATTCTGAAAACCTTCCAAAAGGTGAAATTGTTATAATCATAGCCGGGAACTCCGACGTTAAAAATTGATAACAAAACATAAAATCGGACAAAAATGAAAAAACTTTTACTCGCAATCGGTGGCGCCGCCCTACTTTCCCTCGGAGCCTGCAACAGTTCTTACAAGGAAAAGGCCGAACAGGATTCTCTTCGTATTGCCGAACTCACTTCAAATTATGAGCAGGCCACATCTTTCAACGACTCTCTGATGCTGCTTATGGCCGATATCTATAATGGTCTCGACTCTATAAATATGCAGGAAGGTCTCCTCTTCAACTCCGGTAACGGTGAACACGACCGCAGAGCTGAGGTGCGTAAAAATCTCTCGGCCATCAAGGCTCGTCTGGCTCAGAATCAGCAGCTCCTCAATCAGATGGAACAAAGAATGAAAGACAGCGGTAATAAGAATGCTGTGCTTACAAAGACTATCGAGCAGATGAAGGAACGCCTTCAGGCTCAGGAAGATCATATCGCTCAACTCGAAAACCAACTCGCCGTGGCTAACGATTCCATTGCTGTCCTGAATAGAACTGTGGCTCAGAAAGATGAACAGATTCAGGTGCAGACTGAAGCCAAGGATGCTGCTTTCAATGCCCTTAATGAGGCCGACCAGCAACTCAACACCGTTTACTATGCTATGGGATCTAACAAGGAACTCAAAGCCAACGGCCTGATCGAAAAGAAATTCCTGGGTCAGACTAAAGTGCTGAAAGGCGATGTAAATGAAAGCTATTTCACTAAGGCCGACAAACGTACCCTCACTTCCATTCCTACCGGTGCCAAGAAAATAAAGATCTGGACCAACATGCCGACCGGTTCCTATCAGGAGGTGAAGAATGCTGAAGGATATATCACACTCGAGATTACCAATCCACAGGCATTCTGGGAGTTTTCACCCTTCCTGGTTATCCAGCTTGACTAAAAATAACTGTGCTCCGTGCTCTATGCTCTGTGCACTAACCAAAAAAAATTAGGCTGCCAATTAGCAGCCTAATTTTTTTGTCAATCCTTATGTGTAAACTTCCGTGGACCTCCTTCGCGCCTCGGTCGGTTTTCCCCGCCCTCTCTGCGTGGTCCGCCTAAACCATCGCGCCTCGGTCGGTTCTCACCACCTTCTCTGCGTGGACGTTGCTCTCTCTCCACGTAGCCCTCAGGTTTCTCCTTCAGAGCCTTCATTGAGAGTCGGAATTTACCTGTTTTCTTATCTATCTCTATGAGTTTCACCTGCACCTTGTCACCCTCCTTAAGACCGCTATGTTCCATAGAGTCAAGGCGTTCCCAGGATATCTCGCTTATATGCAGAAGTCCGTCTCTGCCGGGCATGAATTCCACAAAAGCACCGAAATCAAGAATACTTCTCACAGTACCTTCGTAGGTTTCGCCCTCTTCAGGCTGAGCCACGATAGCCTTGATCTTGGCTAAGGCAGCCTCGATGCCGGCTTTCTCTTTTGAGGCAATCTCTACCTTACCGATACCGAGTTTTTCATCCTCCTCTATCGAGATAGTGGCACCGGTTTCCTCCTGTATGCCTTGGATTATCTTGCCTTGAGGACCGATAACCGCGCCGATAAGTTCTTTCGGAATCTCGAGGGTCACGATTCTTGGCACATGAGGCTTGTAGTCTTCTCTTGCCTCAGGTATGGTATCGTTGATGATACCTAAGATATGCATCCTGCCCTGACGAGCCTGTTCCAAAGCTTTCTCAAGAATTTCATAACTCAGACCGTCACACTTTATGTCCATCTGAGTTGCTGTGATACCCTTCTCAGTACCTGTCACCTTGAAGTCCATGTCGCCAAGGTGGTCCTCATCGCCAAGGATATCGGAAAGCACCGCATATTTAGTAGCTCCTTTGTCGGAAATCAGACCCATTGCCACACCTGCCACCGGTCTCTTCATCTTCACACCGGCGTCAAGCAGTGCAAGTGTGCCACCGCAAACTGTAGCCATCGAAGATGAACCGTTACTCTCCAGTATATCCGATACAATTCTGCAGGTATAGGGGAAATCTTCGGGGAACATTCTCTTCAGCGCTCTGTGGGCCAGATTACCGTGTCCCACTTCCCTGCGGCCTACGCCTCTTTGGGCCTTGGCCTCGCCTGTGGAGAAGGGAGGGAAATTATAATGAAGCAGGAATCTCTCCTTACTTTGGTTGAGCACGTCATCCACGATCTTTTCGTCGAGCGTGGTACCAAGAGTGGCTGTCACCAATGCCTGAGTCTCACCTCTGGTGAAGATGGCTGCTCCGTGAGGTCCGGGAAGATAGTCCACTTCACACCAGATAGGTCTGATTTCGGTGGTCTTGCGTCCGTCGAGCCTTACCCCTTCATCAAGTACGCATCTTCTCATTGCCTCTTTCTCCACATCGTGGTAATACCTTTTCACCATTGCGATTCTCTGCTCCGGTGTGTATTTCTCGAGCTGCTCCTCTGTCATTTCAGGCAGATTCTCGATATATTCGTCCACGATGGCCTTGAAACTGTCGGCCCTCCAATGCTTGTCGGCATTTCCGGCTTTTGCTATCTCGTAAGCCTTATCGTAGCATTTAGCCTCCACATCCTTGCGGAGTTCGTCATCGTTGATTTCGTGGTTATATTCTCTCTTGGTTTCTTTTCCGGCTTCCTTCATCAGCTCGATCTGAGCCACGCAATGCTTTTTGATTTCATCGTGTGCCACCTTCAGAGCTTCAAGCAGTTCAGCCTCCGATACCTCGTTCATTTCGCCTTCCACCATCATGATGTTGTCGTACGTAGCACCCACCATAAGTTCGATGTCGGCTTTCTCTATCTGTTCGAAAGTAGGATTGATTACCCATTCACCGTCAACTCTTGCTACCCTCACTTCAGAAATGGGGCCCTCAAATGGAATGTCGCTCACCATCAGCGCTGCCGAAGCTGCTATTCCCGCCAATGCATCGGGAGCCTCGTTTTCATCGGCTGAAAACATGGTCACGTTTACGAATGTCTCGGCATGATAGTTGCTTGGGAACAAAGGTCTCAGCACTCTGTCTACCAGACGTGAGGTAAGGATCTCATAGTCGCTCGCACGGCCTTCTCTTTTCAGGAAACCGCCGGGATAGCGACCTATTGATGAATATTTCTCTTTGTATTCTACTGTGAGGGGCATAAAATCCACACCCTCGTTGGCATCTTTTGCCGAACAAACCGTGGCGAGCAACATCGTGTTGCCCATTCTCACCTCCACGGCACCATCTGCCTGCTTAGCCAGCTTACCGGTCTCGATGGTAATCTCCCTACCGTCGCCCAGACTGATGGTTTTCTTCACTGGTTTCAACATAATTTCTTTCTTATTTTTTCTTTCTTCTTGTTTTCAAACGCAAAGTTACCCAATTTATTCGGCATAACCTCAATTTTCTTTATTTTGCCCTCAAACCGGGCCATCCAAAGGAATGTGTATACTCCCTGAGGTAGAGCAGCCTGAGGTATCATGGGCATCTTTGAGCCTTAGGTGTTACTCCCTCGGTTTTTGTCGGCCGAAGGCCAGAGCCATCAGGTTTACCTGTGGCCCCCGTCCTCCCAGTTCCTCCTATCCCTCCCGGTATTTAGCAAATTGGAAGCCATATTCAGAAATCACGTTAATTAATGCATCATTCTTTCCTCTTTTTTCACAAAAATTCTCTATATTTGCACAATAATTGTGTCGGAGGAACTCCTTTTTCCGGGTCAATAAGAAATATTCTTATTCACCCTCTTGGTTACAAAAATCACCCCATTTCCCTAAATCTCAACCAATTACCTCCCTCCCTTCAAAGTCATTCAATCTAAGCCCTGCGACCTCCGTGTCTCTCTTGCTAAGGCAGTAAGATTCAGAGATTTTTAGCACTATTCAGCAATATTCACCTCTTTATTTCGTTCATTATAAAGAAGCAATATCTTTCCACCATCACAAAGTTATGAATTATGAAAGCTCTCTTCTCACTGATTCTCCTCTTTATCTCGTTTACCGGGTTCGCTGGTACCACACCGCAAGTCAATGCTCTTTATCTCTTCAACAAACTCATTGACTGTACCTCAGAAGAAAGTATGCTTAAGGTCATGAGGTTACACCATCTCAAAGAAAAAGAAGGAGCAAACGGTTTTCACTCATTCATTCATCCTGACGGCACAGTCTATTGTGTCAAAATGGATACCTCGAATCCCACTGAAGAGCATCCGATAATAAAAATATCCACTTCCAAAGATAAAAAACAGATAGAGGAAGCCCTCCTCACCTCAGGCTACCTCAAAAATGATAATCGGAAAGGCGCCTTTTTAAAAGGACAATCCTACATGCCTTCAAGCATCTTATGTGAGATAACAGAGAGTCCACTCAAAAAAGGCTATATCCTCACCTTCACCAAAATCTTCAACTCCTCCAGAAAACGCTAAACCCCCTCTCCCCTCCTCTTAACTCCAACCCCAAATGAATAAAGAAGAAAAAATAAATTACTGGGTTGAATTGGCTGATTATGATTTTGACACTGCGTTGTGGATGATGCAAGGTTCAAGATACCTCTATGTAGGATTTATGCTACATCAAGTGGTAGAAAAAATGCTAAAAGCCTACTGGTCGAAGGTATTGGAAGAACCTCCGCTAAAAATCCATACCCTTACCGTATTAGCTTCTCGAACGGGTTTATTAGAAGAGATGTCTGAAGAGCAGCAAGATTTATTAACGCGATTGCTTCCTTTGAATATAGAAGCACGTTATCCGCGTTATAAAGAAAGAATAATGCAAAGTCTAACAAGTGAATATTGTTCGGATTTAATTCAAGAAACTTCAAATCTTGTAAGATGGATAAAGCAAAAGCTTTAAAACTGGCTAAAGAATATAAAACATTGGTATCTAAATTTCTTCCTGTAAAATCTATATACCTTTATGGATCTTACTCCAAAGGGACTTTTACAGAAGATAGTGATATTGATATAGCTGTAATTTTACCTTCTGATCGTAATAATTGGCTTGAAGATGCTCCGTTACTTTGGAAACTTGGAATGAAAATCAATCTAAAAATAGAACCTGTATTGATAAATGAAGGAGATCCTTGCCCTCTTTATGAAGACATCCTCACTACAGGCGTCCAAATCTAAAGGCCAATTAATACCTCTTCCCTCTTAATTCTTCCCACTTCGCCAGTAACCCCTCAGTTTTTGTCGGCCGAAGGCCAGAGCCACCAGGTTCACCTGTGGCCCCCGTCCTCCCAGTCTCTCCTATCCCCTCCTATCCCTCCTATATGACATATCAGGAAAAATACGATGCGATAATTGAAGCTTTAAAAACTAAAGCCAAGGAAATTTTGCCGCAAGGAGCCCGCCTTGTCTTATTTGGATCCAGAGCCCGAGGTGATTACAAAGAAGATTCAGATTGGGATCTCCACATTCTTCTCCCTTCCTCTCAAAAACTCACTCTTTCCCAAATAGATAATTATGCATTCCCTTTAGAGATAATTGGCTGGGATTTCGGTGAATATTTTTCAACGAGCGTATACTCATTCAGTGACTGGTATAAACGACGTGGTCTCCCATTTTATAATAATGTAGAAAAAGATAAGATCATTCTTATTCCTGCTGAAACACATGCCTCTTGATCCCGTATTCCCCATTTCCAATCCCTGATTTTCCCTTATGTCTGAAAAAGAAAGAAAAATACTTATAATCCAAAATTATTTTAAGGACAAACCTGTAGACCGGGTTTGGTTATTTGGTTCTTATGCAAGAGGAGATTTCAGCAATTCTTCTGATATTGATCTCCTTGTGGATTTCAACCAAACTATAAGTTTATTGACTCAGGCAAAATACATCATTGATTTGGAAGAAATGCTGGAAATTCCGGTAGATATTGTACCGGAAGACTGCTTACTCCCTGAAATCAAACCATTTGTCGACCAAGATAAATTCCTTATATATGAGAGATAAATTAAGAGACCCTCTCAGATTGAAACATATGCTTGAGTCTTCCCGGAACATTCTTAATTTCATGGAAGGGAAAACTTTGGAAAATCTCAAAAACGATAAAATCTTATTTTATGCAGTTGTCAAAAACATTGAGATTATTGGAGAAGCAACTTATAGAATCACATCACAATTAAAAGGAAGGCATCCCGAAATTCCCTCAGTTTTTGTCGGCCGAAGGCCAGAGTCACCAGGTTCACCTGTGGCCCTCATCCTCCCAGCCTCTCCTATCTCCTCCTATCCTCTCTTATAATCATAGCACTCTTATTTTCTCTTATCCCTCCTCAGAATTCTCTCACCTCTCACCGATTTAACTTTCACTAAATTAATCAGTAATATTACTACTCTACATGCGCCTAATTCTCTCATTCTTCCTTCTTTTCAGTTCCTTTTTAGTATTCTCACAGACAGAAATGAAAAGCAGTCTATGCCTTTTCAATCTACTGTTAGATTCACAAAGTGAAAAAGTTATGACTCAGACCTGTCTCCGACACCATCCAATTTCTATAGGAGAACAAGAAGGATATACCACTTATACTTACCCGGACAAAACTACCATAAGTATTAATAAGAATTATTCATCTCAGAGTAAAGAAAGTAATGATTTACCTTTTCTAAAAGTCTCCACCAATCAAAGTAAAAAGCAAATTGAGAAAGCACTCTTAGATTCAGGTTTTAAAAAACGAGGTGAAATCTACCAAAGAGGCACTAACTTCAATCAAAGTATTACAACTTGCACTCTTTCCAAAGCCTCACATAATACTCTCCTCTCTTTCTCAAAAAATTACCCCCGCAATTAGCGATTATTTATCTTTTAATTTTAAATTTATTTATAAATATATTTTCACACTTATTTTTTTAACTTTTCGTTAATTATATAATAAATCTAACCCACTTCCTTTATGCCCTCAGCGGATAGTAAACGTTTAGCCAAAAACACTCTTTTTCTTTATATTCGGATGTTTTTGGTAATGGGGGTGAGTCTTTTTACCTCACGTGTTATACTTAATGCATTAGGGGTAAATGACTTCGGTATTTATAATGTTGTTGGCGGTATGGTGGCCCTTTTCTCTGTTATTTCAGGGTCTCTTTCTGCTTCAATTAGCCGTTTTATTACCTTTGAATTAGGCACAGGTAATATGGTTAAGTTAAAACAGATTTTTGCCACCTCAATAGTAGTACAATTAGTTATTACTGGGATTATAGTCATATTCCTTGCACCTATGGGCTTCTGGTTTCTTAACCATAAGATGGATATAGTCCCTGAACGAATGAGTTCTGCTAATTGGGTGCTTGGTTTCTCAATACTTACATTTATTCTAGGGCTTCTCAGTGTCCCATATAATGCTTGTATTATAGCACATGAGCGAATGAAAGCCTTTGCTTATGTAGGGCTAGTGGAAGTGATTTTAAAATTAGGGGTGGCATATCTTATATACGCCTTTAAGGATGACCGTTTGATTTTTTATGCTTTCTTAATTTTCTGTGTATCTTTAATCATAAGAATAATATATGGTATATACTGTTCAAGACATTTTGAGGAAAGCCATGTGAAAATACAATTCCATAAGACTATCTTCCAGGAAATGTCTTCTTTTGCTGGCTGGACTACAATTGGGACTTCCTCTTACGTTTTGCAAAGTCAAGGAACTAATATAATACTTAACTTATTTTTTGGAACTGTAGTTAATGCTGCATACGGAATAGGAAATCAAGTTAATGGAGCAATCTCAAATTTTACACAAAATTTTCTCACTGCACTTAATCCTCAGATTACTAAAACCTATGCCAAGGGCGATTATAAACATTTAATGCAGTTGATATATAACGGAACAAGATTATCATGTTATCTAATGTGGATTATAGCAATAGTAATTCTGTTAAATACAAACTATATTTTGCATTTATGGTTAAAAGAAGTTCCGGAATTTGCTATAGGATTCGTTAAACTCTTTATTATATATTCTTTATGTGAAAGTTTCTCCTATCCAATGCAGGCTACTCAAGCCGCCACTGGTAATATGAAATGGTATCAAATTATAGTGGGAGGTTGTAGAGTTCTTGTTTTGCCATTAGTTTATTTATTTTTATATATTTATCATAATCCTTTATTATCATTGGTTATTGCAATTATTATTTCTATATTAATGTTTGGATTTCGTCTCTTCTTTATGAAGCGTGAAGTACAAATGCATATCTCCCAATTCCTTTTTGGAATAATTCTCAAATTATTAATTGTTTTGTTTTTAAGTTATTTTATTAGTTATTTGGCAATTTTTAGTATCCCTGATTCGTTTGGATTTTTTATTATCAAAACTCTAATAATTTTTGCAATAACTGCATTTAGTATATTTTTCATAGGTTGTTCTTCCATGGAAAGAGAAATGTTAATTAATAAAATTCAACAAAGATTCTTAAAAAAATATCAAATATGACACCATTGTTAAGAAAAATAAAAAGGAGACTGGGCATTTATTATTATGGAGTAAAAAAACGTAGAAAAACTAATCAAAGTTTTAAAATAGATCTTCAACGTTTATTAAGATTTTTTTTAGCCTTCCAAAAAATTGATAATAATAAGGATTCCTTACGTTGTAAAATAATGCTTTTAAATCATCAATTAGAGAAAGCACAAACATATAAAAAAGCAAAAGAAGGTTATGGTAAAGAAAAAATCAGAGAACTTATTGCAAGTCTTATATATTATAATAAACAATTTGGAAGGGATGACATATTTTCAGTTTCCATA
>JAFLTT010000009.1 GCA_022509165.1 Muribaculaceae bacterium
CATCTAAAACCTAATTTTGGGAATGATTGGTTAAGAGATTCTGTTATACACAACGGTATATTTACTTTGCCAATTTTACAAAAGACACGAGATATAATATATTATGCCTTTCGGAAATTGGATAGGGCCAATATTTATTCTCATAGTAAACTAATTGCAGAAATGGAATTTGGAATATGGAAATATATGTTTTCTCCTGTTCAATACCGTCAAACAGGTCGTGATCTACTAAGAATTTTCCCTTTCAAGCCCCGATCATCTGCTCAATTTCAGTACAACCAGACCTTCATCTTTAATGAGCTGGATAAGATAAATTCATTAAGGAACAGAATTGCACATCATGAACCTATATGCTTTCCTACCGGTTTCGCGGTTATAGATACCTCTTACATTAGAAATGCCTATGCTGATATTTTATCTTTATTTTCATGGATGGGAATAGATGGGAAAAGCCTATTATATGGGTTAGACCATGTGATTGAAATATGTGATAAGATTGATAGATTATAAAGATACCAACCATCATGAAATTTAAAATGCAATACAAATGAATTCCAAATAAAAACAAAGGCATCGTAATCTTCCCTTTATAGAAAACACCTTGCTTTACTTCTTCTTCAGAAATTTCAAATGGAATTTTCCTTTCTCTTATAACTGCCTTCATAAATAATGTGAAAACGGTAGGAGTCAGTCCTAAGTCTTTACAAAGAGAACAGAATTTTTCATTTAATTCCTTGACAACTCTTATAGAAATGTTTCACTCTTGCATAGGTTATTTTTTGGAAGGGTCGCTAAATCCCATCAATTATCAATCTTAATTCTTATTCATCTTTTTATTATTTTTGCAGACCATAAATTACTTCAAAGCTTTGATTGTCAGTAGTCCGCTTTTTTAGCCAACTATAAATTCGGAATGATTTATAAAAGAATTTGGGCTCTTAGTCCATTATTTGTATTTCTGGCTATCTATGTAGTGATCTCTTTAATAGTGGGAGATTTCTATAAAATACCACTTACAGTTGCATTGTTGGTGGCATCATTGTGGGCTATAATGGTATACCGGGAGGTACCTTTTCAGCAGCGCATTGAGGCCTTCGCCAAGGAAGCCGGCAATTCAAATGTGATTTACATGGTATGGATATTTATTCTTGCCGGATGTTTTGCCACAATCGCTGACCGTACCGGAGCAGTTGAGGCTACAGTGGCACTTACCATAAATCAACTTCCCTCCACTTTTGTTATGCCGGGACTGTTTATGGCTGCATGTTTCATATCAATGGCTATAGGTACTTCGGTGGGAACTGTAGTAGCCCTCGTACCTTTGGCTGTGAATTATGCCACCTCCATTGAAGCCGACATTCCGTTCTTTGTGGCTATTATTCTTGGTGGTTCTTTCTTTGGTGACAATCTATCCTTTATTTCTGACACAACCATAGCGGCTACCCGAACACAAGGGTGTAAAATGAACGATAAATTTAAAGCCAATTTTCTTCTTGTGCTGCCAGCTGCCATTATCACTTTCATAATCTATATTTTTGGAGATTTCCCATTGCAGGAGTCTTCTCATGAAATTCCCTCCAACCCGGTTTTGGTGATTCCCTATCTTGCAGTCATTATCCTTGCTATCGGTGGAGTGAATGTCACACTCACTCTCGTCACAGGTATAATCCTTGCTTTCATTCTCGCACTCTTTTCCGGATATGGCATTTTTGAAATTTTAGGGTTTATGGGCGAAGGGATTGACGGTATGGGCAATCTGATAATTATAACTTTGATGGCTGCCGGGATGCTGGGAATTATAAAGGCAGCAGGAGGAATATCATCTCTCCTTTCTCTTCTCTCAAGGGGTATAAAGGGCATCCGTGGTGCTCAGGCAGTGATTGCAGTATTGGTAGGAGTAGTGAATCTTTGCACAGCAAATAATACTGTAGCCATACTTACTGTGGGGTCTATATCAAAAAATATTTCAGACCGTTACAGTATTTCTCCCCGACGCAGTGCATCTCTGCTCGACACTGCTTCCTGCATAGTGCAGTGTCTTATCCCTTACGGAGCACAGACCTTATTGGCCACATCATTAGCCGGTATTGCACCCACCGCTCCATGGCCATATCTTTTCTATCCATGGATACTGGCGGCCATAGTATCTCTCTCCATTCTTTTTTGGCCTCGATTTCTTTCCGTTAAAAAGATTTGAGTATGTGGTTATTTAAGGATCAGTTTATAATAGAAAAGCGGACGATTCTCATCGGCCGCTTCTTCTTTTTCCATAATACTTTCAAACTAACCTAACATCATGAAACGATTTTCTGATATTATAACATCGGGCTCAGTAATTGGTTCATCAATTTTTCTTATTTTTTTCTTTCTCCTTCATTAATTTTTAAAACTGTAGATAATTTTTTGAAAAAATTAAATTGCAGTTTAAAAAATTAAACGGGTTTTCACTAATTTTACAATCCCTAAACGCACAATGGATACTACTGCTTCACAATCACTTCCTTACCATATCCCGGCTTTGCTGCCGGAAGCAATTAATTTGCTTGATATTCAGCCCGAAGGCACATATATCGATGCCACTTTTGGGGGTGGAGGCCATTCTCGTGCCATTCTGGAAAAACTTAATGAAAAGGGACGTCTTTTTTCATTCGACCGGGACATGGATTCATACCAAAACCGTATTCCGGATCCACGTTTTACATTTGTGCATGGAAATTTCCGCCATATCATAAACTTTATGAGGTATTACGGAGTGGAAAAAGTGGATGGTATCCTGGCTGATTTCGGAGTAAGTTTCCATCATTTTGACACTCCGGAGCGAGGATTCTCTTTCCGAAGCGATTCACCGCTCGACATGAGAATGAACCAGGCAGCTTCTAAAACAGCTGCCGACTATCTGTCAGAAGCCGATGAAAAGTCACTCCTCTCCATCTTCAAGGCTTATGCTGATCTCAAAAAACCCGCGCTTGTGGTAAAGGCCATTCTCAACAGCCGTAACCAGACTCCCATAATCTCTACCTTGCAACTGGCACAGGCAGTAAGACCGGTATTAGATCCCCGACAAGAGAAAAAAGAACTGGCTCAGGTTTTTCAGGCTTTAAGGATTGCTGTGAATCATGAAGCCGACGACCTCCAGATTTTCCTGACCTCTACCCTACAAGTACTCAAACCCGGAGGTCGGCTTGTAACACTCACTTACCATTCAATGGAAGACAGAATGGTGAAAAATTTCTTTAAGACAGGAAATGTGGAAGGAAGAGAGGAAAAAGATTTCTTCGGAAATTTAAATTCCAAATGGAAACTTATCACCCGCAAGCCGATCGAAGCCACCGAAGAGGAAGTGGAGCGTAATCCCAGAGCCAGAAGCGCTCGCCTTAGAGCCGCTCAATTATTGTAATCCTGTATTCTAATCCTAATGACTGTAAAAAAGAATAAAGAGACTAATAAACCCAAAGGCTCAAAAAGCCTTAAAGGGGTACCTCGCGACCTGGTGAATGATATGCGCTACGGACGCAGCCTCTCGCTGGAATTCTTCCGGCATAATGCCTGGATTCTGATGGTTTTCGTTGTGGCCATCATTGCATTGATGGGTCTGAGATACAAGACGAAGACCAAGATGGAAGAAATAAAGCAACTGAATGTGGAACTACAAAGGGCGGAAAGCAGCAAACTTCAGGAAAAGTCTGCTTATATGTCGCTCATACGTGAAGCTGAAATGAAAAAACTGGTAGATGAAAAAGGTCTCGGTCTTCAGTTTCAGGAGTTCCCTCCTTATGAATTGATTTTAGACGACAAATAAATACCGTTAGCGTTAAATTCCTAAGTTAAAATTTAAAAGAGAGAATAAATTCGGAGAAGAATGGCAACACGTCAGACTGTTAATCTCAGATATGCTATTGTGACACTTTTATTTGTGGCTTTTGGCATTGCTTTGGTAGTGAAGTTGTTTCATACCACAGTGTTAGAAGCCCCGGCATGGAACAAGAGAGCGCAAGACGAACTCTCCCGCACCACCGTGATAGCACCTGAAAGAGGCAATCTTTTGGCATCAAACGGCAATATCCTGGCTTGCAATCTTAAGGTATATGATATAAAACTTGATCTCCGACACAATAAGGTAGCAGCCCAGAACCCTATCCCCTGGGCTAAAATCGACAGCCTTGCTGACTCCCTCGACTATTATTTTCCACGGGTTCGTCACCTTCGGCAACACCCCGACACCTTTGCCAAATATTCATGGCACACTCGCCTCAAGAAGGAATTCGAAAAGGATCCGGGAAAACGTCCGCGTGCTCTCAGGATCGCCCGCAAGAAGACCCTCGAGGATTTCGCAATGATACGCAATTTCCCTTATCTAAAAGATTTTAAAGGGAGCGGTTTCAGAATTCCTGTGTATAAGGAGGAGAGAAATATGAGAATTTACCCCTACGGAAGAATGGCTTACCGTAGTATAGGACGTGTGAACGAGAATGCGGAGACAGGTGAATTCCATGGTTACTCAGGATTGGAAAAAGACCTTGACTCCCTCCTTTACGGCCAACCGGGAGAAGCAAAGAAAGTGGCTCTTACTTCCGGACTAACCAACTGGGTATCACAACCTGCTGTAAGGGGGTATGATATTCTCACTACAATCGACATTGACATGCAGGATATGCTTGAGGAAGAACTCCTCAATATATGTAGGGAATCTCGAGCCGAATGGGGCACGGCCATACTGATGGAAGTAGAGACCGGGGAAATCAAGGCTATATCTAATATAGAACTTTTGGCAAACGGTACCTATGGCGAGGCACTCAACCGTGCCGTGCTGCCATTTGAACCCGGCTCGGTAATGAAGCCGATTTCCTTGATGATTGCTTTTGAAGATGGCCTGGTAAAAAGCGTCCACGACAGGATAGACTGCAGTCCGTTCCAGAAAACTTCCGACCCTCACGCACCGGGAGTCAAGGATATGAAGCAGGTGATAGAGATGTCGAGCAACACCGGAATAGCCCGTGTTATTTTCCGTGGTTATGCCGATAATCCTGCCGCTTTCCACGACAGGCTTTCATCTATAGGTTTCTTCGAGCAGATGCATAGCGGTATCGCCGGTGAATGTATACCCCGTATCCGTAAATTAAATCCCAAAGATTCAAAGGGGCGTAACATCACAATGACTGCAAGGCACCTTGACCTGGCTCGTCAGGCCTACGGATATAATACTGAAATACCACCGCTCTATACTCTTTCCATCTATAATGCCATAGCCAACGGAGGCCGGTATGTTCGTCCTCACCTGGTACGCTCGCTCATATCGGAAGATGGACGGGATTCGGTGCTTCCACGCTCCTATATTCGTGAAAGAATCTGCTCCGAAGAGACTGCCGCTAAAGTGCGTGAATGTATCCATGAGGTGGTGTGGGGCTCCCATGGAACTGCCAGGGCTGTACAAGACAGCAGAGTGGAAGTGGTGGGTAAGACGGGAACTGCTTATCCTGTGGAGAGAGGGCAATATAACACTGCTAAACGTAGATACGCTTTCGCAGGTTTCTTTCCCTACTCCAGTCCTAAATACTCCTGCATGGCACTTGTGCTGGGTCCGTCTGGCACCAGCGCCAACCGTACTTCCGGACAGGTTGTGAAGAATGTGGCATTAAAGATGTTCTCAAGAGGTATGCTCAACAATAAGTCTACTTACACCGACAAGAAAAGTGGATCTGTACCTGTGTATATGGCTTCTGAGAAGTATTCTCCCTCTGAGATTGATTCTCACCTCGGTATCTCCGGCCATAAAAAAGTGCGCACTCCTGAAAAACCGGTGGCAGGTACAGTCCCCGATGTCAGAGGCCTGGATGCTCCCACAGCCGTGAAGATGCTGGAACAAAGAGGTATCGACGTTTCACTCCGCGGCACAGGAAGAGTAATAGCACAGTCTTTACCGGAAGGAACTGAAATCAAACCCGGAACCACCATAACCTTAAGTCTGAAGATATGACCACTAAATTAAACCAACTGATCGCCGACCTGGATATTATAGAGGTGATAGGCGACACCGACAAAAACATTACATCTCTGGAAAGTGACTCTCGCAAGACTGAGAAAGATGGTATTTTCGTAGCTGTAAAAGGAGTCACAACCGATGGTCATAAGTATATTCCTGTTGTGACCAGCGCCAATGTGGCAGCAGTAGTGTGTGAAGAGATGCCCTCCACCCTGGATAAAGGGGTTACTTATATTCGTGTGGCTGATTCAGCAAAGGCACTGGGTCAACTTGCTTCAGCCTGGTATGGCCATCCTTCCCGGCATCTTACCCTTGTGGGTGTGACCGGTACCAACGGGAAAACCACCACTGCCACACTTCTGTATGAAATGGCAAAATTACAGGGTTTCAAGGCCGGCCTCCTGAGTACGGTGTGTAACTACATCGGCAACCGCCAGGTACCATCCACACATACTACTCCCGATCCTCTCAACCTCAATCGGCTTTTGGCTGAAATGGTGGATGAAGGCTGCCAGTATGCTTTCATGGAAGTATCATCGCACTCCACTTCCCAACAACGTGTAGCAGGCCTTAGTTTTGCCGGAGGTATATTCTCAAATCTCACCCGTGATCATCTCGACTACCACCTCACCGTAGACAATTATATGAGGGCCAAGAAAGCATTTTTCGATATGCTCGATTCAAATGCTTTCGCACTTATCAACGAAGATGATAAGTCAGGTCGCTTCATGGTGCAGAACACCCGTGCGAAGGTATATACCTATTCATTGCGTGCAGACGCAGATTTCCGGGGGAAAGTGCTCGAGACACGACTCGACGGTACACTCCTCAGTCTCAATGGAAATGAGGTGGAAGTAATGTTTACAGGCCGTTTTAACGCCTATAATCTCACAGCGGTGTATGGTGCATCCATCCTTTGCGGATTCAACAAGGATGAGGTAATCGTGAATATGAGTAAGCTTGTGCCTGTGGCAGGTCGTTTCCAGCCTTTCATGTCGCCTCAAGGAGTTGCAGCCATAGTAGATTACGCCCATACTCCCGATGCACTTATAAATGTGCTTGATACCATACGCGACATAGTGGGAGCAGACGGACGTGTAATCACTGTGGTAGGAGCCGGAGGAAACCGCGATGCCGGAAAGCGTCCCCTGATGGCTCAGGAAGCCGCGTGCCGAAGCGACATACTCATTCTTACCAGTGACAATCCAAGATTTGAAGATCCTCAGGAAATAATATCCCAGATGGCTGCGGGCCTTTCTCCCGAGGAATTGAAACGTACAGAATGTATCACTGACCGCAGGGAGGCAATAAACAGAGCTATCAAGCTTGCTTCTCCCGGCACCGTAGTGCTCGTGGCCGGGAAAGGCCATGAGACCTACCAGGAGACAAAAGGAGTAAGATCCCATTTCGATGATGCCGAAGAAGTGAAATCTGCCCTTTCCTCCTGCCAGGCATAAATAAAACTCTCCTTTGAATATAAAAGATTAATCAGTGTATATCGAATAACGAATCACCCACAATCTCGTGTTCTATCATACCTTTCAATATTTACAGCAATACGATTTCCCGGGCGCGCGTCTGATGGACTACATCACTTTCCGTGCCGGATTCGCTTTCTCCCTCGCCATGCTGATAGGGCTGATATTCGGCCGTAGTATCATAATGCGCCTGCAGAAATTGCAGGTGGGTGAAGTGATAAGGAATCTTGGTCTGGAGGGCCAGATGAGTAAGAAGGGAACTCCTACTATGGGAGGTGTGATTATCATACTATCTATCCTGGTGCCCTGCTTTCTGTTAGGCAATCTCACAAATATCTACATGATTCTGATGATTGTTGCCACTCTCTGGATGGGAGCTATCGGATTTCTCGACGATTACCGAAAGCTGAAATATCACAATAAAGATGGATTGCAGGGAAAATATAAAGTGACAGGTCAGGTAGGACTTGGTCTGCTTGTGGGTATCACCATGTGGCTCTCACCCAATATTGTAATGAGCGAGAATATGGAGATGGAAAGCCATAATGGCGACGAACTGATTGAAATAGTGCATACCGGCACTATGGAGAAGACCCCTCAGACTACCATTCCATTTTTTAAAAACAATAACTTCAACTATGAGTGGCTCACAAGTTGGGTGGAAGATGAAAATGCCGCGCAGACTTTAGGATGGATTGTGTTTGTATTTGTAGTGATTGTGGTGGTTACAGCAGTGAGCAACGGAGCGAATCTTACCGACGGATTAGACGGGCTTTGTGCGGGCACGTCGGCCATAATAGGGGTTGCACTGCTCATAATGGCTTACTTAGGCGGTAATATAATCTATGCAGGATACCTCAATATTATGTACATTCCCGGCAGTGAGGAACTCGTGGTGTATGCGGCTGCCTTCATAGGCGCACTGGTAGGGTTCTTATGGTACAACGCCTTCCCGGCTCAAGTATTCATGGGTGACACAGGCAGTCTTACAATAGGTGGTATCCTGGCTGTTTTCGCCATATTGATACGTAAGGAACTCCTCATTCCTCTCTTATGTCTTATCTTTTTCCTCGAAGATCTCTCTGTGATGATGCAGGTAGGATATTTCAAGTTTACTAAGAGAAGATACGGAGAAGGGCGCCGGATTTTCAAAATGACTCCCCTGCACCACCATTTCCAGAAAGCAGGCGATCCAAATATAAGAAGTGTAATAAATTTCCCGGCCTCTCCTATTCCGGAGTCTAAAATTGTGGTGAGATTCTGGATAGTGGGTATATTGCTTGCTACTATTACCTTCGTTACATTAAAAGTACGTTAACTTTCCCAGTCCGCTAAAGCAAGGACTTAACCATAAACAATAAACCTATCAAACAAAACATGAAACAACGACTTGTAGTGCTCGGCGGCGGTGAAAGCGGTGTAGGTGCCGCAATTCTCGGCAAAGATAAAGGACTGGAGGTATTCTTGTCGGATTCAGGAAGCCTTGCTCAGGACTATCGGGATACCCTCATAAAAGAAAATATAGAGTTTGAAGAAGGACAACACACTTCCGAAAAAATCCTCAATGCTTCAGTGGTAGTGAAAAGCCCAGGCATCCCCCCAACGGCTCCTATAGTTACGGCTCTGGTGGAAAAAGGGATTCCGGTGCTTTCTGAAATAGAATTCGCAGCCGGATACACCGACGCCAAGATGGTATGTATCACAGGCTCCAATGGTAAGACTACCACTACCCTGCTCACATATCATATATTAAAGAAAGCAGGGCTCGACGTGGGGCTTGCAGGAAACGTAGGAAAGAGCCTTGCTCTTCAAGTGAGCCGCAATCCTCATTCCGTATATGTGATAGAACTGTCGAGTTTCCAACTGGAAAACATGTATAAATTCCAGGCTAATGTGGCTGTGATTCTTAATATCACCCCCGACCATCTTGACCGATATGACCATAAGATGGAAAACTATGCTGCCGCTAAATTCAGGATTCTTCAAAATCAGACTAAAGATGATTTCTTCATCTATTGGCAAGACGACCCCATAATCCGTCGCCAGGTGGAAACCGTGCAGGGAGAGGCCCTCAGATTGCCTTTCGGCTTAGATAAGGAAGATGAAACCGCGGCATTTTTAGATAATGGGATAGTGAGATTTTCCACACCGATGGATGTATGGGAAATACCACGCGACAAGATTTCTCTGCCCGGTCTTCACAATCTCTATAATTCAATGGCCGCAGGACTCTCCGCTACAGCCCTGAATATAAAGAATGACAAAATACGCGAGGCTCTCCAGGATTTTGAAGCTGTAGAGCACCGTCTGGAATACGTAGACACCATCGACGGTGTAAGATATGTAAATGATTCCAAGGCTACAAATGTAAATTCCACCTGGTACGCTCTCGAAAGTATGGATACTCCGGTAGTACTGATCCTCGGAGGCAAAGATAAAGGCAATGATTATTCTGAAATCGAAGAACTTGTGAAGAAGAAAGTGAGGGCAATCGTGTGCATGGGCCTCCACAACGAAAAACTGATAGATTTCTTTAAGGATAAAGTGCCTCAAATTCGCGACACTCATTCACTAAAGGATGCTGTCGATGCTTGCCATGCACTTGCTCAACCGGGCGACACCGTGCTTCTATCTCCCTGCTGTGCAAGTTTCGATCTCTTCAAAAGTTATGAAGACCGGGGAAAACAATTCAAAGCCGCAGTAAAAACTCTAACCAAAGAAAAAGATTAACCAACCACTCTCCATGGCTGAAACTTTAATTATCCGTGAAACTGTAGACGGACAAGAAATAAAACCTCGTAAGGTAAAAGCTGCACCTGTGCAGCAGGTGCGACGTGCCGACCCTTATATTTGGGGAATATACATTGCATTGCTTGTAATTTCAGTGATAGAACTTTTTTCTGCATCAAGTTCTGAAGTGTCGGCTTCAAATGTGTATATGCCACTGATACGTCATGGTATGTTCCTGGTGGGCGGACTGGGTCTTGTACTCCTGTTGCAGAATGTTCATTACAAGAACATAAGCAAACTGGCCACCCTAATGGCGTTACTATCGCTCGCACTTTTGCTTTTTTCAAATTTCTTCGGAATAGAAATCAACGGTGCCCAAAGAGCCATAAAAATCGCAGGATTCACTATCCAGCCTGCTGAGATAGTGAAATATACCGTGGTAATACTCCTTGCGAGAATTATGGGGCGCGAACAGACCAAAGGTGGAATCACCACAAAGGGTGTGATTTCAGCTGCCATCGTGGCTGTAGTGTTCGCCGCATGCCTCTGGAAAAACGGCCTCACAAATACTATCCTTCTTTTCCTCGTAAGCGTGGCAATGTTTCTTATCGGGGGAATGAAATGGAAACAGTTTTTTATCGTTATCGCCATATATGGTGTGTGCGGAGGCGCTCTTTTCATGCTCAAATATCAGGATGAAAAAGAAGATGAGTTTGATAAAATCGGACAGACCGTGGAAGTCGCTACAGAAGGAAACCGGGTGGGAACACATAAAGGGCGTATCGCCCGCTTCATAGCAGGAGTGAATCCGGATGATCCGATTGACGATTACAACCGTCAGGTTATTTTCTCTAAGATAGCACAGGCCAACGGAGGTGTCTTCGGCCAGGGTCCGGGTAATTCCCGTGAAAGTGCCAGGCTTCCCCTCGCCTTCTCTGATTATATCTATTCTATCATAGTGGAGGATACGGGACTTGTGGGAGGAGTAGTGCTTCTGGTGCTTTATATGATGTTGTTGGCCCGGGCAGGAAGAATCGCTTACCGGTGCTCAAGGGCAATTCCGAGTTTTATGATCATGGGCTGCGCAGTGCTTATTGTGCTGCAGGCTTTGGTGCACATGGCTATAGTCACGGGTCTGTTTCCTGTAAGTGGCCAGCCTCTGCCTCTTATCTCGAAGGGTGGCACTTCGGTGCTCGTGATGTCGGTGGCAATTGGCACAATGCTCTCTGTGAGCCGATTTGCAGTGACCACAGGCGATAAGAAACAAATCAAGGCTGAGCAAAGCGAATTGCCCGAGGATATGCAAGCCTTGAACTTTTCAAACTATGAAAACTCTATACCAAGATGAACTCTGTCTCAGTGGCTCCCGGCGGTGCTGCCGGCAAGCATAAACCAAGAATCCTCGTGAGTGGAGGCGGAACCGGGGGACACATCTTCCCTGCCCTCTCCATCGCTGATGAACTCAGAAGCCGGCTTGATGCCGAAATACTCTTTGTGGGTGCTGAAAACCGTATGGAGATGACCCGGGTGCCGGAAGCCGGTTACCGTATAATCGGACTGCCTGTGGCCGGATTCGACCGTAAAAGACCTTGGCGGAATTTCAAGGTGCTGAGTAAATTATTTGCCAGCATGGGTAAAGCTCGCAAAATCATTAAGGATTTCAAGCCGGAAGTGGTGGTGGGAGTTGGTGGATATGCTTCCGGACCGGTGCTCAAGGCTGCACAGCGTGCCGGAATTCCCACCTTAATTCAAGAGCAGAATTCTTATGCCGGAGTAACTAACAAACTTTTGGCAAAAAAAGCTAACGCTATTTGTGTGGCATACGATAATATGGACCGTTTCTTCCCTGCCGAAAGCATTGTGAAGACAGGAAATCCTATCCGTAAACGCCTCCTTTCTGATTCCCTTACACGTAAAGAAGCCCTGGAATCTTTTGGCCTCTCGCCTGACCGCAAGACACTTTTGGTGATTGGAGGAAGTTTAGGAGCACTAACCATAAACGAAAGTCTGGAGAAAGGACTTCGCAATCTGGTGGCTAACGGAATCCAGGTTATCTGGCAGACAGGAAAGAATTTCGGCAATCGAGGCCCGGAAGCGGCAAAGGGTCTTAAAGGAGTCGTGGTGACTCCATTTATCTCGGATATGGGGGCAGCTTATAAAGGCGCAGATCTCGTTATCTCCAGGGCAGGTGCCGCGTCTATCAGCGAACTCCAGGCCCTCGGTAAGCCTGCCATCCTTGTACCCTCTCCTAATGTAGCCGAAGACCATCAGACTCATAATGCAATGGCTCTGGCTGAACGGGGTGCCGCAATACTGGTAAAGGATGCAGAGGCACGTGAAAAATTGGTGCCGGAGGCTCTGGCATTAATCTCTCAACCCGAAGCACTTACAGAAATGGCTAATAAGATTTCCAAGATGGCTCTCCCCGACAGTGCTCAACGTATCGGCGATGAAGTGTGCAGACTTTTAAAGCTGTAAGTGCAACAACTACACAACAATGGAAAACCCCAACAACGACCTTCACCGTTTTCACCGTGCTTACTTCATAGGTGCCGGAGGTATAGGCATGGCCAATCTGGAAAGATATCTCCTAAGCAAAGGATTTGAAATAGCCGGGTACGACCGGACCCAATCCCAACTGACCCAACAGCTGGAAGATGAGGGAGTATCAATGGTATTTGAAGATAACGTCAGTTTGATTCCGGCTCAGTTCCGTAGCAAGGAAGACACTTTAGTGGTTTATACTCCGGCAGTGCCTTCCGACAGTCCAATTCTTAATTGGTTTCAGAATCAGGGCTTCAATGTTGTGAAGCGCTCGGAACTTTTAGGAAAAATTACCCGTGCCGGGAAAAGTATCTGCGTGGCCGGTTCGCATGGTAAAACCACTACCACCAGCATGATTGCCAACATATTACGCAATTCCGAAGTAGGATGCAATGCATTTCTGGGCGGTATCCTCAGAAATACCGGCAGCAATCTGGTGATGTGTCCCGGAGCAAATTGGGCGGTAATAGAAGCTGATGAATACGACCGAAGTTTCCATCGCCTCTCTCCCACTATAGCTATAGTAACCTCAGTTGACCCAGACCATCTTGACATCTATGGAGATGAAGAGGGTTATCTGGAGGGCTTTGCTCATTTCACTTCTCTCATAAAAGAGGGGGGAGCCTTGCTGATGCATGCCGGAATGAAACTAAAACCCCGTCTTAAACCGGGAGTTAAAACCTATACTTATAGTGGAGGAAAAGAAGGAGACTGGCATGCAGAAGACATCCGCTTTGGCAATGGTACCATAAGATTCACCTTAGTGGGCCCTGAAATTCGTATTGAAGGATTGGAACCGGGAGTTCCCGTGGAGATCAACATAGACAATGCTGTGGCAGCGGCGGCGGCATCGATTATGGCCGGAGCATCGGCTGAAGATGTGAGAAAAGGCCTACGTGAATTCCGCGGAGCAAAACGCAGATTTGAGGTGCTCAGAGATCAAAAGGACGGTTCTACGGTGCTTATAGATGACTATGCCCATAGCCCTAATGAAGTGAAAGCCTCTATCAATTCTGTAAAGAAACTTTATCCAGATAGGAAATTAACGGTGATTTTTCAGCCTCATCTCTATACGAGAACACGTGATTTTGCCTCAGGTTTCTCCGAAGCACTTTCCTTAGCCGATGAAGTGATAATGCCCGAAATTTATCCGGCTCGGGAACTTCCGATTCCAGGAGTAAACTCACAGCTTATCCTTGATAAGGTGAATTGTGATTCAAAAATTTATTGCGAACGCAAGAATTTGCTGAATCTGATAAAAAATCGTAAATTTGACATACTTATGACTCTTGGAGCCGCTGATATCGATGTGTTGCTGCCTGATATCCTGGAAATTCTTGAGGGGAAAGAAATAGATACGAAATGATTAAAAAAATCCTTGGATGGGTGATTCTGACGCTACTGGTGGCTTATGTTGTATTTGCCGCCATTTGGGCGCATGCTGAAGCAGCTAAGAACACCTGCAAGGCTATTGATATCGAGATAGTGGAGGGTTATACCACTGATTCCGTATCGCGCAAAGGGGTAATGGCCGAGATAAGGAGATATCCGCACAAAATCATAGGACAGTTGATTCCAGCTGTAGATACCCGTGATCTTGAAAATTATCTGAAGACTTTCCCACAATTTGAAGATGTGGTATGTAATATCAATACTAACGGACATCTTCATGTGAAGGTAACCCCAATGGTGCCGGAGATCAGAATTTTTGAAGATTCGGCAAGTTATTACATCAACAAAGATGGGAAAAGAATGGATTCAAAGGCTTCTTTCTTCGTTGATGTGCCTGTGGTGAGCGGCAAGTTCACTCAAGGTTTCACACCCAAGGATGTGCTGCCTGTGACTCGTTTCATTTCAAATGACCCTCTTTTGAGCCGTCTTGTAGGCATGGTTCAGGTAATCGACCACGACAATATCATCCTTGTGCCCCGTATACATGGGCATGTGATAAATTTCGGCGACACTAATCGTCTCGAAGAAAAAAGACAGGCTCTTGTGGCATTATATAAGAAGGTGATTCCTTATAAGGGATGGGAGGAATACGACACAATTTCCGTGAAGTTCCGCGGTCAGGTGGTGGCCACCAGGCGCCTGAAAAATGCCGCTTTGCCCCGCAACCTTGAGTTTGAGGAACCCGATATGGAAGAGGCTACCCTACCGGAAATAGATTATATTGTAAATCAAGACAATGAATGAAAGATATATCGCTGCTGTAGAAATAAGCAGTTCGAAAATTGTAGCTGCAATAGGCAAGACGAGAGGCACGGGCACGCTTGATATTGTAGCAGTGGAACACGAGGCTTCCCCCGAAGGATGTATACGTTATGGCATCATACAGAATCTGGAGGAGACATCTACCTCTCTGGGTCGCCTCTTCTCTCGTCTGGAACAGAGGCCAAATATCCATCCCCGTAAAATCAAGAGCGTGATAGTAGGGCTGGGAGGTCGCTCCTTCAAAAATATCACAAAGGAAGTTGCCCTTAGTCTTCCGGAAGATACTGAAATCACTGACGAAATCCTTGTACGCCTGCGCGACCAGGCTCTACATTCAGCCATCGACAATACTCTGGAAGTGGTAGATGCCGTTCCAAGGGTATTCAAGGTAGGAAACTCTGTAACATCTTCCCCTAAAGGAATGGTGGGGAATCATATCAGCGGAGTTTTCGATCTGATTGTATGCCGGCCGGAACTAAAACGGAATATACGTCGTAGTCTCGACAAACTACACCTGGATGTAGACGGGTTTGTGGTCACCGCAATGGCTACCGGCCATCTTATTCTCTCTCCTGAAGAAAAACGCCTTGGCTGCATGCTCGTGGATATGGGGGCCGAAACAATCACGGTAACAATCTATCAGAAAGGAGCCCTGCATTATTTTGCCACAATACCGATGGGCGGCCGAAACATTTCTCGCGATATTGCCTCTTTAGGAGTGGTGGATGCTAAAGCAGAAGAAATTAAAATCACCTCAGGCAATGCTTTAGTTGAGAATAATGTGCCCAATCTGAATATCAATGGCCTGAAACTTACGGATATATCCAACCTTGTGGTGGCGCGTAGTGAGGAAATTGTGGCAAATATAATTGCACAGATTGAGTATGCGGGCCTTAAGGATGCCGACCTGCAGGGTGGCATAGTTTGTATAGGTGGTGGTTTCCGCCTAAAAGGACTCCTGGAGCTCCTGGAAATGCAAAGTGGCATTACAGTGAGGAGAGGCACTCTACCGGAGTATGTAAGAATCGAAGACAACCGGGCCAATGGAGTGGAGATAGCGGAGATAGCCAGTGTGCTGTATGCAGGTGCAACTCTTACGCAGAAAGAATCTTTGTTTATGCCGGAACGTGGAGCTATGCCGGTAAATGGCGTACTTCCTCTGGATTCTGAGCCGGAACCTGAGAAAAAACCTGAGCCGGAGCCCAAAAAGAAAAAGAGTTTCTTTGAAAAAATGGGAAAGACAATCGGCAATATTTTTAGCGGAGCCGATGAAGATGACACAGATCTTCTTGACGACTGATATAAGACCCTATAAAACATTAACTTATACTCAGTATTTGACTTAAATAATAAAAAGTGTTAATTTCACCGAAAGAGCCAATATAAGATGCAAGATAATTTCGACACCCTACAACCCCTTGAAGATGTCAAATTCAAAGGCGACTCATCCTCTTCCCTTATTAAGGTGATAGGAGTGGGGGGTGGTGGCAGCAATGCCGTAAACTACATGTATAAACAAGAGATTCCAAAGGTGAAATTTGTGGTCTGCAACACCGACCGGCAACACCTCGAAGATTCTCCGGTGCCTAAGAGGGTGCTTTTAGGTGAAAACATCACACATGGACGCGGGGCCGGGAATAAGCCCGATGTGGGTCGTAAATGTGCCGAAGCAAGCAGCGATGCTATAAAGGAATTATTCACCGATGGAACCGAAATGGTGTTTATCACGGCCGGTATGGGTGGAGGCACCGGTACCGGGGCTGCTCCGGTTGTGGCAAAACTGGCAAAAGAGGCCAATATGCTCACTATAGGAATCGTGACAGTACCTTTCATGTTTGAAGGCGAGCAGAAAATTCTTAAGGCTCTTGATGGGGCTAATGCTATGAGGGAACATGTGGATGCACTGCTCCTGATTAACAATGAGAATCTTATAGAACTCTATCCCGACCTCAATTTCTTCAACGCTTTCGAGAAAGCTGACGACACCCTTGCCAATGCTGCACGAAGTGTATCGGATATCATTTCTGAACGTTGCTACATAAATGTAGACTTTGAAGATGTGCGTACTACCTTGAAAGACAGTGGTACAGCCATAATCTCTACTGCCTATGGAGAGGGTGAGCACCGTATCTCGGATGCAATTCACAATGCATTGCATTCACCTTTGCTCAAAAGTCACGACATATATACATCCAAACGTCTTTTGTTTAAGTTTGCCTGCTCTCGGGAGTCGCCTAATGCTCCTAAGGCACAGGAACTCGGTGAAATCAATCATTTCACATCGAAATTGCCCGACAGTATAGACGTGAAATGGGGTGTGGCAGATGACCCCACACTCGGTGATAAGGTAAGGGTAACAGTTTTAGCCTCCGGTTTTGACGTCACTCTTAGAGCCGGCAAAAAGGAGGAAAAACCCACTATCGTATTCGATGGCAATAAGACTAAAGATGACAGGGATTCAAAAGCTAAATCTGATGATTCGGGCCGTATTGCTGAAATATATGGGTCAGACAAAGTAATAAAACAGAGGCGTGAAGCCGCTAAAATGAAATATGCAGTGCTCACCCCCGATCAGTTTGACGACCATCAGGTAATTGCAATGATCGAGAATGCGCCCACTTTCACACGCGCTCCCCGTTTTAATGAAGAATTAAAAAAAGTGTCGGCAGGAATCCCTCGGGAGGTACCAGTGGAACGTGAAAAGCCCACTATCGAAACGCGTTCTACAAATACAATTTCCTTCGGCGATACAGACTGAAAAAATATTTATTAACAATTTAAATAAGCCCTGACTTCAATAAGGTTGAAATTACTTTTTCACGGTAGTATATCATGAAGTTTTGTCTTCTTATAAGTCTGCAAAGTACCCCAATACTTCCTTATGTACCCGGCAATGAGCAGGACATCCGGCTGCCGGAATTTTAACTTACGTTGGTGAACGGGCTCTAATATTGATGAATCAAGAAAATTTCCGTATGGTGGCGAAGACCTTCGAGGGACTCGAAGATGTGCTTCGCGATGAACTTATAGACCTTGGCGCTGAAAATGTGGAAATGGGCAACCGTATGGTGTCGTTTGAAGGCGACCTCGCGATGCTGTATAAGGCCAACCTTTGCTGCCGTACCGCCCTCAGAATCTTAAAACCGATTGTGATGTTCACAGCAGATTCCACAGATGAGCTCTATGACTATCTTCGGGATCTTGACTGGGAGCAATTTATGGAACCCACATCTACTTTCTCAGTGGATTCCACCGTATTCGGCAACGATTTCACTCATTCCAAATTTGTGACTTACAGAGTGAAGGATGCTATTGTAGACCATTTCCGCGATAAAGATGGCGATCGCCCTTCTATCAGATTAGAAGGGGCTGACCTTCAACTTAATGTTCATATAGCCGGCAATCGTGTCACCGTATCACTTGATTCAAGCGGGGAACCTCTCTTCAAACGAGGATATAGAGTGGAGCAGACTGAAGCGCCTATCAATGAAGTGCTCGCCGCCGGAATCATTCTTAAGACCGGCTGGCGTGGCGATTCAGATTTCCTTGACCCGATGTGTGGTTCCGGTACATTCCTCGTAGAGGCAGCGCTGATAGCCGCAAACATCAACCCAGGTATTTATCGTGAAAGTTTCGCTTTTGAGAAATGGCGCGATTTCGATAAAGATCTGTTCGAGGAAATCTACAACGATGACTCGGAAGAGCGAGATTTCAATTATAAGATTTTTGGAGGTGACATCGACCCGGATGCTATAGCCGTGGCACGAAAAAATGTGAAATCTGCGCGTGTGGAAGACATGGTGGAATTAAGCTGCCGTCCGCTCACCGAATGGGAAGCCGATACGGCCGAAGGCATCATAGTCACAAATCCTCCCTATGGGGAGAGATTGCGCCCGGCAAATCTGAATACTCTTTATAAAGAGATTGGTTCTACACTCAAAAATAATTTTCAGGGATGGCATGCCTGGATTATCGGGTACCAGGATGAACAGATGAAGGAAATTGGCCTTAAGCCATCTGTAAAGATTCCTCTCAACAACGGAAAACTGGAATGTACTCTGAGGGAATATGTGATGTTTGACGGAGCTTATTCTCAGTTCAGAGCCGAAGGAGGTTCGGTGGCCAGTGAAGCCTCGGAGCGACGCAAGGCAGAGGGCCCAAGAAAGGTGAGACATATTTCTGACGACGATTGGAAAAAAGAGAGCCGCAAGTTCAACCGTGATAACGGCATGAAGGAAAAAGGACGCGGGCACCTGAAGGGTCGGGCCGACAATCGCCAGCGTGATGAAAGAGATAGAAGCCGTGAGGATTTCAGAGCTCGTAATGACGGGGCAAAAGATGGTTTCCGCAAAAATTCTGATCGCAAGCCTTCAGGAGATTTCCGTAGAAATGACGACAGGAAGAAAAACAGTGGCCCTTCTTCCACTTATAATCCAAAGAATTCAAAGGGTCCGCGTCTACCTAAGGAATCGCAACAGGAAATCAATCCGGTGCATTTCCGTAAAAGAAAAGGATAAATTTCATGCCTTTAGGCATTACCCTGAGCCCGCTCACTGCGCATCCAATGGATCTTAAGGTTGGAATAGGCAAAACAGGTTTGGCGATGGCGATACTTATCGCCTTCGCCATGTGTCTTTTAAACCTTTTGTTCAATCCGGTCAGTATTCCTCATATTCAATATGGCTTCTGCCTTCCTTCTCCCGATTCTTGGGGCTTCGATCCTTTCTGGTCATGGTGTATTAATACCTTGCTCATCGGTATAATTGCCTTGCTCCTGTTTCTGGTGAACAAAACATATAATTTCTTACGGACTACTGAGCCGGCTTATATTGCCATTTTCCTTATAATGGCCGCTTCAGGGCCATGGTTTACATCTGAACTTAATACTTCTGTGCTTTTATGTCTGGCAAATGTAGTTTGTCTGGGTATTATGTTTGATACTTATGCCTCGCATAATGCCACTCAGGAAGTATTCATCATCGGTCTTGTGGCCGGGTTGGGTTCCATGGTTCAGTATGCTTTTCTTCCTATGGCGGTGGTTTATGCCATCTGGATACTTTTCATGAAAGTGATGAGAATCAAAGAGGCTTTCGCTTATGCTGCAGGTCTTTTCTGTCCATATTGGATTGCATTGGGAACAGGATGGGTGAGACTGTCTGATTTTCATTTTCCCTCTATCATACCTCTGTTTTCTTTTTCCCAAGACCCCTCTGAATTTTTCATCTTACTCTCTTGTATCGCTGTAGCCGCTGTGGTAGGATGTCTGGTAACTTTCCTCAATTTCCTGAAACTTTATGCAGGAAATTCCAGAGTCAATGCAATGAACCTATGCGTATCCTTCCTTGGAGCTTTTTCATTGATTTGTATCCTGATAGATTTTGATAATATGCCGGCCTATGTGATCACTTTATATATGACATGCGCCATTCAGTTGGGAAATCTCTGCGCACTTTGGAATCCGAGCCGACCCTGGATGGTGACTCTTTGGCCATCCCTCTTATATATAGCTGCGTTCGTTTGCAGTTTGGTGCTTTAAAAGCTCTGTGAAATGAAGATTATAGTAGATGATGCCATTCCTTTTATTCAAGGCCGCATTGATGAAAATGTGGAGGTAGTGTATCTGCCAGGAAAGGATATCACTCCACAACATTTAACCGGTGCTGACGCGCTTGTGATACGCACACGCACTCGTTGCGATGCATCACTCCTGGAAGGATCATCTGTGAGACTGGTGGCCACGGCTACTATCGGGACTGATCATATTGATATTCCCTGGTGCGAGTCGCATGGCATTACAGTAACTTCAGCTCCCGGATGCAACGCTCCGGGAGTGGCTCAATATCTTTTCGCCTCCCTTTTTAAGGCCGGATTCAACCCTGAGAAAGACACCCTCGGCATCATAGGATACGGCAATGTAGGGCAGACAGTGGCTGATTGGGCGAAGAAAATGGGGTGGAAGTACATGGTCTCAGATAATCCTCGTAAAAAGGGCGGATGGAAAGATATAGAATACTTGGATCCTGAAGAAGTGCTCTCGAAATGTGATGCTATAACTCTGCATGTACCGCTGACCAAGGAGGGTGAGTTTCCCACCCGACATCTGATCGGCAAAAAAGAATTGCAAATGATGAAACATGGCGCCATTCTGGTGAATTCATCACGAGGAGGGGTGGTAGATGAAAATGCTCTGAATGATGCTATTTCAAAGGGCCATGTAAGGGGAGTGGTAGATGTATGGGAAAATGAACCTGACATCAATCAAAGTTTGCTGGAAAAGGTATTCATAGCAACTCCTCACATAGCCGGATATTCAGCTGAAGGAAAAATGCGTGCTACAAGAATGGTGCTTGATAGTCTTTCAAAGCATCTTGGTGTAAAAGTGGATACCCGGGGGCTTGAATGTATTCCAAAACCGGGACTTGAAATTTCTAAATCTCTCATAGAAGCTTCTTATGATCCTATAGTCGATTCCAATAATCTTCGTAACAATCCTTCGGATTTCGAAAAATTAAGGAATTGTTACACTCATAGGCATGAGCCTCTTTATATCAATTCCTGACATAAAATTTACACAGCATGAAATATTATGTAGTGTTCCGTGGCCATAATCCGGGAGTATACGACAACTGGGATGAAGTGAAAGAACAGACCGATGGTTTTCCCAATGCTCTTTTCAAAGGATATGCATCTTCTGAAGAAGCATCCTTGGCTTACCGTAATTTCACCGGTACGGAAGACCGAGAAGAATTATTCCGATTGATATCCGGACCATCTAAATCTTCTTCTTTGGGAAATACCAAGCCTTATACAGAAAATCCAGAAATAGATACTGATGCATGGGCTGTGGATGCATCCTGTCTTGGCAATCCGGGAAAAATGGAATATCGAGGAGTGAATCTCAAGACCGGTGAGGAAATTTTCAGAATCGGACCTTTCGAAGATGCTACCAATAATATAGGAGAGTATCTTGCTCTTGTACATGCCATGGCCCTCATGACCAGAAATGGAGAATTCCACAACATATATTCTGATTCCAAAACTGCCATGAGCTGGTATAGGAATAGAAGAGTAAAGACGCAATTGAAACCCACACAACGCAATGCCAAGGTATTCGAACTACTTGCGAGAGCCTCTGTATGGGTCAACACACATTCTTTCCCTTGCCGTGTGATGAAATGGGATACCGAACGCTGGGGCGAGATTCCGGCTGATTTTGGAAGGAAATGAAGGAAGAAATCCGGAAAGTTCTTCTTGATTCCGGGGCTGCGGCTGTGGGGTTCGCCCGGGCAGGTAAAATTCCTGATTCTGTACACCGTGAGTTTGCTGATTGGGTAGGAGAGGGGTGCAACGGGGAGATGGCTTATTTACAACGCCATATTCCTCTCCGTGAGAATACTGATAATGTGCTCCCGGGAGCTCGCACCGTTATCTCTTTGGCTTTCAAATACCAACCAAAGGAATGGAGAAATCAGCACCTTCCGTATCTGGCATCCTATGCCTATGGAGAAGATTATCATATTCGTCTCAGAGAAATTCTTTTCCCTTTAATCTCATCTTTCAAACAAAAGTATGGAGGTAAGTGGCGTCTCTGTATTGACTCCGCACCCATTGCTGAAAGATTTTGGGCTGTAAGGAGCGGAATTGGAGTAAGGGGTCTCAATGGCGCTGTAATTGTCCCTGGATGTGGTTCTTTCACTTTCCTTGCTGAGATACTCACCACACTGGAAATTGTCCCTGATAAGCCCTCAGAGGGCTTCTGCAATAGGTGTGGCCGCTGCATTGATGTATGTCCCGCCGGGGCTCTAAAGGGAGATGGTAAATTAGATGCTCGTCGGTGTATAAATTATCTCACCATCGAGAAAAACTCCGATTTTACTGATGAGGAGAAATCTCTGCTTTCAAAGGGTTCAGGATACCTCTACGGTTGCGACAGGTGCCTTAGAGTATGCCCCCTTAATATTCCGGAAGAATATCTGTCCCAAAAACATGCGTCTGAAGACCAACAAGATATGCCTCCGGAATCTTCCCTCCAATCTTTATTCCCTTCAGTACCTGAAGTATTGCGCCTTGATGTAACTACTCTTTTGGAAATGGATGAGAAAAAATTTCAGGAATTATTCTCTCAATCTCCCCTTAATTATGCCGGTTATCGCAAGCTCCTCCGCAACACCTTTAACTTAAATGATTCTTCCTCTATAAAGGAATAACTGCCTCTTGCATTAATATTAACAACTGGTTGTGAATCGCGATTGTTTGGAATTAACAACTGGCAGTGAATCGCGATTTATTACGGGTCATTTTTCAATCTATAAAATAAATTAAGAGACTGAAAACTTTTGATTTTCAGTCTCTTACACTCAGTCGGGGTGACAAGATTCGAACTTGCGACCACACGCCCCCCAGACGCGTACTCTAAACCGGGCTGAGCTACACCCCGCTGCTTTTGCTCTGCAAAGTTATATATTTTTGAACCCAAACGCAAATTTTTAGAAAAAAAAGTGGGCAGCAAAGAGGGGGATTTGGTTGTTTGAAACCGTTTGTGTAGTTTTGTTGCAATGATAGGAAAATGGGATAGATTTATTAAGGTAACTATTGTTTTTATGCTTGCATTAGTTAGCCTTGGTCCTACCCGGATTAATGCTCAGAGGCTCTCGAATTTTACTTCAGATAATGCTGGAGATGCCTTGAAATATGATTTAAGATTAAAGTCTAATATTCTCCCTTGGTTATTGACAATTCCTAATATTGGAGCCGAAGTCTCTTTCGGAGAAAAATGGTCTGCTGAGATGCAGGTATGGTTTTGTCCATGGAAAATTTCAGATAAATTTTCGGTTAAAACAGTTGCCATTCTACCCGAAGCCCGTTGGTGGTGGAAAACCAACCGGAAAGGATCTTTCATTAATCTTCATCTGTCCGCAGCCTGGTATAATGTAAGGGCAGGTGATTGCCGATATCAGGACCGCAGCAGGCCTTTATTGGGAGCCGGTATTGGATATGGATACAGACTGGAATTAAACCGGCATTGGGGCTTGGAATTTGAAATAGGAGCAGGGTTTGCCAATACAAAGTATGAACGGTATTACAATGTGCCCAACGGTGCATTAAAAGATACACGCGTATCTACCTATTGGGGCATTGACCGGGCTTCCATAGCTGTCTCTTATTATCTTTGCGAGATATGAGAAAGGGGTATTTTTTTCTCACTTTAGGATGTATGATTCTGATTTTCCTGTCAGGATGCATACACGAATACCCGGTACCTTCGGCTAAAGGAAAAGAAAAGGGGGAAAATCCTACATTGGTAGACGCCTATATAACCGTTAATCTCAACTTGGATTGGAGTAATCTTATCCATCAGGTAGAATTTTTATCTCGTGCCACAACCAATCAAGATCATCGTATTGTCATGGAATTGAGAAAGGATGGGGTAGTGGTGTATCGTAATTCTGAATATATTTCTGACAATGAATTTTCAAAAGGAACTTGGAATCATCGCATTGTGAATAAATTAACTGCTGCTAAATATGAAGTAGCCGTATGGTATGATAAACCGGGCGATAAAGAACCCTCTTTTCTAACGGATGAACTCGGAGCTGTGAGGCTTAACAACTTCTCCACTGCAAATTCAGAATATGTAAGGGGTGCCCACGTAAGTGACATATTAGACCTTTCTCCCTATTCGGGTATCGGCAACGAATCAGGGGTGACAAAAGAATTGAAGATGGAGCACTCCGGCGCACGTTTTGAAATTGTAGCTACCGATATTAACGAATTCATCTCTCAGCAAAAGGAAGCCTTAATCAACGATGATTCCTTTACGGTTAATATTTCTCTTGACCAAGGTGCATGCGATACTTACAATGTATATGAAGGGAGAGCCCTTAATTTCAATTGGCCACTACTTTTATCGGGTCATATGCGGTTGCCTTTTGCAGAATATGATGAACTGAAAATTGCTGAAGGATTCTTCTTCTGCGAGGAAGAGACTGAGGCGAGAGCCACTCTCTTCATCACCAACAGCAGTGGCGAAAAAGTAACAGAGACCGGTAGTTTCACTTTCCCCATAAAGAGAGGTCAGATCACAACAGTTTGCGGAGATTTCCTTACAAAGCCCGTAGACGGTATCTTCAGCATCAATCATACCTGGAACGGAGAAATCTATTTTCCCATCTAATCTTTTTATTTCCCATCTCCTCGTACAAACTCAAAATCTTCATGATTTTGCCTTCAAATGCCTACAACTGATTTTCACCTATATCTACCTCTTGATTTACAAAAGTTTCCTTTTTTATATTTCAGAAACTGATATGATGGGTTCTCCGAAGAAAACACCGAGCATAGAAAGTGTAGATATTGTAAAATTATGCTCCCCGCTTAACCAACGGGTTATTTCACTCGGCCTCTTTCCAATTGCATCCGCCAATTGTTTCTTTGTCATACTTTTCTTCTGCATGAGTTCATCCAAACGGTTGGAAATTTGAAAAGAAAGTCGTGCTTCGGCCCTCTCTTCCGGAGTTATGTTGAGAAGTTCCCTCAATGATGTCTTAGCTCTTTTCATAAATTCACCTTGTATGTCAGTTCCTCAATCTGTTTTGTTTCCGGTGAAAACGGTTATTAATCCTATTCTACATCTCAAGAAATCGTTGATTGACTCTATATTACTTCAACATGTGTTCTTCAAGCACTTTGTTGGCCCAGGACCTAAATAAAACGCCGCGTGAACTTTTTACGCGGGTTGATAAACTATGATTTCATACTCCGGTACCATATTTTTTACAAAATTACAACAAATATCAGATTAAGGATTATTAATCATGTTTTTATTCCTGGATATTACATGTATTACCAATTTCGTAATCCTTTTGTTTCTCACTTCGTGAGATGAGTTGCTGTTCCTCCGTTTTCTCTCCGGAACACCAACATCATATTTCAAGACATCATCACTGATTCACATCAGTTCTTCTTCACACGTCTTTTATTAAGTTCAATATATTTATGTGAGATATATCCACTATTATTCGCTCAACCGGTTAGGATACTTTTGAAATTTAAAATAACAGCATTTTTGAAATTTTTTTGTGAGAAGGAATTACACTTGATGTATTGGAGACGGTTACAAAATAAAGAGTTGTCCGCGTTATTCTTGAAAATTATATTAATTTTGTAACCGGAAACAAAATTTATGTAAATTGAAATAATTAGTCGAGATTTTTATAGACTGTCTAACTACTGTTTATCAATAGTATATCAAAAAATGATTGTAATTAGAAAACAATTAAATTAAATATTAAGATGAAAAAATTTATTATTCCATCTATTCTTCTTTTGTTTGTAATAAGCGGATGTTCAAATGACAATGAACCAGACAACAGTAACAAAATCAATGGTCATGAGTACGTAGATTTGGGTCTTTCCGTGAAATGGGCTACATATAATGTAGGAGCTACAACTCCCACTGGTTATGGTGAATACTACAAATGGGGTGATATTATTCCCAAAGGTTCAGATGATAGTGACCCGGACATTGCTAAAACATCAATAACTGAAATTGCCGGCACTCAATATGATGTTGCACATGTAGATTGGGGTAGTAGTTGGAGAATGGCAACTGAAACCGAATGGAAAGAATTGGAGGAGAAATGTGAATGGGTTTGGATTGAAAATGGAGAACAGAGTGGTTATAGAGTAACCGGTCCAAATGGGAATTCTATCTTCCTCCCCGCTTGTGGAATTATTAATGGGGATTCTTTGGTTGAAACAGGTACACAAGCATATTACTGGACATCCACACGTTGCCCTGGAGAGTCTTCCTACAACGCTTGGGGTTTACATATGGGAGAGACTTATTATGGTATTGGCGGATGGCATATTTCTAATGGAATGGCTATACGCCCGGTTTCAAATTGAGATTTTCTAATTACAAAAAACTAATTTCAGAAGAGTGTGTGTCATCTCTTATTTTGACACACCCTCTATTGGTTTATTGTATGGTGGATTATACTACTATATGTCTATTTGAAAATAATAGAAGATATCACCTGCTGTTAATACTATCTGAAATATTTCTGTGTTATATTCTTCGATATTGAAAAATTCACAATGAAGGGTATTTCCTTCAATTTTCATCTCACAACACTAGTGTCCCATAAAAATGGGAGTTGGTTAAAAATTAAATAAATTTGGCCCATTAGGGTCTGAGAGAACATTGAAATTTTGAGACTTGGTTCTGTCGAAAAGATCAACGAGATGGGTAGTATCTGTTAAAGATACTCCAAGGATTTGCAAAACTTCATAGGTTGAACGATCAAGATGCATGTCGTGCTGAACAATGGCCACAAGGCAATATGCACAGATTGCACAATAGATTTGAATCCGGACTGCATTTTCAGAAGTGCCCCAAAGCTTCTTTATCTTAAGATGCTGCTTGAGCCATTTGAAAAACAGTTCAACCTTCCACCGGTTCCTATAAAGTTCGGCTATCTGCAGAGATGAAAGATGAGTGATGTTTGTCAGGAAAGTGAACTCTCTAGACTGCTCATCATCCCGGTATCTGACCATCCGTAAAGTGCCTGAATAATGTTGATTGGAATAAAATCCGGTCAGTTCAACAGTAGAATCCGACAACACATTTTTAGGCATTCTCCGTTTCCATTTCAAGGTCTTATACTTAAGATTCTTCTTTGCTCTCACTACAAAGAAAGCCTCTACGGTATGAATCTTGAAAAGCCGTCTGAAGTCATTATAACCACGGTCAAAGATATAATAGGATCCTTGTTCATAAGGGATTAGATCCATTGCTTTCATATCATGAACAGATGCTGTGGTTATATGAAAGAAGGCAGGAATTTGGGTTTCCACGTCATACAGAGTGTGAACCTTTATACCTCCTTTCTTCTTGCGGAACTTGGCCCACCAGAAGACTGCAAGACATAGGTCAATTGTAGTGGAGTCGAACACATATACATTCCCTCCGATATCAAAAATCTTAGTCTTGCACTTCTCCCTGGCTTCAGAAATCATGAAATATGCAAACTCTTCAAAAATTTTGCAGTTTCGATTTTGATTAGCATACGCAAGATTGGTTTTGAAAACATTTTTACCCATACCCATGTGGAAGCATTTATTGCTATGAGCTTCCAAAATCGTGATAAGATCACGAAGGCTTGAACGGTTGCAAAGCTGTCCGAACATCATCACAAGAAGTTGATTCCAGCATGTGAAATGTTTCACATACCGGTCTCCGTCATACTTGGCGACTATACGGTTGAACTTGTTCCTATTCATAAATTTTATGAGTTGGGCAAAAACATACTTGACGTTGTACATGACTTCTCGTTTTGGGGAAGTCTAATATACCAAATCAAGTCCGTTCGCACCATTTTTCATTGTAATCAACTAAGTCTCAACAATTTTAAACGTTATTCTCAAATTTTAATGGGACAGCAATGAGTAGGGGAAATAAAAAAGAGGATAACGCATATTTAAATTCAGGACTGCTTGTCCCAAGGTTAATTTGAGACACACAGAAAAAATAAACCCAAATAATTGTTTTCAATTACTTGGGTTTTAATTTCTGTGGTGTCATTAGGAATCGAACTCTCACTTTCTTTAAATATCAAAGATTTCTAAATCACTATGATTATCAAAAGTTTTGTTTTACTGATTAAAATTCCAATCTCAAATAATATTTTTTGCATATCTCAAAATATGGGTGTGATTTTTGGTGTGAATTAATAATCTCTGAGATATTAGTCTGAAACGGAATAACCCTTTCAATTAGAAAAAACGGAGAAAGAAGGAGTTATTATCCCTCCTAATGTCGTGATGAAATGGACCGGCCACAGCGATCATAAGGCCATGAAACCTTATATCAACATTACCGATTCCATTAAACAAGATTCAATGGCACTCTTTGATTTATAATCATTAAATTTGCAATTACTATGGAACAAAATAATGAAATTATTTTATATCAACCTGATTCTTCTGTAACACTTGAAGTTAGAGTAGAAGATGAAACCGTGTGGCTTACGCAAGCACAGATTGCAGATTTGTTCGGTGTAAAACAGCCAGCGATATCAAAGCATCTATCTAATATCTACAAAAGTGGAGAACTTGAGGAAAATAGCACATATTCCATTTTGGAATATCTGGGTAACGATGGGAAACAGGTTTACAAAACTAAATATTATAATCTTGATGTTATCTTATCTATAGGTTATAGAGTTAATAGTAAAAATGCCACTTTGTTTCGTCAATGGGCAAATAAAGTCCTAAAGGAATATCTATTAAAAGGATATAGTATAAATCAAAGGTTATTAGATCTTGAAAATCGAATAGATGATAAATTAATGCGTCATGAAAGAAAAATTGATGATCTCTCTAATAGGGTTGATTTTGTTATAAGTTCTTCTATCAAACCTAAGGAAGTGGTAATATTTGAAGGTCAAACTTACGACGCTTACGTTTTGATCTCAGATCTCATCCAAACTGCAAAGAAGAGAATTGCCGTAATTGATAATTTTGCAGATCATATTATTTTAACTCAACTTATAAAACGAAATCCCGAAGACAAAAGAGATCTATGGCTGAAAGATATCCTGAAATTAATTGGAATTGACTATTCTTTTTACCGTGCCAAGTACCGCGAGGGTGTTGGTGACCTGTCGAGTGAAGCCAATCAAGAGTTTGCAGAAGAGCTCAAAGAAATATTTTAATAGAAGAACTGTCTTTTTTCTTTAGGAGTAAACAAATCACTATTACGGCATGCTTCAAGTACATGCTTTAAATCTTTTTCATGAAGCTGACCGACAATTTGTGTTTGGCCATTTTTCATTGATTGGGTCAAAACGGAGATTTCCCTTACAAGAATTTCGTTGGCTCCTAAGAAAGAATCATACCTTAGAAAATCATAATCTTCCTTCTTTAATAAGAATTGCATCTCCAATTGAGCCGGTTTGGAAAATATTAAAGGATGAATTCTGGAATTAATAAAAAAGAACCCTGCTATTTTATCTTCAAAAATTCCTATTATTACAAAGAATTTTGCGTGATCAATATCTGCAAAACTATCTGAAAGGAGAATGGTACCTCTTTCGATCGTCTGACTTAAAAGTGACAATGGTATGTCCATCTTATAGGAAAGCGGATTGCACTTTTAAATTATCGGCAACGTATTCTGCATAACCCTCTTCATCTCCAGCTTCTCTTAAAATATCTTTCACTGACATTGCCCGATCTTTTTGACTGTTAGACCATGCCAATCCATGAGACATAGATGTCAGTTCACCGAAATTCTTATCTTTACATATATTGATAGCTCCATCCAGACATCTTATATCCGTGCCGGACAATTCATCAAAATCAGGGTTGGAATTACTCTTAAGTATATATTTGTTCTCAAACTTTATAAAATTTCTTAAGGGTTCAATTTCAGGTGAGTGGGAAAAGAAACTGTCTCCCCTTAAAGCTTTTAATATGTCATCTACAGAAGAAGGGACAGGTCCATATTGCATGGCAATATAAGTATCTCCAGTTATACTTCTTCCATATTCTGATAAATGCTTCTGATCGGCAAAATATAAAATCTTACAAAGTTTATGCATATCTGTTTTACCACCAAGTTTCTGGAGAATGTATAAAATAGAATTGATGGCTTTATCAAACTTAAACAATTTTGCCATGAGGTAAAAAACGCAACGAAGAATTTTATTAAATATCTTAACACCCAACTTTAACCCGACCAGAGGGTGTAAAATTGGGTGTTAATTTTGTAGGTTGTTGACTTTTTAGTCTTTTGTGTGGTGTCACCAGGAATCGAACCGGGGACACAAGGATTTTCAGTCCTTTGCTCTACCAACTGAGCTATGACACCAGAATATTTATTCACAAAGCCGTTGGCTTGCTTTGCGAGTGCAAAGTTAGGGAATTTTATTTATTCTGCAAAATGTTTTAGGTAATAATGGCTCAAAATTTTTGACAGATTTGGACTATTCATTGGTTGTCAATTATTTGCGAAAGAGAAAGAGAGGGATAGAGGATGGATTGATAACATGGGTGTATGGTGGGGTATGGGAATATGGGAATATGGGAATATAGGAGTATGGGGGTAGGAAATATGGAATAATGCGAGTAAAGTAGATAGGTAACTAACCAGGTAGGTAGGTGGGTAGGTTGTGAGGTAGTGTAATAGATACGGATAAATAGATAGTCAGTTAGTTAGTTAGTTAGTTAGTTAATCCGTCAGTTAGTTTTATTACTTAGGGATTTTTTCCTATACAGAATTTAGCTTCCAGGGATAGAAGGCTTTCTTTTTTTGATCGACCGCCTGTATAACCTCCCAGAGAACCGTCGGCACCTACAATGCGATGGCAAGGTATGATAATGGCTAAGGGATTTTTACCACAGGCCTGTGCCAAAGCCCGGTATCCATTAGGCTTGCCACATATTCGGGCCAAAGATTTGTAGGAACAGTTCTCCCCATATTTTACTTGTAGTAACTTTTCCCAAACCATCTTTTGGAAATTTGTACCATATAAAACCAGGGGTAAATCGAATTCTTTTCTCCTACCGGCAAAATATTCATCGAGTTGATTAATGGTTTCTTCCATTACCTGCAAGTCTTCAGAGTCCACTACTTTCAAGTCCTCCTTACTTTCGACTTCATTAGGTAGTTGCAATTTTATGGTGTTATCCTTTTTCCCTTCAAAATGTCCGGCTTTAGCATAGTCAGTTTGAGATGAAGGCAAAACAAAGGATATCTCATCACAGTCTTTATCTTGAGATATCAAACTGAGCATACGATCCATCTTCTTTCGGCACTCTTCCTCATTCCAATTGCAATAACATAATGCACCCTTGTGGACGATTACAGCCACATCTCCAAGCGGTGAACAATATATAGTTTTTATCATATTCTATAAACTGTGAAGGAAATTAATAAAATTTTCACAAAGGATAATAGGCAACCATAAAGTATAAGGAATTTTAGATTAAACAGTTATGTTAAAATATAGTCGAAACTAAGTGTGAAATTTAGTTAATTATGTGTAAAGGTGTTGAAAACAAAGAATTTACTTTTTAAAATTAGGTAATTTAGAGCCAGAAAAAGATACCTGTTGAGAAACACAAATTCTAAGATGAAACTTACAATCGCTATAATTTTTTCCCTCTTTATGATGAGCTTTTTCCCGGCTCAAGCCCAGATGCCATCTGCACGGGATATTCATCAGGAAATGCATACCCAGCTCCTTGCTAATGCCAAAAACAGCATTGACAAGAGCGTGATCCAAGATTATATAAAGTCAGAATTAGATAACCGTGAGATTGACCCAATGTTTGAAGGCCTGTCGCAAGAAAGCGTAGAAATGATTGCCGACTTGCTGTCGGAAGCACGCACCCATACAGGCAAGAAATACAGATATGGGTCTAAGGGACCACAAACTTTCGACTGCTCCGGTTTCACAGGATACGTATTCAATCAATTCGGCTATAAACTGAATGCATCTTCACGCGGTCAATACTCGGAAGGGGTACCTGTAGAGAAGGGAAACCTTCGGCCCGGTGACCTTGTATTCTTCACCAGCCCCAGAAGTAAGGGTGGTGTAGGACATGTAGGCATAGTTGTAAGTGCTGATAATGAGGCCGACACCTTCAGTTTCATTCATGCAGCAATAGGTGGAGGAATTGAAGTGCAAAAAAGTACTGCTCCTTACTATAAGAAGAGATATGTAGGTGCAAGAAGGATAATAACAGAATAATAGAGAGATTTTTTCTAATTTTGGGGTGATTTTCATAAATCACCTTTTTTTTATGTCGACAATATTAAGAAACCTAACCCTCATCCTGATAACAGTAGTGGCCACAACCACCTCTCTGAAAGCCCAGAAAGTCTTTATGACCGGAGACTCGCATGTATATGCAAAGATATATCCTGAAAAGGTAGAACAGATTCTGCGCACTGCCTATCCGGATATAGAGTTTTCCAATTGGGCCAAAAATGGTATCTGTTTTTATAGTTTCAATTCCAACCCGGAATACTACGACTCAATCTTTTCATTCAGGCCCGACATCCTCATAGTACACCTCGGTACCAACGGAGCCTACGACAATAGTTTCACGCGAACTGCCTTCAGGCAGGAAATGGAAACTTTCTATTCCACACTTACCGATTCGCTTCCCGAAGTGAAAGTAACGTTCATAACTCCATTCACCAACAAAAAAAGAAAAAACCGCAAGAAGGGCAGATGGCATGTAAACAATAAGAACCGAGATGTGGCCGATGAGATAATTGAATTTGTAAAAGACCATCCCGGCACGTATGTAATTGACAACAATGCAGAAGTGGGAATGAGATTTCTCAAAGACCCTACATTGATCCGGCCTGACAATGTACACCTGACGGAAGCGGGATACAATGTACTCGGCGAGCAAGTGGGCACGGCTCTTCTTGAAATAGACAATCTCTGGGTCAAAACTCAATAACTCCTTTCTTTCCCTTTCTTAGGCCTCTATTGCAATGGATTTGAGTGGCATCGACCCACACCATGTGATACGCAACATAGGCAACCTTTTCGTATACGACGGAAAGACGCCTATGCTTTTCTCTTCAGGGCTGTTCTGGTTTCTGTTCATCCTTTTCTTGCCCGTATACATAGCTTTGAAGAAAAGCAAGGCTAAGATGGTGCTCTTTGTAGTGGCCTTTTCCCTGTTTTTTTATTATAAATCTTCAGGTTTATTCTTTCTGATGCTTATCGGCACTTCACTTGCCGACTGGCTATTGTCATGGTCGATATTTCGCAGCAAAACAAAGGGCCGTAGACTTGCCCTCATGTGGGTTTCCATCTGTATCTCCCTCTCCATACTGGGTTATTTCAAATATGCCAACTTCTTTCTATGGAACTGGAATGCCATGGTTGAAGGCAATTTCCAGCCACTGGATATAATCCTGCCGGTAGGAATATCGTTCTATACCTTCCAATCTATCAGTTATGTGGTGGATGTATATAAAAGAAAGATTACGCCTACGCGTTCCTGGTTTGATTATCTTTTCTTCCTGTCGTTTTTTCCGGCCCTGGTAGCCGGTCCTATTGTAAGGGCAGATTATTTTCTACCTCAATTAAAAAAGAATCAAGAGGCCACCTCCTCAATGATCTGGGGAGGCTTATGGCTTGTGATTGTAGGCATCTTGAAGAAAGCCGTGATAGCCGACTATATAGCACAATACAATGATTTAATTTACAACGATCCGGAACTTTATACCGGCGTTCAGGCCCTGATGGGTGTGGTGGGTTATACCATGCAGATATATTGTGATTTTTCGGGCTATTCGGATATGGCTATCGGCCTGGCGCTGATAATGGGGTTCCACTTAGGCACAAATTTCGATTCTCCCTACCAGAGCCGTAACCTCACAGAATTCTGGCGCCGCTGGCATATATCTCTATCATCATGGCTTCGAGACTATGTGTATATCCCCCTCGGCGGAAACAGAAAAGGCACTTTACGCACCTATGTCAACAATTTTCTTACCATGCTGATCGGAGGCCTATGGCACGGGGCAGCCTGGAAATTTGTATTCTGGGGTGCGATGCATGGGGCAGGATTAGCTATTCATAAGGCCTCAAAGCCTGTTTTGAGTAAAATTCCCGACAATGCCTTCACCATTTTTTTCTCATGGCTCATCACCTTTGTATATGTATCTTTTTTATGGATATTTTTCCGTGCAAAAGATTTCTCTGATTCCATCTTAATAATCAGAAACGTTTTCACCGACTTCCAATGGTGGCAATTTCCACAGTTCTTTGCAGCCCGTACTATGTGGTGTGTCATGATGCTGGCTCTTATATTCATGCATTTTGTGCCACAAAGGTGGGCCGATACTCTTCAGATTAAATATGCAGCATCGCCTTGGATTGTAAAACTGCTGGTATTCATGATAGCCGTACAACTGGTGGTGGAATTCATGTTGGCAGAAGTTCAACCCTTCATCTATTTTCAATTCTAAGAATCGGATATGAAATTAAAGATGCCTCCATCCATGGCCCTCTGGGTACTGATCACTGTAGCGATGGTGATATTTATCGGCCTTTCGCTCTCCGATGATCTTAAGGTAGGTTCCTATACTCTGTCAAAGGCAAGATTCCCGGAAACATTGCTCGTTCAATCTGAATTGAAAGACACCTTAGATATGAAGGATAATTTAGAAACATTTCCTGATTCACTTCTCATATCTCAGCCAGAAATAATAGAACCGGATACCACTGTGCATAAATTACTCGTATTTGGCGACTCCATGACCCATCACCTTGCCATGAGCATATCAAAATACGGCACAAAGAATCAGTATAAAGTATTAGGTGTGACTTGGGAATCTTCTTCCATACCGGGCTGGAGCAATTCGGGCAAAGTGAAGCAATATATTGAAATGTGGAATCCGGATTTTATCATAGTATCTTTGGGCTCGAACGAAATGGAGCTTAAGCATTTCGACCGCCGTATACCCGACGTAAAGAAGATAGTGGAGGAGATGGGGAAAGTGCCTTTCGTATGGGCCGGCCCTCCGCTCTGGAAAAAAGACAAAGGAGTATATGCCATGCTTGAGGAAGCTTTGCCCCCGGGAGTATTGTTTCGTGCAGAAGGTATAGAAATACCCAGAGGACCCGATAAGGTGCATCCCACAAAGCATGGAGCAGATATCTGGGCCGATACGCTCATGAGGTGGATAAGCCACAGCCGGCATCCTATTCTGGCCGAAAAACCTGACTCGGGCACCACCACCCGCGGACATAAATTCATCTATCTTCATCCCAATGACTGAAAAAATTGCGTATATTTGCAAAATATAATCAATCGTAAAACCGATGATAAAATTCCATTGAAGAATGAATAACAATAAAACAATGGGCTTAGCTGCCGATAATATCAGGATACTAACGGCGGCAATGGTGGAAAAAGCAAAATCAGGCCACCCCGGAGGTGCCATGGGTGGAGCAGACTTTATAAATGTACTTTACAGCGAGTTTCTGGTGTATGATCCTTCCGATCCTTACTGGAAATGCCGCGACCGTTTCTTCCTCGACCCGGGCCATATGTCTCCCATGCTGTATTCTGTACTGGCTCTTGCCGGCAAATACAATCTTGAAGACCTTCAAAATTTCCGTCAGTGGGGTAGTATCACTCCGGGTCACCCGGAATTAGACCCCGCACATGGCATTGAAAACACTTCCGGTCCCTTAGGCCAAGGTCATGCTTATGCCGTGGGTGCGGCTATTGGAGCCAAATTCCTTCATGCCCGCACAGGTAATCCCGGCTTCGGTGAAGAAAAAATATATGCCTATATTTCTGACGGCGGCATTCAGGAAGAAATCTCTCAGGGAGCCGGACAGATGGCCGGTCACCTCGGTCTCAACAATCTTATAATGTTTTTTGACTCTAATAAGATTCAACTCTCCACAGAGACAAAAGAGGTATCTTCAGAAGACACAGCCTTGAAATACCGGGCTTGGGGTTGGAATGTATCGGAAATTGACGGCAACGATGTAGACCAGATACGTCTGGCACTACAAAATGCCTTACAGGAAAAAGAGAAACCTACCCTCATTATCGGCCACACGGTAATGGGTAAAGGAGCTCGTAAGGCCGACAATACTTCATATGAAAACACCACTAAGACTCATGGCGCTCCCTTAGGAGGGGATGCTTACCGCAACACGGTATTGAATTTAGGTGGAAATCCGGATGCACCCTTCGTAATACTTGATGAAGTGAAGGAAATGTATCAGGCCCGTGAAGAGGCTCTTAAAGGAATAGTGGCCGAAAGAAGAGCGCAAGAAAAGAAATGGGCAGACGAAAATCCGGAAAAAGCTGAAGCCTTAGACATATGGTTTGAACACAAAGCACCGGTTATAGACTGGAATAAAATCTCTGTAAAACGCGATGAACCTACACGCAACGCCTCCGGTGCAGTATTATCGGAACTTGCCCTTCAGGTTCCTAACATGATATGCAGTTCAGCCGACCTTGCCGATTCTGATAAGACCGGTTCATTCCTTAAAAATACCAAGCCTATAAGAAGGGATGATTTCAGCGGGGCCTTCCTGCATGCCGGAGTATCTGAACTTACCATGGCATGCCTTTGCATCGGTATGTCGCTGCATGGAGGCATAATAACAGCCTGTGCCACTTTCTTTGTATTTTCCGATTATATGAAACCGGCCATCCGAATGGCTGCTCTGATGCAGCAGCCGGTAAAATTCGTTTGGACACACGATTCATTCCGGGTAGGAGAAGACGGACCCACTCATGAACCCGTAGAACATGAGGCACAGATCCGTCTTATGGAAAAGATGAAAAATCATAGCGGTCTCCCCTCAGTATTAGTGCTCCGTCCGGCTGACGTGTCGGAAACCGTAGAAGCCTGGAAACTTGCCATGGCCAATATAGAAACTCCCACAGCCATCATCCTTTCACGCCAGAATGTGCAGAGCCTTCCTGAGGGCAATGACTACTCAGGAGTAGACAGAGGCGGATATATTGTGGCCGGTTCTGACCCGGATCCTGATGTGGTGGTGATAGGTACCGGTTCAGAGGTATCCACACTTTCGGAAGCAGCCGACATGCTACGTAAAGATGGAGTGAAGGTACAGGTAGTGTCTGTGCCCTCGGAAGCACTTTTCAGATTACAGCCCAAAGATTATCAGGACAAAGTATTGCCTAAAGGAGTAAAAAGATTCGGACTCACATCCGGTCTTCCGGTCAATCTACTGGGTCTGGTAGGAGAAGATGGTACAATATGGGGTCTGGAGAGTTTTGGATTTTCCGCTCCTTATAAAGTGCTGGAGGAGAAACTCGGTTTTACCCCTTCACAGGTATACGGACACATCAAAGAAATACTATAAAGAGAAAAATTTCTTAGAAAAAATTTATCCTACCCGATGATTCCCGGTCGTCGGGTAGTTTTTATATACCCTCTTTATCCTGCAGTCGCTTGTTTCCCGGAAACATCCGAACTGAGTTCATGAGCTCGGAACCATTCAAGATGCCTAACGAGTTTATTGTCATATCCTCTGATACGCGACATCACTCTCACCATAATATAGGAAGCATAGGCTGAAATAGTGATCGCCAGAAGGAATGCCAGATCCGTACCCATGTTCATCACAATGAAGACCGACATCATCGGAGCCTCGATACAACCGGCCATTACGGCGGCCATTCCTAAAAGTACAAAGGCTGGTATCGGGAGATGAGTATGGATTATATTATTGCAAAAATAAGCAAAAAGGAAACCTGCCACTGCTCCGGCATACAGAGTGGGAGCAAAGTCGCTTGAAACTCCTCCACTGGCATTACAAGCACCACAGGCCCAGCATTTTATGCCGAGAATAAGCACAGATACAAGAATCACTCCCCATACACCGATATTTAGTCCGGGGAAAACATCACCCCTGGATAAAGCATCAAATTGAGAATGAATAATATCAGACATCACAGGATATCCCACGCCGTAGAGAGCCGGAAAGAGCATTACACATAGTCCTACTCCCAGACCTCCGGTAAGGTTCCTGAGCCAAGGATTCTTAATTGAAATAAAGATGTGGTCCGTTTCATTTATTACGTTTGAATAATAGAAGGAATACACCCCACAAAGCACTCCCATCAGTACCACCGCCCAGTATTGGTCAGGATGCAAAGAATCAGCAGGATAAAACTGTGTGGGCACATGGCAACCATTACATAGAAAAACCATTCCGTAAGAAACCAGACATGAAAGAGTGACTGCCAGAATGGATAAAGTACCGATTTCCATTTTAAGGAACTCAAGGGTAAAAAGCAGACCTCCCACAGGCGATTGGAAGATTCCTGAGATACCGGCAGCAGCTCCACAACCTACCAGCACCTTTACCATCGGCATCTTAAGTTGGAGCCATCTCCCAAGGTTGCTTCCAATAGCAGCCCCCGAAATGGCTATAGGACCCTCCGAACCGGCCGAGCCCCCAAGTCCAAGAGTGATGGTGGCTCCGATTATGGGTGAATAAATGAGATTCCGCCGTAAGATGAACCGTCCGGTATATATTGAATGCATAAGGCGTGTCACCCCATGAGTAAGGTTTGTGCGTACAATATATCTTGTGTAAATACCGGCCAATAATATTCCTCCCAGAGGACAAAAAATCAGCCACCAGTTTATCCGGTCAGCCTTAATATGAGAGAGGAAGATATCTGCCGAGATGGAAATCATCCGGTTGAAGATATAAGACGCAAATCCTGCGAATAATCCTACCACTACTGCAAGCCATAGCATGAAGACAAAATCCGACATGGTACGCCTGTGCCATTCATTGAATTTCTGAAGCCATTTGGGCAATGGCTTTACATTTTCGGCCTGAGATAAGGTGGGATCACCGGATGGTGTCTGAGTGTGCCCTTGCGATTTGGATGAAGTGGCCCCTGGAGTAGGCTCAATCTCAGAATCGAGCAGATGGGCCGTTCGCTGGTCTTGCTGGGCCACACCTTTGTCAATAAGCTGATTTATTTTTTCTTTTATCTCAGCTTCTTCCTGCTGAGCCTTATCAGGTTCAGTCTGGGGGGATATATTTTCATCACCTTGGGTGAGTGGGTCCATCAAAACTTATTTTTTCAGTGGAAGAAATACCATCCGTGTAGGAAGTGTCGCAAATTTAGGCAGAATTTTTATTAATTTTGCCATAATGTGCCAAATCCCTTGCCGGCAATTGTAAATTTGCAAGGAAATGTCTGAAGAAAGTTTAGAAAACAAGAAATATTCTCTCAATAAGCTGAGCAATGGGCTCAGAGTAGTCTGCCACCGCCGTTCCGGTCTTGTCAGTTATATCGGAATTGTGGTAAATGCTGGAAGCCGGGATGAAAGTCCCGACCACGAAGGTCTGGCCCATTTTGTGGAGCATACCATCTTCAAAGGGACTGACAAGAGACGCGACTGGCAGATTTCATCCCGAATGGAAATTGTAGGGGGTGAACTGAATGCTTATACTTCGAAGGAGGAGACAATGATATACACCAATGCTCCGGCCGGAAATGAAGACCGCGCTCTGGAACTCCTCAGCGACCTGGTGAGCAACAGCCGATTTCCTTCTCCTGAGATAGATAAGGAGCGTGAGGTGATTGTGGAAGAGATATACAGCTACCTTGACTCCCCTTCCGAAAGAGTGTATGATGAATACGAGGAGTTGGCTTATAAAGGTTCCGGGTTATCTCATAATATCCTGGGAACGCCTGAAAGCGTGAGAAAAATTACCGGGGCTGATTGCCGTGGATTCCTCGACCGATTCTATGTGCCTGAGAATATGGTGATATATGCTGTGACACCTCTGGCAGAAGATGTGATAATGAAAAAGGTGGAAAAATATTTCGGTTTCCTTACCTCCGTCCCGGCTATACACTCCCGTGTCACTCCCGTGTCTTCTCCTATTTTCAACATAAAGAGAGATAATGGTACTCATCAGGCTCATACAATCATGGGAGTGAGGACATTCGGCAGAACCGATCCACGGCGTTATGCCCTGTTCCTCCTTAATAACTACCTTGGCGGACCATGCCTCAACTCTCGGCTCAACCGTGAATTGCGTGAGAAACGTGGTTATGTTTATGCTGTAGACAGCAATGTGGGGCTTTTGAGCGACACGGGTCTGATGATAATATATTATGGCTGCGATCCCTCCAATGTAGACAAATGCCGTAAAGTAATAGAAAAAGAAGTGGAAACACTGTGCAGCACCACTATGAAGGAGGCTGCCATGGAAAGAATGAAAAGACAGTATTGCGGTCAATTGATTTCCTCTACCGATCATATTGAAAATCGTGCCATGTCACTGGGCAAAAGTGTGCTTTATTACAACTGTGTGAACGATATCACAACCACGGCTTCAAAAATAATGGAAGTGACACCGGCAGAGATGAGAGAAGTAGCAGAATATGTATTTACCCCAGGTCTCTCCATGCTTACCCTCACCTGATAAGGAATTATGAAGATAGGAAACATAGATCTTGGGTACCGACCGGTGATGCTGGCTCCTATGGAAGACGTCACCGACCCCTCTTTCCGGCTCATATGTAAGGAACAGGGTGCATCAGTGGTATATACGGAATTTGTTTCCTCAGAGGCTCTTGTAAGAGATATCCCCTCAACGGTACGCAAACTTCAAATAAAGGAGGAAGAACGTCCTGTAGCTATTCAGATATACGGACGCGAACCGGAAGCAATGGTTGAGGCGGCAAAAATTGTAGAAGGGGCACAGCCTGACTTCATCGATATAAATTTCGGATGTCCGGTAAAGAAAGTAGCCGGGAAAGGTGCCGGAGCAGGGATGCTCAGAGATATACCCAAACTCCTTGAAATCACAAAAAGGGTAGTAGAGGCTGTATCTTTGCCTGTGACGGTGAAGACAAGGCTGGGATGGGACTGCCAGAATAAAATCATAGGTGATCTGGCGCCACGGCTTCAAGATTGTGGCATAGCGGCGCTCACAGTACATGGGCGCACCCGTTCACAGATGTATATGGGCGAAGCTGATTGGGAACCGATTGGAGCTCTTAAGGCTGATTCAAGACTTGAGATCCCGATAATAGGTAATGGCGATATCACCTCTCCCGGAGAGGCTATGGCCGCATTCGAAAAATATGGAATTGACGGCATAATGGTAGGCCGCGGATCTATCGGGGCTCCCTGGGTATTTCGAGAGATACGCCAGATGCTCGACCTTGGAAAGGAATATGAAACCCCGGTGTCGTGCAAATTCCAGTTGCTATTGCGTCAGATACGTGAAAGCATTGAAAGCAAAGACGAACGAAGAGGCATACTTCATATCAGGCGCCATCTGGCCGCTACTCCTCTGCTGAAGGGTATTCCTGATTTCCGCCCGACACGCATCCGGATGCTCCGTGCAGAAACCCTCGACGATCTCGAAATGATTTTAGATGAGATACAATCAAAATATTTCCCTATATGAAAGAAGTTAGACAATTGCTTTTATCTTTCCTTGCTGTGATACCGCTCCTGATGTATGGTGAAACATATATTGTGGATGTAGGGCAGTTTGAGAAACTGAAAGTAAATGGAAATATAAGCGTTGTTTACCGCAATCTTCCGGATTCCACAGGTTACGCCCGATACGAGGCTCCTACCGGTAATGCCGGTATTTTCCTTCTCACGGTTAAAGACGATGGCTCGTTGAAAGTAGAGCCCAGCGACGACAAATGGGGTAATAACGAATTGCCGGTGATACACGTGTATTCAGATTTTCTTTCTTCTATAGAAAGTTATTCCAATCTTACCGTCGACATAAAGGCCATAGCCCCTTCAGCCTCTCTTCATGTAAAGCAGGTGGGTAATGGCACCATAAATGTGAATAATATAAAAAGCACCAATGTGTCGGCTTCAATTACTACCGGCAACGGTTCTATTTATCTTACCGGGAAGTGTGTTAACGCCAATTTCAGTATGGTAGGCACGGGCCTTATTTCAGCCGACCGTCTGCAAGCAGATAATGTGAAATGCAGGATTCTGGGCACCGGAAGCATAGGTTGCTGGCCTATCGATAATCTTAATGTCTCTGGCCTGGGTTCCACAAAAATTTACTATAAGGGAAAACCTAATATAAAGAAATCGGGAGGTGGCAAACTTTTTGAATTGCCTGAAAACCCCACTGTATCCCAAGGCGCCGAATTGAAATCCCTTAACCCTGTGATAGAGGAAACACCCTCGGATGAAGAAGGGGAAGATGCCATATATTGGGAAGAAGAGGACTATAAGACCGTGGTGACCGATGATGACTGACTATGACTGATCCTTCAGCCCCTGTCCAACCCTCTTTAAAGCAAAAAACTGCCGGCACACTTAAATGGAACACGGTAGACCGAATCGCTTCGCAGGTGCTCTACGGGGTAGTAGGCATCGTGCTGGCCAACGAAGTGAGCCAGGAGGATTTCGGTCTGGTAGGAGCCTTGCTGGTGTTCCAGGCCTTCGCCATTATTTTTGCTGACAGTGGCTTCGGGGCCGCACTGCTTCGCCAGAAACATACTACAGAACAAGACTACTCCACAGTATTTTGGTTCAATCTGCTTGTGAGTGTGGCTATCTATTTTATTTTATGGTTTTGCGCCCCGTTAATAGCTGATATTTTCCAGAAAGATACTCGCCTTATCCCTCTTTCGAAAGTGATGTTTATCACTTTTGTGCTGAATGCATTGGCCATAGTGCAGACCAACAGGCTGATGAAAAAGATGGATGTAAAGATGATAGCAGTTTCTAATGTGATAGCCCAGATGGTGGGGGGAGGATTAGGAATAGGACTGGCATTAGGAGGATGGGGCGCTTGGGCACTTGTATGGCAGTCCGTATGTCTGGCCGGTGTAAAAACAGGAATATTATGGGCTACTTCCCGATGGTATCCAAGATATTGGATTCATAGAGATTCTTTCGCTAAAATCTGGAGGATAGGTCTGAGTGTATTTTCATCCTCTATGCTCAATACACTGTTTCTCACAGTCTATTCCTTTGTGATAGGAGCTTTCTACTCATTGAAGTCGTTGGGTGTGTATACTCAGGCAGATAAATGGAGCAAAATGGGGAGCGCCTCTCTTTCGCAGATTTTCACCGCCAGTTTTGTGCCCTTGTTGGCCAAAGTGCAAGACAATCCGGCAGATTTTAAAAGATACATGCAGAGAATAAACCGATTCTCGGCCTTTATCGTATTTCCTATGCTTGCCGGTCTGGCTATTGTGGGGGAACCATTGTTTCACACTTTTTTTGGTAATAAGTGGGATTCTGCCATACCTCTGTTCCAGATTCTTTGTGTGAGAGGCATCCTGGTGGTACTCATATCTTTGTTTGGCAATTATATGTTGGCTTTAGGATATGGGAAGAGACTTTTTTATATCGAAGTGATAAAGGATGTAGCCATTGCCATTGCCATTCTATCCACAGTATGGTTTGAGTCGGTGGAACTCTTGGTATGGGGTCAGTTATGGGCCTCTATTCTCACGTTTGTAATTGTAATTTATATGGTGGCAAAGGCTACCGGGTATTCGTTATCATCATTTGCAAATGATTTTTTGCTCTTTGCAGGCATCACCATTCTGATGTGTGTGGCTTGCTGGCTTCTATCTAAGATATATCTATCTCCGGTGGTATCACTACTATTGCAGATCACAGGAGGTGCCGTTGTATTTATCGGGGCAGCAAAAATTAGAAAGGCCCCGGAACTTTCCGAAGCCATTTCATTTATTTTCAAGAAAACGGTGGCACTCCGCCAGCCATAAATCTTTTTAAAAATCTTTTTTGAGTGAAATAAGACAAGCCTCCACATTGGTTTTTATTCTGTCGGCGAGGTCGGTTTCATCTGCCTTATGGAATTTCTTACCGGTGATATGCTCATAAAGTTCGATATATCTCTCTGAAACACTGTGTATGAATTCAGGGGTCATTTCGGGCATTTTCTGTCCCTCCTGTCCCATAAATCCATGTTGGATAAGCCACTGGCGTACGAATTCTTTGCTAAGCTGACGCTGAGGCTCTCCCTTTTCAAATCTTTCCTCATATCCCTCTGAGTAGAAATATCGTGACGAGTCGGGGGTATGGATCTCATCTATCAGAATCACTTTACCGTCACGTATGCCGAATTCATATTTTGTGTCCACAAGGAGAAGACCTTTCTCTTTGGCCATCTTGGTGCCTAATTCGAAGAGTTTATAAGTATATTCTTCCATCACTTTATAATGCTCCTCACTCACGAGGCCCTGGCGGATTATTTCTTCGCGTGATATGTTTTCATCATGTCCCTCAGCTGCCTTTGTGGTTGGAGTAATGATGGGATGCGGGAATTTTTCATTCTCACGCATACCGTCGGGTAATTTCACACCACAGATTTCTCTTGCACCATTTTTGTACTCTCGCCATGCACTACCCGTAAGATACCCACGGATAATCATCTCTACGGGTACTCCTTTTGCTTTAAGCCCTACGGTGGCCATTGGATCGGGCACAGCCATCTTCCAGTTTGGGACGATATCGGCCGAAGCATCAAGAAAGTAAGCCGCTATCTGATTAAGCACCTGTCCTTTATAAGGGATACCTTCAGGCAGGATTACATCGAAGGCTGATATTCTATCTGTTGCCACCATCACCATAAGATCGTTGTCGATGGTATATACATCCCTTACTTTGCCATGATACACTGCTGTCTGGCCCGGGAATTTGAAATCTGTTTTAGTTAGCGTATTAGACATGTTTATTTCGTTTTTCGTTAATCGTTTTTCGTTTACCGCAGGATAATGGTAACTTACTTAGTGTTTATTGTTCAGTGTTTATTGTTTAAGTCTCTGACTTATTGTTTATTGTTTAAAACTTAATGTTTCCAATGATTAAATCCAGGGGATTTAATCATTGGTGAACACATATTCAGCCGCAATGCTTTCGATAGCCTCTTCATCGGGCATCCATTTCCCCGGCTCATCAACACTCATTTTCACCAGATCCATTATGGGATAATAGTCACAATTTGGAAGATCATTTTCCGGATCTGCAATATCCATACTCCAGTCAGTAGTGTTGATTTCCAGCTGAACATCATCGCTATAACCCTCTTCTCCTGCGATATAATCCTCTACAGTCTCTCTCACTCTTTTCAGAAATTCCTTTTGATTCATTTTTTCTCCGAATTTTGCACAAAATTAATCAATTCCTCCGATATCCCTTCTTTCCTAAATCCATAAAAGTCTTAACGAATCTGCAGTAAATATGCGTAAATTAGGAGTTCAGGATACAATTTTTAAGAAAAAAGTAACAAAAATTTGCACAATTTAGATAGTTGATGTAATTTTGCGGCGCATTTGAGAAAAATGCGTGTGTTTTAATTATTCAAACTAACAAAGGTAAAAGTTTAAGGTTCAAATTTAGAAAATTATGAAAAAACTTTTAGTAGCTGCCCTTATTCTTGGAGGCGCAGCATGTGCAAATGCACAGGAAGATTATGCTCCTAAAGCAGGCAATTTTTCAACTGAACTTCAGTTCAATCCTTTCGGCAACAGTGGCTCAGTATTTCAGAATGGTAGCAGCATCTCCGACGGCGCTGTATTCTCAGGTACTTATTTCTGCACCGACAATTTCGCTGTAACATTCGATTTCGGTTTAGGTGGTACTAATAAGAAAACTGTGCAATATGTAGACCCGACTGCTGATAACCCACAGGAACAGTCCAACACAAAGACCTATAATGGTACTTTCACTCTTGCTCTCGGTGCTAAATACTATTTCTACAACTACAAGAGAGTAAACCTCTACTGCGGTGCTAAAGTGGCTTACTATCATGATTTCGCAGGTACTAAGACTGTAGATGTTTACGACCCTGTAACTCAGAAAGATTTAGATTCTTGGACTTGGTCTAACACTGCTAACGGCAAAAATACCGGCAATGGCTTCGGTATCTACGCTAACACCGGTATCGACTTCTCTATCTACAAAGGTCTTTATGTAGGTGCTGAAATCAATGTTGGTTTCAAAGATACTATCTACAGAGGTGCTACAGCAAAATCTTTTGCTAATGGTCAGACCACAACTACAAAGACCAAAGTTGGCGGCCACAATCTCGAAGGTGGCTTCGGCGTAACTCCGCTCTTCCGCGTTGGTTGGACTTTCTAAAAGATTTTACAATATTCTCTAAGAGGGTGAGTCAAAAAATTTTGGCTCACCCTTTTAAGATATATATAAATGTACAAGAGGAAAGGCTTTGATGAAGGAATCTGAAAAAGGAAAGTTAAGCCGGATGGAAATTAAGGTGGGTATCAAGACAGCGGGTAGCCCTGTATTGGAAAAAGGAGAGGGTTACACTCTGGTGAAAAATATGCTCATAGGCGATAGTTTTCATTGGCAGACCATAATTGAAGCTCGGTTGCCGGGGAAGGTAGAGAAGATCGAAAGCACTCACAACATCAGCCTTATCAACACTCTTCCCATTGAAACTTACCTGGAATGTGTGGTAGGAAGTGAAATGAATCCTAAGGCTCCATTGGAATTCCTCAAGGCTCATGCCGTAATTTCCAGAAGTTGGGCTCTTGGAAAAATCTTAGAACAACGGAATGAAGTTCCTGTTCTCTCTTACCGTTCAGATGTCAAAGCAGAGGAATCAATCGTCAGTTTAGATGGAAAACCGGAATCATTGATAGGATGGGAGGATACAGCCTCTCATCATGGCTTTCATGTATGTTCCGACGACCATTGTCAAAGATATCAAGGCTTGCAGGATATACCGGAAGTTAATCTTCAGTCTATCAGAAGCACAGCAGGAGAGGTGCTCATAAAACCTGATGGCAACATTGTGGATGCAAGATTCTCAAAATGTTGTGGAGGTGTCACTGAAATTTTCTCCACTTGTTGGCAGACCAAGGAGGAAGAATGTCTGAAGACTTTTGAAGATCCCTGGTGCAATCTTTCTTCTCTTTCTGTCAACCATCGACGTTTGATCCTTACATCGATCCTGAAAGATTATGACATAGCCACAGAGAATTATGGCTACCGATGGACTTTCGAAATCAGCAAACAGGAAATTGAGAACAATCTCAAAAGTAGTTTTAGACGGAATGTAGGCAGAATAGAGACTATAGAAGCCATTCATAGAGGCCCTTCAGGCAGGATAGACCTATTGAGAATCCATGGCTCTCAGGGATGCCTGGATTTAGGCAAAGAACTCTGGATACGACGTTTGTTAAGTCCAACCCATCTTTACTCCTCAGCCTTTGAGATAGAGGATAAAGGGGATAAGGTAAGACTTACAGGGAGAGGATGGGGCCACGGCGTGGGACTATGCCAGATAGGTGCAGCCCATATGGCTCTGCAAGGAGTTGATTACCGGGAAATCCTTTCATTTTATTATCCCGGGTCAAGATTGTCCTCCGATCCTTACTGCATCGGATAGATACGCACGTCGATGCCGGAGTTATCCTTATCCAACTTTTCCTTCAGCTGATCTATCGGAGTGTCACTGTAATGATAAGGAATCAGGATTTTAGGCTTAATGGTGAGGGCAGCCTTTTCAGCCTGGTCTATAGTCATGGTATAGGGCTGGTTAACAGGCAGGAAAGCGAGATCTATATTTTTGATGTCTGCCATTTCAGGGATATCTTCAGTATCACCGGCTATATAGATTCTTTCACCATCGATATTCAGTATATATCCGTTGCCATTCCCCTTGGGATGGAACTTTTCACGTCCCGGTGTGGTATTATATGCCGGTACACTTTCCAGCACAATTCCATCGGCCAGATCAAGAGTCTGATTATTTGCCATTATGGTTCCTTTACCCAATTCTTTTTCAGATGTTGCATTAAGGATAATCTTGGTGGAAGGTTTTGACAATTCATTGATTGCTACCGGGTCGAGATGATCCCAATGTTCATGGGTCACCAGGATATAGTCGGCCTTAGGCATATTCTCATAATCTATCTGAGTATCTGCCACCTTGGTCACTGGGTCTACATATATTTCGAGTCCCTTGTATTCCACCGCAAGGGAGGCATGTTTGAAGAGGGTAATATTGATTTTTTCACCATCTTTTCCGGTGAGAGTCACTACGGGGTATTTGGTCTGAGCGTTCATAGCCATAAAATTTGATATTACAACAAACAGTAATGCAAAGGATATCTTCTTCATGAGGTTAATTAGTTTGAAATACAAATTTAAGGGAAATCCCGATTTATGCCAACCGGGATTACCCATAATTTTATCTGACAATCAAATGGTTGCTCTGTCTAAAGGTTTTCGAGTGCTTTGAAAAGAGCTTTTCCAAGACTTAAAGCCGACATAGGGTTCTGTCCGGTGATAAGACGTCCGTCCACAACCACATGATCTGTAAATGGAGCAGTACAATCAAATGTTGCTCCCTTGTCAACTAATGCAGTCTGAAGCATAAAGGGCATATACTTGGAAGTGCCGTTGGCATCCTCTTCTGCGTTTGTAAAACTGTCTACAGTCTTTCCCTTAATCAGATTGTCGCCATCTTTTAGAATAATATTGAGGATACCGGCCGGTCCATGACAGACTGCAGATACTATACCCCCGTTTTCATATATGTAAGCTGCAATTTCAGCTAACTTTTTATTCTGAGGGAAATCAAACATAGCGCCATGTCCTCCTGCATAGAAAATCGCCTTATAGTCTTCCGGTTTCACTTCATCGGGAGTCATCGTAGCCGACATCTGATCCTGCCATTCCGGACTGTCCCAGAATTTTCTGTTGATTGGATCGTTAAGGTCAAATCCATCTACAGGAGGACGTCCTCCTTGGGGACTTACTACATCAATATCATATTTTTCTCCTAAAACCGACCAAGGATGAGTCACTTCAGAAAGAAAATATCCGGTCTTTCTTCCACTGTCACCTAATTCTCCATGGCTGGTGACTACAAATAAAATCTTATCTTTCATAATCCTTAATTATTTGAGTTTTAAATTATAACCTCTTTTAGAATCCTAAGGTTCAAAAAGATGGCTTTCTTCATGTGTGATTTTGAAAGAGACCCACTCCATATTAATTTTGCATTATAAAATCATGAAAGAAACTCTTGCTGTCACGGCTCTTAAAGAACAGATGCGTCTTCTTCAGATGGAATATGAAGAGGAAAAGGAGTTATTTACAAAAATCTCAGAGCAATTCGGTATAGAGAAACTTAAGGCCCGTGGAAATGCATGGTGTGGAATAAAAGTTGGACGTATATATTATAATTCACTGAATCAGAGAGTAGTGGAAATATTCCGCAATTCTGATGAGGTAGATGATGACCATAATTTTGAACATGGACGTCCTATCTTATTCTTTACCTTGAGTACAGGTTTTAATTCCGGTTTTATACCTCAATTTCAGGGTGAAGTGAGTTTTGTAGATGAAGACAGAATGGTGGTCGTTATTCCTGAAGATGTGGATTTATCAGAGATTTCCATATCACGAAATGCCGGAGTAATGCTTTCATTTGATGAAACAAGTTATCGGGCCATGTTTGAGGCACTTAAGAGCACCATAGAGGCAAAAGGAAGATTAGGCGAACTTCGAGATATCATATATTCTCCTGATAAGTTTCATGAGTGGTCGCTTCCCTTCATGCGGTTTCCCTATCTCAACAAAGATCAGGAGAAAGCGGTGAATAAGGTGCTGGCAGCAAAAGACGTGGCAATAGTACACGGTCCTCCGGGCACCGGTAAGACCACAACCTTAGTGGAGGCGATATACGAAACTTTAAGGCGGGAACCTCAGGTATTAGTATGTGCACAAAGCAACATGGCGGTAGACTGGATTTCTGAGAAACTGGTAGACCGTGGAGTGAATGTGGTGAGAATCGGTAACCCCTCTCGGGTGAATGACAAGATGTTGTCTTTCACATACGAACGCCGTTTTGAGAGTCATCCGGATTATCCTGATCTTTGGGGACTCAGGAAGAGTATCAGGCAATTACATAAAGATAGGGTCCGCACCGATTCCTGGCACCAGAAAATGGATCGGCTTAAAAGCAAAGCCACGGAACTTGAGATAAGAATCAAGAATAATATTTTCAGCAGTGCCAATGTGATAGCATCTACCTTGGTAGGGAGTGCATCTATGGTGCTGGAAGGAATGAAATTTCCGTCACTTTTTATCGACGAAACTGCACAGGCTCTTCAAGCAGCCACATGGATACCAATCCGGAAGGCCGGACGTGTGATTTTAGCCGGCGATCATTGTCAATTGCCACCTGTCGTGAAGTCGTATGCTGCACTTAAAGAAGGTCTGGGAAAGTCGCTTATGGAAACCATTGTAGCTAAACATCCGGAAGCCGTGAAACTTCTAACAACACAATACCGGATGCATGCCGAGATCATGAATTTCTCAAGTAAATGGTTCTATAATGATTCCATGAAAGCCGCAAGTGAGGTGAGCCACCGGTCAATTCTGGATTTTGATACTCCCATTGAATGGATAGACACTGCCATCCCTAATGATAACACTGACTTGACATTGGAATCGGATAATGCCTTTCAAGAAATTTTCACCGGCAATTTTGGTAAAGTTAATAAGGATGAGGCATTACTCACACTCTCTGTCCTTCAGAATTATGTGGAAAGTATCGGCATTCACCGCATTTTAGATGAAAGAATAGATTTTGGAATTATTTCCCCATATAGGGCTCAGGTGCAATACCTTAGGCAACTGATAAGAACCACACCTTTCTTCAAGCAAATAAGAAAGTTGATATCTGTGAATACTGTGGATGGATTTCAGGGTCAGGAAAGAGATGTGATCCTTATTTCCATGGTAAGGAGCAACCGGGAGGGGCAGATAGGCTTTCTCAGAGAACTAAGACGCATGAATGTGGCCATGACTCGGGCCAGGATGAAACTTATCATTATAGGTAATGCGTCCACACTCTCTGCTCATCCCTTTTATCGCAACCTGCATCGATACGTCCGTTCTTTACATAATGATACCGCTGAGGATTGAGTTTGTAGTTATTCAGGCATCTTTCTAACGGGGTTTTTGTTATAAATATATAGTTATATAACTAAGTTGTTATTGTTATGAAAAAACTTCCCCCTATAGAAAAAATATACGAAGCCTGGACTGCTTTAGCCGACAATCGTGTGAAGATGAACGACGGCTATGCTGATGTGAGTTCATCAGATGGTGAGAAATCCTACATAGTAAAATTCCAGGGAGATACCTATTCCTCCGATGATAATGCTACCTATTGGCAGGGTTATCCCGGATATCCGGTGATAGCGGTACTGATGCTTCAGGGTAAACTTCCTTATGATGCCGAAGAGGCAGCTTTGTGGAAAAACATAAATTGGACGGCCCTTAATAAGAAATACCGCAATAATTATGCAAAAGCTGTAGAAGAAGTAGGTGAAGAACGAGGCATCGACCTGACCAAATCTTCAGAAGCAGCCAACCGGGTAATGGACACTCTATCCGGTTTACCTATTCAAATCAAAAGAAAAATTTAGTCCGTCTCCTCTCTTGACAATAGATGATAAATTAGGTTTGCAAATTTACGATTAAATCGTAAATTTGCAAACCTATCTTTATTCCACTGATTCACTGAATCTTACAACCCTCTCAAAACTGTAAATCTCTTTCAGAGTAGTCAGTTTTATTTATACAATAAAACCTTATTATATCATTCAAGTATTACAACATTCAAGTCACATTTATCCTTCTGGAAATATTCTTTCCAACGTGCGTTACGAGGACTAAAAAATTCGGGCACTCATCAGAATGTTCCCGATTTTGTGCTATAAGCAGAGCTTTTTTGATATTCAATGAATTGTATTATATTGCATTCAATTGTAATTAAATCATATATTTCTAATTTTGGCATCCGACCATTCATGGAAGATAACAACAGTTTCAGAGAAGAAATATCGTAAGCAGTTTTTCTTTACAATTTTTATTCAGATGGAAAACTTAATTAATTTTGGAAATGTATATTTACATAGTATATGGTAAAGAAATTTGAGATAAGAAATAGCACTGCGGAATTCCTGATCTTTCAGATTGAGGGGAAAGAAAACGGTGTGCAGGTAATATATAAGGATGAAACCATTTGGTGTACACAAAAAGCCATGGCTGAACTTTTTGATGTTGGTATCCCTGCCATTAGCAAACATTTGAAGAATATTTTTGATAGCAGAGAGTTGAAAGACACTTCAGTTGTTTCCAAAATGGAAATAACTGCCAGTGATGGGAAAATATACAATACATCTTTTTACAATCTTGATGCTATTATCAGTGTGGGATATAGAGTAAATAGCGTGAAAGCTACTCAATTCCGGCAATGGTGCACTTATGTGATTCGTCAATTTGCCATAAGAGGATATGTCATTGATAAAAAAAGAATGGAAAATGGCTCTTTCATAGGTGAGGATTATTTCGAACATCTTTTGGCAGAGATCCGTGAAATACGGTTAAGTGAAAGGCGTTTTTATCAGAAACTAACGGATATTTATGCCACTTCCATAGATTATAATAATGATGCACCCACCACGCGACTTTTTTTCAAGAAAATGCAGAATAAGATGCATTATGCCGTTCATGGTCACACAGCTGCTGAATTAATAGTTGAAAGGGCTGACTCTGAAAAAGAACACATGGGATTAACAACATGGGAAAATGCACCTAACGGAAAAATCCTAAAGCCAGATGTAAGTATTGCGAAAAATTACTTGAAAGAAAACGAATTGCAAGATATGGGGCGCCTTGTCAACGGTGTCTTGGATATTGCCGAAAGAATGGCTCAGCGGCATATCCCTATGACTATGGAAGACTGGGCCAAACGTATTGATATAATACTTGAGGCAGGAGGGGATAAAGTGCTTGATGATGCCGGGAAAATTACGGCTGAATATGCTTCCTTCATAACCCAGCCGATAAAGATACAATGAAAGCAGAACTTCGGCAAAGGATGTATGAAGATGTGTCGGCCAAGAATGTTCTTATCAATAAATATTTGAAGAAGATTGCAGAGAAAGCGGAAATCAGTAAAACTTTGTCTATGCACATCAGCCGACATTCATTTGCATATATTGCTCAGAAATCTGGGGCACAATCTTCAGCCATAAAGAACATATTAGGCCATAGCAATCTTTCCACGACGGGAAGATACATGGGCAGTTTCGACACCTCTAAGACTGACGAAACATTGCAAATGTCTCTTTTCAAAACCTGAAGACAAGACTCCTATTTCAAAGGAGGCACAAATTATAGAAATGCTGAAGGAACTATCCCCGGAATAAATAGCCTCCATAATGAATTCCATCAATAAATAACCTTTAAAGGCAAAAGAAAGACTATGATAATTAAAAAATTGAAACAATGTTTAACAAGACTTTTTCTAATTTAACTCTAAAATTTTGTTAAAAGCAATAAATAAATTTAATTTTGTGCAGTAATTACTAATAAAGTCGACTATGACCATAAAACGGATAACACCATGTCCAATATTGGAAGCTACTATTCAAATTAATTGTACTTTCAATGTTGAACAAGATGTCCTTGTCGGGGTAATCTACTCATTGCTAGGGGGAAATATTCCCCCAAATAACAATAATATAAGTGTAGAGCCGTTACCTATTCTTAACCTCCCTGATGAAATACGACGTAATGACCCAAATCTAAGGGACAAACCCTGGTTTAAAATCAATTATAATGGTTTTTTTATTTTAATAGGTATATACGGAGTTTCACTAGGACTGAATCCTCCATATAATGGATGGGAAAGTTTTAAGGATTTCTCAGTAATGGTTTTTCATAAACTTCAAGAAAACGTAATTAAGGAGATTTCTGCCATTACTCTTAGATATTTAGATTTTTTTAAAGAAATCAATATTTTTGAGCATATTAATTGTTCTCTAATATTAAACGAGAAACCAATTAACGGGATTCCAACTGTTATTCGAACAGAATTGCCTTATGGTAATTTTGTCAATGCTCTTCAAATAACTAACGGAGTTCATGTAAAAAATCTGGCTTTGGGACTTGATAAGGATGGTTCCCTGATTGAAATGAGTTTATTTACAAAAAAAGTCTCTATTGATAATTTTGAAAATATTATAGAAGAAGCACATACTCTACAGAAGGACTCTTTCTTTAAGCTATTAACTAAAGACTTCTTAAATACATTTTCTGTTGATTATGAATAAAAACTATATTTCTTTAAATCTCTTTTTAACGGCATCATTAGTGTTGGATGGTTGCACTCTTTCAACATTTAAAAATTATGCGGAAACGGGTGAAGATAAGAAGGAATATTCGTTAAATAAAATGTCGAGAATAAGTCAAAATCAAATCGAAGGACAAATTGCATATTCTCAACTTACAGCTATTCAGGATAATTTGCAAATTACCACCAATGTCCCAAGAGATAGCGATTTAGAAGTTTTAAGATCAGTCATTGAAAAAATACAGATGAGTAAACCCCTATCTCCGGAGTTTGCAGAAGTTATAGAAGAAAATTTTTGGGATTTACTTAGCTAATAATGGATTTATTAGAAGATATTAATCTGTATTTGCCCAAATATCTTTCAGCAGATAATTTGGAAGAATTAAAAAAACAACTTCGAGCATGGGGTGAAGGACATGATCCAGGTGAATTTTTTACAACAAAGTTAAAAAAAGAACCATTTTTATTTCAAGGGGATAGTACCAATGCTTTAATTGGATATTTCCCAGATCCTAAAATACAAGAAGGCAAAGTTCTACTCTTGTCCAATACTTGTGATATGGATCCGACCAATAAACGTTTGAACCCAAGTAGGGTAATGTATGCACCTATCTTGAACCTGGATAAATATATTGAATCATTAAAGAAAAATGATGTATCAGAGGAAAAGATAAATAACCATATTCAAGATTTAAAATCTCAAACTATATCTCAAATTTTCTATTTACCTACATATCATATATGGGGATATGATAGTATGGTACTTTTCGATAGAGCCATAAGTATCCATTTGAATAGTGACAATGTAAGGACTATGGTTGATACAAGACACTTTACCTTAAGTAACTTTGGCTTTTACCTTTTAGTTTTAAAATTGTCTTATCATTTCTCAAGAATCCAAGAGAGAGTAGATAGAGATTAGTTAACACAATTAGATTATGAACGATAAAGAAACTCCTGAAAATTAGTTTAGATTTAGGAGAAGATCTGAGTGTTTTTATTGATCCGGAAGAAATAGAGGAATTAAGAAACCCTAAGATTGATAAGATTAAACTTTGGTATCCGGGAATGAACGATATCTATATTTCCCGATGGAAACAGTTGAATGACCTGTTCAGAGATTATTATCCGGGAGAAAAGGACAGAATGATTTCCAGTGAAAAATCTAAGTTTGCTACCAAAGATCTTCGAGCTAAAATAAAGAATTAGCTGATACGGTAAAATGGTCCAATCCTAACCAAGCAATATTGAAGGAATTGGAAAATCAAAGGAAGTTAATAAGTGAAATTGAAAATCAGCTCCAATAGGATATGTGGGATTTTTATGGAAACAGATTTTATTTCTCCATCCATAGAAAAACTATCGGAAAAATTTCCGGATTTCTTTACAAAATTTCCAATTGGTTATTGGACGGATGAATTTGCTTTGAGCGAACGGCATTTGTCATTACTTGATTTTGCATATAAACTAAAGGAATATATTGATTATCCTACTAAAAAACACAAGGAGTTATTCAATACTGATGTAAATGTCAAGACTCCCTTCCTTAAATTAAAAATAGGAGATGATTACCTATCAATAGAAAAATTTTGGGCTCCTCAAATCTTGAATTCTATTTTGGAAGACATTGAAAAGTTATTTGAGGAACTTTCTCCATCATACGGGATAGATATCGACATCTGGAAATATCCCCAATCCGAAATTCAAAAAAACAGATAAAGCTATATATGCGAGACAATATTAAAGTCAAGGGTGAGAAATCACAGGCATATATTGTCGGTAATCTTGTGGAAATTCTAAAGTGGCCCGGTGCCAAAGAAGATAATGTAACTACTGATTCCGCTGAATTCATATTTAGATTCTTGAAGATATTCGATCTGTATGAAGAGAGGATTGACGAAATAGACGAAAGTTTTGCAACAGCAGAAAAAGATAAGACTGGTAAACCTATAGATGGTTCCTCTTATAATAGAAGAAGAAATGAAGTTTTCCAACGGTGCCGTGTCCTAAAAAATTCTTATGATAAACTTATTTGAAAAATTTGTATTTTCTTTGGCTCCTTATATTTAACTGCAACTTACTTTCTTAACGTGTGTTTTTGTAGGTGTGAAAATCGTTCCAAAAACACATACTATACTCTTAAAGCAGATTTTTGCCTCATAATACCTTTGCATCGCAGCTTTGGAAAGAACCAAAACCCAAGGTTGCGATGTATTATGTTTAAAAGTCACAATTTAAATTCAAATCAGCCGGGAGTCACCACAATGGTGATGATCCCACAAGAGGAGTGGCTCAACCTCCATGAAAAGCTCGACAATATTGTCGAGTTAGTGACTAACCGTAATGCCTCCGATAAAGATTCGGAATGGATTGAATCCGACAAGGCTCGTAAAATGCTGGGAATCTCTCCCAAGACATGGCAGAACTATCGAGACAGACGGGATATCCCATTCGCCCAAATCGGCAGGAAAATTTATGTCAAACGTGGTGACTTGGAAACTTTCATGGAATCTCATTATATTGATAAACATAAGTGATGGAGAGGATTGAAAGTATAAGTCCGATTGAGGAAAATAATAAGGCCTCAATAATAATGGATGAAATCCCTTTCATCAGAATAGGCACCACTTATTATAAAGTGGCTTCTCAACCTCAGCCTGATGGCACTACTGTCATTAAACGGCTGAAATGGGATCTCCAAGCTATCAAGTTTGATTATGGGAAACAGTATCCTCGGAAAATTCCTTGCTTTAATGGATTTTGTACCGTACCCCTTCATAAGGGCTACAAGAGGGAGATAAAAGGCTTCTACAATCTTTACGAACCTATATCCCATAAACCCCAAGAGGGTGATTGGGATAAGGTTTCAATATTGATTTCCCATATTTTCGGTGATCAATATGAACTTGGACTTGATTATCTTCATATACTTTATCTTTATCCAATTCAAAAATTACCTATTCTTCTATTGGTATCAGAAGAAAGGAACACCGGTAAGACCACATTCCTTAATTTCTTGAAACTTTTATTTGAGGATAATGCCACTTTCAATACTAATGATGATTTCAGGAGCAAGTTCAATTCCGACTGGACTGCTAAGCTCCTTATTCTGATAGATGAAGTACTGCTAAATCGAAGGGAAGATTCAGAAAGGTTAAAGAACTTAAGTACAGCCAAAAGCTATAAGGCGGAGGCTAAAGGTAAGGACAGGGATGAAATCGGATTTTTCGCAAAATTCGTTATGTGTTCCAATAATGAAAGGACACCTGTATTGATTGATCCGGGCGAGATAAGATATTGGGTAAGGAAGATTGAACCACTTGAAAACGATGAAACTGATTTTCTCAATCAGTTGAAAAATCAGATACCGGCTTTCTTATACCATCTGGATCACCGTAAACTTTCCACTTGCAAAGAGAGCCGAATGTGGTTTCATCCCAAGAAAATTTACACTCCATCCTTGACACGGATTATCCGTTCCAATAAAAATAAGGTGGAAGTTGAACTTATAGAACTACTCCGGGATATAATGATTTCAACGGATTCCGAAAGTATAAGCTATTGTCTAAACGACATCACACAGATGTTTTATTACTCGGATTTCAAGACTGACAAATCAGATGTCCGGAGAGTGGTTCAGGATATATGGAAATTGTCACCGGCACCCAATGCTCTTTCTTATAAGTGCTGGGAAAGGAATATAACCGACCCTCGAGGATATTCCTATACTAACAAGACCGGAAGATACTACACTTTCACAAAAACCTTCCTTGATACCCTCTAAATTTGTTGAATTGTTGAGAAAGAGGCTTAATCCACTCATCTATAATATATTAATACTTCAACAAAAATTCAACAAAATTCAACAAATGAGGAGAAGAAATCTTGAATTTTTCTTTCCCTAAAGTTCTAATTCAACAAATGAAAATGATTTGTTGAGCATTTGTTGAGCCATCAACGAGCTATTATACAATTACTTACAAGGATTTCTCAACAAATCAACAAAATTTCATCACAAAATCTTATAATTTTTTTCTTATGTCACAGAATCCTAAATTTAAACAGCTCTCAGCAGTTGAATTCGATGCCACAGTATCAGCCAATGATCTCTGCATGGCCTTCGGGTTAATATTAACTTACCAAAAGAAATCTCTCAAACATTTTATAATGCCAAACGGGGCTGAAATGGTGGTTAACCTATCTCGAAATGAAGCCTGTGTTCCTACATCCAATATTATATGGCAACCCTCCCAATTGGCAAGGGAAATGAAACTCATAAACGGAGAGGAGAATTTTTCTTCAGCCTTGGAAATGATTGAGAGCTTTTATAACTCTATAGAATCCAATCCAGTTTCTTTTCCCTATAGTGTGGTAAGTTCTCCAGTACATCATCTAACTGACAACACACGCATTCAAGATCGAGACCTGACACTATTGATGAATCGAATGGGAATATCCAAAAACATTGGCGATTTCTATGGTATTGAAGGCTCGTTGCCGAATATCCCCAGCGAAGGACATAAAAGAGTGTTGGCTTTCCCTGTATATAATGAGAGCGAAAGCTACATTGCTTTCGATGGAAAATCTTGGCGACAGATTGGGGAAGCCGGGATGAGTACCTTCCATGAAAGGAGAAAGGATCAGGTCTGCATGGTGTATGAGAATATTCTTGATTTCCTTGCCATGATGGAGATGGTGACAAAAAATGGCGTAGCTCCAATTTTGAGAAGCCGTTTTCACTTGGTGACAAATGGTGAACGGGGTTTGGAGGCTACATGTCAATATCTCAAATCCAATCCTGATTTTCTTGAAGTGAAATGTCTTTTGTCTGACAGACCCGAGGGCAGAAAAATCTTCAGGGCCATCCATGAGGCTACTAAAGGAACTGCCATAGACCGTAAAGACCTTTTGGGCAACTATCCTTCAATCGTTGCTAAATGTCAGCCAAAAAGACCTCAATATTGGCAGACAATATTGATACCCGAGGAGCCAATCATCAAAAATGAAATTTCCAATGATGTCAGCCAGCAACAGGCTGAAAAGAAACTTCAGGAAATGGTGAACCAGAGGGAAACGAAAACCGTAGTTTACAATTCCAAGTCAGGAGGTTTAAAGATGTAACCATCATAAAAATGTCTGAAAATTCGGATTGCTCTGCAAGATGTGGTTTTGTCAGACACTCCGCTTCGCTCCGTGTCCAAAACCACCCTTGCAAGGGGAAACCCCTCGACCCGATTTGTCAGACAAATCATTTGATTAATCAAAGTATAAACCGCTATTAAATTTCTATCAACAATGATGGCGACCGTCAGTAAATCGTCAGACATTTCGCATAGTCTGACCTATGTACAGAATAAAGAGAAAGATGGTGGAATCCTCTTTGCGAATCTCACCGATTTGTCTGCCACACCTGAAGAACAGGCAAGAGACTGGGAGGCTCTGTCGAATGACTATAAAACTAAATGTTACAATATTGTAATTTCCTTCACTCCCAACGAAACGCATGCATTAAGGTCTATGTCGGACAATGGTCGTAACAAAGTCAGCACTCTCATTAAAGAGTTTCTTCAGGATCTTTCAGGCAGAGGCAATGATGTTTCAGAGTGTCCCTTTGTGGTGGCACGTCATGACAATACAGATAACGAGCATTATCATATCTGCATATTGGCAACCGATATAAATGGCAATCGCTTTAGTGATTCTTTCATCAATAAGAATGCCACACGTGCAGCTGCAAAAGTAGCTATGGATAATAATCTTGAAGGAGCAAAGAAAGCGATGGAAAGAGAAAAGGCACATCAGGAAGCAACCGGCAAGAGTAAGAAGGAGAAAAAGACTCGTTACCATGCTCCTTCGGATTCACAAGAAAAGATTAATGATAGACTTAGTAGAAAGAGGGCTGTTGAAGAAGCCAAGAAACGCAAGGCCTCACTGGCGTTCATCATTAATCACGTGGCTCAACAATCTAACAAATATAGTTTCATGGATAATCTTTCTAAAGAAGGTATTACACTCCGGTACGATGAAAAGAAAGGCTTGGTGGCAGAAATAGTCTACAAGGATAGTAAACCACGTACCTATTCCCTGGTGAAAGACTTGGGTATTGACCCTTCAATACTCCCGGATTTGCCTTCTCAACCTGTCAAACAAGATACTATTTCCACTAAAGTTAAGACATCTACCCATACCCCCGTATCAACAAAGATAAATTATACTCCGAAATCTTTTATTTCCACCGGATTGAATTCAGTTGGTGGCACCGGGGTCAACCGGGAATGGGAGGTCGGAACTAAGAAACGGAGTCCTGATGATCCCGATGAAGAAGTAAAACGTAAAGGAATGTCATATTAAAATTACATAACTATGCAAAAGAAAAATAATCCGTCGGCACTATCGAAAAGCCGGCAAAAGAAAAAACCTGAGGAAAATCTCTCCAACCGTATAACAATACGGTTCACAACTGAAGAAGCATCTTTGATTACTCAAAGAGCAGAAGCACGAGGTTTGAAAATAAGTGAATACTCACGTTCAGCGATTCTACGAAGAAAGATAACTGACCATTCCCCTGAAACCAAGGACTTCATCCGTAAATTCACCGGTATGGCAAACAATCTGAATCAGATTACCCGATATATGTATTCCAAGGACAGTACCCCTGAGAAAATGCTTATCCTACTCGAATATTTCAAGGAAGAATTTCAGAAAATAAAAACGATTATCTATAACACTAACACCAACGATTATGAGTAATATGTTTGAAAATGTAAAATCAGATTCCCACACCCAAGATTATAATCCTTCGTCAGTGCCTCACAATAATCTTATTGAATATGAAAAAGTGGCAGAAAGAATTGAGGTTGCCACTCGAAATATGTCTGAGTCCGCAGCAGCCTTTCTTGACCTTCTACTCGAAGATAATGGCACCCTCAAAGACTTTCCCCACATAAAAGAAACGAATAAAATCCTTCTTAAAAACTATAGAATGATGGAGAATATAGGAGAGCAGATAGATATTTTAAGTTATGACATTAAGAACTTCAACAAAACAATACCATCCCACATAGAAATGAAGCTCTGCGAAGATGACTGGAATCTAATCCAATCCTTTATTCCTAAATGGAAATCAATGCTGAAAATCTTACACCCTTCCCTCTTGGCAGTTGGTATAGTAATAGGTCTCTTCATAGGTGCCAATTTGATTGTTTACAACGCTTATACCTCCTCTTTTAAAGAATTCCTAGAGAAGAATGAACTCCTTGACCAATCCTTAAAGGAAAATTCAGACGCCATAGCACTTTCAGAATACATCAAGTCCCATTATCCAAAGATTTATGGTAAGTGGGAGAAAGAAAATCACTCCGCAAATTAATCATCATCTTTTGCATCTCCCATAGAATCCTTACAATCAACTCCGATTGCAAGGATTTTTCGCTTAAATTACAAGTTTATATCACCTGAATACTGGTTTTCACGTGTTCTATTTAAAGCCATAATTCTGGATTCCTCTTTAGTCCAGCGTTTGTGGCATATTTGTTCCATTAAATTTTGTGTCTTCATCAATAGTTGAACATCTCCTATTAAAATAAAGTCTATGATAGACTTTATAATTTCCATACAAGAAGGTAAATTCTTCAATATATTCCTTTCGGAGAATCTGACAACGAACCAATTGTTTTCTATAAAGAAGGAATTTCGCTTATTATCTTCACCTCCTAAATAATGAATTTCTTTCCTTGTTTTGTAATCATAGGGTTCATCTATTTCTATATCTATCCAAATATTATTAATTTTTAGAATTATATCCGGATAATAATTCCCGATATTTCCACCTAAAAAAACAGATTCTGGAAATTTTAATTTTAATTCTGCAGAAAGTAAATCTTCCCAATATCCTTTTTGAGCAGATGCATTTACTAATCGGATTTGATTAGTCAAGTAATTTAATTTGCCTAAATTCAATGAATTATTTATAATAGGAATAAAATATTCTTTAAATAAAGAATGTCTTTCTTTGTAGGATTTTATTTGCAAATCTGAGAAAATATAACCTTTCCTTTCAAAAATATTGGAAGAGATTATACCCTGTTTATAAAAATAAAGTTTTCTTTCTTCTTCTCTTAATTCATTTAACTGTTTATCCGTGTGCTTTAAAGTAGCTAAATAAGATTCAGAAGAAAATAATTCTTCTAAACCAGTCATCAGGAAATTTTTATCCTTAATACTTTTGGTGGCGATTTTAAATCTTCTATTCTTCTCTTCTTTATAAATTTTTTCTTCTCTTTCTTTTATTTGATTTTTAATTTTTTCTATTTCATCTTTCAGTTTAATTTGCTTATTTAGATCCTCATAATAGGAATGAATATAATAGATAAAATTTTTACGCTCCTTGTTATAATTTTCATTTAATAAATTTTCATGTTTCTTAATTTCTTCATCGGATAAAATTTTTTCTCTTATATATTTTTTTTCAAACCATCCCATGTCTAAAAAGAAACCACCAATAAGAAATATCAAGACAAAGATTAATAAACCTCCCAAAAAAGAATCTACAACATTGTAAACATAAATGCAAATTGATAACAAAAAAATAAATATTGTTATTGTAATCCAATTAAAATCCTCTCGTTCTTCTAATACATTTTTAACAATGGTTCCTCTTTCAGGGAATTTTATGTATCCAGGCAAATAACAAAAATGTTCTAAAATTTTTCGTTGAGAATCTGAGTCTTTAAATATATCAGCTTTTAAGGAATTTGATTTTGATTTTAAGATATTATTACAAATCTCTATGATATTAAAATTTATTGAGTTGGGGAAAAGTATGTAGGGATATTTGTTGTCGGTTTGTATTTGAGAAAGAGCCATAAGAACATTGGGGGAATTTAAATCCATTAATACTCCAATATCTTCCAATTCATTAATGTTACTATTAGGTTGATTCATTTTGATCAATTATTTGTAACCATATAACTACTAAATTATCAGTAACTTATTTTTACTATAATTAGTATATTTAATTTGTTAAGATGCTTGAGAATCGCCACCTTCAAAAATTCATGTCCAACATCCGAATTTAAACTTACTCATAAGGAATGGTTAAAAGGTATATGAATAAAGGTAAAGAACACAGGGTTACTAAAATGGCTAAAATCCATTCAATATAAAACTTCCCCCTTTCATAATCGTAATTTAATTTATCTTGGAAAAGTATCGTAAGCAAACCATTGAGAAGAAAAGCAATACCTAAAGAAATACCAATTAGAGTTAATAAAAAAGGAAGGTATCCAATACATAAAAATATGAATAATGGTATTAAAAATATAATGGCGACAATATTCCAACCTTTTTTTGATAAGACAGAATTAAGAGTATTCATAAGTGATTTTTCATGATTTTTGGAAAACCGCTTTCCAATCTCTTCTATAAATTCAACTACTGTCATCATGATATTTTTGAGATTTTGCCTGTAATATGCCTGTAAAATTGAAGAAAGGCAACTTAACGATGATGGGAATCAATCAATTAAGTTGCCATTTCTGTGCCCTAAGCCGGGATCGAACCGGCACGGGTTTAACCCCATTGGTGTTTGAGACCAACGCGTCTACCAATTCCGCCATCAGGGCCTATGACGCGCTTGTGACGCAAGTGCAAAATTACAAATTCCTTTTGGTTTATACAAGCACATTCCGCTTTTTAATGCATAAACTCTTATTTAGAAATCTTATCTAACGGATGTTTAGAATCAAACATAAGGGATATTGAGAAATCACACATAAGGGATGTTTAGCAATCACACATAACGGATGCGGGCTTTGCGTGACACTCGCCAGCAACCTCCTTCAAACACAGCCGTGCCGGAAGTTTCCGTTACTATTCTGTTGTAACCTCTGGTGTCTTCCAAGTCCTCTCCATTGCAGGCGGTCTCCAGATACTCAGCAGGATTTGACATAGCAGTCTGCCATACAGCAGGTGAATCTGCAACCCTGAAAGTTCCTGTGTAACCGTCGGAGGTGTCGAGCTTGAAAATGGAATGTCCGGGATTCAAGGTACGGTCGGCTCTAACAAATATTCCCCTTGAATTAGCCCTGCCCAGGTAAATGGAACGTATGGTACTCTTTTTTGGGGCCGCTTCTTCCGGTTTGCTTCCCTCCGAATGAGTCCGGGAGTGCGACACAGACTTCAAGGCTGCCAATTCTGCCGACATAGCCTCTAACTTAGACCTATATTCGGAATTCTGACGTGAAGCAGTTTCCAGTTTCTTATTCAACATCGCAATCTCCACATCCTTATCTGCGATAAGGCCTTCGTAATGTTCTTTTATTTCAGAGATATCCCCTTCCTGTGAGCCACCGTAGGGAGCCTGATGACGTGCCCCGTTCTTTTTCATTACATTGGCAGCATATACCACCAAAGCAATCACCACAGCCACCAGAATGGCCAAAACCATGATATATACCCATGTATAGTTGGCAGCTTTCTCCTCCGGCTCAACATTTACCAAATCATCAGGCATATCGGGTAAACTTTCCGCCGGTGCAACCTGAGCCATAGAATCTACGCTTGCGTCAGTAGTCTGAGTCTTATTCCCGTCATTTGCAGGTTTAGCCACCTCAGCCGGTTCATTCACCGGTTCCTTCACTTGGGCCGGGGGTGTTATGGTCATCTTATTTATGAGGCTCCGAGCACGGATTCTTCCTCCGCGACCCTTTTCCAGAATTCCTTTATCCTGAAAGGCTGTCACAGCCCAGTATTCCACAAGTTTTTCCTTGTCCCAGTCCTTATAGTTTTCAGGCACCGGGATAGCTTTAAAAGCCTTGATGTTTTCCTTCTCCTTGGTTTTCAATGCAGCCTCAAGTTCGGCCATGGTGGTGGGATTGATTTCATCCAGGTAACCCGAACCGTCGTTGGCATAACGCAGATAAGATTTGGCCGCTATAGTGCGGGCCTGCTCCATCTCCTTATCCGTTACTGCCAGGGCTAAAACAGGGAGCATAAAAAAATATAAGAAGGCAAACACCTTCACACAATCCTTGTATATTTTCATATGTAAATTAAATTCTTAACGACAAATTAACAAAATTCTTATCAAACCTCAAAGGCAAAAGATTACATCTCCCGTCTGAGACGAGCCACCGGAATGCCCTTGCGGTCGCGATACTTTGCAATGGTGCGTCGAGACACCTCATATCCCTTGTTGAGCATCTCGATACGAATCTTTTCATCGCTGAGAGGATGTTTCTTGTCTTCGGCCTCCACTATCTTTTTTATTTCCGCTTCAATCTTACGATTTGTGAGCACCTCTACATCCTCCGTGTTTTCCGTACCGATAGAATCACTGAAAAAGAAACGCAGAGGAAAGATTCCCCAGGGAGTATTTACATGCTTATTAGTGGTGGCTCTCGACACTACAGAAAGATCATAACCTGTGAGTGCAGCAATATCCTTAATCATCATAGGTTTCAGCCTATAGAGATTTTGAGTGAGGAAATACTCCTCCTGAATCTTCACTATTGCCGTCATCACATTAATCAGCGTCTCCTGTCTCTGCCTTAGAATTTTAATGAAGTCACGGGCATCATTATATCTTGATAAAATAAATTCATTCCCCTTTGATGCACGGCGTCGTGCATTTGTATCCATTTCGGCCATAGCTTCCGAGAAAGTACGGTCGATTGTGAGTTCCGGAATCTTATTATTGGTAGATATTGAGATTACACCGTCTTCCACATTCACATTCAGGTCAGGCACAATTATATTGGAGTTGTCGAGCGAAGAAGCGAAAGAAGCCCCCGGCTTCGGATTGAGCGACCGTATCACTTCAATAGCCTTCTTTACTCTTTCCGGCGAAAGTTTGAGAGCGCTGACCAGTTTATGCGAATGTTTCATAGTGAAAGCCTCAAACTGATTTTCCACAATATTGAGAGCATCCTTCACGGCCTCAGAGGGTTTCATATGCCGAAGCTGGATTGCCAGGCAATCACGCAGGTCAGAAGCTCCCACTCCGTAAGGTTCGAAACCTCTCACTATTTCCAAGGCTTCTTTAGCGGTATTCTCATCCACATCAATTCCGGGCCCGAATGCCATATCGTTGATGATACCCGGCAGAGGGCGGCGCAGATACCCGTTTGAATCTATATTGCCGATTATATACCGGGCAGTGGTCCTGGTAAGATCGGGCAGCGATTTTTCAGAAAGTTGCCTCAGGAGCACATCGAGCAGGGTTTCACCCGGGTCGGGAGGGGAGAATTCATAATTCTGGTCGTCTTCCCCTTGATTTCTTGCAGCCAGAGCACGATAGCGTGGCAGTTCCTCCTGCGGCAAAGGCTGGTCTTCATCTATCTCAAGAGCCGGATTTTCTTCCAGTTCACGCTCTATAGCCTCCTCAAGTTCCGGAGCAGTATACTCGAGCATCTTAGTGAAACGCAACTGCTGTGCAGATAGGCGCATCACCGTCTTTTGTTCCAGTGAAAGAGTCTGGTCTGAAGCCATAGATAATAGTATTGCAGTGCTAAATTACCACAAATTGGCTATGAGGTGAAAAAATAAAGATAAAAAATTGTGGAGGACGTAAAAATTGTTTAATTTCGCACCTTGTAGGGAATTAGGGCGACTGCGAAACTCCCGAATTTGGAAAAATAATTAATCAAAATAAAAATGGCATCCCATAAAAACAAACATCAGGATGAGACCGCCATCGATCGTGTGAACACTCATCTTACAGATGCTGGAAGCAAGATAGCAGAAAACAAGAAGATAATCTATATTTCAGCCGGTGTAATCCTCGTTGTGGCAGCATTCGTGCTCAGTTATCTCTTCATCTACAAGAACCCGCATGTGGAGAAAGCTTTCGAGGCATACAACGGTATCGAAACCCAGGCGCTCACCGACTCTTTGGCCTCTGAACAATATATGGAAGTGGCCAACCGCTACGGTAGTGACACAGCAGGCAAACTTGCAGCTTTAAGCGCCGGAGAGGCTCTATACAACCAAGGAAGATATGAAGAGGCCGCTGATTACCTTAAGAAATTCTCTTCAAGCGACAATATCCTCGAATCGAATGCACTGGTACTTACAGGCGACTGCTATGTTAATCTGCAGAATTATGACGAAGCGCTCAAATTCTATCAGAAGGCTATCAGAAAAGCCGACAACAATCCTCAGATTGTACCGAGAGTGCTTTTGAAAGAAGCCAATATTTACGATGCACAAGGCAACTTCGGCAAAGCATTGGAGTGCTATCAGCAGATTAAAAACAATTTCCCCACTTTCCAACTTGGAAACGGAATGGAAATGGATGCTTATATAGCACGTGAGTTGGCCAGAATGGCTGAATAATATTTGTAGATTCTCTGAAGTTTTTCAGACTTCATAAAATAATAAAACACACTTGCTTATTTTATGAAAAGGGGCCTTATCCTTCGGGGGTACGGCCCTTTTCTTTTAAGACTGTCCCACAAATTTTGTTATTCTTATGCTTTCTGCAAACTGAAAGTTCAAGGGAATAAGGACCAACCCTCTAACGCGAACCTTTCATCCATTAAGGATGTAATAATTTTCCTAAGGCTCCGGTTTTGCCTCGATGATGGGATGTCTTGTACTTTCGCTCTCCATCGGCAAGGATTCTTTCACCTTCGGAATCAATAAATTCGGCCTTAAACTTTTCCCAGATATAATCTATGGCCTCCTCCGACGGATGTACAAGGTCGGATGCATAAAACCTGTAGTCGCGTAGGTCATCATTCATAATCTCAAAAGCCGGGAAATAAATGCAGGAATCATTATCTCTGCATATCTCTTCCATAGCCAGACAAAGGATAGCTTTCGAACGTGTGTTGCCTTCAAAACCATCTTTCATGTGTCTTACCGGACTTACCGTAAAAATGATTTTTATTCCGGGAAACCGCACCTGAAGTTCTTTTATCCTTTCATTCCATCCGGCCACAATCTCCTCCACACTCAATCTTCTTCTGTAAAAAAGATTCTGAGGCTCCTTATGGCAATTTCCTACCGGTCTTTCATCTTCAGATAGGAAATAGCAGATAGAAGTGCCGAAAGTCACAATCAATACTCCTCCCCGGCCTAATGCATCAAGCAACAGTTGCTGTCTATGGCAAAATTCTTCAATACAATCTTCTTTTGCAATTGCTGAAAAGGAAGAATCAAACAGATGAGAATTCCAAAGACCCCCGGAATGAAAAAGAGTCTTTTCAAACTCCTTGACCCCGTCATCTTCCTTACACATAAGATCTATTGCTATGCTGATAGAAAGAGGATTATAAAGTGTGCCGCATGGATTTACCGACTGCCAATCGCACTTCTCCATCTTAGAGGCTATATTCTGAGAAAAACATGACCCAACGAGAACCACCGGCTTTCGTGGATCCAGAATTATCTCTCGTCGGGCCGGCTTATATTCGGTGCGGAAATTCATGAAAAGTTTATTCTTTGTTCATAATAAGGAGCTGATCCATCATGACACGGTTATTGCTCAATCTGGGTACTTTTCTTTGTCCTCCCAGTTTATGGTTGCCGGCCGATTTCAGCCAGTCGTCAAATAGTCCCATGCGGGCTGTAATTATCTCCGGAGAGGCAAGGAAAATATTTCCGTTACGTTTGGCATCATAGTCGGAATTGAGCTTACGCAATTCCCTGTCGAGAGTATCTGCAAACGCATCAGGATTTGCGGGAGGATTCTCCCATTCTATCAGCCATTGATGCCTTCCCTTTCTGTTGCCATGGGCAAATAGGGGAGCAGCCGTATAATTCAGTATATTGGCATTATGAAGCCGGCAAGCCTCAGCCATGCCACGTTCCGCGTTATCTTCCATAAGTTCTTCCCCGAATGCATTTATAAAAGCTTCGGTGCGGCCGGCAATACGTATCTTCACCGGATTTACCGATTCTACTCTTACAGTATCTCCCAGCCGGTATCTCCATAAACCGTTGCTTGATGTTATCACCATTTCATAAGTCTTCCCGGGTACCACCTCCCAGATTGGAACTGGTGCAGCCTCAGGTTCCAATACAGGAATGAATTCATAAAACACATCACGGTCGATTATCAGGAGCATCGATTTATCATCCGGATCATTCTGCACTGCGAAGAAGCCCTCGGAAGCGTTATAAGTTTCCAGGAAATGCATATTGAGACCTGCAGTAATTTCATTGTATTCATCTCTGTAAGGTTCGAAAGAGATGCCACCGTGAAAGAAAACTTCAAGACCGGGCCACACCTGTGCAAGACTCTTAGCCCTCTTATGTTCCAGAATTTTTCGTAGCACAGTAAGAAACCAGGATGGCACACCCGATATATTAGTTACGAATTCATCCGAGGCTTCCTTCACAAGAGCAGGAAGTTTCCTGTTCCAGTCGCTCATAAGTGCAGTTTGCTTATCGGGCACCCTCACGAGTTCTGCCAATGGTGTAAGCCTGTTGATAAGAGTGGCACTCAGGTCGCCCACATGCACTTTTCCGGCATCAATGCCAAGGGTGTTGGAAAAAGACCCCCCTAAGATAAACCCTTTGCCTGAAAAGAGCCGGCTCTGTCTATTAGAATTGATATAGTGAGCCACCGAATCTTCTCCTCCCCGATAATGATTGCCCTTAAGGGAATCACGAGTAATAGGAATAAACTTAGATTTACCTCCGGAAGTACCTGATGACTGTGCAAAATCCCGGCAAACGCCCGGCCATAATATGTCGGCCTCTCCCTGGAGCATTCTCATCACCGTAGGCCGTATATCCTCATAATGCACCGTAGGCACCGAATCTATATAAGCCCGGTAAGGAGAAGCGCTATGAGAAATGTCTTTAAATCCATGTTGCCTTCCGAACTCTGTGAGAGCCGCTCTTTTCAGATGACGTGCAAGAAGATCTCTCTGGATAGATTCCGTATGGTCTTTCCAGGCTTCCGTACGCCTTGAAATATGTTGAAAATAAGGGCGAACAATCGGTGTGAAATCAATTCTCATGCTGCAACGGTTTGGATTTGGTTACTCTTAATTTTTCGTATCTGTATGATAAGCATACCGGCAGTGACCAGGGTGGCAATCACGTCGCAAACGGGATAACATGCCCATACGCCGTCGAGACCGAACTTGGGGGGCAATATAAGCAACATTGGTATCATGAAAATTATCTGCCTTGTGAGCGATAGAAATACGGCCTTCCCCGCCATGCCGAGACTCTGGAAAAAGTTTGTACCCACAATCTGAAAACCTACCATCCAGAAACCGATGGTAGTGATCCTCAAGCAATTCACAGCACAAGTGATCTGAGCCTCATCCTGCATGAAAGCCACAGCTATTACCCGAGGGTTGAAAGCGCCTATTATACTGCCCATAGAAGTGATACAGAGGGCACATACAATAGCAAGCCTCAAAGTGGCAAAAAGACGTGAATATTTACACGAGCCGTAGTTATATCCTAATATCGGTTGCATACCCTGACAGATACCTATCACTATCATAACGAAAATAGTGACAAATCGGTTGAACACCACCACCGAAGCTATGGCATCATCACCCCCGTAATGCAGCAAGGAATTGTTTACGATTGCATTAATCACCGAACCGGCCACATTTATCAGAAAAGGTGCCATACCTATGTATAATATGGCTTTTATCACCTTCCAGTCTAATCTGAAAGTGCCTTTTACGAAATGAAGGGTAGTATCTTTACGAAAGAAATGGCTCATCACAAAGAAAGAGGTCACCAGCATTGAAATATCTGTGGCAATAGCGGCTCCCTTTATGCCCCACTTAAATCCAAATAGGAACAGAGGGGCCAGCAAGGCATTCATTCCGGCTCCTATCAGGTTGGTGTACATTGCCCGTCCGGGATAGCCCGTAGCGCGCATAATATTGTTGTAGGAGAAGGTGAGATTCATAAGCACCATACCGGGCAGGATCCACAACATAAATTCCCGTGCATAAGGCAGAGAATTGGGTGAAGCACCAAAAATCTTTAATATAGGTGTTATGAATATGGCAAAAAGTGTGATATAAGTGATACCTATTATTACCGTTAGTTGCACTGAATTCCCCAAAATAATCTCCGCCTGTCTTTTATTGTCCTGGCCCATCACGATGCTCACTCTTGTAGCTGCACCGGCTCCTATCAGCATCCCTAAAGCCGTGCCAAGATTCATCACCGGAAAGGTTACGGCAATTCCGCTCACCACATTCGGATCGGCAATGGCATGACCTATCACAATGGAGTCGATGATATTATACACAGCCATCACCACTGTACCTATTACCGCGGGCAGACTATATTTCAGCAGGAGACGCCAAATCTTGGCGTTTCCTAACTCCTGTAGTCTCTCCTGAGGATTTTCGGTAACTGTGGCTGCCGACATAATGCAAAATTAACAAAAAATGATTATTTCGAATACCCGGGGGAAATATACAGCAAACAAAGAAATATCGCGGTAAAAAGAAAGGCGCCTGCCATGCAGACGCCTTCCCTTTATTGAATGAGGTTTAGAATTTACTTACGGATAAGTACTTTCTTACCGTTGATTACATAGATACCTGCCGGGAGTGAATTGATATCGGCACCCTTACCCTCTTTGATTACCTGGAGACCATTTATACTGTAAGCATTTACAGCAGCGTCATCGGTAACGATAGATGATACAGCACCTGTATTGTCATTATCACCGGTCACAGTATAAGTAGCTGTGATTACAGGAAGGTCTACCGGATCTGACTCATTACCTTGTTCATCAATAGTTGAGTAGTAGAGACCACGGATAGTGAGTTCATATTCACCCTGAGCCACGATTGTGGTTTCTGATGTATCACCAAGCGGCATAAATGCCAACCAGTAAATCATTCCTCCGTTTTCATCTCTTTCAGTGAAGAAAGGCTCGCTTGTGTAAGTATCATCATTGTCTTTATTCACGAGCAGCACGTTAGTTTCACGTCCCTCGTGGAATCCTACATTAACGCCGGGAGCAAATGTAATGGTAATAGCGGTTATTTCATCCAGAGTAGCACCGCTATCAGGATTGAGAGTATAAGCCACCGGATATTCTATTTCGTAAGTTGCTATGATAGCCGGAAGATCTACCGGATCGCTTTCATTACCATCTTCATCGATAGTAGTAGTGTAGAAGCCTCTTAGGCTCAACTGATACTTACCGGGAGTAGTGATAGCCTGAGCGGTGTTGGTAGAATCATGGTCGGAGTCGCCGTTTCCATCATTTTCACCGTTGTCTTCATCAGCTTGAGCAGCCGGTTCATCATCGGGTGAAGGAAGATTTGAACCGAGTTCACTAAATTTTAATGAATATGTCATTCTGCCAAATTCATCACGTTCCACAAATTCAGGAGTTGCATAATAAGCATCGCCGGTTTCAAGATTTTCGAGCACATATGTGTTGTAAGAATCATAGACACCTACATTCTTTTCTGCTTCAAATGTGATGGTCACTTCATTGATTGAGTAAAGGATCGAGCCATCTTCCGGAGTGAGCACATATTCTATCGGATATACGATAGTGTAGTTAGCGTAGATAACCGGGAGATCTTCAGGTTCACTTTCATTACCATCTTCATCGATAGTAGAAGTGTAGAGACCTCTTACAGTAAGTTTGTAATTACCCGGCTGAGTGAGTGTGAGGGCATCTTCTTCTTCCTGACCGATTTCCTTGAACTCGATAGTATAGCTCATTACGCCATCATCGTCACGGTCGTTGAAGGTAGCAGTACCAACATACTCGTCGCCTGTAGCCACATTTTCAAGCACTATATTTGTCTCTCTGCCATCATAGAAACCAACATTAGTTCCGGCCTGGAAAGAAAGATTAATTGTACTTATTTCTTCCAGATTGGCACCACTTGCAGGATTCAAGATGTAAGGAATCGGATAGTCGATTGTATATGTGGCGTTGATCACCGGCAGATATTCAGGTTCTGTTTCCTCATCGTTTTCCAGTATAGTGCTGGTGTAGAGACCCCTGATTGTAAGCAGATAGTTGCCCGGGAGTGTGATCGGAGCAGCCACCTCTTCGCCGTTTTCAGTAAATTCAAATGAATATACCATCTGGCCGCTCTCGCTTCTTCCTTCGAAGAAAGGCACAGCTGAATAAATTGTACCTGCTTCCTGGTTTTCGAGCATTACTGTAGTCTCACGTCCGTCGCTGAATCCCACATTGAGCCCTTCCGGGAAAGTAATGGTGATTTTTTCGATTTCAGTAAGGCTTGAACCGCTGGCGGGATCCAATACATAGTCAATAGGATATACCACCTTATAGTTGGCTGTGATTACAGGAAGGTCAACCTTATCACTTTCCTCACCGCTGTCCTCATCTATTGTTGATGTGTAGAGGCCTCTGATAGTGAGAGAGTAATCACCGGGCTGGTTGATAATCAGAGGTTCATCGCTACCGAGTTCTTTAAACTCTATAGAGTATGTCATTTCACCATCTTCACTTCTTTCTTCAAAGAATGGCTCAGCGGTATACTGGTCGCCTGTCTCAAGGTTTTCAAGTATTACATTGGTTGAACGTCCTTCGTAGAAACCTACGTTCTTGCCGCCTTCAAATGTGAGGATTATCTTCTCGATTGAAGTAAGAGAAGAACCATTGGCAGGGTTAAGGGTATAATCTACGGGATATGGAATAGTATAAACTGCATTGATTGCCGGAAGGTCTACCCAATCACTTTCTTCACTTTCTTCACCCTCGTCATCGATGGTAGACATGTAGAGACCTTTGATGCTGAGATTATATACGCCCGGAGTGGTGAACTCCAGAACTTCGGTAGAACCCATTTCAGTGAATTCTAAAGTATAGGTCATTACGCCATCTTCATCACGACCCTCAAAGAAAGGAGTACTGTAATAGTATTCACCGGTGGCAGTATTCTCCAGAGTCACAGTATTTGTACGACCCTCGTAGAAACCTACATTGGCACCGGGAGCAAAAGTAAGGGTTACTTTGCTGAGTGCATCTACAAAGTCTCCATCTGCAGGGCTTAGGAAGTAAGTTACAGGATATACGATTGTATAGTTGGCTGTGATTACCGGAAGGTCTACCGGATCACTTTCTTCGCCATCTTCATCGACAGTAGAGGTGTAAGCTCCTCTGAGTGTAAGAAGATAGTTGCCGGGCTGGTTGATAACAAGTTCATCTGAGCTTCCCAGTTCTTTAAACTTAAGACTATATGTCATTTCACCCATTTCACTTCTTCCTTCAAAGAATGGCTCAGCGGTATACTGGTCGCCGGTCTCAAGGTTTTCAAGTACGGCATTATCACGGCCTGAATAGAAACCTACGTTTTCACCGGCAGCGAAAGTAATGGTGATTTCGCTTATTTCTGTAAGGTTGGAACCGCTTTCCGGATTAAGGATATAATTAGATTCACTGGCTACGGTATAGAGAGCGTTAATCACCGGAAGGTCTACCTTATCGCTTTCTTCACCATTATCATCGATTGTAGTGGTGTAAAGACTACTGATGGTAAGCACATACTCGCCCGGATTAGTGACAGTCACCACTTCAGTGTCGCCTAATTCTGTAAATTCCAATTCATAAGTCATCTCTCCATTTGCGTTTCTTCCTGTAAAGAATGGAGTGGAGTATAAAGCGTCACCGGTTTGCTTATTTTCCAATACCACGGCAGTGGCACGACCCTCATAGAAACCTACGTTTACACCGGCAGCGAAAGAAAGAGTGATTTTGCTGATTTCCGGCACTACGGCTCCGTTTTCAGGATCAAGAGTATATTCCACCGGATAAGCAATTGTGTAAGTAGCATTGATCACCGGAAGGTCTACAGGTTCTAATTCAACCTCAGTATCTTCATTTATAACTGTAGTATAAGCACCCTTGATAGTAAGGTTGTAAACGCCGGGAGCACTTAAAGTCACTGGATCTGCCGGATCTCCTCCAAGTTCTGTGAACTCGAGGGTATATACCATTTCTCCATTACCGTTACGGTCTACCAGGAACGGAGTGGCATAATAATAGTCTCCTGTATTTGTGTCCTCAAGCACTGCGGTACTTTCCCTGCCTTCGTAGAAACCAACGTTCTTGCCGGCTTCAAAAGTAAGAGTAATAGTGCTGATTTCTTCTACAGTGGCACCGTCAGCCGGGTCCAGAGTATAGCTTACGGGAGATATCACGGTGTACTCAGCAGTGATTACAGGAAGATCTTCCGGTTCACTTTCCTCACCCTCATCATCGATAGTAGTGGTGTAAGCTCCTGAGATAGTGAGGGTATAGGTACCGGGGAGTGAGATTGTCTCCTGTTCACCTCCAAGTTCACTAAACTCAAGTGAATACATCATCTGACCGCTCTCGTTTCTTCCCTCGAAGAACGGAGTGGCATAATAATAGTCACCTGAGGTAGTGTTTTCAAGCACCACGTTATTACCGCGGCCATCATAGAAACCAACGTTTTCACCGGCCTCGAAATAAACGGTGATTTTGTTGATTTCCGTGAGGGTGGAGCCACTGGCCGGGTCAAGCTCATAAGAGATTGACGCACCCTCTGTTCCATCAGCCGGGGAAGTCACGGCGTCTGCTGCATACATGCAACCTACACCTACTGCCAACGCGGCTGAAATGAATAAAGTAGTAGATTTTTTCATATAAAATATATTATGGATGGTTGGGTATACAAAATAGTTACTTTAAATATTTATTAATATTCGTATTAAGAAATGCAAATATGATAAATATTACCGTAAAAACCAACACAATTTAACAAAAAGCACAAAAAACTTCTCTTTTTAACAAAAAAATTCATTTTTTTAATTCTTTAGAGGGAGTTTTTCGCCTAATCACTATAGAAAATTGATAATTTAAACCCCGTTCCTCAGTTTTAATTAAAAATTAGGGAACGAGCCCTTAATAAAAAAGCCGGAATTTTACTTCCGGCTTTCAGGTTATATTAATATAGTGGAATTATTCGTCGAAGAGATTACCGTCTAATTCTGCACTTTCCACCTTAAAGTTGCAGATTCTCCATGCATAAGCAGCCAACATGGCACCTACACAAGGACCAACTACCATTACCCAGAAATTGCACCATGAGAGAGCGTTGGGATTGAAAATGGCCGGACCGAAACTACGGGCAGGGTTAACAGAACAGTTATCCACAGGTATACCTACAATATTTACAAGACCAAGAGCCAAACCGATAGCGATACCGGCAAACTTGCCGTATCCTTTCTTAGAATCGGTGGATCCTAACACCACAAAAACAAAGAGGAATGTAAGCACTATTTCCGACACCAGGGCCATCCATGCAGTAGCACCGGGTTGAAGCACATTGGCAGCATATTGAACTTCAGTGATTCCTTCTGCAACCTTTCCGTCTACCAGAGCCTGAGCAGCCGGCATTGCCTCTCCATAGGTACCATCAATAAGATAGGTGATACCACCGAAATTATACGGGAACACATCTGAACTGAATTCCACCAGAAGCCAAAGGAACCAGGCTCCAACAGTGGCTCCAATCAATTGGGCGATCACATACCATATAAAATCCTTGAGATTCATTCTACCGCTCACAAACATTGCAAACGAAACTGCAGGATTCACATGGCATCCCGAAATGTTGCCTATTGCATAGCATAGGCATAACAGCACAAGTCCGAAGCACAGACCTATACCAAGTACACCGATTGACGGCCCAGCCAACACAGCGCTTCCGCAAGCCAAAAGCACCAGGAACATTGTGCCAAGGCCCTCTGCGAAATACTTTTGAATACTATTCATTTTTATTCGTTTTTAAGGTTTTTGTTTCTCCATGGTTAGGCGGCTATTTCTAATCCCGCTCTTGAAAAAACAAAATTAATCAAATTCTTACAATCACCAAACCTCACCAATTAATTTTTTATCTTATATTTGTAGTTGTGAAGTTATAGAAGCCATGAAAATTTATTGTAAGAACACTGCAGAGTATCTTTCCGTGCTGGGTGGGGAAAGAATCATCGACCTTGTCCCTCGTCTTTCAGCTGAGTTGCCATTCACTCCGATATGCGCTTATGTGAACAATAAGACCGAAGACCTTTGCTATCCTATATTTTCACCTAAGCAAGTGGAATTTCTCTCATCTTCTTCAGATACGGGTAAAAGGGTGTATATGCGTTCACTATGCATGCTCCTTTATAAAGCGGTGACAGAGGTTCTTCCCGGTATTACCTTGAGGATAGACCATACTATGGCAGGTGGACATTTCTGCCGGCTTACCCGCGGCGAAGACCTGGTGGAACCCGATGACAATATTATCAGTGAAATTCTCACAAGAATGAGAGCTCTGGTGGATTCCGACATACAGTTTAAAAGGCATGAACGCCTCACCACTGATGTGATTGAAATGTATAGGAAACAGGGGCTGGATGCAAAAGTGAATCTTCTGGAAACTCTACATGAACTCTATACAACTTACTACAGGCTGGGAGACATAGCTGACGGATTTTACGGCCCATTAGTGCCTTCTACGGGATACCTGCAGCATTTTGATATACGCAGATATAAGAATGGGTTCCTTCTTTTCGTCACCTCGCCTGCCGAAACTGAGAAGATGCTGGCAGCAAATCCTCCGGGCGAGAAAATGTATAAAGCTTTCACCGACCAACTGCGGTTCAATTTTATGATACGGGTGAGGAACGTGGGCGACCTTAACCGTGCTGTGCAGGAAAAACGTACTGCCGGGTTGATAAACGTGGCAGAAGCCATGCATGAAAAGCTAATTGGCCAGATTGCCTCAGATATCGCTCAAAGGAGGAATGAAGGAGGCGCTGGAATTGTGCTTGTGGCCGGACCCTCTTCTTCCGGTAAGACTACCTCTACAAAACGGCTCGCAATCCATTTGGCCACCAATCTTATCGTGCCGAAAATGATTTCGCTCGATGATTATTTCGTAAACCGTGATGAAACTCCTCGCGATGAAACCGGCGATTACGATTTTGAATCACTTTATGCTCTCGACCTTAAAAGGCTTAACAGTGATCTGCGAAGACTCCTAAATGGAGAAGAGGTAAATATTCCTACTTATTCTTTTGAATTGGGAAGAAGAATAGAAAAAGAGAAGCCTCTGCGTCTTGACCATAATGACGTGTTGCTGATTGAAGGTATCCATGGCCTCAATCCTCAGCTCACTCTTTCTATCCATTCGGATAATATATATAAGGTGTATGTATCGGCTCTGACTACTCTGAAGATAGACAATCACAACTGGATTTCCACAAGCGACAACCGTCTGCTGCGCCGTATAGTGCGTGACTACAAATATAGGCGCACTTCTGCTCTTGAATCCATACGTCGCTGGCCCAGTGTGAGGAGAGGTGAGGAGAAATGGATCTTCCCGTTCAGTGAAAATGCCGATGCCACATTCAATTCCTCGTTGATTTTTGAATTAGGAGTGATGAAAGAATATGCGTTGCCTTTGCTGCGTGAGGTGCCTCGCGACAACGTGGCTTACGCTCAGGCTTATCGCCTGATGAAGTTGCTAAGTTATTTCGAACCTATTCCAGCCGACCAGATTCCTTCCACCTCTCTGCTTCGTGAATTCCTCGGTGGCTCCTCCTTCAATTACTAATAATTTAATATTATAAATTTAATTGTTAAGAGTTTAGTTATTAAGAATTCCTCCGCCTTACCAATAAAATCACAGCCTGCACAGGTATTCTTTATTACAAAATGCCCCTATAGGCTTCCCAAACTTCATCAGAGTGCCTGGCAGACTTTTTGCCACAACTATCAGAATTCCCCTACCTTAAAGCCGGAAGTCGGAACAATTTTATCATCGACTTTTTACCATAACTATCATAAAAGTTGTACTTGTGGCAAAAAGTCGATTGTTTTTTATTATATTTACATCAAAATTTTGAGCTATGCTTATTGGTCGTTCAGAGGAAAAACATCAACTTCAAAAGGCCTACGACTCTAAAGAATCAGAGTTTGTAGCTGTATATGGCCGTCGCCGAATTGGTAAGACATATCTTATAAAGCAAACCTTTAAAGATAAGTTCTGTTTTCAGTATACCGGAATTCATGGTATATCGAACAAAGAGCAATTGGATGAATTTTTCAGAAGTTTGCTTTCACAGGGATTGCCTTCTGAATCAACACCACCAAAAACTTGGTTTGAGGCATTTCACCTTCTGGAAACCCTAATCTCAAAATCTCGGCAGAAACGTAAAATAATCTTCATTGATGAATTGCCGTGGATGGATGCCCCCAACTCCAAATTTATACAAGCCTTTGAACACTTTTGGAACGGATGGGCATATTTCCGAGATGATATACTCCTTATTATTTGTGGAAGTGCCACCTCCTGGATCATTAATAAGATCTTCAGAAATACAGGTGGGCTTTACAACAGAGTGACTTATAGAATTAAACTCCACCAGTTCTCTCTCCAAGAGTGTGAAGAATATGTCAAAGCACATCGTCTTAACTTTAACAGGAACATGATTCTGGAGGGATATATGGTGATGGGTGGTATTCCATACTATTGGTCGAAACTTGATGCTGCAAAGAGTATGGGCCAGAATATCAACAACCTTTTCTTGAGAGAAAGCGGTGAGTTGCATGACGAATTCAATTATATATATTCTTCAATGTTCAACAAGCCGGAAAAATATTTGAAAGTAATAGAAGCGTTAGCAGGGAAGAAATCAGGTCTCACAAGAGAAGGGATCATAAAAGCCGGTGAACTTGAAAGCAATGGTCAGATAAGTCAGATCATTGAAGATTTAATAGAATGTGGCTTTGTCAGAAAATACTGTAATACCAATAAAAAAATTCGGGATGCTATCTATCAATTAGTGGATTGCTATTCTCTTTTCTATTATCAATTCGTAAGGAATGCTCATAATGCAGATGAAGATTATTGGGTAAGGCTGATGAAAACGCCTACATATCACACTTGGTGTGGATTATCTTTTGAAAGAGTTTGTCTGCTCCATACAAAACAAATAAAAACCGCTTTGGGAATCTCCGGCATAATGGCTAATATTTTTTCTTGGCATGTAAAGAAAACGGAGGATCACCCCGGCGTTCAGATTGATTTGTTAATCGATAGAGCCGACAATATGGTTAACGTGTGCGAAATGAAATATGCTCCCAAAGGATTTAATATCACTTCTTCTGAGATAGAAAACATGAACACTAAACTCAGAGTATTGGAAATGTATTTACCCAAATACAAAACTGTTCAACCTGTTCTAATAACCTCCAATGGGGCTATACGTAACCAGCATTTCTTTGAATTCCCTTTCCAAATCACAGCAGACCAATTATTTCTACCCTACAAATCCCCATCATTATAATAATTTTGCAAGAAAAAATCTCAGCCAGCAAAAAGAGAAAGGGAGATTGACGTAGGTCAATCTCCCTTTAGAATAGGGTTTATACGGGATTAACCGTTGTATTTCTTCATCACAGCGATGAGGTCGAGCACCTTGTTGGAGTAACCGATTTCGTTGTCGTACCAGCTGATTACTTTCACGAACTTGTCAGTCAGATAAACGCCGGCATTAGCATCGAAGATAGAGGTAAGCGGGCAACCGAGGAAGTCTGAGCTAACCACTGCATCTTCAGTGTAACCGAGTACACCCTTGAGTTCGCCTTCAGCAGCATCCTTCATAGCCTTGCAGATGTCTTCCTTAGAAGCAGGAGAAGCAAGGTTACAAGTAAGGTCTACAACAGAAACGTCGAGAGTAGGCACGCGCATAGCGATACCGGTGAGTTTACCGTTGAGTTCAGGAATAACTTTACCTACAGCCTTAGCAGCACCTGTGGAAGAGGGGATGATGTTGGCAGAAGCAGCGCGGCCACCACGCCAGTCTTTCATAGAAGGACCATCTACAGTCTTCTGAGTAGCAGTAGTGGAGTGAACAGTAGTCATAAGACCTTCCACGATACCGAATCTGTCGTTGAGCACCTTAGCGAGAGGAGCAAGACAGTTGGTGGTGCAAGAAGCATTTGATACAAATTGCTGTCCGGCATAGGTCTGGTCGTTTACACCTACTACAAACATTGGGGTGTCGTCTTTTGAAGGAGCAGACATCACAACATATTTAGCACCGGCTTCAATGTGAGCCTGAGCTTTTTCTTTAGTGAGGAAAAGACCTGTAGATTCCACAACATATTCAGCATCAACAGCTCCCCAACCTATTTCGGCAGGATTCTTGCAAGCTGTAACACGGATTGGCTTACCGTTAACGATAAGAAGGCTTTTCTCCATATCATAGTCAACGGTACCGTCGAAACGACCGTGCATTGTATCATAAGTGAGCATATAAGCCATGTAGTCAACCGGAAGAAGGTCGTTGATTGCTACAACTTCAATGTCGTCTCTCTTTGTTGAGGCGCGGAAGACGAAACGTCCGATACGGCCAAAGCCGTTGATACCAATTTTTGTCATTGCGTTTTGTTTTGATTTTGTTGTATGTATAGGTATTGTATTATAATTCTCTTGTCCCACGAAAATAAACACATCCGTAGGCATGCAAATTTACAAAAAATTCCCTTCTGCTCAAACCCTTATCCTTAATATTTTATATAATAATGTTTTTTAACCGTTTTGTGTCTGCAATTACTATTTTTTTATTAGTTTTGTGCTGAAAATAATACTTTTGCGACAACTAACCTTTCATCAAACATGGGAAAATTTCTGGAAGATTTTAAAGCCTTTGCGCTCAAAGGCAATGTGATTGACATGGCGGTGGGTGTAATCGTCGGCGGGGCTTTCGGTAAGATTGTAACTTCCCTGGTCAACGATATCATAATGCCCGTGATTACGTTGTGTACAGGTGGCACCGGCTTTGAGAATATGAAATTCGTTATTCGTCATGGTATTCCGGCTACAGAAGATGGACAGGCTGCCGTGGAGGAAGTGGCTGTGCACTATGGCACCTTTATCATGAACATCGTGGATTTCTTCATTATTGCGATGTCTATTTTCATCGCAATCCGTGTCACTATCAAATTCAAAGAAAGATGGGAGAAACCCGAGCCCGAACCGGAACCCGCTCCCGAACCGGCACCAACCAAAGAGGAAGTGCTTTTGGGTGAGATTCGCGACCTCCTAAAACAACAAAACGCCGATCTCGAACAGAAAAAATAATTTAACACTAACAATCTAAAGGGGTATTCGAGAAAACCAATATTTATCCGGTTCTCATTACTATTTCCCAAAAAAGCAGAGAGTGTCATTTTGCACGTCTCTGCTTTATTTTTATATATTTTTACTCCCTAATTTGTTTGATTATCAACATTTTTATAATTTTACATCGATTTTGGCAACAATATTATCAAGCCCAATGGATCAGAATTATTCCGCTCAAGTTCTGTCGCATAATTTAGCAGTCACGGTGAAAAATTTATCACAGATCGACAATGACGACAGAAGTCTTACCACTCTTTGTCCCCAAGGTCTACCTTCGCTTCAGAATGTAAAAGAGATGTTGTCATTACTTTGGAAGGTGATATTTCCGGAACTGTTTCTTGAAAGGACATCAATAGTTTCAAAACTGGAATACAGGATAGGCATTGCTACCGAACGTCTCTTCGCTCTCCTTCAGGAAGAGATAGAGATTGGCCTTTCGTGCCGAGACTCTGACCCTGTGACATTAAACAAGCAGCCTTTGCCTTCGCATGCTTTAGCAGCTGAAATTATAGCCCAACTTCCTGAATTAAAAAGAAAACTTTACACTGATATCCACGCTATAATGCAGAAAGACCCTGCTGCAGGAAATGAAGTGGAAATCATACTCTGCTATCCTTCAATCAAGGCTATGCTGCATCACCGACTTGCACATTTGCTCTTCTCTATGAACATTCCCTACCTGCCTCGTATAATTTCAGAAATCGCTCATTCCCAGACGGGAATCGACATTCACCCGGGGGCTAATATAGGAGAGTATTTTGCTATAGACCATGGCACCGGTGTAGTGATAGGGGAGACTTGTGTAATAGGTAAATACGTCACTATTTATCAAGGTGTCACCCTGGGTGCAAAAAGTTTCAGATATGATGAAGAGGGAATACCGATGAATGTACCCAGGCATCCCATAATTGAAGATAATGTCACTATTTACTCCAATGCTTCCGTGCTCGGACGTATCACTATCGGTAAAGATACAGTAATAGGCGGCAACGTCTGGGTTACAGAAAGTGTTCCCCCTAAATCGAAAGTGCTTCAGGGCATGAGCCGTAGCGAAACTTATTCCGACGGAGCGGGCATTTAAATGATAATTCTGACCATTTTTCATTAATCAAACATATCTTATGAAAATTGCAAAAGACCTTACCCAACTGATTGGCAACACCCCCTTGCTGGAGGTCTGCCGTATCGAACGTGAAGAAAAGTTGAAAGCCAGAGTTCTTGTGAAACTGGAAAGTTTCAATCCGGGTGGAAGCGTAAAAGACCGTATCGCCTTTGCTATGATTGAGGAGGCGGAGCAAAGTGGAGCCATCAAACCGGGCGATACCATTATCGAGCCTACATCCGGCAATACAGGTATTGGTCTGGCATGGGTAGCTAAAGTCAAAGGCTACAATCTCATATTGGCAATGCCTGAGACAATGAGCATGGAGCGTAGAAATCTTTTAAAGGCTCTTGGGGCTCAACTGGTACTTACTCCCGGAAGTGAAGGTATGAAAGGTGCGATCAAAAAGGCTGAGGAACTCCGTGAGTCAATACCGGGGTCAGTGATTCTGCAACAATTTGAAAACCCGGCTAATCCTCTGATCCATTATCGTACCACCGGCCCGGAAATATGGAGGGATACCGACGGGGAAGTAGACTTTCTTGTAGCCGGTGTTGGCACAGGAGGCACTATAAGCGGTACGGCAAAATACCTTAAGGAACGTCGCCCGACTTTAAAGGCTGTGGCGGTGGAACCGGCCTCTTCTGCCGTGCTTTCCGGTGAACCTTCAGGTGCTCATAAGATTCAAGGAATAGGAGCAGGTTTCGTCCCCAAGAATTTTGATGGAGACCTTATCGATAAAATTGTAAAAGTGACTGACGTTGATGCAGTGAAAGGCGGTAGACTGCTTGCAAGCGAGGAAGGAGTATTGGCCGGAATTTCTTCCGGAGCCGCTTTCCATGTTGCCATGCAACTGGCTAAAGAGGAAGAAAACGCCGGAAAGACTATCGTGGCTATACTTCCCGACACCGGTGAGCGTTATCTCTCCACTATATTATATGCCTTCGACACTTTCCCGACTTAAAAAACTGTACCAAAAAAAACGAGGCAGCCGGAATCTACTCTCGGCTGCCTCGTTTTTTTATAATGTTTATCTGAGTTATTTCTCGTTGCACTGAGCCTTCAGGGCATCTTTAAACTCCTTAAACTTAGGAGCGAAAGCCTTGATAGCTTCATTGTCGGGATATTTCTTCATAGCGTGGTGAAGGAGGCGTACTCCGCATACCAATTCTTTCGCATGCTTCTCTGTGATGTTGCCAACTGCCACAGCCTTTGCCACCATTTCTTCAAGGTCGTGATGACCACCGAAATTAAAATTGAATACGTCTTTCACTTTATTATCTACCACTTCGCACACCTGAAAATGGTAAGATTTCTTTACTTTATCACACATAGCAGTAGTCTTTAAAAGGGTTGATTACTTTTTGTCGCAAGGACAGTATTCATTGCGAAGTGCATGCTTGAAGTCTTCGAAAGCCGGCATCACGCTTTGGAAAATAGGATTGCCGGGATATTTCTTCAATACATGGTGAAGTAGACGAACGCCGCATACCAATTCTTTTGCGTGTTTTTCTGTCATAGTACCCTTAGCCACTACATCTTCTACCATTTTCTTCAAGTCATGATGGCCACCGAAATTAAAGCCAAAAACGTCTTTGATCTTATCTTCCTGTACCTCAGTAACATGGAAATGGTAGGAATGTTTTTTCTTACAACAACAATTTTCCATAGTTTTTATAAATTTTTATGTAAAGTTATTTGATAGTTTGTCTACCTATATAACCAATGAAATTAAAAAAAGTTTCAGGAATTTTTTAAATATTTTCCTGAAACTTTTTTTAAAATTTGTGGCGAGAATTATCCCTTAGCCACCTCTTCCTTAAAGGTATTTGCCGGTTTAAATGCCGGAATCTTATGAGCCGGAATTCTTATGGCTGTGTTCTTAGAAATGTTTCTGGCTGTTTTTTCAGCACGGGTCTTTACAATGAAAGATCCGAAGCCACGGAGATATACATTTTCTCCATGAGCCAGACTATCCTTCACAACGTCCATGAATTTTTCAACTACTTCGAGCACCGCAGCTTTTTCCATACCTGTGGTTCTCGCAATTTCTGCACATACTTCTGCCTTTGTCATAGTATTATTGATATACTTTAAGATTGCCTTAAATGGGTTAATAAAAATGGTGAAATGCAAACTATGATATACTGGGCAAAATTAGTGATTTTTAGTCAACAAAAATTAACTTTTTCCCTTTTTTAACGCGGTTTTAGGGGATTTTGATGCAATTTTTTTGGTGTCAGCGCCTTTTTTTATCTTTAAAGGGCTCTTTTTTGTGGTTGAAGCATCATTTTCCATGAGTTTGCGGGCTTCCTCAAATGTAAGGGAAGCGGGGTCGGTGCCTTTAGGAATCTTGTAATTTACCGCTTTTTTCACCCCTTCCGGCTTATAAGCCAGATAAGGGCCGAAGCGACCGTTTAGCACTTCAAGCCCCGGCATCTCTGAAAATGATTTTATCAGTTTGTTGGCTTCTGCTTCCTTCTTCTTTAATATTAGATCCTTTGCCTCATCAAGTGTGATGGTGAGGGGGTCATAGTCTTTCGGGATAGATACAAAGAGATCTCCGTTTTTCACATAAGGGCCAAACCTTCCCACAGCTACTGTCACAGGCACTCCTTCACTCTCACCAAGAGTGCGGGGGAGTTCAAAGAGTTTAAGAGCCTCATCCAATGTTATTGATGCGATGCTCTGTCCGGCCCTCAGACTTGCAAAGAGAGGTTTCTCTTCCGAAGCAGTGTCACCCACCTGCACCACCGGTCCGTATCTTCCAATCTTCACATACACGGGCTTACCGTTATCCGGATGAATACCGATTTGGCGTTCTCCTACTTTATGTTCACCTCTTTTTGAATTTATATTTTCTATACCGGGGTGAAAATCTCCGTAGAAAGTGGCAATCTCATTTTGCCATCCTAATTTACCTTCCGCTATATCGTCGAATTTCTCTTCTACCTTAGCCGTGAAATTATAGTCGAGTATATCAGGAAACTCAGCGGTAAGAAAATCATTCACCACCATACCTACATCGGTGGGCACGAGTTTCCCTTTATCACTTCCGGTATTTTCAGTGAGGATCTTTTCCGTGATTTTTCCCTTTTCCAGTGTGAGCATTAAATAATCTCTTTTCACACCTTCGCTCTCGCCTTTTCTCACATAGTCTCGCTGCTGTATAGTAGATATAGTAGGAGAATAAGTAGAAGGGCGCCCTATTCCAAGTTCTTCCATCTTTTTCACCAGCGAGGCTTCGGAATATCTGGCCGGAGGCTGAGTAAATCTTTGGGCCGCAGAAATATCTTTAATGTCTAAAGTTTCTCCGGCGGTAATGGCCGGAAGTTCCGTGAATTCCTGCTGTGTGGAACTGTCTGAGCGGTACACTTTAAGGAAACCCTCAAACATCACCACTTCACCTTCGGCCTTGAAAGAGGGCAAAGTTGCCGAGGCTATATTATTTACTCTCTTATCTTGTAATATACTTATTGATACGGTAGTCTTCTCTATTTCAGCATCAGCCATCTGAGAAGCCACCGTACGGCGCCAAATCAAGTCATAAAGTTTCTTTTCTTCCTGAGTGCCGTCGATGGTCACATCAGTCACGTAGGTAGGACGTATAGCTTCATGCGCCTCCTGTGCCCCTTTGCTATGGGTATGATATTTCCTTATTTTCAGGAAACCGGATCCGAGATTATCGGTGATATATTTCTTTATTGTACCCAGAGCCAGGTCAGAAAGATTGGTAGAGTCAGTTCTCATATAAGTAATCTTTCCTTCTTCATATAGCCTCTGGGCAATACTCATTGTGCGGCTTACTGAAAAACCTAATTTTCTTGCAGCTTCCTGTTGCAGAGTTGAAGTAGTAAAAGGAGGATGAGGAGATCGCATGTGAGGTTTCACAGAAATTTCACCTACTTTAAATGTAGAGTTTCTGCAGATTTCCAGAAAGTCGAGTGCCTGCTTCTGATTCTCGAGGCGATCGGTGAGTTCAGCCTTCACCGGCATACCGGATGCATTAGTGAAATTAGCAGTGACTCTGAAATAACTTTCCGGGCTGAAATTCAATATCTCTTTTTCACGCTCACAAATAAGTCTTACGGCCACACTCTGCACACGTCCTGCCGAAAGGGCAGGTTTGATTTTTTTCCATAACACCGGGCTAAGTTCGAAACCCACTATACGGTCTAATATACGTCGTGCCTGCTGAGCATTCACACGGTGAATATCTATATGACGTGGATTGTCGATGGCATTCAGGATTGCCGGTTTGGTAATCTCGTGGAAAACGATACGCCGGGTAGTGAGAGGGTCAAGTCCCAGCACCTCAGCGAGATGCCAGGCTATGGCCTCTCCTTCACGGTCTTCATCAGAAGCCAGCCACACAGTGTCGGCTTCCTTAGCAGCCTTACGAAGCCTTTTCACGAGATCCTGCTTATCTTCCGGTATCTCATATTCCGGTTCAAAGTTATTGTCGATATCAATACTGAAACCGTGCTTCTTAAGGTCGCGAATATGCCCGTAACTCGATAATACGGTAAAGTCTTTACCGAGAAATTTTTCTATTGTTTTAGCCTTAGCCGGCGATTCCACTATAACGAGATTCTTCATCCTGTGGGTGTTTTACCTAATGTATGGTCGCAAATTTAACACTTTTTTTGATTAACAAGTAAATATGAATAAAAGTTGGTCGCTTCTCCGCGTTAAGGAATTAGTAATTTTGCCCTAACATTCTTTTTTGTTAATTTTGTAATAATAATGCGCAATGGCGCCTAAGCCTAATTTCGCATTTCTACCGGTAAGAAATTTTCATTAACTCAATATAAATGTCAGAAGATTTAGAATATACTGCCGACGACCAACAGCAATCTTATGGAGCAGAAAATATCCAGGTGCTCGAAGGTCTGGAAGCTGTGAGAAAACGCCCCGCCATGTATATCGGAGATATTTCCGGGAGGGGGCTTCACCATCTGGTATATGAAGTGGTAGACAATTCTATCGATGAGGCTTTAGCAGGCTATGCTGATTATATACAGGTCACTATCCAGGAAGACAATTCCATAAAAGTAGAAGACAACGGACGTGGCATTCCTGTGGATATGCACGACAAGATGAATAAATCGGCTCTTGAAGTGGTACTTACGGTGCTCCATGCCGGTGGTAAATTCGACAAGGGTACATATAAGGTATCCGGTGGTCTCCACGGTGTAGGTGTGAGCTGCGTGAATGCCCTCAGCGATTATCTCCGCGCTGAAATACATCGCGATGGAAAAATCCATATGCAGGAATATGCTTATGGTAATCCTACCACCGACGTAACTGTGATAGGTGAGACTGACCATACAGGCACTACCGTGATTTTCCATCCCGATGCCTCAATATTTACTGAAACGGTTTACGACTACGAAACTCTGGCCAACCGCCTGAGGGATCTTTCTTATCTTAATGCCGGTATCACCCTCACGCTCACTGATCTGCGCGAAATGGATGAAAAGGGTAATTACCGCAAAGAAGTCTTCAGAAGTGAAGAAGGCCTTAAGGAATTTGTGAAATATCTCGACCAGGGTAAAGTACCCCTTATCGATGATATCATCCACCTTAATACAGTGAAGAACGGTGTACCTGTGGAGGTGGCTCTTACTTATAATAATTCCTTTTCAGAAAATATCTTCTCATACGTCAACAATATCAACACTATCGAGGGAGGAACCCATCTCACCGGTTTCCGTCGTGGTCTCACCACTACCTTGAAAAAGTATGCTGAAGACAACCATATGCTCGACAAACTAAAGATCGAGCTCTCAAAAGAAGACTTCCGCGACGGTCTCACAGCCGTGGTTTCGGTAAAGGTAGCAGAACCCCAGTTTGAAGGCCAGACTAAGACGAAACTGGGCAACAATGATGTGGCAGGTGTAGTGCAGACTGCTGTTTCGGAAGCTTTGAAGTATTATCTCGAAGAGCATCCAAAGCAGGCTAAGGCTATTGTGGAAAAAGTGATTCTGGCTGCTACTGCACGTCATGCGGCACAAAGCGCTCGCATGAAGGTGCAGAGAAAATCCCCTCTCGGAGGAAGCGGATTACCCGGAAAACTTGCCGACTGCCAGAGCCGTGATGCTGCTGCTTGTGAATTATTCCTTGTGGAGGGTGATTCTGCAGGTGGTAGCGCTAAACAAGGAAGAAACCCGAGTTTCCAGGCTATTCTGCCTCTGCGCGGAAAGATACTTAATGTGGAGAAGGCTCTCGATCATAAGGTATTTGATAGTGAAGAAATTGTAAATATGTTTAAGGCTCTCGGAGTCACAATAGGCACGGAAGAGGATTCTAAGGAACCTAATATGTCGAAATTGAGATATCATAAAATTATTATTATGACTGATGCCGATGTAGACGGTGCCCATATCGCTACTTTGCTTATGACCTTCTTCTATCGTAAGATTCGTCCTATAATAGACAACGGTTATCTTTATATCGCTACTCCTCCTCTATACCGTTGCAGCACAAAGGGCCAGAAAAAAATTCAGGAATACGCCTGGGACGAACAGCAGGTACAGAGATTTGTAGATACTTACTGCGAAGGAAACCGCGATAAAATGGTGCTCCAGAGATATAAAGGTCTCGGCGAAATGAATCCTGAACAACTTTGGGAAACTACCATGAATCCTGAAAACAGGATGCTTAAGCAGGTGAACCTTGTAAATGCAGCTGAAGCCGACCGCACTTTTTCAATATTAATGGGTGAGGAAGTGGGCCCGAGACGTGAATTCATAGAAAGCCATGCTACTTATGCCAATATTGACGCATAAATTTGTGTGAATTCGTAACCCGCTAACTTTTTGATATTAAGGAGAGTCTTACTGCAATAATTTTGCAGTAAGACCTTTTCTTTTAAGATTATTTAATTTCCTGACACCTCATTTAATCCTATAAAAATTAGGAATTAGCCCTCTCATCTCACTATCTTTGCATTGCTTATAAGGGCATTTAATATTTAAGGCTCATATTTGGCAAGATTTATGTATTTAAAATAAATAAAACAATATACTCATGGGAAAGAAAAAAACAACCGCCAAAAAGGCAGTACGCATCAGTGATGCCGATGAGAAGAAGAAAGCCCTGGAGGTTGCTCTGGCTCATCTGGAAAAAGATTTTGGCACCGGAGCCATAATGAGACTCGGTGATAATGCCATTCAAGATATAGAGACAGTCTCCACAGGTTCTATCGGTCTTGATTTTGCACTCGGTGTAGGAGGAGTGCCCAGAGGAAGAATAACTGAAATTTTTGGGGCTGAATCTTCCGGTAAGACTACACTGGCTATTCATGTAATAGCCGAGGCACAAAAACTTGGGGGTGTTTGCGCCATTATCGACGCTGAACATGCCTTCGACCGCTTTTATGCCGAACAATTGGGCGTGGATGTAAATAATCTTTGGATTGCTCAACCCGACAATGGTGAACAAGCTCTTGAAATCGCCGAACAACTGATTAATTCAGGTGCTGTGGATGTGCTTGTGATAGATTCTGTGGCTGCTCTTACTCCTAAAGCAGAAATAGAGGGTGAAATGGGTGATAAGAATGTGGGTCTGCAGGCCCGTCTTATGAGCCAGGCTATGAGAAAACTCACAGGCGCAATATCAAGAACTCGCACCTGCTGCATATTCATCAATCAGACTCGTGAAAAAATCGGTAACATATATGGCCCCGCTCAGACCACTACCGGTGGCAATGCTCTTAAATTCTATTCTACAGTCAGAATCGAGATAGCTCCTTCTTCTATGATTAAAGACTCGGAAGAAAAACCTCTCGGAAGGGTAGCCAAAGTGAAAGTGGTTAAAAATAAAGTTGCTCCTCCTTTTAAAAAGGCTGAGTTCGATATCATGTTTGGCGAGGGTATATCAAAAGCCGGTGAAATCATTGAATACGGAGTGGAACTCGGTATTATCAAAAAGAGTGGTGCATGGTTCTCTTATGGTGACTCTAAAATCGGACAGGGAAAAGAGGGCGTGAGAAGAATGCTTAACGACAATCCGGAGCTAATGGCTGAACTGGAAGAAAAAGTACGTGAAGCACTCGCTCAGAATCTTGCTGCAGAAAAGAAAGGTGCTCCTTCATTCCAGATGCCTAAACTTCAGAAGAAAGAGGACGACTTTGAAGAGGAAACAGATGATTTCGAAAACCTTGGTGCTGATGATGGTTTCGACAATCTTTTCGAAGAAGACATCGAAATCGAAGAATGATTTTTTAAGTAATAAACAATGAACAATAAACAATAAGTGAGTTACTGTTTAAGTAATAAACAATGAACAATAAACAATAAGTGAGTTACTTAAGTACTTAAATATTTATAAAAAATGGCATCAATAGATGCCATTTTTTATTTACCAATATTCTATTAGTAATTTACTTATTGTTTATTGTTTAATACTTATTGTTTATGTTCGTTGTTTAAGTCTCTGACTTATTGTTCATTGTTTAATACTTATTGTTTAATACACTTTCACATGATAAGATTCAATTTCGATGTGTATCTTCTAATGTGGGAGGAAAGGAAGGGTATAGGTTCGAAACTTGCTATCACCCCTATATAAAGAAGTATAAGTACTGTGCGAACTATGTAAACTATCCAATCCGGTAAAAAGGGAGTTATCATAGTACCAATGGCAAACAATACTCCTGCAAGAAGTGTATAGCCTGTAATCCTTTTTATTTCATATGGTAGAGGGTAATAATGACGTCCTAAGAAATAACTGATCACCATCACTATGAAATAAGCAGCCAAAGCTCCCCATGCTGCCCCCATATAGCCGTTTGGTATTCCGATAAAAGGCACAAGCCATATATTGAGTCCTAACATGATACCAAAGCACATCAGAGAGAGATACATACCCCATCGTGTGCGGTCGGTAAGTTTGTACCATAAAGAAAGATTGAAGAAAACACCGAAACAAATCTCAGCCATCATCATCACTGGCACTACCTGCAGACCTTCCCAATAGGCCGGTGAAATAAAATATTTCACAAAAGGTAGGTAGAACATTACTCCCAGAAAAATCAGCCAACCGAAAATGATGAAATATTTCATGGCGTCGGCATACATCTGTGCACTCGTTTCTCCCGATTTCCTGGCTTGTGAGAAAATAAAAGGTTCATAAGCATATCTGAATGCCTGCGTGAACATCACCATCACGATGGCTATTTTCATATTGGCACCATATATACCGATCATGGATCGGGCAGCCTCTTCATCACTGATAAGATAAGGAATGAGCAACTGACCCATGTTCTGGCTTAACATTCCTGCTATCGCCAATATCAACAGAGGCCAGCTGTAACTCAATATTCTTTTTAATAATTCTCCGGAAAACCTCCATTTTCTTCCCATAAGTTGAGGCATAAGCATCAGCAATATTATATAAGAAGAGAGAATATTGGCTACAAATATCCAGCCTATGCCGAAAGATTCTCCACCTGCCGGAGCATAAAACCAAGATATAAGACCGGGATTATATTCATTTATTGCCGGACATAATAAAAGAAAGAAGAGATTCAACCCTATATTCAGGCCTACGTTTATCAGTTTGAGACCTGCAAATCTCCATGACCGATTCTTATACCTAAGATAAGCAAACGGAAGGTTGCTGAATGCATCCACTGCCACAGTGGCTCCTATAAGCCATACAAATAAGGATTGATTAGGGAGTTTAAGACCGTCAGATACAGGATGAAGGAAAACAGTAAGTAAAATAAGAAATATCAAGGATGTGGTGCCTACAGAAATCAAAGTGGTAGTATACACCTTCTCCGGATCTTCTTCCTTATTGGCAAAACGGAAAAAACCGGTCTCCATACCGTAATTAAGAATCACAAGCATTACGGCCGTCACTCCATACAGATATGTTACGATACCATATTCTTCGGTAGGAAAAAGATATACGTAAAGAGGCACAAGACACCAGTTGAGGAATCTTCCCACAATGCTGCTGAGACCATATACAGCAGTGTCTTTTGCCAACGATTTTATACTCATTCTTTCAATAGAATTGTTTTCTTATATCTCCTCGAAGAGATTACCGGGCGCACTAATTCTTTTCCTGTTTAAATGATTATAAGCCAAATCAGTAGCCTCACGCCCTCTGGGAGTGCGTTTGAGAAATCCTTCTTTTATAAGGAAAGGCTCATACACTTCTTCAAGAGTACCCGCATCTTCACCAAGTGCTGTTGCAATAGTTGTGAGTCCTACAGGTCCACCCTTGAATTTATCTATAATTGTGAGAAGTATCCTGTTGTCTATCTCATCAAGCCCATATCTGTCGATATTCAAAGCTTCCAGGGCATGACGTGCTATTTCCAAATCAATCTTTCCTGTTCCTTTCACCATTGCAAAGTCTCTCACTCTGCGAAGCAACGCATTTGCTACTCGGGGAGTGCCACGGCTTCGCAAAGCTATTTCCAAGGCAGCGGCATCCTCTATCTTCACATTCAGGAGCCTTGCCGATCTCTTCACAATTCCTTGAAGCACATTGTGGTCATAATATACAAGATGACAGTTGATGCCGAAACGTGCCCTCAAGGGTGATGTGAGCAAACCGCTTCGAGTGGTTGCCCCGATAAGGGTAAAAGGTGGTATGGTGAGTTGCACACTACGAGCTCCCGGGCCTTTGTCAAGAAGTATGTCAATCCTATAATCTTCCATGGCTGAATAGAGATACTCCTCCACTATGGGATGCAACCGGTGTATCTCATCAATAAAGAGCACATCTTTCTCCTCAAGACTCATAAGTATGCCGGCAAGGTCACCCGGTTTATCCAGCACAGGTCCGGAAGTCACCTTAAATCCTACACCCAGTTCGTTTGCCACAATGTTTGACAGTGTAGTCTTTCCTAATCCCGGAGGTCCATGCAGCAGAGTATGGTCGAGCGCCTCTCCTCTCATTCTTGCAGCTTGCACAAATATCCTGAGATTAGAGATAATCTGCTCCTGCCCGTTGAAATCATCAAATTCCAGTGGTCGCAGTGCTTTCTCTATATCTTTGTCGGATTCTCTTACCTGCCGCTCCCTAATATCGAAATCTTCTTCTTGCATACTTTTACTTAACCCTATTTTTACCCACTTTATTACAATTTTACCGACTCATCTGCAACATTCTTTCTATCGGCTTCACTGCCTTTTCGGCTACTTCAGGGTCTACTATTATTTCCGGGGTTTCATCTCGCAGACACCGGTATACTTTCCGGAGTGTATTCATCTTCATGTAATCACATTCATTACACTGACATTCAGCGTCTTCTGCAGGAGCTGCAAGAAAAGTCTTCTGCGGACATTTATTCCTCATCTCAAAAAGAATACCGCTTTCTGTGACTACTATATATTCCGAGGCTTCATCCTTTTGTGCAAAATCCAGAAGGGCAGCTGTAGAACCTACCTTATCGGCTATCATCTGAAGCGGGCGTTTACATTCAGGATGCACCAAGATCTTGGCATCCGGATGCTCACGCTTCATCTCTAATATCTTTTCGAGCGAAAATCGATCATGAACATGACAAGCACCCTTCCATAAAAGCATTCTTCGACCCGTGACACTATTGATATATTCTCCCAGATTATGATCGGGGCCGAAAATGATCTTTTCATCTTCCGGCAATTGTTCCACAATTTTACGGGCATTTCCCGAAGTCACTACAATGTCGGTCAGAGCCTTTACATCTGCTGAAGTGTTGACATAGCTTATCACGGTATAACCGGGATGCTCCTCTACAAATTTCTTAAACTCTTCAGGTTTACATGAATCGGCAAGAGAGCAACCGGCATTCACATCAGGTATAAGCACCTTCTTATCAGGACACAAAATCTTGGCTGTCTCCCCCATAAAATGCACACCGCACATCACTATAATGCGAGCATCGGTTTTTGCCGCCTCTCTGGCTAATGCGAGCGAATCGCCTATAAAGTCAGCTATCTCCTGTATTTCTTCTCTTTGGTAGTAATGCGCCATTATAAGCGCATTTTTCTCTTTTTTTAATCGGGCTACTTCTTCCTTAAGCCATGGAAGGCTCATTTCATTTGAAACCTCTTCCATTTTTATTTTTTATTTAGATTTTATTAAAAGATTATATAAAAGAATAATTTAACAACAACATCAAAAGCTGTAGAAAAGTATCATAACTTTTCCTTAAAAAATTTGCATTTATGAGTTATTGTAGTCCACGAGCACTTTATATTCAGTCTTTCTACAGGGTGAAATGCTGATTTTTAATAAGATAGGAATTATTTGCACACCCTGTAGATAAATGCAAATTTAATAAATTCCCGGCCATAATCCTTCCTTTTGGTGTAGAAAAGAGTGAGGGAAGGAGTAGAAAGAGGGTGGATGAAAAGATGAAAAAATAAAAGATTAAATTTTTGCTGTTCTCAACCAATTACTGACTTAAAAAAATAAATGAGATATGAAAAAATAAAAACAAAATATAATAAGGGCACAATCGACAGGGATATGTAGGGGTTTATCTACAGCTTTTCTACAAGTTTTTATGCAGAAGAAACGGAGGCTACGGGATTACTCCTGCCGCCCCCGCAACATCAAGGTTACGAAAAGGTTATATTTTCTTTCCTTTCGGAACTTATACTAAAAAAATAAGGATAGGGCCAACAGATGTTTCATTTAATAAATTACCCGGCCGGCTAAATATGATCTTTCAACTTATGCCGGCCGGGATGATTTTTCTCTTTTCATAACTCAGACAAATTCTTCACTTCCTGCATCTTGGCATCCGCCTGGAGAATCATCGTGCTCTAAGGCATCCGGTACTAATTCGACGTGCTCTCGTTGCTTTTCTGCGAAAATCCTTTCTTTCCCGTGCTTGGCATCCACTTTTGGAAGTGTCGTGCTCTATGGCATCCGTTTCACTTTCTGTGTGCTCTCGCTGTGCGGTTCGGAACATCCTTGTCACGTAATTATAACCACGCAGCGGTTCAATAGGTTCACGGAATATAAAAATTTTTTTGAAAAAAATTTGATAAAATATTCAAATACTTGTAAATCAGTAATTTGAATCGGATTCAGATCTATATTCCTGACTCGGAATTTTATGGTGATGAATATATTTGTTGGCTGTGATGAAATCAACAAAAGTTATGGCATGCTTATCAAAACTTCTATTGTGATAAACAAAATTTCTTTGAAGAACAAAATTCCAGCCCAGTGACACAATCGCTGATACCGTGAGGCGCGCAGCAGCAAAATAACCGTCGGGCTTGAATCCCAAAGACTCAAGCCATGGCCAGTGTAGCAAAGCATAGTATAGAAGTTCTGTGCCGATAGAATTCAGAAGCAGACTCCCTATCCATACCAGGGCATATTTCACCATTACGGCTTTCCATGGGCAACTGTTGGCGTGAAAAGTAAATCTGTAGTTAAGAATACAGTTAATTACCCCTCCCACAAAGGCACCGATGGCCGTAGAAACCCAGGGTGCAAAGTGTGCGAAAGCAAAAAGCACAAAGGCAGTACCCAGATCGATCCATGAAGCCGCCTGCGCCACCCCGGCCGACCTGATGAAGGTGAACACGAGCTGGTCGCTGTTTAAAACCTTGGAACCTATTTTTTTTACTTTCTCATTCATGGCACATATTACCACGTTTGCAAAAATAATACTTTAACTTCATTTTTTCAAACCTTTAAATTTTCTAATTTTTACAATTACTTATTGGTGAGTTGTAACGGATAATGTAATTTTGCATTTTCAATCCAAAGGTGATTATATGGACCCGCTTAAGCACGAATGTGGTATAGCAATGATTCGTCTCTTGAAACCCATTCAGTTTTACAAAGAGAAATATGGTTCTTATGCCTGGGCGCTCAAGAAACTTTATCTTCTGATGGAAAAACAGCACAACAGGGGTCAGGAAGGTGCCGGAATCGGTGTGGTGAAACTGCATGCTGCCCCGGGAAATGAATATGTGTTCCGTGAAAGAGCCTTAGGCACACAAGCCATCAGAGAAATTTTCGATAAAATTGGTCCTCAGCTTGAAAAAATTAAGGCCGACCATTTATCCCCTTCTGAAGTAGAGAATAATGTGCCCTTCATCGGTGAGATTTATCTCGGGCATTTGCGTTATAGCACCACCGGTAAGTCGGGGATGAGCTACGTGCATCCTTTCTTGAGAAGAAACAATTGGCCATCCCGAAATCTGTTGCTTTGCGGTAACTTCAATATGACCAATGTGGATGAAATTTTCCGTAGAGTGGTGGAAAAAGGCCAGCATCCGCGCATCTACAGCGACACCGTGATGCTGCTTGAACAACTCGGGTATGCTCTCGACCGCGAAAATCACAGAGTGTACCGTAAATACCGCGAATCGATTCCGGAACCGGAACTTACAAGAAAGATTGAAGAGGAAATCGACATAAAATCTGTTCTCAAGGCGGCAGCTCCCACTTGGGATGGTGGATTTGTGATATGTGGTGCCACCGGATCCGGAGATATGTTTGCTCTGAGAGACGCCAACGGAATAAGACCGGCTTATTATTACATGGACGATGAAGTAGTGGTGGTGGCATCTGAAAGACCCGTGCTTCAGACCGTGTTCAACATCGCCAGAAAAGATGTGAATGAGCTTCCTCCGGGATATGCAATCACTGTGTCGGCTAAAGGTAAAACCGAAGTTTCCAATATACTTGAGAGTGCCAAAAATCAGAAATGCTCATTCGAGAGAATCTATTTCTCCCGGGGTAGTGATGCCGATATCTACCAGGAAAGAAAAATGCTGGGACGGCTGCTTGTGCCCGAAATTCTTGAGAAAATTGGAAATGATATAGATCATACCGTATTTTCTTTTATACCTAACACTGCCGAAGTGGCTTTCATAGGTATGGTGGAGGGCCTCGAATACCATCTCAACAACCTGAAGACAGAAAAGATTCTTAAGGCCAGAGATCGCGGTGCTCTTACCGACGAGAGGGTAAAGAAGATAATTTCTCAGAAATTGCGTATTGAAAAAATAGCCATCAAGGATATAAAATTACGCACTTTTATCACAGAGGGTGATGCCCGTGAAGAATTGGCTGCCCATGTGTATGATGTCACCTATGGATGCGTGAAGAATCTGGAAGACAATCTTGTTGTGATTGACGACAGCATTGTGCGTGGCACTACTCTCACACAGAGTATCCTTAGAATCCTCGACCGCCTCCATCCGAAAAAAATAATAGTTGTGAGTTCTTCCCCTCAGGTGAGATATCCCGACTGCTATGGCATCGATATGTCGAGCCTTAGTGAATTTGCTGCATTCCGTGCAGCTATAGCACTTCTGAAAGAAAGAGGTATGGAAGATATCATCACTGAGGTATATAATAAGTGTAAAGAGATGCAGACTCTGCCTGACTCGGAGCAAGTGAATTGTGTGAAGGAAATTTATGCTCCCTTCACTCAGCAGGAGATTGCATCAAAGATGGCAGAAATGCTCACTCCTGAAGGTACTAACGCTGAGGTAAGACTTATTTTTCAGACACTTAAAGGTCTGCATGAAGCCATACCAAATCATCCGGGCGATTGGTACTTTTCAGGAAATTATCCCACGCCCGGGGGTGTGAGAATTGTAAACAAGGCATTCATGGCTTTTTATGAAAACCGGAGTGCCCGATTTTGATTATTAAACGTGATATATTATTACCCATGAAAGATACTAAATATTTATTTGTCACGGGCGGTGTGGTTTCTTCGCTCGGTAAGGGGATCATCTCTTCTTCACTTGCAAGACTGCTGCTCTCAAGAGGTTTTTCGGTAACAGTGCAGAAATTCGACCCATATATCAATATCGACCCCGGAACTCTCAACCCTTATGAGCATGGAGAGTGCTATGTGACTTCTGATGGTCATGAAGCAGACCTGGACCTCGGACACTATGAAAGATTTACCGATATAAAGACAAGTCGGGCCAATAATCTCACTACCGGACGTATTTACCGGGATGTGATAGAAAAAGAGAGAAGAGGTGATTATCTCGGCAAGACTGTGCAGATAGTGCCACATATCACCGATGAAATCAAAAGAAGCGTGAAACGCCTGGGTGAAGCCGGTGAATATGATTTCGTGATTACAGAAATAGGTGGAACCGTAGGTGATATAGAGTCAACACCATATCTTGAGGCTGTGCGTCAGCTAAAATGGGAACTCGGGAAGAACGCTATGTTTATTCACCTCACTTACGTGCCATATATCAAGGCCGCTAAGGAATTGAAAACAAAGCCCACGCAACACTCTGTAAAAATGTTGCAACAAACCGGTATTCAGCCCGATGTTCTCGTGCTTCGTACAGAAAAGGAGTTGCCCCCTCAGATGACACGTAAGGTAGCGCAGTTCTGTAATGTTGCGCCTGAGGCTGTATTCCAGAGTGTGGATGCAAAAAGCATTTATGAAGTGCCTCTGATGATGCGCGACCAGGGTCTGGACAAGATTGTGCTTGAAAAAACCGATACTGAAAGCATCAATGAACTTGACCTCAGTGAATGGAACCTTTTCCTTGACAAACTCCATAATGCAAAAGAGGAGATCAACATCGCTCTTGTGGGAAAATATGTAGAACTGCAAGATGCCTATAAGTCAATATGCGAATCTCTGAGCCATGCAGCTGCATGGAATGACCGTAAACTGAATCTGGTGTATGTACATTCTGAGAAACTCACCGATGCTGACGTTGCCCAGAAATTGGGTAATATGGATGGAGTGATAATCGCTCCTGGGTTCGGAAAACGCGGAGTGGAGGGAAAACTTGTGGCCTTGAAATGGTGTAGGGAGCATGATGTACCCACATTCGGAATTTGTCTTGGAATGCAATGTATGGTGATAGAATATGCCAGAAATGTGTTGGGACTTAAGGGTGCTAATTCTGTTGAGATGGATCCTGCCACTCCATATCCTGTGATCGACTTGATGGAGGAACAAAAAAATATCTCTAACATGGGTGGCACGATGCGACTCGGTGCATACGACTGTGAACTCTCACCGGATTCTATCCCGGCAAAGGCTTACGGTAAGAAAAAAGTGAGCGAACGGCATCGCCATCGCTATGAGTTTAATGATAAATTCCGTAAAGATTTTGAGAAGAACGGACTTAAATGTGTAGGCATAAATCCCGACACAAGCCTCGTGGAAGTGGTGGAAGGAGAAGGCAAACGTTGGTTTGTAGGTACCCAGTATCATCCGGAATACCAAAGTACTGTGCTGAATCCTAATCCACTATTCGAATCTTTTATAAAGGCTGCTATAGATTACTCGGAGGAAAAAAAGAAAGAGTCTCTTTAGAGGCACGGAGGTCGATGCTGGTATGGATAAGACCAAAAAGAATCTGTTCGAACTCACTAATTGCAGTCTTCAGCAATACCGGGATACAAGGAAATTGCCTGTGAGCGTGCTGCTCGATAATGTGCGCTCCATGCACAATGTGGGCTCGGTGTTCCGTACCTCCGATGCATTCCTTATCTCGGAGGTAATATTATGCGGAATCACCGGTACGCCTCCTCACTCTGAAATCACAAAGACTGCCCTCGGAGCAGAAGAAAGCGTGAGGTGGAGATATGAAGAAAACGCTCTGCATACCGTGGAGAACATGAAAAAAGAGGGATGGCTGATATGTGTGCTTGAACAGGCTCACGGCAGCATCCCCCTTAATGATTTCTTACCATCCGCCGATGAGAAATATCTTCTCGTGGCTGGTAACGAAGTGGAAGGTGTAAGTCAGAAAATAGTTGACCTGGCTGATATTATTCTTGAGATTCCCCAGCATGGGGTGAAACATTCTCTCAATGTCTCGGTAAGCGTGGGAATATCTCTATGGCATCTCACTGCTCATTTGCAGCAAGACTGCTGAGATTGTATTCTTTTATACAGTAAGAATTTCTTTTTCCTTGGCTGCGAAAACTTCATCGATTTTCTTCATGTATTTGTCATGAAGTTTCTGAACTTCGTTTTCACCGTCTTTCTCCACGTCTTCGCTCATACCTTTCTTGATTTCTTTCTTAAGGCCTTCGATGGCTTCACGACGGGCGTTTCTTACTGATACTTTGGCATTTTCTGCCTCTGCCTTACTTTGTTTCACAAGATTCTTACGCCTTTCTTCTGTAAGAGGAGGTATGGAAAGCCGGATCACCTCACCATTATTTTCCGGGGTGATGCCAAGGTCGGAATTGATAATTGCCTTCTCTATCTCCTTAAACATACTTTTCTCCCATGGTGTAATGGCGATGGTGCGTGCATCAGGCACAGAGATGTTAGCTACATTGGATATAGGTGCTTTAGATCCATAGTAGTCTACCCTGATGGCATCCAGTAGTTTCGGAGAGGCCTTTCCGGCTCTGATATGAGCTAAGGCATCATCAAGATATTCCACTGCCATCTCCATGCTCTCTTTAGCATTGTCAAGATATTCTTTTACTTCCATATTCTTTTATATTATATTTTCTTTATTTCTAAATCTTTATGAGTCATGGGTTTTGCACCATGCCGGGATCACTTTTCAATCAATACACCAGGGTACCAACGTTTTCACCGTCAATCATCTTTTCAAGGTTGCCTTCCTTGTCCATATTGAACACATAGATAGGCATATTATTTTCCTTACAAAGAGCAGTGGCGGTAATATCCATCACTTTAAGATTACGGGCTATAACCTCATCATAAGTGATTTTATCGAATTTAGTGGCAGAAGGGTCTTTTTCCGGGTCAGCAGTGTATACACCGTCTACCCTCGTGCCTTTAAGCATCACATCCGCTTCTATTTCAATTGCCCTTAGGGCGCTTCCGGTATCAGTGGTGAAATAAGGACTTCCCGTGCCACAGCTCATTATCGCAACCGTGCCATCCTTCATGGCCTTTATGGCCTCCCATTTCGAATAGGGATATCCAACTGGGAACATAGGGATAGCAGTGAAAACTTTTGCGGGTTGGCCAATGGCTTCGAAGGCTGAACTTAAGGCCAGAGAATTGATTACGGTGGCCATCATGCCCATCTGGTCTCCTTTCACACGGTCGAACCCCTTGGATGCACCTGCAAGACCTCTGAATATATTGCCACCTCCTATCACAATGCCTATCTGCACACCCTTGTCGGCTATCCTTTGTATCTGTGAGGCATAGGAATTCAGCCGCTCCGGATCAATCCCATAACCCTGTTTTCCCATCAGTGATTCACCCGATAGTTTTAGAAGAATGCGGTTGTATCTCATAATTAATTTGTTTTGCTGCTAAATTATCTTTAATTTGTTTTTGCTGCTGAATTATCACTTCTAATTTCAACGACATCCAAAATTAGTAAAAAAATATTATTTTTGCGTATGGTCTCATACACGCGATATCTTTTTTTCATTTGCCTGCTGATTTTTATCTCTTGTGTTAAAAATCAGTTTACTTTAGAGTTTGATCTCGAAGAGAATGTTACGGATAATTATAATGTCACTTACTATGCCACCGATGTAAAAGGTGGTATCACCGTGCAGGCCGTGGCCTCAGTGAGGGAGGGTAAATGTATCCTTAAAGGGGCTACGAAACGTCCCACATTGACCTTTGTCACTACCAGGAAATCTGTCTATCCTTTGGTGATTTATGCTGATCGGGATGAAAAGATTCTAATAACGGGTGAAGGAAAGGATCCCGTGGATTGGATGGTGAATGGCAATGATATCAATAAAGAACTTTCAGACTGGAGAAATGAAAATAAAAAGGCTCTCAGTTCACTTAGTCCGGATTCGGTAAATATGGCTGTAAGGGATTTTGTAGAAGTAAATCCTGACAACCCCGTTTCTACCATACTGATGCTTTGCTATTTCAATAGGGAAGTAAACGAGAGAGAATATGTAAGCCTTATGGCATCATTGCAGGGTGAGGCCAAAAAACAGGATTGGTTACGTCTGGTGGCCCGTACGGACCAACTTTATCATGCTTATTCATACCCGGCCAGAATAGAGAGCGTGATTCTGAGATCTGAGCATCATGGTGTCGATACCGTCTGGATAAATCATAAAAATCCGGTAATGATGGCTTTCTGGCAAACCGGATTCAACGAAAGGTCAGCACTGGTGGATTCCATAAAGGCTTTGAAAAAAGAATTTCCCGATTCCGTGAGAATCATTGCAGATGTTTGCCTTGATGTGGACTCTGTGTCATGGAAAAATGCTATCCGACGCGATTCTTTAGGCACCACCAAAAGACTGTGGGCTCCTGCCGGAGTAACAGATACTACCATCATGAAACTGAAGGTAAATTCTCTGCCTTATTATATCATATTCAATAAGGAGGGTGTGCAGCAATACCGTGGTGCTGACCTCTCGGAAGCTATATCGGAATACCGGCGCCTTCAGAATGAAAAAGATTCTATCTGACCATCCTATCTTATCTTCATATCTATAAATGTTAACAAAAATATATTCAGCCTCCATACAGGGTATTGATGCCTTTCCGGTTACCATAGAAACATTCGGAGAGAAGGGGGCCCTTTTTTCAATCGTAGGAATGCCCGATACGGCCGTTAAAGAGAGCCAACAAAGGATGGTTTCTGCCATAAATCATAGCGGTGTATCATTTCCTCACCGGCGTACCATTATCAATCTGGCACCTGCAGATGTAAAGAAGGAAGGGGCCGGATTCGACCTTCCGATGGCCCTCGGAGTTCTATCAGCTCATGAGGTGATACCCTCTACCCATTTAGGAGAATATATGATCATGGGAGAACTTTCACTTGACGGGTCTGTGCTCCCTGTGAGAGGAGTTTTGCCAATGGCTATCAAAGCCAGGGAATTGGGATTCAAACGACTAATCGTGCCGGAAGAAAATGTCACCGAAGCTGCCGTGGTGAATAAAGTGGAGGTATTTGGCGTGAAAAACCTCTCCGAGGCTATTGCATTGCTTAAAAATGAGTCGGAGCTGTCACCCACGGTGATAGATACCCGAGCTATATTTGCATCCGAATCCTCTGTATTTGATATTGATTTTTCAGAGGTGAAAGGTCAAGACAGTGTGAAAAGGGCTTTTGAAGTGGCCTGTTCGGGTGGCCACAATGTACTGATGATTGGCTCGCCGGGTGCGGGAAAATCAATGATGGCTAAAAGAATACCCACCATATTGCCACCTTTAAGTTTAGGAGAGGCTCTGGAGACTACTAAAATACATTCTGTGGCAGGGAAACTGAGGCGCGGTTCAATGCTGATGACCCGGCGACCGTTCCGTACTCCCCATCACACGGTATCTCCGGTAGCAATGGTGGGAGGGGGTACAAATCCGATGCCCGGAGAAATTTCCTTAGCCCATAACGGTGTCCTTTTCCTCGATGAATTTCCTGAATTTCCCAGACAGGTTCTTGAAGTGCTCCGCCAGCCTATAGAAGACCGTACCATCACTGTGGCTCGGGCAAAGTATACAGTGAATTACCCGGCCTCATTCATGCTTGTGGCTTCTATGAATCCTTGTCCATGCGGCTATTATGGCCATCCTACTAAGCAATGCACCTGCCTGCCGGGACAAGTAAACAAGTATATGAATAAGATATCCGGACCGTTGCTCGACCGCATAGACATTCAGATAGAGATACAGCCGGTATCGTTTGATGATATCGCCAATACGGTGCCTTCAGAAAACAGTGCATCCATCCGGGAAAGGGTGATCCGTGCTCGAGCCATCCAGCAGGAAAGATTCAAAGGCGAGAAAGGGGTGTATTGCAATGCGCAGATGAACACCCGGTTGCTGAAGAAATATGCATGGCCCGATGCCGAAGGGCTCGGCAAATTAAAAGACAGGATGGAAAAACTAAGCATGAGTGCCCGGGCCTTCGATCGTATCCTGCGTCTTGCCCGCACCATCGCTGACCTTGAATCAGCCCAGACTCTTCCGTCTCCCGGATCTCCTGATTATCCATCTTCATTGAGTGCGGCAGTGGTTGCTCCTGTTCTCAGCCATCACATCGCTGAAGCCATTGGGTACCGCAACCTCGACCGCCACGACTACGGCACCACCTATTGAAAATTAATATGAATCCTCCCACATTATTTATTATTGCAGGACCTAATGGAGCCGGAAAAACCACTGCTTCTATGAATATTCTTCCGGAAATTTTAGATTGCAAAATTTTCGTGAATGCGGATGAGATTGCTAAAGGTTTAAATCCTTTAGACCCTGAATCAATGGCAATAGAGGCCGGGAGGATTATGCTGAATAGAATTAATTTTTTGATTGAAAAAAGAGAAACCTTTGCATTAGAAACCACACTTGCAACCCGTAGTTATCTGAAATTCATTGAAAAGGCAAAGGATTTGGGATATAAGGTGGTTTTGTTATTCTTTTGGCTTGAATCGCCTGATTTTGCTAAAGAACGGGTTACTAACAGAGTAAAAGAGGGGGGTCATAATATTCCGGAAGAAGTTATAGAAAGGAGATATTGGCTTGGATTGAAGAATCTATTTGAAATATTTATGTTGAAAGTGGATTCCTGGTCTCTTTATGATAATAATGATAAGACAAAATTGATATCCACTAATTTAAGAGTTGTTGATGTAAAAAAATACAAAAAAATAAAGGAATCATGTCAGAACAGGAAATAAAATTGATACAGGACAAAATTGATAAAGGATTGGAATGGTCTTATGAAAAGATGCTTAGTGAAAAGGCTTCTCGAAATGAGAATATGGTTATTTCCAGAAATAATAAAATAGAGGTTGTTTCAGCTCGTGAAATAATGAATGAGAAAAATTGAAGCCATCGGCTACCGCAACCTCGACCACCACGACTACGGCACCACCTTCTAAGAATAATAATTATAATGAGTGAAGAAGAATATAAGTCGATTATAGATATAATGCGGCAATATAAAGATGCAGAAGATAAGCCGCAGATTGGGATTTTCTGGTATTCGCCTGAAAAGGATGAATTAGTAGATGTATATTTACAAGACTTTGATTCCGTGGATCTTCATCCGAATGGGAAAAGGATTTCTACAAAAATTCACCAAAAAGTTTGGGAAAAGAATTATTATAAGGCAAGAGCCAAGGGAGATAAAGATAAACTTGCCTATTATGAAAGAGATTATACTTGGATTCCAAGAGGCATGGTAAATTTAAATGAAAAAGAAAATCAATTTGAGGTAATGACCGGGGATTGGTTTGACAATTATCCTCAATTGAAAGAGGAAATTATAATGGAATTCCAATTGCCAGAGGATAAAACTGTCTTCTTGAAGGGAGAGCATTGTCAACTCGGGCATGGCTGGAGTGAAGACCTTTATAAATAGTTTATTGTTTTTTTAATCATTTAATGAAAAACTCTGATTCGGGATTTTACGATAAGGAATTCATTACAACCCCTTATCTTAAATTGCTGGAAGATAAGGACGGTGCTACAGGCCTATGCTATCAGATGCGGTTGCATGGCAAGTTACATTTTGTAAAAAAGATAAAACCGGAATTTGAAAATGATGCCCGAATGAGGGCTGCTTTCAGAAAGGAGAATGAGATTGGCTTTTCATTGTCACATCCCAACCTTCCGAGATACCTATTCATGGAGGGTATATTTTCCCCTGAAGAATATGTTGTGACCGAATGGTTGGAAGGAGAAACTCTTGATAAATTCATAGAACATAATCCCAAATTTTTCTGCGAAAGAAATAATATTAAGAGATTAATCAATCAATTGGCAGATGCTTTGGACTATCTTCACCAAAATGGAATCCTCCATGGAGATTTGAAACCATCCAATATAATGCTGACAAAAGATGGGGAAAGAGCTATTTTGCTTGATTTAGGATTTTCAATATCTGATGCTCACACACTAACAGGAGGTTTTACTTATGATTTCGCCGCACCTGAATTGATAAATGGAGAATCAGCTACTGAAACAGCAGATTATTTTTCTTTAGGAAAAATCATTGAATTCATAAAAAATCATACAAAGGGCAAGTTACCAAAAGAAATTGTAGGGCTTAAGGAGGCATTGATTAATCCCGATAGATTTAAAAGGAGCCATAGTTTAGAGGAGATAAAAGAGGTATTAGATAAAAAAAGAGGTAAATGGGTTTGGTTTACAATATTACCTTTCCTTGGTTTATTAGTATGGTTTATATTGGATATAATTTATAAAGAAAGTTCATACGAAACTGATATAAAAATAATTCAGCAGCCGATTATCCAAAAAGAGATTGATAAATATGAATCATCCATTTCTTCCATAGAAGAACCTCAGTTAGAAGATATTATTTACCATCAGGGAAATAAGGTTACCTTGGGGAAAACTGAAAAGATTAATATTGAATCTGAAAAAGAAAATATAAAAGATGAAGTAAACCGTCTTTTAAAATTGAATTACACTCCTCACATGGCTCGTATAGATTCTTTGGTCCAGGAAAAGGATTTCACTATGGATTGGTATTTAAAAATAGTGAATGAATCAGCAGATGCTATGGTAAAAAGTATCAAGGACAGTTATTATTATGAAAAATATCCATCAGTTCCAAAAGATGAAGTTATTTACATCCTTTCCACTGAGTTTAGTAATTTTTGTAATAATATTTGGAATCCTAAAATGGAAAATTATTATAAAAACATACCTAAGTAAAGAATTTTTCCGAAGTTAGATTTCAAGATTGATACCGAATTTTTCTCCTGCCACATATCTTCCAAGGCTTTCGCCATTTCGAATCACATCCTTAGCAATCATGGGAAGGCCAGAAGTGAAACTGTCTACAAAAATTTTATCTCCCTTTAGCAGGCTACCATTGATGCTTTCCGTTACAATGAATTTGTCATCTTTGATATGCTGGAGATTCAACCGACGGTTAGGGTAATAGGAAATATTTATTTCTGTGTCTGCAGGAAGCCGAGATGAAAGGATTGACTCCGGATTGCAATCGAAATCCGAGTCTCCTTTATTATTAATTGAATCTTCCAATTCTTTGTAAGAATTAAAACCGAGAAATCGGGCCAGGATTTCCAAAGTGGATTGACGTGGAGTAGCTCTTTCTGAAGTAAAGCCCAAGAGACGTTTAAGTGTGGTAAATCCTAAATGGTCTCCGGTATTAGTTTCTATGTCCAGGGCCATACGTTCGCAATCGGAAGAAGAATTAAGGGGATATCCGCATTTCTCTTCAAGCAATTTTATGATAAACTTATCAATCATAATTGTAAAGTTACAAAGAAATTCGGACAAAACGGACGATTGCAAAGAGGTAAATAAATTTTAATTTTGTGATTGAAAAAAAATAATTACTTTTGTGAATGAAAGCATTTTTAGGCGAGAGAGTCTTTGAATTTGCTTTCAGACATAAAAGCGTTATCGAAACGCTTCGATCTTGACGGTTTAGAATCTCGCAAGTTCAAAAATCGGAGTCAAGAACGAGGTGACGATGGATGCTCCGTAAGTTATTTCTGAAGATTAGGATGCCTGATTCGGTGCATCCGTCGTTTTCATAATTTACGTGAGGGCTCTAATTCGTTGCTCGTATCTACTCCGAGGGCAATGCGAGAGCCTTAAACCGTGGGACGAGCAGAGATGCAGGCTCTCACGCTTTTTTTTATTGTGTTTTCTCTGATTTCGAAGCCTGGCAGAGAATAACTCATTAATATGGCACCTCAAAAGAACTCTGCTAAAGGTATCATTATAAATCGAATGTATGCCGGGAGCTATTTATCCGACAATATAGGTCATGAGGTTATCAATCTTTTTCGTGCAGATAACAATAATTTCTATATATATATAAATCCATACGGGTCTGTTTCCAAGGAAGCCCTTAATTTTGAAAATATACTGTTGGTTAGGCTTGCCGGTAAAAATCTTTTTGAGGTTATTGGTTTAGCTACAGGTCTTACCCCCGCCTATTGTGTTACAAATCCGGGTAATCAAACAAAAAAAAGCTTTGATGATGTTTTAAAAGCTCAAAATGATTATATCAAAAGCCAAAATGGTGTAAGTTATGGAGGTGTAAGTATAATTGATATATTTAGTTCGGCAAGCCTTCAAGATATTTATATTTCCTTCAAGGCCGATTGTGTAAGAGAACCAAAAGAGGGTCAAAGAATTTTTCTTTATTATAAAGAAAAAAAAGATAAATCATATCAATCAGATCAAGCGGAATATTCCCATCTACCGGGACTGGTAATAGAGATAACACAACAAAGTTGGCCACGTACAGCTTTGAAAACTTATATCGTCGAAGATAATAATAATAACGTCCCTTCGGATTATGATAAATTAAAAGATGTGATTGACAACAAATCACTTTGGAAAGAAAAATCTGTTGAGAAAATTATAAATGACAGCTTATTCAAAAGCTATCCCAATTCCCTTTTTTACATTTGTGGCATTCAAGACAATGAAAATTGTATTTCAAATGCAATAGTATATTTTATGAATGAACCCAGATATAAAAAATTATGGGTTGATTTTTTTAAGAGAGAACTAAAAATTAACCTGTCGGAGAATTATCAGGCCTATCGAGAAGTGGATGCCAAAATTAAGGATGATAATGATACGGGAGGTAGAATAGATATTCTTATCAAGGATGATGACAATATTGTTGTCATCGAGAATAAAATAAAGTCGGATATAAATTCGATAAAAAGTGATCTTTCGGATGGGAGTAAAAATAAAAAGAATCAGCTACACAGATATTATAATTTTATAAATAAAAAATACATTAATTATAAACATTATTTTTTTATTCTTCACCCGAATTATAATGTACCTCATCTTGAGGGGCTAAATGCTAAAGAATACAACAAGATAACCTATCAATTGCTCTATGAATATCTTAACAAAGATGGAATAAGAGAAATTGTAGAAAAGGATATGGATTTTAATTCCCTTAAGATTTTATTGAAACGTCATTGTAACGACACGCCAAATGGATATCTAAGGGATGAGATGATGATAAAATTCTATAATAGGATAAAAGAATTAAAATAATTTAAATTAAAAATAAACTAAATATGAAAAAAACAATTTGGGCAATGATGTCCGCTCTTTTGGTTTTCACGGGATGCGGGAACAAGCAAAAATCCTTGGCCGAAGGTGCTTCCGGTGATATGGAAGCTTATGAAAACAGTGATGTGCATGCCATTGAACAGGCTCGGCCGACTATAATGGTCATTCCAAGTGATAATCTTCTGAATTATTACAAGTCTTTAGGGCAGGAAAATATAGATGGAGTAAAGGTCACTACCAGGGACTATAACAAATACCTTTTGGCAAATCCTGACAATAAAGCTGTGATTTCATATATCCAGCAAGCTTTTACTGATGCCAACTATCCTATCCAAGATTTGGAACAAACTCTCAAACAACTACAGACTCAGGATGCTGTGGATATGGTTGACGGTCTTGACAAGGATGCTAAAACCATGTTGCTTACTGTAGCTCAGCCTGATATAATCCTTGAACTGGATTATAGCTCAAAAATGGATATGAAGGGGGATCTTAATAATGCCAGGAAAGTAAGCTTCACGTTGAATGCATTGGATGCTTATACCAATAATGTACTTTCTTCTAACACAATGGGAGATTTAAAAGGAGAGAATACCGTAGCTGCCATTTCAGAACCGATGAAAAAGACAATGCCAAAATTAATGGGAGATATTCAAAAATCTTTTGGTGATGTTCTTCAAAGAGGTAGAAATGTAACAATTAGAGTCAATGTAGCCCAGGATTCTAATGTAAGTCTTAATGATGAGTCAATTGAAGGTGATACATACGCTGATTGGATAAATGATTATATCAAGACACATACCGTGAAAGGTGCATATAAGATGCAACGTAATACAAACAAAGAACTATATTTTGTAAACTGTCGTATACCATTGACCAATGAAGACGGCACGCAGTACGGTGTTTATGACTGGGCGCGTGAAATGGCTAAATCGATGCGTAAAAATTTAGGAGTAAGTTGCACAAATAAGGCTCAAGGGTTAGGAGAAATCGTCATAACAATTAATGGAGTGAAGTAATGAAATTAAAATACTTAATAACGGTTGCAGCCTGTTTTGGTATGCTTCTTTTTTCTTGTGGAGGTGATAAGGGAAACAAAAAATTTAATCCGGAAGATCGTACTACATCAAAAATGAGTGACGATGAACGTATGGCAGCAATAGCACAAAAGAAGGCAGAATTAACTATTGATCCTTATGTTATGATGACTTCTAATGATGTGAAACTGTCTGTTATGCCTCCTACTCCGCAGGGAGATCTAAATGAGGGGTTAAGTGAAAAAATTGCAGTTAAAATGCTGCAAATAATAGCTCAAAATGGAATAGGTGGATTGAATACTGTCCCTGGGTTTGCTTTAACTGCCACATTAACTGAAGGTGAAAAGAAAACAACAGGAACTGCCCCTCAAAAAATGGTTGCTCAATACACAATTAACTATTCAGTGATAAATACGGTAACGGGTGATGTGTATGCTACTGCTTCACAGGATATAACCGGTGTAGGAAACTCTTTTCCTCAAGCAACAAGAAACGCTATCAATGAGATTAAAAATAGCCCGGCTATTCAGCAAATGCTTTCTACAGGTTCAGAAAAAATCATTTCATGGTTTAATGACAATGTGGAGACTTTCAAGGGACAGGTTGAAGCGGCTTATGAAAAGGGAGACTATGCGTTAGCTATTTCTTTAATAGAATCAGTACCACAAAAATCTACTGCCGCTTTTGAATATGCACAAGGAAGGCGAAAAGATATTAATGAGAAATTCTTAAATTCCATTGCAAGTCAAGAACTTGTGGCACTTAAACAAGCAATTCAAGAATCAGGAAATAATCCATCGGCTGAAGTTTATGCCCATTTAAAATTATTACCTCAAGGTTCTCCACAATTTGAAGAAGCATCAAAACTGATTGAAAAGTATGAAAATGATGTTCAGATAAAGACGGCTCAGGATAACGCTGACGCCAAAGTAAAGGCGGAACTTGATGCACAGAGGGCTCAAGAAGTAGAACTGGCAAATATAGAGGCTGAGCGCCTTAAGGCAAAATACCAGGCTAAAGCTACTGAACAAGCTCTGCGTCAGCGCATGCGCGAGAAGGATGATAAAGATCGAGGGTTCTGGGGAAATCTTGGTGCCCGCATTATTGGCGCTATTGATGGCGTAACCGATGGTGATGGTTATGATGATGATAAATAATTTTTAATAGATATTAATAATCACTAGTGTCCTATAAAAATGGGAACTGGTTAAAAATTAAAAAATTAGACCCATTATGATCTGAGTGAACATTGAAATTTTGAGATTTAGTTCTATTGAAAAATCCGACGAGATTGTTTGTATCTGTTAAAGATATTCCAAAGATTCCAAAATAGTGATAAGATCACGAAGATTGGAATTGTTACAAAGCTGTCCGAACATCATCACAAGTAGTTAGTTACAGCATGTGAAATGTTTCACATACCGGTTTCCATCGTACTAAGCAACTATTCTGTAAAACTTGTTCCTGTTCATAAATTTTATTAATCGAACAAAAACACACTTGACGTTGTACAGGATTTCTCGTTTGTGGAAATATAATAAGCCAATCAAGTCCGTTCGTACCATCTTTCGATGTAATCGACTAAGTCTCAATAATTTTAAAGGTTATTCTCAAATTTTAATGAGACAACAAAGATAAATAATATGGATTTAAAAGATTTATTAACTAACAAATGGACATATATTATAGGTATAATTGTAATTCTAGCAGTCATAGGAGGAATTAATGATTGTTCAGATTCTAAAAAAAGGGAAGCAAAATCTGCGGATGCCTATATTACAGCAGTTGCTGAAAATGACTATACACAAGCCCATTTAATCTTGAATAAACTTCAAGCTGACTATCTACAATATCCTGATAATAAATCAAAATCTGAAACATTTTGGAATGCCGCAAATTATATTTATAAGGCGGAAATGCAATATCTTCTTCCTCAAAATGATAGGGAGGCCGATCGAAGACTTCTTTATACTTTGGATGATTTCACTCCTATTGGAGTTTCTCCAGAAGCAGATTATGAATATTCAGGTTCTGAATATTATGATAATAACAAAAAGTTTGAGGCATATATGAGATATGCTTCAGGATATAATAAATTATGCCTAGAAATGATAAGAGTGGCCTTAAGAAATAACAATTTGGAATTTGCAAAAGAGGTGCTTTCTTCTATGAAAGATAATTTTCATCAAAATACTGAAAAAGATGAAAAGAACACTTATACTTATACTTACACTTTAAATGAACAAGCTCAGAATGAGGCTAAAAAATTAATTCAAGATTACGAAAATCGTCATTTAAATTAGTAAAACAAATTTGCTTTAAAAACATTAATCTAATTAATTCTGGTTAATTTTAGGAGGATGAGCCAAAATAAAGAATGCACATCCTAAAAGAAAGCCGTCTGAGAAGAATTTTTCAGGCGGCTATTTTTGAAATTGAAGAAATTTTTGAGAATTTGTTTGATTTATGGGATAAACGATGTGTTGAAAAGGAAGGATTGCAAGTTGCCAGATATATTGTAGTTCACATAGGGTATATCTAATAAACAGTAAAAAAGTGATGATGAGATAATAAGACCGTTAGGGGAAGAAGCTAAAGATTAAGCCTTGTGACTGTGTTTTATAAGCATTGACTGAGATACACATTGAGTACAGATTATAAGGTTTGTAATTTTGCGGGATTACAAACTCTATTTTTTTGTACTATGACCAAGGAAGAATTTGAAGTTATAAAGCGAGAGAAAAATAGAGAATTGTAAATAATTTTAGTTTAATCCTCTCAAATCTGTAAATCTTTTAAGGGAAAGTCAGATAGCATACCAATGATAGCAATTCGAACCAAATCAGATAATTTTGTATTTTCAATCTATGTGCAGTTGCACAGTATATGAAAATAGAGTTGGTGGTTATTAAAAGAGATGCATATCTTAACAAATTGATTAAAAGTCGCCACAAAGGATTTATAAAAATAATTACCGGTATACGCAGGTGTGGAAAAATCTTACTTCCTTCTGCAAAGAAATAAAATTATCCATAAACATTTAAATATATTGAATAGACTATCACTATTTTAATTTAAATATTTAGAATTAAATCGCCAAATTTATATAAATTTGGCGATTTAATGTATTAATACTAAATTTGACAAATAAAATTATCTAATTCGAACTATGATAAAAAGGTATATTGAGTCCCAAATAATAAAGGATTTCAGTAAAGGGAAGATAATCTGTCTTATCGGTCCTCGACAAGTGGGAAAGACCACATTGCTGGATTCTTTAACCGATTCTTCAGAAAGGATCCTAAGGCTTAATTGTGATGATATTCTAGATGTCAATCAAATAGAAAACCGATCTGCCATCGAACTGAAGAATCTAATAAAAGATTATGTGATGGTTCAGATAGATGAGGTGCAAAGAATCGAAAATGTGGGTTTGGCACTTAAAAAAATTGCTGACCTCAAATTACCGGTGAAAGTAATTGTTACAGGATCTTCATCCTTGGGTATCCGAGATAAGGTATATGAACCAGCAACCGGAAGACTTCTTGAATATAATCTTTATCCCTTTTCTCTATTGGAATTGGCTAATGCCACATCTCGCCTGGATGAACAAAAGCAACTGGAATCCCGTATGATTTATGGACTCTATCCTGAAATAGTGACCGATCCGTCAGATGCAAAGAGACTCTTAATGGGTATAACCAATAATTATCTCTATAAAGACATCTTATCTTATGGTGGAATTAAAAAACCTGAGATGCTACAAAAACTTCTCAGGGCTTTGGCTCTGCAATTGGGAAGTGAAGTCTCTTATAATGAATTGTCAAAAATTGTAGGGGCAGACAAACAGACAGTCGAAAATTATATTGACCTTTTGGAGAAAAGTTTCGTGGTCTTCAAACTCAGTTCCTATAGCAGGAATTTAAGAAATGAGATTCAAAAAGGGAAAAAAATCTATTTTTATGACAATGGAATAAGAAATGCAATCATTTCAAATTTCGCTCCTCTGGAACTTCGTAATGATGTGGGAGCATTGTGGGAAAATCTAATGATCAGTGAAAGGATCAAAAGAAATTCTTACTTTAGAAATTATGCTCAATCCTTTTTTTGGAGAACACATTCTCAACAGGAAATTGATTATGTGGAGGAAGAAGACGGGCAACTTTCAGCTTATGAATTCAAATGGAATAAAAATTCTAAAGCTAAAGAACCAAAGCTGTTTAAAGAAACTTATCCGGAATCAAAATTTCAAATAATAACTCCTGACAATTATTGGCCTTTTATTTCATGAGCCCTGTTCAAAAAGTATTCCACCATCAAACTGTCTGTTAATGTCGTGGCGATGAAAGGTGGAGGTATGACCTTTTGCTTTCGATGATATGGTTGACACCACGCTTGCGGAAAGTACCGCTGAGATCCGTCGTCACGTATTAGATGCTTGTGCTCGGGCCTTCGATCGTATACAGCGTCTTGCCCGTACCATCGCTGACCTTGAATCAGTCCAGACTCTTCCTGAAGTAACCTCGAATGACTATGCCTCTGCCGTTTCTGCCGCTGTAAACGCACCGGTTCTGAGTCGCCGTATCTCCGAAGCCATCGGCTACCGTAACCTCGACGGCCACGACTACGGCACCACCTACTAAAAATTAATATGAATCCTCCTACATTATTTATTATTACAGGACCTAATGGAGCCGGAAAAACAAATGCTTCTATAAATATTCTTCCGGAAAATAACACAGAGAGGGCGCGCCGGTCTGTCCCCGACACGCCCTCTTTTATGTTTATGTTAGATTGTGATTAAATCAATAATATGAAGGATTTTCTTTTGCTAAAACGGTGTAGACAGTATTGCCGTTAATTGTCTCTTCCACTACGTAGTGGTCATCATCAACCCATTGGTTTACCTTATTGCCACACTTGTTGTCGCCATTTCTCGGGTCGAAACCTACGTATGACCCTCCGTTTATGTGTACAACTGAGACATCCTCATCGTTTTTGATATTAACAAGGGCATCTTGCAGATATTCCATGTAAGTATCACCAGCGTAACGGGTTCCGTCGATGTTTTCAATCCAGCCGCCATTGATAATTATTTCACAACCGGGGAATCCATATTTATCGAGAACTTTCTGTTCATCACATGCATAAATTGCAGAGTTGTCTTCACAACACTTGATAATTCCGCCATTAATGATGACTTTTCCGCCATGTTCGGCCCATATGGTCTGTGTGCCTATACAAGCCTCTTTATCTATGGAAAGTATTGCTCCTGTGGACTCTTTGCTACTGTCTTCAATAATCAAGGTATTTGTGTAATAGCCTCCAACAACATTAAGTACAGAATATGCTTCGGGGGTCTTTTGTTCGATTGTTTTGCCGTTCAGGTCAAGTGTAATGGTTAAATCGCCTTCTTCATCCCAAATTTCGAAAGTATCGGTATGGTCCATTGTAATATCGCATCCCAAGATGATTTTACCGGCCTTAGCTCCTTCGCCATAGAATTTTTCGATTGAGGCCTGGAGTTGGTCTTCGTTATAGACGTATTCTACTTTAGGATGCTCTTCGTTGATGAAGCCGTCGAAGCGATGGTCTACTGTCACTTTGATATTGCTATTGTCTGTCCAGAAGTTTTCCACATCCACAGTGGTGAGCCAGTTCCGTTTCACGGGGATGTCAATATCATAGTTGCGAGTGAGTGTTTGCGGATTTTCGCCTTTCTCGTCGGTGTAGTTTACAGACACTTCAAAGGGATAGAACCACGACTGAGGCACGGCGAGGCCTGAATTTACAGGTGCATATGTGCCGGAGAGATCTTCATCGCCGAAGTTGGCGGGAAGATAATGGGTGAACACAGCCGCGTACGATGCTTTTCCAGTAGCGTCATATTCCAATGCGTAGCTAACCGGTGCGCTGTTGTAGGTGTGGTCTCCTTCCTCTGTATTGTCATAGTTGAAATCGCCGGTGAGAGCGTTGAACGTGTCACTGGCAAGCATGGGTTGCCCTTTGTAAGAAACAGATACCCCTTTAATCTCAAATTTTTCGCCTACAGTAAATGTATTGAAGTCGTGGGCTATAAGGCGCAGTTTACCGAAGGGGCGCTTTAGTACGGCTGCGACATGTTCTTTGGCTACAAAATCTTCGCTTACGAAGAAAGCGTCGTCGAGCTCGTTATTGAGATCGGTTTTATAAGAGATATTCTCAAGGTCGTCCTTGGCTGTAGATGCAAAATCGGCGTATGCCACGATTTTGTAGGTCTGCCCTTTTATCAGGCGGAAATTGAAATAAGCTTCATCGCTTGCAACACCTGTCTTATCTTGTTTTTCCACGAGTGAATAAACAGTTTGACCGGCCGTTTCCTTGCCGATATAAATGCCTACGGTGTAGGAGAGAGGATGGTTCTGAAGGTCGACGTTGCCTATGGATGGGTAGCCCGATTCGCCGTTCCATGCGAGGGGATTGTTACCGAAAACGTCGGGCACCGAGCGCGAGCCGATGGCTTCGGGTGCCTTTACGCCTATTGTCGTGATAATCTCACTACCGAGTCCGTCTTCGTTAAGAAGGGAATCCTGGGAACAAGAAGCTAACCCTACGACGAGTGCAGATATTAGCCAAGTCAGTTTCTTTTTCATGATGGAATAAAGATTTACAATGGTTGTGATTATTAATATATATATATTATGTTTTTCAGAAATGAATTACTATCTCGTCCGTGAAGCCGGGGTCAATCTTCACTCCCCCGCCCCCCTCTGCCTTATCGGTGAGCCAATGACCCACAACCAAAGTGACCATATCTGGAAATATCGGCACTAAAACTCCCGGACTGTTGGAAATCAGTGCATCGTCACTTCTATTTTTCACAGATATGTCTACATTGAAATTGCTTCTGTCGCCATTGACGAACGACCAATCGTCGCCAAGATACACATAGGGCTTGCCGTCGGCTTGCATGAGCTGTAGGTCTGAAACATAGCCGAAATTAGATCCGCTTGCCACAGGGAGGTTGCTAAGCAGAGAATAGGCTATGTTGATATAACTTGGATAATAGATGCTCCCTTTTGTGTCGTCAATACTCAATTTGGATATGCTAAGATAGTCCTCGTAATCATCCGCCAAAACGATATATCGTCCCTGAGGTCGCGTCATGACAGCTTCGAGATATTGCACATTTCCGTCTATACCGGTAGGCTGTGTATGAAATTGCTGCGCCGTCACGAAACAGTCTCGGTATAGGTTGTCATGTTCACCGTTTCGCATATCGAGGTTGGAAATTATCGTATGCAAAGTTGAGGTTTCATAGAAAAAGTCGGCGTCATGACCGGCAGGTACAATATGTGCGACCGCAACTACTGTCACCGTTCCGAATGGCAGCTCTATCTCTACGTCATGCACGGGATGAAAGTGGTCGGCCCGGAAAATGGCTTTATCTTCATGGATCAACGACCGCCCTGCTCTGACATCGTCAAAACTCCCGGCATATATCTCATATTTTAGATGAAGCTCCCAATTGTCGCCGTCAAGTTCATAGGGCGCTATCTCATCGAATGCTTCGGCCAGCGAGTGGGCACGGCTTTTCAGTGACGGAAACCTGTCATCACTCGGATTAGACGTTTGCTGAGCCCGGCTCATGGCTTTTTCAGGCACTTCGTCGCTATATATTATCACCGGAGGATTGATTGTATAGTCAATTATGGCGCCAAGCCTGGGAGCGTCATTGATCACACGAAGTCTGAGCCTGACCTCTTCATTGCTTTCCCATGGGTGAATATGGATGGTTTTATGACATCCCGATAGCATCATGGCCACTGCAGGCATGAATATATAAAGCATAAACGCGCCATATCTCTTCATGCTTCTTTTCATAGCTTCACCCCCTTTCGCTTTTTCTCCGAAGTGCGCCAAAACTTGTAAGTAAGGTTAATTCCTAAGCGCGTTATGCCCCAATAATTTTGCGTTGGAGATGTTTTCAACAGCTTCCCGTTGTATTCGTTGCGAAATGTGTCATATTTGTAGTTCATATATCCGATTCCGATATTGAACTCCAATCCCCATGCTTTGCTATGTCCGAAATTCAATGCGTAGCCGTAACTTACACCCACACCCCAAAGGGCATGTTCGGGGTCCTGGAAGCGTCGCCAATTGCCAGGAAACGATACGTCAAAACCTGCCACTGTACCATTCAATCCGAAGAAATGTCCTTCACCCGGCCAATCATGATTCAGCCAATAACGCAGCTCAGGTTGCGTTCCCAAAATCCTTACTCGGAATTTATCCGTGATGTCGTAGGGTGAATAGTAGAATGGCAAATCAAGGCTGAAGCCGTTGCCGAAGGAAAACTCCACGCCCAAATTGGCGACAAGAAGTCCTAAAGCACCCAGATTGGTTTTTAAGGCCACAAACTGTCCACGCATGGCAGGCTGAATCTGCGTAATCTCCATCGCTAACTCCGGCATAATGGGTGGTACCAGGGGCCAGACAAACAAATTTTCCAAATCTACGGGATAGAAAGCCACCGTATCCTTGGCATTGCACACTATCACCATTCGGGCATTTCGGGTAGGTCGGAACGGCTTGTCTATCAGATATTCCCACGTCACTCCATTATCTATTGCCTGTATCTGTTTCTTTCGCTGGGCGTTGGTCGCCTCCGACCTCCATATCTCAATGACTTTATCCTTATGGTCGAATTCGTCATTTTCTATCAGCCTCAACGGGGTTCGCCAGTCCTCTTTTAAATTTTCCACATGTATGAGTGAATCGGGAAGGCTTGTGTGGGCAATCAGATAGTCATATAGCCGTTTGGCGCGAGTTTTCCCAAGCCATTCATTATGCTTTTCAGGGCCTTCCGGAGAAGCTGAGCCCGCAATCCATACATATCGCAGATTTACCTCCGGGTCATGAATCACTCGGTTTAGAACGCTCACAATGCTGTCTAACGGTTCGTTTGGGAAAATGACATCCGTCTTGTCGCGCTTGAAAATGATAGGCACTATATCGGTGTCGACATTTCCAATCAGTGTGTCACTATCCGTATCTTTCAAAAATGTCACGCCATAAGGATAACGCGCGCGCACTTTAGCCGACGGCCTGTCAAGCACTACCCATGTCGCAGGCAGACCGCTTTTTTCAGCGCGTAAAGGAGATTCCTTTTGCACATTATCGGCGTTCAATCCTTGAACTGCCGACAACAGAAGAACCAAAAAAATTATAACTTTGTTGGAACAAAGTTTTTCACGATTATCTAAGATCGTAATATTAGATTTTAGAGGGTTTGAGATAAAAACGTCGTCAAATTAATAAAAACATCCTTACGCTCCAAATAAAAATTACTAATAAAAAAATATCGGCACCATGACTCTTTACTCACGGCTCTTTCATTTAACTTTTTATAAATGACCATATTGAGGAGTTTTAAAAAACAAAACATTGTTCGTAAATTTGCAACGGTTTAAATTTTCGGGCATGAGGATAATATCGGAAGGGACGATGAGGATTTACTATGAGGCTCACCCTGAAGGATGACCCGGCCATGGTGGAGCTTGAGCTGCTTGGCAACCTCGTGGCCGATTACGATGAAGAACATTATCCTGTAGGTACTCCGACTCTGATTGAAGTGATTAAACTACGGATGTATGAAATGGGATTATCGCAAGCGGGTTTGGCCAAGCTACTTGGTGTTAGCCCTTCAAGGATTTGTGATTACCTATCGGGAAAGTCGGAGCCCACACTTAAGATTGGCCGCAAGATAAGTCAAAAACTTAATATCTCTCCTGCTATTGTATTAGGTGTATAAGACGAACCTCAAAAGGAAACGGGACTACATAATCCCAGAGTGACTTGACACATTGAAAAATAATGAATCTTAATATTACGGTAAAAATGCCGCAATATTTTATTATATCTGCGGCAGAATTATCACATTGATAGAGAGATTTATTATTTTTTTATCTTATATAATGGATAAAAATGTCAAATAATTGTTTGATATAATGGATAAGTTTTATACTTTTGTATAAATTTGTCTTATATGCAAAAAGAATTATTTCGTCAAATAATCATTAGGAATCAAGAAATTCTGGAAGAGATAGCCCTCCACCCCAGGGATATCAATTTTGAAGAGAAGGGAAACTATGTGTTGGTAGGTGTGAGGCATGCAGGAAAATCCTACATATTATATCAACGTGCACTTAAACTCCTTGAACAAGGAGTGCCTTTGAAAAGGTTGGTTTTTATCAATTTTGATGACGAACGTCTGTTTGGAATGAAGCCTGAGGATTTCGATCTACTTTTGCAGGCATACGAATCTTTATCTGATGAGAGACCCATTTTATTTTTTGACGAGATACAGAATATAGAAGGGTGGGATCATTTTGCACGACGTTTAGTAAATGAAAAGTATCGTGTTTATATAACCGGCAGTAATGCAAAAATGTTAAGCCGTGATGTGGCAACTGTTTTAGGTGGACGATTTTTCACTTTGATGGTTTATCCATATTCATTTAAGGAGTTTATATCTGCCAAAGGCTTGAATCTAAAACAACATTGGCAATATGGCAATCAACGGGGCAAAGTGGAGCGTCTGTTCAAGGAATATTTTGAATATGGAGGATTCCCGGAGGTGCTTAATTATGTGGATAAACGTAAGTGGTTGAATTCTCTTTTCGAAAGAATATTCTTTAGTGATATGGTTGTTAGGAATAAGGTAAGAAATGAGGAAGCATTGCGAATGACTGTGAAACGGCTTGCCGAGAATGTGAAACAACCCACATCTTATAATAGGATAGCCAATATAATTAAGGGTACCGGCACTTCCGTGACTGTAACTTCCGTTTCGGAATATGTGCAATATATGAGAGATTCCTGTTTTATATTTTCCATAGAGAATTATCGGGCTAAATTTGTTGAGAAGGAAACCGTGAAGAAACATTATTTTATTGACAACGGCCTGCTGAATATTTTCCTGCTTAATGCCGAGACTTCCTTACTTGAAAATATTTGTGCCATACATCTTTATAGAAAATATGAAAATGACCTTTATTATTTCAAGATGAATGAAGAGGTAGATTTTTACATTCCTTCCCAGGGACTGGGAATTCAGGTGACTTATTCCTTGAGAGAATCAAGTGTTATTGAGAGGGAAGTGAAAGGATTGAAACTACTTCATGAAAAGCATCCTTTGAATAAAATGTTGATAATTACCAGGGATGAAAAGGATGAGATAATCTTAGATGAAGAAAAAAAGATTGATGTCTTACCAGTTTGGCAATGGTTGTTAGAAGAATAAAAATACAAAATCTATCCACCACCGAATTGACTACTAATGCTGTAGCTATGGTGGGAGGGTACACCTGCCTGCTATGATGAGTGAAAAAATATATGAATAAGATTTCAGGAACACTACTCGAACGCCGTAAGAACGGCACCATCTATTGAAGAATATGGATATTGTTTGGCTTATATTGGGATTATTGTTGATTTTAGGCGGGGCCAACTGGCTCACTGACGGCGCTTCTGCCATAGCCAAGAAATGGGGAGTAAGCGACCTTATCATAGGTCTGACGGTTGTGGCATTCGGCACTTCAACTCCCGAACTTTCCATAGGTATAATTTCCGCATTGAAAGGGAGTGCTCCACTGGCCATAGGCAATGTGGTGGGAAGCAATATTTTCAATATATTCGTTATCATAGGTATCGTAGCTCTAATCCACCCCATAAAGATCGAAAGATCTGTTCTCAATACTCAGATTCCCTTTGTAATACTTTCCTCCATCGCCTTACTCGCTATAGGTTGCGCCCCATTATTAGGAGTACCGGGTAAGCCTGAGATAATTAGGCCGGAAGGGATTCTTCTCTTCCTGTTCTTTCTAATATTTATGAGATATACCTTTTCTCAGGCAAAAACTGCTTCATCCGACGATCCTTCGGCAGTACAAGCCTCAGCTATTTCTGAGATGAACATATGGAAAGCCATAGGCTTGGTAATATTAGGGTTGGGTGCATTGGTTTTTGGTGGAGACAGGTTTGTGGCCGGAGCGTCAGGAATAGCGTCGTCTTTGGGAATGAGCGAAGCTCTCATCGGACTTACTATAGTGGCAGCTGGAAGTTCGTTGCCGGAACTTGCTACCTCCATAATTTCGGCAGTAAAAGGAAAGCCTGGTATTGCAGTAGGAAATGTGATTGGCAGCAATATTTTCAATATCTTCATGGTATTAGGAATCACGGCTACCATTAAGCCATTGCCCTTTGGGAGCATAGGATATCTGGATCTGCTGATTATGACCGTAGCTTCAATATTGTTTTGGATATTTGGTCGCCAGTTCGGAGACAAAGTTATCGACCGTTGGGAAGGTGGTGTATTGGTGAGTTGCTATCTGGGCTACATAATAGATCAGATCTTTTCTAATATTTATGTGGGGTAGATGCTCTCAGCATTAACCTTACTTGAAGAATAAGTCTCAATTAAGGAATTATCAAAAAAGAGAAGATTATATTGATTCTCCCACCTCAATTAATATTTCAATACATTTTTTAACACTTTTTGATTCTGCGGATAATCAGGGATTTAGGTTGTCAAAGATAACGTCTGGGGGATTATAGAAGAACCATATGTTGCAAAATGCTGTTGAGAGATGTAATTTTGCACTGCTAAAAGCGCCCGGAACGAATAGTCCCGGGATTTTTTAGCGGACTAAGAGAACAATGAAATGATGCCACAGGACAGGCGATTCCGCATAAGACGGGATTGCCGGAGCAGCAAGAAATAGGGAAACAAGGTTATGTATATAATACAAGTTTCCCGTCGATATCCTGGAGAGACGGCCGGACAGACAAACTGAAAAAAGAGATCTGAAAAGATAGATAACAGCGGAGAGTTTGATCCTGGCTCAGGATGAACGCTAGCGGCAGGCTTAACACATGCAAGTCGAGGGGCAGCGGGGGCTGGCAGCAATGCCAGCCTGCCG